>JAVDCA010000001.1 GCA_030848545.1 Astrobacterium formosum
GGACGACGGTCAACATGAGCCATCGATAACGACGGCTGGTATTATGTCGGCCCTTCCGTCTCGCCGACTTGTCTCGGTCTGTTCGGCGTCTGGGGCGGTTGTCGGCGGGGAAACTTAGAGCCATTCGGCGGACGCATACCATCCAGATTGGGCTGATCGGTACGTTGCGCCGATTGGAAGTCATCGCCGGAATGGTCTGCGCCAAACCGGGCCGCGCCTATCCGCAGCCGACCAACCGGCTTGTCCGCAACAAGCTCAAAACCTCTGCGACAACAACAGCCCGACGCGGGTCAACTCGAAAACGGCAGATCACAAATCAAATCGAGGACCGCGTGGCAAATCGTGAGGTGAGCGATCTCCACAAATCCATAGCGGTTGGATGCGATGTAGAAGTTGAATGCACCCATGCGACGCAGGGGATTTCCCGGATCGAACCCGCTCAGGGTGACGACCGTGCAACCCGCCGCCAACGCCGACTGAACGCCGGCGACAATATTCGGTGAGCGACCCGAACTCGATATTGCGAAGACAAGGTCGCCCTCCCGGGCGTGCAGCTCGATCTGATCGGCGAAGACACGATCGTAGCCGAGATCGTTCCCCAGACAGGTGATCATCGACGAATCGTTGAACGCCCGTGCGCGCACGTGTCCATTCTTCGAATAGTCCGTGGCCATGTGGCTGGCGATGGCGGCACTGCCCCCGTTACCGACGAAGACTATTGTTTTACCGCGGGCATGGGTATCACGCGCCAATTGCGCCAGCCGCCGCACCGTATCCGTCGTCTCGAGGCAATGTCCGTTTCCGGAGGTGGTTTCCGCGCTCCCCAATAGTTCTGCGACGCGATCGGCGTAGGCGCTCAGTCCACTCATCATCTTCGATCCATTCCCGCATTCACGTCCGCGATTCCTAGCGCAATGAACGTGACCGAGCAGTTCCTCCGAGACGAAGTCCACTCATTTCAACTTCGGTGTGGACGACTTTCGGTACAGTGTCGGCATCGTGACAACCTTCCGGCTGCCCGGATTCCCGATATTCAACTGGAAGATCGGTCCTCTCCTGTATGCGCCACCGTCGTGGGCGGGGATCCGATCGGTCGCATTGACGGCCGCAAGATTCAAACATGCGCCAAGGCCACGATGACGGCCCGCGAGTGCCGGGCTGTCATGGACCACGGGCTGGCGATGAAAGGTCTTAGAAAAACTCGAAGCCGGCGTCGTCGGCCGCCTTGTCCTTGGGCGGTTGAGCCGGCACGGCGGACGGACTTTTTCCTTCGAGGATGCTGTCGGCCAGGCGTTTTCGCATGTCGCTGAGGGTGCAACCCGCGATGAGGTGCGATGCCCGTTCGTGCTGGGCCTCGAGACCGGCCAGGTCACGTTCGCCCTCCTGATCGAGGCACGGTTGCGAGACGGCATGCAGGTCGCCGAGCGCATCCGCAAGACCGGCCATCAGGTTCTTCATATTGCCGAGTCTTTGCGAGGTGAGATCCTGGAACTGCATCGCCACGATCGCGGACGACACATCACGCGTGATCTTGTCCGTGGTGGCGGCGGTCTGGCGAAGCGCATCGGCGACGCTCGCATTCTGCTCGACGAGGCAGCGCATCACCATGCGGACGCGGCTGTTGGCGTGCAGGTTTTCCTCGGACATGTCGACGGCGGCAATTTCGCGGAGCATGCCGTGGCTCTTGGCGAGGCCGCCCGAAATGGCGTTGATCTGGCCGCGAATGACCGAGGACAGGCTGTTGACCGCCTTGGCGAGTTCGCGGACTTCCTCGGCCACCACCGAGAATCCGCGTCCTGCTTCGCCGGCGCGCGCCGCCTCGATCTTGGCATTGAGGGCGAGAAGGTTGGTCTGATGATTGATGCGATCGATCTGCCCGAGGCTGGCTTCGACAGAGCTCAATTCCGTCAATACCCCGTCGAGAGCCGACACCATCGCTCCGCCGCGGGACGACAGGCCGCCGATCTTGCCGATCAGTTCCGAGAGCGTGTCGCCGAGGCTGGCGGCGACCTGCTCCAGGGGGACCACCTGACCGTCGACCGTGACCTGTTGTATGGACGTTACCAGTGCCTGGACCGTCCCGGCTTGTTCACGGGTGGTCGCAGTGATGTCCTGAAATTGCTCGGACAGACGCCCGACATTCGATTCGACATCGGTGGAGACGAGATCGAGTTCGGAGGTCAGGGCTTCGAGCGCCCGCCGTTGAATGACCGACAGGCCGAGCCATTGCTGCAGCAGCTCGAGCGCGGCTCGCCTGCTCTCCGGCCGGGCTGTCGGCTCGGACGAAGAGGTCGGGACGATGGCAGCCGACGGGGCAAGGGACTTTGACATGGAACTCCAGCGACGATGAATTCGCTGCGATACCCGCACGCCGCAAGCAGCATGCGAAAGAACCGCAGCTTGCTTCGTCATTAACCGGCGGTCCTTTAATTCCAGGTGCACGACTTCGTCAGCATTAATACGCATCGATGGCGGCGGACGTCGGCCGAATGGTGCCGAGGAGAGACATGATTAATAGCTGGTTATGTCGGATATTGAGTTCTGGTTTCCATAATATGGCGTGTTGATGAATGTGTTTTTAATTCTTCAAAAACGATGTTTTACGACGTTTGATGGCGCAACGGGCCGACAGTTCATCCTGGGTGGAAAACACGGCATGATGGTACGTTTATTGAGGTGTTCAAATAAGGACGCATTGTCACGTATTACCCTACTAGAGGTTATTTAACGTCCGTCGGCCATTTTCCCGCCATCACCGCGATAACCAAAGTTTCTGGTCGGCGCGGGGGGCGCGGGATTTCTCGCGATCGTTCTCATCTCTCAAGTGAGCCTGGTCGATGTCCGAATTTGTGATGCTCGATCTCACGACGCCCGCCGGCGTCGCGATGCCTGCCGCACTGACGATCCGCGAAGCGGAGAAAATCCAGTCGCAACTCCTGCAGGCCGTCCGTGAGCAGGAGAACATCGTCGTCGACTGCAGCGCAGCGACCGACGTCGATCTCAGTTTCGTGCAGCTTGTCCTGGCGGCGCGCAAGAGCGCGGCCGCACTCGGCAAGAAGCTGTCGGTGATCCCGCCCGCATCCAGCGTGCTTTCGGATGTCCTGTGGCGGGCCGGTATCCTGCCGTCGGCGAGCGATCCGCCGCCGGCCGAACAGTCGTTCTGGTGCAATTGAGGAGTCGCGTGGTGGCGAAAACCATTCTCTCGGTCGATGATTCCGCGAGCATGCGGCAGATGGTCAAACTGACATTGGCCGCGGCGGGATACGACGTCATCGAAGCTTGTGACGGAAACCAGGGGCTCGCCACCGCGCGAGGACGCGCGGTCGACATGGTTCTCACCGATCTGAACATGCCCGGCATGGACGGCGTCTCGCTCATCCGCGAACTGCGCAAGCTGCCGACCTACACCGGCATTCCGATCATTCTTCTCACGACCGAATCCGATGCCATCCGCAAACAGGAGGCGAAGTCAGCCGGCGCCACCGGCTGGATCACCAAGCCGTTTCAGCCGGAGCAACTCGTCTCCGTCGCCAAGAAGGTCATAGGACAGTGAATATCTCCGATCCGAAAGACGTCTTTCGTCAGGAGGCGCAAGATCTCCTGGCCCAGCTCGAAGCGGTGTTGCTGGATCTCGAGCATCGACCGGACGACATCGAGCTGATCGACAGCGCGTTCCGGGCCCTCCATACCATCAAGGGCTCCGGCTCCATGTTCGGCTTCGAGGCGGTCGCGGCGTTCACCCATCACGTCGAGACCGCATTCGATCGCGTCCGCAAGGGCAGCGTCGCGCCGAGCCGCGACCTCATCGCCGTCGCGCTCCAGGCCCAGGATCACATGCGCAGCCTCATCGACAACCAGGAGGCCGCCGACACACGGACCGGCGACGCCATTCTGACGGCGCTGCAACGGGTCTTCGACGCACCCGAGGCCGTATCGCCTGCGGCCGCGCCGACACCCCAAGAGGCGACCTGGCGCATTCGCATGCGGCTCCCCGCCGACGTCATGGCCAACGGCACCAACCCGCTCCTGCTCCTCGATGAACTCAGGGGGCTCGGGACTGCCACGATCACGGCGCTCACGGACGACATTCCGCCCCTCGCCGAGATCAACCCGACCGAATGCTATCTCGGCTGGGACGTCGTCCTGTCCACGTCACAGCCCAAATCGGCGATCGAAGACGTGTTCATCTTCGTGCGAGATGAGATGTCGCTCGAGATCGAGCGCCTCGACGTCTGCGACCCGGTGCCGCGCATCGGCGAAATCCTGACCGATCTCCAGTATGCCAGCAAGGATGCGGTCGATGCCGGGCTGGCGCAGCAGAAGCCGCTCGGCGAGATCCTGGTCAAGGCGGGAGAGGTGTCTCCGGACAAACTCGCCTCCGCCCTCGCCGAACAGCAGCATCTGCAGCGCGAGAACGTCGCCCAGAAGGCCAGTACCCATGCCACCATCCGGGTGCCGGCCGAGCGCCTCGACGAACTCATGGATCGGGTCGGCGAACTCGTCATCGCCCAGTCGCGGCTGCGCCAGATCACCAAGTCCGGCGTCGATCCGCAGGCGACATCGGTCGCCGAGGAGATCGAGCGGCTGGTGCTGGAATTGCGCGATACCACCATGGGCATCCGCATGGTGCCGATCGGCTCATTGTTCGGCCGCTTCCGTCGCGTCGTCCACGATCTATCTCGCGATCTCGGCAAACATGTCGCCTTGACGATGGAAGGGGAGGAGACCGAGCTCGACAAGACCGTGATCGAGCAACTGAACGACCCGCTCGTCCACCTCATCCGCAATGCCATCGATCACGGCATCGAGGATCCGGACGTCCGCGCGGCTGCCGGCAAGCCCAGCGAGGGCCGCATCCTCCTGGCGGCGCGCCATGCCGGTACCGAAGTCCTCATCACGGTTCGTGACGACGGTCGCGGTCTCAATCGCGAACGCATTCGCGCCCGCGCCGTCGAACGCGGCCTTCTACCCGCCGGCACCGAGATTCCGGACAACGAGTTGTTCCAGGTCCTGTTTCAGCCGGGATTCTCGACCGCGGAAAAAGTCACGAGCCTGTCCGGTCGCGGTGTCGGCATGGACGTGGTCAAGCGTACCGTCGAGGCGCTGCGCAGCAAGATCGACATCGCCAGCCCGCCGAGCGGCGGCACGTCCGTCACGCTGCGCCTGCCGCTGACGCTGGCGATCATCGACGGCCTCCTGGTCCGCATCGGCAACGGCCGCTACGTCCTTCCACTGGGAACGGTGGAAGAGTGCGTCGAGCTCACGGCCGCCGCCGATGCGCAGTCGCGTGGCCGCAGCTTCCTCAATATCCGCGGCGAACTGGTGCCGTTCATGCGGCTGCGCGAATTGTTCGCGTGCAAGACGCCGCCGGACGAGTTCCAGAAGGTGGTCATCGTGTCGTCGGGCGACCTCAAGGTCGGCCTTGTGGTCGATCAGGTCATCGGCGACCACCAGACGGTGATCAAGTCGTTGTCGAAACTCCATTCCGACATCGCGATGTTCTCGGGCGCCACCATTCTCGGTGACGGTACGGTGGCGATGATCCTCGACGTGCCGCATCTCGTCGAGTACGGCCAGGTGCGTGAAGAACGCCTCAAGGCGGTCGGTTAGGGGAGGGCATCGAAATGAGCACACAGAATCACGAGGGCAGCATCGAGGTTCTCACTCTCGATCTCGACGGCCACACATTCGCCCTTCCGGCGGCGTGCGTGCATGAGATCCTCGATCTCGTCGCGGTGACGGAGGTGCCCGGCGCAAATCCGTTCGTGGGCGGCCTCATCAACGTGCGCGGCCGCGTCGTCCCGTTCGCCGATCTGCGCCACAAGTTCGGCATGCCGGTGAAGCCGCAGACGATCGATACCCGCATCGTGGTGATCGAGGTCGACATCGACGGCGATGCCACCATGGTCGGCCTGCTCGCCGACAAGGTCCACGAAGTCACCGAGATCGCCGCCACCGCGGTGGAGGAAGCCCCGCGCATCGGGCTCACCTGGCGGCGAGAGTACATCGACTGCATCGGAAAGCTCGGCGACGATTTCGTCGTCGTACTCGACATTACCGCGATCTTCTCATCCACACGCCGCGTGCGCGACGGTGGCGGAGAGACCGGCGGCCGTGCCGCAGCCTGAAACTGGGGAATAGGACCGAAGGACATCGGCCATGCGCTTCACCATCAAATTGAAACTAGCGGTCACTTTCACGGTGATCATCCTCCTGGCAGGCTCGATGGCCTGGCTGGGCATCAACAGCCTCTCGTCGCTCAACTACGGCATGCGCAGCATGCTCGACGGGCCGGTGCAGCGGGCGTTGCTCGAGTACGAACTGCAGACGGATGCTCTGCAGGTGATGCGCGCTGAAAAGAACATGATGCTCTATGAAGGTGCGGAACAGATCGCCGCGTTCGAGAGCGGGCTTCTCGAGTCACGGGGGCGATTCAACCAGCATTACGATAAGGTCTATGCGATCGGTTCGGTCGAGGGCAAGAAGAAGATCTCCACCCTCAATGCGCCGTGGCAGAAATGGGTCAATGCCCAAGACCGCATCCGCGAATTCGTCCGCACCGGCAAGATCGCCGACGCCAAGGACCTGCACATCAATCAATCGGGGCCGGCCTCGACCGAAGTCCTCAAGGTGCTCGACGAACTCATCGAGCTGAACAACCGCATGAGCGAGGACGCTCAGAAGGCCGCGGCGACGCATTACGAGGACATGCGTAGCATCCTGCTGGCGACCGCCATCATCGTGCTGTTGATCGGAGCCTGCACCGCCATCTGGATCTCGATATCGATCAGCCGCGGTCTAGCCCGCGCCATGTTGCTCGCCAACGCGGTCGCCGCCGGCGATCTCAACCAGAAGGTCACCGTCAAGACCCGCGACGAGGTCCGCGATCTCGTCGACGCCCTCAACACCATGAGCGACAAGTTGCGATCGATCGTCGGCGAGACGTTGAGCGCGGCGGAAAACGTGTCGCAAGGCAGCCAGGAGCTCTCTGCAGGCTCCGAGGAGCTCGCATCGGGTGCCGCCGAGCAAGCCTCCTCCGCCGAGGAAGCCTCCTCGTCCATGGAAGAGATGGCGGCGAACATCAAGCAGAACGCCGACAACGCGGCCCAGACCGAAAAAATCGCCCGACAGTCTTCTTCCGACGCCCAGGCGTCCGGCGAGGCGGTCAATCGGGCCGTCCAGGCCATGCAGACCATCGCCGAAAAGATCACCTTCGTGCAGGAGATCGCACGTCAGACCGACCTCCTGGCTTTGAACGCGGCGGTGGAAGCGGCACGCGCAGGCGAACACGGCAAGGGCTTTGCGGTGGTGGCCTCCGAGGTGAGAAAGCTGGCCGAGCGCAGCCAGGCGGCGGCGGCGGAGATCGGTACCCTGTCGGGTCAGACCGTGACGGTCGCCCGCGAGGCCGGCGAGATGCTCGCCAAGCTCGTTCCGGACATCAAGAAGACCGCGGAACTGGTCGAGGAGATCTCGGCGGCGTGCCGCGAGCAGGATATCGGTGCCGACCAGGTCAACCAGGCGATCCAGCAGCTCGACAAGGTGATCCAGCAGAACGCCGGCGCCTCCGAGCAGATGTCGGCGACCTCGGAAGAACTGGCCGCCCAGGCCGAGCAGCTGCAGTCGTCGATCGCGTACTTCCGCATCGACGGACAGCACTCGACGGCACCGCGGGCGGGCGAGGCGCGCACCAAGCTGCCGAAGGTGGCAAGCCCGAGCCTGGCGCCGCGTCAGGCCAGCCCGGGCAAGCCGGGATTACAGAAATTCACGGCCGGCAAGAAATCCGTGACCTCGCCGACCACCCGCGGCGCCGTCATCGAGCTCGGTGATGCCGCCGATTCCGAATTCGAACGGTATTGAGCCATGACAAAGGCCGCAGTCGCGACCGAGCAACAGTTCGTCACTCTCGGAATCGAACAGGAGGTGTTCGGTGTCCCGGTCGAATCGGTGCTGGAAATCCTCGACATGCGGCCGATCTTCCGGGTCCCGGAGGCCCCGCACTATCTCGTCGGCCTGATCGACCTGCGCGGGCGCAGCATTCCGGTGCTCGACCTGCGCGCCAAGCTCGGCTTGCCGGCGGCGCCGGCGACCGAGACTACCCGCATCCTGGTGATCGAGGTCGGAGTGGCGAGCCGTACGCTCATCCTCGGCCTCGTCGCCGACCGCGTCTTCGAGGTATTGGCGCTCGGCGCCGACGATATCGAGCCGCCGCCGGACATCGGAGTGCGCTGGCGCTCCGACTACATCCGTGGCGTCGGCCACCGCGACGGCCGTTTCGTCATCATATTCGACCTCTCCAGGTTGTTTTCGACGGAAGACGCCGTCGCCATCGTTTCGGCTCCCGACTTGGCTCGAGCTGTCGCTTGAACAGCGCGCAAATTCGACTGGACAAGTACCATGCGTATTACCATCAAGCTCAAACTCGCGATGGCCTTCGGTGTCATCATCGTATTGACCGTCGCCATGGCTTGGCTCGGCATCACGAGCCTCGCCTCGCTCGACGCTTCCGTCGATCAACTGGTCCACAAAGCAGTGGTGCAGTCCGAGACCGCGAACGAAGCCGAAACCGACATTTTGCGGATTGTGCGGGCGGAAAAGAACCTGCTCTTGGCCGATGCGGCCGAACAGTCCGTATTCGACGCGGAAATCGTCAAACAGCGGGAGCGACTGGTCGCCCGCCTGGACAAGCTGCGCGCGATGGTCACCGGTGAGGGCAAGCAGAATCTGAGTGCCGCCACCAGCACTCTTCAGCAGCTCATTTCCACGCAGGATCGCATCCGTGATCTCGTTCATCGCGGCACAATCGCCGAGGCGAAGTCATTGTCGATGGGCCGCGCGCGCGAGCTGGTGACGGAGTTCAATCGGCAGCTCTCGGATCTTGTCGAACGTAGCGATCAGGCCATGGAGCAGAGCGCCAGCGCGGCCGACCAGCAATATCAGACGTCACGGCTGATCCTCATCATCACGTCTGCCATCGTCCTGTTGCTGGCAATCGGCGCCGGCGTCTGGATGTCGCTCAGCATCAGCCGCGGGCTCGCTCGTGCCGGTTCTTTGGCCAAGGCAGTCGCGATCGGCGATCTCGACCAGTCGATCACCGTCAAAAGCAATGACGAGATCAAGGACCTAGTGAGCGCGCTCAATGATATGACGGCTAATCTGCGTGCCACCGCGAAGGTCGCCGACACCATTGCGGACGGCGATCTCAGTATCGACACGAAGCCGCTGTCGGACAAGGACGCGTTGGGCTTCGCCATGCAGCGCATGACCGCCAATCTACGGGCGACCGCGAGTGTTGCCGACGCCATCGCCGGCGGCGACCTCAAGGTCGAAGCCAAGCCCCTGTCCGACAAGGACACGCTGGGCCTCGCCCTCAAGCGCATGGTGGAAAAGCTGCGATCCATCGTCGGCGAGACGCTGAGCGCGGCCGAGAACGTGTCGCAGGGCAGCCAGGAGCTCTCCGCCGGCTCCGAAGAGCTCGCGTCGGGTGCCGCCGAGCAGGCGTCGTCCGCCGAGGAGGCCTCTTCGTCCATGGAAGAGATGGCGGCGAACATCAAGCAGAACGCCGACAACGCCGGCCAGACCGAGAAGATCGCCCGCCGGTCGTCAGCAGACGCCGAGGCGTCCGGCGAAGCCGTCAATCGTGCCGTCCAGGCCATGCAGACCATCGCCGAGAAGATCACCTTCGTACAGGAGATCGCCCGCCAGACCGACCTGCTCGCACTCAACGCCGCGGTGGAAGCTGCCCGCGCCGGCGAGCACGGCAAGGGCTTTGCGGTGGTGGCCTCCGAGGTGAGAAAGCTCGCCGAGAGGAGCCAGGCCGCGGCGGCGGAGATCGGAACCCTGTCGGGCCAGACCGTCACGGCCGCCCGCGAGGCCGGCGAGATGCTGGCGAAGCTCGTGCCCGACATCAAAAAGACCGCGGAACTGGTCGAGGAGATCTCGGCCGCCTGCCGCGAGCAGGATATCGGCGCCGAACAGGTCAATCAGGCGATCCAGCAGCTCGACAAGGTCATCCAGCAGAACGCCGGCGCCTCCGAGCAGATGTCGGCGACCTCGGAAGAACTGGCCGCCCAGGCCGAGCAGCTGCAGTCGTCGATCGCCTTCTTCCGCATCGACGGCCAACATTCGGCGACGCCCAAATCGAACGAGCCGCGCACAAGGCTGCCGAAAGTGACGAGCCCCAGCCTTGCGCCGCGCCAGGCGAGTCCGACCAAGCCGACCGTGGTGCAGAAGCAGGCATTTGCCAAGAGGGTGGATTCGGCGGCCACACGGGGCGCCGTCATCGACCTCGGCGATGCCGTGGACAGCGAATTCGAACGGTATTGAGCCATGGCACAGGCACCAGTCGCGATCGAGCACCAGTTCGTCACGCTTGGAATCGACCAGGAAGTGTTCGGCGTCCCGGTCGAATCGGTGCTGGAAATCCTCGACATGCGGCCGATCTTCCGCGTCCCGGAGGCGCCGCATTATCTCGTTGGCCTGATCGACTTGCGCGGGCGCAGCATTCCAGTGCTCGACCTGCGCGCCAAGCTCGGTTTACCGGCGGTGCCGGCGACCGAGACCACCCGCATCCTGGTGCTCGATGTCGAAGTGGCGGGCCGGACGCTCGTCCTCGGCCTCGTCGCCGATCGCGTCTTCGAGGTCTTAGCGCTCGGCGCCGACGACATCGAGCCGCCGCCGGACATCGGGGTGCGCTGGCGCTCCGACTACATCCGTGGCGTCGGCCACCGCGACGGCCGCTTCGTCATCATCTTCGATCTCTCCCGGTTGTTTTCGACCGAAGACGTCGTTGCCATTGCCTATGCCCCGCAATCCGCCCAAGCAGTCGCTTGAAGCTTGCATAGAAGAGACTGGTCCCATGCGTTTCACCATCAAACTCAAACTCGCCGCGACACTGTCAGTCATTATTCTGCTGACCGGCGTCATGGCTTGGCTCGGCATTTCCAACCTCGGCTCGCTCGATCGTGCGATCTCCGACGTGATCGCCGGCCCGGCAAAGCTCGTGCAGATGTCGGGCGCCACCGAAAGCAACGTGTTGCGTATCGTTCGCGCCGAAAAGAACATGTTGCTCGCCGACACCCCTGACGAGATCGCCAAGTTGAACGCAGAAATCGGGCAGTTACGCACGCAGCTGTTGGGCCGCGTCGAGAAACTGCAGGCCGTCGCGCGCGGGGAGATCAAGCAGAAGGTCGCCACGCTCGCCGGTCCGATCCAGCAATGGTCGGCCGAGCAGGACAAGATCCGGCAGCTCGCCGTCAACAACGGCATGGAGCAGGCTCAGAAACTTTCGGCCGGCCGGGTGCGCGACTTGGTCACCCAGGTCAACGCCATTCTGGCAGACGTCGTAAAGGCGAGCGACGTCGCCATGGAGCAGGCGCACAACGATACAAATGAACAATATACCAGCGCATTCCGCGTCCTGCTGGCGGCTGCCGCGATCGCCTTCCTGATCGCCGCCGTTTCCGGCATCTGGATCGTACTGTCGATCAGCCGCGGCTTGGCCAAGGCGAGCGGGCTGGCCGACGCGGTTGCGATCGGCGATCTCAACCAGTCGATCGAAATCAAGAGCAACGACGAGATCAAGGATCTGGTCACGTCGCTCAACAGCATGACCACCAATCTGCGCGCCACCGCCCAGGTCGCCGACACGATCGCGGATGGCGATCTCAAGGTCGACGTCAAGCCGTTGTCCGAAAAGGACGTGCTCGGCCTGGCGATGCAGCGGATGGCGGCAAATCTTCGCACGACTGCGGGCGCCGCCAACACGATCGCCGACGGCGATCTCAGCGTGGACGCCAAGCCGCTGTCCGACCGCGACATGCTCGGAATGGCCATGCAGCGCATGACCACCAACCTGCGCGCCACCGCCAAGGTCGCCGATGCCATTGCGGACGGCAATCTCACCGTCGACGCCAAGCCCTTGTCCGACAAGGACGTGCTCGGGCTCGCCCTCAAGCGCATGGTGGAGAAGCTGCGCGCCATCGTGGCCGACGCGCAGGGGGCGGCGGAGTTCGTCTCGTCGGGCAGTCAGGAACTTTCGGCCAGCGCCGAGGAACTGTCGACCGGTGCGACCGAGCAGGCTTCCTCGGCCGAGGAAGCCTCGTCCTCCATGGAAGAGATGGCGGCGAACATCAAGCAGAACGCCGACAACGCCGCCCAGACCGAAAAGATCGCCCGCCAGTCTTCTTCGGACGCCCAGGCCTCCGGCGACGCCGTCAATCGCGCCGTCCAGGCCATGCAGACCATCGCCGAGAAGATCACCTTCGTGCAAGAGATCGCCCGCCAGACCGACCTGCTCGCCCTCAACGCGGCCGTCGAGGCGGCCCGCGCCGGTGAGCACGGCAAGGGCTTTGCGGTGGTGGCCTCCGAGGTGAGGAAGCTCGCCGAGCGCAGCCAGGCTGCGGCGGCGGAGATCAGTACCCTGTCGGGCCAGACCGTGACGGTCGCCCGCGAGGCCGGCGAGATGCTTGCCAAGCTCGTTCCGGACATCAAAAAGACGGCGGAACTGGTCGAGGAGATCTCGGCGGCGTGCCGCGAGCAGGATATCGGCGCCGACCAGGTCAACCAGGCGATCCAGCAGCTCGACAAGGTGATCCAGCAGAACGCCGGCGCTTCCGAGCAGATGTCGGCGACGTCGGAAGAACTCGCCGCGCAGGCCGAGCAGCTGCAATCCTCGATCGCCTTCTTCCGTATCGACGACCAGCCGTCGACGGCGGCCTTCCAGGTTGCCGATCCGCGCGCCAGGCTGCCGAAAGTGGCGAGCCCGGCGCTCGCGCCCCGTCAGATGGGTGCGACCAAGGCGGCGGCGACCGCGGCACAGAAGCGTCCCGCGAACAAGACCAAGGCCGCAGCACCCGCTCCCGTCGGTCGTGGCGCCATCCTCGAGCTCGGCGACGCCGCCGATGCCGAATTCGAACGGTATTGAGCCATGACACAGGCCGCAGTCGCGACCGAGCGCCAGTTCGTCACCCTCGGCATCGACCAGGAGGTGTTCGGTGTCCCGGTCGAGTCGGTGCTGGAAATCCTCGACATGCGGACGATCTTCCGCGTCCCGGAGGCGCCGCACTATCTCGTCGGTCTGATCGACCTGCGCGGGCGCAGCATTCCGGTGCTCGACCTGCGCGCCAAGCTCGGCCTGCCGGCGGTGCCGGCGACCGAGACCACGCGAATCCTGGTGCTCGAGGTCGAAGTGGCGGGCCGTACGCTCGTTCTCGGCCTCGTCGCCGACCGCGTCTTCGAGGTGATGGCGCTCGGAGCCGACGACATCGAGCCGCCCCCCGACATCGGGGTACGCTGGCGTTCGGATTACATCCGCGGTGTCGGCCACCGGGACGGCCGTTTCGTCATCATCTTCGATCTATCTAGACTTTTCTCCACTGAGGATATCGTCGCCATCTCCGATGCCCCCGAAGCCATACAAGCCGTCGCTTGAACGGTGAATATAATCGACTGAAAGGGTGCTCCCATGCGTATGACCATAAAGTTGAAGCTGGCGGCGACTTTTGCCGCCATCATCCTGCTGGCAGGCTCGATGGCCTGGCTCGGCATTTCCAGTCTCGCGTCCCTCAACAGCGGCATGCGAGACATGCTCGATGGACCGGTGCAACGGGCCTTGATCGAGTACGAACTGCAGACCGACGCGCTGCAAGTATTGCGGGCCGAAAAGAACCTGATGCTCTATGAAGGCGCCGAGGCCATGGCGCGATACGATTCCGCGCTGGTGCAGGCGCGCACGGAGTTCACGCAGCATTACGACAAGGTGTATGCGATCGGCTCCGTGGAAGGAAAGAAGAAGCTCTCCACGCTCAACGCGCCTTGGCAGAAGTGGGTCAGCTCGCAGGATCGCATCCGTGAACTCGTGAAAGCCGGCAAGCTTGCGGAAGCCAAAGAGCTGCATGTCACCCAGTCCGGTCCGACATCCATCGAAACCCTCAAGGTCCTCGATGAGCTCATCGATCTCAACAACAAGCTGAGCGAGGAAGCGCAGAAACAGGCCGGGGCTCAGTATGCCGAGATGCGCAGCATCTTCCTCACCGCGGCGGCGATCGTCCTGCTGATCGGCGTCATCGCGGCCGCGTGGATCTCCATCTCCATCAGCCGCGGCCTGTCGCGCGCGAGTGCGCTCGCCGACGCGGTCGCGATCGGCGATCTCGGCCACACCGTCGAGGTGAAGAGCAACGACGAGATCAAGGATCTGGTCACGTCGCTCAACGGCATGACATCCAATCTTCGCGCCACCGCCAAGGTCGCCGACACCATCGCGGACGGCGATCTGCGCGTCGAGGTCAAGCCCTTGTCCGACAAGGACACGCTGGGTCTCGCCCTGAAGCGCATGGTGGAGAAGCTGAGCATCATCGTCGGAGAGACGATGAGCGCGGCGGAAAACGTTTCGCAAGGAAGCCAGGAGCTTTCGGCCGGTTCCGAAGAGCTCGCGTCGGGGGCGGCCGAGCAGGCGTCGTCCGCCGAGGAAGCCTCCTCATCCATGGAAGAGATGGCGGCGAACATCAAGCAGAACGCCGACAACGCCGCCCAGACGGAAAAGATCGCCCGCCAGTCGTCGGCAGACGCCGAAGCGTCCGGGGAAGCCGTCAATCGCGCCGTCCGGGCCATGCAGACGATTGCCGAGAAGATCACCTTCGTGCAGGAGATCGCCCGCCAGACCGACCTGCTGGCGCTCAACGCGGCGGTGGAGGCCGCCCGCGCCGGAGAGCACGGCAAGGGCTTTGCGGTGGTGGCCTCGGAAGTCCGAAAACTCGCCGAGCGTAGCCAGGCCGCGGCGGCGGAGATCGGCACGCTTTCCGGCCAGACCGTCACGGTCGCCCGTGAGGCGGGCGAAATGCTCGCCAAGCTCGTTCCCGACATCAAGAAGACGGCGGAACTGGTCGAGGAGATCTCGGCCGCGTGCCGCGAACAGGACATCGGCGCCGACCAGGTCAACCAGGCGATCCAACAGCTCGACAAGGTGATCCAGCAGAACGCCGGTGCCTCCGAGGAGATGTCGGCGACATCGGAAGAGTTGGCCGCCCAGGCGGAACAACTGCAGTCGTCGATCGCCTTCTTCCGGATCGACAACGAACAGTCCGCCGCGGCACCCAAGACGGCCGAGCCGCGTGCCAAGCTGCCGAAAGTGGTGAGCCCGAGTTTGGCGCCCCGCCACGGGGGCAAGCCGGCGAATGCGCCGGGGCAGAAGCGCCCCGCGATCAAGTCGAAAATCGCGACGCCCGCCGGGCGTGGCGCAGTCATCGATCTCGGTGACGCCGCCGACGCGGACTTCGAGCACTACACCACATCGGCGTGAGGAAGGATCCGCATTCGTTCGTTTTCATGTGACGGCCGGCCCGCCTCTGGCGGGCCGGTGAATTCTGGGGATCGGGGAGTATTGGTGGTGACGATACGGCCGTTGCAGACACGGAGCCTTCGAGCATCATGAACGAGGTGATCGATCGTCTCAGTCAGCGGGATTTCGACAAGCTCGCCAGCTTGATCCAAGGCTACTGCGGCATCAAGATGCCGCCGACCAAGAAGACCATGGTGGAAGGGCGGCTGCGCCGCCGCATGCGCGCGACCGGTGCGCAGTCGTTGTCCGACTATTGCCGATACCTTTTCGACGAGGGCGGTCTCGACGAGGAGATGGTCGGCCTCATCGACGCGGTCACCACCAACAAGACCGATTTCTTTCGCGAGCCGGAACATTTCCGTTTCCTGGCCGACGAGGCCGTGCCCGCCCTCTTGGGTGCCCGCCGTTTCGCCGACGGCCAGCCGCTCAAGATCTGGAGCGCTGCCGCCTCCATCGGGGCCGAGGCCTATACCATCGCGATGGTGATGGCAGAACTCAAGCGGAACTATCCGAATTTGCGTGCCTCTATTCTCGGCACCGACATCTGCAGCGAAGCACTCAGTACCGGCGTCAATGCCATATATCCGGAGGCGATGATCGCGCCGGTACCATTAGAATATAGGCAGAGGTATTTATTGCGCTCCACACAAGGCGTGCGCGACCGGGTCAGGATAATACCAGAGTTGCGCCGGATGGTGTCCTTCTTAAGACTTAATTTGATGGAAACCCCTTACGATGTCGCACTCGACATGCACGTCATCTTCTGTCGGAACATCCTGATCTATTTCGACAAGGCGACGCAACGTAAGGTCTTGACGCAGCTATGCGAGCATCTTCGTCCCGGGGGCTTCCTGTTCCTCGGCCATTCGGAAACATTGACGGGGTTCGGATTGCCGTTGCGGCCCATCGCCGCGACGGTCTTTCGCCGCACATAACAGGTGACGCGTGAGTCGGGTCGTCCGCGTATTGATCGTCGACGACTCGGCCTCGGTGCGCCAGACGCTCGCCGATATTCTCGGGTCTGATCCTGCGATCGAGGTCGTCGGCACCGCCGCTGATCCCTATGTTGCGGCACGGCGCATCCAGCACGAAGTTCCCGACGTCATCACCCTCGATGTCGAGATGCCACGCATGGACGGCATCACCTTCCTGCGCAAGTTGATGGCGCAGCATCCCGTGCCGGTGGTGATGTGCTCGACGTTGACCGAAGAGGGGTCGGCGACGCTCATCGAGGCCCTCGAGGCCGGTGCTGTCGACGTCATCCTCAAGCCGCGCGTCGATACCAAGCAGTTCCTGACGGAATCGAGTGTTCGCATCTGCGAAGCCGTCAAGGCGGCCGCGCATGCGAACCTGTCTCGTCTGCCCTCGGTGAGGGCGCGCGCCAGGACCGGCGTGCACCAGCCCCCGGAAAAGCTGTCGGCCGACGTCATGCTGCCGTCGCCCGTGCCCGGCCGCGCCATGGCCCGCACCACCGAGACGGTGGTCTGCATCGGCGCATCCACGGGCGGCACCGAATCCCTCAAGGAGGTGCTCGAGGCGCTGCCGACCGATTGTCCGGGCATCGTCATCGTGCAGCACATGCCCGAGAAGTTCACGGCGGCGTTCGCCCGTCGCCTCGACGGCCTGTGCCAGGTGGAGGTCAAGGAGGCGGAGGACGGCGATACGGTGCTGCGCGGCCGCGTCCTGATCGCCCCGGGCAACCGCCACACCCTGCTCCAGCGCAGCGGCGCCCGGTACTACGTGTCCGTCAAGGACGGCCCGCTGGTGTCGCGTCACCGGCCGTCCGTCGATGTCCTGTTCCGTTCGGCAGCGCAATATGCGGGCGCAAACGCCGCCGGAATCATCATGACCGGCATGGGCGACGACGGCGCGCACGGTCTCCTGGAGATGAGGAACGCCGGCGCCACCACGGTCGCCCAGGACGAGGCGACCTCGGTCGTGTTCGGCATGCCGCGCGAAGCGATCGAGTTGGGGGCTGCCGAAAAGGTGATGTCGCTCGATCGTATCGCAGCCTACATCGTTCAGGCCGGCCGGCGATGAGCAAGCGTGTGGCGAAGCCGAGGAGGCTGTTCACGGCCGATCGCAGCGGCTTGCCACACGTATTCCTGCTGCCCGGCGGCATTCATTGCGCCACCGAGCCGACGCTGGTGACGACCGTGCTCGGCTCGTGCGTCGCCGTCTGCCTGCTCGATCGCCGGCGCGGCCTCGGCGGCATCAATCATTTCCTGCTGCCGCGCGGTGGCGGTCCAGCCAATCTGCGCTATGGCGACGCCTCCATCGACAAGCTCGTCGAGGAACTCGTGGCGCTCGGCGCCAATCGTGCGGCCCTGGAAGCGAAGCTGTTCGGCGGTGCGGCAGTGCTGCACACCCATGCGCCCGACCTTCATGTCGGCATCCAGAACATCGACATGGCGTTGGAGCGGCTGGGAGCGCACGGCATCCCCATCATCGCCCGCCGAACCGGCGGTACCACCGGCGTCGCCATCCGCCTGTTCACCAAGTCGGGCAGGGTACTGGTTCGCCAGATCGCCTCGTCGATGGTGTGAAGCGGTTCGGATATTCGCCTTTACGCTTTATGGACGGGGATGCGTGCCGGATCAGGGCGCCGCGGGTGGACTGTCCCCGGCCGCCCGGCGTGGCGGCAACGGCAGCGAGGGCACCGGCCGGCGTTCGGCCAGCATATGGGCGATCGTGAGGATCGGATGGCGCAGCGCCATGCGCGGACCGGCCCAGCGCATGACGGCGCGGATCCTCTCTCGCATCTCGGTACGGTAGCAGTGGACGACGCAGTCGGCGCAATTCGGCTTGTCGTCGCCGAAAACGCAGCGCTGCAGGCGCCGCGCCGCATAGTTGCGCAGGCGCTCGCAATCGGGACAGAGCGGAAGTTCGCCGTGATGGTGGCCGCGACAATACATGCCGATCATGGCATCGATGGTCTTGAGCGCGCGGGCGCGGCGCACGAAGGGCTTCTGTTCGCGGTTTTCGGAGGAATGTCCGGTCGAGACCATGATGCCTTTCAGGGTACGAATGGGGCACGTCTTTACCGGCCATCGTGGGCTGAGCGCCCGTGCCACGCCAGCCGGCACTATTTCATGTCCGGCGCCGGCGGGAACTTGACTTTGGTCAACGAGCCGAAAGTCAGCTTGCGCTGAAGATCGCCAGCGAAGCGGGTCGCGGCAGGAACGTCGGCGGTCCGGAACATCGGCGCCTTCGCGGTCGCCGGAAAACCGAACTCGCGGGAGGAGCGCCGTGGCGGGTGTCACGCTGTCGCGTTGGACCATGTCCTACTTCGCCGCTGCGCTGGTGGCGCTGGTCGCCGCCGAAGTCCTGATGGCGACGGGATTCGGCTACCCGGCGGCGGCGTTGCGCGGTGCCGAGACCTTGCTCGTCGTCCATCTGGTCGCGATCGGCTGGCTCAGCCTGTTGATGCTCGGGGCCTTGTTTCAGTTCGTCCCCGTGCTGGTGGCCAAGCCGCTGCACAGCGATCGCGTCGCCGGTGCCGTCCTCCTGGGCCTGCTCGCCGGTCTGAGCGCGCTCGCGGCTGGGTTCCTGCATCTGGCCGGCGTCGTGACCGTCGATCTGCCGTTCTTTCCGGCCGCCGCCGCTCTGCTCGGGGTGAGCTTCGCGTTGGCGATCTTCACCCTCGGGCGCACGCTGGAAACGGCGGTTTCGCCCGGCTTGCCGGTCCGCTTCGTCACCGTCGGCCTCATCAGTCTCGCCGCCACGGTCATGTTCGGGATCATCTTTGCGGGCGTGCTCGGCGGGGGCGTCGAGGCGACACTGTTCCTGGAGATCGCGGCGGCCGGCGTGCCGGTCCATGCCGTGACCGGTCTCGGCGGCTGGCTGACCTTCACCGCCATGGGGGTGAGCTATCGGCTGTTCGCCATGTTCATGCTGGCGCCGGAACTCGATCGCGCCAGTTCGCGCTGGGTCCATCGGCTCGGGGCCGCGGCCCTGGGCGTCACGGTCGTGGGTGGCGGCGCCGCAGCTGCCGCCGGCGCAAGCCTCACCGGGGTCCTGGCCGCAGCCGGTATTCCGGGCCTCGCCGCGCTCGTCCTCTACGGCTTCGACGTGGTCCATCTCTATCGCGGGCGGCTGCGCCGGAACATGGAACTCAACAGCCGCATGGCGATTTGCGCCTTGGCGTCGCTCGCCGCAGCGGTCACGCTGTCCCTCGTCACGGTGGTACTCGGCGTGTTCGAGGAACACGTGGGCGCCATCGTGTTTCTTGTCGCCTTCGGTTGGCTGACGGGCCTCGGCCTCGCTAAACTCTACAAGATCGTCGCCTTCCTGACCTGGCTCGAATGCTACGGCCCCGTGCTCGGCAAGACGGCGACGCCGCGCGTGCAGGACCTCGCCGACGAACGTCGCGCGTGGCCGTGGTTTGTCGCCTTCTTCATGTCGAGCTGGCTCGGCACCGCCGCTCTGCTGCTGTCTTCCGCATCCATGTTTCGCGTCGCCACCGCCGCCCTGGCGATCGCCACCGTCGGCATCGTGGTGCAATTCGTGCGGGCGCGGCGTCTCATAGACGTCACAAACGACCTGCGGTTTCCGCCGGGGGCCCGCCGGCCGCGCCTGTTCCTGTCCATTTCCCATTGAACGGAGGCCCCTGTGAGCACCAAACCCCTCGAACTCGACGTGCGGCCGATCCTCGCCGGCGGCAGCGACCCGTTTGCCGAGATCATGGAGGCGGTCGCCGCGCTCGCCCCCGGCCAGGACCTGCGCATCGTGGCGCCGTTCCGGCCGGCGCCGCTCATCCAGGTGCTCGGATCCAAGGGATTTACCCATGTGGAAGAGTCCCTGGGCGGCGGCGCCTGGGCCATGACGTTCAGCCGGGTCGCGGATTCCGGCGCGCGTGCCGATACGGCCGGTGCCGACGCCGATCCCTGGCCGGAGCCCGCCCGCCAGTTGGACAATCGCGACCTCGACCCGCCCGAGCCCATGGTGAGGATTCTCGCCGCCACGGAAGAGATGGCCGCGGGGGAAGTCCTTTCGGCCCTATTGCCGCGCGAACCGTCGTTCCTCCTTCCCGAACTGGCGAAGCGCGGCCACGCCTGGCGCGGCGCCATGACGGAGGACGGCAAGGCCTATCGGCTCCTGGTGCGCGTCGGTGCCGGGCGGGAGATGCGGACATGACGGCAGCTCTGGAGCAGCAGGTTCGGGACGCACTTCGTTTGGTGCTCGATCCGGAGCTGGGCGAGAACATCGTCGATCTCGGCCTGATCTACGATGTCGCGGTGTCGGGCGACGGCGCCGTCAAGGTCACCATGACGACCACCACTCCGGGCTGCCCGGCGGCGGAATACCTGCGCGAGGGCGTGTCGAACTGCGTTCTTGCCGTGGCGGGCGTTGCCGCCGCCGAGGTGACGCTGACCTACGAGCCGATGTGGACGCCCGCGCGCATGAGCGCGGCGGCGCAGGGGCGTCTGCGCGGGGCGTAACGCCCGGTCATTCCGGGGCGGCCGCAGGCCGAACCCGGAATCCAACCAAGAAGTCTGCGATTGGGGCTGGATTCCGGGTTCGCGCTGGCGCGCGCCCCGGAATGACGCTCCGGTTCGCTCACTCCTTCACCGCCCCCGTCATGGCTGAGACGTAGTGCTCGACGAAGAAGGCGTAGAGGACGACCAGCGGCAGTGAGCCCACCAGCGCGCCCGCCATCAGCGAGCCCCAGCGGTAGATGTCGCCGTCGACGAACTCGTTGACGATGGCGACCGGCACCGTCTTGTTGGCCGTCGACGACAGGAAGGTGAGCGCGTAGATGAACTCGTTCCAGCACAGGGTGAAGCAGAAGATGAAGGCCGAGATCAGGCCCGGGATGGCCAGCGGCAACACCACCTTGACGAGGATCTGCCAGCGGCTGGCGCCGTCGATGAGCGCGCATTCCTCGAGCTCGTAGGGGATGGTCTTGAAATAGCCCATCAGCAGCCAGGTGGAGAACGGGATCAGGATGGTGGGGTAGGTCAGGATGAGCGCGAACGGCGTGTCGAACAGGCCGTACTGGAAGACGACCGAGGCGAGCGGGATGAACAGGATCGAGGGCGGTACCAGATAGGCGAGGAAGATGGCGCCGCCGACCCATTGGGCGCCACGGTAGCGCAGTCGCACGATCGCATAAGCTGCGAGCACGCTGGCGATGATGGAGAGCACGGTGGCGCACACGGCGACGAACATCGTGTTCCACAGCCATAGCGGATAGTGCGTCTCGAACAGGAGTTTTTGGATGTGCTTGATGGTCGGATTCCAGGTCCAGAACGGGCTGTAGCGGTCGAGATCCAGGAGCTGCTCGTCCGGTTTGATGGCCGTCAGCGCCATCCAGTAGAACGGGAACAGGAGCACCAGCAGGATCATGGACAGCGGCAGATAGAGTGTGACCAGTCGCTTGGGCAGCCGCTCCAGATAGCTCATGCCCTGCGTATGGTCGTCGAGCGGGGTATCGATCGCCAGAGACCGCTCCGTCGCCTGGGGAAGCTTGATGTCCGGCCGGGTGAGCTTCGCCGCCAGGCGATCCGTCACGGCACGATCGGTGATGGCGCTCTCACTCATTGTTCTCGCCCTGCTGCCATTTGCGCCGCTGCAGCCCGAACCAGGAGATCAGGATGGCGGCGAGGAGGAACGGGATCATGGCGGTCGCGATCGCGGCGCCTTCGCCGAGCTGGCCGCCCAGGATGGCGCGCTGATAGGACAGTGTCGCCATCAGCTGGGTGGCGTTGACGGGCCCGCCGCGGGTCAGAACCCAGATGAGCTGGAAATCCGTGAAGGTGAACAGGACCGAGAAGGTCATCACCACGGCGATGATCGGGGTGAGCATCGGATAGGTGATGCGGCGGAAGATCTGCCAGCGGCTGGCGCCGTCGATGATTGCCGCCTCGTAGAGCGACGGCGACACGGTCTGGAGGCCGGCGAGCAGCGTGATGGCGACGAACGGTACGCCGCGCCAGATATTGGCGAAGATCACCGACCAGCGCGCATTCCACACGTCGCCCAGGAAGTTGATGTTGCCGGAGATCAGGCCGAGCTGACGCAGCGACCAGGAGATGATGGAGAACTGACTGTCGAACAGCCACCAGAAGGCGATCGCCGACAGGACGGTCGGGACGATGAAGGGGATGAGCACGATCGCGCGCAGCATCGCCTTGAAGGGCAGGTTCTCGTTCAGGAGCAAGGCGAGGTAGAGCCCGATGGCGAATTTAACGGCGCTGGCCACGATGGTGTAGAGCAGGGTGTTGAACACGGAGAGCCAGAAGACGGTGTCGTCCCAGAGCCATTCGTAGTTCTCCAGGCCGATGAAGGCGCCGCTGCGGCCGATCCTCGTGTCGGTGAACGACAGCCACACGCCGAGCCCGAGCGGATAGGCGAGGAACAGGATCAGGAACGCCGCCGCCGGCAGCATGAACCAGAAGCCC
Source organism: Astrobacterium formosum (assembly GCA_030848545.1). Lineage (GTDB taxonomy): Bacteria > Pseudomonadota > Alphaproteobacteria > Rhizobiales > Xanthobacteraceae > Astrobacterium > Astrobacterium formosum. Next base: position 22,738 of record JAVDCA010000001.1, read on the forward strand.
AGCCAGTTGCGGTTGACCTTCAGCCGCGGCCACAGCGGTCCGTCGGGTGGCGGGGCAGGCAGGGGCGCCGGGGTCGTGCCGAGGGCGACGTCGGTCATCGGGTGTCTTTCGTTAGTGTCGTCATGGCCGCGACGGGCGCCTCTTCCCCCTCTCCCCTTTGGGGAGAGGGTCGGGGTGAGGGGGCTCCGGCGCCCATGAGGATATGTCGTAACCCCCTCACCCCAGCCCTCTCCCCTGCGGGGAGAGGGAGCCCAGCCGATTTCGCTGATGGGCACTCGCTCCCATCAACGTATTCAGGCTACGACGCCCGGTAGATGCGACTGAGCTGGCGTTCGGCGATGCGCATGGCGGACTTCGCATCCTCGCGGCCGGTGCAGAAGCTCGCGAACATGTCGAGGAGCACGAAGTCGGCGATCGCCGCCGCCGCCTTCTCGCCCACCGAGCCCTCGCCGCCGGCGGTCAACGAACGCTTGGCAACGTCGCGATAGACGGTGCGCTTGGGATCGGCGGTCCATACCGGGTTGGCGTCATAGGCGTTGAGGCAGTGGGTGAGATAGCCCTTGGCGGCCTCGATCCAGGGATTGAACTGCTGCGCCTCCAGCATGAAGGCGATCAACGCCTTCGAGGCCTGCGGGTACTTGGTGTGGGTCATCGCCAGGATCGGATACATGAGGTGCAGTTCGGTCGGCTTGCCGACCGGCCCCACCGGCATGTAGGCGTGGTTCATGTCGGCGGCGATGTCCTTCTTGGTCGGGTCGTTGTTGGCCGCCACGTAGATCGAGATGCCGTTGTTGGTCCACGAGATTTCGTTGGCCAGGAACGCCTTGTTGTTGAAGGCGTCATTCCACGAGGCGACGCCCGGCACCATGTTTTCGTAGAGTGCCTTGGCGTAGTTGAGCGCCTTCTCGGTCTCGGGCGAGTTGATCACCACCTTGTCGTTCTTGTCGACATGCTGGCCGCCATGGGCCCACAGGCACCAGTAGATCCAGCCGTTGCCGTCCCCGGACGCGTGCCCAAGCGCGAAGCCGCCGGGATTGCCGTTCTTCTTGGTCGCCTTGGCGTATTCGAGGAACTCGTCGGTGGTGGTCGGGAACTTCGAGAACCCCGCCTTCTGCATGTGCGAGACGCGGTAGTTCATCAGGTTGCCCGAATAGCAGATCGGCACCGCGATCCACTTGTCGCCGCTCTTGCCGTATTTGACGGCGGAGTCGACCCAGCCGCCGTACTTCTTGCCCAGATAGTCGGCGACATCGGTCATGTCGACGCACTTCTGCGGGAAGAGATGCGGCAGCGAATAGAGGCCCCAGAACAGGTCGGGGCCGGCACCCGTATTGGCGGCCACCGACGCCTTCGGCTGCACGTCCTCGTAGGACTCGCGCGCGATCGTCACCTTGACGCCCGTCGCCTGGGTGAAGGCGTCCATCAGTTTGACGAAGGCGTCGTCTTCCGACTGCACGAAGTACTTCCAGCGCAGCATGGAGAGCTGGGCGTCCTTCTCCGGTTTCCACGGAGCCGTCTGGGCCCAGGCCTTCGCCCAATCCATGAGGGCGGGGCCGGTCAGGGCAGTGGCGGCGGCGAGAGCCGTTCCGCCGTGTACCAAGGTGCGTCGCGTCAACTCGGTCATGGTCTTCCTCCCTTTGTGGTTCTTTCGTTCCCGCTCCCCTTGGCCGGCGCGCCGGCGCTCGAGGATCGGGCCGCTTCAGGCATTGAGACGCTGTCCGGTGCCGGCGTCGAACAGATGGGCGAGGCGGGGCTCGGGCTTGAGGCGCACCTTGTCGCCCGGCCGGAACGGATGGCGTTCCCGGAAGGCGGCGATGACTTCGGCGCCGGCGAGGCGCGCCAGCACCTGGATTTCGGAGCCGGTCGGCTCGACCAGCACGACCTCGGCCTCGGCGCCGTCGTCGGCAATGCTGAAATGCTCGGGCCGCACACCGTAGACGGCGGCGCGACCGTCATTTTCGGCCGCCACGCCGGGAAGCGGCAGGCGGGTGCCGTCGGCCCCCTCGAAATAGAGCGATCCGTTGGCCCGTACCGTGCCGGTGAGGAAGTTCATGGCCGGCGAGCCGATGAAACCGGCGACGAACAGGTTCTTGGGCTGGTCGTAGAGCTCCAGGGGCGCGCCGATCTGCTCGACGATGCCGTCGTGCATCACCACGATCTTGTCCGCCATGGTCATGGCCTCGATCTGGTCGTGGGTGACGTAGACGGTGGTGGTCTTGAGGCGCTGGTGCAGTTCCTTGATCTCGGTGCGCATCTGCACCCGCAGCTTGGCATCGAGATTGGACAAAGGCTCGTCGAACAGGAACACCTTCGGGTCGCGCACGATGGCGCGGCCCATGGCGACGCGCTGGCGCTGGCCACCGGAGAGCTGGCGCGGGTAGCGGCCGAGCAGGGGCACGAGGCCGAGAATTTCCGCCGCCCGTTTGACGCGGGATTCGATCTCCGCCTTGGGGGCACTGCGCAGCGACAACGAGAAGCCCATATTGTCGGCGACCGTCATGTGCGGATAGAGCGCGTAGTTCTGGAACACCATGGCGATATCGCGCTCTTTCGGCGGCACGTGATTGACGACGCGCTCGCCGATGCGGATCTCGCCGCCGGAGATGTTTTCCAGTCCGGCGATCATGCGCAGGAGGGTGGACTTTCCGCACCCGGACGGCCCGACCAGCACGACGAACTCGCCGTCGCGAATGTCGACCGAAACGCCATGGATAATGTGGACCGCGCCGAACGCCTTGCGGACGTCGCGGATGGCGACTGAAGCCATTGTTCCTCCCGTCGGGCTTTTCGCCCGGGCTCTTATCGACTGTTTTGACGCGAACACGGTTTTGACGTGAATGCGGTTTGACGCGAACGCCGACCGGCGGCGCCGCGGGAGCCATCAAAATCATCATACGTTTGCGGGAGGAAAATCAAGCCCAATGTTGGGCTCGGGACGGCGGCGAACATTACGGATTGGTGAGGTGGCCGCCGCAATTGCCGCGGCGGCAGGTCCGCTCCGGCGACGGTTGACACACCTCAATGCGAATGGGTGCGGATCCGGCTAAAGCCGCCGCCATCCTGTTCCAACAAATCGTCAAGCGTCTCGCAGGGCCGATCGGCCGGGGCGACGATCATGGAAGCTGGAGGAGCCCGGTTCGTGCGGGCCGCGGCCGTCATCATCGCCGCGACGCTCGTGCTGACGTCGCCGGTGCGGGCGGGCTGCAACTTCAGCGATGTGGCGGACGCCGTCAAACAATCGGTTTCGGCGACGCTGACCTGCAAATCGGTCTGCAAGGAAGAGGTCAGTTGCGCGGGCGCGATCTGGCTGGTCGCGGTCCTGACCGGTATTGCGGCCGAGGGCGGACAGGGCAAAGTCGACACGTTCTGCGCCCAGGCGCAGGGAAAGCTCGATCAGATCGCCAGTACGGCGAACACCGTGTTCGGCAATGCGCTGGCGCAAAAATATTTCGGCGACATGTCCGATCAGCTGGCGGCCGTGGCCTCGGCGGCCGAAGTCGTCAAGTGCGCCTGCGAGACCCAGCACTCCAATGTCGCGTCCCAGGACAGCGTCGGCGTCTGCCTCATGGATGCATTGTGCGCGATGCAGGAATGGGTTGGCTTCGAAGCCTGCAATTGTTCGCCGCCGCCGCCGAAGGCGGCCAATTGCGCGGCGACAAACCTCGCCTGCGGCAAATGGAATAATCCGGATCCGGTCTGCCAGGGCAGCGGCAGCAACCCGATCTTCAGTTGGTACCCGGACGGCCAGACCCAGGCCCATTACAATCCCTACTACGACGATTACCGCAACTGGACGAGCGTGACGACGACGCCGGAGGGAACGCTCATCACGCAGACGCCGTCGCCCAGCAACAAATGCGGCCAGACGCTCTATTGCTTCTGTCCGGCGCCGATGAAACCGGTCTTCACCAAGGTCAACTGGGTTGGGCACGACCTCAATCCCTACATCTTGTCCTGCGCGTGTCCCGACAAGACCCATGCGGGTCCGATGATGCCGAACGGCATCTCGTCCTGCCTGTGCGACAATACGAATGAACCCGCCATCATGTCCGGCTTGGCGCCTTTCGGCATGTGCCCGCCGGCGGCTTGCCCGGCCGGGCAGGTCCGCCTCGGCGGCGTCGGCGAGTGTGTGACGCCGTGTGCCGATGCGAGCCAAGGGATGGGGTTCGACGGCAGTTGCTGCAATCCCGCACAGATGAGCACGTGCGGAACGTGTTGCCCACCGAGCACTGTTCCGGATCCCAAGAGCGGCACCTGCGTCCCTCGGCCGCAACCGCCGAAATGAGGCGAGCCGATCATGACGTGGCGCGGTCCACACACTTCGCGCACGACCGGTGGCCGGACGAAGAGCTGCCTCGCCGTGGTGCCGGTCCTGCTCTTTGCGCTGGCTGTCGAGCTTGCCTCCGCGCAGGCTCCGCGCGGAGTCTATGCGGCGGGTGAAGCGGCCGTCACCGGCTTTTCGGGCAGCGTGCGCCCCTTCGAGATCGCCCCGGGACAGGACCCTGCCGCGCAAATCTTCATCGATCCCGACGGGCCGTCGCTGCGCGTCGTCGATCTGCGGCGCATGGGCGGTCCGCCCGCCGCACAACTGGTCGGCGCCCCAAAGCCGTTCACGGTGAGCGCGAAGTGGATTGGGCAGGTGTTCGGCGTCGCGCTCGACGACGCTTCGCCCGCCAACATCTACGTGGCGGCGACCTCGGTCTATGGCCTGTCGATCGTCGCGCCCGGCCCCGACGGGCGGCCGCAGCGTGTCCGTACCGGGATTGCGGGCGCGACATTCATGCCGGCGCAGTGGGGGCCTGGTGGTGGGCCGGGATCGATCTGGAAGATCGATGGCTTGCGCGGCGACGTGAGCCTGTTTGCCAATGTGGCAGTGGGCGGCAGAGCCAATTCAGGGCCGGCGCTCGGCGGACTGGCCTACGACCGGACTACAAAATCCCTCTTCGTCGCCGACCGCGAAACCGGACTCGTTCATGGCTTCGATCTCGACGGAGTGGCCCTCGGCACTTACGACCACGGCGTTGCCGGTCGTGCCGCCGTCGGGCTCGCACCCGTTCCGGCCCCAACCGATCTCGGTGCCGGTCCGGCCAACGCCGGCTTCGACAGCGCGCGTCCCGACACATGGGGCTATGCGGCAACGGAGCGGCGCGTGTTCGGTCTCGCGACCCATGCGGGACGGCTCTATTACGCGGTCGCCGAGGGGCTTCGTGTGTGGTCGGTCGGGCTCCAGGCGGACGGCAGGTTCGCCGGGGATGCCCGCATCGAAGTCGCGCTGCCGCCGGCCGCCGCCGCGACCGAGATCGCCAAGATCGTCTTCGACGACGAGGGGCGGATGTATCTGGCCGAACGGTCGGCGCCGACCGGAGCGCCGGATTTCGCCGACTTGTCGATTCCGTCTGTTGGCCGTCTGCTCCGGTACACAGTGATCGGTGTCACCGCGATCGGGCAGCCGATCTGGCAACCTTCGCCGGACGAATACGCGGTCGGATTCCCGCGCGATTTCCGCAACGACAATGGCGGCGTCGCCATCGGTTACGGCTATGACGCGGACGGTCGTCTCGATCCCCGTGCCTGCGGCAGCTTTGTCTGGACGACGGGCGAGAAGTTGCGTGCGACCACCGATGCGCCGTTCGCCGCCAAGCTCGGCCCCTCCGGTGCTCTCGCCATCGACGGATTGCAGGGCATGCCCGTCTGGCGTATCCGCCGCGACGCCGAACCGCCGTGGATGAGCTATTTCATCGATTATGCCGACGCGCCACCCGACCCTTCGGCGCGCGGCCATATGGGCGACATGACGATCCTGCGTCCCTGCGCGCGCGGGGCGATGCGGATCGAACCGCCGCCGCGCCGTGCGGGCACGACGCCGCCGCTGCCGGGGCCTCGCATCTGCCGGACCCGTGTGTGCGCCGGCGGGCAAGCCTGCCCGGTCGGCCAGGTCTGGAACCTGACCACGGAGGCTTGCGTGGCGGATTGCCCGCCGCCCACGGTCCTGGTCAATGGCGTCTGCTGCACGCCGCAGGATTTGCGCACCGGCGGCGCCTGTGCGGGCGATCCGGGAACGAGTATCGGCAAGCCGATGTGCGGCGCCGCCCAGACGGCGATCGGACCGAATAAAGCCTGCTGCGACAACGATCATATTTATGCCGGCCCGAACGGTGAGCAACTCTGCTGCGAGCGCGCGCTTGAGAACGGCAAGTGCGATCAGCTGATCCCGAAAATTCCGGAACTCGTATGTGCCGACTGTTGTGCGGTCGGCTATGTGAAGATCAAGGGCAAGTGCTGCCTGAAGGGGCAGGCGACCACGACGGGGCAATGTTGTCCGGCCGGCCACATACCGAGCCCCGACGCCAGCCAATGCCGGCCGCTCTTCAAACTGCCAAAACTTTCTTTGTGCTGCGCCTCGGGCTTCGTCCCGATCGCCGGCGGCAAGTGCTGCGCCGCCGCCAACCTGACCACGAGCAGCGAATGTTGCCCGGTCGCGGTCAATGCCGAGGACCGCAGCAAATGTCCGGCAAAGGCCTCGCCGCCGCAGCCTTGCGGCCCGGGCAAGGTTCGCGATGCCCGCGGCGCATGCGTGCCGGTGGGACGCGCCGCCAAGCCGTCGCTCACGCCGGTGGTGCCGGTCGTGCCGCGGACCTGCGGGCCGAACGAGCGGCGCGACCGGACCGGCCGATGCGTGCTGCGCGCGCCGCAGCAGAGCCGCGAACCCTTGCCGCGGCGTCCGCCGGCCGTCGCCATCGTCTGTCCGCCCGGCTGGATTCCGGGGCCCGCCGGCCGGGCGTGCCGGCCGGCGCCGCGCCTGATGCCGCCGGTGCTGCGGGGCCGGCCCATGATCATGGCGCCGCCCGGCCGTCAGAACGGTACGCGGCCACGCAGGTGGTAGGTCCACAGCATGGTGGTGCTGCCGATGCCGCCCAGTTCGGCACCGGCGGAGAGGGCGGCGCCATTGGCAAATGTCGCGTTGACGCCGGCGCTGCCGTGCGCCGACCGGCCATGCAGGAGCGGAAGGAGCTGGCATCCACGTCAGTTGCCGTCGCGTCGATTGCTACGTCGCCTCGCCCCTCGCAATGACGGGTGGGAAAGTCCGGCCAGGACGCCACTTCCGATGGCGACGACGATCGCAATGACGATCAGGCCCGTTGCCGCCGCGAATGTGGCATGGGTGCCGCGCTCGACGGCGGCGGCGGGCGCCGTCGTCACGTCGACGGTCCGTGATGCGAGCGCGAAGACCGCTCCCATCACCGATGCGCCGGTGATAAGCCCGAGATTGCGCGACAGGCTGAGCAGGCCGGAGACGACGCCGCGCCGGTCCGCGGCGACATCCGCCATGACCGCGGTGTTGTTCGCGGCCTGGAAGAGCTGGTAGCCGGGCGTCAGGATGGCGATGCCGGCCATGTAGGCGGCCGGGCCGAGGGAGGCCGGCAGCACCGACAGCGCGGCGGCGCCGGCCACCATGGCGACGAGACCCGCGATGACGGTGGACCGCGCGCCGACGCGATCGACGACGCGGCCGGCGAGAACCCCCGTCAGTGCCGAGATGATCGGCCCGACCGACATGACGGCGCCGACCGTCGCCACATCGAGCCCGAGCGAACCGGAAAGATAGAACGGCCCGACCACGAATGTGGTCATGATGACCGCTGCGACCAGCAGGTTCATGACGAGGTTCGCGCTCAAGGTCGGGTCGCGGAACAAGCTCGGGCGGATCAGAGGTGAGGTGGCTTTCGCCTCGACCAGGACGAAGAGGCCGGTGGCGATCGCCGCTGCCAGCAGGAGACCTGCATTCAAGAGTCCGAACTGGCCGCGTCCCGTCGTCATGGCGAGCGCATAGGCGGCGAGCGTCAGCGCCAGCAGCAGCATGCCGAGGTGATCGAAGCGGGACCGATCGGCCCGCGCCTGGAGACGATCGCCGGGCAGGAACCGCCAGGCGAGGCCGGCCGCCAGGAGGCCGAGCGGGACGCCGACAAGGAAGATCGCCCGCCATCCGAACACGGAGATCAGGATGCCGGCGAGCGACGGGCCCGACGCGGTGCCGATCGCCGACATGGTTCCGAGGAGCCCCATGGCGCGGCCGGTTCGTTCCTTCGCCACGGTCTCGCTCACGAACGCGATGGTGAGCGCCATCATGGCGGCGGCTCCGAGCCCCTGCACGGCCCGGCCGGCGATCAGGAGCCAAAGTGTCGGCGCGACGCCGCACACCAGCGAGGCAATCGTGAACAGGAGGATTCCGGCGACCAGAAGCCGGCGGCGGCCGACAATGTCGCCCAGACGCCCGACTCCGACGATCAGGGTCGTGATGGCGAGGAGATAGGTGAGGACGATCCACTGAACTTCCTGGAACGAGGCGGAGAACGCTTCGGCCAGGGTCGGCAGCGCCACATTGGCGATGCTGGTGCCGAGCGAGGACAGCAACATGGACAGCGACAGGCTGGCGAGCGCCCACCGGGCCGGCGTCGTCACATCGGTTGGCGGGGCCTCGGTTCGTTCGATGACCATGGGTTTCAACGCGAACTTCCTCGTGTGGTGGTTCCGGAAGCAGAACCGGGACACACCTAGTCGCTTGACTGCCATGGCGGAACGCGCACCAATTGCACTCTATTCGTGCATTAGACGCCATATCCTGATCGAACCGTGCTGGGGTTTTCGCCATGCCGAGACCCGATCTCAACCTCCTGGTCACCCTCGACGTGCTGCTTGCGGAAGGCAGCGTGGCACGCGCCGCCCGTCGGCTGGACCTGAGCCCGTCGGCCATGAGCCGGGCGCTGGCGCGATTGCGGGAGACGACCGGCGACCCGCTGCTGGTCAGGGCCGGACGCGGCCTCGTGCCGACGCCGCGGGCGCTGGCGCTGCGCGAACCGGTCGGCCGTCTCGTCCAGGACGGGGAGGCGGTTCTCCGCCCGGCCGAAATGCTCGACCTGAAGGGCCTCGTGCGCACCTTCACGCTGCGGGCCAGCGAGGGCTTTGCGGAAACTTTTGGGCCGGCTCTCATTGCCCGCATCGAAAGGGAAGCGCCGGGCGTGCGCCTGCGCTTCGTCCAGAAGGCGAACAAGGACAGCGCCCCCCTCCGCGATGGTGCCATCGACATGGACTTGGGTGTGGTGGGCCCGGCGACCAGCCCGGAAATGCGGGCCCAGGCCTTGTTCCGCGACCGCTTCATCGGCGTGGTGAGGAAGGGCCATGCGCTGAGCAAGGGCCGGATCACGGCCGCTCGCTATGCGTCCGGCAGGCATGTGCTGGTGTCGCGCCGAGGCCTCGACAGGGGACTGGTCGACGACGCACTGGCGCCGCTCGGGCTGGAACGCACGATCGTCACCATCGTCGGCGGCTTCGCGACCGCGCTGGCGCTGGCGCGGGCATCCGACCTGATCGCCACCGTCCCCGAACGGGGGACGAAGAGCCTGCGCGAGGGGATGCATTGCTTTGCGCTTCCGGTCGCGGCTCCGGAGGTCACGGTCTCGCTGCTCTGGCACCCGCGCATGGATGCCGATCCGGCCCATCGCTGGTTGCGTGAGCGAGTCCGCGAGGCGTGTCTGGATAAGCGCGCGGGTCTGCCGTCGAAGCCGGCGGGGAAGAAAGGTTGAATCCGTCGCGTTCCGGAATGCGAAAGGGCGGTCCGTCGGCGACATCGCCGAAGCAGAGCACGCCGAAAGCTTGCTGCAGCGCCTGCACAATTGCGGGTCGATTCGAATGCGATTCAATTCGAAAACCCAAGAGTGACCCGATGTGGTTAGGACCATCACCTCGGGGCATCCAGCGCCTTTGGTTCTGGGCGGGACATGAACATCGATCTCTGCACATTGGTGGTGGTGGGCGGCTTCGTGGTCGTGGTCAGCGGCCTGATCCTGCTGTTCTCATGGTGGCTGGATCGGCGCTCTGCCTGTCTCGGCCTGTGGGGCGGTGGCCTGATCCTGCTGGCGGCGGGCTACGCTGTCATCGCGGCGCGGGGGGCGCTGCCGCTTCGGGCGAGCATCGAGGTCGGCTCCGCCTTGTGCCTGCTCGCCAATGGCCTGATGTGGTGCGGGGCGCGAAGTTTCGTCGGGCGGCCGATCCGCCTCGCGGCGGTGCTCGCCGGTGCGCTCGTCTGGGTCGTGGCCTGCCAGTTCGATGCCCTCGTCATGTCGGTCACGATGCGTCAGCAGCTCTTCTCCCTGATCACCGTCGTGTACACGCTCCTCACCGCTTGGGAGTACCTGCGCTCTGCCGAAGTGGAGCTGGCGTCGCGGTGGCCCGCCGTGTTGCTGTTGGCGGCGCACGCCATCCTGTTCTTGGCCCGCGTGGTCTTTCCGTACCCGACGGTCTTTCCCAACATGGCCAGCGAGCGGATGAACGTGTGGTTGACCGCTCTCGCCGCTGTCCTGCTGGCTCACTACCTTTCCATGGCGTTCCTGGTGCTCTGCATGGTCAAGGAGCGTCGCGAACTCGAGCATCGGCGCGAGGCGCGCATCGATGAGCTCACCGGCATCGCCAATCGGCGCGCCTTCTTCGAAAGCGGCGAGCCGCTCCTCCGCGGTGCGTTGGCGGAAAGACGCCCGGTGGCGCTCCTGACGCTCGACCTCGATCTTTTCAAGAGTGTCAACGATACGTTCGGCCATGGAGCCGGCGACCGCGTTCTGCGCGCTTTTTGCGACACTGTGGTATCGCTGCTGCGGCCGGGCGATCTGTTCGGCCGGACCGGCGGCGAGGAGTTCGCGCTGCTGCTCCCGGACGCCGACGGCGCGGCCGCCATGAAGACCGCCGAGCGTATTCGCGCCGCCTTCGCGGACAGGCAGGTCGACGTCGGCGGCGCCCGTGCCGCCGCGACCGTCAGCATCGGCGTCGCGCTCGCTCGCCCGGATGACGATTTCGCCGCCCTGATGGCCGCGTCGGACGGCGCGCTCTACCGGGCCAAGGCGGCCGGTCGCAACCGCGTCGTGTGGGCCTGTGCGCCGACGCCCTGCCTCGGCTTCACCGCCGCGGCTTAAAAAAACGACAGCCCGCGCGCGGCGGGCTGTCGGTCGTCCCTGGCATATGCGGATAGCCTACGCCCGGTGTCGGTGCGGCGAACGATACGGTGGCCTGGAGCCCGGCCACGCCGCCGCAGAAAGCCGATCCGGCCGTTACTTCACACCGACGGCGTCGTAGACTTCCTTGACGATCGCCGGATTGATCTTGGCGGCGAACTTGTCGAGCACCGGACGGATCGCGGCGCGAATCTTGTCGACCTCGCCGGGTGCGAGTTCGTCGACGGTGACGCCGGCGGCCTTGATATCGGCGACGGCCTTGGCGTCGGCATCACGCGACAGCTTGCGCTCGAACAGGGCCACCTCCTGGGCGACGTCGACCAGCAGCTTGCGCTCGTCGGCGTTGAGGCGGTCCCAGGTCGGCTTGCTGAACAAGACGATTTGCGGATTGTACACGTGCCGCGACAACGTCATGTACTTCTGCACTTCGAAAATCTTGCCGACCCAAATCTGCGTCGCCGGATTTTCCTGACCGTCGACGACCTTCTGCTCGAGGGCGGTGTAGAGCTCCGGATAGGGCAGCGGCACCGGATTGGCGCCGAGAGCCCCGAATACCTCGATGAACAAGGGCGACTGCAACACCCGGATCTTGAGGCCGGAGATGTCGGCCAGCGTCTTGATGGGTCTGCGGCTGTTGGTCAGGTTACGGAAGCCAAGCTCCCAATAGGCCAGCCCGATGAGGTTTTTCGCTGGCAGCTGGTCGTTGAGCTTCTTGCCGAGTGGGCCGTCGAGCAGGCGGTCGGACACCGCCGGGTCGGTGATCAGGAAGGGAAAGTCGACGATCGCGAAGTCGGGAGCAAGCTGCGTCAATAGACCGGCATTGAGCACGGTCATATCGATGCCGCCGCCGCCTTGCAGTGACGCCACCGTTTGGATGTCGCCGCCGAGCTGACCGTTCGGGAAGACCCGCACGTTCATTTTGCCGCCGCTGCGTTCACCCACCAGTTTGGCAAATCGTTCCATGCCGTCGACGGCCGGCGCTCCTTTGGGCGTGGTCGTCGACAGGCGGAACGTTTGCGCCCTGTATTCCGCCGAATGGGTGGTGGCGCTGCCGAACAGCATGAGCGCCGCAGCAACCGCCCCGGCGACGTAAGACCTTCTCATCGCTTTCTCCTCCGATGCTTGAGAAACGAGTGGCGGTAATAATTTGCCGCCACCAGGCCGTTTGCTGTGACCGGACTGTCCCGGCAGGCAGGGCGTTCTCGGTCGCGCGTCGCGCGCGACTACTGAGCCAGTCACACGTTCGAATTCCTATGGCATGTTCGTAGTAATATATAAAAAAACACGCTTGACCATGTCAATAGCAAAACATATGAGATTTCTTGTAACGACATACATTTGAGGTGGCTTGATGTCGACGGTCCAGCAGTCACAGGCGCGGCAGGCCCGAATCGCCGTGGTCGGGGCGGGCGATATCGGTCGCCGCCACATGGCGGCCATTTGCGCCGATCCCACCTGTGAGCTTGCTGCCGTTGTGGATCCGGCGGAACCAGGGCCGTCGGTCGCGAGGGAGTTTGCGGCGCCGTTGTTTCCCGATCTCGACGCAATGCTGTCCGGGCTCGCTCCCGACGGCATCGTCATCGCGACGCCCAACAGCACCCACGTGCCGCTCTCGAAGCGGTGCCTTCAGGCCGGCATTCCGCTGCTGGTGGAAAAGCCGCTGTCGGACACGGTGGAGAGTGCCTACGAACTGGCGAGACTCTCCGAGTCGTGCGGCGTGCCCGTGCTCGTCGGGCACCATCGTCGCCACAACTCGATCATTCAGGAGGCCCGGCGCGTCGTCGCCTGCGGGGCGATCGGTGCGGTCACCGCCGTCAACGCCGTCTTCCTGGTCCGCAAGCCGGACGATTATTACGACGTTCCCTGGCGGCGTGAGCCGGGTGGCGGCCCGATCCTGATCAACCTCATCCACGACATCGACAATCTGCGCCACGTGGTCGGCGAAATCGTCTCCGTGCAGGGGACGAGGTCGAATGCGCGTCGACATCACGCAGTCGAGGATACCGCGGCCGTCATCGTCACCTTCGAGAACGGCGCCATCGGGACGGTCCTGGTATCGGACGCAACCCCGTCACCGTGCAGCTGGGAGCTGACGGCCGGCGAAAAGTCGTCCTACGTCTATCCGTGCACCGGGCAGGACTGCTACCTGATCGCCGGCTCGCTCGGCTCGCTGTCGGTTCCGACCCTGCGGCTGTGGCGTCACGAGGGCGTGCAGAGCTGGCGATCGCCCATGCCGATGGAACAGCTGTCGGTCGAGTCCGTCGACGCCCACGCTCGCCAGATGCGCCACTTCGCCGATGTCATTCGCGGAACCGCCAAGCCGATCATCACCGCCCGTGACGGTGCCCGCACGCTCGAGGTGACGCTGGCTCTGATCGAGGCATCGACGCGGCGGACCGTGGTGGAGCTGCCCGTCGACCGTGCGGCTTAAAGCCGGTAAGCCGCAGCAGCAGCCGGAGGCGTCACGCCACTTCGACGCGCTCGACGAGCGTGCCGCGTGTGGCCGCGTGCTCGACGCCTTTGCGCAAGTGCTTGATCAACACCCGAACGGCCTCGTCGGCATTGCGGGAAACGGCACTCTTCATCAAGGCGAGATGTTCATCGGCGGCTTCCTGGCCGCGGAAGCCGAGCACCAGACGCTGGTAGCGCACATAGTGGTCGAACACGCCGTCGAACAGGCGCAGCAGCATTTCCGAATCGCAGGCCGCGATCAGGGTCGAATGGAAATCGCGGTCGAGCGTCTTCCACGCGATCATGTCGGCTGTTTGCCCTTCGATCATCTGGCTTTCGATCGCGGCGAGCTTGTGGTGGCAGCTGATGACGGCGGCTTCCCAGTCGATGCCGCCTTTGGCGATCGAGGCGCGCAGTGCGTGGCACTCGACCAGTTGCCGCAGTTCGGCGACTTCCATGAGCCCCTTCAGGGACACCGGAGCGACACGGAAGCCCTTCTGGCCAACCGCGATGACGAACCCTTCCGACGACAGGCGGTTGAGAACTTCGCGCAGGGTCGTGATGCTGGTCTGATAGCGTTCGCGCATCACCTCCAGCTTCAATTTTTCGTCGGGCCGGAGCACCGCGAAGATGATGTCGGTTCGAATTTGCCCGTAGGCAATTTCGCCTGCCGTTAGATTTTTTTCCGCCTCGGCCATGGAAATCCATTTCTTCGGATGTTCTGTCGTCCAGCCTACAGAACCTTTGCGCCGGCCGAAACCCGCTGATGGGGTCCCGGCGCAACCAGATGTAGTAACAGAAGTTCTATGGAATAAAACATATATAAAGATTACGCTGGTTAAATAAAAAATCTATGATATTTTGTGTTATGACATAAATTCTTGCGGACCGACGGCCGCGGGGGCGCGCCGTTTCGTCTCGCCGTGAGGACTCCATGCAGAGAGCTGTCGATTCTTTCTTCTTCCTGTTGAAGGTCATCACCGTCGTCCTGCTGGCCTTGATGGTGGTGCTGGTCTTCGGAAACGTAGTTCTCAGATACCTTTTCAATTCCGGCATCACCGTCTCCGAGGAATTGGCGCGCTGGTTCTTCGTCTGGCTGGTGTTCCTGGGCGCCGTCGTCGGCCAGCGCGAGCGCGCGCACCTCGCTGTCACCATGGGAATCATGCCCATGTCGCCATTCTGGCGGCGGGTGACCTTCTTCGTCATGACCGTGCTGATGATCGCCTGCGCCGGTCTCGTCGCGCACGGCAGCTGGCAACAGATGGTGGTCAACCTGCACGTCGTGTCGCCGGCAGCGGGCCTGTCGATGACCTGGTTCTACGCCGCCGGCTTCACCGTCGGCATCCTGTCGCTTCCGCTTCTCTTGTGGGATCTGCGTCTGGCTTTCGACCCGACGGTCGACGAACTGACGCTGTTCTCGCTGCGCGGTTCCGAAGACGACGAACTGAAGTGATGGGGGAACAGAGCTCATGACCGTCACGGTATTCATCGGTTCGTTGCTGGCCGCGATGGCGATCGGTATGCCGATCGCCTGGGCGCTCTTGTTCTGCGGCCTCTGCCTGATGTGGCATATCGGCTTGTTCAATTCGCAGATCATGGCGCAGAACCTGTTGGGTGGCGCCGACAACTTTCCCCTCATGGCGATCCCGTTCTTCATGCTCGCCGGCGTCGTCATGACGGAAGGGGGCATCGCCAAGCGCATCATCGCCATCGCGCTGTCCCTGCTCGGTCACAAGCGCGGCGGTCTCGGTTATGTGGTCATCCTGGCGGGCTGCATCATCGGCGCTTTGTCCGGCTCGTCGGCGGCCGATGCGGCGGCGCTGTCGTCCTTGCTGATGCCGATGATGGTCGCGGCGGGTTACGACAAGGTCAAGTCGGCCTCGTTGATCGCCTCTTCGGCCTGCGTCGCCTCGGTGCTGCCGCCGGCCATCGGCTTGATTCTCTATGGCGTCACCGGCGGCGTATCGGTGATCAAGCTGTTCATGGCCGGCATCGTGCCGGGCGTTCTCTTTGCCGGAAGCCTCGCGGTCGCCTGGTGGCTGGTCATCCGCAACGACGATCTGCCGGTGCAGCCGTCGATGTCCTGGCGCCAGAAGTTGGGCGCGATCCGTGAAGGCATCTGGGCCCTGATGCTGCCATTCATCATCCTGTTCGGCTTGCGCTCCGGCATCTTCACGCCGACCGAAGCCGCGGTGGTGGTCGCGGTCTACTGCCTGGTGGTCTCCTGCCTGATCTATCGCGAGCTGCCTTTCAATCGCCTGTTCGCGATCTTCGCCAAGGCGGCGCAAACCACCGCGGTGGTCATGTTCCTGGTGGCGGCGGCACTGGTATCTTCGTGGCTGATCACCATCGCCGAGATCGGCGATCAGGTGGTCGCGATCGTCTCACCGTTCATTCCCTATCCGACGCTGCTGTTGCTCGTGTTGATGATGCTGGTGGTGGTGATCGGTACCGCTCTCGATCTCACTCCGACCGTCCTGCTGCTGACCCCGCTGGTGATGCCGATCCTCAAGGCGGCCGGCATCGACCCGGTGTATTTCGGCATCATCTTCATGATGAACAACGCCATCGGGCTGATCACGCCGCCCGTCGGTACCGTGCTCAACGTCACCTGCGGCGTCACCGGTGTGCGCATGGACGAAATCATCAAAGGCGTGCTGCCGTTCATGTATGCTCAGCTGATCGTTCTGTTCCTGCTGGCCCTCGTGCCTGCGCTCGTCACCATCCCGGCGAGCTGGTTCATGAGGTAAGGGACGTTCGCATCGTTTGGGGCAGGCCGCATGATCGCTGGCGCATACGGCCTACGAAGAGTACTTCCGTGCAAAGCGTGAGTTCTCGGGAGTTGGGAAAGTGACGTTCGATATGGAACGCAAAGGCATTCTGGTCATTCGCAGCGATATTCCGCTCCACATCGAAGCGGACTATCTGGCCTGGCTCAGTCGCGAGCACACCCACGAACGGCTCTCAGTCGAAGGATTCCGGTCGGCCCGCATTTTCCGTTGTGGTCGCAAAGACGTGCGGCGCTACCTGATCATCTATGACCTGGACAGTCCCGCCGTATTGGACAGCCCTGCCTATCTGCAGCGTCTCAACGCCCCGACGCCGTGGTCGGCGCGCATGATGCCGCACATGGGCGCGTTCGTGCGCTGCGGCGGCGCCATCCTGGCCACGGCCGGGGCGGGCAGCGGCACGGCGATGCTCCCGGTGATGATCGGCGGCGAAGCCTTCGACATGGCCGAGGCCGCCGTCGCCGAACTGGCCGACCAGCCCGGCATCGTCGCCGTTCGTCTCGTACAGGCGGATGCCAAGCGCACGTTGGCGCCGACGCGGGAACGCAACCTGCGCGGCGGCGACGGCATCTTTGAGGGTGTGCTGCTGATCGAGGCGCTGAGTATCGACGCAGCGCTCGCCGTGATTGCGGATTTGCCCCTTCGCAAGTCGATCGAAGAGACGCAACTCGAAGACGCGGCCTATCTGGAGGTTTTCCATCTGGGCGGGTGATCGCAGCGCATTTCCTGCTTTCGACGCTCTTTCATGGGCCGTCACCAGTCACGCAGGAACTGCCTTCGCTGCCATTCGTCCCCGCCAAGGTGGCGTCTGACGAGCCGAGAATCGGTCGACGTGTCAGGCAATTTTGGACAACGGAGCGACAGTGCCTCCGCAATTCCGAATCGTATCGCGAACAAGTTTCGCAATATCCACGGCGCCACGTGTATCGCCATGAACGAGGATGGATTTCGCCTCCACCGGAACCGATTTGCCGGTGATGCTCGTCACGCGGCCTTCCGTCACCACCAAGCGGACCCGGTCCGTGATGGCCGCCGGGTCATGTATGACCGCCCCCGGAAGCTTTCGCGAGACCAGTAGTCCCTGGTCGTCGTAGGCGCGATCGGCAAGAAACATCGTCGACACCGGCAGCCCATGTGACCGCGCCGAACGCTCGGCGACGGTGCCCGGCAGGGTCAGAATGCGGATGGTCGGGTCGAAGGATTTCACCGCTCCGTGCACGGTATCGGCCACGTCCTGGTCCACGAACGAGAGATTGCCGAGCGCCCCGTGCAGTGTCAGGTGCTTGATCGAGGCGCCGGCGGCGTGCGCGATCGCGTGCAGGGCACCCAGCTGATAGAGCGTCATCGCCGCGAGTTCGCGCGCATCCATCTGTATCGGACGGCGTCCGAATCCGGCGCGGTCCGGGTAGCCGATGTGAGCACCGACGTCGACTCCACGGCTGATCGCCGCTCGTACGGTGGTCCCCATGATGACCGGGTCTCCGGCATGGAATCCACACGCGATATTGGCCGAGGTGACGATGTCGAGGAGCGTCTCGTCGTCGCCCATGTGGTAAGGGCCGAAGCCTTCGCCGAGATCGCAGTTGATGTCGATGGCCTTCATGGCATGTGCCTTAGGATGGGTGTGATCGATGCGGTGGTCGGTGGAATAGGCGGATGCGCTCGCGTGTCGACGCGGCCGAACCGCCACGACACGGCGGGTCGAATGGAAACAGTGGTCAGTTCGCGGGCCATCCGGTTTTCGTCAAAAGCCTGGATGTCGTGCGGCGGATGGCTGCGAGCGCCGCATCCAGTTCGTCGCGGGCCGCCAAAGCCTGTGCCAGCGAGACTTCCACGAATCGGATGCGGCGGCCGAGGCGAACCTGGGCCAGCCGCCACAGATCGGCTCCGATCACGAGGCCGATCTTGGGATAGCCGCCGCAGGTGTTGGCGTCGCTCATCTGGATCATCGGTTGGCCGGACGGGGGCAGCTGGATGACGCCCGGAAGGATGCCGTGCGACAGGAGTTCGATCGGCCGATGCAGACGCAGGGCCGGCCCCACCAGGCGGTAACCGACGCGGTTGCTCGACGTCGACAGCTGCCACTCCGAGGTCCAGAACGCGGTGCGGGCTTCGTCGGTCAGTTCGCCGTGTTCTGCTGCGGGCAGGACCCGGACCACGGTGGTGCCGTCGCCGACGTCGAGGGGCGGCATCAACGGCATGCGTTTTTCGGGCGGCGCAATGCCGAAGCAGTCCCATCCGGCCGAGCAATCGCCTTCGCGCGAGCCGAGCGGCAAGCTTTGTCCGCGTTCGAGCATGCGCCCATCGGCGCCACCGAACCCTGCCTTGAGATCGGTGCTGCGCGATCCGAGTACCTCGGCAACCGCGATGCCACCCGCGACGGCGAGATAGCCCCGCATCCCGTGCCGTGGTGCTTCGAAGCGAATCTCGGTGCCGGGCTCGACCCGTATGCTCCACCAGGGCGGCAGCATCTGGTCACCGACGACGAAGCGGGCGTCGGCGCCGGTGGCGGCGATCCGCCGTCTGGCATTGATGCGGATTCGGAACGGAAACGTCGTGACTTCGATTCCCGCGGCACCGATCGGGTTGCCGACCATCAGGTTGGCGGCCGCGAGCGCGAATCCGTCCATGGCGCCGGCCGATCCGACGCCGAACTTGCGTAATCCGGGACGCCCGAGATCCTGCACCGTGTTGAGCAGACCCGTCTCGACGACCTCGATGCTGCCAGAGTCGCTCATGACAGCACCTGTTCGATCCGGAACCGGACGGTGTCGCCGGGAGCGAGCAGTGCCGGCGTCGGGTTGGCAAGGTCGAAGAACTCGACCGGGGTCTGGCCGACGATGTGCCAACCGGAAGGCGAAGCGCGCGCGATCACTCCCGCTTGGGTGCCGCCGATGACGACCGCACCGGCGCCGACATTGAGGCGCGGCTCGGCGCGGCGGGGGGTCGCGAGGCGCGGGTCGAGGCCGGCCAGATATCCGAATCCCGGCTGGCTGCCGAGCGCGCACACCATGTAGTCGGGCGCCGCGTGAATCTCCGCCGCTTCCCGCACGCTCAGTCCGGCCGCGGTCGCGATGGCGGGCAGATCGGGACCGTTTGCGCCGCCGTAGATCACCGGGATCTCGATCACGCGCGGCGACCGGTCGAGCGGCCCGGTCCGGAGCCAGACCTCGGCCAGTCGCGAAACGATCCGATCGAACGCCAGCTCCCGCGGCTCGTAGACTACCAGGAGGTTGTCGATGCCGGGCACGATCTCCACGACGCCCCGCCACGTCTCCACGGTTTCGGCAAATGCCCAGATGCGCCGCTGGACGTCGAGATCGAGGGATGTTGCGGCCTCGAAGAGGACGGCGGTTTCACCGAACGGCGTGATCCGCGGCAGCTTCGGGGTGTCACTCATGGCCAGGCGCCGCCTCCGACACGCGTTCGCCGGCCAGGATGCCGTCGGCGCCCGGATTGAGATCGGGATCGAAGGGCTGGTGGACGCGCGTGGCGATCCGCCGGAGGTCCGTCAGATCAATGTGTTCAAAAGGCCGGTCCATATCGACGCCTGCTCATCCGGCAACAAGTTCATCGGTGAATATGGTGCGAGGAGGTTCTGTCGTAAAAGAGATTAAAAGTCGTAATAGAAAATTCCTCTTGGGAATTGGACGTCATTGCCAGCCGCCCAGCAACATGTGCGAAAAGTTGCAATGTCGGGCCGCATAGGAGGCGATATCGGCACACAAGCGTGACGGACGGTCGGCCCGGTACATGGCCGCATAGCAGACGCGCGGCAGACGGGGCGTCGTCTCGATGGTACGCAGCAGGCCGCGATCGATCAGCGGTCGCAAAGCCCGCAAGGGAAGATAGCTGACCCCCAGACCGGATACCGTCAGGCCGACTTGGGCGATGAGGTTGTTGCTGATGATGCTCTTGGCCGCGCCGACCCGACTCTGGGTGAGCCAGCGCCCATAAATACGACCGGTGCCGGACAGGTTGCCTTGGGCAAGGACTGTAAAGCCAGCGATCCTGGTGAGGGGAATCGGCTTGGCGGTGTCTTCCCCGAGGGTTTCTTCCGCCAGCGCCGGCGTACACATCCAGGCGTTCTCGACGCTCCTGAGAGGCGTCGTCACGCACTGGGTCGCCTCGAATACGTCCGGCACGATGATCATGTCGATGGTCCCGTCCATCAGGCGGTCGAACAGGATGGCGCTGAGCTCGACCTCCGGCTCGATGATCAGCCGTGGGTAATTGGTGCGGATTTCGTCCACCAGGGCGGGAAGCCAGGTGAGTGCGGTCAACTCGGTGACGCCGATGCGAAAGAAGCGGACGAGGACATCCTTGGCGCTGATGCGCTCCAATACGCGGTCACGGCACTCCAGCATCTCCTGCGCGTAATGCAGCAGTTCCTCGCCTTTTTCCGTCAAGCGCGCCGACCGCTTGCTGCGATCGAAGACCTCGACGTCGAACAGGTTCTCGAGTTCACGGATGCGCTTGGAGATAGCCGATTGCGTTGTATTCAACTTACGGGCGGCGGTCGCGAAATTGCCGAGCTCGGCGATCCAGAAAAGCGCTTCGATCTGCTTGAACGTGATCATGCCGTGTCCTGCGCCGCGCGATGGATCCTCGCGACTCTATCAAAAAAGCGATCAGACCAGGCGAATAAAAATCGCTAATTTTCGCGATGGGATTCTCCTAGCCTGAGTCCATTGCGGGCTTACCGCGAGCGACAACAGCGAAGGATCCTGGGTGATGTTCGTCGGCCGACGTATCAATCCCTTACCTCCGGCGGCGGATTCTGGCGTGCTCGAAGCGCTGCACGGGATCGCGACGCCGCTTCTGAGCGACAATATGAGCCGGATCGTCGGCGTCTGCGGTCTGACCCGCTACAACCGCACCGGCAAGCTCGTCGGCTCCGCCCTGACCGTGAAGACGCGACCTGGCGACAACCTCTTTCTCTACAAGGCGCTCACGATGATCCGTCCGGGCGACGTCCTGGTCGTCGATGCGGGCGGCGGCCTCCACAACGCCATCCTCGGCGAACTGATCAAGCTCTACGCGGTGGGGCGCGGCTGCGCCGGATTCGTCGTCGACGGCGCCATCCGCGATGTCGAGAGTTTTTCCGAAACGCCGTGCTATGCCCGCGGAGTGATCCACCGCGGGCCCTACAAGAACGGCCCCGGCGAGGTCAACGTTCCGGTTTCCATCGGCGGCGAAACGATCAATCCGGGCGACATCGTGGTCGGCGATGCGGACGGCCTGGTGTGCTTCCCCGCGGAGATCGCCGCCGAGTTGGTGGCCATGGCGACCCGCAGCGCCGCCAACGAGGAGCGGGTGAGGGCCGAAATCGCGACCGGCGCGAAGGCCCAGACCTGGATCGACAAGGTCCTGTCGGCGGCCGGGCTGGACGCGGACGGCAGGGGAGCGCAGTGATGACGCAGTCCGCCCTGTCGGCGCGTCTTTTGCGCATCAAGCCGTCGCCCAGCATGGCCGCCAAGGCTCTGGTCGACAAGCTGCGCGCCGAGGGCCGCAATATCGTCGACTTCACCTTGGGGGAGCCCGACCTGCCGACGCCGCCGCACATCATCGAAGCCGCAATTGCGGCCATGCGCCGGGGTGAGACGCGCTATACCGGGGCTGCGGGGACCCCGGCCCTGCGCCGTGCGATCGCCGCAAAGCTCGCCCGGGACAACCATCTCGACTATCGTCCGGAGGAGATCGTCGTCGGCTGCGGCGGCAAGCACATCATCTATCATGCCCTGGCGGCCACCCTGGGGGCGGGCGACGAGGTGATCGTTCCGAAACCCTATTGGGTTTCCTATCCGGACATCTCCCTGCTCACCGATGCGACTCCCATCGAAGTGAATGCCGACTCGGCGAACGGGCTGAAGCTGACCGCGGATGCTCTCGAAGCTGCGATCACGCCGCGCACCAAGTGGGTGATCCTCAATACCCCCAACAATCCCTCCGGGGCCGTCTACAGCCGCGGCGAACTGCTGGCTCTCGCCGCGGTCCTGCGCCGCCACGAGCACGTGATGCTGCTTTCGGACGAGATCTACGAACATTTCGTCTACGACGGCGGCCGCCACGTGTCTCCCGCCGAGGTCGCGCCCGAACTCAGGGACCGCATCCTCGTGGTCAACGGTGCCTCCAAGGGCTATTGCATGACCGGCTGGCGCTTGGGATACGGCGCCGGTCCCAAGTTTCTGGTCGATGCCATTTCGAAACTGGTGTCGCAGACCACCACGTGCCCGAACGCCATTGCCCAGGCGGCCGCCATCGAAGCGTTTGCCGGCGATCAGGCGCCCGTTCACGCGATGGTGGCGATCTTCAAGGAAAGGCGCGACCGCATCGTCGCCGGCCTCAACCGGGCGGAGGGGCTCGCCTGCCCGGCGCCTTGCGGTGCGTTCTATGTCTTCCCGTCCGTCGCGGGACTGATCGGACGCCGTGCGCCTGACGGCACGCTGCTGGATACCGATACCGAGGTTGCGAACTACTTTCTCAGAGAGGTCGGCGTCGCCACCGTGGATGGGGCGTCCTACGGCATGTCGCCGTACCTGCGGTTGTCTTTCGCAACGTCGCTGAATGCCATCGACGAGGGCTGTGCGCTGATCGCCGAGGCATGCTCGAAACTCTGCCCTTCTCGGTGACGAACCGTCGATCGAGAGGATTTTACGTCTGCCGGGTTCCCTTCTCTGCGTTGGAATATTCATAATCAGGACAGGAGGCTTCTCGTGCTTAAGAAATTCATGCTCTCTCTCATCGCGACCGGAGCGGTCGCAGCCGGCCTTGCGACTTCCGCCGTCGCGCAGACCAAGTGGGATCTGCCGCTGGTGTGGCCGGATGCGAACTACATCGTGAAGGACGCCCGGGTGTTCGCCGACAAGGTCAAGGAGGCCACCGGCGGGTCGCTGATCATCACCCTGCATCCGGGCGGCTCGCTCGGGTTCAAAGGCCCCGAGATGCTGGCCGTCGTGCGCGACGGGCTGGTGCCGATCGGCGATATGCTGCTCAATCAGCAGGTCGGCGAGGACAAACTGCTCGGGATCGAATCGTTGCCGTACCTCATCGGCAGTTTCGACGAGCTGGAAAGCTTCCATAAGAAGTACAACGTGCTTCTCGAAGAGATATTCGCGAAGAACAACCAGAAGATCCTGTTCTCCATTCCCTGGCCGCAGCAGCAGATCTGGACCAAGAAGGAAATCAAGACGATCGCCGACATGAAGGGGATCAAGATCCGGTCCTACGACAAATCATCGACCGAAATCTTCGCGGCCGCGGGCATGAATCCTGTCCAGCTCCCGTGGGGCGAGGTGGTGCCGTCCATCGCCGCCGGCGTGATCGACGCGGTGGCGACGTCGGCGCCTTCTGCGGTCGACGGCGCGTTCTGGGAATTCCTCAAATACGGCTATCCGACCCGGCAGACCTGGAATACGGATATCGTCAGCGTCAACCTGGACGCCTGGAAGAAGCTCACCGACCAGCAGCGCAAGGCGCTGGTGGACGTCGCCACGGCTCTTGAGCCGGTGTTCTGGGCGGACGCGCGCAAGATCGACGACGACGCCATGGCGACGCTCACCAAGCGCGGCATGATCATCGGCAAGATCGACGACGCCATGCGCAAGGAGCTGCGTGATCGCGCTGCGCCTTTGCGCGAGACCGCCGCGAAGGCGATGGGTCCCCGGGCGCGCGCCTACGTGCCGGAAGGCAAGTAACGTCGCGGCCACGTACCGTTGCCGGCCGGCCGAACGCGAGTTCCCGGCCGGCCGTGCCGGGAGATGCCTGGAGGTCAATTCGTATGAAGCGCCTGCTCGTTCTCTCCGACAGATTCAATCTGGTCTGCGGCTATCTGGCTGGATTTGCGATCCTGTTGATCGCGGTCATGCAGATCGTCGAGATTGCCAGCCGCAATGTCCTGAACTACAGCTTGCCGTTCGTCTGGGAATACGGCGCCTATATGCACGCCGGTGCCGTGTTCATGGCCGCGGCCTATACGCTGCGGACGGGTGGACATGTCCGGGTGGCAATGCTGGTCGGCCGAGCCCCCAAACTGTTCGAGATCGTCTCCACGAGCTTGGCGCTGTTGATCTCGATCCTCCTCTCCTACGCGATGATTCGGTTTGCGATCGGCTTCGGCGCCACGGGACGTACCTCCAGCACGATCAACGAGGTGCCATTGGTCTGGCCGACGTCGTTCATGGCCTTCGGTGCGACGCTGCTGACGCTGCAATTGTCTCTGCGCCTCGTCCTCGTCGCCATCGGCGAAGTTGCAGACATATCCTGGGGCGGGGAAGAGGGGCTGGCCGAATGACGGGCGTTCGCGAACCGGAGGATATCTAGGTGGCAATCGTGTTCGTGACGACGCTCGGGCTGCTGTTCGGCCTTCTCGGTGTCGGGATATGGGTGAGTCTGTCCTTGATGGGCGTCGGCGCCGGCACGTTGCTGGCGTTTCGCTCGCTGCCGGTGGACAAAGTGCTGGCACAGGCCGTGTGGAACGGCCTGACGTCGAGCGAATTGGTCGCCCTGCCGATGTTCATCCTGATGGCAGAGTTTCTGTTCCGCTCCAAATTCACGGCCAATCTGTTCCGGGCCGTGGAGCCGTGGGTGCGCAATTTGCCCGGCGGACTTCTGCACGCGAACATCGTCGGCTGCACGCTCTTCGCGGCGATCTCCGGCTCCTCGGCCGCGACCACCATGACGGTTGGTCGCATCACGCTCAAAGAACTGTTCTCGCGCGATTACGATCGCTCGCTCGCCATCGGTTCGCTGGCCGGGGCAGGCACGCTCGGCTTTCTGATCCCGCCCAGCCTCATCTTCATCATCTACGGGGTGTTGTCGCAGACCTCGATCCTCAAACTGTTCGCTGCCGGCATCGTACCGGGGCTGCTGCTCGCCGGCTCGTTCGCGGGTTACCTGTTCATCAGGGCGTTGTGGCGGCCGGTGGTGCCCGCACGCCAGGACGAAAGTGGAAACAACATCTGGCGTGAGCGCTTCCTGGCATTGCCGTACCTGCTGCCGTTCGTGATCTTGATGTTCACGATCCTGGGGTCGATGTACGGCGGACTGGCGAGTCCGACCGAGGCGGCCGCGGTGGGGATCGCCATCACCTTGACCATCATGGCCCTGGAAGGCTCGCTTACTCGCCAGACGGTCCTCGAGTCCTGCCTGGGCAGCGCGAGAACCGCGAGCATGCTCGGGCTGATCATCGGCGCCGCCTTCTTCCTCTCGGTGGCGATGGGATATCTCGGGCTTCCCAAGGCCGTGGCGGCGCAGGTCGCGGCGATGAACGTGTCGCCGTTCATGCTGATCGTCATGCTGCTGGGCCTCTACATCGTACTCGGCTGCTTTCTCGAGGGCATGTCGATCATCGTCATGACCTTGCCGATCACGCTGCCGCTGGTGAATGCCGCCGGCTTCAGCACGATCTGGTACGGTGTCTTTCTCGTGATCGCCGTCGAGATGGCGCAAGTCACGCCACCGGTCGGATTCAACCTGTACGTCATCCAGGGGCTGACGGGAGAGAGCATCGGCCGGATCGCCCGCGACACCCTGCCGTTCTTCCTCATCATGCTGGTTTTCACGCTTCTGCTGGCGCTGGCGCCGGAGATCGTCGACTTTCTGCCCAATCACATGTGATCCGCCCTTCATTCAATGGGGCAAGCGTCGATTGCTTCGGCTCTCTCCCAACGTCCGGCGATCCGGAACAGGACGGCGGCACGGACACGAGATACCAACTTTCATTGACTTTGACCGATCCCGCTCTCCCGTCATTGCGAGCTGCCGGGTCCGGCCCATAGCGCGTTGAAGACGCGCGTAAACGCGCTGAAGGGCCGGCCCGATGACAGGCTTAAGCGAAGCCATCCGGTCCTTTCCTCGAGGCCCCTGGATTGCTTTATCGCTTCGCTCCTCGCAATGACGAGTCACGATCAACGAATTTGGTATGATCTCTCCGCGCGAGGGCTTCTCGGACGGCGATGCATGCGAACGCGAGGCCGCTACGCCACGAACGTGCCGCCGAGTTCGTCGTCGATGTGGATGCGGATGATCTCGTCGAAATCCGCCTTCGCCTTGAAGCCGAGCGCGCGCTTGGGATCGAAACGACGCGCACGAACGATGCGCGGCTTCCGGGTTGGTGATGCGTGCCAATGCCGATCCGTTCGGCGAGCGTCCAGGTGACGTCCTGTATTGTCAGGTTGGCGCGCGTGTGTCTGGGAGTGCATGCTTGCCCGGTGGTCACGCTCGCCGCAGAATCCGATCACTCAAGATAGTATTTGTGATCCACGAGTTTCTGCTTGCCGATCGCGATATGCTTGTAGAATGCTTTTGCGCAGCCTTCCTGGTCATTGTAGACGATCGCTTCGATGATCGACTGATGCTGGGCGTTCGACAGGCGCAACATTCTGGGATTGCGGATTTCGTTCTGGAGGAACGCCTTGAGGAGAATTTCCTGTTGCTCGGCCAGATGCATCAGCGGTTCGTTGCCGGCGATCGCGAACAGCCTGCGATGAAAAACTTCGTTGATCGCAGAAAACCGTTCACTGTCTTCCCGGATCGCGGCGTTCTCCATGTCTTCCAGCAAGTGTTTGAGTTCGGCGATGTCGGCGGACGTCGCCCGCGTCGGCAGCAGCGCGCCGGCCGCGTAGGCGAGGCCTGCGCGTACGTCGTAAAGATCGAGAATTTCCTTGAAGCCGAGCTTGCGTAAAACAGCGCCTTTGTGGGGAATGACCTCGACGAGCCCATATTGCTCGAGCCTGCGAATTGCCTCCCTTACGGGGCCCCGGCTGATCTTGAGCTTTTGCGCGAGCTGGTTCTCGTTGATCTTTTCGCCGGGGCGGATCTGACCGGTCGCGATCAACTGTTCGAGTTGCTCGAAAACAGTACCCGCCAAATCGCCGTTACTGTCCATATTTCACCTTGAATTGTCGACAAAGAGCTCAGCCTTGTCTTCAATCTGACGGGAAGGGCGCCCGCAACGCGAAAGGCCGTTCATCCGGCTATCCGAACGCGACGGTGGCTTCCATGCCGGCAACGGGCAGCCACAACCCATCATGAATGAATGGCGGCAGGCTTACAACAGGGGCGCGCGTGGATTCGATTTGTGCACCGAGTGGATTTTTTGGGCAGGGCCCACCTTATTGTCGCACCGTATTGCCTATCTGGTGGTCGCCTGCATTGTTGACAAAAAATATCCGATCGCCGACAGTTCAACTCAACCTCGAAGAAAGCTCGGAAGATGATTGTAGAAAACGCCGTCCTGCGCCGCCTGCGCGGCGGGGCGATCGCGGCCAGTTTCA
The DNA here is from genome assembly GCA_030848545.1 of Astrobacterium formosum. Lineage (GTDB taxonomy): Bacteria > Pseudomonadota > Alphaproteobacteria > Rhizobiales > Xanthobacteraceae > Astrobacterium > Astrobacterium formosum. Next base: position 50,254 of record JAVDCA010000001.1, read on the forward strand.
ACGTCAGCCGGTTGCGCACGGTCGAAGTGAGCCAGATCGCGCGTGCCTGCGGGTTCCACTGGCTTTTCATCGACCTCGAGCACAGCACCGCGGATCTGGATCTCGCGTCCCAGCTCTGTCTGGCCGCCCTTCCCACCGGCGTCACACCGATCGTTCGCGTTCCGGAGGGAGACGTGAACATGGCCACCCGCATTCTCGACGGCGGTGCGCAGGGAATCATTTTCCCGCACGTGGATTCGGCCGCGGAAGCGGAGCGCCTCGTGCGCGCCTGCCGCTATCCTGTGCGCGGCACTCGCTCGCTGACCTTTCCTGGCGCCCAACTCGGCTATCAGGCCATGAAGGCCGGCGAAGCGATGAAATTGCTGGATGGCGAAACGCTGATCGTTGCGATGGTGGAAACCCCGGAGGCCGTCAAGAACACCCGCGAGATCGCAGCCGTGGAAGGCATCGACGTGGTGATGATCGGAGGCCAGGACCTGTGCTCGACGATGGGAATTCCCGGACAGACTAGTCATCCGATGTTCGTCGAGGCCGTGGGCAAGGTCGTCGACGATACCCGCGCGGCCGGGAAATGGCCCGGTCTTGGCGGAGTCTATGACGAGAGCCTTTTGAAGACGTTCATCGAACGCGGTGTGCTCTTCTTCCTGGGAGGCGCGGATTTCGCCTTCCTGATGGCGGGTGCACGTGCCAGGGGAGCGTTCTTCAAGACCTTCGACAAGGATCCGGCCTAGGGGCGAGGGAAACGTTCCGGGCCTTGCTGTTCGTTCGAGTTCATCCAACGGAGAACCACACCATGCGAAAGACGTTTGCAGCTTTTGCGGCGGCGGCAATACTCGGCTTCCTTCCGAGCATCGGGGCGCAAGCCGCCGACTATCCGAGAAAACCGATCGAGATGATCGTGGCCTATGGCGCGGGCGGCAGCACGGACATCATGGCGCGCATCTTCGCCAAATACGCCGGCGAGCGCCTCGGCCAGCGTGTGGTCGTCATCAACAAGCCCGGTGCCGGCGGAGAAATCGGCTGGACGGCGCTCGCGAATGCCAAGCCCGACGGTTACACGATCGGCCTCATCAACTCGCCGGTGGTCGAAGTCTACCCGTTCACCCGCGCCAAGACGGTCGGCTATGACCTCAAGAAGATCAAGCCGCTGGTCAATGTGGTGACCGACCCGGGCATGATCGCGGTGTCCGCCGGCTCGCCCTACAAGACGCTGAAGGACTTCCTCGACGCTGTGAAAGCCCGTCCCGGCGAGGTCACGCTGTCCCACGAAGGGATCGGCGGCGACGACCATCTCGCCGCCCTGAACGTGCAGAAAGCGACCGGCGCCAAGTTCAAGTTCGTGACCTTCAACGGTAACGCGGAGGCCACCGTCGCCCTGCTGGGCGGCCACATCCACGCCTTCGAAGGCAACATGTCGGAAGCCGCCGCGCAGATCAAGGAAGGCAAGATCCGTGGCCTCGCGATCTGGGCAGCCAAGCGCCAGGACGCGGTTCCGGAGGTTCCGACCGGCGCGGAGCAGGGCGTGAACGTCATCGCGGCCGCATCCCGCGGCGTCGCTGTCCCGGCCGGCCTGCCCAAGGATGTCTACGAGAAGCTGCTCGCCGTCTCCCGCGAAGTCGTCGCCGACCCGGCCTTCCGGGCAGAGCTCGCCAAGCTGAACATGCCGATCAATCCGATGTTCGGCGACGAATACCAGAAGTTCCTCGACGACAGCTTCAAGACACTCAAGGCCATGTGGGACGCCGAACCCTGGATCAAGGAATGATCGAGGTCCAAGTCATGATCGCGTGGGACAGAACCGAATGACGATGTCCACGAGAGATCACCTGGTGACTGCGGTGCTCGTTCTCACGGGCGCCGCGGCCATCTGGTCGGGAATGCAGATGGTCGCCGGCGCCGGGCTCTTCCCGATCATCATCGGCGTCGTGCTGGTGCTGGTGGCGCTCGCGCATTCCCTCGTCATCGGCCGCGGGCTGGTGAGCGAACCAGAACCCGATTCTATTTACTGGGGGCGTTTCGCCGCGGCATTGGGACTCGCTGTCGCATTCGTCTTCCTGATCGAGCCTTTGGGCATGTACGTCGCCATGCCGCTCTATCTCTTCCTGGCCATCCGCCTGCTGTCACGCGCCGGAACGGTGACGGCGGTGCTCGTCGGACTGGGCTTCACGGTCATGACGTTCGTCACCTTCCACACTCTGCTGGAAGTCCCGACTCCGCCGGGCCTGCTCGGCATGTTCTTCGATCTGTAGGGCCGACCATCCATGGAAGACGTCATGCTCTCCGCGCTCCTGCGCGTGGTCTCTCCGGAAGGCCTTCTGGTCCTGTTCATCGGTACGCTCGCGGGCCTGATCGTCGGCGCCTTGCCCGGCTTGTCGTCGACGATGGGGGTCGCGCTGTGCATCCCGATCACCTTCTCCATGCCGTCGGACATGTCGCTGGTCCTGATGGGAGCGGTGTACGTGAGTTCCGTCTACGGAGGCTCGATCACGGCGATCCTTTTGCGCACGCCGGGAACGGACGCTTCGATCGCGACCGCGCTCGACGGGTTTCCGCTCGCCGTCGCCGGCCGCAGCGGCGAAGCGCTCGGGATGTCGACCGTCGCGTCCCTGTTCGGTGGCACGCTCAGCGCCATCGCGCTGCTGGTCATCGCGCCGCCGCTGGCGAAAATCGCGCTCATCTTCGGCCCGCACGAATACACCATCCTGACCGTCTTCGGTCTCGTCACCATCGTTGGCGTCGTGTCCGACAATCCCATGAAAGGTGTCATCACGGCCGTGGCGGGGCTTCTGCTCGCGACCGTCGGGTTCGACAATTTTACCGGCTTTCGTCGCTTTACCTTCGGGAATTCCGAGCTCTTCGACGGAGTCCCCTTGCTGCCGGCTCTCATCGGCCTGTTTTCGGTTTCGCAGGCCCTCAATCTCATCGTGTCCAAGGACGGTGGAATCCTGAGCAAGGAAGCGGTGCTCGACGTCGCCGGCAGGATTCTGCCAGCGCTGCCGGACCTCAAGCGCTGCTTTCGCACGCTGATGCGATCTTCCTTCATCGGCATCATCGTCGGCATCCTTCCGGGTGCGGGAACCAGCATCGCGGCATTCATCGCCTACAACGAAGCTCGCCGCCATTCCCCGACACCGGAGAATTTCGGCAAGGGTGAGCTCGAGGGGGTCGCCGCGCCGGAATCCGCCAACAACGCCGTCACCGGCGGCAGCCTCATTCCGACGCTGACACTCGGTATTCCGGGCAATGCCGTCACCGCCGTCTTCATCGGCGGACTGACCATCCATGGGCTGATTCCTGGTCCAAAGCTGTTCACCGACCATGCCGAGACCACCTACACCCTGATCTTCTCGCTGTTCTTCGCCAACTTCCTGTTCGCGATCATCGGAATCATCGGTGCTCGCTGGATCAGCCATGTGACGAGAATTCCGGGCGCGATCCTCAGCCCGATGATCATCATCTTCAGCGTCATCGGATCCTACGCCCTGCGCAACAGCATGTTCGATGTGGCATTGGTCCTGGCCTTCGGGGTCGCCGGGTTCTTCATGGAACGTTGGCGTTATCCGGCCGCACCTCTGGTCATCGCGCTCATTCTGGGTCCATTGCTGGAGGTCAATTTCCGCCGCTCCATGGAAATTGCCAACTGGGACATGACGACGTTCTTCACGCGGCCGGTGTCCGTGGTCCTCTGCGCGCTGGTCCTGCTGGCGATCGCCTATCCGATTTACGAGCACAGGAAAGCACGCCGGCGGGCCGGCAGCGGGAAGGCCTCGCCCTTGGGCGCCGGGCGCGACATCGATTGAACGATCCAACGCGTGTTGTCGTCGCCGGCTCGGGCGAGAAAGACTCTCCCGCCGGTGAATCCCGTGTCCGCGATATCAGAAGAGCCGGTGCTGTCCGGTTCGATCTCTGAGGAGCAACATGTCCTTCTTCGCCTCTCGCATCAGCCGTATCAAGCCTTCGCCGACGATCGCGATCGCCGCCAAGGCCCGGGAACTCAAGGCTTCCGGTCGCGACGTCATCGCGTTGAGCACCGGCGAGCCGGATTTCGAGACCCCGGTGCATATCCGCGACGCCGCCAAGGCGGCGATGGACCGCGGCGAGACCAAGTACACGGCCGTATCCGGGACGCTGGAGCTGCGCGAAGCGATATCGAGGGCATTCAAGCGCAACAATGGCCTTGCCTATTTGCCCGACCAGATCTCGGTCGGCTGCGGCGGCAAGCAGACGATCTTCAATGCCCTGATTTCCACCGTCGGCCCCGGGGACGAAGTGATCATTCCGGCACCTTATTGGGTGTCGTACCCGGACATGGTGCTGCTCTGCGAGGGGATGCCGGTCCCGGTCGATTGCCCGCAGGACACCGGATTCAAGTTGACCCCCAACGCCCTCGATGCGGCCATCACGCCGAGAACCAAATGGCTGATCCTCAATTCGCCGTCGAACCCTGCCGGCGCCGGTTATACGGCCGGTGAACTGAAGGCGCTGGGCGAGGTCCTTCTCGCACATCCGCACGTCTGGGTCATGACCGACGACATGTACGAGCATCTCGTCTATGGCGGCTTCGAGTTCGCCACCATGGCGCAAGTGGTGCCGAGTCTCTATGAACGCACCTTGACCTTGAACGGGGTCTCGAAGGCCTATTGCATGACCGGTTGGAGGGTCGGCTGGGCCGCCGGTCCGCGTGAGCTCATCAAGGTGATGAACGACGTGCAATCACAAAGCACGACGCACACGTCGTCGGTGTCGCAAGCCGCGGCCGTGGCCGCGTTGGACGGACCTCGGGATTTCATCGCGAAGCACAATGCCGTCTTCAAGGAGCGGCGCGATCTGGTGGTTCGCATGCTCAACGATGCGCCTGGAATTTCCTGCCCGACCCCGGAAGGTGCGTTTTATGTCTACCCGTCCTGCGCCGGATGCATCGGAAAGGTCACTCCGGGCGGAAGGACGATCGAGACCGACGAGGACTTCGCGATCCATCTGCTCGAAAGCGAAGGCGTCGCGGTAGTGCACGGCGCCGCGTTCGGCCTGTCACCTCATTTTCGCATTTCCTACGCGACCTCGACCGACCTGTTGAAGGAGGCCTGCATACGGGTTCGAAGAGCTTGCGAACAGCTGCGGTGAACCTTCTTCAGTTTCTCAGTTCTCTCTCGAACCGGCATCCGGTCGCCGGCATGGCGGGAGGATCGATTCCGCACGGGCGTCGGCTGAGAAAATGCTCCGCCGCTGAACTTGTGGAGTTTGGGAGGCTGTAGCCTCCCTGTGCGAGGCCTTGACTCGGCAAGCCATTCACGCGATCGCGACCCGATCGATGCGATCGGATCGCGATCCGGATTCCGCAAGGTCGTGGGCCGCTACTTGACGAACGTGCCGCCGAGTTCGTCGTCGATGTGGATGCGGATGATCTCGTCGAAATTGGCTTCCGCCTTGAAGCCGAGGGCGAGCGCGCGCCTGGGATCGAAACGGCGCGGCCAATTGGCGACGATCTTCTTGATGGTCTCGTCGGGTTTGCGCACGATGCGGGCGGCGACCTTCGCTCCGGCGATGCGCGTCAACGCCGCAATCTGTTCGGCGACCGTGCAGGCGACGCCTGGCATGGCGAGGTTGATGCGCGAGCCGAGGAGCTTGCGATCGAGCTCGGCGCCGTGGATCAGGAAACCGACCGCCGAGCGCGGCGAGGCGTGCCAGTGCATGACGTCGTCGGCGACCGGCAGGTTCGCCTCCTGGCCGGCGAGCGGCTCGCGGATGATGCCGGAGAAGAAGCCGGAGGCGGCGAGGTTCGGCTTGCCGGGCCGCACGCAGATGGTGGGAAGGCGGATGCCGATGCCGTCGAGGATGCCGCGCCGGGTGTAGTCGGCGAGCAGCAGTTCGCAGACCGCCTTCTGGGTGCCGTAGGACGTCATCGGGGTGAGATGGAATTCGTCCGCAATGGCGTCCGGGAACGGGGCGCCGAACACCGCGATGGACGACGTGAACACGAAGTTGGGCTTGTAGTCGCCCATCTTGCGGATCGCCTCGAGGAGAAGGCGCGTGCCGTCGAGATTGATGCGATAGCCTTTTTCGAAATTGGCCTCGGCCTCGCCGGACACGATGGCGGCGAGATGGAAGATCACGTCGGGCCGTTGCGCGATCATCTTTTCGGCTTCGCCTTCGGCCGACATGTCGGTGGCGACCGTCTCGACCTGGCCGGTGAAACCGGCCGGCCGATCCGGCTGGACGATGTCCACCAGGGTGAGGCGATCGAGAGACTTGCCGGCGAGGGAGCCGTCGGCGACGAGCCGCGCGGTCAGCTTGCGGCCGACCATGCCGGCGGCACCGGTGATGAGAACATGCATGTTTTCACTCAGTGGTTGTCTCGGGGGGTGCTGGCGTGGGCCACACGTTGATACTTCACGGCGGGCTTGAGCACCATGCCGTCGGCGAGCTGGTCCACCATTCCGCGCTGGATTTCCTGCCACGGCGTCTGGCTGGCCGGATATTTGAAGCCGCCTTGGGCTTCCAGCGCGGTGCGGCGCTCCGCGAGTTCGGCGTCGGGAATGAGAATGTCGGCGGTGCCTTTCCGGAGATCGATGCGGACGCGGTCACCGGTCTTCAGGAGGCCGATGCCGCCGCCGGCGGCAGCTTCCGGCGAGGCATTGAGGATCGAGGGCGAACCGGAGGTGCCCGACTGGCGGCCGTCGCCGATGCAGGGAAGCGCCGTGATGCCGCGTTTGATCAGGGCCGCCGGCGGCTGCATGTTGACCACTTCCGCCGCACCCGGATAGCCGATCGGGCCGGCGCCGCGGATGAACAGGAGCGTGCGCTCGTCGATGGCGAGATCGGGGTCGTCGATGCGGTGGTGATAGTCCTCCGGTCCCTCGAACACGACGGCGCGCCCTTCGAAGGCGTCCGGGTCGTTCGGGTTCGAAAGATACATGCGACGGAAGTCCTCGGAGACGACACTCGTCTTCATGATGGCGGAGTCGAACAGGTTGCCCGACAGCACCTTGAAGCCGGCCTGGGCCTTCATGGGCTGCCCGTAGGGACGGATGACGTCGGTGTCCTGGATCAGGGCGTCGGCGACGTTGTCGCCCATGGTGCGGCCGTTGGCCGTCATGGCGTCGGCATGCAGGCGTCCGGCAGTGAGGAGCTCGTGCAGGACCGCCGGCAGGCCGCCGGCGCGGAAATACTCCTCGCCCAGATAGTGGCCGGCCGGCTGCATGTTGAGAAGGAGCGGCACGTCGTAACCGACCTTCTCCCAGTCGGTGATCGACAGGTCGACGCCGATGTGGCGCGCGATGGCGTTGAGATGGATCGGCGCATTGGTGGAGCCGCCGATGGCCGAGCAGGCCGCGATGGCGTTTTCGAACGCCTTGCGGGTCATGATGTCGGAGGGTTTGAGATCCTCATGCACCATTTCCACGATCCGCAGGCCGGTCTCGTAGGCGAACTGGCCGCGCTCCTTGTAGGGCGCCGGAATGGCGGCGCAGCCCGGCAGGGTCATGCCGAGCGCTTCCGCCATGGCGTTCATGGTCGAGGCGGTCCCCATGGTGTTGCAATGGCCGATGGAGGGCGCGGAAGCGGCCGCGATGTCGATGAACTGCTGGTCGTCGATGCGGCCGGCGGCGAGTTCCTCGCGGGCTTTCCATACCGCCATGCCGGAGCCGCAGCGCTCGCCCTTCCACCAGCCGTTGAGCATGGGACCGCCGCACAGGACGATCGCCGGCAGATCGACGGTCGCGGCCGCCATCAGGCAGGCCGGCGTGGTCTTATCGCAGCCGGTCAGGAGCACGACGCCGTCGAGCGGATAGCCGTAGAGCACCTCGACGAGGCCCAGATAGGCGAGGTTGCGGTCGAGCGAGGCGGTCGGGCGCTTGCCGGTCTCCTGGATGGGATGGACCGGAAATTCGAAGGCGATGCCGCCGGCGGTGCGGATCGCCTCGCGCACGCGTTGCGCCAGATCGAGGTGGTGCCGGTTGCAGGGCGAGAGGTCGGAGCCGGTCTGGGCGATGCCGATGATGGGCTTGCCGGAGCGCAGCTCGGCCGAGGTCAGGCCGAAATTCATGTAGCGCTCGAGATAGAGCGCCGTCATGCCCGGGTTGTCGGGATTGTCGAACCACAGCTGCGAGCGCAGCTTGAGCTTGTGCGACGCCGGGGGCTTGCGGTCGGTCATTTCCAATCTTCCTCGGGCTGTACGGGATTTACCGTAGAAGATGCACCGGCTGGGCCGGCGAATGCAAGCAAGCGCGAGAATCGGGCCTCGGCAATCACCGGCGCAACGCTGCGGAAAGCCCGGACGGGGCGTTCTTTACGGCAATTTTACCAACCCGGACGTATGCAGGTGAAGTTGCGCCAAGCCGTTTTCACTCGCCAGAAGGCTCGAAAACCAATGCCCGAACCGGCCGGTTCGCGCCCTGTCTCGCCGTCGGCCTCGCCCGATTCGGGATCAATCATCGCCGCCGCGCCGTCGGCGGCGGAAATCGCCCGCGCCACGGCGGTCGCCGGCCAGGCTTTCGAGCGCATCGCGGCGCTCAACCTGCCGCCCAGCCCGGTCTTCTACGAGATCTGGTTCACCTATTTTTCCGGCCACCACAAGGCTCTCAACCGCGCCATCGACGCCTTGCCCGAACAGACCGCGGCGGCGCTGCAGCGCGTCCACGACGACCACCTGTCACCCGACCGGTTCCTGTCGCGGGTCCACAAGCTCACCGACGGCCTGCACGGCGAGGCCCGCAATCTGGTCGGCCTGCTCGAACGGGCGCACGAATCCAGCTCAGGGTATTGCGACGGTCTCGCCGAGGCAAAGCGCGGCCTCGACTCGCGCGCCGCCCCCATGGCGATCGAAGCGGTGATCGCCGAACTGGTGCGCTCCACCACCGAGATCATGCGCACCAACGGCGTGCTGCAGGCGCAGCTCAAGAAATCCGAGGCGCAGGTGCAGAACCTGCAGGCGAGCCTCGAGCAGGTCCAGACCGAGAGCATGACCGACGTCCTGACGGCGACGCTCAACCGCGCCGCCTTCGACCGGGCTTTCGCGACCATGTCGGCGCGTGCCGAGAGCACCGGCGAACCCCTGTGCCTGGTGTTCATCGACATCGATCACTTCAAGCATTTCAACGATCGTCACGGGCACCTGGTGGGCGACGACGTCTTGCGTCTCGCCGCCTTGATCCTCAAGCAGTGCGCCCGCGACGGCGACGTGGTCGCCCGCCTCGGCGGCGACGAGTTCGCGGTCCTTCTGCCCGGCACCTCGATGCCGGACGCGTGCGTGGTCGCCAGCGGCATCCTGCGCGCCGTCACCGAGCACAAGGTGATACGCCGCTCGACGCAACAGCAGCTCGGGCAGATGTCGGTGTCGATCGGCGTGGCGCAATTCGCCGCCGGGCTGTCGCCGGAAGACGTGATCAATTGCGCCGACCAAAGGCTCTACGCGGCCAAGCGCGCCGGCCGCAATCGCATCGTCGCCACCGACGAGATGCTCACGACATCCGGGTAATGCCCGCTTTCGCGGGCACGCCCGGGGGATGTGATCAAGCGGATGTCCTATGACACGCCGATTCCGGCCTGCACGACGCCGATCACGCCGCCAGATCGGGAGCCGTATATTGGCGGGTCTGATAGACGGCTCGGGCGGTCTCGCAGAACAGCAGCTCCTGATCGGCCCGCGGATACCTCGCCACAATCCGTTTGAAGCCTGAAAAGATGGTGTCAAACGAGGCGCACAGGCTGTCGACTGGAAAATTGCTTCCGAACATGGCGCGGCGCGGTGAGAACAGGTCGACGATCTGCTCGACGATCCACCGGTTGTCTTCGACCGTCCACGGGCGGCTGCGCAGCCCTATGCCGGAGATCTTGACCCGCACATTGGGCTCTTCGGACAGACGCGCCATCGCGGCACGCCACCCCGCGAGCCCTTCGGGGCTGCGATCGGACGGCAACCCGGAATGATTGAGAATGATGATGGTACGCGGGAAGTCGCGCGCCAGCCGGATCGCCTCGTCGAGATTCCACCACGGCGTCTGCAGGTCGAAGTGCAGTCCATGTCGCTCGAGCAGCGCATAGCCGCGTCGCCATTTGTCGTCGGACATCAATGTGCGCCGCCGCCCCACTTCGGCCGGAGTCTCCGGTCCGCCGGGCTTGTGGCGAACGCTGCGCACGCGCGGGAATGCGGCTTGTCCGGCCAGAACGGCAGCGACGTCGTCGCGATCGAGCCAGGCCTGCGCCACGATGGCACTCGGCAGTCCATGGCGCTCCGCCAGGGCCGACGCGTACCGGGTCTCGTCGATCGGCGTCGCCGGATCCCACTCGGTCTCGATGTAGACGGATTCACACACGTGGTGCCGGGCGGTGTCCTTGCGGTAGTCATCCGGCAGATAGCGCCGCTTGATCGCGGAGTAGTCGCCGTAACGGAACGGAATGAGGGTGCCCGGCCTGAGCCAGGGGTGATCGTTGACGAACGGGTCCCAGAAATGATGATGGGCATCGACGACCGGGCCGTCCCACAAAGCTTCCTCGCTCATCAGCGTGCCTCCGCGTTCCGGAAATCGATCAGCATCGTGCCCGCCACGTAGAGCGCCGCGCACGCTGCGAAGAAGTACAGCACCATCAGGTAGGCGCCCGTCACCTGAAGGATCAGTCCGGTAATGATCGGAACCGCGATGCCGCTGGAGCTGCCAGCGAAATTCATCAAGCCGCCGACCACGCCGACCTTGTCCTTGGGCGCCAAGATCGCCGGCAGGCTCCAATACAGGCTGCCGAAATAGAGCAGAAACACGGTAACCGACAGGACCGCCACAGCGGCGACCGGATCGTTCACCAGCGGCAACGCGATGAAAGTCGCCATGACGCCGAGCCCGGTGACGCCGAGCGCGCTCTTGTAGACGACCGAGCGCGGCATGCCCATGTCTTGCAGTTTGTCGACCAGGAAGCCGCTGGCGAGCGATCCGAACATGCCGCCGAAGAACATCACGAAGGTTGCGCCGCCCATCTGTTTGAGGTCGAAGCCACGGGCCTGGGCGAGATAGCTCGGGCCCCAGGTCATGAGGCCGAAATTGATCATGGCCCAGCTCATTCGCCCGATCAGGATGGCGGCGTAGGAGCGTCCCGATATCGCGCGCTTCGTGGACTGCGCGTCGGCTTCCCCTGTCGATGCCTTGGCACGAATGATGTCGAGTTCGGCCTTGTTGATGCGTGGATGCTCGGACGGATCGTCACGAAGGTACCACCAGGAAACGATCCCGAGCACCACCGTCGCCAGGCCGGCGACCACGAACGCGCTACGCCATGAGCCGAGCGACAGGATGAGCCAGGCGATGATGACGCCGCCGAAGGCCGCGCCGAGGGGCGAGCCGCTGTCGACGAGCACGGCACCGCGGGCGCGCTCCTTGCGCGACAACCAGATGGAATTGAGCTTGGCGCCGGCCGGAAAGAGCGGTGCTTCCGCGGCGCCTAGCCCGATGCGACTGATGAACAGCGTCACCCAGCCGGTGGCGAGACCTGCGACCGCCTGGAACGCGCCCCAGCCGACGGTTGCGCCGGTGATCAGGGTGCGCGGACCGAAGCGGTCGATCAGCCAACCGCCGGGAACCTGCAGCAACGCGTAGCTCCAGAAGAACGCACTGAGCATCAGCCCTTGCAGCGCCGGCTCGAGCGAGAATTCCTTGGCGATGGTGGGCATCGCGATCGACAGCGTGACGCGGTCGATCATGTTGATGACGACCAGAACGAAGACGACTGCGAATATCCGCCAGCGGACCGTCGTTGCGCGTTGCTGCTCCGTCATGACAATCATTCTCCAGTTTGTCGCGTGCGACGCTCCGGGGGCTGCCAGTCGCTGAGGGCGCGGACCATATCCGCCCGCGGTATTGCTGAATAATGCTGATTTCGGATACAGTGATCATAAATTGTTATAACTCGGAGCATGGCCCATGGACGACAAGGCCACCCAGGAGCTCGGCGTAGACTTGTCGCTGTTCAAGCGGGTCAAGAGCCGCCAGATGTTGCTGCTGATCGCATTGGCCGGTTCGCGTAGCCTGCGCGAGGCGGCCGCTCAACTGGAGATGACGCAGCCGGGCGCGACGAAGCTGTTGCAGGACCTCGAACTCACCATCGGCCACCGGCTGTTCGAGCGCGGCCCGCGCGGTATGCAGCCGAACGACTACGGCGAAGCGATGATCCGGCACGCCCGCCTGATCTTTGCTGATCTTAGCCGCACTCGGCTGGAGATCTCTGCGATGTCGTCGGGAGCCACAGGGCGCATCCGGATCGGCGCGGTCATCAGCGTCATTCCGTTCCTTCTGGCGCGCGCGGTGGCGCGGCTGAAGAAGCAGTTTCCGCGCCTGTTCGTATCGATCGAAGTCGGCACCAGCGACGGCTTGGTGCCTCTGCTGACATCCGGTGAGCTCGACGTTCTGGTGGCGCGGCCGCTCGTGCTCGCCGATCGGCCGGAGTTCAAATACGAGGAACTCATCAACGAGCCGCTACAGATCGTCTCACGCAAGGGGCATCCGCTCGCCCGGCGTCGAACACTGGCTCTGCGCGATCTCGCCGGGCAAGCCTGGGCGCTTCTGCCGACGCGCACGCCGATGCGCAAGGTCCTCGAACCGGTGTTCGCAGACATCGGCCCTGGAGAGCCGCACAATTTGGTCGAGACTTCGTCGGTGATGACCATGATCGCGCTGATGCAGGAGAGCGACATGCTTGCGGTCATGCCCGAGGACATTGCACGTTTCAGTGTGAGAAGCGGCCTGTTGCGGAAGCTTTCGATCGATCTGCCGCCGATCATGGGGGCTTACGGGATCGTGACGCGTCGCGACCGCATCGAATCACCGGGTACGGCCGCCTTCCTGCAGCATCTCAGAGCAACGAAAAACGCCGCCACCTGATGGTCACCGGTGCAGAGGGGCGCTGGTACGTCGGTGTCGCAGGGAGAGCAGCTGGACAGACCGGCGATCCACAGGCGCGTTAGCCGCACCCATAAAAAAGCAAGGCCCTGCCTCAGTGATCGGCAGAGCCTTACTCGAAGCCACCCGCGTGCCGGGGTGGGGGGAGGGGGACGGAGCACGCGGACAACTTCATTCCCAGTGACCACAAAATAGGTTGCCGCCCCTGTGTTTCAAGGGACGCGTCGCCGCAGGAGCGGCGACGGGATGTCGCGCCGTCGGTCGTCCACCGGGAAGCTCAATGGCTGAAGCTCAATGGCTTGAGCCGGGCGCCTCAGACGATCTCCGCTTCGCGCGCCACGACGGTGGCAAAACGGTCGTTGATGGCGGCGAGCGCATTGCGCTGCACCTCGGCGGCGGGAATGACGCCGCCGCCGACCGGATCGGGCAGGTCGCGAGTTGCCGTCGCGGCAGCGACCACCGCCGCCTTGATGCCGAGGTCGATGGCGGCGCGCGCCGTCGCTTCGACGCACATATGGGTCATGAAGCCGACCAGCACGATGGTGTCGCGCTTGAGCGCCGCGACCCGGTCGGCAAGGTCGGTGGACGCGAACGCATTGGGGAGTTTCTTGACCAGCACCGGCTCGCCCGGTGCCGGATCTGCGGCCGCGATGATCTCGGCGCCGGCGGTGCCGGGCGCGAACGGGCCGGCACCGTGGTGGACCACGTGGATGATGGGCGTGCGTTCCGCGCGGGCGCGGGCGAGGAGCCGGCCGATCTCGTCGAGCGCGGCGCCGACGCCGACGAGCGGCAGGCGCCCATCCACATATTCACGCTGTGCATCGATGACCACGATGGTGCAGCCGGACAGACGAGGCGTGGTTCTGGCCGCGCCGGCGAGTTCGAGAAGGGTTTTGGCGGACACGGATGAGTTCCTTGCTGAAAACAGGCTCGACAACAACAAACACCGGAGAAACGGGTTCTCCGGTGTCGCTGTTGGAGATCGGCCGCCTTTCAAGGAGAAGGCGGCGCTGCGTTCGGGTTTCCCGCCTGGTTGTTGAAGTCCCGAATTCAAAACGCGCCGAGCAGGATTGCGCCGACGAACAAGATGGCGGCGCAGGCTGCCAGGACGTCCAGTTTCAAGGCCATGCCCACGCGGTGGTCTCCCAGGACGTTGACGATGGTGAAAGTCTAACAGACAAGTTCTCGCCCCCGAAGCGCCAAAGATTGTGCACTGCGTCGACCCGCAATTGCCGTAACAGCGACATTTCAGGGCGTAACTACTTGTTCTCGCCTTGAATTCGACACGCGGTCGATGCCAGCGCACATGCCGCCCCGCAGCAAAATATGGTAGCTTGATACGCTGCCGCGGGCCTCCGGCTGGCCCTGGCAGGGCGCCTAATTCGTCCTGGCCAGCGCCTGCTCCACGAACCAGCCGGCCTCGAGCGCCAGCCGATCGCGGCCGAAGCGGCCGATCACCTGGATGCCGAGCGGTAGACCGGCGGCATCCACCTGCCCAGGCACGTTGACGCAGGGCGTTCCCATCAGGGTCCAGAGGCGATTGAATGTCGGCATGCCGGTGGTGTCGAGGCTCTTCGGGGCGGCGCCGGGAGCCGACGCGGTGATCAACCCGTCCAGGTCTGCCATCAAGCCCCCGAAGGCATTGCGGGCACGTCGGGCGGTGCGCCGCGCCGCGTCATAGGTCTCGGCCGGAATGTCGGCGGCCTTGTCGAGCAGCGCCTGTAGTGATGCCGGCAGGAGGTCGCGGTGATGGTCGTATTCCCAGGCGAGGGCCCGATAGGCTTCGTAATCCTGGACGGTCGCCTGGGCGTGAAAAGCGTCCTCGAACAAAGGCGGCAGCACCAGTTCGGTGACGCTCGCGCCGGCCGCCTGGGCGGCGCCCGCGCCGGCCTCCACCGCTTGCTGCATGGCTTCGCTCGCCTCCCGCCAGGCATGGGTGCGTACGAGCGCGAGCCGCGGCGGCGCCGGCGAACCTTGGCTGACGGCGAGGTCGCGGCCCGTGATGGCGGCCATCGCGAAGGCGACGTCGGCGACCGAGGCCGCGAATACGCCGGGCGTGTCGAGCGACCACGACATGCATTTGATGCCGACGGTCGGCAGCAGCTTGAATGACGGCTTGATGGCGGCGACGCCGCAATACGCCGCCGGCCGGATCACCGAGCCGCCGGTCTGGGTGCCGATCGCGATGGGAAAGAAGCCGGCCGCGACCCCGGCCGCCGAACCCGACGACGAGCCGCCCGGTGTGTGGGCGCCGTTGTGCGGGTTCTTCGTCTTGCCCGGCTGCATGTGGGCGAGTTCGGTCGTCACCGTCTTGCCGATGATGACGCCGCCGGCGCGGCGGACCATGGCGGCGAGTGCCGCATCGCTCTTCGGCTGGTGGCCGGCATAGAGGGCCGTGCCGTAGGTGGTCGGCAGATCGGCGGTGTCGATGATGTCCTTGAGGCCGACCGGCAGGCCGCGTAGCGGCGTTGCGGCGAGATTTTCGGCGCGCGAGCGCGCGGCTACGAGGTCGAGTGTCGCGAAGGCGCCGATCTCGGCCTCGCGGGCGTTGATGGCCTCGGCGCACAGATCGACGACGCCTTGCGGCGTGAGTTCACCGGCAGCGACGCGGCGGGCGAGATCGAGAGCGGACAGCATCGGGCGTTTCCTCGTTGACGGCGTTTTGTTGGTGGATTGATGCGGTGTTCGGGATCGCGTTGTCAAACCGCCAAAGCTCCGCCGGCCCGGTTGTTTGTTTCAGGCGTGGGCGACGCCTGTCTTTCGCTTCGTTTTCCGCCACCTTGGAAAAGATCCGAGGGGTGGCGGAGCGCCGTGAGACGCGCCCGTATCGAAACCGGATACGGGCGCCCGTGCTTGCGCCGCACGGGCGGGAGCCTTGCGATCGGCGCCCGGCGTCCTTGCGAGGGACGCCTTGCGCCTCACGGCGCTCCACCGCGGTGATTTTTGGTCCTTGGGCCGCGCTTTCGTGCCGGAAGCCAATATCCTCGTTGCCGAGCAAACGGTCACACCCACGTAGCGAGCTCCTCGCGCGGCGATCGTGGTGTCGCCGTGGCGGAGTCCCAACAACCCCCGGGAGCCGACCGGCAAGCCGACCCGCAGGCACCGCATTCCATCCCACCTTCAAGTTGCCTCATGAAAGCGCCCCTCGGAGAACGGAACGGGCACATTATGGGGCCACACCAAGGGGTGTGGGATAAGTTCTCACGTGAATGTGATAGAGGTCCTATCCGGGGCGTCGACGTAACCTCGGGGCGAGCCAACTCGAAGGAGCCGAACCGATGCGCATGCCGATCCTTCTCACTGTGCTCGCCATGGCGGCGTCGCCGTCCATCGCCCAGGACATCGTCGGCCTGGAGGACTGCGCCAAGGCGACGAGCGCCGACAAGAAGACCGGCTGCCTGCAGAGCAACGTCGCCTATCTGCACGGCCTGATCCGCAAGGCCGAGACGGCCGCGCAGGCGCGCGCCCGCGAAAACGCGGCGAGGCTTGCCGCCGCAACGGCGCGCATCGAGGCGCTGGCGGCCGAGATCGAAGGGCTGAAGGGCCGGCTCGGCCGGCTCGAAAAACCGCCGGCGACGAAATAGCTTGTTCGAACCCGTGGCACGCTGCCAGCGACCGGAAACGGTTGTGCCGGTGAGCGAAACCTGCCCATGAGCGGCCATTGATCACCGCAAAGCCGATCACCGCAAAGCCGCGATGTGGCCGCTCACGCCTCCATGCGGCGTTTGCTCATCCGCAAGGTGACCACCACGCCTTCCGACGACCAGTCGAAGGCGATGGAGCCGCCGAGCTGAGCCGACACGGTTCGTTCGATCAAGCGGCTGCCGAAGCCCGACGACGTCGTCGGAGCGACCACGGGCGGACTGCCGCGTTCGGTCCAGACGACGACCACGTCGTCGTCATGGACGCTGCACGAGACGTCCAGGGTGCCGACGGCGGTCGACAGCGCGCCATATTTGGCGGCGTTGGTCGCCAGTTCATGGACGACAAGGGCGAGGGTTGTGCTGGAGGATTCGCCCACTCTCATCTTCGGCACCGAGATGCGAATGCGGACAGTGGCGCCCTGTTCGTCATAGGGCGCGAGCAGGACCGCCAGGAGGTCGCCGAGCAGCGCCGCCTCGACCTTGTGGCCGGGCATGGGCCGCACCAGTCCCTGGGCGCGCCCCAGCGCCATCAATCGGCTGGCGAGGGCCTGGGCCATTTCCTCCTTGGTGGACGCCGAGCGTGAGGACATGTGGGTGAGGGCGGTCGCGATCTGCAGGAGGTTGGTCACCCGGTGGCTCATCTCTCCGGCGAGCAGTTCGTTGGCCTCCTCGGCCTGCTTGCGCTGGGTAACGTCCAGGAAGATGCCGAACATGATGCGCTCGGCAATGTCGGCGTCGTCACCCTGGCCGCGCGCCGAGATCCAGCGGATGTCGCCGTCGTGCAGGATACGAAAATCGATCTCATAGAGGCCGACGATGGAACGCGTGGCCAGGAATGCCGATCGCACCCGCAGGAGATCGGCGGGATGGATGTTCCTCGACAGCGTCTCGAAAGTGATGATGTCCTCGGCGACCGGAATTCCCCACAGATCGAAGGCGCGCTCGTCCATGATGATGGCGTCGGTGTCGACGTTCCACGCCCACAGGGCGACGCCGGCGGCGCGCGTGGCGGCGCGCAGATGCCGTTCGTCCCACAAGGCGACGTTCGAGCGATCCCGTGACGGCAGTCCGTCCGCCGCAGGGCGAGCCGTTGCGCCGGCGGATGGCGAATGCACGTCGACGCCGACACCGCCGTCGTCGACGTCCGACCGCCTCGGCATTCCCAGGCCCGGTTGTTGTTCACCGTCCGCGAGGACGGCCCGCCGTCCGTGCTGCGTCGGCATGCGCTCCGCTGTGGTCATGAACGCGCCCCCATGCCGGGTCGCGGCCGATCACCGGTGACGACGCGTTCGGCGTGGTTTTTGTGTTTGTGAAGAAAACGAGCGATCAAGCCGCGCAATGCCTCAGTGTCCTTCATGTCTCCCACGGTTCCGGCATCGTCGAAGAGGTCCTTCTGCAGCGCGGTCGGCAGCAAGTTCCATTGCATGAGCACCGCTGCGCCCAGACATTGCAGGATGTGTTCTTCGCCGGCGGTCAGAACGCCCCTCTCCGGATTCTCCGACGCATGCAAGATGTTGTCATAGTTGTCGGCGACCCATTGCTCGTTGTTCGCGAGTTCGGTCAGGCTGCGTTCGCGCTCCTGCCGGAACCTCAATTCGTCAGGGTCGGTGGTCCCGGTAGCCATTTCGGCGAATTCGGCCTTTTGCGCGCGATATCCGTCGGACTTGAGCATGAAACGTCCCTTCTGGGGGAATCCTCCCCTGCGCCAGACATTCGTGTCGAATGCGTCTGCCGGAATATCGGAAGCCACCGGGCCGATTGCTAGGCTCGGGGGTGCGTCACCGCGACCTCGTCCGCGCCGGTCGAACGAGACGGTCGAGCCACACGATCACTTGTGCTGCGGTCTGGTCGCGCAGAAGCCGACGGTGAAGCTGGCACCGCGGCCATCGCCTCCGGGCGAGATGTGCAATTCTCCGCCGATCTGATCGACCAGCGACCGCACGATCTTCATCCCGAGGCCTTTGCTGTCCGTCGGATCGAACCCAGTCGGCAGACCAGGCCCGTCGTCGAACACCGACACCGAATGGCTGTCGAGCGACGTCTTCTCGATGCGAACGGTGGTGACGCCCGCAGCGTATTTCGCCGAGTTTGTGATCAGCTCGTTGACGATGAAGCCGAGCGGAATCGCCAGAACAGTCGGTATCTCCAGATCCACCCCGTCGACCACGATGGAAGGCCCGGCCTGGTCCTCGAACAATAGGCCGGAGATGTCTTCGCACAGTTGTTCCAGATACAGCCTGAATTCGACATGCTCCTGATGATCGAGAAGGTGCAGCCGGTGGTGCACGCGGCCGAACGCGGCGACGCGACGAGCCGCGGCGTTCAATTGCGCGGCCGCTTCCGGCGTCGCGGTGCGGCTCTGCAGAGACAGCAGGCTGGCGATCATCTGCAGGCTGTTGAGGAGTCGATGATCGAACTCCTTCGCCAGCAGGTCTTGGCGCTTCAGCAGTTCGTCCCTCTCGCGCAGCAGGCTCTGTTCGCGAGCAAGGGCGGCATGCAACTCGGCCGCCAGTTCGTCGTTGCGGGCTAGGTTGTGCATGAACGAACCCGGCGGGGCATATTGAAAGCCAGCGGTGTTCGTCGAGGCCGATTCGCTCATGATGATCCCTCCTGCGGCCCTTCCGTCGTCGGCCCCCGTGTTGTCGTTGCTGATCGCCGCCGGTTCTGTCGGCTTGGCGAAAGTCTGAAGGTTACTCGGGCAGCGTCTTCTCCCCGTGACAAATCCTCGGTCAAACGACCACGGAGGCGCGAATTCGGCATTTTCGAACCCAACTGTCGCATCTCTCCCGAGCCCAGAGTGGTCAAAAACGCTCACAATGACAGATTGTCGCGGCCGACCACGCACACCGGCAAGGTGGCTACGGCGAGGGCGCGCGCATGCCACGACCGCTGATCCATGCGCCGGCAAATCGATCGATTTGGCCGGAAACGCGAACAAAGGCTTCGCCCCAGGCGTCCCTGCGGACATCCTGAGATGAGCAATTCCGCACAGCTTTCCCGGTCGCGTGGGCGCAATACTGCCGATCGAATGATGCTTGCTATTTTCCGTGACCGAGGAATCGCCCGATGAAAGCCCTCATCCTCTACGTCACATTCGTCCTCACCGGCGTGGCGCTATCCGGTCTCGCCGGCTTCGTGATCGAACGCGCGACGTCGTCGGTGCTCGGCCTGATCGTATTCTTGACCCTGTTCTTCACGAATTTCGTGATCGCCTGGATCCTGACCGTCCTGGTCATGGACGGATCGCTCTCGAACATTCAAGGCCGGCAGGAACAGCTCGACGCCGAAAGGACCGGCAAGGCGGCGATGAAGAAGTCGTTGTCCGGCCTTTGAGGCCGTTCTCGAGCCATTGGGGTGCTGCACGAGCAGCCGGAGTCGCGCCACGTCACCTTCTGCGCACCGCGGCCGCAGGAAAGTGGTCTCTGGTGCGGAACTTGTCGCAGTTTGCGGAACTTGTCTTGTGAGCGCTTCCGCGCAGCCCGCTGCACAAGCATGGGCTGCCTGACTGAAGATCGTTTCCCGCCGCCGCAAGCGAACGCGGGCCGCGCAATGTTGAGAGCCTGCGAACGAAACTGGAGGATGTGAAGATGTATCTCTCGGGCGAAAGTCTCCTGGTCATACTGGTTGTCGGCCTCGTCGCCGGATGGCTGGCCGGCCAGATCGTGCAGGGCACAGGGTTTGGAATCATCGGTGATATCGCCATCGGGATCGTCGGCGCCTTCATCGGCAGCTGGCTTTTTCCCCGGCTCGGCATCCACCTCGGTGCCGGCATCATCTCGGCCATCATCAATGCCACCCTCGGCGCGGTGATCCTCTTGTTGATCATCCGGCTGGTTCGTGGCGGTGGGGGATGGCGAGGCGGTTGGGGTTGGCGAGGGCGTTGGTAGCCGTCCGACCGAGGTGCCTGAACCGTGTGCGACGATCGTCACGTTCGACGATCCATGCACCAGCGCGGGATTGTACCGTGACGCTTGCGAGGTCGGCACGCGATGACGACAAATCGAAGGAGAATGCGGACGTGAAGCGTCCGCGTGGCCGTTACGACCGGGGCTCGACCGTGTTGGGCTGATCGTTGAGGACCACGCTCAGGAGTGAGGGGTGCACCTCGAGGTGGCCATTATATTCGATGAAGCCCAGGCTGCGGAATTTGTTCATGAAATGGCTGACGCGCGACCGGGTGGTGCCGATCATGTCGGCGAGGGTTTCCTGGCTGATCTTGGCGACGATCGGCTCGGGCTTGCCCTCCTTGCCGAAATTGGCCAGGAGCAGCAGCACGCGGGCAAGCCGTTTTTCCGTCGAGTTGAACAACTGATCGACCAGGTCTTCTTCCACGCGGGCGTTGCGGGTGAGGATGTGGGAAATGAAGATCTGCGAAAACGCCGGCTCGTCCTGCAGCACCCGCACGATCTCAGCCTTGTCGACCCGCATCGCCAGGCAGTCCGTCATGGCGGTCGCGGTTGCCAGACGTCGCGGCTGCCCGATCAGGCATCCCTCACCGAGAAATTCGTCGGGCCCGAGCATCGCGACGACGGCTTCCTTGCCTTGCGTCGACACGACGGTGACCTTGATCCGCCCCTCTTTGATGTAGATGACCGAATCCGCGTCGTCACCTTGCAAGAATACGACGTCGCCCTTGCGATGCTTGGTGATGACGCGGCCCATGGCGGCCGTTTCCAGGAACGCAGCGGGATTGAACGGTGCACCGTCCGCCGCCCCCGGGGGGGCTCCCATGGCCATGCCGTATCCTTTCATTCCGATGCAATTTGCGGCGGCGCCGACCGTGGCCATCACCTGATCGATGGATGCCCGGTCGATTCCCGGAACTGGGAATCTCCGAGCGAGCGCCACACGTGGATGAATTATTGCTTGCGCCGCCTGCTCAGCAGGCGGCCAGTGTAAAGTAGTCAGGTGTCGGAGTCACGGCATGTCCGCTAACGGACTGCCGTGACCGGGCACAGGACCGCTCGCCGGGCGGCTCCTGCAAGTGTCCAGTAGTCCCGGCCGCACGCGGCCGGCTGACGGCTGGTCGCCGTCACGGACACGGATGGCGCAGGCCATCGTAGCCGAGATAGGTCCCGGACCCGGGGTCATAGGACCTGAAGCGCTGCGCACAATAAGCGACCGCGTCGCCGCCCGGGGCCACGACGTAACCCGGACGGCCGCCGTATCCGTAAGGCTGCGTCGCGCCGACGATCGCGCTGCCGATCAGGGCGCCGGCGACAATGCCCAGACCGGCACCCCCATAGCCGCGGCCACGGTGTCCGCCACGGTAGCCACCGTAATGGCCGCCACGATAACCACCGCGGCGATATTGCACCATTTCGACCGACGGCGTCGCCGCGTTCTGCAACGCGAGCGGCGTCGATATCGGGGTCGCGGCCGCCGGGCCGGCAAACAGGGGCGCGACGGCAACCGTCAGCAGGGCGGCGAGTATTTTTGATGAAATCATCATGATCATGTCTCCATTCATTTACAGCGAAAACAACCGCCGATGCCCGCGAACGGCGATTTCGGAGGTCGCGAGCAGCGGTGGGCGCGCGATAAATGCGGCCATGCGGCTTGTGTACATATGCGTATGGTCGTGAAATATTACAATGTATTTCGCCTCGACCAACAAAATATAACTCTCTTCTGTCGCGGAACTTCTTGGTGAAAGAGCGCCGTCGCCGCGATTGTTGCATCTATTTACTCAAGAAAAGCGATCGAAACTTCGCCCGCGACAAGACAGCAACACATTGCTGATGTCGGCGGCGGCCGGCGTACTGATCGCCGGTCGGCCCGGCGTTCGCGCCGGCGCCGGATGCCGCGATGAAGTCGAGACAGGCCGGCGCCAAGGTGGAGCGCAAAGGCGTCAAGGCGCGGAGCTATGGGCGCCAAAGCCGGCAGTTCGACGTTTGTCCGGACGAAGCCTTCTGGCAGGCGAGACACGGACGCGTATTTGCGGCAAAATCGACCTTGCGACGTCGAGCCGAACGAGGCGATTCGAAGCGGATCGCTGTTCTGAACAACAGATTCTACATGCGTTCAATCCTGCGGCGCGTCTGGCGCACGAGCATCATCGGCAATCTGGTGGCCGGCTCGCTGGTCATCCTGCCCTTGGTGCTCACCGTCCTGATCATCGGCTGGGCGATTAATTGGATCGTGGCGGTGGCCGGTCCAGGCACCTGGTTCGGCGACATTTTGACATTTGGTGGCGCTGCGCTGATCGGCCCGCAGCGCGAAGGGCTGACCTTCCTCATCGGCGTCGTGCTGATGCTGTTCATCCTGTGGCTGCTCGGCCTGGCCGTGCGTGCCCAGGCGCAGCGGACCGCCGCGCACGTCATCGACGATCTTTTCGCGAAAGTGCCCCTGTTCCGGACCGTGTACAGGCCGATATCGCAGGTCGTGCGGCTGTTCGCCCGCAGCAATGCCGACCTGGCCGGCCTTCCCGTGGTGATGTGCCGGCTGGGCGGAGCCGAGGGCGTCGACGTGCCGGCGTTTCTCGCATCCTCGCAGACCTACGAAGTGAACGGCGAGCCGCGGCTGCTGGTCTATTTGCCGACATCTCCGTTGCCGGCCTGGGGCGGACTGGTCCTGGTGCCGAAATCCGCCGTCGTCCCCGTGCCGGACATGGATGCCGACGCGCTCATCAAGCTCTACTTCTCGTTCGGCGTATTGGGACCGGAAACCATTCCGGCCGCCACGCCGCGCCGGGATGCCGCGCCCGCCCTGCCCAACAAAGCCGGATCCGAACCGGAGGCGCCGGTCTGCGGCGCTCGCGAAGGCGATGCTCCGGGTCTGAAGCGCGTTTAATCCTGAGGGGCGAGCCGACCACGAAATCCGCTCGGCGCGCGAAAGCAAGCGGTCCGGTCAAGCGGGGATCGTCGCCATCGCGCCGTATTGCGCCCGGCCTTCACCGCGCCGCGCCCGGATAGACGACCTTCCAATCGCTCTTCATGTCGACCACGGTCCAGCCCTTCTGGCGCGCCTCGTCGAGCGCCTTGTCGAGGTGGCCGATCGTCGACTGGCGGTCATAGGCCCATTCGCGCGCGGCGTCGGTGTGGTGGACCAGGAGGGCGAAGCGGGCGCCGCGTCCGGCCGTGGTCCATTGCAGCATTTCGAGGTCGCCGTCGGAATTGCCGAACGATGCGATAGGACGGCGGCCGATATGCGAGTTGATTCCGATCGGCTTGCCGTCATTGTCGTCGACGAAATCCCACTCCGGCAAACGCACCAGAACCGGCTTGCCGTCACGCAGTTCGAACCGGGTCTTGATGCTCGAGCCGACCACCTGTTCGGGAGGAATCCCGTAGGTCTTTTCCACCCATGGCCGCATGAACGCGTTTTCGCCGCCCGATACGATGAAGGTCTTGAATCCGTTGGCGCGCAGATAGGCGAGCAGCTCCAGCATCGGCTGGTAGACCATCTCAGTGTAGGGCCGACCCGTCGTCGGATGGCGGGCGGTGGCGATCCATTCGCGCACCATGACGTCGTATTCGTCGGTGGTCATGCCGGCATGGGTGGACAGCAGGATCTGGGTGGCGGCCGGCACGCCGCCGGCGAGTGCCGCCTTCACGTCGCCCTTGAGCAGCGAAGCGTACGGCTCCGTGGTCGCCCATTCGGGATGCTGGGGCGCCAGCGAGCGGACGCGGTCGAAGCCGAACAGGAACTGAAAGTACATCGGCTTTTCGGCCCACAGGGTGCCGTCATTGTCGAAGGTGGCGATGCGCTCCTCCACCGGGACGAAGTCCGGCGAACCGGGCGTCGTGACCTTGCCGATGAAGGCGACGATCGCCTGCCGGGTGGCGGTGTCGTTCCACGACGGCAGGGGATCGGCGGCGAATGCCGTCGTGGTGAGGGCGAAGAGAACGAGGAGGGACTTGATGAGAAGAGATTTCATATGGACACCGACATGGCCTGGTTCGTATCCGGGCAAGCAGCGGCTTGCACGGTTTTCGACTATCGACGGGCCTGATCCCTCCTCCGCGCTCTTGCGCGGGGGAGGGTGGCGCCGAAGGCGTCGGGTGGGGGCTCTTGGCCCCAAGTTCGGGGCTGATTTCGTTCGACCCCACCCCCGCCCTTCGGGCGGACCCTCCCCTTTCAGGGGAGGGATATTTGATCGATCCGTCGAAATCACTTCCGCCCGGCGAAGGTCCGCTTCAGCACGCCTGCCATCTCGGGCGAGAGCTGCTTCAACAGCTCCACATTGCACGAGGCGTGATACGGCACGGGCTTTTCCGCCGTCGTCAGGTCGGTGAAGCGGATCGATGGGTCGAGTGCTTTCGGATCGTCGCTTTGCGGGCGGGTCGGGTCCATGCTCGGCACCGGCAGCGTTCCGCGGCCGGCGGCGGTGGCGAAGTTGGGGTAGTTCGGCCGGGAGTCGTTTTGGACGATCTGCTGCGCCGCGATGGCGTATTTGCGCGACTGCGCGGCGGGCGTGCCCTCGGCGATGGCGACGTCCACATTGAGGGTCTCGATCGAAACCGTACCGTCGCCGTTGAGAAAGATCTCGAAGGTGCGGAACTGCTGCGGAAAGTCCCGCAGCGCGCTCGTCTCCACCTGCCAGAAGCCTTGCTCGGGCCGGCTCGGGTCGGCGGACGGGAACGCCTTGACGACGTTGACGTGGCGATGGCCGGATATCCACATCAGGAGGTTCGGGGTCGCCTGCAGGGTCTTGACGAGGCCGGCGAGATCGACGGCGTTGCCGACGCCGGCTTTCATGTCCTTGTCGCCCGTCCACCATTCCATCTCCGAGCCGATGGGCGAGACGCCGATCGGGATATGGTTGGCGACGATCATGAGCTGGTTGTCGACCTGGCCGCGGGCGAGTTCGTCCTTGAGCCATTGCCAGCGCTTGGCGTCCAGATAGCCGTGGCCGTGGATGTCGAACGAGCCGTCATGCTCGGAGCGCGTGACGTCGAGCACGATCACTTTGAGGGGGACACCGGCCTTGGGGACGAAGCTGTAGCAGCCGAACGCTTCGGCTGCGCCCGCTGCGGCGTCGGGATTGACCAGGTTGAAACCGTGGCCTTTGGGGTTCGTGGTCGTGTTGAAGAACTCGGCGAACCATTCGGCGCGGGCAAGCGGCCGGCGGCCGGGATCGGGTGCCACCCGCGGCGGGCCGTCCTTGAAGGCGGGATCGTCGGCGCGGCCCGCATGGATGATTTTGCCGTAGGGACTGGCGCCGTCGAGCACGCCCGCATAGTAGGCGGGCCCCGCCTTGAAGTTGCGATAGTCGAACAGGGCCGGGAAGCCGGCGAGGTTGGGGCGGAGCGCGTTACCGATCGCCCATACCCGGTCAGACGTGTAGGAGGGCCGCAGTCCGGCCGAGGGCTCGGCATCGATCGGGAACGAGCCGATCATGAAGTGATCGTGGTTGCCGAGGACCTGGTACCATGGGATCGACTTGTCGAGCCCGGCGGCCTGGTACGGCATCTGGAAGTCGATCGTGTCGGCGCCCTTGTGCTCGCCCGAGCTGGGCACGATCACCTTGCCGTCGAGGACGTCGATGTACCAGCGGATCTCGTTGTACTGCGTGCTGTTGCAGGCGTCGCCCAAAGAGATGCCGAAATCGAAGGCGTCGCGCTTGTGCAGGTCGTTGACGGTCTGCACGGCGGCATCGAGGACGTGGGTCGTGTAGAGCATCACCGGCGAATAGACCGACGTGTTGGAGGCTGCCGCCGGCTCGGTCTGCTGGAACGCGATCAGCTGGTTCGGTGCTTCCTTGTCGGTGATGTGGATGTCGGAGAAGGAGAAGAAGCGCAGCAGCCGCGAAGGCGCCGCGTCGGGCTTCTTGTAGCCGGCCGGCATCAGGTCGGTGCGCGTGGCGACCGGCAGGCCGGACCCGTAGGTCCATTCGCCGTAGCCGAACTCCTTGTAGCGCGGCACGAGATGCAGCTCGGTCTTGGTGAGGCCGGGCGTGAGCGAGACCGGGAAGGCGAGCATGCGCTCGCGCGTGGTCACGACCGGTGTCGTAATCGGATACTGCTTCGGCGTCGCCGCCCAGGCGGGCACGCCGAACGAGCCGGCCAGCGACACGCTGCCGGCAACTGCCGCCGAGGATTTCAAGAACGCACGCCGGCTCGCCAGCACGCCGCGTCCAGCGGACGGCGCGCCGGTGACATCACGGTGATCCATAGGACTGACCTTTTATGATTTGCCGCCACCGGGGGTCGCAACAGCCGTGTTGTTCGTCGCCAGGTCCCTATGCCGGATCGGCACGGGCGACGCGTGGCGTTGTCGAGAGCGGCTTGTAGCGCAAAGGTCTTAATTCGGCGCAAAGCGCAGGCAGGTCGGTGCGTGCGAAAGGCTCGCGGTCATCTCCGTCATTCCGCAGACGTGGCCCAAGGTGCACCTCTGGCGTTCAAGTGCTTCGGATCGCGGGATCCGCGTGCGCACCATGTCCGGCGCCGTCGTGGCGGTGCTCGTGATCGGAATCGCCCCCGTGGACATGGACATGATCGTGCGCATGGACGTGGCGGTGGAGGTAGGCCGGTGTCAGGTGGCCGTCTTTCAGGAGCACGGCCCGGGTGGCGAGCCTCTCCAGAAAGAGGCGGTCGTGGGACACGATCACCATGGCGACGGAAAGGCCCGTCAGGATGTCGGTGAGGCGGCCGAGATGGGTCTGGTCGAGGGCGTTGGTCGGCTCGTCGAGGAGCAGGACCTGCGGCTCCATGGCGAGGACGGCGGCGAGACTCACGAGCCGCTTTTCGCCGCCCGACAGGTGATGGGTGATGCGGGTCGAAAGGTGCGACAGGCCGAGGCGGCCGAGGGTCGCCTCGGCGCGGGCGATGGCGGTGGCGCGGGCGAGGCCGAGGTTCAGCGGACCGAAGGCGACGTCCTCGATGACGGTCGGGGAGAACAGCTGGTCGTCGGGGTCCTGGAACAGGAGGCCGGCGCGGGTGCGGACGTCGTAGAAGTCCGTCTCGACGCGGCGCTCGCGCCCGAATGCGACGACGCGGCCGCTGGTCGGGGTTTCGAGCCCGACCAGGGTGCGCAGAAGCGTGGTCTTGCCGGCCCCGATGGCGCCCACGAGGGCGAGGCGCGTTCCGGTCATGAGGGTCATCGAGATGCGGTCGAGGATCGGCCGGCCGGCGCGTTCCACGGTGACGTCGGCGAGTTCGAACAGGATGCTCACGTCAGCCGGTCCATGGTGATCAGAAGGGCGAGGCCGAGCCCGGTCAGGGCGGCGAAGAATATGTCGGTGCCGCCGATCCGGCCGTCGGCGACCAGGACGAACCGGCCGACGAAGCCGCGGCAGCGCATGGCCTCGTCGATGCGCTCGGCGCGCTCGAAGGCGCGCACCATGAGCTGGCCGGTGAAGTGCCCGAGGGTGCGCAGCGTGTGCCGCGAGGTCTTCCCCCGGAAGGCGCGCGCCCGCATGGCGTCGTGCAGGCGGCCGGCCTCGGCCCGGATCAACACGACGTAGCGGGCGGCGAACAACAGAAGGTGGACGAGCTTGGCCGGCATGCCGAGGCGCGCCAGGGCATGACCAAAGCGTACTGGTTCGAGCCCGGCCAGCAAGGTGAAGATCGCGATGGCGCAGAGATTGACGCGCAGCAGGACGAGGACGGCCCGCTCGACGCCCGGCTGCGACAGCGCGACGGGCCCCAGCACGACGAAGTTCGGCCCCGGAACCGTGACGGGCAGAAGGAGCGCCAGGATGACCAGGAAGCCCTCCAGATGGGTGAGGCGGCGGGCGAGCTCGCGCACGGACAGGCCGGCGAGAACGGCGAGCATCACGGCGACCGGCACGAGCGCGGCCAGGAGGAACGGCGAGCGCAGGACGACGATCGTCAGAACGACCGTAAAGGTCGCGGCGACCCGCATGCGGGCATCGAGGCGGTCGAGGAGCGGCCGCGGTCCGGGGTCTGATCCGTACGCGAAGGCATCGCTCATGGTCCGCCTCCGGACCGCCGGCGACGCGACATGGCCCAGGCGGCGAGGCCGGCGAGGCCGACGATCATGCCGACCCCGCCCATGATGTCGTTGAAGCGCAGGCGGGCCTCGGCGAGGTTCTGGGCCTCGATGAGCGGCCGCAACTGGCGGGCGACCGCGCGCTCGGCGGCGGCTTCGACGAGGCGGGTGAGCGTTTCCGGGTCGATCGTGGCCGGGGAGGGCGCCGCGGTGCTCGCCGGGCTGTCGGCCGCCGGCGGTGTTTCGGCCGGCGCCTGCACCGCCGCGGCAATGGCCGGCGCGGTCAGGGAGAAGCGATCGGCGGGAATTTTCTCGTCGGCGAAGTGGCCATCGCCGGTGTCGAGAGAAAGCGTGTAGTCGGCCGGCGCGGCGGCGGTCCAGGCGAAGGCGCCCTTTTCGTCGGTGCGGCCGCGGTGGACCGGCGCGCCGGCCGCGTCCTTGACGACGAAGTCCACGTCCTGTGGACGGCCGCCGCCGATGAAAAAGGCATAGCCCGACACGGTCATGCCGTCGACCGACACGAACAGTTTCAGGCGATGTGCCTGCGCGGACGTGGCGCCCGTGAGGGCGAGGGCCATGGCGAGGACAAAGGCGAGGGCAAAGGCGGCGAACAGGCCGAGGAGGGCGCGAACGTGGTTCATGGCCGGGCTTCCTTCGGCCAGGGCAGGATCTCGGGCTTGACCCGCGCCAGGAAGGCGATCGCAAAGCCGGTGATGACCGCCTCGACAGCGGCCAGCGGCACATAGGTGAGGGCGACAATCTTCAGGGCCGGGACGTAGTCCGCCGACGACAGCGCCAGAGCGAGCGTCACCCCGCCGGCGGTGCCGAGAACGGCGAGCGCCGCGACGGTGGCACCGATCAGGCCGCGGGTGGCCGGCGCGGTCCGCGCCATCAGGGGCCGCGCCAACGCCGCGAGCGCGACGCCGGGCAGCGCCATGTTGACCGTATCGACGCCGAGCGAG
The DNA here is from genome assembly GCA_030848545.1 of Astrobacterium formosum. Classification (GTDB taxonomy): domain Bacteria; phylum Pseudomonadota; class Alphaproteobacteria; order Rhizobiales; family Xanthobacteraceae; genus Astrobacterium; species Astrobacterium formosum. The sequence goes on from JAVDCA010000001.1 coordinate 79,633, forward strand.
GTCAGCCCGCCAAAGCCGAACATCACCGCCTGCAGAAGCAGGCCGACGAATATGGCCGGAAAGGCGCCCACGCCCAGGAAGAGCCCCACCAGGCCGCCGAGCAGGAGATGGACGCTGGACGGGCCGATCGGTACGGCGAACAGCGAGACGACGAAGAAGGTTGCGGCCAGGATGGCCGTCTTCGGGATCTCGCGTTCGTCCAGGGCCTTGAGCCCGATGGCAATGCCGGCGGCCGCAACGGCGGCGCCACCGGCGATCACCGGCATCGACAATACTCCGTCGGGAATGTGGGCCATGGGTCGCGCCCGTCTGTCATTGCGAGGAGCGAAGCGACGAAGCAATCCAGCCCTTTCTTCGGGGCCCCTGGAGTGCTTCGCGGAGCCTGTCATCGGGCCGCGCTTGGCGCGGACCCGGTGGCTCGCAATGACGGGTCATGATGGTCACTTCCCCGCGACGCTGCCCATATCCGTCGCCTTGACCCAGATGAGGCCGCCGAGCTCGGTCTTGGCGGGCTTGCCATCCGGGCTCTTGGCGTCCGGCCCGTCGACCAAGGCGGCAAAGCCCCACCAGCCGGCGCGCGGCATCACATAGGCGAAGACGCCGTTCTGGTCGGCGCGCACTACTTGGGTGACGAAGGCTTCGTTGGGTGCCTTGACCGAGCCGTCGTTCATCCATTCGATTTCCACCTCGGCGAACGGCACCGGCTTGCCCTTGGCACGTACGACGCCGCGGAACAGGTTGCCGGTCCACAGGCCGGTTGGGCGCGACAGGGGCTCGATCTCCACTGGCAGGCCCACCTGCGCGCTCCATCCCTCGCCGGATGCGAATGCATCGACGATCACCTTGGCGTAATGGATGATCCATTTCTTCTCTGCCGGCTCCCAATAGGGCTGGGGCTCGACGAAATAGGTGACGGCGCCGGGCGCCTTCAATTCGTGCTCGAACGCCCAGGCCTGCTTGCCGTCGATCTTCTTCGACGTCAGCGTGGCGAGAAGATCGCTTGTCTTGCCGGCGGCGAACACGCCGAGGCGCTTCGGCTTCGCCATCTCCATGACCGGCCCGCGTTCCATCGGATGGGTGAAGACGATCTCGACGCCGACCTTGCCGCCCTCCGGCAGGACGTCGGCGGATGGAATGATTTCCTGGAAATGCGCGAAGGCGGTGGAGGTGACGAAAACGAGCGCCACGGATGCGGACAGGGCGGCGCGCATGGGATTCTCCGGGCGGGTTGTGAACGAACGCGTGATTCATGATATGCATTTTTCAAAGAAAGTGCATACCGGAAAATACCACGACGAACGAGCCCTGGATGCGCGCGCGATCTCACGCCTTCGATCTCTTGGCATGAGGATGGCTGTGGCCATGGTCGTGCGCGCCGGCGGGTCCGGTGGGGGCTGGCGTCACCGGCACCATGACGAGTTGGCCATAGCGCACGCCGCGTTCGGCGATGACATGGTCGGCAAGCGCCTGCACATCCTCTCCACGCCCCTTGAGCACGGATATCTCCATGCAATCGTGGGCGTCGAGATGGACGTGAAGGGTGGCCTGGGTGAGGTCGTGGTGTGCGTGGAAGTCTCGCGTCAGCCGCTTGGGTAATTCGCGCGCCTCGTGGTCATAGACATAGACCAGCGCCGCCGTACACGGCCCGTCGCCCGCCGTGGCGCTGCCGGCCGCCACGAGGCCGGCGCGGGCGAGGTCGCGGATCGCCTCCGAGCGGTTCTGATAGCCGCGCGTCGCGATCAGGCGATCGATGTCGTCCATCAGGTCGTCGTCCAAGGTGATGGTCACGCGCTGCATGGGCCAGCCTCCGAATCTCTTCGCCGATCATAGACCAACGGGCCGTTGAGATGGATCAAAGCGCATGATTGGGCGGATCATATGATTTTATAAAATCATCATACTGGTTGTCGAGGACGCGTGATGATCGGCAAAGTCGTTTGCTTGGCTGCGTACTCGGCTGCGTATTTGGCGGCGGGCTTGCTCGTCGGCGCGAGCGGAACGGCCGACGCCAGGGTGGTGGTGGATTCCGCCGGACGATCGGTCACGATCCCGGATCGCGTCACCAAAGTGATCTGTTCGGGCGCCGGCTCGCTGCGCCTTCTCGTTTATCTCCAGGCGCAGGAGCGCGTGGTCGCGGTCGATGACATCGAGGTCAAGCGGCAGAAATTCGACGCCCGGCCCTACTCGATCGCCAATCCGCGCTTGCGCACGCTGCCAGTGTTCGGCGAATTCCGCGGCTTCGACCGGCCTGAGCGCATCCTGGCGCTGGAGACGCAGCCGGAGGTCATCCTCAAGGCGGTGGTGACCGGGACGGGCATCGACCCCGGGGCGTTGCAGGACAAGACCGGAATTCCCGTCGTCGTCGTCGACTTCGGCGATCTCGGTGCCAAACGCGACAAGCTGTTCCGGTCGCTGCGGCTGATGGGCGAAGTCGTCGACCGCAGGGAGCGGGCCGAAGCGGTGATCGCTCAAATTGAATCCCGCATCGCCGACCTCGCGCGACGGACGCCCGCGACGGCTTCGCCGCCGAGCGCTTTTATCGGCGGCGTCGCCTTCAAGGGCCCGCACGGCTTCCAGGCCACCGAGCCGAGCTATCCGCCGTTCACCTTCGTCGGCGTGCGCAATCTCGCCCAGCGCGGTGGCGCGACGAAGGACGTCGCCCATGCGGACGTCGCCAAGGAGGCGATCGTCGCCTGGAATCCCGATTACCTGTTCCTCGATCTCGCCACCCTGCAACTCGGCGAGGGTCAGGGCGCGCTCGCTGAACTGCGCACTGACCCGGGCTACAAATCGCTCTCCGCCGTCGCGGAGCGGCGCGTCTTCGGCCTGCTGCCCTACAACTGGTACTCGCAGAACTTCGAGTCGATCCTGGCCGACGCCTATTTCATCGGCAAGGTCGTGCACCCAGCGGGCTTCGCCGACGTCGATCCCGCCGCCGAAGCGGATCGGATCTTCGAGTTCTTCGTCGGCCAGAAGGTGTTCCGGCAGATGGACGCCGAGTTCGGCGGTCTGGTGTTCAAACCAGTGCCGCTGGATTGAGACCCGTGTCCGTCGCCGGTGAGATCTCCTCCGCCTATGGCGCCCATGTGCGTCGCAAACTCGTCGTCACGGTCGCGCTTTTGGTCGCCACGGCGCTGGCGTTGGTCGCGGCTGTCGCGCTCGGCTCCGCCGATCTGCCTTTGTCGGCGGTCGCAAAGGCGCTGATCGGCCTTGAGGTGCCGCGCCGGGTCGAGATGATCGTGTGGAGTATCCGCCTGCCGCAGGCGCTCGCCGCGATCGTCGCCGGCGCGGGCCTCGCGATCGCCGGGGCGGCGACCCAATCCATCCTGCGCAATCCGCTCGCCTCGCCGTTCACGCTCGGCATGTCGCATGCCGCCGCGTTCGGCGCCGCGCTGAGCGTTACGCTGCTCGGCTCGGGCACCATGGCGTCGTCGTCGGTCGGCGCCGTCATGATCACCAGTCCGCACGTGACGACCGCGACCGCCTTCGTGTTCTGCGTCCTCGCCGCCATGGTGGTCGTCGCGGTGTCGCGGCTGCGTAGCGCGACGCCGGAGGTGATGGTTCTCACCGGCGTGGCGCTGAGCGCGCTGTTCACCGCCGGCACCATGTTCCTGCAGTATTTCGCCGACGATACCCAGCTCGCCGCCATGGTGTTCTGGACCTTCGGCGACACCGCCCGGGCGTCTTGGCGGCAGGTCGGCATCATGGCGGCGGCGACGGCGCTGACGAGCTTCTATTTCCTCGCCTGCGCCTGGACCTACAATGCCATCGACGCCGGCGACGAGACCGCCAAGGGCCTGGGCGTGCGGGTCGAGCGCGTCCGTACCGTCGGCATGTTGGCGGCCTCGCTCGTGACCGCCACCGTCATCGCATTCCTGGGCGTCATCGGCTTCGTCGGCCTCGTCGTGCCGCATCTGGTGCGCCGCCTGATCGGCGCCGACCACCGCTACCTCATGCCCGCGACCATCGTCGCCGGCGCATTGCTTCTGCTCGTCGCCGACACGGCGGCGCGTCTCGTCTTCATGCCCCACGTCCTGCCGGTGTCGGTCCTGACCGCCTTCGTGGGCGCGCCGGTGTTCCTGTGGCTGATCGTGCGGAGCCGGCGATGATCCTCGACCTCCACGATCTCGCCTTCGCGTATGACGGCCGCCCGATACTCGCGGACGTCCGGCTCGGCGTGCCGGCAGGCGAGATCGTCGCCGTGCTCGGGCCCAACGGCGTCGGCAAGACGACGCTTCTGAAATGCATCAATGCCATCCTGCGCGCCGACAAGGGCGTGATCCTGGTCGACGCCGAGGACGTGCGCCGGATGGCGCCGTCGCAGGTGGCGGCGCGGATCGGCTATGTGGCGCAACGCACCGAGACGGCGCGCACGACCGTGTTCGACGCCATCCTGACCGGACGGTTGCCGCACCTGCGCTGGCGGGCGTCGCGGCGCGATCTCGACCTCGTCGGGACGGTCATCGCCCGGCTCGATCTCGGCGCCCTGGCGCTGCGCTTCATCGACGAATTGAGCGGCGGAGAACTGCAGAAGGTCGCCATCGCCCGTGCCCTCGTGCAGGAGCCGCGGCTCCTCCTGCTCGACGAACCGACCAGCTCGCTCGACCTGCGCAACCAGATCGAGATCCTGCGCCTGTTGCGCGCTGTGGTCGACGAACGCCGCGTCGCCGCGGTGATGACCATGCACGACATCAACACGGCGCTGCGCTTCGCCGACACCCTCGTGTTCGTCAAGGCCGGCCGGGTTCTCGCCCATGTCGCCGTCGCCGACGTTACCGCGGCGCTCGTATCCGACGTCTACGGGGTCGAAGTCGATTTGCACCGCGTTGGCGATCTCGCCTTCGTGGTCCCGATGATCGAAAAGGAGAGTTGAGATGACCGCCTGCACCGTCTCGCGCGCCGACATCGACAAGGCGATCGCGTTCCACGGCCACACTTGTCCCGGGCTGGTGATCGGCATCCGTGCCGCCGAGCTGGCACTGCAGCGGCTCGGCCGGCTGGCCCCGCCCGACATGCTGGCGATCACCGAGACCGACATGTGCGGCGTCGACGCCATCCAGGTCCTGACCGGCTGCACCTACGGCAAGGGCAACCTGATCCATCGCGATCTCGGCAAAATGGCGTTCTCGTTCTTCGACCGCCGCGACGGCCATGGACTGCGCGTCGTCCTCAAGCGCACGAGCCGTGAACCGGCCCACGAGGACTATGTCCGGGCGACCGATCGCCTCGCCGAAGGCACCGCGACGGCCGCGGATCGCGCCCTCGTGGCCGAGTACCGGGCGTCGGAACAGGAGCGCCTCCTGGCACTCGACCTCGACGACATGTTCGACGTGATCCCGGTCGTGGATGGCATGCCGCGGCCGGCCCGCATCCTCAAGAGTCTCGTCTGCGAACAATGCGGCGAGTCGGTGATGGAATCGCGTACTCGCCGCTTCAGCGGCAGGACGCTGTGCATCCCGTGCTTCGACGCCGTCGAGCAGAAGGTATGATATCGGCGGCGGTAGACTTCGATTCATCGTTGCGGGGAGCGAAACGACGAAGCAATCCACGAGTCACGAAGAAAGAACCGGGTTTCTTCGCGGATTTGATCATCGGGCCGGCCGAAGACCGCACCGCGGCTCGCAATGACGAGTTGATGCCAACGACAGTCGGCGTGACGGGGCTCAGACGTTGAGGTCGGCGAGGACGCCGGTCTCTCCGCTTTGCTTCGCCTGCTTGGCGACTTCCTCGCGCATGGCTTCCTCGACCGCCGCCTTGGCCTCGGGATCGAGAGCCTGGAACTCCTCCTCGGTCAGGCCGAGCTTCTTGAGCAGCGCCTCGTGCATCCGTTCGGCGGGGGTCTTTTTTGCCTCCTTGAGGAAATCGGCCTCGACGCTCTTTTCCCCGACCTGTTTCTCGAGCACGCCTTTGGTGACCTGCAAGGCGGACGACAATAGGGACGGAATCGACAGGGACATGATGAACCCTCCACGCATCTCTCGTGGCGGGAACGCAAGAAGCGCGCCATCATCGAGGCGCGGAATTTTCCTTGAATTACGGGACTTGATGCCGTCGGCATGGCGCCGACCGGCCGATCAGTTCCTGCCTGCCGGCAATATTTGCTGCGTCGACGGCCGCCGCTCCGGCACGGCTCCGGCAGTGCTCAGGGGGCCGATATCCCGAGTTCCCGTTCGAGCTGGGCGCAGGATCGAAACAGAATCGTGTGCATGCCGAGAGCGGCGGCGGCGGCGATGTTGTCGGGGTTGTCGTCGATCATGACGGCGTCGCCCGCCGTAACGCCGAGCTTGTCGAGCATGGCGCGGAAGATCGCCGGCTCCGGCTTGGCCATGCGGACTTCGGCCGAGACGATGACGGCGTCGAACAAGGGTTCGAGCGCGTGGGCGTCGATGATGGAGCGTACGAACGGGCCCGCCGCATTGGTGAGCAGGCCGAGCCGGCATTTGCCGCGCAGGCCGCGGATGAGGGCGACCATGGCGGGGTCGACCTTGGCACGCTTGTTCCATTCGGCCAGGAGGTCCGCGTGGGTGACGCCGGTCAGCGCCGTGAGCTGCGCGAACAGCTCGTCCTGGGAGATGTCGCCGCGGTCGGCGGCGACGAACAATGTGTCGCGGATCTGCTTGACCCGCTCCGCCGGGAATAGGCCGGCGAGCCAGGGCGGCGCCACCTCGTCGGAGATCACGCCGAAGAAATCGAAAACGGCACAGCGGTATTTCATTGCGCTCACGCGATCTGCCATCATGGCGGGAAAAGTGACCGCCGTTCGCCCAGAAGGCGGCGGCGACGGAAGCGGGGGAATGCGTTATCAGGCGATCGTGCATACAGGTTTGCGGACAGGAGCGGAAGCGATGCGCATCGGCATCGATCTCGGCGGTAGCAAGATCGAAATCATCGCACTCGACGATTCCGGCGCGACACTCGCGCGCCGGCGCGTCGCGACTCCGGCGGGTGACTACGACGGGACGGTGCGCGCCATCCTCGGCCTCGTCGATGGTCTCGAGGCCGAGCTCGGGGAGCGCGGCACGGTCGGGATCGCGACGCCGGGCGCCGTCTCGACCCGCACCGGGCTGATGAAGAATTCCAACAGCACCGTCCTCAACGGCAGGCCGCTCGACCGCGACATCGCGGTGGCGCTGGCCCGGCCGGTCCGCATGGAGAACGACGCCAATTGCTTTGCCCTGTCGGAAGCGGTCGATGGCGCCGCCGCCGGGGCCGCGGTCGCGTTCGGCGTCATCCTCGGTACCGGCGTCGGCGGCGGCCTCGTGGTCGAGCGCCGTGTCATCACGGGCCGCAACCGGATTGCCGGTGAATGGGGTCACAATCCGCTGCCATGGCCCCGCGACGACGAGCGGCCGGGGGCGGCCTGCTATTGCGGCAAGGCCGGCTGCGTCGAGACGTTCCTTTCCGGTTCCGGGTTCGCCCGCAGCTACCGCGCCATTGCCGGCGTCGAGGCGAGTGCGGAGGAGATCGCGCGCACGGCCGGGCAGGGTGAGGCAGCAGCTCGCGCCTGTCTCGAACTCTATTGCGACCGGCTGGCGCGCTCGCTCGCCATCGTGGTCGACATCGTCGATCCCGATGTGGTCGTGCTCGGCGGCGGCCTGTCCAACATCGAAGCGCTCTACGACGACCTGCCGGCGCGGGTGGCGCGCTATGCGTTCTCCGACGCCCTCGACACCCGGATCGTGCGCGCCGTCCACGGCGATTCGAGCGGCGTACGCGGGGCGGCCTGGCTGTGGCCGCAACGGCAGGCCTAGAAGCGGGGTCTTGTTCGCAGATTGTTGTTTTTCTGCTTCACGTCCGATGGTTGATGGCGCATAACCGGCTCCTATCCCCCGCCTCCTCTTGCTCCGGGGCTGGATTCGAGGGCATTTTACCGACAGCCTCGTCGAATGGTCTCGTTTCGGCCATGGAACCCATGGCAAGTCATGGAGAATCCTCGAACTCTTCCGTGTCACTACGGACCCTCCAGCCTTTGAACCGGTTGCGAACTTGGCGCGACTAACCCTGTGAGCCGACCCGTTGAGCGCGAACCAGGCGACCTCGGACGACGTCTTGATCGGCAGGATCGCGAAAGGCGATCGGCTCGCGATGCAGGTCTTGTTCGCCCGGCATCATGTGCGTGTGTATCGTTTCGTTCTGCGGCTGGTCGGCAACGAGGCGATTGCCGAGGATCTGATCAGCGAAGTGTTCCTGGACGTGTGGCGCCAGGCTGATCGTTTCGAAGGCCGCAGCGCGGTGTCGACCTGGATGCTCGCCATCGCGCGTTTCAAGGCTCTTTCGGCGCTTCGCAAGAGGCCCGACGAGGAACTGGACGAGGAGACTGCTTCTGCGATCGAGGACACCGAGGACGATCCCGAGGTGGCGATGCAGAAGAAAGACAAGGGGCAAGTTCTGCGTAAGTGCCTGGACGCACTTTCGCCCGAACACCGGGAGATCATCGATCTGGTCTACTACCACGAGAAGTCCGTGGAGGAGGTGGCCGAGATCGTCGGAATTCCGGAAAACACCGTAAAGACGCGCATGTTCTACGCGCGAAAAAAACTGGCGGAATTGCTCAAGGCAGCGGGAGTTGAAAGAGGTTGGCCATGAATACCATCAACGAGACGGCCGAGAGGCACGAGATCGAGGATCTTCTGCCCTGGCACGCGACCGGGACGTTGAGCCGCCGCGATGCCGAGCGCGTCGAGAAAGCCCTGCTGGCCGACCGTGAACTGGCTCGCCGTTTCGACCTCGTCCGCGAGGAACTCTCCGAGACCATCCATCTCAACGAAAGCCTGGGCGCCCCGTCGGCCCGTTGCGCCGACCGCCTGTTCGCGGCGATCGCCGCCGAGCCGCCGCGCAAGCCGGCCCGCTCCCTCGATCTCGCTGTCCGTTTCGCCGATTTTCTGCAGAGCTTTTCGCCGCGCACCCTCGCCTGGTCGGCGACCGCTGCCGCCCTCGCCATCGTGCTGCAGGCCGGCGTCCTCACCGGGCTCATTCTCAAGGAGCAGGGTGGCGAGGCGAGCTACGAGACCGCCTCCTACGAGGCCGCCCAGCCCGCCAAGGACGATCAGGCACTGCTGGTGCGCTTCAATCCCGGCACCTCCGCCGACGAGATCGCCAAGTTCGTCGACACTTATAAAGTGGTGCTGATGGAGCCGAAGCCCGGCGGCTTGTTCCGCGTCCGTATCGCCATGACGGGCGTGCCGAAGGAAGAACTCGCCCGCATCATCAAGCAGATGCAGGACTCGAAGGCGGTCGGCTTCGCGGCCGCGACCCAGTAAAGCAATTGCGGCCGGCGCTGCGCCGGACCGCCCGAGTAGTGCCAACCCGGCGGGCTTCATGCCCCCTTTGAAGAGGCCGCCAAGGTCGTCTTCAAAGTGCCGGGTTGGCGGCCGTTCATTCATCCGCAGCCGGCGCGGAGAACCGCTCATGCCGCATTCCGTATTCGGGGTTGCCGACCGTCGCATGCGTCGCACGGCCGCTGCCGTTTTCGCCTTTGCGCTCGCCTTCGCCGTCTCCATCGCGCCCGCCGCGGCGCAGATGCGCACCCACATGGGCAGCGCCGGCAATACCGGCATGGGCAACAAGGGAATGGGCAACAGGGGAATGGGCGGACTGGGAATGGGCAGCCGCCCTTATCCCGCCGGCCCGCGCATGCACCCGCGGGGCTCGTACGGTCCCCGCTTCACGCCGATGCTGCGCGTGCCCCCCATCGGCTTCGGTCCCGTTCTCGGTCCGGCTGTCGTCGAGCCCGACGCCGTCGTCAGGACCAGTCCGGGCGGCGCCGGCAAGCCGCCTCGCCGCCCCACCGCCAACAAGGGCGGGGGCGGCAAGAAGCCGAGCCAGGCGGCGCGCCGCCCCTCGGGTGTGCCGCCGTCCGGCGAACGCCGTTATGTGCCCGACGAAGTGGTGATCGAGATCGCGGGTTCGCCCGCTGAGGCGACGTTGCGGACCCTGTCGGCGCGTCATCGCCTGATACGCCTCGACTCCCAGCGCCTGACGCTCGCCGGCAGCACCTTCTTTCGCTGGCGCATTCCCGATCGCCGTTCGGTGCCTGCCGTGGTGCGCGCGCTCGAGGCCGATCGGGCCGTGCGGGCGGTGCAGCCCAACTACGTCTATGAGCTGTCGCAGCAGGAGCCTGCACCGGCGGCGCCCGCGGCCAGTTCCGGCGATCCGGCCCAATATGCCCTCGCCAAGCTGCGGCTGCCGGAGGCCCACGCGCTCGCGTCCGGCGACAGCATCACGGTGGCAGTCATCGACACCGCGGTCGATGCCGCCCATCCGGAACTCGACGGCGTGGTGGCGGCGAGCTTCGACGCCGTGGAAACGACCGACGGCCCGCACCAGCATGGCACCGGCATTGCCGGCATCATCGCCGCCCATGCGCGTCTCATGGGCGCGGCCCCCAAGGTGAAGATCCTCGCGGTGCGCGCCTTCGCGGCCGGCAAGGGCTCGACCTTCACGGTGGTCAAGGGCCTCGATTGGGCGGTGTCGCGGAACGCCCGGGTGATCAATATGAGCTTCGCCGGGCCGCGCGACCCGCTGTTTGCCCGCACGCTCGCGGCGGCGCGCGGCAAGGGGGCGATCCTCGTCGCCGCCGCCGGCAATGGCGGCGCGAAGGCCAAGCCCCTCTATCCGGCCGCCGATGCCGGCGTCATCGCGGTCACGGCGACCGACGCCGACGACCGGCTGTTCGTGATGGCGAACCGTGGCGCCCATATCGCGGTCGCGGCGCCGGGCGTGGATATCCTGATGGCGTCGCCGGGCGGCAGCTACTGGACATCGACCGGCACCTCCATGGCGGCCGCCCATGTGAGCGGCGTCGCCGCCCTCGTCCTGGAACGCCAACCGGGTCTCGACGGCGAATCCTTGCGCAAGCTTCTGTCGTCGACCGCCCGCGACCTCGGGTCCAAGGGCCGCGACGACGAGTTCGGCGCCGGCCTCATCGATGCCTATCAGGCCGTGACGGCGCTCGGCGCTCGGACGTCCGAGGCGACGCCGGCGCGGGCCGGACGGTAGGGGCTCGCACGTCGTCGAAACGCAAGTCCATCCCATCGGGCCCGGCGCTCAATTGCCGGTCGTTCGCGGCTGCAAGCGGATTTCCGGTCAATGGGCGCCGGATGTATCGATCGGGCCTTTCGGTTTCGGTACCGCCCACGGCAGAATCGCGGCCATCACGAACACCACCGTGATGACTGCGAACATGTCGAGCGTCGCCAGCAGGACGCTCTGGTGTTCGACGATGCGGGTCAAGGTCGCGACGGCGGCGTCCGGCAGCATGCCGCCGTCGATCATGCCGGCGACGATGCGGTTGCTCTGCGTCATGGTGCCGGCGAGTTCCGTCTGGTTGGCGCGGGCGGAGTTGGCCCAGCCGGTCTGCACGAGTGATGTGGCGAATGCGCCCGCGAGGGTGCGCATGAAGTTGGACAGGCCGGCGGCGTTGGCCTGTTCGTCGGGGCCGACGCTCGACATGGCGAGCCCCGTCACCGGTACGAAGAACATCACCATGAACGGGCCGGTAAGGAGGGTGGGCCAGGCCATCTGCAGGAAGGTGACGTCGGAATTGAAGCCGATGCGCCACGCCGTCATGGCGGCGAGCCCGAGAATGCCGGCACTGAGGATGGCGCGGGGATCGATGACCTCGGTCGCCTTGCCGACGATTGGCGCCGAGACCACGGCGAGGATGCCCATGATGCCGGTGGCGTAACCGGCCCAAGTGGCGGTGTAGCCCATGTTCTGCTGCAGCCACAGCGGCAGGATGACGACGGAAGCGAAGAAGGCGCCGAAGCCGGCCGCGAAAGTCACCGAACTGGCGGCAAAACCGCGATGGCGGAAGATCTTGAGGTCGACGATCGGATGTTCCTCGGTCAACTCCCAGATCAGGAAGGCGACGAAGCCGATCGCCGCGATCACCGCCAGGCTCTGGATCAGTCCGGAGGCGAACCAGTCGTGGTCGCGGCCTTCGTCGAGCATGATCTGCAGGGCGCCGACCCACAGCACCAGGAGGGCGAGCCCGACCTTGTCGATGCGGGCCGGGCCGATCGGATCGGGTTGCCCCCGGGTGGTGGCGTAGACGATCAGGCCGCCGAGGATGGCGATCGGCACCTTGATGTGGAAGATCCACGGCCAGCCGACGCCGTCGCAGATGATGCCGCCGAGGATCGGGCCGGCGATCGGACCGATCAGCGTGGTCATCGACCACAACACCGCGGCGAGTGTCGCCTGCCGGGGCGGGAAGATGCGCAGCAGCAGCATCTGCGACAGCGGCATGATCGGTCCGCCGACGAGGCCGAGCAGCACGCGGCTCGCGATCAGCATGCCGAGCGACTGCGACAGGCCGCACAGGAGCGAAATCGCCGCGAAACCGAAATAGCAGGCGATGAACACCCGCATGGCGCCGAACCGGCGCGCCAGCCATCCGGTCAGCGGCACGGTGATCGCCTCGGCGACCGCGTAGGACGTGATGACCCAGGTGCCTTGCGAGGCGGACACGCCGACCGATCCGGCAATGGTCGGGACCGATACGTTGGCGATGGTGCTGTCGAGCACGACCAGGAAATTGCCGGCGCCGATGGCGAACGCGGCGACGAACAGGGTGACGCCGGTCAGTGGCGCAGCGGGTGCGGGCACGGCAGGACTCTGCCGGCGGTCAGCGGGAGAGGTCGACATCGGCGGTCATTGATAGGCCGACCTGCAACGGACGGGCGGCGAGTTCGGCCGCGTCGAGGGCGATGCGCACGGACAGGCGCTGCACCACCTTGATCCAGTTGCCGGTGGCGTTCTGCGCCGGCACCACCGCGAAGGCCGCGCCGGTGCCGCCGGAGAAGCCGACCACGCGTCCCTTGAACGGCGCGGCGCTGCCGTAGAGATCGGATACGAGGGTGACGCTCTGGCCGGGTCGGACCTTGGCGAGTTGCACTTCCTTGAAGTTGGCGTCGACATAGACGTCGGTGAGCGGCACCACCACCATCAGCATCATGCCCGGCTGGACGCGCTGGCCGACCTGGACCTGCCGCCGCGAGACGACGCCGTCGACCGGAGCGCGGATGATCATGCGATCCAGATTGACCTGCGCCTGGTCGCGCGCCGCCCGGGCGGCGAGCACTTCCGGGTTGGTCTCGACGGTGGTGCCAGCGATCAGGGCGGCGTTGATGTCCCGGGCGGCGATAGCGGCCTCGCGAGCGGCGCGCGCCTGCAAGCGGGCGGCGTTGGCGGCGGCAAGATTGGCGGAGGTCGTGCGGAACATGGTCTGGGCGGCCGTGAGTTCGTCGCCGGAGACGGAGCCGTTGGCGGCGAGCGCGTTGCGGCGGTCGCGATCGATGCGCGCCTTCTCATGGTCGGCCTGGGCGGCCTGCACCTGGGCATCGACGCGGGCCTCGTCGGCCTCGCGGGCGGCGATCTGGGCCGCCAGGGCACGGTCATTGGCGAAATAGCCCTGCACCCGGCGCAAGGCGCTCTGGTAGGCGGCTTCGGCGGTCTGCAGTTGCAGCCTGGTGTCGACGTCGTCGATGCGGACGAGGACGTCGCCGCGCTTGACCATCTGCGTGTCGGCGACCAGTACCTCGGCGACCGGGCCGCCGACGATCGGCGTCACCTGGGCGATGTCGGCCCCCACATAGGCATTGTCGGTCACGGCGTGACGCGACAGCACCAACTCATCGTAGGCATAGTAGCCGCCACCGGCGAGCGCGACCGCTGCGGCAAGGAGGGCGAAAGCGCGCTTGCGCGCGGAGATTCGCGCGCCGGCGGCGGGTGGACCGCCGGGCGAGGCCGGGTCGATGGTGTCCAGTGTCGCGTCGGCGGCGATCGGATTGACGCCCTCGTGCGGCGTCTTGGACATGTCGTTCACGACGTTTTCCCTGCGGTGCGGAAGCCGCCGCCCAATGCGCGGACGAGCTGAATGTCGAGGATGAAGGTGCGCGCTTCGAGCGCGGCGGCGGCGCGGCGGGTGGCGATGAGGGAATCCTCCGCGCCGAGGACCTCGAGATAGGTTGCAAGCCCGCCGCGATAGCGGTTGCTGACCACGCGCCACGCTTCCTCGGCGGCGGTGTTGGCCTTGCGCGTCTCGGCTAAGCGGGTGCTGAGCTTGCGCTTCGACACGATCGCGTCGGCGACCTCGCGCAACGCCTGCGTCAGCGTGCCGTCATAGGTGGCGACGGCGAGTTGGTAGTCGGCCTCGGCGCCCTCCTGGGCTGCGACCAGCCGGCCGCCTTCGAAGATCGGCAGCGCCAGGGCGGGGCCGATCGAGCCGAACTGAGTGCCGGGCCTGAACAGATTGGTGCCGAGCGACTGGACGCCGATCACGCCGGCGAGATTGATGTTTGGATAGAAGGCCGCCTTGGCCTGGTCGATGCGGTGGGCGGCGGATTCGGCGCGCTTGCGTGCAGCGACGATGTCCGGCCGACGACCGAGCAATTCGGCCGGAAGAGACGCGGGCAGTCCGGCGTAACGCGCCTTGGCGACCCGCGGGCGGCCGAGGGCGAGGCCACGGTCGGGACCGGCACCGACGAGGGCGGCGATGCGGTTGCGGGTCAGGCCGATCATCTCGTCGACCTCGGCGAGTTGTGCCTTGCTCACCGCCTCGGCGGAACGTGCGCGCTCGACAGCGCCGTCGTTCTCCAGGCCGCTGCCGCGGCGTTCGTCGATCAGCGCCAGCGTCTGCCGGCGCACCTTGACGGCGTCGACGGTCGCGTCGCGCTCGGCATAGAGCGCGACGAGGTCGGCATAGGCGGAGGCGATGGCCGACGACACGAAAAGACGAGCGGCGGCGGCTTCGGCCGCAGCCGCTTCCGACTGCGAGGTGGCGGCGGCCAGGCCGGCGCGGTTCTTGCCCCAGAAGTCGATTTCCCAGTTGAACCCCGCGGACATCAGCGCCGCCGAGTTCCAGCCTTTGGGGACGAAGTCTTCGCCGATCAGGTAGTGGTAGCTCTGGCGTTCCCTGTCGACCTTGGCCTGCCCGTCGAGCGAGGGCAGAAGGGCACTGAAGGCGCCCTTCACGCCCGCCTCGGCCGCGGCGAAACGCGCTTGCGCGGCGCGCATGTCGGCGGCGCCAATCAAGCCCTCTTCGATCAGCCGTGACAGTTGCTGGTCCCGATAGCCTTCCCACCACGCGTCAGACGGCCAAGCCGCATTGGCCGTCGCGGCGAAAGTTCGATCAGTGGCAAAGCTTGTGACCGGAGAGGGGCCGGCGAGATCATGCTGCATGCAGCCCGCAAGCGTGCCGATCAGCACGAGAGGTACGCTGAGGCGCGAGAAGCAGCGAAAAGGGATTTGAATCGGCATGATACTGCATGGCTATAACCGTACGGTATAGTTTTGTTATGATACGGCCTTGCCCGGGTCAAGGCAAAAATGTACTCATGGGTACAGAAAAGGGGAAAAACTCCCGTGCGCGTCCGGACAGACGAGAAACGCCACGAGATCCTCAAGGCTGCGAGAGCGGTCATCGAGGAGGTCGGTAGCCATCGCGCCAGCATGACGGCGATCGCCGCGCGCCTGGGCGGGTCGAAGGCGACTCTCTACGGCTATTTCGCGACCAAGGAGCGGCTGCTTGCCGCCGCCATGGTCGACGCCGTGGAAGCGCGGGGCCTGGATTTGCTGACCATCCTGAATTCGCAGGACACGGACGCCGGTCGTGTCCTGACCGCATTCGGCGCGGCGTATCTGCCGTTCGTGACTTCCGCTGAAATCACCTCCTTGTCGCGGACCGCCATTGCGGAAGCTGCGACGTCGGAATTCGGCCGAGAACTCTATGCACTCGGGCCGCAACGGGTGTGGGCTGCGGTCAGCGCCTATCTGGCCGGACAGATGGCTGAAGGCAAACTGCGGCGTGCAGCGCCGGATCTGGCGGCGTTTCAGTTCAAGGGCTTGATTGAAGCGGGAATCCTGGAGCCGCGCCTGTTCGGCGTCGAGCCACGATTCGATCCGAAAGAGGTCGTCGCCGACGCCGTCGCGGTTTTCATGGCGTCCTATGGGGTGCCGACCGGTGGGGCCGACGAGCCCTGAAGGCTGTAATCTCCCATCCGAAGCTTTCGCGAGCCACGAACACGTGTGTGCGCCGGCGATAATTTGAGACCCCGTTGAACCTCCCGTCGTCCGGTCGCAACCAATGGTCATGAACGGCCGCAAGCGGCCACCTCGGCAGATCAAGGAGACCCCCATGTCGATCACCACCAAATTCGCCGCCGTTGCCATCGCCGCCGTCACCCTGGGCGCCGCCATGAGCGCCACGACGGGCGCCGCCGAAGCCAAGAAGTGGCACGGCCATCACGGTTGGGGCTGGGGCGGAGCGGGCCTCGCCGCCGGACTGATCGGCGCCGGCATCGCCTCGCAGGCCTACGCCTCGGACTACTACTATGCGGGCGGGCCGCGCTGCCGCTGGGTGCGCCAGTTCAACAACTGGGGCCACTATGTCGGCAAGGTCAAGGTCTGCAACTACTACTGAGTTTCATCGCACACTCCCCGAATTTTTCCATCGGCGCTGACGCCCCCCCTCTCACCCCAGGCGCCGATTGGACCGCCCGCCCGGACCCCCCATCCGGGCGGGCTCTTTTTTGGGCCTCCGCGCCGTTCCGTCATTCTCGTGTCGGCGTTCCTGCCCAATAGTCCCGCTTGTCCGCGGGCGAGCGCGATGCTACCGGTCGTGGTGCCAGGACCGCCTTGCGCGGCATGGAACCCCGCACAGTAAAAAATAAGCGGGGGTGAGGGGACGCCGTGAGAGAGAATGAGACGATCCTCGTCACCGAGGATCTGACCAAGGAATTCGCCGGCTTCATCGCGGTCAGCGGCGTCAACCTGCGCGTCGCCCGAGGCAGCATCCATGCGCTCATCGGACCGAACGGCGCCGGCAAGACCACCTGCTTCAATCTGTTGACGAAATTCCTCAAGCCGACGCGCGGACGCATCCTCTACAAGGGCCGTGACATCACCGCGCTCGCCCCCGCCGATGTCGCCCGCCTCGGCCTGGTACGCTCGTTCCAGATCTCGGCCGTGTTTCCCCATCTCACCGTGATCGAGAACGTGCGCATCGCCCTCCAGCGCGCCCGCGGCGGTTCGTTCGACTTCTGGCGCTCCAGGAAGGTGCTCGATGTCTATGACGGACGCGCCCGGGAACTGATCGACGATGTCGGGCTGTCGGCCTTCGCCGACCTGCCGGCAGTGGAACTGCCCTACGGCCGCAAGCGGGCGCTGGAAATCGCGACCACGCTCGCCCTCGATCCCGAAATGCTCCTGCTCGACGAGCCGACCGCCGGCATGGGCCACGAGGACATCGACCGCATCTCGCACCTCATCAAGCGCGTCGCCGCCGACCGCACCGTGCTGATGGTCGAGCACAATCTCTCGGTCGTCTCGAACCTGTCGGATTGCATCACCGTCCTGACCCGCGGCCGCGTGCTGGCGGAGGGGCCTTACGCCGAGGTGGCGGTGAACCCGGAGGTGCGCGAAGCCTATATGGGGACCGGCCATGGCTGAGGGCGCGCTGCTTGCGGTCTCCAATCTGCAGGTCTGGTATGGGGAGTCGCACATTCTGCACGGCGTCGCCTTTGAGGTGCGTGCCGGCGAGGTGGTCACTCTCCTGGGCCGCAACGGCGCCGGCAAGACGACGACCCTCAAGGCGATCATGGGCATCGTCGCGCGCCGCTCGGGCTCGGTGCGCTTCGAGAACCGCGAACTGATCGGCCGCGCCTCGAACGAGATCGCCCGCGCCGGCATCGCCTTCTGCCCGGAGGAGCGCGGCATCTTCGCGAGCCTCGACGTCGAGGAGAATTTGCTCCTGCCGCCGCAAGTCAGGCCCGGCGGGCTGACGCTTCCCGCGATCTACGAGCTGTTTCCCAACATCAAGGAGCGGCTGACGAGCCAGGGCACCAAGCTCTCGGGTGGCGAGCAGCAGATGCTGGCGATCGGCCGTATCCTGCGCACCGGCGCCCGCCTTCTCCTGCTCGACGAACCGACCGAAGGCCTGGCGCCGGTCATCATCCAGCAGATCGGCAAGACCATCCGGACCTTGAAGGAGAGGGGATTCACCATCCTTCTCGTCGAGCAAAACTTCCGTTTCGCCGCCACGGTGGCGGACCGCTACTACGTGATGGAGCACGGTCGGGTCATCGACCGGTTCTCCAACAGCGATCTCGATGCCAATATCGGGAAGCTGCACGAATACCTGGGAGTGTGATGGATATTTGGGAGTGTGACAGACACTTGGGAGTGTGAAGACACTTGGGAGTTTGACAGAAACTTGGGAGTGCGACGCTAGAAACCGGAATTTAAAACGATCGAAAAGGGAGGACGACTCGATGAAGAAAATTGCCGCACTTACGGCCTTCGCCACGATTTTCGCGTTCGGATCCGCCTCGGCCCAGCAGGTCGCCGTGAAGGTCGGCGTGCTCACCGACATGTCGAGCCTTTACGCCGACGTCACCGGCCCGGGCTCGTTCCTGGCCGCCCGCATGGCCGCCGCCGACTTCATGAAGGATCATCCCGACGTCAAGGTCGAGGTCCTCAGCGGCGATCACCAGAACAAGGCCGACGTCGGCAGCCAGATCGCCAACCAGTGGTACGACGTCGGCGGCGTCGACATGATCATCGATGTGCCGAATTCCGGCGTCGCGCTCGCCATCGCCGAAGTGACGCGGCAGAAGAACAAGGTGTTCATCGGCTCCGGCCCCGCTTCCTCGGACCTGACCGGTCCGAAGTGTAGTCCCAACACCGTGCACTGGACCTACGACACCTGGATGCTCGCCAACGGCACCGGCAAGGCGATCGTCAAGACCGGCGGCGACACCTGGTTCTTCCTCACCTCCGACTACGCCTTCGGCCACGCGCTCGAACGCGACACTTCTGCGGTGGTCGAGGCGAACGGCGGCAAGGTGCTCGGCAAAGTGCGCCATCCGCTCAACACCAACGACTTCTCGTCGTTCCTGCTGCAGGCGCAATCCTCCAAGGCGAAGGTGATCGGGCTCGCCAATGCCGGCGGCGACACCATCAACTCGATCAAGCAGGCGGCCGAATTCGGCATCGTCAAGGGCGGGCAGAATCTCGCCGGGCTGCTCGTCTTCGCCAGCGACATCAATGCGCTCGGACTGCCCACCGCGCAGGGCCTGATCTTCACGGAGACCTGGTATTGGGACCTCAACGACGCCAGTCGCGCCTGGACCAAGCGCTGGCACGCCGAGCGCAATGCCACCGGCAAGGTCCCGACCATGAACATGGCGGGCGTCTACGCCGGCACGCTGCACTATCTTAAAGCGGTCGCCGCGCTCAAGAGCGACGCGGACGGCAGGGCGGTCGTGGCGCAGATGAAGAAGATGCCGACCGACGATCCCTTGTTCGGCAAGGGCGAGATCCGCGCCGATGGCCGCAAACTCCATCCCGCCTATCTGTTCGAAGTCAAGAAGCCCGAGGAATCCAAGTATCCGGGCGACTTCTACAAGGTGCGCGCCACCATTCCGGCGAACGAGGCCTTCCGGCCCTTGAAGGACGGCGGCTGCCCGCTGGTCAGCGGCTGAGGCCGGCGTGATCCTTCTCCTGAGGGGGAGGATCGTCGTGAGGCACAGCGCCGCCTCTCCCTCTCCCCGCAGGGGAGAGGGTCGGGGTGAGGGGGGGCGGGCCTCTCGATAGGTCGCTGCCCCCTCACCCCAGCCCTCTCCCCAAATGGGGAGAGGGAGCCCGCCCGATACGGGGCGAGGTCGTTCTCCTTTCATGAGTTCGGCATGTTCGAGATCTTCGGCATTCCCTCCCAGGCCCTGTTCGGCCAGCTCCTGATCGGGCTGATCAACGGCTCGTTCTATGCGTTGTTGAGCCTCGGTCTGGCCGTCATCTTCGGCATGCTCAACATCATCAATTTCAGCCACGGCGCCCAGTACATGATGGGGGCGTTCGCGGCCTATCTCCTGCTCGCCCATACGGGGCTCAACTACTGGTTCGCGCTCGTCCTCGCGCCTCTCGTGGTCGGCGCCTTCGGGATCGCCGTCGAGCGCCTGTTGCTGCGCTGGATCTATCGACTCGACCATCTCTACGGCCTGCTCCTGACCTTCGGGCTGGCGCTCATCATCGAGGGCGTGACGAGAAACTATTACGGCTCCGCGGGCCTTCCCTACGCCATGCCGGAGGCGCTGCGCGGCGGCCAGAATCTCGGCTTCATGTTCCTGCCCAATTACCGCGCCTGGGTGATCGTCGCTTCGCTCACCGTGTGCCTCGCCACCTGGTTCGTGATCGAACGCACGCGGCTCGGAGCATATCTGCGCGCCGCGACCGAAAACCCGACCCTGGTCAACGCCTTCGGGATCAACGTGCCGATGATGATCACGCTCACCTACGGCTTCGGTGTCGCACTCGCGGCGTTCGCGGGCGTGATGGCGGCGCCGATCTACAACGTCTCGCCGCAGATGGGCTCGGAACTGATCATCGTCGTGTTCGCGGTCGTGGTGATCGGCGGCATGGGCTCGATCCTCGGCGCCATCCTCACCGGCTTCGGACTGGGCGTCATCGAGGGTCTCACCAAAGTGTTCTTCCCGGAAGCCTCCAACACCGTCATCTTCGTCATCATGGCGATCGTTCTGCTGGTGCGACCCGCCGGGTTGTTCGGACGGAGGGTGTGATGCACAAGCTCGCCGAACCGACCATGCGCCGCGAGACGCGGCTTGCCGACAGGAGCGAAGCGATCGCCTTCGTGGTGATGCTCGTCTTTGTCGCGGCGGCGCCGTTCTTCGCCTATCCGCTGTTCCTGATGCAGGTGCTGTGCTTCGCGCTGTTCGCCTGCGCGTTCAACCTGCTGATCGGCTATGTGGGGTTGCTGTCGTTCGGCCACGCGCTCTATTTCGGCTGGGCGAGCTACGTGTCGGCGCATGCCGCCAAGGTGTGGGGACTGACCCCCGAGCTCGCGATCCTCGCCGGCACCGTAGCGGCGGCCGTGCTCGGCCTCCTCGCCGGCTCGCTCGCCATCCGACGCCAGGGCATCTATTTCGCCATGATCACGCTGGCGCTGGCGCAGATGATGTTCTTCTTCGCCTTGCAGGTGAAATTCACCGGCGGCGAGGACGGCATCCAGGCGGTGCCGCGCGGCCGGCTGTTCGGGCTGATCGATCTCGCCGACACCATGACGATGTACGTCGTGGTGGTGGCGATCTTCCTTGCCGGCTTCCTGTTTATTCACCGTGTCATCCACTCGCCCTTCGGTGAGGTGTTGAAGGCGATCCGCGAGAATGAAGCGCGGGCGATCTCGCTCGGCTACAAGACCGATCGCTACAAGCTCGTCGCCTTCGTGTTGTCGGCGACGCTCGTCGGCGTCGCCGGCGCCACCAAGGCGATCGTGCTGCAACTCGCCTCGCTGACCGACGTCAACTGGCCGATGTCGGGCGAGGTGGTGCTGATGACACTCGTGGGCGGGCTCGGCACCATCTTCGGGCCGGTGGTCGGCGCCTTCGTGATCCTCACGATGCAGTACAAGCTGGCCCCGGTGGGCGAGTGGGTGCTGGTGATCCAGGGCGTGATCTTCGTCGCCTGCGTGCTCCTGTTCCGCCGCGGCATCGTCGGCGAAATCGCCGCGCGCCTGCGCATCAGGCTGTGACGGCCATTCATTCAGCCATTGCGCGAATCAGGTCGTCGGGAGGATATTACCGGCGCCCTCGGGCGGCCGCGCGTATTGATCCGCGGCCCCGCCATCCCTGGCGGTTAACAATTTGTTCGCTTTAACACTTCAGTAACCAGTCCAGCATTACCAAGACTCGTTCGAGCCGCGACGCCGATCCTTTCGTTCGGCTTCGGTTCGAGAGTCTGGCGTTGCGTTGCGTCGCCCCCGCGTCAACACCCCCTGCACATTATTCCTTTGGTGCGCGCGATGTCGGATTCCTGGCCGCAGAGCATGTCGCAAGAGATCGTCGGCAAGTGGCACGAGCTCGCCGAACGGCGCCGCGCCCATTTCGTCGAACTCTACGAATCCGGACGCTGGAAACGCTATTACGGCGAGAACGAATTCGTCGCCCAGATGCGCGACGTGGTGCAGCTCGCCGAGACCTGGGCCCGCCTCTCCGGCGCCCCCACGCAGGCGCCGGCGGAGTAGGCAGCCCCGACAGCGGTTCCGACTACCGCTACGCCGTGCCGTCGGCTGCGGTCACGGGTGGCGCGTCGAACAGCAGCAACAGGTCCTGGTACACGCCCTCGATCGCCATCGCCTCCTCGTCGGTAAGCGCGGCAAATTCCTGTGCCTGCGCCCGCCGTGAGAACTTGCCGTTGTTCTGGCGCAGGAAGCCCATCATCAGGTCGAACTTGGCGTCCGGCATGGCGACGAACGCTTCGATGCGCTGGCGCGCCTGATCGTAGCGCCGCAGATACTCGATCTCGTGTGGCAGTGTCGTTCGGATCGTCTCGACGACGCTGTCGGTGAGAAACTCCGCCTGCCGGGTGGCGTCGAAGAACCGGAACAGGTCGCGGGTCTCGTTCGTCACACGGACATTGAGGGACGGCGTCGTCGTCCATTCGGTCAGCGGCAGCCGAGGCCTGGAGAAGTGCTCCAGCGCCACCCTGTAGCGGTCGATGTGCTCGAGAAAAACGGCGGATACCGGAAACGTGATTCCGGGTGGATTGAAGCCGCTGCGGGCCAGCATGTGGTGCACGAGCCAGCGGTGGATACGGCCGTTTCCGTCCTCGAAGGGGTGGATGAACACGAAGCCGAAGGCGACGGCGGCGGCGGCGACGATCGGATCAAGGCCGCTCGTCTCGTTGCGATTCGCATAGTCGACCAGTCCGGCCATGAGGCCCGCGACGTCTTCGGGCCGTGCGCTCACATGGTCGGGGACAGGGGCATTCGTATCGCGGTCCCGCCGACCGACGAACCCACCTTCCGTTCGCCAGCCGAGATGGGTGAACCTCGCGTCGCCGATGACGACGCGTTGCAGATGCTCGAGTTCGTCCCGGCTCAGCGGCTTTCGTCCCGCTTCGCCGATCGCCTGTCCCCAGCGCTGGATGCGGTCCTGGGGCGGACGTTCTCCCTCGATGACGTATGACGCCTTGGAGTCTTCCAGCAGCAGGAATGCGGCTGCCCGTGCCATCAGGTCGGACGCCGTGCGCTGCACGACGGCACGCGCTTCCGCCGCCAGGTCCTGGTCGAGCAGCGCCGCGAGCTTTTGCGATCGTCGGATCAGCGGACAGAATTCGGGCGTGCCCGGCAAGTTGTTGCGGACACGATAGCGGGTGACGGTTTCACCCCGGACGGCGAACTGGCGCTTGTCGTCGAGAATGCCCACATAGGGAGCCTTGTCGGCGTCGGGCAGATCGAGCTTTCGACCCGTCAACCATTCGTGCAGGAACCAGATGCGACGGGCGTGCTGGCTGGTCGGCTGGGAGCGCACCCATTCCTCGATGACGGCTGCCGGCATGGACGCGAAAAGCGCATTCAAGACCGCGAGGTCGACGCCCTCGTGCCGGAGGGCAAAATCGAGATGGGCGCTGACGGTGTCGGCGGGCCGGTAGCGCGGCGTCAGGATGGTCCAGCGCCCTTCCTGCCGGTGCGTGTGCTTGTCACCGATCGCCAGGAGTTCGTCGGGCGGCGGCACATGTAAATCGTAGGCGGCGATCAAGGCCGCGTAGCCGGCAGGCCGTGAAGACGAAGGTGTCGAGATGCCTGCCACCGAGATGATCTCGGTTGGGAGCCTCAATGGTGCGGGCATCTGAAATCCTCTAACTGGTCCTGAAAATCGTTCACTACAGTGCCGAGTTTCTGATTACTGATAACTCAAGCCGAGCTGAAAATCGATTCCTGTCTCTGAAAACTATTAAATTTAGCGGGCTCGTCCGGAAATTCAATTGCTTGGCGGTCTTAGAGCACCGCCGCACGCTGTGGGTGGGTTTGGAAGTCCAACTTTACCCAGCATCCTAAGCCGCCAGATCGCGGATAAAACGGTTATCATGACCGCCGGTCGCCCCTTCACAGGTCCTCATCCCCCATGTCCGCACTTTCCTCCCAGGAACAATCCGTCCTCGACTGGCTCGCCGGCGCCCGCGACGACATGGTCGCCCTGACGGCCGAGCTCGTGAACATCGACTCCGGCAGCCACGACAAGGCCGGCGTCGATGCGGTCGGGACGCGGCTCGCGGCCTACCTCGCCGGGCAGGGGATCGCCTCGACGTTCGTGCCTGACGTGACCTATGGGGATGCGCTCGTCGCCCGCCTCGGCGGCGACGATCGTCCGGTGCTGCTGATGGGCCACCGCGACACGGTGTTTTCGCAAGGTGAAGCGGCGCGGCGGCCGTTCCGGACCGCCGATGGGCGAGGGCACGGGCCCGGCTGCGCCGACATGAAGGCGGGGCTCGTCCAGAACGCCTTCGTGATGGCGGCGCTGGCGCGCTTCGGCGCTCCCGTCCCGGTCGTCGGCCTGTTCACCTCCGACGAGGAGATCGGCTCGCCGTCGTCGCGGCCGGTCATCGAAGCCGAGGCGAAGCGGGCGCGGGCGGTGTTCAATTCCGAGCCTGGCCGGCCGTCCGGCGCCGTCGTCACCGCCCGCAAGGGCGGCGCCTTCATGCGCTGCGAGGTTCTTGGCAGGGCGGCCCATGCGGGCAACAATCTCGCCGACGGCGTCTCCGCCATCGAGGAGGCGGCGCGCAAGATCATCGCTTTGCACGCGCTCACCGATTTCGGCCGCGGCGTCACCGTGCATGTGGGGATCGTCAATGGCGGCGAGGCCGTCAACATGGTGGCGCCGCGCGCGACCTTCACGATCGACCTGCGTTACATCGATCCGGCCGACCGTACCGCCACGCTCACGGCGATCGAGGCGATCGTCGACCGGCCATTCCTTTCCGGCACGAGTGCGCGCCTGGAGACCGCCGGCGAGTTTCTGCCGCTGGTGGCGAGTGCGCAGTCCGAGCGTCTGTTCGGCCTCTATGTGGACTGCGCTCGCGCTGTGGGGCGCGACGTCACTGGCGAATTCGCCGGCGGCTGCGCGGATTCCGGTTTCACGGCGAGCATCGGCACGCCCACTTTGTGCGGCGTCGGCCCGGTGGGCGGGCGGGCGCATTCGCCCGACGAGTACCTGGAGCTCGACACGGTCGTGCCGCGGGCGCAGAGCCTGGCGCTTGCGATCCTGCGCATCGATCGGCTATCCATGGGTTGAGCTCGTCACCCCGGGTTCGCGCTTCGCGCGCCGCGGAATGACTGGAAAAATGCGATCGTCGCTTCTCCCGCCGTCATCACCCCCCGCATCAGAGTCCCCATGACCAGCCAACTGTTCTCGCCCATCAGGCTCGCCGGCGTCGAGCTTGCCAACCGCATCGTCGTCTCGCCCATGTGCCAATACTCGGCCGAGGACGGCGCCATGACCGAATGGCATTCGACCCATATCGGCATGCTGGCCAATTCGGGCGCCGGCCTGTTCATCGTCGAGGCGACCGGCGTCGAGGCGCGCGGGCGCATCACCCATGGCTGCGTCGGCCTCTATTCGGACGCCGACGAAGCCGCCATGAAGCGCGTGATCGACCACGCGCGGAAGATCGGCACCGCCAAGTTCGGCATCCAGCTCGCCCATGCGGGCCGCAAGGCGTCGTCGCAGCGGCCGTGGCAGGGCGCCGGGCCGCTTTCGTCCGGCGAAAATCCGTGGGAGACCATCGCGCCGTCGCCGATCCCGTTCGGGCCCGGCTGGCACACGCCGCGGGAGATGACCGATAAGGACATCGCCACCGTCACCGAGGCGTTCGTGGCGGCGGCGAAGCGGGCGTTGCGCATCGGCTTCGATACGATCGAACTGCACGCGGCGCACGGCTATCTCCTGCATGCCTTCGCGTCCGCCATCTCCAACAAGCGCGCCGACCGCTATGGCGGTTCGCTGGAGAACCGGCTGCGCTTCCCCCTCGAAGTGATGGCGGCGGTGCGCGCCGTGGTGCCTTCTTCGGTGGCGCTCGGCGCCCGGCTCACCGGCAGCGATTGGCTCGACGGCGGCATCAATCCCGACGAGGCGGCGGCGCTCGCCAAGGGATTCAAGGGAGCCGGCGCCGACTATGTGGACGTCTCCTCCGGCGGGCTCACCCACGCGGCCCGCAACCCGACCGATCCCGGCTACAACGTCCCGCTTGCCGAAAAGGTCAAGCGCGACGCCGGCATCGCGACCCGTACGGTCGGCCTGATCCTCGCGCCCCAGCAGGCCGAGGCGATCATCGCCGACGGCCGCGCTGACATGATCGCGCTCGGCCGCGGCGTCCTCAACGATCCGCGCTGGGGCTGGCACGCCGCCTTCGCGCTCGGCACTGAAGTCGCACGCGTGCCGCAATATCTGCGGGTCGGCCCGAAGCTGTGGCCGGGACTGACCATGAAGGGGTGAGGGGCGACGCCATGACGGTGTATTCCGTCATGTCATAAGCCGAGTCGTGTCGCCCCTGGATTGCTTCGTCGCCTTCGGCTCCTCGCAATGACGCAGGGGATCGTCATTGCGAGCGAAGCGAAGCAATCCAGGGGCGAGACGACGGGCGGTGCGGTAGTCTATTTCCTTGCGCCTCGGGCCGAGCGGCCATTCATCATGGACTCCTTCGTCTTTGCCGCCGTCCTCGCCGCCGCCGCCGCCCATGCGGGCTGGAACGCGGTCATCAAGGGCGGGCTCGAACCGTTCGCGATGATGGTCCTGATCACGCTCGGAGCGGGTATCGCCTCCCTCGCGCTGATGCCGGTCGTTGGACTGCCGGCGGCGGCCTCGTGGCCGTGGGTCGCCGCCTCGGTGGTCGTCCACTTCTTCTATTCCATCGGCCTGATCGGTGCTTACCGGGCTGGCGACATGGGCCAGGTCTATCCGCTCGCCCGCGGGGCGGCACCGGTGATGACGGCAATGATCTCTACCACCTGGCTCGCCGAGCCGCTCGGCCCCGTCGGCTGGTGCGGTCTGCTGCTGCTCGTCGCCGGCGTCGTTATCCTGTCGCTGCGTGGCGGCGGCGATCTCGTCCGCCTCGACCGCCGTGCCATCGGCTACGCCCTGTTCACGGCGGTGACCATCTGCGCCTATTCGATCGTCGACGGCGTCGGCGCGCGCACGGCGGGCAATGCCAGCGCCTATGCGGTGACGCTGTTCGCCGGCATCGGCATCGTGATGGCGGCCTATGCGATGGTCCTGCGGGGCCCGCAGGTGTTCGTCGCCATGGCGCCGTTCTGGCGCCGGGGCGTCGGCGGCGGGGCGATGCAGATGGTCTCCTACTGGATCGCCATCTGGGCCATGACGGTGGCGCCCATCGCGCTCGTTGCGGCGCTGCGCGAGACCTCGGTGCTGTTCGGGGCGCTGATCGCGGTCGTCATCCTCAAAGAACCGCTGCGCGCGGCCCGCGTGGTGGCGGCGCTGATGATCGTTGCCGGGCTCGCGGCGATGCGGCTCGCGTGAGGCCCGCTACGACACGGTCGCGAGCAGGGCCTGATAGCCGTTCCAGATGATCTGGATGCCGATGCACAGCAGGATGAAGGCGGACATCCGCAGCACCACATTGGTGCCGCGTTCGCCCAGCATCCCGATGATCTGCTCGGCATAGCGATAACAGACGTAGATCGTCGCCGCGACGGCGAGAAGCCCGGCGACCGCGGAGGCGCCGAGCAGCGCGAGGTGCGAGAACGGCACGATCGTCGGACGCTGGCTTCCGAGCGCGATGGCGACCGAGATCGAACCGGGGCCGACGGTGAGCGGCATGGTGAGGGGATAGAAGGCGTCGGGGCGCTCAGGGCCGCCGTGTCCCACATCGGCCGCCCGGGCCGGATCGGAGGCGTCCTTGGCGTGCAGGAGCTGCCAGCCGAGCGAGGCGACGACGAGCCCGCCGGCGATCCGCACCACCGGCAGGGTGAGGCCGAAGAACTGCAGCACGTAGGAGCCGATGAGCAGCGAAGCGAGCAAAAGAAGAAAGCCGTTGCGGGCGACCTGGAAGGCGAGCGTGCTGCGCTCGCGGGCCGTGCAGGCATTGGTCAGGCCGAAAAAGATCGGCGCTCCGCCGATCGGATTCACGATCGGATACAGACTCGCATAAACGAGCAGGAACGCGTTGACGAATTCCCCCATCCCGGACCCCCAAAACTCCAGTGACACGACTCGTCATTGCGAGCGAAGCGAAGCAATCCAGTTCTTTATTTGTGGTCCCTGGATCGCTTCGCTCGCAATGACGGAAACGACCATATGGGTAAGACCTTAGGTCTGCCGGCATCACCCCATCAGGCTCGCGAGCCCGGCGCGGTGCATGCGCGCGAGATCGGCGGGCTCGTCCACGTCCCACAGCCGCGCCGGCTCGCGCCAGACCAGCCGCGCGGCGCGCAGGCGCCGCCGCGTCTCCGCCATCACGTTCGCGGTGCTCCACGGCACGCCCTCGAACAGCGCCGGCTGCGGCTTGCGCGAACCGATCAGGGCATAGCCACCGTCCTCGACCGGGATCACCACGGCGTCACAACCGTCGCGCAGCACGGCGGCGGCGGCGATCAGGTGCTCGGCCGTGAGCGCCGGGCAGTCGGTGCCGATCACCAGGGCCGGTCCCTGCGCGGCTTCGATCGCCGCCAGCATGCGGGCGCCGAGGTCGCCTGCGGGCTGGCGTGCCAGCGTCACGCCGAGCAGGGCCGAGAGGGTCTGGAAGGCAGGATGATTCTGATCGGGCGCCGCCCACAGGGTGACCGGGCCGATCGCGGCGGCGCGGGCCGTTGCAACCGTGCGTTCGATGAAGCGCGCCTGCAGAGCGGCGGCGCCGTCGGTGCCGAGGGCGGGAGCGAGGCGCGTCTTGGCGAGCCCGGGCAGGGGTGCCTTGGCAAGGATCGCGATCGCGACCGGTTCGGGGATGGACATGTCAGGCCATCCCTCGGGCATGACCATACCACTTCGCCAACCGTTCCGGAGAAACCCCGACGAAGAAGGCGAACCGCAATCCCCACATGAGCAGAATCGTACGCATGACACCGTGCTTCACCCAACGTCGGCCCGAGGTCAAGACGCGCGTCCCGAGCGTGATGGGATCGCTCTGGCGCTTGAGGCGGCGGGAGAACACGATGTCCTCCATCAGCGGGATGAACGGATAGGAGCCGGCCGCCGCGAATGCCGCGCGGGTGCAGAAGATGGCCTGATCGCCGGTCGCGATGCCGGTCACCCGCGAGCGCAGGTTCATCATGGTGGCGATGACGGGAAAGAGCGGGTGGCGGCCCTCGATCGCCACGTCGAAGCGGCCCCACACGCGACTGCTTTTCGACAAGGCGTCGAAGACGATCCGATCGGCATCGGCGGGCAGCCTGGTGTCGGCGTGCAGGAACACGAATACATTGCCGCGGGCGGCGGCGGCGCCGGCATTCATCTGCAAGGCGCGTCCGCGCGGCGCCGCCACCAGACGGTCGCACAGGGGACGGGCGAGGACGACGGTCGCGTCGCTGCTGCCGCCGTCGGCCACCACCACCTCGACGCCGCGCCGGCGCAGCGGCGCCAGCGCCTCGAGTGCCGCGACGATCTCGGCCTCCTCGTCGAGCACCGGCATGATGACGGAGAGGAGCTTCATACAAGACTCGGCAGGTTCGGCGGTGTGCGCGCCGGCCGGAGAGTAGCGCAGGCGATGCGAACCGTCATTGCGAAGCCGGGAGAATCCTTCGTCGTTGCGAGCGGAAGGCGATGCAATCCAGGGGCGACGGGCAAGGACTGGATTGCTTCGTCGGCTTCCCCTCCTCGCAATGACGTCGAGGCAGTGGCCTCACTCCGCCGCCTGCAGGGAGCCGCCGCAACTCGAGCCCTGGCCGGCGGTGCAGCCGAAGCAGTGGCCGGCGACCCGCACCGCTCGGCCGGCGATGTCGGCGTCGAGGAGGTCGCGGATGTGCAGGTTGGCGCCGGCCTGGCGCATGGGAAGGTCGAGCATCTGGTTGAAGTCGCAGTCATAGACGAAGCCGCGCCAATCCACCGAGACCAGGTTCCGGCACATGACGGTGTCGAGATTGTCGTCGCGATGGGCGCTCTTGAGGACGCCCAGATAGCGGTCGAACTCGCCCTTGGCGATCAGGACGGCGCCGAAGCGCTGGATCGGCATGTTGGCCAGAGTGAACAGGCTGTTGAAGACGACGCCGTGGGTGTCGCTCAAGATTCGTTTGTAGTCGGCTTCCAGCACCTGCTGGGGCGGCGGCAGCGACGGGCCTTGCGGATTGTAGACGAGGTTGAGGACGAGGCCCGATCCCTCGCGCCCATAGCCGAGGCGGTTGAGGCGGCGCAGTGCCCGGATCGAACTATCGAACACACCCTGGCCACGCTGGCGATCCACATTGGATTCGAGATAGCAGGGCATGGAGGCGACAATTTCCACCTGCTCGGCGGCGAGGAACTCGGCCAAATCCTCCTGGCCGTCGACCTCCAGGATGGTCAGGTTGCAACGGTCCATGACCTTGACGCCTCGTTCGCGCGCCGCGTGGACAAGCCGGCGGAAGTGGGGATTGAGTTCCGGCGCGCCTCCGGTGACGTCGAGGGTCGCGATGCGCTTTCGCTCGATGAGGGCGAGGACGAGGTCGATCGTGTCGCCGTCCATGGCCTCGGTGCGGCCCGGGCCGGCATTGACGTGGCAGTGCACGCAGGACTGGTTGCAGCGATAGCCGAGATTGACCTGCAGCGTATCGAGCCGGCCGCGCCGGACCGCCGGGAAGGGGATCTTTTCGAGTAGCGGCCAAGTGTCGCGCATCGGGGGGGCTCATGCATTTGCGCCGACGGAAGCAGCCGGCCCTGGCGAAATTGGCACACAGCACCGCTGCCGTCACCCCGCGGATGGAACACGATCGGCCACAAGGATGTGAGAAATCGGGACGCGTCTCAGGATGAGACGGCTAACTCGCCGCGGTGACCACCGCGGGGACGCCGAGCCGGCCGAAGCCGGGCAGCTTGATGGCGGGCCGGCGCAGGTCGAGCCCGACCACGAGGCCGAGCAGGTTCACTTCGAGGCCCTCGACCCAGCCGAGCTTGATACCGGCGACGCCCCACAGGCTCGCTTCGATCCCGGTGCCCGAATCCGTCTGGCCGAGATAGGGAGCGGGCCGGAAGTCGCGGCCGATGGCGTTGGGCGGCATGGTGGCGGCCATTTCCGGCACGGCGCGCAACGCCGCCGCCACGAAGGTGTTGGAGTTCGGCCCCGGCCACAGCCGATAGTCGCCCGCATTGGCGTATTGATAATCCCTGATGGCGGCGTCGATCTTCGGGATCAGCCGTTCGGCCTCGGCGCCGCGGATGTCGGCCACCACGGTCGGTTCGTTGCCGTACCAGCGCCCGTCCGGCGCCCAACCGTTGATGCGCACCGGATTGCCCCAGCCGACCACGTCGTAACGCCGCCACGAACTGGCGCCGGCGGTCTTGAGGACCACCCAGGAATGGACGGCCACCACGCCTTTCCAGCCACCGGTGCGGCCGGACAGGACGAGGACGCGCGCCTCCGGAACCTGCCGCGCCGGGGGCAGTGAGCCCATGCTCGACCAGTCAGCATCGCGCCAGCTCCGCGGCCGCTCGCCGAAGGCATAGAGCGCCGCCTGGGCGGCGATGGGCAGGAGGAAGAGGATGAAAATGGTGAGCATGAGCAGCTTGCGGCGTGATCTGGGCACAGGAACTGAAGCGTCGGTTGATGTGGCGGATGAAGTCTGTGTCATTGCGG
Source organism: Astrobacterium formosum (assembly GCA_030848545.1). GTDB lineage: Bacteria > Pseudomonadota > Alphaproteobacteria > Rhizobiales > Xanthobacteraceae > Astrobacterium > Astrobacterium formosum. The sequence goes on from JAVDCA010000001.1 coordinate 111,202, forward strand.
TCGTGCGTTAAGATGGTGCCGGTAATCTACATCGGCAAGCACAGCCAAGTACAAATGAACAATACGTAATCCGGCAGCATCGAACTGCCTGCGGCGCTGTCATTCCAGCTCGTTGTCGGTCATCGCCTGCTTGGCCGCCTGGGTGAGGAACCCCGAGCGCGTGAAGCCGTGCGTCTCCGCATAGCGATCGATCTCCGCGAGAACGTCCTCTGGCAGCGTCACATTTATCCGCACAGTCTTCGGCGCTCCGGTCTTGGCCGCTACCAAGATGGCGACACCCTCGCGGTTGGCCGGATCGGCCATAATGGACTCGAGGCTCGACGGTTGGGGGATCGGCTCGCCGTCCTCCACTAGGCCTTCGATATGAAATGCCAGGGCCTCTTCGGCCATCGCACGAGCGTCGTCGAGATCAATACCCGCCGTGGCGATGCCGGGGAAGTCCGGGAATGAGACGCCGAAATCGCTGTCGGCATCCTTGTAAATGAGCCCGATATACTGCGCCATTCGCCTATCTCAGTTTCACGCCTGACTGCTTTTCGATGTTTCTCAACGTTCCGATCGGGATGTCGCGATGCGGATGCGGAACGGTCGTTCTGCCGGGCTTGTTCAAATGCTTGAACTGGACGTGGCTGCCTTTGCGCGCCACTTCGCGCCAGCCGTCCCGGAGAAGCGCGGAGATGACATCCCGGCTTTTCATGGATGTGTATTAATCCACATCCGTCTTCTCAAATCAATTCCTGCAACACCTCACCCCAGCGGCCCGAACCGGCCGCTGGCTTGGACAATGGCCAAGACGGTGCTGATGGTGACGAACGAGATCACGGTCGCGACCAGGACGGCGGCGGCGCCGAATTTATCCAGGCCGAATTTTTGGCCGATGATCGGGAAAATGCTGAAGATCGGCACGCTCGCCGCCACGATCGCCGCCGCCTGCAGGCGCGGCTCAATGGCGGGGAACAGGAACAGGGCGCCGAACACGAAAGCCGGATGTAGCAGGAGCTTGCCGGCAACCACCATGATGACGTCGCGGATCATGCCGCGCACCTTGACGCCCACGAGCGTGCCGCCGGTGGTGAAGAGTGCGACCGGCCCGGTCGCCACCGCCAACATGTCGATGGCGCGCCCGATCGGCCGCGGCGGCACGAAGGCGATCGCCGCCGCCAGGCCGCCCAGGACGATGGATACGATCAGCGGGCTCTTGGCCAGGCGGCCGAAGGCGATCGCAACCGATGCGCCGAGCGAGCGGCCGTCGTGTTCACCGCTTTCCGCCATGGCGATCACGAGAGCCAAGATGATGTTCTCGATGATGATCGCGATGGCGATGATGGGCAGCGCCGCCGGCCCGAGCGATTGCTCGATCACCTGGTAACCAATCACGCCGCTGTTGGCGATGGCCGTGCCGGCGCTCACGAAGGCGCCGACCCGCAGGGTCTTGCCTTGCGCGAGGCAGGTCACCGCCACGGCCAGTCCCCAGACCGCGAAGGAGGCGAGCGCATAGGCGTAGAACAGGTCGATATTGGCGATGTCGGCGCCGGTCAGCCGCGACATCATGCGGAAAAGCATCGCCGGAATGGCGAAATTGAGCACGAAGCGGCCGAGCGCGCGCACGTCGTTCATGCTCATGATGTCGACGGTGACGGCGAAATACCCGAGCGCGATCACGAGGTAGATCGGAACCGTGACGGCGAGGATGTCGAGCATGTGCGTGGATCGCGGGGGCCGGCTAGAGCCCCAGCGCCTCGACGATCTCGTCGACCGCCAGTGCCGGCGACAGGCGACCGGCCGACACCGAGGCCTCGAGCTGGGGAAGTTTCGCCTTGAGGGTGGGGTCGGTGGCGAGCTTGGAGCGCAGCCGTTCCTCGAACATGGCCCACATCCACTTGACCTGCTGGGCGCGCCGCCGCTCGGCGATCTCGCCGGACGCGGTCAGGCGCTGCCTGTGCTCGGTGACCTTCTCCCACAGTTCGGCGATGCCGTCGCCGGTCTTGGCCGAGTAGGTGATGACGGGCGGCGTCCAGTTGGGCGAGCGCGGCGACAGGATATGGAGGGCGGCGCGGTATTCAGCCGCGGCGGCGCGGGCGCGTTGCACATTATCGCCGTCGGCCTTGTTGATGGCGATCATGTCGGCGATCTCGACCAGGCCCTTTTTGAGGCCCTGCAACTCGTCGCCGGCGCCCGGTACCATCAGGGCGAGGAAGAAGTCGGTCATGTCGGACACCACGGTTTCCGACTGGCCGGTGCCGACGGTCTCCACCAGAACGACGTCGAAGCCGGCCGCCTCGCAGGCGAGCATGGCTTCGCGTGTCTTGGCGGCGACACCGCCCAGCGTCCCGGCGGACGGGGAGGGGCGCACGAAGGCGTTGGGGTCGGCACACAGCTTTTCCATCCGGGTCTTGTCGGCGAGGATCGAGCCGCCGGTGCGCGCCGAGGACGGATCGACGGCGAGCACCGCCACCCGGTGACCCTTGCCGGTCAGGTAGGTGCCGAGCACGTCGATGGTGGTCGATTTGCCGGCCCCGGGTACGCCGGTGATGCCGACGCGCAGCGCTCGCCCGGTTTCCGGCAGGAGAATCTGCACGAGCTGGCGGGCCGCCTTCTGGTGGTCGGGCCGCCTGGATTCGAGCAGCGTGATGGCACGCGCCAGCTTGGCACGGTCGCCGTCCAGGATGCCGTCGGCGAGGGGCTTGAGATCGATGGCGGAGGACTTGGATTGCATCAGGTCACACGATTGAGGGTGATCGGTCCGAAGCGTTGCCGAGAGGCAGCCGCAGCGGGCATTTTGGAATTAGCGACGCGGCCGAGACCGTTGCCCTGAGGTGCCCGGTTGGGCGAGTCTCGAAGGGCGGCGGATCGAATCCGGAGTGTAGGCCCGTTTGGTCCCGATTGGGCCCCCCTTCGGTGGACGGCGGCATGATCCGTGTCAAATCAAGGGAGCCATGCAGAATGAAACGAATCCTGGCGTACGGTGCGCGTCCCGCCGCCGGGAGTCGCATCGGCATCTGCTGCCGAAAAGACCGGCAGTTCGGCGGCGGTCCCAAGGTGCGGGGCGGCCCCAACAGAAAAATCATGTAATTTCAATGATCTCCCTCGTTAACTATTCCGGATGATCGCTACGATTGTGGTTAATGAAGCATGAACTTTCCTCTCCCGTGGAGCGACTAATACGCGTTATCATGTGCGCCGATGGGGAGCGCGGGAGGAGAAAATGCGGAGCAGCAGCACGCTCGCGACGGCGTCTTTCGTCGTCGCAGGATTTTTCGTCACCGTTGTTCCATGCCAATCAGCCGATCTCGTCTGGGAAGTCGAAAATCCCTTCCGCTTCTTCAAGCGGTCGACCTCTTTCGCCATGTACGAAAAGGCCTATGATGCCGTCCGCGGCGATCCGGCCAAGCCTTTGCCTGAAAAGATCATCTGGCGGACCGAACGGCGTCTGAACGATCCCGACTGCAAGGACCGGTCGAGCCCGACCGCCTGCGCCGAGACGGCCGGCCCCCGCTACGAGACGAGCCGGCAGGGCTGGGCCTCCCAGACCGTCGATTTCAACTGCTTCGACCGCAATGCCCGGCCCCGCCGCTACATGACGAGCTGCGACCGCCAGTATTCCTGGGGGACCGCCAGGGAGGACTATGTCCTTCCCGACGCCCATACGGTCGAGATCAGGCTGGCGCCCCAGCGCCTCGCCGAGGTGGCGAGCGGGGAGTGCACGTTCAGCTGGCAGCCGCGCCGCGGCAGTGGCGGCGAGACGAAGAAACAGGCCTGCAAGGACAAGTTCGTCATCAAGCGTCTGCCCTATTCCACCGACCGCACCGTCTCCGGCGGCAATGTGGCGGTGAGGCTTCCGGACGGACGCGAGTTCAGCGAACAGGTGATCGTCGAGGATCTGTTCATCGTCGCGTTCGGGGATTCCTTCGCCTCAGGCGAGGGCAATCCCGACAAGCCGGTGGTGTTCTCGGCTGCCCGCGAAATGGTCTACGACCCCACCAATACGGATCAGCGCGACCGCACGGCGAGCGCTCCGGCCTCGCCGTCCTACGGCGTCGCCTCGGCGCGCGACGGCACCGACCCCAAATCGCTGCCCAAGCGGCGCATGGAGGACGAGGAGAAGGAGCTCATTTACCGGCCCAATACGCGCGAATTCCAGCAGGCCTTCGACAAGCGCGGCGCCCAGTGGCTGTCGGCCGATTGCCACCGGTCGCAATACGGCTATCCGTTCCGCGTCGGTCTGCAGCTCGCGCTGGAGGATCGTCACCGTGCCGTGACGCTGGTGAGTCTCGCCTGCTCCGGGTCCGACGTGGTCGAGGGCCTGTTCGACGAGCGTGACGCCCGCGAGAAATACAGCGAGCCGGGCGGCGCCAAGGTGGTGTCCCAGTTCGACCAGCTCTCCGACCTGATCTGCCGGAATGGTCCCGCCGGCCGGACATCCAGCGTCTCCTACACGCTGCCGGTCTATTCCCATGGCTCCACCGCGATCGGCCAGAAGACCTTCACCAAGAAATGGTGCCCGCCCAATGCGCGCAAGCGTTCGGTCGACCTGGCGCTCCTGTCCATCGGCGGCAACGATCTCGGCTTCTCGTCCCTGGTGATGTACGCCATGACCGAGAACGCCTCCGATCTCGCCCCCATCGCGGGCTGGATCGGTCACCAGATCCGCTTTTCGCCGGACGTGTCGCGCGCCTATCTGGGCGTGCTCGACCATCGCATGAAGGCGGTCAAGGCGGCGCTCGCCGACGGCTTCGGCATCGACGCCTCGCGGGTGATCCAGAACGCCTACGAGCCGATCCAGTACGACGAGACCGGCGGCCCCTGCGGGCTGCAGCCGACGCTCGGCCTCGACGTTCACCCCAAGTTCGCCTTCGACCGCAACCGCGTCGCCGATGTGTCGAAGTTCGCCGAGCAGATGGACATCCGGCTCGCCTGCATCGCCGACGGGCGCCGGCCCGGCTGCCCGACGGGGCTTGCGACCGGGAAGGGAACCGGCTTCCGCTTCGTGATGGATCACGTCCCGGAGTTCAGTAAGCGCGGACTGTGCGCCCGCGATCCCAAGCGCGCCTTCATCGACCAGAAGCTGATGGGCATGCCACGGCTCTCCCGCATCACCGACGAGTTCGAGCCTTACTCGCCGGCCTACGCGCTGACCTACGGCGCCCACTGGCGGCTGGTGCGCAACCCCAACGACGCCTTCCTGGCCGCCAACCTGCACCGTGAGGGCATCTCCATGTTCGACATCCTGCAGCCCGCCTACGCGGCGCTCTATTCCGGCGCCTTCCATCCGAGCGCCGAAGGCCACGCCATCGTCGCCGACCACGTCGTCAAGCACGTGCGCGACGTGCTGGCGAAGCGGCGGGTGGCGCAGAACTGACGAAAGTTCGATGGTCACGGGTTCGGCCGGGCGCAAGCCCGGCCGATTCATTTTGCGCGTCGGCGATCAGGGGCGAGCCGCCCGCGTGTCGATGTCCGGCACCGCATTCGGTTGATCAGTTCCGTCATTCCGGGCTCGCAGCCCTTCGGGCCGCGCCCCGGAATGACCGACTCCATCGACCTTGTTCGGCATGGCCGATTCTCCAACCTCAGCTGAGCGCCTCGCCGAGCGTTTGCGTGTCGAGGTGCCCGCTCTCCGCCAGTTGCACGATCACCTCCGCGGCTTTTTTCGCCGCGTTCCGCACTTCGGCACTGATGGTGTCGCCATGGGCGAAATCTGCCGCGATCGCCGTGACCAGGGCCGCGGCCGGCACCCTGCCGTAGACGGCGCGGGTCAAGGCGAGCAGGCCGCCGGGATCGAGCCGGTGGGTGACGGACGACGGCGAGAGGTCGTGCACGACGACCGGAGCGGCCGCGAGCCGGCCCGGGTCGGGGCCGTGCGCGGCATCGAGGAACACGACGAGGTCGGCGGCGCGGATGTCGAGGGCGAGTTCGGGGCCGAGCTGATGAACACTCATCACCTCGACGCCCGGCGGTGCGCGTGCGGCGACATGCTCCGCCGCCAACGGCCCGAAGCCGTCGTCGCCGCGCAGCGTATTGCCGTAGCCGATGATCAGGATACGCGGCATGGCGGTCGCACCGATTCCGTCACTGCAAGCAGGCGGAGCCGGCGGGGCAATCCAGGGGCCGGCAAGCAAGGACTGGATCGCTTCGCGGAGCCTGTCATCGCTCCGGCCGTAGGCGACTGGCCGGACCCGGTGGCTCGCAATGACGAAGTCACCGGCTCTCGATCTCGTCGACCACCTCGCCGCGGACGTCGCGCAGCTCGACCTTCATTTCGATCTGACCGGAAGCGTGGGTCGAGCAGGAGAAGCACGGATCGTAGGCCCGCACCAGTGCCGAGAGGCGGTTGAGCATGCCCTCGCTCAAGTGGTTGCCGTCGACGAAATGTTCGGCCACCTCGGTGATGCCGTTGCCGATCGCGAAGTTGTTGTGGCCGGTGGCGACGATCAGGTTGGCCCAGGTCATGGCGCCGTGCTCGTCGACCTTGTAGTGGTGGATGAGGACGCCGCGCGGCGCCTCGATCATGCCGACGCCCTCCGGCGCGTTGACGCCCGCGGTAGCGCGCACATGGGTATCGAGGATCATCGGCTCGTTCAACAGATTGCCGATGCGTTCGAGCGCATGCAGGAGCTCGATCAGGCGCGCATAGTGGTAGAGGAACGAGGAATGCGCCGGCCTGCCGAAGCGCTCGTGGAACTCGATCATCTCGGCGTCGGCCATCGGCGTGCCGTACTGGTCGATGGCGTTGATGCGGCCGAGGGGCCCGACCCGATAGACGCCCTCAACCGGACCTGCCGGGCGATAATAGGGGGCCTTCAGATAGGAATGCGGCAACGTCGCCTCGGCGATGCAGGCGGCGTATCGATCGGCGGCGATGCCGGCCTCGACCACATCGCCCACGGCGTCGACGAAGCGCAGCCGGCCGTCATAGAGGTCGAGATTGCCGTCGTCGTCGACGAGGCCCGCATACATGGTCGGCTTCGTTCCGAAATGGTCGATCTCTTCCTTGAGTGATTCGAAGGTCGACTTGAACAGCCGGATGGTGCGCTCGGTGCCGGCGATGGCGGTCGGCAGTTCGGCCAGGGTTTTATCGCGCAGTTGCGCTGCCATGGGCGTGGCGACGCCGCCGGGAACGACCCAAGACGGATGCACGCGTTCCTGCGCCAGCCCTTCGATGATGGTCAGCCCGAACTTTCGCAGCTCGATGCCGAGCCGCGCCAACTCCGGATGTTTCTCGATGACGCCGATGACGTTGCGCTTGGCCGGATCGGAATCCATGCCGAGCAGGATGTCGGGCGACGACAGATAGAAGAACGACAATGCGTGCGACTGCACGGTCTGGGCGTAATGCAGCAGCATACGCAGGAGCTTCGCCGCCGGCGGGATGTTGACCGCGATGATCTGGTCGCACGCCTTGGCGGAAGCCAGCAGGTGGCTGACCGGGCAGATGCCGCAGATGCGCGCCGTGATGCCCGGCATCTCGTAGAAGGGCCGGCCCTCGACGAACTTCTCGAAGCCGCGCACCTGGGTGATGTGCAACTGTGACGAGGCGACGCGGCCGTCGGCGTCGAGATCGATGGTGATCTTGGCGTGCCCTTCGATGCGGCTCACCGGATCGATGGTAATGCGCTTCATGGCACGATTTCCTTGGTACGGTTCCTTGGCACGCGTCCTAACCGAACTTGACCTTCGGATTGGCCGCCGGCTTGCGGCCCTCGAGGAGGTCGCCCAAGAGGCCGAGAATGGCCTTGGCGGGGGGCGGGCAGCCCGGCACGTGGATGTCCACCTTGACGAATTCCTGCAGCGGCCGCGCATGGCGATTGAGTGCCGGGACGCCGTCGGTCGGGATCACCTTGCCGGTATCGGCGCCCTCCACGTAGACGCGCTGCAGGAGCTTGGCGACCGGCACCTTGTTGCGCATGGCCGGCACGTTGCCGGTGACGGCGCAGTCGCCGAGCGCGATCAGGATATTGGTGCGCTGGCGGATGAGATCGATCCGGTGGGCGTCCTCGAGCGAGGAGACCGCGCCTTCGACCAGCGTCACGTCGACCCCCTCGGGGAATTCCTGGGCGTCGACGAGGGGGCCGTAGACGATGTCGATCTTGCCGGCGAGCGCGATCACCGCCGCGTCGATGTCGAGGAGCGACATGTGGCAGCCCGAGCAGCCGTCGAGCCAGACGGTGGCGACTTTGACCTTCTTCATGGTTGCGCCCTCTTGGAGCCGGCGAGCCGTGTCAGGCGGTCGGTGCGCTTGGTCATCTCCTCGACGGCGGCGCCCTTCTCGGCCAGAGCCCCGGTCGGGCAGGCCTGGACGCACTTGCCGCAGCTCGTGCATGTGGGGCTCTCGCCCCAGGGCTGGGCGAGGTCCGAGGTGACGCGGGTATGGATGCCGCGGCCGCCCACGTCCCAGACATTGGCGCCTTCGAGCTCGGCGCAGGCGCGCACGCAGCGCGTGCACAGGATGCAACGGTTGTGATCGAGCACGAAGCGCTCGTGCGTCATGTCGACGGGGAGCGTCGGGAAATCGTACCAGTAGCGCGTGTTGGTGATGCCGAGCGAGGTCGCCATCGCCTGCAGTTCGCAATGGCCGTTGGAGACGCACACCGAGCAGACGTGGTTGCGCTCGATCAAGAGGAGCTCGACGGTCATGCGCCGGTACTGGGTGAGCCGTGCCGACACCGTCGTCACCGCGAGCCCCTCCTGCACGGGTGTCGTGCAGGCGGGCAGGAGGCGCTCGGTGCCGGCGACCTCGACCATGCAGATGCGGCAAGCGCCCGCGGGCGAGAGGCCCTCGAGATAGCACAGGGTCGGGATCGCCTTGCCGGCTTCCTGGGCCGCCTGGAGGATGGTCTGTCCTTCCAGCGCGGTCACCAGTTCGCCGTCGATGCGGATGGAGATCTTCTTCTGCGGCATGGCGCGTCTCTCCTCAGCTCACGCCGGCGGGTACTTTGATGTCGCAGCGCATGCAGCGGCCGGCTTCTTCCCAGGCGGCCTCCGGTTCCATGCCGACGACCACCTCGTCCTGGGTCTTGGCGCGCGTCTTCGGGGCCAACGCCGGCGACACGTGCCGAGCCGCGTGATTGGGCTCGTCCGGCACCTTGTGGGCATACACGAAGGTGGGGAAGATCGCCTCCCAACGGCTCTCTCCCATCAGGCGCTCGTCGATGTTCTTCGCGGCGCGCTTGCCGAAGTCCATGGCGTTGGAGACGTTGGAGGCGCCGGTGATCACGTCACCGCCGGCGTAGAACGAGGCGCGACTGGTCTCGAGCGAGAAGCGGTCGACCACGATGGTGCCGCCCTCCTGCAGCGCCAAGCCGGAGGCGCGGCAGAAGTCGGTGTCGAAGGTCTCGCCGACGCCGAGCACAACGGTGTCGCATTCGATGCGCTGGATCTCGTCGGTCATGATCGGGCGCCGGCGGCCGGACTTGTCGTATTCGCCGGGCCGGGTCTTGACCATTTCGAGCGCCTTCACGCCGCCCTCGGCGTCGCCGATGATACGGTGCGGCGCCGACCAGAACATGAAACGCACGCCTTCCTCTTCGGCCGCGACGGTCTCCTCCTCGATGGCCGGCATGTCCTTGCGGTCGCGCCGGTAGACGACGATCGCCTCGGCGCCCGCCCGCATGGCGGTGCGGGCGGCGTCGATCGCGGCATTGCCGCCGCCGATGATGGCGACGCGCCGGCCGAGCCGGACCGCTTCCTTCTTCGCCGAACTCTCCAGGAACGGCAGGGCCGGATAGACGCCCTTGAGCTCGGTGCCCGGCAGGTAGAGCCAGGACTCCTTCCAGGTGCCGATGGAGATGAACACCGAATCGAAACGGTCGGCGAGGTCGTTGAGCGGGATGTCGAAGCCGATGCGGGTGTCGAATACGAACTTGACGCCGAGGCGCTCGATCAGTTCGACTTCGCGGCGGACCACGGCGCGCGGCAGCCGGTATTCGGGAATCGCGAAGCGCAGCATGCCGCCGGCTTCCGACTTCTCGTCGAACACGGTCACGTCGTGGCCGAGGAGGGCGAGATAGAAGGCGGCTGTCAGCCCGGTCGGGCCGGCGCCGGCGATCGCCACCTTACGGCCGCTGGCGTCGAGCTTGCGGGCGGCGACGCGGGCGGCGAGATCGTCGAAGCGGTCGGTGAACAGGATCTCGTCGGCGATGCGCCGGTGCACTTCGCGCATGTTGACCGGGGCGTCGATGGAGGTGCGCCGGCAGCGGTTCTCGCAGGGGTGCTGGCAGACCCGGCCGGTGGAAGCCGGCAGCGGGTTGTCGAAAATCACCGAGAGGAACGCGTCGTCGTGCCGGCGCTCCTTGTAGAGCTGCAGGAAGCGCGGAATGTTCATGCGCAGCGGGCACGAGTTCTCGCACGGCGACAGCGCCAGGTCCTGGCAGACGCCGGCGCGGCAGCGGTGCGCGCGCAGGTGTTCCTCGAACTCGTCGCGGAAGTGGCGCATTGCCGTGAGCACCGGATTGGGGGCCGACTGGCCGAGTCCGCACAGCGAGCAGTCGCGGATCATGCGGCCGAGTTCTTCCATCGCCTCCAGGCGGTCGCGCATGCCGACCGTGCCGCGGGTGATGCCGTTGAGGATACGCAGGAGCTTGTTCAACCCGACCCGGCAGGGAACGCACTTGCCGCACGATTCCGAATGGGTGAACTCGATGAAGAAGCGGGCGACGTCGACCATGCAGTTGTCGTCGTCCATCACCACCATGCCGCCCGACCCCATGATGGAGCCGATCTGCTGCAGGCTCTCGTAATCGACCGGCGTGTCGAACATCTCCTGCGGGATGCAGCCGCCGGAGGGGCCGCCGGTCTGCACCGCCTTGATGGCCCGGCCCGGTGTCGAGCCGCCTTCGCCGATGTCGTAGATGAAGGTCTTGAGCGGCGTGCCGAGCGGCATTTCGACGAGGCCGGTCGAATGCACCTTGCCGACCAGCGAAAATACCTTGGTGCCCGAACTCTTGGCGCTGCCCGTGTCCGAGAACCAGGTCGCCCCCTTGGTCACGATCGGGACGATGTTGTACCAGGTCTCGACATTGTTGATGCTGGTCGGCTGGCCCCAGAGACCCTTCTGGGCCGGGTAGGGCGGCCGCGGCCGCGGCCGGCCGGCGCGGTTTTCCAGCGAGGCGATCAGTGCCGTCTCCTCGCCGCACACGAAGGCGCCGGCGCCCTCGACCACCCGGATGTTGAACTTGAACCCGCGCCCGAGAATGTTGTCGCCCAGGAGGCCGTACTCGCTCGCCTGGTCGATGGCGCGCTGGATGTGGTGGACCGCGAGGGGATATTCGGCGCGCACATAGATGATGCCCTCGGTGGCGCCCATCACGTAACCGCCGATGATCATGCCTTCGAGCAGCGCGTGCGGATCGCCCTCGATCTCGTTCCGGTTCATGTAGGCGCCGGGATCGCCCTCGTCGGCGTTGCAGATGATGTATTTCTGCTCCGACTTGGCCTTGGCCAGGAAATCCCACTTGTTGCCGGTGAGGAAGCCGGCGCCGCCGCGGCCGCGCAGCTTGGCGGCCTTGATCTGCTCGATGACCATGTCGGGCCGGCCCTCGATCAAAACCTTGTAGAGGGCCTGGTAGCCGCCGACGCCGATATATTCCTCGATGTCCTCCGGGTTGATGAAGCCGCAGTTGCGCAGCACGATCTTCTTCTGGCCCTTGAAGAACGCCACTTCGTCCCAGTTCGGCACGTCGGGATAGCCGCGGCCGTAGGAGATGTGGCCGGTGATGTGGTCCCAGGCCTCGACCTTGCAGTAGATCGACTCGGGCGAGATGGTGCCGCGGTGCAGGTCGTGCAGGATCCTCGGGACGTCGTTGATCTTGACCTGGTTGAGGACGAGGAGCGGGCCGCCCGGCAGGCGGACATTGATCAGCGGTTCCTGGTAGCAGGCGCCCAGGCAGCCGACGCCGACCAGGCGCACGTCCATGCCGCTGCGCTCGATCCCGCTGGCGAAGGCGTTGAAGACGCCGTCGGCGCCGTTGCCGCGGCCGCAGGTGCCCATGCCGATCGCCACCCGGGGGGCCGTGGGCACGAGCTTGGCGAGCCCGGCTTCACGCACGGAGTTGAAGGCCGCTATGTCGAGGATCGGGGACATCAATCACTCTCCCGCGCCAATTCCTTGAGCTGCCGCTGCAGGGTGTGCTCGTTCACGTGGCCGCAAATGCTGTGATTGATCTCGACGACCGGGGCCAAGGCGCATTGCCCGAAGCAGGCCACCGTCCGCACGGTGAACACCCCGTCGGCCGTGGTCAGTGTCGCCTTGTCGGCGCCGCCCGAATCACCATCGTCGCGCTGGCCGAGGCCGAGTTCGAGCACCAGGCTTTCGAGGAGCTCCCGCGACCCGCGGGTGTGGCAGGCGGTGCCGCGGCAGATCGAGACGGTGTGCTCGCCCTGCGGCTGCAGGTTGAACAGGGCGTAGAAGGTGGCGACGCTGTAGACCTGCGATGGAGGAACACGCGTCTTCGCTGCCACGTAGTGCAGCGTCTCCATGGGCAGGTAATTACGTGGATTGTGGTTCTGAACCGCCTGTAGAATGCCGAGCAGGGCGCCGGGACGGCTGCTGCGCTCTGCGATCACCTGGTCGATGAACGCACGTTCTTTTTCGTCCAGGCTATCCCGAAGGTTATTGTGCATGGCGCACCCGTCTTCAGAGACGTTCCGCGGACGGGGGCAGTTGCTTTCATATATTCTTCGCCGGGCGACTTCTTTGACATAACGCATGGCTCGATCGGACTTGGCGATCGAGCGCACGATAATTTCACGTTGCACGGCGGAGGTGAAATGATTTCGCCGCCGGGCGACAGTACGGAGGTGCTGAAATGACGCGACGTGCGAGCGACATCCTCCTGGAGATTCTGCGTGACGAGGGCGTCACGCACGTGTTCGGCAATCCGGGCTCGACCGAGATGCCGCTGATGGACGCCCTCGTGGACGCCAACGACATCACTTACGTGCTCGGCCTGCAGGAGGCGACGGCGGTCGGCATGGCCGACGGCTGGGCCCTCAAGTCGGGCCGGACCGGTTTCGTCAACCTGCACGCCATGGGCGGTCTGGGCAACGCCATGGGGGTGCTCACCGCCTCCAAGGCCTCGAAGACGCCCCTCGTGGTCACCGCCGGCCAGCAGGATACCCGCCACCTGATGAGTGAACCATGGCTGTCCGGAAATCTTGTCGAGCTGGCCGCCCCGGTAACCAAATGGGCGACCGAGGTCAGGCGCGGCGAAGACATCGGCACGGCGCTGCGGCGCGCCTTCGCGATTGCGGCGACGCCGCCGGCCGGCCCGGTGTTCCTGTCGCTGCCCATGGATGTGCTCGACCAGGAAGTCGCCGGCAAGACGCCGCCGCGCTCGGCGACGCCGCGCCTCGGTCCGGCGCCCGATGCGGAGGCCTTCGCCCGTACGCTCGCCCAGTTCGATGCCGACAAGGTGTTCGTGCTCCTGGGCGACGACCTGCCGGCGAGCGCGGCGCCGGGGCTGGTTGCGTTCGCGCAGGCGGGTGGCTTCGCGATCTGGGGTACGCAGATCACCTCGCGCTCGGCGTTTCCGTCCTCGCACCCTCTGTGGGCCGGCGTGCTCAAGCCCGATTTCGCGTTGATGCGCGATCGCCTCGCGGAGGCCGAGGTGCTGGTGCTCGTCGGCGGGCGGGCCTTCGTGGCCTATCCGTATCGCGACGTGAAGCCGGTGCCGGAGGGCCAGAAGGTCTTTCACGTCGCCGACAATGCCGAGGCGTTCGGCCGCGAGCATCCCGCCGATCTGGCGCTCCTGGGCGATATCGGCGCGACGCTTTCGAGTGCCGCCGCGACCCTCGCCCGTCTCACCGACCGCCACGAAGTCGCGACCCGCATCGCGGCGCGGGCCAAGCGCAAGAGCGCCCATGTGGAGGAAGTGCGCGCCGCCATTCTGGCCGACACCGGCCGGCCGATGACGCCCGACGCCGCCGTGCTCGCCGTCATCGACGCCCTGCCGGAGGACTGCGTCATCGCCAACGACTCGGCGGCGACGTTCGGGCCCGTGCAGGAACTGATCCGGACCTGGCCGGGCAACTACTTTTTCTCCCGCGGCGGCGTGCTCGGTTGCGCCATGCCGGCGGCGGTGGGCGCCGCCCTGTCCACCGGCGGCTGGGTCGCCGCGCTCGTGGGCGACGGCGGCGCCATGTATTCGCCGCAGGCCCTGTGGAGTGCCGCGAACACGCGCGCGCACGTCCTCTTCTACGTGTTCAACAATCGCCGCTACGGCGTCCTGCAGAACATCGCCCGCCAGCTCGGCTGCACCAATGCGGTCCAGGGCCGCTTTGTCGGCATGGATGTGACGGACCCGGCGGTCGACTTCATGGCGCTTGCCAAGTCCATGGGGGTGCCGGCGGTCCGCGCCGACGACCGCGACGCGATCACCGCGGCGACCCAAGAGGCGCTGACACGGCCGGGACCGAGCCTGATCGAGATCGCGATCAAGTGACGTGGGGCGGTCAACGGCCTGCCGTAGCGCTCGTCGGTTCGGCATCCACCCACGACCGGAACGGCAACTGAGCCAGGGCGCTGTTGTAATATCTCGCCTGACCGGTGATCTCATGGCCGATCCAGGCCTCGATCGCGACTGTTTGGTCGGTGTGGGTCAATTCGACCTCGGCGATGATCAGTCCCGCATTGTCGCCCAGGAAGGTATCCACTTCCCACGTCAAATCGCCGATCGGCACGATGTGCCGGATCTTCTCGATCACCGCGCCGCTGCGCAGAAGCATCAGACGCTCGGCGTCCAGGAGGGGTAGAGGATATTCGAGCTCCAGCCGGCGCAGTTCGGCAGGCCGGGACTTGATGGAGAGCGTCGCGACCCGGTCATCGACGATGCGGACCCGGATGGAAGCCTTGCCGTCGCGGGCCAGATAGGCCTGCCGGACCCGTTTGCGAGCTGTCACCAGCTCGCGCCAAGCATCACTGCGGACGAGGAATTTGCGTTCGATTTCCACGCTCACCGCATGGCCTCCGCCTGAATGTCACGGGAAAACGACGGCGCAGAGTACTCCGTAGCGGCTCGTGACACTCGCCAGCGCTTAGGCCATCGCCGCCGCCGCCGCAAGGCGAGCCTGATGGGTTGCGACCTGATCTACAACTACCTTTGAGAGCGTCACCGGATTGTGCTATTCATGCGCGCAAGAATGAGCGTCTGACAGCCTTGGCGCGAGCCGGCGAGGGGGGATGCCACATGGCCGAGGACACCGAGGGGAAGTCCGCTCCGCAGCTTCTGCCGCCCAACGCCGCTCCGCCCGACGCCGCGTCGCCTGACGTCGCGCCGCCCGCGCATCGGTCCGAATGGCGGCGGCCGGCTGACCCGTTCGAAGCGGTGGCCCGCTTCGCATCGAGCGGCTTGTTCTTCATGATCGTCGGCGGCGTCTTCCTCACCATTGCGTTTCACACCATGGGCCGCACCCACGCCGCCATGTCGTTCGTCCTGGTGGTGGTCGGGGTCGCCATCCTGCTCTACGGCACCGGTACCCAGAGCATGGGCGAATTCGATTCCGGTGAGAACGCCGAGAAGGTCGCCCGCTACAAGGTGGCGCTTGCCGGTGGTGCCGGCGCGCTCGCCTTCGCGGTCGCCGCCGGCATCATCAGCTTCTCCGTCCAGATGAAGCAGGCGTTCCAGATCGAGCAGAAATACGTGCGGCTGCACATCAAGGGCAAAGGCTACCAGCCCGACGACATCGGCCTCTACGTTCCCGACATCAGGATCAACGGCAATCCGGTGCCGGCCGTGCGGCGCGGCGACTATATAGAGGTCTACGCGCCGTATCTGCTCAACGCCGATGCGGTCAAGTTCGAGATCCGCGCACGTCTGCACCTGGTCGAGAAAGCCGGCGCCCTGCGGCCGACGGCCGAACGGGTGTTTACCATCGTGCTCGACACCAAAGGCAATGTCGAAGAAGGCGCCGTCAAGGGCAAGTACGCCATCGACGCCGGTTACGACTTTCCGCGCTACGCCCTGACCGAACTGATCGATCTGTCGGACGACGAAAACGTGCGCGTCGCCGGCTTCGCGCCGCAATGAGGACTCGGGAGCCCGATCCGATGGCCATGATGAGCACCTTGCGAACGGCATTCCGGGCGACGTGGCGGCTCGCCCTCGGGGCGGTCGTGGCGATCACGCTCGCCATCCCGTCGCCGGCGATGGCACAATCCAAGATGGGCTCGTTCGGGAAATCCGACTGCGCCCTCTACCAGAAGGCGATGGCGGCGCCCGACGGCGTTTCGCGCGAGCTCCTCAAGGATTGGCCACGGGCGCTGAGCTGCCTGATCGACATGCTGGGCGAACTCGACGCCGCCATCACCAGCGTCGACGCCGTTTCAGGCCGAGGCGATCTCCTCGCCATCGTCAAGGCCATCCGTGTCGTCCTCGACGAGAACGATGTCGCCGCCATCCGCCGCTTCCGCGAGACGGACACCATCGCCGTTGCCTCGGTGCTCACTTTCGCGGCGCGGGTGCCCGACGGCGCCGGCTCGGTCAATCGCGACATCCGCCTCAATGCCACGTTGATCCTCGGCAATGTGATCGACAATTCGTCCGTATGCGTGCCCATCGACCATCTCTACGATCCGAAGATCAACCCCAATGGCCGCGCCAACCTGCTCGCCGTCGTGTCGGTGGTGGCGCCGTGGGCCTACAAACCCAATGCCGACAACATTTCCCGCATGCTCGAATTCACCAAGCTGAAACTCGATCCGAGCTTTGCCGACACCCGCCGGATCGTCACCGACCTGGACACCAAGAATTCCGCCCGCCAGTTGAAGGCCGCGTCGGAGCCGTCGTCCGCCGACGCCGAGGCGGTGCTGGCGCCGTGCAGGGCCTACAAAGCCAAATGGGCCGACGGTCAGCTCAAATATTGACTTGTGGACGATCGCGACGCGGCATGCGTTGCCCAGTCATTCGGCGGCGCGCCGGAGCGCTTCCATGTCCCGGCGCGGCAGCGCCAGCAGCGGCCCGTAGGCGAGGCCGAAGCCGAGGAACGCCCCGGCCCAGGCGGCGGCCGAGAGCGACAGCAGCGGGATGGCGATGTCGGGCAATAGCGCGGCGGCGATGCGCAACAGCGCGGCGGCGACGACCGCGGCGTAGATCGCCTGCGTGGCGCTGGATGCGACGAGCGCGTGGCCCGTATGCCCGAGGCTCGCCCGCGTCATCACGGCGAGCGTCATGGTGCCGACGGCGCCGCCCCCGAGGGCGTGGATGCCGGCCGCTTCCGGCACGTGGCCGAAGGTGGCGCAGCCGAGCAGGACGAGGCCGAGCGGCACGAACGCGTAGGCGACGTGCAGGACGAGGACCAACCGGTCGCGCAGCGTGCGGTCGCCGGCCCAGCGGGCGAGGCGCACCAGGTTGAGGAGGCCGGCGATGACGAGGCCGATCGCCGTCGCGGTCGCGTCGGGCAGGGCGACCCACATGGCCAGCGCCGCGGCACTGACCGCGACGACGCCCATGTCGAACCGGCCGAACGGCGCCGGCAGTCGGCCGGGATTTTCGCGCGCCAGCCAGTTGCGGGTGAAGCTCGGCACGACGCGGCCACCGACCAGCATGATCAGCACGACGGTGACGGCGAGGCCGGCGCGGGTCGAATACTCCGCCGTGCCGGCGAAATGTGCCTCCAGGTGAAACGCGATGTTGCCGGCGGCAAGGAGCGACACCAGCATCACCACTTTCAGGTTCCGCCAATTCCGTCCGGCGGCGATTTCGCGGGCAGCGGCGGCGGCGACGAGGACGAGGAAGCTCGCGTCGATGGCGGCGGCCGCCGCCCAGCCGGTCAGAGCCGACAGGTTGACGGCGGCGCGGCCGGCGAGCCAGGCGAGGACCAGGACGGCGAGCGGGCGGCCCTGCAGGGGCAGGCGGCCGGTCCAGTTGGGGATCGCGGTCAAAAGGAACCCGGCCACGATGGCGGGCACGTAGCCGTACAGCATTTCGTGCACGTGCCAGTCGCGCGGCGCAAACGCCGTCATGAGTTCCAGGGCGCCGGTGAAAACCGGCATCCAGGCCGCGACGGCAAGGCCCGCATAGATGGCGCCGAACAGAAAGAACGGCCGAAAGCCGTAGGACAGGAGGGCCGGGCCGTCGTCGGGCCTGAGCCGGGGGATGGGGGCCATGGGTCTCTCCGCCGTGTAAGTGCGCGATATCGCGCCCTCTCCATAGAACGGCAGGCGCCGGCCTTGGTTGTCGCGGCACAAACTCGGCGACGATTGACGATGATTGTCGGACCGGGCGCCGCAGACTAGATTTCGTCACGGGCCTGTCCGACGGGAGAATGCATGGCTGTCGACCGTTCCCTGGTGGCACATCTGCCGCTGTTCGCCGGCCTCGGCCCGGCGGATCTGGACGTCATCCTGGAGAGCGCCCGGCCGGTGCGTCACCCCAAGAACTCGGCCGTGTTCGAGCAGGGCGAGGAGGCGCACTCCTTTTTCATCCTCCTCAATGGCCATGTCCGGGCCGCGAAGATGACGCCGGCCGGCCAGCAGATCGTGGTGCGTTATGTCACCCCCGGCGAGATGTTCGGCGTCGCGGTCGCGATCGGGCTGAAGACCTATCCGGCGACCGCGACTGCGGTCGACGATTCTCTCGTGCTCGCCTGGCCGTCGAGCGCCTGGGCGGGCCTCGTCGCCAAGCATCCGGCGCTCGCCGCCAATACCATGATGACCATCGGGGAACGTCTGCAGGACAGCCACACCCGCGTCATCGAGATGTCGACCCAGCAGGTCGAGGGTCGCATCGCCCGCGCCCTATTGCGGTTGGCGCAGCAGGCCGGCCGCAAGGTCGACACCGGCATCGCCATCGACTTTCCCATCAGCCGCCAGGACATCGCCGAGATGACCGGCTCGACCCTGCACACGGTGAGCCGCATCCTGTCCGGCTGGGAGGGCCAGGGCCTGGTCGAAAGCGGCCGCCAGCGCGTCGTCATCACCGATCCACACCGCCTGTTCGCGCTCTCGGAGGAGGGCGGCGACAAGGGGTGAGGCGAAGTCGTCATTCCGGGCTCGCCGTCAACGGGCGTCTAGGACGCGCGCGAATGCGCTGATGGCGGCGCCCCGGAGTGACGTGTTGCGTCTCGCAATGCACGTAGCAGCGCCTCCCGATCGACGCCATGCTCGCGGGCGGCATCGTCGACCGTGTGGAAGCAGGCGACCGGGCAGCCGACGCAGCGCATGCGCAGATCGAGAAAGACCCGGATGGTCGCCGGCCAGCGCTGCATCACGTCGTCGACGAGCATGTCGGTGGTGATCGGCATCAAAGTCTCCCTCGCAATCCCCACAGGCTGCCAGACCGGTTAGCGGCGCTCTTTGTCGGGGCGCAAGGTTCGCGACGTTCAGTCCTGTCTCGGCGAATGATTGCCGTGACTGCGTGCGAGTTTGTCGGCGCACAAAGAGCGCCGGCGGGCGAAAGCGCATAACGGCGTCACGGAAATCAACGAACGACAGGGAACCGTCATGATGACCAGACGAACCGCTCTCGCCGGCGCCGCCATCGCCGCCCTCATGCTGGCGACGCCGGCCTTCGCGCAAAAGCTCGACCTGCCGCGCCAGAAGATCAATCTGGTGGCGCCTCCCTTCGTGCATGCCCACGAGCAGGCCACCAAGGCCGGACCGAAGATCGTCGAGTTCCGCCTCGTCATCGAGGAGAAGGAGATGGTGATCGACGAGCAGGGCACCAAGTTCCAGGCAATGACCTTCAACGGCTCCATGCCGGGCCCCATGATGGTGGTGCACGAGGGCGACTACGTGGAGTTCACGCTGGTCAATCCCGACACCAATACGATGGCCCACAATATCGACCTGCACGCCGCGACCGGCGCCGGCGGCGGCGGCGAACTCACCATGGTCAATCCCGGCGAGCAGGTGGTGCTGCGCTTCAAGGCGACGCGGACCGGTGCGTTCGTCTATCACTGTGCACCCGGCGGGCCGATGATCCCGTGGCACGTGGTCTCAGGCATGAGCGGCACCATCATGGTGCTGCCGCGCGAGGGCCTCAAGGACGGCAATGGCAAGCCGCTGCGTTACGATCGCATCTACTATGTGGGCGAGCACGACCTCTACGTGCCGCGCGACGACAAGGGGAACTTCAAGTCCTACCCCTCCGCCGGCGATGCCTACACGGACACGGTCGAGGTGATGCGCAAGCTCACCCCCACCCACGTGGTTTTCAACGGCAGCGTCGGCGCCCTCACGGGCAAGAACGCCATGGAAGCCAAGGTCGGCGAGAACGTCCTGATCGTCCACTCGCAGGCCAACCGCGACAGCCGCCCGCACATCATCGGCGGCCATGGCGACTATGTGTGGGAGACCGGAAAGTTCTCCAACCGGCCCGAGACCGGCCTCGAGACCTGGTTCGTGCGCGGCGGTTCGGCGGCAGTCGCCATGTACAAGTTCCGTCAGCCCGGCGTCTTCGCCTATGTGAACCACAATCTCATCGAGGCGGTCGAACTGGGCGCCGTCGCCCACTTCAAGGTCGAAGGCCAGTGGGACGATGACCTCATGACGCAGGTCAAGGCGCCGGAGCCGATCGCGCCGGGAAAGCAGAGTGCCGTCGCGACGCCGGCCCACGGGCACTGACTTTGGCGGCGGCCGCCACGGGCGGCCGCTCCCCTTTCTTCACGGAGGCGGACATGGCGATCACCTTGGTGACCAAATTGGCGGTTGCGTTGGCCTTTGCGAGCCCCCTGGCGGCAGCGCCGTTCGTGTCCGAAATATCCGCCGGCAGAGCCGAGGCGCCGGTTGCCGAACTGGTGGAACTCGCATCCGGAACGATGCCATACCGTGCCGCCGGTGAATTCACCCGCGCCGGCCGACCGGTCACGGCGCCGTTGGCGCGCGTCGGTGTCACGGTGCCGCTGGCGATCATGAAGCATCAGGTCGCCGCCGCCGACTATCGCCGCTGCGTCGACGCCGGCGCCTGCAAGCCGCTCGCCGCGGCGGCCGGCGCCGAGCCGGACCGTCCGGTGGTGGGCGTGAGCTGGCGCGATGCCGAGGCCTATGCGGCTTGGTTCTCGCGGGTGACCGGCGAGCGCTGGCGCCTGCCCACCGATACCGAATGGGCGTTCGTGGCCGGCAGCCGTTTCAGCGACGACGGCGACGTGGTCGATGCCGACGATCCGTCTCGCCGTGCACTCGCCCGTTACACCCGCGAGGCGGCGCTGAAGGACGACGGAGAGGAGCGCGGCGTCATGCCGTTCGGCTCTTTCGGCACCAACGAGCATGGGATCTCCGATCTCGCCGGCAATGTCTGGGAGTGGACCGCGACCTGCTATGTGCGTACTGCCCTCGACGATGCCGGCGCGGCGATCGCCGCCACCACCAATTGCGGCGTGCGCATCGCCGAAGGTCGCCATCGCGCCTATGTGACCGATTTCGTCCGCGACGCCCGCGCCGGCGGCTGCGCCGCCGGCGTGCCGCCCACCCATCTGGGCTTTCGCCTGGTGCGCGAGCAGGCGACGTGGGGTTCTTGGCTGATGGCGAGGATCACGGCTTGGCGAGCCGGTTGATCGACCCGGGCTCTCATGCTGCCTTCCGACTGATCAGTTCGGCTCGTGCCCTGGGCTGCGGCGCGTCATTCGCGAAAGAGCTCATGCCGCGCCGCGCCCGGGGCACGATGCCAGGCAGTCTCGCGGATCCCGTATCACAAGGCCTGGAGCGCGAACGGCGACAGGCGCAGCCGGGCGATGTCGCGGGCAGGTGGGGCGCCGAACAGACGCTTGTACTCGCGGCTGAACTGGGAGGGGCTGTCGTAACCGACGTTGTGGCCGGCGACGGCTGCGTCGAGCGACTGCGACAGGATCAGGCGCCGGGCTTCCTGCAGGCGGATCTGCTTCTGGTACTGCAGCGGGCTCATGGCCGTCACCGCCTTGAAATGCATGTGCAGTGTCGACGGGCTCATATGGGCATGGGCCGCGAGGGCCTCCATGCTGAAAGGCGCGCGGAAATTCTCCTTGATCCAGGCGATGGCGCGGGCAACCTGCTGGGTCCGGCTCTCCGCGATGGCGATCTGGCGCAGCCGCGCCGCCTGCTCGCCCATCAGCAGGCGGTAGAGGATCTCGCGCTCGGCCAGCGGTGCCAGCACGGCGATGTCCTGTGGCGACTCGAGAAGCCGCATCAGGCGGACGGCGGCGTCGAGCAGTGGCGGGGTGACGCGGCTGATGGCGAGCGACGGGCCGGGAACGCTGCCGTCGTCGCCGCGGACCGGGGCTTCCATCATCAGCGCCGCGATGGCGGCGGGGTCGAGGTCGAGGCGCAGGCACAGATAAGGCTTGGCGACACTCGCCTCCAGGATCTGGCCGACGATGGGCACCTCGACGGCGGCCACGAGGTAGTGGGCGGCGTCGTAGGCCAGCACCGCGCGTCCCGCCATCACCTGCTTGCGGCCCTGCGCAACGATGCAGACCGCCGGCTGTTGCAGGCCATGCAGAGGGTCCGTGGGACGGCTCGATCGGATCAGAAACAGGTTTGGGACCGCGGTAGCATGCATGCCATCGCCATGGGGGGCGGAAAATCGTTCAATCAAGTCGGCGAGGGTGGCGGCGCCTGGAGCGGTCGATGCATCAATCATATCAAGCGCTTTCAATCATTTGGCGGGTGTTACGCAGGCTGACTGTACAGGTCTTTGCCGCTGCTTCCGAGGTGCCGGAATCGTCTTTCGGAGAATCGTGCAAGAAGCGCGGAGGTCTGGTCTACCGCCTCGCGGGCCGGTGGCGCCATCTTGCGGCCATGACGGGCGCGGCGGTCGCGCCCCACCCAGAAAGGATCCCCCATGTCCCGCATCACCGGCAAAGTCGTCGCCATCACGGGCGCCAGCAGCGGTATCGGCGAGGCGACCGCGCGGCTTCTCGCCGCGCAAGGTGCTCGCGTCGTCGTCGGCGCCCGCCGCAACGAGCGTCTCGAGGCGCTTGTGGCCGACATCACTGCCAGCGGCGGCAACGCCCGCCTGCACACCGTCGACGTCCGCAGTCGTGACGATGTCGCCGGTTTCATCGCCTTCGCCGAACAGGCGTTCGGCCCCGTCGACGTCCTCGTCAACAATGCCGGAGTCATGCCGCTGTCGCTCATGGCCGAGTTGAAGACCGACGAATGGGAGCGCATGGTCGACGTCAATATCCGCGGCGTCCTCAACGGCATCGCCGCGGTGTTGCCCGGCATGAAGGCGCGCCGGCGCGGACACATCGTCAATGTGGCGTCGATCGGCGCCCATGTGGTGTTCCCGATGGGCGCGGTCTACTGCGCCACCAAATACGCCGTGTGGGCGATCTCCGAGGGGCTGCGGCAGGAGAGCCCGGAGCTGCGCGTCACCACCGTGTCGCCCGGCGTCGTCGCGACCGAGCTCGGTCACGACATCTCCGATGCATCCGTCCGCGACAGCCTGTCCGAGTGGCGCAAGACATCCTTGTCGCCGGACGCCATCGCCCGCGCCATCGCGTATGCGGTTGCGGAGGCAGACGAGGTCGACGTCAACGAATTGATCGTGCGTCCGACCGCCAGCGCATTCTGATGCGGCAAGTGGCCCGCCGGGCGCGTCCGTTCGCGCCGGCGGGTTCACTCGGGCTTGTAGAGGCTGTTCTTCACATAGGCGCCGCTGATGCACGGCACCGTCTTGCTGGCGACCGCGTCGGCGCGGGCCCGGTTCGGGAACGGGCCGGCGGCGACCACCATCTGGCCTCGCGCGAACAGCGTGAAGCGATTGGAAAACTCCTGGAAGGTGAGGACGCCGCAGCGCCGTGCCGCCGTCTCGATGCGCCGCAGCTCCGCTTCCGCGCTCGGCGTGAGGCGGTTATGGCTCGCCGAGACCGTGCCGACCACCACCCACCAGGCCCGCCCATCGTCGGCGCGCGCCGGGTTCGTCGCCGCTCCCATGACGGCGGCGGCCACGAGGGCACGCCTCAAACCTGTCGGCGACATGAGAGCACTCCCCAAATCACGTCCGGTGGATCGTCCGGCGGCGCGGCTCACGCGACCTCGCCGCGGGTGTTCGCGCCGGAGCGGCGGATGGCGGCGATGTTGTCCCGGTAGGATGCGGGACCGCCCCTGAACACGGCCGAGCCGGCCACCAGCACATTGGCGCCGGCGCGCACCACCGCCGCGGCGGTGTCGGGGGTGACACCGCCGTCGACTTCGATGTCGATCGGCCGCCCGCCCACCAGGGCGGCGAGCTGTGCGATCTTGTCGACCTGCGAGGCGATGAAGGCCTGGCCGCCGAAGCCCGGATTGACGGACATGACCAGGATGAGGTCGACCATGTCGACCACGTATTCGACCGCGCTCGCCGGCGTCGCCGGGTTGATCACCACCCCGGCCTTCTTGCCCAGCGCACGGATCGCCTGCAGGGAGCGGTGCAGGTGCGGCCCGGCTTCCGCGTGCACGGTGATGATGTCGGCACCGGCCTTGGCGAACGCCTCGAGATACGGATCGCACGGCGCGATCATCAGGTGGACGTCGAACAGCTTTCGGGTGTGCGGCCGCAGCGCCTTCACGACATCGGGCCCGATGGTGATGTTGGGGACGAAGTGGCCGTCCATGACGTCCACATGGATCCAGTCGGCTCCGGCGGCGTCGATGGCGCGCACCTCCTCGCCGAGCTTGGCGAAATCGGCCGACAGGATGGAAGGGGAGATCAGGAGGGGACGGGACATTTGCGACTCGCCTTCACGGCCATGGCACGTAGCCGCGGGCGTTCTGGAAGGGTCCGCGCGCTCGCGTCGATCTGGCGTCGCCCTACCATGCGGCCTTCGCCTGGGCAACGCGGCGCCTTGTCAGCCCCGTGCCACATGGCCGGCAGGAAGTGCCGGGCGGCAGGACCGGCAGGACGTTGTTGCCGCTCCGTCGTCGGGATTGCCTGAAAATCTTGAGCATTATCAATTGATTTTGTTCGGCACGCGGATTGCAAGGTCGTGCCCGGACCGGTGTGTGCCGATGCTCCCGGTGGTGCCGTTTCGTGGAGACCGTGATGATGTTTCTCGCTGGCGCTGCCGCGAGCGCCGCGCTCGACCTGATTTCCTCGCTCAGGCAGACGGCCGATTCCGGGAAGTCCAAGACCGGCAGATCCGACGCGGTCTTCGGCATGGCGACGGCCGCGCAGCCGTCGGTTGCCGAGACCGGCAACCAGAAGGCGCCGTCGCAGCCGGTCACGTCCGGCACCATGCGGCTGATGCTGTCCCTGCAGGCCCATGGGGTCGACATGTCGTCGAAGATCTTCGATGCGCTCGATGCCGACGGCAGTGGTGGTGTCAGCAAGAGCGAATTCGAGCAGATATTCGCCAAGAACGGCGACACGCAGAACGTCGACACCGCCTTCGAAAAGCTCGATACCGACCACGACGGCACCGTGAACACCAACGAACTCGCCTCCGGCCTCAAGACCGAGCGCCGCCGCCATGACGGGGACGGACTCGCCACCAAGACCGTCGCCAATGCGGACGGCTCGGCCATGACCACCATCTCCTACGGGGACGGCTCATCCGTGACCACACGGCCCGCGGCCGCCTCGTCTGCGACCGACAAGTTTATCGGCAACTATCTCGAACGCCTGATCCAGCGCCAGGCCGAGATGCTGACCCCGACCACCACCGGCCAATCCATGGCCGTCTCGGCCTGACCGGCCGGGCACTCGGAGGACGGACAATGGGATTCGCCATCGACATGGCGCGCGTCATTCCGATGACGCGCGTGCCGACCATCAAGCTACCTGAGGGCGTGACGGATCTCGCCAGCCGTCTCGCCGCCGGCAGGATCGAGCTGCCGCCGCGCAATCCCGCCGACGAAGCCCTCGGGCCGGCGGCGTCGGGAAATCCTTCGTCTGACACCGACGTCACCCAGTTGCGCGCCGAGTTCAAGGTCGACGGCAAGGTGATCGCCCGCGTGTACAACTCCGGCCAGACCGAATTCGCCGGCGGTTACGGTCATCTCTCCAACGCGCTGGCGAAACGGATGGTCGGCACGGAAAGCAAGGTCGGTCCCGAGCGCGCCGATGCCGAAATCGATGCGCTTACCGACCTGCTCAAGGCTTCGCCGGAAGGCAGCACGACCGGCGGCACGGGCGCCAGCGACAATCCGCGCATGAAGTACATGGACTGCGTCGTCGCCCGCACGACGACGGCGCTGACCCAAGACCAATGGCTGGCCATCAAGGCCCAAACACCGGGATCGATCGTATCGATCGAGGCGTGAAACTGCGGTCAGGGACGCAGTCCGCGAGCCACCCTCGTCGTCATTGCGAGCGAAGCGAAGCAATCCATCTCTTTCTTCGCGGCCCTGGATTGCTTCGCGGAGTTCATCATCGGGCCGGCCAAAGGCCGGACCCGGTGGCTCGCAATGACAAGTCGATCTCCGCGGCCGCGGGTCTCACGCCCCGCCGCGCGGGCGCAGCCGCCGCATCAGCGGCTTGACGAGCTGCGGCATCAGATAGATGGGCAGCTGCGCATAGGCGAAATAGAGCCAAGCGAGCTCGGGGACGGCGCCGCCGGCGGCCGCCGCCATCAGGCCGAGATTGCGCAACGCCGCCGTGACCGCAAGCGAGAGCGCGTCCGCACGGCCCGCGCGGGCGAAGACCACGAAGGTCGAAACCCCGAAGGCGATCGCGACCGCGAAGGTGAGCGCGACCAGCCCGGCCGCCGCGAGCGGCGCTGCGCCTGCGTGGTCGTAAACCCCGTCCATGAAGGCGACCGCGAAGACGAACAGCACCACGACGTTGAGCCCGTCGATGCGCTCGTTCTGGCGGGCGATCACTTCGTCCCCGGCGAGCCGCCGGATCACCGCCGCGATGACGGCGGCGCCGGCGAGGATCAAGAGCGTCTTGCCGCCCAGCGCCAGCGGCGTCAGGGCGACGGTGCCGCCGAGGAAGATGGCGGCGAAGGCGGCGGCGGTCACCGGCGCGGCGGCCAGGCAGGCGATCAGCGTCGCGAGCGAGAGCGCCGCATCGAGCCCCATGAGGGCGGCGAGCGCCGGTGCTGACACCAGCGGCGGCGCCATCGCCTGCAGCATCATCGCGGCATAAAGCGGCGGCACGGCGTCGGCGAGGCCGGTGAGCGCCAGCGCGCCACCGGCGAGGAGCGGCACGGCGAGCATGATCCAGGCCAGTGCGGCGAGGATCAGGCCGGGACGCGCGGCGTGGCGGCGCAGCGCCGCCGGATCGACGCGCAGGAACGACAGCACCAGGAGGACGAACAGCGCCTCGGCGAAGATGGGCTTGGCGAAGGCGGCGAGCGGTGGCACCGCGATGCCGATGAACACCGAAGCCGCGAGCGCCTCGCTGCCACGCCGGCCAAGGGCGGCGAGGCCGGCGCACAGGAGCGCAACCGGAGAGGCGAGGGGCATGGCGGTTGCACTCGAGGTTCTTCGCGGCGGGGTGGCCGGTTCATACGCCGACATGCCGCCGGCCCGCAACGGCGGGGTGACAGGACGCCGCCCGCGTGCTTCTTACACCCGCAACGGATTTGTTCACGGAACACGCGATGAAACGCTTGGATGCAATGGTCCTCGGCGCCGGCATCGTCGGCGCCTCGGCGGCGCTCGCGCTCGCCCGGCGCGGCATGCAGGTGGCTCTGGTCGACCGCCAGCCGCCGGGCCTGGAGACCTCCTACGGCAATGCCGGCATCGTCGAAGGCAATGCGCTCTTCCCGCACGCCTTTCCGAAGGGGCTCGGCAGGCTCCTGAAAGTGGCGCTCAAGCAGACGACGGAAGCCAACTACCATCTCGCGGCGCTGCCCCGCGTCGCGCCCTGGCTGTTCGCCTTCAAGGCGCGCTCGCAGCCGCATGTCCTGGAAGAAATGGCCGTGCTGATGCGGCCCATGTTCTCGCGCGCGATCGCCGAGCACGAGGCGCTGGCCGCGGAGGCGGGTGTACCGGGACTGATCGCGCGCTCGGGCTGGCTGCGCGTCTATCGCACCGACAAGGGCTTCGCCGGCAACCTCCACGAGCGCGACATGGCGGCCAAGCTCGGCATCGCCGCCCGCGCCGTCGACGGCGACGAGGCGCGCGCCCTCGAGCCGTCGCTGTCGAGCGTCGTGCGCCACGCCGTGCTGTGGGAAGAGGCGGCCTTCGTCAACGATCCCCTGGCGCTGACGCTCGCCTACACCAAGCGGCTCGAAGCGCTCGGCGGCCGCCTGGTGACCGCCGATGCGCGCACGCTGTCGCGCTCCAACGGCGGCTGGCGCGTCGATGCCGACGAAGGGCCGCTGATGGCCGACAACGTGGTCGTCGCGCTCGGGCCCTGGGCGCCGGACGTGCTTTCGCCCCTCGGGTTGCGGCTGCCCATGGCGGTCAAACGCGGCTATCACCTGCACTACGAACCGCAAGGCAACGCCGGCCTGACGCGACCGATCCTCGATGCCGAGGTGGGCTATTGCCTCGCCCCCATGGCGCAGGGCATCCGGCTGACCACCGGCGCCGAATTCGCGGCCCGCGACGCCCGGCCGACACCGGTGCAGATCGACCGCGTGCTGCCGCACGCCAAGGCCCTGTTCCCGCTCGGCCGCCAGATCGAGGCGCGGCCCTGGATGGGCAGCCGTCCGTGCTTTCCGGACTCCCGTCCGGTGATCGGGCCGTCGCCCCAGAAGGGCCTGTGGCTCGCCGTCGGCCACGGCCATCTCGGCCTCACCACGGCGGCGATCTCCGCCCGCCTGCTCGCCGACCTGATGGTCGGCACGCCGCCGGTGATCGACCCGGCGCCGTTCGGGGTGGGGCGGTTTTCGAGATAGCGGATGCGACTCCGTAGCCTGGGTTGAGCGCAGCGAAACCCAGGACGGACGTCACCGCAAGTTCGGCGATCCGGTTTTCAGAAAATAATCCTTGACGCAGGATTTCTGTTTTCTTAGCCTGTTCCCGTTCCGTTCACTGAGGGGCGCCATTCGCGATGACGCCGCGGGGTGGGACGGAATGCGGTCCCGTGCAGGTGACCTCGTCACTCACCGAATCGGCGTCACGGAACACCACCCGGGGATGAAAGCCCCCTGCCAGGAGCTGGCTGACGGAGATTGCCGTTGCTTGTTGTCCGGCGATTTTCGAAAAGCGTGGCCGGGACGGAAAAATGCCGCCAGCGGAGCGCCGCAAGGCGCGGGTGTCCCGCAAGGGGCGCCCACCTATCCGCCGACTACGGCAGCGCCAAGCGGCGCTCCGCTCCCCTCGGATTTCCGAGGGACAGGAAATCAAGAGGAAGACAGGCGCAGCCCGCGCCTCATGACAAACAACAGGGCCGGCGAAGCATTGCGCCGTCGGTCATGCCCGGGCCTCGTGCCGGGCATCCACGTCTTAGCAAGCGCTTTCGCGGGCAAGACGTGGATGGCCGCGACAAGCGCGGCCATGACGAAGTGCAGAAATAGCTGGAAGCTCAGAATTGGCTGTTTGACAACCGAATACGCGTGTCGCCTCGCCTCGTCATTGCGAGGAGTGAAGCGACGAAGCAATCCGGCTCTTTGCCGCGTGATCCTGGATTGCTCCGCCTTGCGGCTCGCAATGACGAAGCGTGCGGCTACTCGCCCGCGATCGTGCGCACCACGTTGCCGAGCGGGCGCGAGGCGCCGACGGCGGGGTTGAGCTTGGGATCCTTGAGCAGCATGTCGTCATACTGCGCGATGGTCGTGATCGGGGTCTTGGCCTTGAGGTGCACGACCTTGTAGCCACCCGCCTTCAACTCGGCGAGGAGCTGCGGTAGCGCCTTCGCGGTGCCGGCCTGGAAATCGTGCATCAGCAGGATGCCCTTGCCGTGCTTGGTGAGCTTGGCCATCAGGCCTTTGACGATCTGGTCGGGTTTCTTGACCTTGAAGTCGAAGGAGTCGAGATCGGTGGAGAAGATGCCGATATTACGCTCGGCCAGATAGGCCATGGCCTCGGGCGGATGGCGCAGCGCCGGGAAGCGGAAGAACGGCGAGGTCGGTCCGCCCACCGCCCAGCGCACCGCGCTGAAGCCGCGCTCGATCTCTTCCTTGGCTTCTTCGAGGGTCTTCTTGCCCAAATTGGCGTGCGACCAGGTATGGCCTCCGATGGAGTGGCCGGCGGCGGCCACCTGCTTGAGGATTTCCGGATAATAGGTGGCGTGCTTGCCGATCGGGAAGAAGGTCGCTTTGACGCACTGGTCGGCGAGCGCCTTGAGGACGTGCGGGGTGGTGTTGAGCCACGGTCCGTCGTCGAAGGTGAGCACGACCTCCTTGTCCTTGAGGAAGTCGTACATCTTGAAATGCTCGAAGCCGAAGGCGGGGCCGCCGGTGGTGTCGATCTCGACCACGCGGGCGGTGCCGAGCGCTTCCGGATTGGCGCAGGTGGGGGCCGGCGCGACCGGCGCAGGCGGTGGTACGGGCGCCGCAGCGACCGCAGGAGTCGGCGCCGGCGTCACCGCTGCGGGCGTCGCGGCCGGGCGGATCGTCGCTTGGGCGAGCTGAGCCTGGGCGAGCTGGGTTCCGGCCGCCTGTGCAATCACCTCGGTGGCGTCGGTCTGCGTGCGCACGACCTGCCGTGGCGCCGGCGGTGCAGTCACCGGGGCGGGGGCGCTGGCCGTCGCCGCCGGTGCTTCCACCGGGGCCGACTGTTGCGATTTGACCAGTGCGAAAGCTCCCAGGGACGCCATCACCAGGATTGCGAGGGCGATCGCGGTGCGCATTGCTCGTTCTCCTGCCGCCCGATCCCGGCCGAGCGATAGCTCGACCCCCACGTGCCGCGGCGATTCACAGCGCTTCGTTCAATTTTAACCGAGCTTTGCCGGGGATGCGAGATGCCCGGCCGCAATGGTTGGCGGGCGCGTCTGTCCGGCCACACTTGATCTTGTGGTAACACTCGACCGTCAGGGAAGCGAGAACCGATCCCGCCAGGCCGGCAGCGCGCCGGCGAAGGGCAGTGCGGCCGCCTCGTAGACGCCGCGGGCGATGGCGCGGGCCGTCACCTGGGCGGCGGCGGCGCCCAGACGGGTCAGGGCCATGAGCGGGTCGGGCAGAGGAGCAACCCCCGTCGCCGCCGCGAACACGATGTCGCCGTCGAGCGGCGTATGAACCGGAAAAATCGCCTGCGCCATGCCGGCCTGGGCCATGACGGCGAGTCGGTGCGCCTGCGCCTTGTTGAGGATGGCGTCGGTCGCCACCACGACCAGGGTCGTGCTCACCCGCGCCTCGCCCTTCATGCGCGGTTCGAGGGCGTCGGCGCAGAGGCGCGCCGGCAGGCCATGGTTCCCCAGCTCTCCGTTCTGTTCGAACGCCGCCGCCCAGAAATGCGGGCCGTCACCGATCGTCACCGCCCCGACCGCATTGACGGCGGCGATCGCCCCGACGGTCAGGCCATCGCGGGTCACTGCCGAGGCGGAGCCGAGCCCGCCCTTGAGATTGACTACCGTGGCGCCGTAACCGGCCCCGGCGGTGCCGAGGGCGAACGCCTTGCCGGCGTTCTTCGCGGCGGCACGGCCGAGATCGCGGAACGGCGGCGTCTCGCCCCAGGCCTTGTCGCCGCCGTTCAGAAGATCGAACAGGACGGCCGACGGCACGATGGGGACGCGGGCGTCACCGATCGCGAAGCCGCGGCCGTTGGCGGCGAGGAAGGATTGCGCCCCGGAGGCGGCGTCGAGGCCGAAGGCCGAGCCGCCCGAGAGCACGATGGCGTCGATGGCTTCGACCGTGCGCGCCGGATGGAGGAGTTCCGTATCGCGGGTGCCGGGGCCGCCGCCGCGCAGGTCGCAAGCCGCGACCGCCGGCCGTTCGAACACGATCGCGGTGGTTCCGGTGGCGCGCGCGGGATCGTCCGCCTGGCCGACCAGGACGCCGTCGACATCGGTGATGAGATTGCGTGCGCCGGTTTTCAAGGCACCTGTCTCTCGACCATGAACCCTTGCATGGCGAGGACGTGGCAGATGTGGCGCTTGGCGTCGTCGAGGTTGGGGGCGTGCACGAACAGATTGCGCAGTTCCCGCGAAAACTCTTCGGCCGGTCCGATCAGCAGCGTCCGTCGCTCATCCGGCTTCTTAGCGGATTCGCCGTCGAAGGTCGCGGCCATCTGGAGTTCATCATGGGTGCCGACACTGCCCGGCAAGGCGATGACGGCGTTGGAGGAATGGATGTTGACTAGGTGCCGTTCCGGCGCATCCTGGCCGCGCGAGGCGTCCGGCAGCGTCGTGTAGATCACCATCTCGATGAAGCGGTTGGGATACTGGACGGATTCCTGCGCCTGTCCGGGGCGGTCGAAAGCCGCCGTGGTGGCTCTCCCCATGGTGCCGATCAGGACGCCGCGCCGCCGCTTCACCGACATGAAGCCTTCGGCGGCCGCTTCCGTGACCGCGTAGCTTGCGCCGGTGAGCAGGTGAGAACCGAGCCGCGCCACCAGAATGCCGATGTCACGAGCCAGCGCAGCGCGTTCGGGCGTCAGCTTGGTGCCGCTGCCGAACAGACCGATGATGGGGAGACGAGACAGCACGTCAGATCATCCGGCCCCGGTCGCCGTTGGGGGTGGTTTGCTCCGGCTCCGGGGAATGAGCGCCGGTTAGACGGCAGGATCGAAACGGTGTGGGTCTAGACGACTTTCTTGAATCTTCCGTTAGTCCGGTTCTGGTCATGCTGCAACGCGGCATTTCCCTTAGGTCCTTGGTCGAACACCGACCATGGTACCTTTGACTTGCCAGAACAATTCTGCCGTCGCATGTAAGGGGCATGAATGCCGATGTGACCCTCGCGGCCGCGCTGTTCGCCGGCCTGCTCTCGTTCCTGTCGCCCTGCGTACTGCCGCTGGTGCCGCCCTATCTGGTCTACCTCGCCGGCGCCTCGCTGGAACGCGTGGCTGGCGTCGCGACTCCTGTCCGGGCGCGCGGCGACACGATCTTGGCGGCACTGTTGTTTGTCGCCGGCTTTTCGACCGTGTTCATCGCGTTCGGGGCTTCGGCGAGCGCTGTCGGCTCCCTGGTGCACGCCTATTCGCGCGAACTCTCGATCCTCGCCGGCATCGTCATCATCGTGATGGGCCTGCACTTTCTCGGCCTGACGCGGCTCGCTTTCCTGATGCGCGAGAAGCGCATGGAGATGCGAAAGCCGGTCGGCCTGTGGGGCGCCTATGTGATGGGGCTCGCCTTTGCGTTCGGCTGGACGCCGTGCATCGGCCCGATCCTCGCCGCGATTCTCGCCGTCGCGGCGTCGCGCGACACGGTCGGGGAGGGCGCGTTCCTGCTCACCGTCTATTCCGCCGGCCTCGGCATCCCGTTCGTCGCGGCAGCCTTCGCGGTCGAGCCCATGGCGGCCTTCATCGCCCGCTTCCGCCGGCATCTCGACGTGGTCGAGAAAGCCATGGGCGGCCTCATGGTGCTCACCGGCATCGCCTTCCTGACCGGCTTCGTCAGCGAGGCGAGTTTCTATCTGCTGGAGTGGTTCCCGGCGCTGGGACGGATCGGATAAGTCTATCCCATTCGCGCACGGCTGACTGCCGCGCCCGCGACGTCGACGTCGCCACGGCGATGTTGTATCCCGATGCCGCGCACGGGCAGTTCATTTTTCGGAGTCCACCATGCAGATCACCTGGTACGGCCATTCCGCCTTCCGGCTCGATTTCGACGGCAAGGCGGTGCTGATCGACCCGTTCTTCACCGGCAATCCCGCCTTCGTGTCCGACAAGGCGGCCGCCATCAAGAGGGTCACCCATATCGTCCTGACCCATGGCCACGCCGACCATGTGGGCGACGCGCTCGACATCGCCAGACAGAACGGCGCCACCGTCACCACCAATTTCGACCTGTGCATGTGGCTCGCCGGCAAGGGCTTGCAGAAGTTCAATCCCATGAACACCGGCGGCACCACCGATCTCGGCGGCTTTTCGGTGACGCTGGTGCGCGCCGACCATTCCTCCAGCGACACCTCGGCCGGTCCGCCGGTCTATCTCGGCAACCCTTGTGGGGTCATCGTCAAGGCGCCCGGCCAGCCGGCCGTCTATCACCTCGGCGATACCGACATCTTCTCCGACATGGCGCTGATCTGCGAGATCCACCAGCCCAGGGTCGCGCTGGTGCCGATCGGCGACCGGTTCACCATGGGCCCGACGACGGCGGCGATCGCCTGCGACCGCTTCCTGAAGGGCGTCGAGACCGTGATCCCCTGCCATTATGGCTCGTTCCCCATCATCGAGCCCAATGCCGACAAGTTCGTCGCCGCCATGACGGGCAAGGCCGTCAAGGTGGTGGTGCCGGACAAGGGCAGGTCGATCACGGTGTGATCGCACAAAAGTTGCCGGGCACCGGCACGGATGCCGCAACTTCGGGCGCCCTGATGCGTTGACATGTTCGACTCACCAGGGAGCCGAACGGTGTCCACACACGACGAATTCCTCGCTTATGCCGAAACGTGCCGCCGGCTGATGGATGGCGGCGATCTGCGCCCTCACCGGGCCGACCTCGAACGCATGGCGCGAGCCTGGACCAGCCTCGCCGCCGAGGAGGAACGCATCGCCGATCTCGTGCGCGAGGTGGACACGCTGTTCGCCGCGCCCGAGACCATGGACCGGATGCTGCGGCGCGCGTCGCACTGAGCCACGGCAAGGCCGCAACTCAGGGCTGGGAACGTCCCTTTTGGTTCGGCTGGCGTTTCCTGGCCGGGTGCGATGTGGGCGCCTTGCGGCCATCCGCCTCATCGGGTGATCGCCGCTCCGCCGCCGCGGCAACCTCGTCATCATGATCGTCGGTCACGTACGGGCCTTTCGGGCCGGCGGCCGGTTCGCCGGTCGGCGTTCCGGTACCAATGCTCACGCGCGCTTTTGTCATGGGGTCCCCTTCGAACCTTTCTGCTGGTCATGACGACAATGTTCGAGACCGGCCTTTCGTTGCCCGTGGGCGAATGGCCGCGACCAAAGGGGGGCGGAACCGGGCGTTGCGTAGCGGCGTTCAGGTGATTGGAAGACCAGCACAAATTTACCACGGGCGGCGGAGTCGGCATCGATGCGGCATGATCACAATTCGTCGGTATGGGCGGGCGCCGTGCCGCGACCGCGCGCGTGGTCGCGCCGGTTGGCGTTCACGGGCGTCGCCTTGGTGGTGACGATCATTTCGGTGGTGTCGCTGCGAGATCATGCGTTGAACCAATCGGCGGTGGCCTGCACGCAAGCTTGGCCCTATTTGGACGCGGGCTGCGGCGATCGGACGAGCGCCGCCGACCTGCAGACGCGACCGGTGCGGGTGATCGGCATCGACCGCAATGCCCCTGCCGTGGTCGCCAAGGCGGCGCCGGCGAATGTCACGGCGAAGGACGTCGCGGCGCCGGTGGTTGCCGCACCAGCGGTGGTCGCCAAATCTGACGAGACGCCTGCGTCCCAGGCGCTGCAGGTCACCTCGCCTGGACAGGCCGGCGCCGCGACAGACGGGGCGGGACGCGAAGACGCCGCCACGGCGAACGCTACCGCGAAGCCACCCGCCGTTGCGGTGGCTCCCATTTCCGAAGAGGATTTGACGTTCAGGACCGGGGCGGCCCATCGTCCGGGCGCATCGGTGACCGCCAAGGAAGAGACGGTG
Organism: Astrobacterium formosum; assembly: GCA_030848545.1. Taxonomy (GTDB): domain Bacteria; phylum Pseudomonadota; class Alphaproteobacteria; order Rhizobiales; family Xanthobacteraceae; genus Astrobacterium; species Astrobacterium formosum. Next base: position 146,637 of record JAVDCA010000001.1, read on the forward strand.
GCGCCCGAGCCCCCCCGCAAGGCGGCCTCCAAGCCGCGCCGGACGACGACGAGGCAGACTGTCGAGTTGCCGGATGGCCGCCGTGTCACGGTCAGGCGAGGCAATCGCGAAGTCCAGGATTCTTATGGACGCCGCATGCGCGCAGCCGACATGCGCGCAGCCGACATGGGCCCACGCTTCGAGGAGGCCTCGGGCGGATTTTTCGGCGGACGGCGGGAGCCGCGCAGTCTGGGTGGCCTCTACTGAAAAAGCCTGACGTTCAGGCGACAGCTTCCGCGAGCATCTCTTCGCCCGCGATCTCCGGTATGAGCTGGCTGTGGGCCTTGCGCCGATCGTAGAATTCCAAAACCCGCTTGGCGGTCTTGGTGCTCAGGCGATCGAAGCTCGCCAGCGCCTGTTCCATGTCGGCGTCGGACATGCCGCGCCCGGCCGCCTGCATCAGCAGAATGGCCTTGGTGGTGGTGCGCGAGCAGCCGGCCGCCTTGGCGAGAATCAGCACCATGTCGGGCCGTTCGTCCAGGAGCGCGCGCTCGACCAGGTCGATGGGCAGGCGGCCGAACAGCGCCAACGCCACGACGGTCTTTTCGAAGTCCTGGGCGTGGGCGCGCATGTGCACGTCGCCCTCGGTGGGCTGGCGGATCTTGTAGCGCTTCTTGGCCGCCTTCTTGGCCTGGGCGTGCTCCGGCGAGGCGTTTCTGACCTCGCGGCTGATGTGACCGGAAATCTCCGCAACGGTGTCGCGGATCAGCGCCGCCGCCTGCGGATTGGAGGCGACGAGGCGCGAGCGCACCACCGCCGAGGCGCTTTCCAAGAGCTTGAGGAAATGGTGGCGGGGAAGATCGGCGCGGGCGCCGACCGTCTCGGCGAGGATTTCGTCGCCCTGGGAACGTTCCACCAGCCGGCCGAAGCCGTTGTAGGAGAAGCGGGCGCCCGAGTTTTCGGCGACCGAACGCACGACTCCGGTGTCGCCGCGATCCACCAGGACGTCGGTGACGGCCTCGCTCAAAGTAGAGCGCTGCGAGATCGCCAGCAGATGCCCCTGGCTCTTGGTGCGCGCGTTGGCGACGAGATCGTCGTCGCTCAGTTGCGGCGAATTGGTCAGGACCGGTGCCGCCACCTCGATGGCGTCGTCGAAGGCGAGCGACCGCACCACTTTGGGCGGCGCGTTGTGCATGCTCGCCAGGCTGTGCGACAGGCGCACGCGAGCCTCGCGCTCGATGTGGTTGGCGAGCCGCAACAACACGTCGTCGAACAGGTCGATCTGTTCGGACGTATAGCGGCTCGAACCGGCGACGAACATGTCGCTCACCCGGCGCAGGGCGACCAAGCGGCGTTGCTCGGTACCATTGCTGATGGAGTCTTCGAGTTCGTCGATGAGTGAGGAAATCTCGATCATGGTACCGCAACTGGTCGATCGGGGAGCTGAAAGGACGCCGCCCCTGAGGGCGCCATCCGGCTCTGGAGTTGACCTCACGATACCGCGCACCGGTGAATAATCATTTTCCGTTTTTCGGTGAGGTCGAATTCAAATGCCGTTTAAATTCTAGGTTTCCCACCTCAAGCGGTATGCCGGGACCGGAGTTGCGAAAAATCAAGGTGCGCGCGGGGCGTTCGTTCAGCCTGGATGTCCGCCACAGGTTGTCTACCCATCGGTCCCCGGAATGGCAGATCGATGGCGGGGAGGGAAACGATGGTGCGTGCATGCGTCGTCGGCCTGTTGCTGTTCGGCCTGCCGGGAGCAGGCGTCGCCCAGGAGACTGGCGATCCTCGCGCGGGCCTCGAGACTGCGCGCGTGCAGTGCGCCGCCTGTCATGCGGTCGAGCGCGGCAACTTCCATTCTGTCCGCTCCGAGGTGCCGGCCTTCGCGGCGATCGCCGCCGTGCGCGGCGTGTCGGGCCGTGCGCTCGCGGCGGCGCTGCACCGATCGCACCGTACCATGCCCGCCATCGTGCTGCCGCCGCAGGAGCAGGCCGACGTCATCGCCTACATCCTCACCCTTCGTAACGAGTGAGGACGCCTGCGTCCGAATGAAGCAGGACCCGCAAGGGCGCCGGTCCGGATCGTGGAACCTGTGCAAAACTCCTGGACGCCTTCGCAAGGCCCTCGCCGGAGCGGCTGCATCGGATCACATTTCAGTTGATTCGTTGCTTGGAGCGTCGTGATCTTGGAGCGTCGTGATGTTGTGGGACATTCAAGGGCATCGCACGCAGGCGGCCGAGTATGCTCGACTGGCTGAAGCCGCGCCGAGCACGGAAAAGCGCGAGCACTTCCTGCGTCTCGCGCGCACCTCGCTCGTCATGGCGCGCAATGCCGAGTGGATCAAGTCGACGGACGAATTCCTGAGCACTTGGCGGCCCCACTGATAGCGGACGCGCCGATCAAACGGATCAACGTCACAGGCTGCGGCCGTCGAACGGCTTGAACTCGATCGCCGCCAGATCGACGTCGTCGATGCAGCGGACATTGATGCCGACCATGGCAGTGCCATCCGGCGCGGTGCCGGCCGCGAAGGTTTCGACCCCGCAGGTGGAGCAGAATGCGTGGTGGATGGTCTTGCGGCCGAACTGGTAGTCCGTGAGGTCCTCCTGTCCGGCCCGCAGCGCGAAGCGCTCTTCCGGCACGAAAACGAACAGCAGCCCCTTCTTGAGGCAGATCGAGCAGTTGCAGGCGATGGCGCTGCCGAGATCGAGGGTCGCCTCGAAGCGGACCAGGCCGCAATGGCAGCCGCCGGTCACGTTTCTGAGTTCTCCCATGGCGATGTCCTCCGTTCGACGGCGAAAAGAGTGCCAGACTGCGGGCGCGGCGCCAATACCGGAAGGGCGTCAGCCACGTTCTGGCGCAGGGCGTTCGGGCGTCGGGTGGCCGACACCTTCCATCCGCCGGCGCGGCGCCTACATACGCCGTGCAGGAATGGAGACCGAAACCATGAAACGTCGTTTTGTGCGCGCCGGCGCCGGGGTGCTGCTTGCGTTCGCAGCCATGTTCTCGATCGCGCCCGTCCGGGCGGCCGAGGAGCCGGACGTGATCTTCAAGCGCTCGACGGTCTTCAAATGGCTCACACCCAACGACAAGCTCGCCACCTACGGTCTCGACGATCCGGAAGTGGAAGGCGTCGCCTGCCACTTCACCGTGCCGGAGCGCGGCGGCTTCAAGGGCTGGATCGGCGTCGCCGAGGAGGTCTCCGATATCTCGCTCGCCTGCCGGCAGATCGGCCCGATCCGGTTCAAGAAAAAGTTCGAGCAGGGCGAGGACGTCTTCCGGGCGCGCCGGTCGCTCTTCTTCAAGAAAATGCAGATCGTGCGTGGCTGCGACGTCAAGCGCAACGTCCTCGTCTACATGGTCTATTCCGACCGCATCATCGAGGGCTCGCCGAAGAACTCGACCTCCTCGGTGCCGATCATGCCGTGGGGCGCCGGCGACCAGATACAGAAATGCGGTGACTTCGTCACCGACTGAGCCCGGGCGCGACCCGGCCCGGTAGCCGATCTTGTTGCGCCGGCGGCGCCTTGCGTTTACCTGTCGGTGATGCAGCCGTGACCGCGGACCTCCGCCCGAGGGCCGGACATCGTCGAGGCGTCAGGGCGCTTTCCTTCAGGGGCGGGGTGGCAGACGACCGTGACGCAGGCGCAACCGGATTCGCGGACGGGCAGGACGATGTCCTTCCTGAAAGCGCAAAAGCCGTTCGCGGCGCGCTACCTGACCTTGAGCGTCGCCCTGTCGGCGGCGAACGGGCTGCTCATCATCGCCCAGGCCTGGCTGTTCGCGGCGATCGTGGCGGCCGTCGTCGTCGAAAAACGTGATCTTTCGGGCGTCGCGACATGGCTGGCCGCCCTGCCGCCGCTCTTCCTGGCGAGAGCCGGGCTCGCCTGGGCGGCCGAGTACTTCGCCTTCCAGGCGGCCGCGCGCGTGAAGAGCGAGTTGCGCGCCCGCCTGGTGTCGCACGTCATGAAGCTCGGCCCCGTCGGCCTCGCCGGCGAAGCGACCGGACGCATCGTCTCGGCCGTCACCGACGCCGTCCAGATGATCGAACCTTACTTCATGCGCTATCTGACCGCGGTGCCGCTGGTGGCCATCCTGCCGCTCGCGATCCTCGTCGCCGTGCTGCCGCACGACTGGCTGTCGGCGACCGTCTTCGCCGTGACGGCGCCGCTCATTCCGCTGTTCATGATTCTGATCGGCGCCGGCGCCGAGCGCATGAACCAGCGCCAGTGGCGCAAGCTCGCGCGCATGTCCGGCCATCTCCTCGATGTCATCCAGGGACTGACGACGCTCAAGATCTTCAATGCCAGCCGAAGCGAGGCGGCACGGGTGGCGCAGATGGCGGAGGCGTACCGGCGCGACACCATGACGGTGCTGCGCCTCGCCTTCCTGTCGTCGCTGGTCTTGGAATTCTTCGCCACCGTGTCGATCGCGGTCGTCGCCGTGCTGACCGGCTTCCGGCTGATGTGGGGCGACATGGTGTTCTTCGACGGCCTGTTCGTGCTGATGCTCGCGCCGGAATTCTACATGCCTCTGCGCAACATGGGCACCGCCTATCACGCCAGGATGGAGGCGGTCGGTGCGGCCGAGCGGGTCGTCGAAATCCTGGACATGCCCGTCCCCGGTTCCCCCAGCGGCACGCGAAAGCTCGACGGCGGTCGCGGCTGCGCGGTCCGTTTCGACGGCGTCAGCCTGATTTTTCCCGACGGGCGGCGCGCGCTCGACGGCGTCTCGTTCGACATCGCGGCGGGCGAGCGGGTCGCATTGGTGGGACCGAGCGGAAGTGGCAAGTCGACGATCTTCAATCTGCTGCTCGGATTTGTGGCGCCGAGCGCCGGCCTCGTCGCCATCGATGGCGTGCCGTTCGGCGAACTCGCGCTCGACGACTGGCGCCGGCGCATCGCCTATCTGCCGCAGCGTCCGCACCTGTTCGAAGCGACCGCGGCGCAGAACATCGCCATGCGGCTCGACGGCGCGGACGTCGATCGCGAGGCCGTCCGGCAGGCGGCGCGGCAGGCGCAGGCGGACGACTTCATCACTGCGCTCCCGCGCGGCTACGACACCCCGATCGGCGAGCACGGCGCCGGCCTGTCGGGCGGCGAGGCGCAGCGACTGGCGCTCGCCCGCGCGTTCTACCGTGACGCGTCGTTCGTCCTTCTGGACGAGGCGACCGCGCATCTCGACGCCGACAACGAAAGCCTGATCGGTCGCGCCGTGGACCAACTCAGCCGCGGCCGCACCTTACTCGCGATCGCGCACCGCCTCGACACGGTGCGCGCCGCCGATCGCATCATCGTGCTTGACCATGGCCGGGTGGTGGAGACCGGATCGCACCAGGACCTGCTCGCCCGCGGCGGCACCTATGCGCAACTGTGGTCGCACAGCCGGGAGGGACGGATCGAGCCGTGACCGAGATCATCCGCCTGTTGAAATTCTTTCGCGTGTACCGGCGCTGGATTGCCCTGTCGATCGCGCTGTCGGTAGCCGCCATCGCCGCCAACATCGCCCTGATCGCCACGTCGGGCTGGTTCATCACCGCGATGGGCCTCGCCGGGCTGGCGGGCGTCGCCATGAACTACTTCACGCCGGCAGCCATGATCCGCGGCTTCGCCATCGTCCGCACCGGCGGACGCTATGCCGAACGCCTGATCAGCCACGAAGCGACTTTCCGCCTGCTCGCCGTCCTGCGCACCTGGTTCTACGAACGCATCGAACCGCTCGCGCCAGCGGGGCTGCAGGCGTTCCGTTCCGGCGATCTGTTCACGCGCATCCGCAACGACATCGACCGGTTGGAACTGTTCTTTCTGCGCCTGTTCGCCCCGGCCGCGGTGGCGCTGCTCGTGTCGCTCATGGTCGTCATGGTCCTCTGGCTCTACGATGGGCGCATCGCCTTGACTCAGTTCGGCTTGTTCGCGCTGGCGGGCGTTCTCCTGCCGGCGGCGGTGCTGCGGTTCGGCGCCGCACCGAGCGAAAGGATCACGGAGCGGACGGCGCGCCTCAACATGCTGGTGGTCGACAGTGTCGAAGGGCTGGCCGAGCTTCATCTGTACGGACAGGCGCAAGCGCGTGCGGCGTCGCTGCGGGCGTTGTCGGACGACATCATCGCCGACGAACGCAGGCTCGCCCGACTGTCGGCGATTTCGCAGGCGGGCGTCGGCCTGGCTGCGAACCTCGCCATGTTTCTGGCGCTGCTGCTGGCCGTGCCGGCGGTGGCGCTCGGACATATCGCTCCTCCGGAATTGACGATGCTGGCCTTGATGGCGCTGGTCAGCTTCGAGGCCATCACGCCCATTCCGCTCGCGATCCAATCGCTGCCGGGCACGCTCGCCTCGGCGCGGCGGCTGTTCGCCATCGCGGATGCACCGCCGCCGGTGCGCGATCCGCTCGAGCCGGTGCCGGTGCCGCAGCAGGGAGACCTGGTTTTCGAGGGTGTTTGCCTGACCTATCCGGGTGCCCGCGAAGCGGCGTTGACCGACATCGACCTTCGGCTCGCGCCGGGGCGGCGCATCGCCGTCATGGGGCCGAGCGGGGCGGGAAAATCGAGCCTCGTCGGTCTCGCCCTGCGCTTCTGGGAGCCGAGCCGGGGGCGCATCACCTATGGCGGCGTTGCGCTCGACCGCATGCCGTCGGACGAGCTGCGCAGGCGTTTCTCCGTCGTCTCGCAGCACGACCATCTGTTCACGGCGACGATCGCCGACAATCTGCGCGTCGCCAATCCCGGGGCGAGCGACGCCGACCTCGAAGACGCCTGCCGGATCGCGCAGATCCACGAGTTCATCGTCGCCCAGCCGGACGGCTATCGCACCTATGTGGGCATGAACGGATTGAAGCTGTCCGGCGGTCAGGCACGACGGCTCGCCGTCGCCCGCGCGCTTCTCAAGGACGCGCCCGTTCTCGTGCTCGACGAGCCGACCGAGGGCATGGACGGCGAGACCGAACAGGCCCTGCTCGCCGCCGTGATGAAGGCGCGGTCCGACCGCGCCGTCCTGCTGATCACCCATCGCCCCGTGCGGCTCGAGACGATGAACGAGATCGTGCGGATCGAGAACGGCCGCGTCGTGCGGTAGGCGACGGCGCCCGCGATCGCTCGGCGGCCCGCCTGGGCGTCAGCGCAGCGAGGCGTTGATTTTCTCCAGCGTGGCCGCGCCGGGACACAGGTCGGCATCGCCGAGGCTGTTGAGCGACCTGTCGACCGTTGCGAGATGCAGGTGCAGGTCCTCCGGTTCGTTGTCGACGTACAGAAGCCCGGTGACCACCTGACCCTTGGCGGCATGGCGGGCGAGAAAATTCATCGCCGCCACCCGATCCGAAACGTCGTATTCGTCCTTGAGTTTGCGCAGAACGAGCTTCGATCCGTCGTGCTGCTCGACCACCTGCAGGGTACCGGGAGCGTAATCGACCGCGATGGGTGCGCGGCCGAGGAGATAGTCGAGCTTGTTGACCGCCTGGTTGTGCTCGCGCACGTAATCGAAGCTCTTGGTCGAGCCGGCGTGATTGTTGAAAGCGATGCAGGGCGACAGGACGTCGATGAAGGCGGCGCCGCGATGGCTGATCGCCGCCTTGATGAGCGGCACCAGCTGCGCCTTGTCGCCCGAGAACGAGCGCGCCACGAAGGTGGCGCCGAGCTGCAGCGCGATGCCGACCATGTCGATCGGTGAGTCGTTGTTCATGACGCCGCGCTTTGACTTCGTGCCGCGGTCGGCGGTGGCCGAGAACTGGCCTTTGGTGAGGCCGTAGACGCCGTTGTTCTCGACCACATAGACCATGTCGACGCCGCGCCGGATCGCATGCGCGAACTGGCCGAAGCCGATCGAGGCACTGTCGCCGTCGCCCGAGACGCCGAGATAGATGAGTTCGCGGTTGGCCAGATTGGCGCCGGTCAGGACCGACGGCATGCGTCCGTGCACCGAATTGAAGCCGTGCGAATGGCCGAGAAAATAGGTCGGCGTCTTCGACGAGCAGCCGATGCCGGAAAGCTTCGCCACCCGGTGCGGCTCGATGGCGAGCTCGAAGCACGCCTCGATGATGGCCGCCGAGATCGAGTCATGGCCGCAGCCGGCGCACAGGGTCGAGATCGAGCCCTCGTAGTCGCGGTGGGTGTAGCCGAGCGCGTTCTTGGGCAGGGAGGGATGGTGGAACTTGGGCTTGGCGAGATAGGTCATGGTGTGTTGCCTGTTACCTCGTCATGGCCGGGCTTGTCCCGGCCATCCACGTCTTGGGCGTGGCGGCTGCGAAGAAAGACGTGGATGCCCGGCACAAGGCCGGGCATGACGGAGTGGTTGTGGCGGGACCCACCGACATCCTCACGCCCCGATCTTGCGGATCGGCGTCACCTTGAGGTCGTCGAGGTGGGCCCCGATGGCGTTGGCGATGAAGCGGGCCGTGATGGGCGTGCCGTCGTAGTGCAGGATCGGGATGAGCCGCGCCGGGTCGATGCCGCATTCGTTGACGAGGAGCGTGCGCATCTGGCCGTCGCGGTTCTGCTCGACCACGAACAGGGTCTGGTGGCGGGCGATGAAGTCCTCCACGTCCTGGTGGAACGGGAAGGCACGCACGCGCAGCATGTCGAGATGCTGGCCTTCGGCCTCGATCATGCCGATCGCCTCGTCCATGGCCGGGGCGGTCGAGCCGTAATAGATGATGCCGGCCTTGGCGGGTCTTTGGGCATCGCGCCGGACCGGGCGCGGCAGCACGGCCTTGGCGGTCTCGAACTTCTTGAGGAGCCGCTGCATGTTGTCCACATAGGGCGCGCCCTCTTCGGTGTAGCGGGCGTAGCGGTCGCGCGAGGTGCCGCGGGTGAAGAAGCCGCCTTTGGTCGGGTGCGTGCCCGGATAGGTGCGGTAGGGGATGCCGTCACCGTCGACATCGAGATAGCGGCCGAAGTCGCGGCCGGCTTCCAGTTCCTCCGCCGTCATCACCTTGCCGCGGTCGTAGCGGCGGCTGTCGTCCCAGGCGAGCGGGGCGCACAGGTGATGGTTCATGCCGATTTCGAGGTCGAGCATGACGAAGATGGGCGTCTGCAAGCGGTCGGCGAGATCGAAGGCGTCGGCCGCGAATGCGAAGGATTCGGTGGGGTTCTCGGGAAACACCATGACGTGCTTGGTGTCGCCATGCGACGCGTAAGCGCACGAGAGGAGGTCGCATTGCTGGGTACGCGTCGGCATGCCGGTCGACGGGCCGGCGCGCTGGACGTCGATGATGACGGCCGGGATTTCGGCGAAATAGGCAAGCCCGATGAACTCCTGCATCAGCGAGATGCCGGGGCCCGACGTTGCCGTGAAGGCGCGGGCGCCGTTCCAGGCAGCGCCGATTACCATGCCGATGGAGGCGAGTTCGTCCTCGGCCTGGACGATGGCGTATTTATGCAGTCCTGTTTCGGGATCGATGCGGTGGCGGGCGCAGTAGCGCGTGAAGGCCTCCGCGACCGACGACGACGGCGTGATCGGGTACCAGGCGCACACGGTGGCGCCGCCATAGACGGCGCCGAGCGCCGCGGCGGCATTGCCTTCCAGGAAGATGCGTTCGCCGACCGCATCGGCACGTGCGAGCGTCAACCCGATCGGGCAGGAGACGTTCTCCAGCACCCACGAGCGGCCGAGCTGGAGCGCATGCACGTTGGGCTGGATCAGCTTGTCCTTGCCCTTGAACTGCTCGCCGATCAGCCTCTCGATCTCGGCCATGTCCATGTCGAGGAGCGCCGACAGCGCGCCCACATAGACGATGTTCTTGAACAGTTGGCGCTGGCGCGGATCGGAATATTCTGCGTTGCAGATGGCGGTGAGCGGCACGCCCACGGTGGTGATGTCGTGTCGCAGGCGCGACGCCGGCATCGGCCTGGTCGAATCATAGAGCAGATAGCCGCCCGGTTCGATGGATGCCACGTCCTTGTCGAAGGTCTGCGGGTTCATGGCGACCATCAGGTCGACGCCGCCGCGGGCGCCGAGATGGCCGGCTTGCGACACGCGCACCTCGTACCAGGTCGGCAGGCCCTGGATGTTACTGGGAAAGATGTTGCGCGGCGCCACCGGCACCCCCATGCGCAGCACCGCGCGGGCGAACAGCTCGTTGGCCGAGGCCGAGCCCGAGCCGTTGACGTTGGCGAAGCGGACGACGAAATCGTTTACGCGGCGGATCGGCGAGATGACTGACATGGCTTGCCCGCATGGCTCATTTCGATGAAGTATTTCTTCATGTCCCACGCGCCGGTGGGACAGCGCTCGGCACACAGGCCGCAGTGCAGGCAGACATCCTCGTCCTTGACCATCACGCGCCCGGTCTTGAGCCCGTCCGCCACGTAGAGGGCCTGGTCGGCGTGCGGGGCAGGGGCCTTGAGGCGCGTGCGCAGATCGGCCTCGTCGCCGTTCTGGGTGAAGCTGATGCAGTCCATCGGGCAGATGTCGACGCAGGCGTCGCACTCGATGCAAAGCGAACTGGAAAACACCGTCTGGACGTCGCAGTTGAGGCAGCGATGCGCCTCCTGCAAGGCCAGCTTGACGTCGTAGCCGAGTTCGACCTCGGTGCGGATGTCGGCGAGCGCGATCACCTTGTCACGCAGCGGCACGCGGAAACGGCGGTCGGGCGTGATCTCGTTGTCGTAGCTCCACTCGTGGATGCCCATCTTCTGGCTCGACACCGTGACGTCCGGCAGCGGCCGCTCGGTGACGTCCTCGCCCGAAAGCATGCGGTGGATCGACAGCGCGGCGTCGTGGCCGTGCGCCACCGCCCAGATGATGTTCTTGGGCCCGAACGCCGCGTCGCCGCCGAAGAATACCTTGGGGTGCGTGGACGCCATTGTGTCGGGATCGACCACCGGCATGTTGCGCTTGTCGAAGGCTAAGCCGATGTCGCGCTCGATCCAAGGAAACGCATTCTCCTGGCCGACCGCGACCAGGACGTCGTCACAGGGGAAGTGCAGGTCGGGTTCGCCGGTCGGCACCAGCGTGCGCCGACCCTTGGGGTCGAATTCGGGCTGCACCAGTTCAAAGACGACGCCGGTGAGCCGGCCGCCTTCGTGGGTGAAGGACTTCGGCACCATGTAGTTGAAGATCGGGATGCCCTCGTGCTGGGCGTCCTCCTTCTCCCATGGGGAGGCCTTCATCTCCTCGAAGCCGGAGCGCACGACGACCTTGACGTCCTCGCCGCCGAGGCGGCGGGCGGAGCGGCAGCAGTCCATGGCGGTGTTGCCGCCGCCGAGCACGATGACGCGCTTGCCGATCCGGTTGATGTGCCCGAACGAGACGCTGGACAGCCAGTCGATGCCGATATGGATGTTGGCCTGCGCTTCCTGGTGGCCGGGCAGGTCGAGCTCGCGCCCGCGCGGGGCGCCCGAGCCGACGAAGACGGCGTCGTAGCCTTCATCGAGCAGGCCCTTGAGGCTGTCGATATTGCGGCCGCCGACGAATTCGACGCCGAGGTCGAGGACGTAGCCGGTCTCCTCGTCGATCACCGTGTCGGGCAGCCGGAATTTCGGAATCTGCGAGCGCATCATCCCGCCGGCCTTGCGGTCGCGGTCGAACACCGTGATGTCGTAACCCAGGGGCGCGAGGTCGCGGGCGACCGTGAGGGAGGCAGGGCCGCCCCCCACCAGGGCGACGCGCTTGCCGTTCTTCAGCCGTACCGGCGCCGGCATGCGGCCTTTGACGTCGTCCTTGAAGTCGGCGGCGACGCGCTTGAGGCGGCAGATCGCCACCGGCTCCTTCTCGACCCGGCCGCGCCGGCAGGCGGGCTCGCAGGGCCGGTCACAGGTGCGTCCAAGAATTCCCGGGAAGACGTTGGATTTCCAGTTGATCATGTAGGCGTCGCCGTAGCGGCCCGCGGCGATCAGCCGGATGTATTCGGGAACGGGTGTGTGTGCCGGACAGGCCCACTGGCAGTCGACCACCTTGTGGAAATAGTCCGGCGCCGAGATATCGGTGCTTTCCATGTCCTCCCTCGGGACGCAAGCCGATTGCCGGTCTTGCGCTTTTCTTGTGGCAATTCTGGTCGTTGGCCGGGCTGGCGCTGCAGCAACGCCACGCCTCTGATGGGCAGTGCGTTTAGGCAGCTTGCGTTTAGGCAGCGTATGTTCGCAGCCGGTGCCGTAAGTCTCGGTGGGACGGTTTCTTGTTGGCTGATATGGAGATTGGCATACTTCCAGGCTGAAATCACCTCCCGATTCCGTGATTCAACCATTTGAAAGAACTAGCCTTTCGTCGGATGGATTTTCTCCCGGTCCGCCGCCGTTCGATTGCTCGGGCTGGCGTCGCGGCCCGCCGGGCCCTATGTGGCTGTGTCGGCGGCCGATGGAGCGCCGCCGGGGATCGATGCCGACATGCGGGATTTGTTCGAGGACCTGTTCGCGACCGAGCCGACCGATCCGATGACGGCGGCGCGCACCGCCATGAAACCGCAGTTGCGCCACCGGTTCTACGAGGCCGTGGCGGTCGTGCCGCAAGCGGAGGGAAGCTTCGCAATCCATCTCGACAACCGCCCGATCCGCACGCCCGCGCGCGGCCTTTTGGCATTGCCGAACGCGGCGCTCGCGGAGGCCGTTGCGGCCGAGTGGCGGGCCCAAGGCGAGGTGGTCGACCCGGCCTCGATGCCGCTGACACGGCTCGCCAATACGGTCGTCGACGGCGTCATCGCGGTGGTGCCGGAGGTGGCCGCCGAGGTGGAAAAATATCTCGCCTCAGATCTCCTGTTCTATCGGGCGGATGCTCCCGCCGGCCTCATCGAGCGGCAGGCTGCCCATTGGGATCCGATCCTCGCCTGGGCGCGCGAGACCGTAGGCGCCCGCTTCGTGCTCGGCGAAGGCGTGATGTTCGTCCCCCAGCCGGAAGCGGCGCTCGCCGCCATGGCGGCGATCATCCCCCGCGAGCCCTGGCGGCTCGCCGGCGTGCATGCGGTCACGACCCTGACCGGCTCGGCCGTGATCGCGCTCGCGCTCGCCCATGGGGGCCTCGACACCGGCGCCGCCTGGGCGGCCGCCCATGTGGACGAGGACTGGAACATGGAGTTCTGGGGACGCGACTCCCTGGCGCTCGATCGACGCCAGCGCCGCGAGGCGGAGATGCGCGCGGCCGCAATGGTGCTCGACCTGACGCGTTGAGCGCCGAGGCCGTGGGGACCAAGGGGAGAGGGGCATGAAGGTTACGCTCGACATCACGAGGCTGCGCGAGGAAGGCCGGATCACCGCCGAGGAATACGACCGGCTCCTGCAGCTCGGCCGCCATGAGGCCGGGTCGCTCGGCATCAACATCCTGGTCGGGTTCGGGGTGATCGCCGTGGCGGCGGGTCTTGGCGCCCTGGTGCCGTCCGCCCCCACGGTCATCGCCATCGGGGCGGCCCTCTTCGCCCTCGGTCTCGGCTTGCAGCGGCTCGGCTCGGATCAGTGGTCTCTCTTGGCGCAGATATGTCTCGTGGTCGGTGCCCTGACGGCGACCGGCGCCATCGTCGCCCTGGGCGAAGGGAATCTGCGCGCGCTGCTCGCCGTGACGGCGCTGTTGACCGGCGCCGCCATCGTGGCCCGTTCCAGCCTGCTGATGGTCGCGGCCGTGCTGGCGCTTGCCGCCTGCCTGGGCGCGCGTAGCGGCTATTGGCACGCCACCTATTCGCTGGCGATCCATGAACCGGTTTTGACCATCCTGATCTTCTCCGGGCTCGCCGCGGCGGCCTTCCAGGCATCGAAATCGCTGCGCTCCGACTACGAACGGCTCGCCCTCAATGCCGCCCGCACGGCGGTGCTCCTGGTCAATTTCGGTTTCTGGATCGGATCGCTCTGGGGCGACCGGCTGGCGTGGCTTGGCGGCACGGCGTCCTCGCTCGCCATCGGCCGCCTGGCGTTTTCGGTTCTCTGGGCGCTGGCGCTGTTCGGTGTCGGCGTCTGGGGCGTCACCGTCAACCGGCGCTGGGTCGTCAATGTGGCCGCCGTCTTCGGCGCCATCCATTTCTATACCCAGTGGTTCGACAAGCTCGGCGCCGGGCCGGTCTCGTTCCTCGTCGGCGGCCTTCTGATGCTGGCCTTCGCGTTCGGCCTGTGGCGATTCAACCGCCACCACCCGTAAGGCGCTCCTTCCCGCGCGAGGTTAACGTTTGGTTTAGACGGGGCCTATAGGGTGGTCTCCAGGTCCACCGTCGCCAGGATAGCCCCGTGGACATTGTCGCGCCCGGTACGGTCACGTTCACCACGCAGTTCGGCGCACCCGCGCCCGGCAATTCTCCGGGCGAGGTGGTCGAAGCGAAAGTCATGCAGCTCCTGGCCGATGGCCGGGCCCGGCTGGCGCTGGCCAACACCCTCATCGACGTCGTCTCCTCCGTGCCGCTCGCGGTCGGCGCCACAGTACGCGTCGCCGTCCGGCACACGCTTGAAGGTATCCGCCTCGGTCTCATCGAGCCCGGCCTGACCGGCGCCAAGGCCATCGTGCCGCTGGTCGTCGATGGTCCCTCGCAGGCGGCCCTCGAGGCCGCGTTCCCGGTCGGCGGCAGCCACACGCGGGCTCCAGCCGGCCAATTCACTGCTGGCCATGTCACTGCCGGTCATGTCACTGCCGACGCGGCGCGCCTCAACGCTTCGTCCAGTGCCTCGATGCCGCAAGTGCCGTCGCCGCCCGTGTCGCCTGCCGCCGTCAACGCGGCCGCCTTGGCTCAGGCGGTGCGTGGCGCTGCCGTCCGCCAGAGCGGTCTGGCCCCGCTCATGGCCGACCTCGCCGTAGCGCTGCGATCGCCGTCATTGCCGGCGGCGGTGACGGTCGCCGCCGCCCAGGTCCTGGCCCTGCGGGTGCCGGTCGCCGACGGCCTGCCGGCCGCCGCCCTCAAGCAGGCATTCGCGCGCTCCGGCCTGTTCCTGGAAGCCGGCCTCGCGAGCGGCGCCGATGCCCCGGCCGATCTCAAGACGGCGCTCCTCACCCTTCGCCAAGTGCTGCGGGCGTTCATGGCCGCAGACGCGGGCGTGCCGGTGCGGTCCGAAATGGCCGCGCCGCCAATGCGCGCGCCACCATTGGTGCCGGCGGGACCCATGCCGGAACAGGCGTCGGCCCAACCTGTTCCGCCGCCCTACCGGGGCGCGCCGACCACCGCCCAGCCCGAACTGCCCCCGGCCATCGCCATCGACACGCCCGCCGAGGAAATCGGCCGGGTGCTCCTGCGCGACACCGAAGGTGCGCTCGGCCGCCAGACGCTTCTGCAGGCCGCCTCGCTGCCCGAGCGCCCGTCCCATGCGGACGCCGCCGGCGGTCCGCGCTGGCATTTCGAGATCCCGTTCGCGACGCCCCAGGGCCTGATGATTGCCCAATTCGAAATCGCCCGTGACGGCCACGGGACGCCGGCCGAAGGCACAAAGGCCGTCTGGCGTGCCCGCTTCTCGGTGGACGTGGAACCGCTCGGCGCGATCCACGCCCAGGTGGCGCTCATCGGCGAGCGGGCGGCGGTCACGCTGTGGGCCGAGCGGCCCGAGGCGGCCGCGCGCTTCCGCGCCGGTGTCGCCGACCTCAAGGCGGCGCTGGCCGAGGCCGAGCTGGAACCCGATATCATGATCCGCGACGGCGCGCCGCCGCGTCCCCGCGAGGCCGCGGCACCTGCCGGCCGCTTCCTGGATCGCGCCACATGACCTCCACCCCGACCATCCCGCTTGCGGTCGCGCTCCACTACGACAAGGGTGTGGGCGAAGCGCCGCGTGTCGTCGCCAAGGGCAAGGGGGCGATCGGCGAGAAGATCGTCGAGACCGCCCGTGCGCACGGCGTTCCCATCGAGGAGAACGCCGGTCTCGCGGCGGCACTGTCGGAGGTGGAGATCGGCGAAGAAATTCCGGAAAATCTCTACAAGGCGGTCGCCGAGGTGCTGGTGTTCATCTTGCGCCTGTCGGGGAAGGTTCGGTAAAGCCGAACGCTTTTGCGCTCCGGCTTTCGCCCTTCGTCTGCATTCCTCGTTTCCGCTACGACGTGCTAGAACCGGCTTAACCGGTCCGATTGTCGTGGGGACATCATGAAGGACATTCTCGAAAAGCTCGACATGCGGCGCGTCCATGCGCGCCTCGGCGGCGGGCAGGGGCGCATCGATGCCCAGCACAAGCGCGGCAAGCTCACCGCCCGCGAGCGCATCGACCTTCTGATGGACAAGAACTCCTTCGAGGAGTTCGACATGTTCGTCGAGCATCGCTGCGTCGATTTCGGTGCCGAGCGGGTGAAAATTCCGGGCGACGGCGTCGTCACCGGCTGGGGCACCATCAACGGCCGCAAGGTGTTCGTGTTCGCCAAGGATTTCACCGTCTTCGGCGGCGCCCTGTCGGAGACCCACGCCCAGAAGATCATCAAGATCCAGGACATGGCCCTCAAGGCGCGGGCGCCCATCATCGGCCTGTTCGACGCCGGCGGCGCCCGCATCCAGGAGGGCGTCGCCGCGCTCGGCGGCTACGGCGAAGTGTTCAAGAGGAACGTGATCGCGTCCGGGGTGGTGCCGCAGATTTCCGTCATCATGGGGCCGTGCGCTGGCGGCGACGTCTATTCGCCGGCCATGACCGATTTCATCTTCATGGTGCGCGACACGAGCTACATGTTCGTCACCGGCCCCGACGTGGTGAAGACGGTGACCAACGAGGTGGTCACCGCGGAGGAACTGGGCGGCGCCTCGGTGCACGCCACCAAGTCGTCCATCGCCGACGGTGCCTTCGACAACGACGTGGAATGCCTGTTGCAGATCCGCCGGCTGGTCGACTTCCTGCCGGCCAATTGCGATGCCGGCGTGCCCGAATGGCCGAGCTTCGACGATCCGGACCGCTACGATCATTCCCTCGATACGCTGGTCCCACAGAATCCCAACAAGCCCTACGACATGAAGGAGCTGATCACCAAGGTGGTCGACGAGGCGGATTTCTTCGAAATATCGCCGACCTTCGCGCGCAACATCGTCACCGGCTTCGGCCGCATGGCGGGCTCGACGGTCGGCTTCGTCGCCAACCAGCCCATGGTGCTCGCCGGCGTGCTCGACAGTGACGCCAGCCGCAAGGCGGCGCGTTTCGTGCGCTTCTGCAATGCCTTCCGGATCCCGATCGTCACCTTCGTGGACGTGCCCGGTTTCCTGCCCGGCACCAGCCAGGAGTATGGCGGGCTGATCAAGCACGGCGCCAAGCTCCTGTTCGCCTACAGCCAGTGCACCGTACCGCTCGTGACGGTGATCACCCGCAAGGCCTTCGGCGGCGCCTATGACGTGATGGCGTCGAAGCATATCGGCGCCGACGTCAACTACGCCTGGCCGACGGCGCAGATCGCCGTCATGGGCGCCAAGGGGGCGGTGGAGATCATCTTCCGGGCCGACCTCGCCGACCCCGACATGATCGCCCAGCGCACCGAAGAATACGAGGAGCGTTTCCTGTCGCCCTTCGTGGCCGCCGAGCGCGGCTATCTCGACGAGGTCATCATGCCGTTCGGCACCCGGAAGCGCGTCGCCCGCGCCCTCGCCATGCTGCGCGACAAGCATGTCGAGATGCCGAGGAAGAAGCACGACAACATGCCGCTGTAGGTTGCGGGTGCGGTCTTTTGCTCCTATTGTTTTGCCATGGGCAAGATCGTCCACATCGACGACGACGTGATGCGGGCGGCCGAGAAGATCGCCGCCGAGCGCGGCGTCACGGTCGATCAGGCGGTGTCGGATCTGGCGCGGCGCGGGCTGGGGCATCAGCAGATGTGGCCGCTGATCGAGCGCAACGGTTTTCTGGTCCTTCCTCACCGGGGCGGGGTCGTTACGCCTGAACTGATCCGTGAGCTCGAAGAAGAAGCGGACCTCAAGGACGCCGGCATGCTTCCGAAAGACTGAGCATGCGCGCCCTTTTCGACACCAATGTACTGATTGCCATTCTGGACAACGACCATGTTCACCATCGGAACGCGCACGAGTGGTGGGCTGCGAACAGGTCTGCCGGATGGGCAACTTGTCCTCTAACGGAGAACGGGTTGGCGCGGATCACGTCGCAACCGCGTTACAAAAACCCGATCACTCCGGTCTTCGCCATCGAATTACTGGTCGAGCAGGTCGTCCGAACCGACCATGTGTTCTGGCCCGATGACATTGCACTGCGTGACTCGTCGTTTTTCGATCTGGACCGCATCCAGGGTCCCAACCAGATCACCGACATCTACCTGCTCGCCCTCGCGGTGAAGAACGACGGACGTCTGGTGACGTTCGATCGCTCGATTCCGCTCGCCGCCGTGCGCGGTGCCGAGGCGCGGCACCTCACGGTGATCGCGACGTCCTGACGCCAGCGATATGCCACGCTCCAGCGGATCGGGCAGTCCGATTTCTCCGTGCCATCAGTCCGAACCGGACATTCAACCGGTGCGGGAAAATGTCGGTGCCCCCTCGGGTTTCCCTCGGCTTTGCCGCAAATGCGCCAAAGGAGTAGGTTCTGTCCGTTTGGCGGCGCAAGACGGTGGAGGAGAGTTCCGAATGGCATCCGCAAGGATCATCATGATGGTCGTGGCCGTGGTGGCGTTGGCGACGCCGGCGCTGGCACAGATGCCGGCCATCAACATGGCGCCGCAAGGCAAGCACATGACCTCCGAGGAAATCGAGAAGCAGAAGGAGATCGACCGCGCCTATAAGGAGGCCATCAGCAAGCTGCCCGACCAGCAGGGCAGCAAGGATCCGTGGGGGAATGTGCGCAACGTCGACCCGTCGGCGCAGAAGCAGGCCCCGAAGGCCGCCGCCAAGCCGGCGCGTCCGAGGAATGCTGACGTCAAGACGCAGGCCGTCCGCTAGACGATCCGTACGACCTGGATCGGCGGCATCACAATGCCACCGGAACCCTGAGGCACTACACCGCCCAGTAGTTCGGATGGCGGTATTCGGCCGACCGCTCGCCCCAGTCGAAGGCCTCGCCTTCCACCGCTGCGCGCTCGCGCAATTCGTCGGGTGTCAGGTCGATCTCGAATGCCTTGAAGCCCGGATTGTAGCGCAGCGCCGTCCATTCCAGCGGGCAGTGCCGGGGTGTGCCGGGGAAGGGATCGCTGCAGCGGACGACCGCATAGGCGACCTTGCCGGACTGCTTGTCGATCATCAGCCGTTCGATGAAGCCGAGGCGGCCGCCGTCGTGGCCGCAGACCGGCGCCTTGGTGACGCGGTCGCTCGCGATGAGACTGTGGGGCATGGCAACCTCCCTCATTGGCGCGAGGATGCTGCCAGCATGATAGCACGTCGCCGGTCCCAAGGACGCGTTCGCGGTAGGTTCCAGTTGTCGCAGGGGGGCTTGGAGCTCGAATCGAAATGGCCGGGCGCGAGGCCCGGCCATGACGATGGAAGCGATGAGGCGGCTGCTTTGGCGGAAGCAGTCGGTCAGTTCGCCTGCCGGCGCAGGAAGGCCGGGATGTCGAGCTGGTCGTCCTCCGACAGGCTTGCGGGCGCCGGGCGGCCGTGCGCGTCGAGGCCCTGTTGGCCGCGCTTGGCGTAGTCGGAGACCGGATCCTGCCGCGGCGCGAGGTCACGCGGCAGTGGCTGTTGCGGCCGGCGCTCGGGCAGGGGCGGCAGCTGCGAGCGCACCGGCTGCGGTTCCAGCGCCGGCTCTTCCTCGCGGCGGCCGAGGCCGACCTGGGCGAGGCGCTGCAGGAGGCTCAGGCGGCGTTTCTCCGGATGTTCCGGCTCCTGCTCGCCGCGGCGGGCGCGGATCTCGTTTTGGGCCGGGATCGGCAGTTCGTCGATGCGCGGCATGCGCGGGGCGCGTCCCGACGGCCGTTCCGGCTGCGGCGGGATGAACACTTTCGGCATCTGCGGCTCGACGGGTGCCGGTTCGGCGACCGGCGGCTCGAACAGGGTCGGCTTGGGGGCGATCGGCCGGATGGTGACGTCTTCGAGGGCTGCGGCGACGGCGGCGGTCGCGACCGTGTCGATCGTGGTCTGGGTGGGGGCAAGAGCCGACGGCGGCGGCGCCGAGGCGCGCAACGTCGCGGCGGCGTCACCGCCGCGATCGAGCCGGTCGGCGAGGCGCTGGGTGTCGGCCCGCAGGCGGGCGGTCAGTTCGGAGATGCGGTTCTCGGGCGCAACCGGCGCCGAGATCGGCGTCGAAACCGCCGAGGTCAGCGGCTCGACCGTGTGAGCCGCCGGGCGCATGGCGAGTTCGTCCACACCGGTCGCCACGACCGAAACCCGGATGATGCCGTCGAGGCTCTCGTCGAAGGTGGCGCCGACGATGATGTTGGCGTCCTGGTCGACCTCCTCGCGGATGCGCGTCGCGGCTTCGTCGACTTCGTAGAGGGTGAGGTCCTTGCCGCCCGTGATGGAGATCAGGAGCCCGCGGGCGCCCTTCATCGAGACGTCGTCGATCAGCGGGTTGGCGATCGCGGCTTCGGCGGCGCGCAGCGCCCGCTTCTCGCCGGAGGCCTCGCCCGTTCCCATCATCGCCTTGCCCATTTCGCGCATGACGGCGCGCACGTCGGCGAAGTCGAGATTGATCAGGCCTTCCTTGACCATCAGGTCGGTGATGCAGGCAACGCCCGAATAGAGCACCTGGTCGGCCATCGAGAAGGCGTCCGCGAAGGTGGTCTTCTCGTTCGCCACCCGGAACAGGTTCTGGTTCGGGATGATGATCAGCGTGTCGACGCATTTCTGCAGGTCGAGGATGCCGGCCTCGGCGAAGCGCATGCGCCGCGCGCCTTCGAAGTGGAACGGCTTGGTGACGACGCCGACGGTGAGGATGCCCATCTCGCGTGCCGCCTTGGCGACCACGGGAGCAGCGCCGGTGCCGGTGCCGCCGCCCATGCCGGCGGTGACGAAGATCATGTGCGCGCCCTGGAGGTGGTCGCGGATCTCGTCGATGGCTTCCTCGGCGGCGGCGCGGCCGACGTCCGGCTGCGAGCCGGCGCCCAGCCCCTCGGTGGCGGAGGCGCCCATCTGAATGACGCGCTCGGCCTTGGACGAGGTCAGCGCCTGGGCGTCGGTGTTGGCGACCACGAAGTCGACCCCCTCGAGCCCGGCCGTGATCATGTTGTTGACGGCATTTCCGCCGGCGCCGCCGACGCCGAACACCGTGATCCGCGGCTTCAGCTCCCGGATATCGGGAATCTTCAGGTTGATGCTCATGGCTGCCTCATGCTTGCGCCGGCGCCGCCGGCGCCGCTCGTTGCGACCGGTCCGCCACCGGCCGAAGGGTTGAAGACGAAGTGCAATGTCCTGCCGTCGTCATTCCGGGGCGCGCAGCAAGCCGTGCGTCCCGGAATAGCGAAGAGGAAGTGTTGCGCCGCGCGAGCCATCTCAAAAGCTCTCCCGCAGCCAGCGGCCGACGCGGGCGACATAGCCGCCGGTGCCGGTCATGAGATACCGCGTGCGTCGCGGCTGGAAATGCTCGAGATGAGCCGCCTGCGGATAGACCACGAGGCCGGCGGAGACCGCGAATGCGGCGCCCTTGGCGGCCTCCGGCAGCCCCGCGATGCCGAGCGGACGACCGAGGCGGACGTGCCGGCCGAGAATGCGGCTGGCGAGTTCGGGCAGGCCGGTGAGCTGGCTCGCGCCACCGGTCAGGACGATGCGGGCGCGCGGCTCGGCGGCGAACGGCGAGGCGGCGAGGCGGTCGCGCGCCATTTCGAGAATCTCTTCGACCCGTGGCTTGATGATGCGCGTCAGGCTGGCGCGCGAGACGAACTGCGGCGGCTCACGCTCGTCGACACCGACGGGGGGCACCGCGATCATGTCGCGTTCGTCCACGCTGCCCGCGATGACGCTGCCGTAAAACGTCTTGATGCGTTCGGCGTCGTAGAGCGAGGCGGACAGGCCGCGGGCGATGTCCATGGTGATGTGCTGGCCGCCGACCGCGAAGCCGTCGGCATGAATGAAGCGGCCGCCGGAGAACACCGCGATGGTGGTCGTGCCGGCGCCCAGATCGATCAGCGCGGCGCCGAGATCGGTCTCCTCGTCGGCGAGACATGCGAGCCCGGCCACATAGGGCGAAGCCACCATGGCTTCGACGGCGAGGTGGCAGCGCTCGACCGCGAAGATGAGGTTTTTCGGCGCGGCGATGTCGCTGGTGACGATGTGCAGGTCGACGCCGAAACGATGGGCCAGCATGCCGCGGGGTTCGCGAATGCCGCGGGCATCGTCGAGCGAGAACCCGGTCGGCAGCGCGTGCAGCACGACGCGACCTTCGCGCACCGAGCACTGGCTGCCGGCGGCGAGCGCCCGTTCGATGTCGCGATCGGACACGGTTCCGCCCGGCACGTCCACGGACGCATTGAAGAGTTCGCTGCCGAGGCGTCCGGCCGACAGCGATACGATCACCGAATCGATCTGGCAGCGGGCGGAACGCTCGGCGAGGTCGACGGCGTGGCGGACCGCCTCTTCGGCATCGGAAAGGTCGATGACCGTGCCGGCCTTGATGCCGCGCGAACCGGTGTGGGCGAATCCGATGATATCGACCGCGTGGCTCCTTCGCGGCAGCACGTCCTGCGGCGGATGGGGACGAAGGCGTGCGATCAGGCAGGCGATCTTCGACGTGCCGATGTCGAGCGCGGCGATCACCGCCGTGCGCTTCGGCGAAATGGGCTTCATTTTTGGCGTGAGACCGTAGGCGAGCGGGCTCATTCGCGCGCCTCCGCGGCGGCGCGCGCGCCAGCGCCCGGGGCCCCCGGCCCCGACCTGCTGATCATTGCGATGCGCTCTCCACCACCCATAGGACCCGCTCTTGCCGTGTTCCGGCCGCCCGGCGGGGCCGGCGGCGCGTTGTTCGGGCGCTTGAGATTGCGAAGGCATCTCAAAGCCTTGCTCCCTGTTCGCGCCGGCGCGTCCGGATCTCCGGACGGCCATGCCCCGTCCCCGCGCGCAATTGGAGCGCTCGGAGATCGTCAGTCTTCGACTGGCTTGGTAAAGATTTCGTTTACCAAGAGGAGCGGCGGACAAACCCGCAGGGGAGTGCGTGCCGGAAGCCACAGCGGATCGGACCCGCAACTGGGCGAGAACCAGCCCTGCCGGCGGGAATATTGTACCGGCGCAACCACTCGTCACGATGACGCAGGGATGCAATCCAGTGGGAGTTCATTAAGCCGACTGAAACCCGTGCGGGCGTTCAATGGCGGCGCCAGAGTGGCGAGGACGTCGAATATGCCTGAGACTTCGGGTACTTCCAGGGCGTCCCTCGGGGGTGGCTGGCCTGTCCGCCGGCCCACCGCGAGCGAACCGACGAAACGGCCGTCGCGGCGCCGGCGTCGCCGCTATGCCCGCGGCACCGCAGCCATCATTTCGGTCCTGAGCCTGATCTTTGCCAGCGCTGCCCTCTTCAGCGGGTATGTGCCGTTTTCATTGTCCTTGCGGCCGGTGAGCGATGTCCCCATTCGCGACAATTCGGCATTCGGGAAGACTCGGGTCGGAGAGATCCTGTTCTCCAACGGCTGGGGCGAGGTTTGCCACAAGGTCGAGTTCCACAATGATACGGGGCTGCTCGGCCGCGACACCAAAGTGCGCTGTGATACCGGCCAGCCGGAGAATGAAACGACCTCCGCGTCACGCGTACTGCCCAATACGGACCGACTCACGTCCGTGCGCAATGCCTTCGTGAAGCGCTGATTGCGAGGCCGCTGAACGCATTCGGGCACCCCGGAGACGGGGCGCCCGAATGCGTTTGAAATCTCGATGATGGCGGAGCGACTAACGGGCCTGGCCGCCATTGCTCGGGTTGGCCGGCGTGCTCGGGCTCGGCGGGCTCGGTGTCGCCGACGGAGCACTGGTGCTCGATCCCGCGCCGGTTGTCGCCGCCGGAGGCGTGGTCGTGTCGCTCGCGGTGTTGTCGTTTGCGCCATAGCCGAACACGAGCACCAGGACGACGAGCATGAATACCGCACCGGCTATCCAGCCCCAGGCGGAACTCATGCCACTGCCGGTGGCGCGGCTACGCTCGAGGTCGTCGCGATAGAGATCGCGGTCACGCGGATCAGACATGGGGGGTCTCCCTTTTGAACCCATGCCGGGAGAACCCGCGGCGGCGGCGCTTGTTCCTGGTCGTCCTCCGTTGCGGCAATGACGGAACCCGAACGGAGTTTTTCGAATCAGTGCCGACCGGTCAGCCGCCGATGGTTGGCTCGTACCCGGACCCGGTAGGGGCGGGCGGCGCTACGGGTAACCGCCATAAATGACGCCCCGGCAATCAGCGCCGCCGCGGCCGCAGCCTGGGCGGCGACGCCGGCCGCGAGCTTTTCCGCCACCATGCGGTGCGCTTCTCCGGCGGCGGCCATGTCGCCGGACGCAAGACGCATCAGGCGCAACGCGATGACCTGCTGGGTTTCTATCGCGAAGCGACTCGCGTCGATCCAGGTCCGCCACAATCCCAACATGGCTTGGTTCCTTGTTCCCAATTGCTGCAGGGCAACGTGGCTCGGACGTTCCGTGTTCCCGACCACCGGACCCGCCGGGATATATACTTCGGTAGGGCGTATGGATTTGCGCGTATACCGACCGTTACCCGTGTTGATATTCGCTTAACCGTTTATTCAACATAAAAATGCAGTTTCAATAGTGCATTCAACGATCTTGCGGACGGCGAGACACCGACGTTCGCATCCTTGCGCTTCACGCCCCCGTCGATCGAACAGCCTTTCCGGCAACCGGCGTCGGTGGACGCCGCCACAGGCCATGGGCGCGTGACGGGCCGACCTTAAGGGCGGCCCGGCGGATGTGTGCGCCAATGCGCATCGTTCCTGGAGTACCCTAGCCATGGCCGCCCGCCGTCCCGCGCTATCGGTGGAGTTCGTGAGAAGGGCCCTGCTTTGCACGACGGCGATCGTCGCCTGCCTGTCGGCCGTATCCGCCTCGGCCCAGCAGGCGATCACGACGCCAATCCTGTCGAGTGACGGGAATTTCCGCGACCTCGCCGGCATGCCGGTCGGCATGGGCGGCACCGGTTACACCAATGCGACCAGCCACGGTGGCTATGCGCGCATCGGCGCGTTCTACCGCTCCGAGGCGCTCAGCATCCTCAACGCATCCGACCAAGCCTATCTGTCATCGCTGAACATCGGCCTCGTCGTCGATCTGCGCACGGGCTCGGAGATCGCCGGCCCCCCCAGTTGGCCGTTCGCCCCCAATGCCGGTCCGGACTTGCAGATCGGCGCAATCGAGTACAACGCCAACATCTATGGCAGCTATACGCCGACCGCCCCGGATACGACCAATGCGGCGGCGGCGATCTCCTCGATGAAGGCTATCTATCAGGACTTCGTCGGCGACCAGACCCAGCGAAACGGCTTCCGGGCGGCTCTCCTTGCGCTCGCCCACGAGGACGACGCCGCGCTGTTCCATTGCTCCGGCGGCAAGGACCGTACCGGCTGGACGGCGGCGCTGTTGCAGCACATCGCCGGCGTGTCGCTCGCCACCATCAAGAACGACTACATCGCGAGCAACAATTATCTCGCCCCCTTCATCGACGCCATCGTCGGCGGCCTGTCCCCCACGTCCGACCAGGCGATCATGCTGCGCGCGCTGCTCGGTGTGCGGGCAGACTATCTGGAAGCTGCGCTCGAACAGGTGGAGTCGGATTACGGCTCGCTCGACGCTTACCTCCAGCAGGGCCTCGGCCTCACTCTGGAAGACATCTACGTCCTGCGCGGCAAGATGGTCTATTACGGGTCGCTGCCGGGGCAGGCGGGTTTCGTCGGCAATGCGGCCAGTGGTGCCGCCTTCCTCAATGCCCTGCAGAACTCGCCGCTGTCGGGGCATTACACCCGCTATAATTATTATCTGCAGTCGGCCATCGACGCTGGCACGCTCGGCGGCGTCGAAACGCAGGTGGGTGGCCAGGTGCATGCCGATGCCGCCGCCTATCTGTCGCGCCGACCGGCCTGGATCGAAGACGCCAGCGCGGCCTACACGAGCGGCCGCGACCTCGGCATCGGTCGCACCCGCCTGTGGGCGACCGGCATGGGAGACTATTTCAATACGAGCGGCGCCACCGGCATCGCCGGCAGCACGGAAAGGACCGCCGGCACGGTGGCGGGCGGCACTTATCGGCTCGGGCCGGAGACCAGCGCCCATTTCGGGCTCGGTTACAGTTCGGGCTCGGTGACAAGCGCCAACGGCAGCGCCAATGTGGATATCGCGCTGGCGACGTTCGGCGCGCGCTATGGGCTGACGGCCCTGGAGAATGGCTATTACGTCGCCGGCCGCGGCCATCTCGGCTGGATCGACTACGGCAGTGAACGCAGCCTCGGCGGCGGTCTGGGAATCGCCCGCGGCAACAGCCACGGCGCCCTCTACAGTGGCCGTGTCGATGTCGGGCGGATCTGGCGCTTCGACGGGTACACCATCACGCCGCAGGTCGGGCTGCGCGCATCCCGGGTGGTGATCGATGGCTTCGCGGAGAGCGGCAGCGAACTCGCCCTTTCGATGAGCGACATCGCCCACAACAGCCTCGATCTCGTGACCGACGTGGATATCGCCATTAAGGCGCGGCAATGGGCCGGATGGACCGTCGTGCCGTCCGCCACGCTGGGCTACGAGCTTGCCCTGAAGGATCCACAGGCGTGGAGCACGGGCACGCTCTACGGCTTCTCCGTCGCTCAGGCGTCCGCCTACGACAGCCGCCACCTCCTCAAGGCCGGGCTTGCCGTCATGGCCCAGCGCGATGCCTTCAGTGCCAAGGCTGCCGTCAACGGTGCCCTGGGCGATGGGTCGAGCGCCGGCGTGAACGCCCACGTCGCGCTGGCCTACCGATTCTAGGGACGAGTCGGTTCGGGCTGCGGACACGTTCGTCTGCGCGCGCTCGTTGAAAGCGACGCACACGCGTTTCGAGCGCACAAACGATTCAAATTCTATCCGACGCCGCAATCACTCGGTCAGCCTCGCCTTGCTATGAGGTGCCCGCCGCGGTTCTGCAAAGCGAGCAGTCACGGCGGGGGCGGGACATGCAGATCGATCAACCGACGCTGGCCGCGGGCGCCGCATTCGCGAATGCGATCTGCGGCATCATGCTGATGTTCTTTTGGCTGCAGGACCGGCGCGCCGCCACCTTGTGCCTGTGGGGCTCTGCCTTGCTGGCAATGTGCGCCGGTTCCATCATGCTGTGCCTGCGCGGCGTCATCCCTTTGTCCGCGTCGGTGGCGACCGGCGGGGCATTGTGCCTGCTCGCCTATGGGTTGATGTGGGCCGGAGCGCGGGTCTTCGCCGGACGGGCAACCGCGCCTGCGATCGTGGTCGCCGGGGCGGCGATCTGGATCGCGGCCTGCCTGTCGCCGACGTTCCTGTCCGAAATGACCACGCGGGTCGCGGTCTTCTCCTGCCTGACCTGCATCTACACGCTGATGACCCTCTGGCAATACGGGCAGATGCGCGAGCGTGATCTGCGCTCGCGCCGGCCCGCCATCGCGCTCCTGGCCATCCATGCGGTGCTGCTCGGCTCCCGCTTCGCATTTGCCGGTATCCTGCCTTTCCCGATCGTGATGCAGGGGCCGGCGCCGGCGTGGGTGTCGATCGGCGTCGCCCTCTTGCTGGCCCATTATCTGAGCATGGCCTTCCTGGTGACCGGCATGGTCAAGGAGCGGCAGACCGCCGAACACCGCGCCGCCGCGCTGCTCGATCCCCTGACCGGTGTCGCCAATCGCCGGGCGTTCTTCGAACGCGGCGTGCCGCTGCTTGCCAAGACGCTCGCCGCCGGTCAGCCGGCCGCGCTGCTGGTTCTCGATCTCGACCAGTTCAAGCGCGTCAACGACACGTTCGGGCATGAGGCCGGTGATCGCGTCCTGTGCGAATTCTGCAACACGGCGTCGCCGCTGCTGCGCATCGGCGACCTGTTTGGCCGCACCGGCGGCGAGGAGTTCGCCTGCCTCTTGCCGGGCGCGAGCGCCATCGAGGCCGTTCGGATCGCCGAGCGGATCCGCGCCGCTTTCGCCATGTTGACGGCCGAAAGTGGCGGGCCGTACTCCACCGTGAGCATCGGCGTTGCGACATCCGACGATGTGGGCGGCGAACTCTCGACGCTGCTCGCCGCCGCCGACCGCGCCCTTTATCGCGCCAAAGAGCACGGCCGAAACCGCGTCGAAGGGGAATGGACCGCCAAAGCCGCCTAGGCGGCCAACGCCGCAGGATATCGGGGGAAACCCGGCGCTACTTCGGCGGCGTCTCCTTCGGCACGCCGGAGAGCTCCTGCACCAGGCGGGCGACGGAAATCCAGTCGTCGTCGGCGTGGCCGGTCTCCACCAGTGTCTTGAGGACCTGGAGCACGTTGCCCACGACCGGCGCGAACACGCGCGCCCGGCTCAAGGTCTCCACCGCGATGCGGATGTCCTTTTCCATCAGCGCCGCCCGGAAACCAGGCTTGAAATCGCTGGCGAGGAAGCGTGCGCCGTTGCCCTCCAGTCCGGCGCTGCGCGCGGTGCCACCGAGCAGGACCTCGCGGACGCGTCCCGGATCGACCCCGAGCTTCACGGCGAGCGCGAGCGCCTCGGAGATGCCGAGCCAAGTCGTCGCCGCGCAGATCTGATTGCAGGCTTTGGTGACCTGACCGGCGCCGGCTTCACCCATATGGATGATCCTGCTGGCGATCGCTTCGAGGCATGGCCGGCCGCGGGCGAGGGCGTCGGCGGAGCCGCCGACCATGCACGTCAGCGTGCCGTTGATGGCGCCCTTCTCGCCGCCCGTGACCGGCGAGTCGAGCAAGTCGACGCCCTGGACGGCCAGGCGTTCGGCGAACTCGCGCGCCGCAATGGGATCGATGGTGCTGGTGTCGATCACGGTCGTGCCGCGTGTGAGCGCGGGCGCGATACCGGCGCTGCCGAACAGCACCGCGGCGACGTCCTCGGTCGCCGACAGGCACAGGAACACGACGTCGGCGTTTCGTGCTGCCTCAAGCGCCGTTTCCGCCTGCTTTGCTCCCAATGCCACCAGCGGCGCCGCCTTGGCAGGTGTGCGGTTGAACACCACCGGGGCGAATCCCTTGCGGGCCAGATTGGCCGCCATGGCGGCGCCCATGACGCCCAGCCCGATGAATGCGACCCTCATGCCGGTCGTGGCCTCTTGCGTCGTCACGACGTCTTGAACTCCATTTTCCACCACGGTTTCGAAGTCGGCATCATCGCCGCGAAAGCTGGGGCGTTAAAGCTTGGGCGTTAAACCTTGGGCCTTGATGCCGCCGGATCGCATTGAGGGTGGCGTTCCGTTGAGGGTTACCGCCATGGGGACCTATCGGAAAGCCGCTTCAATGTGCAGTTCCTCGGCGGACGTGGCCAATTGTCCGGCGATCAAGATCGCGAAACCACCAGGCCGGCTATTGCGTTGTGGCGGAACGACACTTAGTCTTGTTGGTTGTAAAGACCAAACCCAAGAGCGGAGGAAACCATGTCCTGGACGACCCCCATTCTGGTCGAAATCTGCGTCGGGCTTGAGATCAACGGCTATCTTCCGGCCGAGTTCTGAGCCTGTTTCGGCTGTACATCGGTTGAGCGGCGAGGCAGGGCCTCGCCGCGAATAGGCCGTTATTAAAACACCGCTGTTATCAAAACACCTTCGCCCCTGGTCCGTTTTCCTGGAGCGGGGGTGTTTTGCATTTGCGTCATCAGGTTAGGTGGTCCAGCGGCTATGTTCCAGGCGCTTGGGGTTCCGAACCTGCCGTTTTCCTTGGCGCTGCTTGCCCGGCCTCGGTAGTTGGCCCGGCAAAGGCCATTGGGGCGCCTGAGGCTGACGCCCATCACGGCCTCGTGACAGACGCCGCTGCCTTTGCGGGTTTGCGCGTACAGATGACCTTGATGTGCTCGTCGGGTGTCAGGTCACGGCCGAGCGAAGTCTCGGCCAGATACGCTTGGCCGTGCATGAAGCAGGTCGCGGGATTGCCATAGGCTTCGGGCACGGAAATCACGGTCACGGCATTGGTTTGATTGCAGGCGGTCAGATCGGAATTGGCCGCGAGCGAGCAGATCAGAATCATGGCAGTGAGCACCACGGCCTCCTTTTTCACGTGACGGGTCCGCCACCTCCTTCCATTTCCTCGGCTGCGGCTTTTCTTGAACTTGAAGCTTTTCTTGAACTTGAGGTTTGGCGACGCAAATCGCGGGCCAACTGTGTGGATTGGTGTTTGCACGTAGAATCAACTCGTTAGGCTGATTTCTCAGCACGCCAATGAAAACGGCGGCGAGCAAGACGGGATTCTACGGGTTGAGGTCGCCGGGTGCGGCAACCGCGCCTGCGAGGGCATCACAAAGCTAACGAACTATTGGCCCGGGTTGGCGAAATGGGCCTGGACTTTGGCGAGGAGCCAACCCCAGGCCTCCTGCTCGGCCGGGCCGGCGGTCTTTTCCACCGCCGTCGCCAGGTATTCGAGTTCCCGCTCGATCTTCTCGCGCGGCAAAAAATGCAGGCGGCTGACCAGGATTGCCGCCTCGATCACCGCCCCCTGGGCGCGATTGAAGCCCGCAAAAGGGGCATGGGACCGGTGGCCCAGCACTCGGCAATGGAAACGCGGCCGTTCGGCGTCGTCGCTGACGTGGTCGACGGCGAGTTCCATATGGGCGAGGGCGATGGCAAGGCGCGGCACCGGCACTTGGTCGGCAGGGACGCTCGGCCAGTCGCGGCGCCCGGTCAGGCAGCCGGCGAATACCCGCACGTCGTCGACGTGGTTGGCGACCGCGAACGGCACCGCAGTGAGATTGTCGAGGGTGGTCGACGGCCGGAACGGCGCGACGATCCAGCGCTCGCCGTCGGCGATGAGTCCGAGCGGCGCCATATGCAGGCGGTCGTCGGCCGAGATGGTGGTGACGATGGTTTCGCGAATCATCGGCATTGAGGTCATCCCGATCCGCGCGCCTTGAGGGTGGGGCCCGGCTCGTCCAGGCGATGGGGCGCTGCCTCCGGGCGTTCGGCGCCGCAACCCCAGTCGAGCGGTTCGTCCTGGGCGTAGCGCTTGCCCAGCCTGACGGCGATTTCCGCCTTCATGAGCTCGGCACCCAGATAGAAGGCGTGCGGGGCGTCGCCGTCGAGGCGCAGGCTCGCAAAGAGCGAAAAGGCATCCGGGGCGACGTGATGGCCGTCGCGGTTGTAGACGTGGATGCCGTCCTGGGCGGTGTCGATGCGGTAATTGGCATCGCGGATTTCGGCCGCGAGGGCGGCGATGTCGTCAGGCGATGCCGCAAACGGCGAGCGGTCGTGCAATTGCAGGAGCGCGCGGCCGTAGTCCCTGGGCAGGCTCGCATCCCGGCGCGCCGCGTACATGACACGGCGGGCGGCGTCGTGCTCTTCGACGGTGCGGCGCGTGTGCGGGCTCACCTGGACCACGAGGACGTTGCGGATCCCGAGTTCCGAGCAGATGCCCATCAGCATCGCCGTCATGCCGACGGAGTCGACGTCGGTCAGTTCGGTGAGATTGCCGGTGCCCATGAGGATGTCCGCCTCCGGCAGGCGCCGCCGGACCTCGGCATAGCGCAGCAGCGAGGCCGTGAAGCCGAAATGGATGGGGTCGAGGATGGGATCGAGCACGGCCGGGATGTTCCGCCGTGCGGCCGCCTCGGCGGCACGCATGAGGGAATCGAGCTCGCCGTGCCGGGCGGGCACCAGCACCGGGGTCACGGCCGCGTCGGCGGCGACGTCGAGCGTATGCTCGGTCAGGCTGAGGACGTGGCGTGCGCCGGCCCGTATGCCGCGCGTGAGTTCGTCCGTATCGGCCGAATCGATGCTGACCGTGAAACCCGCAGCCGTCAGGGCCTGTACGGCTTCCTCCAGGTGGGGGAAGGGCGTGTCCGGAAGGCAGCCGAGATCGATCACATCGGCGCCGCGCGCTGCCAGCGAGGCGGCGCGGGCGAGGATCGCGCCGACATCGAGCGCCGGCGCGTCGACGATCTCGGCGAAGATGCGCACGTCGTGCTGCGTAAGGTCGAGGGAGCGCCCCCCTTTGCCGAAATAGGCCGGCAGGTCCTTCAACTCTTCGGGGCCGCGCTCGAACGGCACGCCGAACTCCTCGCCGAGCCGGCCGAGATCGGCGCGGCAGCGGCCGGGCAGGATGACGCGGCTCGCCGTCACGGGGCGAGGCAGGCGGCGCATCACGATGGCTTCGGTCATCAGCGCCGCCACCTTGACCCCGATGTCGACGGCCGACCATTCGAAGCTGGGCGCTTCCATCGAGGCCAGCACCTTTTCGAGACGCGGCAAAGCGAGATGCCCGGTGAGAAAGAGCAGCCGCTCGCTCATGGGCCGCTCGCTCCTGGGCCGAGCTCGCGCTTTCGCGCCGCAAGCGCCGCTTCGAGCTCGGCCAGCGTTTCCGCCACCGTGGTGTGCTCGAACGACTTGAGGCGCTCGGTGTTGTCGAGATCGATGCGGCGCGGATAGACCTTCACCATGCCGTCGGGGGCTTCGGTCTCGAGTTCGGGCGCGGTGTCGCACGCGAACACGATCGCGGGTACGCGGCATTTGCCGGCCTGGGCGAAGACATTGGTGGCGAGCGTATCGGAGATCCCGAACACGCATTTCGCCACCGTGTTCGAGGTCGCCGGCGCCACCACCAGCGTGTGATAGACGCCGTAATAGAAGTTGCCCACCGGTGGCGAACTCGCAGCGGTGTCGCGAAAGACGCGGGTGGATCTGGGAAGGTCGAGGTCCTGGCGATACATGCGCAGCACCTCGGTGGCCGCCCGGGTGACGAACAGATCGACATGGTCGAGGGCGCGGATCAGCCCGAGGCACTCCTTGAAGAAGTGCCCCGATCCGGTGAGCGCCCATCCCCAGCGCGGCGTGTTGACTTTGGCCATTGTCAGGTCGTTCCGGCCCTCTCGCAGAGGCCGAGGGGTCTATCCGCGGGCTCCGAGTATGGGGGCACGGGCCCCTCACCCCGACCCTCTCCCCGCAAGCGGGGAGAGGGAGAGGAAAGGTCACCCGGCCCGAGGATCGCCACCTCGATGCCGCTGCCTGTCAGCATGTCACCGAGGGCGGCATCGACGACGCCGCTCCGGCCCAGCGCCGCAAGGTCGAGCGGGCCATCGATGGCCACTTGCTTGATCAGGACCAGCCGGGCCGCGCCGAGCCGGACGGCGAGCCAGGCGGCGAGGCTGTCCGAAGTCACGTCCCAGCTCTCTGCAATGTCGGGCGTCGCCGATGCCATCCGGTACGGCATCCACACGGGCACGCGTCGCGACGCCATGGCGTGGCGGATCGCGTCTTCGTCCGCGGCCGGCACGAGCCTGTCGTCGAGCGAGGCGA
The DNA here is from genome assembly GCA_030848545.1 of Astrobacterium formosum. Lineage (GTDB taxonomy): Bacteria > Pseudomonadota > Alphaproteobacteria > Rhizobiales > Xanthobacteraceae > Astrobacterium > Astrobacterium formosum. Next base: position 179,727 of record JAVDCA010000001.1, read on the forward strand.
GCGCATGTCCGTACTGCTCCATGGCCAGGAGTGCCATGCGGTGGGCGGCGCGATCGTCGAAGGTCATCCGCGGCTGTGCGGCCCGAACCGCATCGGCGAACGGGCCGCCGCCGGGCACCAGCACCACGTGACCGGCGCCGCGAATGATGAACTCCAGCCAGTCGCGCAATGTCGGCGATAATGCGTGGCTGCCGCCGAGCTTGATGATCGTCGTTGCGCTCGCCATTCACTCGGCCGCCCGAACGCCGCCGAGCGCGGCGGGAAACAGGTGATGCACCTTGGCGACTTCCGGCGGGCGCCGGCGAATGATCTCGATGCCGACGCTGCCCGGCCCGATCTCCAGCTTCTCGATCCGGATGGTGACGTCGACGACCTGCGGATAGGCCAGCACGAAGGCGGCGATGCGCTCCGCCAAGTCTTCCACCAGGGCGATGTGTTCCCCGGCTGTGATGATCCGGATGCCGTCGGTGATCAGGTCGTAGGACAGGACGTCGCGCATGTCGGTGGCGTGCGCGGCGCGCGCCACGCAGGCGTCGACGTTGAACCGGACGAGCTGGGTACGGGCATGTTCGCGCACATAGGCGCCGATGCGGACCGGTAGGACGAAGTCGTGCACGAACAGGCGGTCCGTGGCGGCCTCCTTGCCTCGCGGCTGTCGCGTCGCCGGCGCGAATGCGCTCACTGTGGAAGCCGGCGTTCGGCCGCGTGCGGTGGGGATGAGTTGGCGGATCAGTGTCACGGCGGCGGGTTCGATGCGGCCATCGCGTCCGCCGACGCACAGGGCGCCGCGGAACCCGAGGATGTCGGGGGCGAGCAGCAGCAGGCGAGGAATGTCGGGCGCTTCCAGGGAGCCGGCCAGGCCTGCCGCCAGCCCATGGGCCCGGGCCGCGGCTGCGAACCGGCTCAGCGCCGCGATATCCATGTGATCCAGCAGACGTCCGCCATCCTTGCAGGCGGTGTCGAGCATGACACCGTAAAAGCCACATTGGGCCATGAGGGCGACGAGGGTGTCGTCGCGCTCCATGTTGTCGCGCTCCATGTCGGCAAATAGTACGCCGACCACCTTGACGCGCTTCGCCAAGGCCGCGAGGCCGCGCACCGTCTCGGCTGCTTGCGGTCCAGGCGGCAAGGCCAGCTTGACGAAATCGGCGCCGGCGGCAGCGACCGCGTCGGCCGCGGCCGCCATGTCACGGGCCGTCATGCCGGGCATGCCCGCGACCGCGCTGACGGGCCGCCGGCCGGCGACGGCTTCGACGACGGCGCATACATCCGCAATCGGCCGCCCCGCAAGGACGTGGGTCGAGACATCCTTGAGATCGATGATGTCGGCGCCATGGGCGAGCGCCGTCAGCGCTTCGTCGGTCCCGGTCACGCTCGCCAGGAACAAGGTCATTGACGCACTCCCCCGCGGGCTGCATCGAGCGGCTTGCGGATCTGCCGCACGGGAGGGGGCGAGGCACTTCGGCGCACAGCGAGCGCCGGGGACGTCGGCACGGCATTGTTCGGCACGGATTTCATGGGCGTTCCACCTGTCACATCTTGTCGCACGATGCGTGGGGCCAGCTTAGGCAATTACCGCCTTGATTTGAACCCTGAATGATCGTCTACTATCGATCAACAATATCGGGGAAACGCTGGGGCGCTGGTGGTCGAGATGAATGCCTTGATCCGTGCCCTGTGCCTGCTCGTCGTGACGCTCCTTTCCCACACGCCGGCGCTTGCCGAGCGCATCGACGTCATGATCGGTTATCTGCGCGTCCCGCGACCGGTCACGGCCATTTCGCTGGTGGAAGCACCATCGCGCAATGACGGCCTGGCCGGCGCCCAGCTCGCCATCGACGACAACAACACCACCGGCCGGTTTCTCGATCACCACTACAGCGTCGAGGATGTGAGGCTTCGCGACGACGCCGACCCGGCGGCTGTGGCTGCCGCGGTCACGGCGCTCGCCGACAAGGGCGTGAAGTTCGTCGTCGCGGACCTGCCGGCGCCGATCCTGCTCGCGGCCGCCGATGCGGCGCAATCACGCGGCATTCTCCTGTTCAATGCGGGAGCACCGGACGAAAACCTGCGCGAACAGGACTGCCGCGCCAATGTGATCCATACGGCCCCGTCGCGCGCCATGCTCGCCGACGCCCTCGGTCAATATCTCGTCTGGAAGACGTGGCGGCAGTGGTTCCTGGTGATCGGGTCGCACGAGGCCGACCGCTTGTGGGCGGATGCGCTCAGGCGGGCGGCACAGCGCTTCGGCGCCAAGATCGTCGGCGAAAAGGTCTTCGAGGATACGGGCGGCGCCCGCCGCACCGACAGCGGCCTCGCCCAGATCCAGCGCCAGATCCCGGTGTTCACCCAGGGATTTCCTGCCCATGACGTGCTCGTCGCCGCCGACGAAAGCGACGTGTTCGCCCCCTACCTGCCGTTCCGCACCTGGAGCGCAAGGCCCGTCGCCGGTTCGGCCGGCCTGGTGCCGGCCTCGTGGCACGGCTCCCATGACCAGTGGGGCGCCATCCAGCTGCAGAACCGTTTTGCCGGCAAGTTCGGCCGCCGCATGAGCGCGCGGGACATGCAGGCCTGGTCGGCGGTGCGCATCATCGGCGAGGGGGCGACCCGCACGCGCACGGGCGATCCGGCGAAAATCCGCGAGTTCGTCCGCAGCCCGACGTTCTCTCTCGCCGCCTTCAAAGGCCAGCGGCTGACCTTGCGCGACTGGAACCAGCAACTGCGCCAGCCCATCCTTTTGGCGGATGGCCGCGTCGTCGTGTCGGTGTCGCCACAGGAAGGATTTCTGCACGCGGCATCCGAGCTCGATACGCTCGGCTATGATCGCCCCGAGACCAAGTGCAGTCTGAAGTAACGGCCGACATTTAAGTCGGTCGGACGAATTGACGAGTGGGAGGAATATCGATGCGAAGGCTCGCCGCCGGGTTTCTGGCGTTGTCCATGCTTCTCGGGTTCGACGCCGTGGCCGAGGCCGGCACCGCCTATGTGTCGAACGAGCGGGGCAATACCGTCACGGTGATCGACACCGCCACCTTCACGGTCACCAGCACCATCAAGGTCGGCCAGCGGCCGCGCGGCATCGGTGTCTCCAAGGACGGCAAGTTCGTCTATGTGGCGGTCGGCGACGACGACACCATCGAGATCATCGACACCAAGACCCGTGAGGTCGTCGGCAGCCTGCCGTCCGGCCCCGATCCCGAACTGTTCGTCATATCTCCCGATGGCAAGACCATGTACGTCGCCAACGAGGACGACAACACCGTCACCATCATCGATCTCACCGAGCGCAAGATGCTCGGCGACGTCCAGGTCGGCGTCGAGCCGGAGGGAATGGGGATCAGCCCGGACGGCGCGATCCTGGTCAACACCTCCGAAACCTCGAACATGGCGCATTTCATCGACGCCAAGACGCACCAGATCGTCGCCAATGTGCTGGTCGACTCGCGCCCGCGCTTCGCCGAGTTCAAGAGCGACGGCTCGGAGCTGTGGGTGTCGGCGGAGATCGGCGGCACCGTCAGCATCATCGATCCCAAGAGGCGTGAGGTGGTCAAGCGGGTCGAATTTCCCATTCCGGGCCTGCGCGCCGAGGCGATCTAGCCCGTCGGCGTGCGCCTGACCCGGGACGGCAAGACCGGCTTCGTGGCGCTTGGGCCGGCGAACCGCGTCGCCGTCGTCGACGGCACGACCCATGCGGTGAGAAAATACATCCTGGTCGGACAACGAGTCTGGCAGATGGCGTTCACCTCCGACGAAAAATATCTCTTCGTCACCAACGGCGTCTCCAACGACGTTTCGGTCATCGACGTCGCCGCCGAGCGCGCCGTCAAGACCATCCAGGTCGGCGAACTGCCCTGGGGGGTCGCCATCATGGATTAGCGATCGTGTCGATGAAGTCGCCTGCCACGATGCCGCCGGTCGTGCCGGCGCTGGCGGTGGAACATGTGAGCCACGCCTACGGGACCCGACCGGCGCTCGTCGATGTCTCGTTCGCCATCATGCCGGCCACTTTCACGGTTCTGCTGGGGCTCAACGGCGCCGGCAAGACGACGCTGTTTTCTCTCATCACCCGCCTCTATGCGGCACGGCAGGGGCGCATCCTGGTGTTCGGCCACGATGTGGCGCGTGCACCCGGGCCGGCGCTCGCCCGCCTCGGCGTCGTGTTCCAGGACCGTACCCTCGATCTCGACCTCACGGTGCTGCAGAACCTCGCCTATCACGCCGCCCTGCACGGCATCGGCCGGGGCGAGGCGAGGGCGCGCGCCGACGCCGTTCTGACACGTGTGGGCCTTGCCGATCGGGGGCGCGACAAGGTGCGTAGCCTGTCGGGGGGGCAGATGCGCCGGCTCGAGATTGCCCGCGCCCTCCTGCACCAGCCGCCGCTCATCGTCCTCGACGAACCCACCGTCGGTCTCGACATCGCCTCGCGGGCCGATCTCATCGCCCATGTGCGCCGCCTCGTCGCCGAGGACGGCGTCTGCGTCCTGTGGGCGACCCATCTCACCGACGAGATCGCCGACGGCGACGACGTCATCGTGCTCCACCGTGGCCGCGTGCTCGCCCATGCGGCGGTCGCGGCGGTGATGGCACAGGCCGGCGCCACCGACATCCGCACGGCCTTTGCGACACTCACCGGCGGCGATGGCCGTATCGAGGCCGCATGAAAGGGGCAGGGCCGGTGCGCATGGGATTTTCGCTCGGGCAGTATGCGGTGTGCCTCGGCGGGATCATGCGGCGGGAGGCGCTACGCTTCCTGAACCAGCGCGAACGCTTCGTCTCGGCGCTGGTGCGGCCGCTGGTGTGGCTGTTCATATTCGCGGCCGGGTTCCGCCAGGTGCTCGGCGTTTCCATCATTCCGCCTTACGAAGTTTATGTTCTCTACGAGGAGTTCATCACGCCCGGCCTGATGGTCATGATCCAGCTCTTCGCCGGCATGCAGGCGTCGCTCTCCATGGTCTACGATCGCGAGATGGGCAATATGAGGGTGCTGCTGGTGAGCCCGTTCCCGCGCGGCTTCCTCCTGGTCTCGAAACTGCTCGCATCGACGGTGGTGTCGGTCCTGCAGGTTTACGCGTTCCTTGCGGCGGCGTGGCTGTGGGAAATCCATCCACCCACCATCGGATATTTCGCCGTGCTGCCGGCGCTCGTCGTCAGTGGGCTGATGCTCGGCGCGCTCGGAATGCTGATCTCCTCCTTGGTAAAGCAGCTCGAGAACTTCGCCGGCATCATGAACTTCGTCATCTTTCCCATGTTCTTCGCTTCCTCGGCGCTCTATCCGCTGTGGAAGGTGAGGGAATCGAGCCCACTTCTCTACGAGATCTGCCGGCTCAATCCGTTCACCCATGCGGTCGAGCTGGTGCGCTTCGCCCTCTATGCCAAGATGGAATGGGTGGCGCTGCCGATCGTTGTCGGCTGCGCCATCGTCTTCATGACGGGCGCCATAATCGCCTATGACCCGGCGCGCGGGCTCGTTGCCCGGCGCGGGGCGGGAGGTGGACAATGAAGGCAATGAATTTGATTGCTGGACGGTGTGCTGTCCCATGGTGGCCCGGCGGCGCCTGCGCGCTGGTGATCGCATTTGCGCTCACATCGCCGGCCCGTGCCATCGATCCGCGCCATCCCGACTGGCCATGTCACCGCATCAAGGTGCCGGAACTCTCGCTGGCCGCCGTGTGGACCGGACCGGACATCAGCGACGTCGGCAATGCCTGGCGGGAGGACCGCGAGGTCAACGAGCTCGTCGGCCGGATCGTCGTGCGCCGCACGTCCCAGGAGGAGGCCGAAAAGGCCATCGCGGACTTCATCACCGGCGACGCGGCCACCCGCGAGCGCAAGGCCAAGCTGGTGATGGCGGGCGTGTTCACGGTGCTCGGTGCCGAGCGCGCCCAGGTGATGAATGGCATCGAACGCTTTGCCCGCCGGCAGAAGGGTTTTGCCGACAAGATCCGCGACGAAACCCGCCAGATCCGCGAACTCCAGGACAAGCCGGACCACGACCCCAAGAAGATCGACGAACTCGTCAAGATCATCACCTGGGATACGCGCATCTTCGAAGACCAGAAGCGGACCATTACCTATGTGTGCGACGTGCCGCAGGCCATCGAGCGCCGCGTGTTCATTCTCGCCCGCGCCATCCAGCAGGCGCTGGAGTGAGGCTAGGGCGTTGACCCCGATCCGTCATTGCGAGTTAGGCACCGACCTTCGGTCGACCTGCGTTGGATGAAAGTTGCCGTGCACGCGGCCTGCTCCCTCCCCCTTGCAGGGGGAGGGAACCGCGGGGCGAGTTCACGGTCTCCTACTGACTCCCGAGGAGCGAATCGACGAAGCAATATGGCCCTTTCTTCATCGCCCTGGATTGCTGCGCTCCGCTCGCAATGACGGCCACTGAGATTTCCGACCTTCACTCCGGCCGCGGTTCGGGCTTTGCCTCCATGAGCGGCATGCCGGCGGCCTGCCAGGCGTCGGTGCCGTCCGGGTACCAGATGACGTTCGGATATCCGAGCGCGAGCGCGCGCTTGGCCGCATTCCAGGACATCCAGCAGTCCGCGAGACAATAGAAGAGGAGCGGCCTGGAACGGTCGCCGCCGGTGGCGCGGGCGAGGCCATGGGCGAAGTATTCGGCCATGGCGGGCGCGAGTTCCCCGTATCCGGTATCGGGCAGAAAAACGCTGCCCGGCACGTTGAAACGCGGCTTGTCGCGCCAGATCGTGCCGGCGGGGAGGCCACGCGGCCGCGGTGCCTGCGGCATCACGTCGACGAACACGGCGCCGCCTTGCCGCCACAGGTCGGCGGCTTGCGCGGTCGAGACCGTGCGGGCGCCGTCGAGGCCTTTCGGCACCGGTGCGCGGTAGTCGTGCGTGCGATAGCCGGGCGGCTGGGGAACGTCATCCGCAGCGTTGGCTCCGCAGGTGGCCAGGGCCAACGCGAATAGCAGGGCGGCGGCGCCCCGCGCCGTCATTTCCCGGCGCCGGTCGTGGCGATCGAACGGTTCTGTTCGTCCAGCAGCGGCACGCCGAAATCGATCAGGATCTTGTTGATCTCGATCTGATTCTCCTGGATCAGGCGGTTGAGCGTGCGCTTCCACTCCTGGTCCGACATCCGCACCCCCATGGTGATCCGATAGGCGAGGCGCGGGCCCGACTGCTCCTTGACCAACGGCACCACGGTGAACGGAGGACTGTGTTGCTTGGCGTAGTAGCCGGCGATCGGGCCCCACAGCACGCCGGCATCGACGACGCCGGCCTCGATGTCGCGGATCATGTCCCGAGCGGGCGAATCGACCCGCGTGTCGACGACCAGTTGGTAAGGCTTGGCCCCGGCCATCAGGCCGTACATGGCCATGAGTGTCGCCGGCGGCGTGCCGGCGACGATACCGATATGCTTGTCCTTCAGGCGCGGATCGGCGAGATGGTCGACGCCGTCGAGGCCGATGCCCGGCTTGAACACCAGCGCGTAAGCCGTGCGGTAATACGGATTGGTGCCCTGCACGAGTTCCGCCCCCTGCGGAGAACCCATGACGACGTCACAGCGATATGCGCCGAGCGTGTTGCGCACGAAGCCGAGCGTTTGCGGGTACCAGGTGTAGGACAGCCTCTTGCCGAGCTTTCTGGCGACCAGTTCCGCCAGCTTGTTTTCGAAGCCGGCTTCGCCCTGGGTGGAGAACGGCATGTTGTTCGGATCGGCGCAGACGCGCAGCACCTCGGGGTCGATCAGTTCGATCGACAGGGCGCTGCCGGCGTCGGGGGAGGGCAACACTTCGGGCGGCGGCGTCTGTGCGGACAATGTCGGCGAAAACAAGCACAGCGAAACGAACGCGCCCGAAACGAACGCGCCCAGGGACGCGACGGCGGTCATCCGGCAATAGCGCATGGGGTCTCCCTGAGCGATCGAAACAGGGCCGAGCCGGCCCGCCTCGCGCAGGCGGGGCCGTCTCGCTCGCCCGCCGGCGTCACTGTGTCGGCAGGCAGTCCTTCTCATGCTTCTTGGCGGCCTCCGCCTTGTCCTCGCGTTTGGCCGGCCGGCCGCGCGGGAGGGCGTCGTTGCCCCGCGCCCGCAAATAGACGAACAGGTCGTCCACGTAGCACATCACGTTCGGGTTGGTGCCGAAGGCCGGCATGACGCTTTCCCGCGCCGTGTTGACGACCTGGCGGCCCGACGCGATGACGCCGATGAAGTCGTCATAGGTCAGGGTCTTGGCCGAATCCTTCAATGCCGGCGCGTAGGTCGAGCCTTCGCCGTCGGGACCGTGGCAGACGTGGCAGTCCGAGTGATAGCGGCGAAAGCCCGAATAGGTGAACCAGTCCACCGTTCCGTCGGTCTGGATCTTGTAGGTCGGGTTGCCGTTCTTGTCGAAATACTTGCCGCCCTCTTCCTTGACGGCGGCGGGGTCGCCGGAGGCGTCGGCAGAAACCGGCGCGCCCTGCAGGATGGTGACCGCCACGATGGCGAGCATCCCGCCGATCATACGCATGTGCACGAACAGTCCCTCGCGATTTCAAGTCATGGCAGGTTCCGGCGCGCCTGCGTGAAGCAGGACGCGCCGGACGTGTCATTTCAAAACGCCGTGGGACGACGCTCTAGTTGCCGGCCGGCAGCGCGAACACGGTGAGCTGGCCGCCCAGCGCCGTGTAGTTGCTCAAGGCCGCATAGCCGCCGACCGCGCCGAGACCGGCGTTGGGATCGGTCAGTCCGGCCGCCAGCCCGATGCCGGCCCAGCCACCGACACCCGACAGGATGGCGATGTACTGACGGCCGTTATGCTCGTAGGTGTTGACGTTGCCGATGATGCCCGACGGCGTCTTGAACTTGTAGAGTTCCTTGCCGGTCTTGGCGTCGACGGCCTTCAGGTAGCCTTCGAGCGTGCCGTAGAACACCACGCCGCCGGCGGTCGCGAGCGCCCCGGACCAGGCCGAGAACTGCTCCTTGTTCGACCACACGATCTTGCCCGTGGTGGCGTCCCAAGCGATGAAGTTGCCCATGTGGCTTTCACCCTTGGGCGGATACATGGACAGGGTGGCGCCCACATAGGGCTGACCCGCCGTGTAGCTCACCTTGAAGGGCTCGTAGTCCATGCAGACATGGTTGGTGGGCACGTAGAACAGCTTGGTATCCGGCGAGAAGGCCGCCGGCTGCTGGTCCTTGGTACCGAGCGCCGCCGGGCAGACGCCCTTGGTGTTGACGTCCTCGCCATTGTGCTCGGTCGAGTACTGCGAGACCACGGTGGGCCGGCCGTACTTGGGCGAGTTCTTGTTCATGTCGACGCCGGTCGTCCAGTTCACCACCGGATCGTACTTCTCGGCGACGAGCAGTTCGCCGGTGTCGCGGTCCATGGTGTAGGCGAGGCCGTTGCGGTCGAAATGAACGAGGGTCTTGCGCGTGGTGCCGCCCATCTGCAGGTCGGCGAGGATCATCTCGTTGACGCCGTCATAGTCCCACTCGTCGTGGGGGGTCATCTGATAGACCCACTTGGCCATGCCGGTATCGGGATTGCGGGCGAAGATGGTCATCGACCACTTGTTGTCGCCCGGGCGCTGCTTCGGATTCCAGGTCGAGGGATTGCCGGAGCCGTAATAAACGAGATCGAGCTGCGGGTCGTAGGAGATCCAGCCCCAGGTGCAGCCGCCGCCGATTTTCCACTGGTCGCCCTGCCAGGTCTTGATGCTGGAGTCCTTGCCGACCGGCTTGCCGAGTTCGGTCGTCTTGACCGGGTCGAGCAGGATCTGGTCATCGGGCCCGCTCGAATAGGCACGCCAGGCCTGCTTGCCGGTCTTCAAGTCGTAGGCAGTCAGGTGACACGCCACGCCGAACTCGCCGCCCGACGTTCCGACCAGAACCTTGTCCTTGACGACGAGCGGCGACGAGGTGCCGGTCTGTCCCTTGGACGGATCGCCATTGACGGCGGTCCAGGCGACCTTGCCGGTCTTGGCATCGAGCGCCACCAGCTTGTCGTCGGCCTGATGCAGGAAGATCATTCCGTCGCCGTAGGCGACGCCGCGATTGACGGTGTCGCAGCACATCACCGGAATGACGTTCGGATCCTGCTTGGGCTCGTATTTCCAGACGATCTTGCCGTCGTTCTTGAGGTCGAGGGCGTAGACGATGTTCGGGAACGGCGTGTGCACATACATCATGTCGCCGATCACCAGCGGATTGCCCTCGTGCCCGCGCAGCACGCCGGTCGAGAACGTCCATGCGACCTGCAGTTTGCCGACGTTCTGGGCGGTGATCTGGTTGAGCTTGGAATAGCGCGTATTGGCGTAGTCGCCCGCCGGCTGTGCCCATTCCTTGGGGTTCTGTTGTCTTTGGATCAGATCTTGATTCGCGAGGGCACTGCCCGTCGCGAACACCGCGGCCGCACCGACACAAATAGAGACAAGAGATGCGCGCATTCATGTCCTCCCTGGCAACTTTGTCGTTGTCACGGGTTGGTCGACGCATGACGGCCATTCGGCCGAACGTCGGCGCCCGTTCGATGGGGAAGAGTTTCCGGCAGCGTGTCACAGCAGCGCGTGGCACGGGCACATCCGTGCCCCGCCCAGCCTACGAAGAAACGTCGGCATTCCCTGTTAGACCGACGCCCTTGAAGCCGGAAACGTGGTTGCAGTCTATGCTTGTAATTTTCCGATCGCAATACCAACGTGCAATCGTCGACGCTGCGAACGGCCGCGCGACACGAACGCGGAGAGGTTGCCGCTTCGTCTCATTCACGAGCCCGTGAATCTCACATGAGCCCGTGAAATCTCGCCAAGATCTCTGCCCACGTTCGTGACGAGTCAAAATGATGGGACGTCTGTTGCGCACGGTCGTACGGTTCGCGCTTGCAGCAATCATCGTGACGATGGCGGCAGCACCGGTGCGTGCCCAGGCGGCGGCGCTGGCGGTGAGCGAAATCGCTCCGGGCGTGTTCGTCCATATGGGCGAAATGGCGCTGATGACGCGCGCCAATCGCGGCGGCATCGCCAATCTGGGATTCGTGGTCGGCGAGGAGGTGGTGGCGGTCATCGATACCGGTGGCAGTGTGGAGGAGGGGCGAGCTCTCCTGGCTGCCGTGCGGGCGCGCACCTCAAAGCCGGTCCGCTACGTGGTCAACACCCACGTGCATCCCGACCACATGTTCGGCAATGCAGCATTCGCCCAGGAGGGAACCGAATTCGTCGGTCATCGCAATCTGCCGCGGGCGCTGGCGGCGCGCGGTACCTTCTATCTCGACACGTTCCGCCGCGTTCTCGGCGCCGAGCTGATGGCGGATGTGAGAATCATCGCGCCCACTCGGCTGGTCGAGAGCGAGACTAAGATTGATCTCGGCGGCCGCACGCTCGTCCTCAAGGCGTGGCCGGCGGCGCATACCGATCACGACCTCACCGTGCTCGACCGGTCGACCGGCACCCTGTTCGCCGGCGACCTGATCGTGGCCCGGCACGTGCCGGTGCTCGACGGCAGTCTGCGCGGCTGGCAGGCCGTGCTGCGGGAACTTGCCGCCGGTCCGGCGGTGCGCGTGGTGCCCGGCCATGGTCCGGTATTGGACGACTGGCGTCCGGCCATCGACCAGCAACTGCGTTACTTCGAGCGACTGGCGCAGGATGTCCGCGCCCTGATCGACCGCGGCGCACCCATTTCGGCCGCCGCCGGCACGGCGGCCCAAAACGAAAAGTCTTTGTGGGCGTTGTTCGAGGACTATAATGCCCGCAATGCTACGGCGGCCTACGCCGAGATCGAATGGGAGTGAGATGCCGGCCGCCGGCGATCGGACCCAAGGAGACGCCCCATGCCCGTACTGCAGTTTCGTCTGCCTGCTTTTGCGTTCGCGATCGCAACAGTCATCACCGCGCCGGCCCTGGCCGAAACGAAGGACCCCTGGCCAGACCTTGCCCGCGACGTCTTCGACCATCGCCCGCTCGCCGACGGCACCGGCATCATCAGCATCGAGATGCCGGCGCGCGCCGAGGATGCGGCCCTCGTACCGGTGACCTTGCGGGCGCAACTGCCGGCCGGTGATGCCCGCGCCATCAAGTCCGTAACCCTGATCATCGACGAGAATCCGGCGCCGGTCGCCGCCACCTTTACGATCGGCGGGAGTGCGACCACGGCCGCCATCGCGACACGGGTGCGCGTCAACGCCTACACCAACGTGCATGCCGTGGCCGAGCTCAGCGACGGCGCGCTCTATATGGTCGAGACCTACGTGAAGGCCTCGGGCGGCTGCTCGGCGCCGGCGGCGAAGAACGCCGAGGAGGCCCGCAAGGGCATGGGCGAAATGCGCTTCCGTCAGTTCGCGTCCGCCGATGTGGCGCCGATGAGTCGGCTGCGCGAAGCCCAGATCATGATCCGCCATCCCAACAATTCCGGCCTGCAGATGGACCAGGTGACCCGCGCCTACGCGCCGGCCCATTTCGTCCAGACCGTCAAGGTGTGGCAGGGCGACGAACTGGTGCTGGCGATGGAGGGCGGCATTTCGTTGTCGGAGGACCCCAACATCCGCTTCAGCTACGTGCCCAACGGCGCCAAGACGTTCCGGGTCGAAGCGCGCGACACCGAGGAATTGGTATTCAAGGGCGAGTGGCCCGTGGAGGCCTCGGCGATGTGACCCGGCGTTGCCGGGTCGAAGCCATCAAAAGCATCGCACCTCGGCTTCCGCCTGTGCCTGACGCAGGTCGTTCAGTGCCGCCCGCGCCGGCTCGGGGGTGCGGAAGATGGATGCGCGCTCGCCGAGGGCCTGGGACATGCTCATGACGGTCTCGGCGGCGACATAGCGTTCGTACGGCAACAGCGACGCGATGACGTCGATGGAACACGAGCACTGGTCGAGAGCATGCCGGGTCTCGCCATTGGTCTTCATGCAGGCGAATACGTAGTCGGCGCGGGCCACGGTGGGATAATCGTTGAGGTCGGCGGCGCCGAGAGGCGCGGCGGTCGTGCCGAGGGCGAGCAGCGCAGCCCAGGTGCACGCGATCATCGATCGGACCATTGGTTCCTCCCTGTGGGAACGGTATTTTCAATGATGATAGACGGTTGGACCGCACGCTCAAGTGGCGGCGCGAAGGTTGCCGCCTCCGTGTCCGCCCGCATGCGAAGGCCGGACGGACGTGCCATAAGGGCATCGAAACAGTTCCCAACCGGTGGTTCCATGCCCTTGCTGATTTTCGATTGCGACGGCGTCCTGGTCGATTCGGAGCCGATCGCCTGTGCGGCGTTCGCGCATGTGGTGACGTCGCTCGGCTATGCCATGACCACCGCGGATGTGGTGCGGGATTTCGGCGGCCGCAGTCTCACCGACGCCACCAAGGAGGTGGAAAAGAGGCTCGGCCGTCCGGTTCCGGCCGCGACCTGGGAGCAGGCCGGCCGCGATCTCCTGGAGCGGTTTCGCTGCGAGCTTGAAGCCATGCCGGGTCTCCCGGAGGCCATATCGGCGCTTCCATATCCGCGCTGCGTCGCCTCCTCGTCGGTGCCGGACCGCATTCGCGTGTCGCTCGAAGTGACCGGCCTGGCGCCATTGTTCGGACCGCATGTTTTCAGCGCCGTTCAGGTCAGGCGCGGCAAGCCGGCGCCGGACCTCTTCCTGTTCGCGGCCGAGCAGATGGGCCATGCGGCGGCGGAGGCGGTGGTGATCGAGGATTCGGTCTTCGGAATCCGCGCTGCCCGCGCGGCCGGCATGGCGGCGATCGGATTCGTGGGGGGTGGCCATGCCACCGCGGCTCTCGCCTCCGAACTCACCAAGGCCGGCGCCGACGTGATCATTTCCACCATGGCGGCACTGCCGGCGGCCGTCGGATCACTGGTCGGGCGGGCCGCGAGCGTGCCCGAGACGCGACCAGGCATTTGAATCCCCGAGGCGCCACCATACGGGGCGCTACTTCATACCGAACTCGGCCGCTCAATTCCTTCGTGCCCAGGACGCGATCCGTCGCACCACTCCGCTGCGCTTCGCTCCGCTGCGTGCTGCGCCGCGCCCGGGCACGGAAGCGGAACTGATAAGCCGAATTTGATATCAGATCGCGCGGCTGCGGTCCGGATACTGGCACCGCCAGCGCACCGCCGTCCATTTCGGGTGTTCGTCGACCCATTTGGCGATGTAGGGCGGCGCCATCATGGCACATTGGGTCGTGCTGCCGGCATCGGCGAATTTCAGGTGCTCCTCCCGGCAGGCACCGGCATTCGCGAGGGTGCAGACGGTGACTACGATCTCGATCAGTCCCATGGCGTTTCTCCCGAGTCCGCCCGTACAGGCCCGCCCGCATCGTTGTTCAACGCCGGCACGAAGGCGCGGTTTCATGCCGGCGGGCAGAACATTTCGCCCTTGCCCATGGCCGCCATGTCGCCGGCGAAGCGACGCAGGGGAGCCTTGAGCAAACGGTCGAATACCCGACTGTGGGGCCGCACATGGGCGGCCAGCAACCGGTGCGCCACGAGATCGTGGACGCCGCAGTCGACGAAGGTCGGCGAAGACGCCTCCGGCGGCGTGCCGACGAGAAGCGTACCGCGGCGCATCAGATAGCCGGGCAGGGGGCCGACGCTGCGGCCGACCATGAGGGTGCCGGCGATCATGCGGCTGGCCGCATAGGCACCGGCATGCCCTTCGATCATGATCGTGCCGCGTCGCAACCGGTCGCCGGCGCGTTCTCCCGCGTTGCCGCGCACGATCACGAGCCCGCCGCGCATGCCGGCCACTTCGCCGGGCACGGGGCCGCCCAGGCGCTCGCCGACGGAGCCCCCGATCTCGACCGTGCCGCCTTTGAGACCGGAGGCCGCCCACGGTCCGGCATGGCCGGTGATCACCAGCCGGCCTCCGGTCATGAGCCGGCCGGCGCGCAGGCCGACATCGCCGTCGACCACGATTTCGCCCTCCGCGAGCCCATGGCCGACCTCGTCGAATCGTTCGCTGCCGCCCTCGATGCGGATCGCCAGGGGATCGCCCATGCGGATCATGAAGATGTCGCCGATGGTCAGAGGCTCGCGGGTGGTCGCGATGGCGATCCTGGCGATCTCGGCAGCGGTCTTGCCGGTCAGCTTGTGCGGCACCAGGCTCGACAGGTCGAGCCGCTGCGGCGGCGCCTCGCGGAGCGTCAGGGCGAGTGGCTTCATGGCACCAGGTCCTTGAGATGGAAGTGGTGCCGGCCGAGCTTGCCACCGTAATTGCCGGCGCCGACGCGCAGCGCGCCGCGCTTCGGCCCGAGCTTCACGAGCGCCGCAAGGCCTGCCCGCATGGCGTTGCCGACGGCAGCGGCGGACAGACCGTCGATGACGATTTCCAGAACGGCACCAATGTCCTGGTCGAGTTCGCTCGCGACGGCGCCGCGCAAGGTCGGGCAATAGGCGTGATTGGTCGAGGCGATCACCTGCTTGTATTTCGAGCCGACCTTGGAGCCGGAGCGCACGATGCCGCCTGGAAACGGCAGGATGACGTCTGAAACCGCCATCATGGCCTCGACGGCCGTCTCCGCGGCGGTCCGCGTCGTTTCCGTATTCGCCCCCATGATCAACAGGTTGCCGCCGCCGACTGCGGTCTTGGTCAAGCCGGTCGTCGCCTCGCAGACGAACTCGCCGTCCATCACCGGCAGGCGCCAGAAATGCCGCGCGCCGAACCGCTTCGATATCTGCCAGCCGTCAGCAAAGTAACGCAGCCCATTGCCGAGCCTCAAGTTTTCGGTGCCGGCGAGATCCGCATAGCAGGCCGAACCGGGGCTCGTGAGCACGCATTGGCCGACCCGGTTGGCAAGCTGCTTCTGCAGTTCGCCCGTCGAAGTGGCGAACAGGAGGACGCGCACGCCCGGCCGGCCGTCGGGGGTCTCGCTCGCCTTGACCATGCGGTCGATGCCGGCCTCGCAGCCGCAGCCGATCACCGAGGTGGCGAACCCCGTCATGGTGACGGCCGCCTGCTTGGCCCAGCGGGCGGTGTCGGCGGTGATCAGGAGCGCGGTCGCCCGCATGTCGAAGGCTTCCGCGAACGTGTCGTCGATGCGTACGCCCTTGGCGGTCAGCGTCCGCATGACACGACCTCGAAGGACTGGCTGCGGCCGACAGCCCATTCGGGCACGCGCAGGAGCGCGTCCGACAATCCGTAGCGGCTTTCGTAATAGGCCTGCAAACGCCGGCCGATGGCGGCATCCGGCTCGGGTGCGAGCGAGAGGGCGCGGCCGGGCGGCGTCGAGACCACGGCGCCGTCGCGCACCACCAGTTCGCCGTCCTTGAAGACCAGTGCGGCATGGCGGAAGGCGCCGGCGCGGTCGCGGTGATTGCCGAGATCGTAGACCGCGATGTCGGCCCGTGCCCCGGCGCCGAGATGGCCGCGATCCGACAGCCCGAGCAGGCGGGCGGGCGCGGCGCGGGTCATGGTGGCGATCTCGGTCAGCGTGTACTCACGCGAAATTGAAGCCAAGGTCGTCACCGCCAGGGCCTCGGCGGGCAATGTGGCCATCCATTCGGCGCGCAAGTCACGGCTCATCAGCAACGCCATCAAGTCCGGATAGGAGGTGAACGGCGCCCCGTTGGGATGATCGGTGGTGAAGAAGACCCTGGAAGGGTCATCGATCAGCAGAAACAGTTCAAGGCCGGCCGCCCACTGGACGGCATTGAAGAAGTCGCTGCGGCGATACTCGTAAGGCACCATGCCGCCGCCGTTGGAATCGCCGTCATAGATCACCCATTTGCGCGGCCGGGCGCGGTCGCGGGCGTTGAACTGGCGCAGCACGTCGGAGGAGATGGTGGTGGTCTGGCCGAACATCACCTGGCCGACATCGACCGTCACGGTCTTCGCCCGGTTGACCGCCTCGGCGAGCCGTGGCGCCGCCGACGAGAAGCCGCGTCCGCCTTCGGTCCCGTAGGCGTAGAACTGTACATGGGCAAGGTGGATCGGCAGGCCGTCGAATCCCGAGATGGTCGCGAGCGCCGTCTCCACATTGCCGGCCATGCCGAGATTGTTGCAGTGGACATGCACGGGATGCGGCACGCCGAGGGCGTCGGCGGCCTTCTGCAGCGCCGCCACGATCTGCCGCGAGGTGACGCCGTAGTCGGGCACGACATCGTCGAGCGAGAAGGCGCGCAGGTTCGACTTGAACGCCATGGCGCCGCCCGCATTGATCACCTTGATGCCGAGGCCGCGCGTCGCCGAAAGCGTCCAGGCGGCGTAATCCGCGATGGCGCTGCCGCTTTCGCCGTCGCGCAGCAGGCCGAGCAGGAAGTCGTCGTTGCCGAGGATCGACAGGATGGCGGTGTCGATGATCGGCGTGTCGGCGAGTTCGAGATGGGCGTGCAGGGCATGGTGCGGCGCCACGGCCGGCTCGACCACGGTCGTGTAGCCCATGGCGGCGTAGAGCCGGCCGATGACATCCGTCGACCAGCCGGCCCGGGTGAGCCAGGTGGCGTCCGGGCGATCGGCCGCGGCCGGATGCCAGTGCGGCAACAGGAGCCGGGCCGTGTTCACATTGGCGCCGGCAATGTGGGAGTGGATGTCGATCGCGCCCGCCATCACGACCTTGCCGCCGAGGTCGTGGGTCACATCGGCGTCGCCGCCGTCCGGTGCCGCGACGATGCGTCCGTCCCGCATCCATAGGTCGGCGATCCCATCCTGGCCGTGGACGGGGTCGATGACGTGGCCGCCGGCGAGGCGTGTCAGCATGATGACGACTCCGGCAGGGCGGCGAGGATGTCGGCAATCACGGACGCGACCGACTCGGCCTCGCTCGGCCGCGCAGCCGTGATGGGCATCAGCGTGCCGCTTGCGGGCACGAACTGGACGGCGTCATGGTCGATCCCGGGCGTGCCGACCTCCACCTGGACGCGTGGCGGCGTTCTAAACCGGGCTCCGGGCGTCGTCAGCGCGATGGTCGGCAGATCGCGTGTCCATGCCGGCGCTTCGGCCCCGTAAGCGGAGATCCAGACGGCGCAGTCGCTCTCCCGGCTCCCGGCCAGCCGGCTGGCATCGAACCGCCACGGATCGTGCTCCGGATAACCACGGCCGAAGCCGGTGCGCATGGGATAACCGGATAGCCAACCGCACGCCTCCAGGACGCCACGCCCGTTGTCGCCGGGCGGAAGCGGCAGGCCGGTGAAGCGCGTGCCGGCATTGAGATCGCCGACCAGGGTACACAGCATTTCGATGGCGAGGGCGTCGAGTTCGCCCGCCGACCACACCGCGACGCCGAACCGCGCCGATTTCAATTCGGTCACCATGGCGTCGATCGCCTTGATGGTCCGCGCGGCGGTGGCCACCGGATGCCCGTTGAGGCGCGCCCGCAGGACGGCGAGCAGGGCAGGAAGCTCGCCGGTGTCACGGCCGACCGAGTGGAGTGGCACGAGCCCGGGATCGAGCTTGCGCGGCGGACAGAGCCAGACAATGCGTTTGGCCGGGCACGCAGGATCGAGCCGCCGTGCCCGCATGTCGGGAGCTTCGGCGAGACTGTGGCCGGCCAGCAGCAGGACGTCGGCGCGCAGGCGGGCCTCGCTCGGCGTCGTCACCATCATGCCGGCCTCGCGCATGACGTCGACATCACGCAGAAGTGCATCGGCATGCATGTGGTCGACGGCTGCACCGACACGCCCCGCTAGATCGAGCACCGCACGGACGCCGGCGATGTCGGCGCCGAGCCCGGCGATGACCGGCTGACGGGCGGTGGCGAGGAGGCGCGCGGCTTCCCGGGCGGCATCCTTTCGCGTCACCGGTCGTCCATCGATCCAGGCGGCCACGACGCTCTCGTCACGCGTCATATTTGACATAGGCGAAGCGCTGGTCGTTCTCAGGCGTGCCTTCCAGCGCGCCGCCGGCCTTGCCGGGCTGCCACTGCACCACGTCCTCGATCTTGCGGGCGAGCTCAAAATCCTTGTCGGTGACGCCCTTGGCGGCGTGATTCATGAGCCGCACCTCGACCCAGGCATAGGACGCGGTGATGTCGGGATGATGCCAGGCGGCCTCGGCCAGATGCCCGACGGTGTTGATCACCATCAGGGTTCCCTTCCAGCTGTGGGTCTTGTACTTGCGGCGGATCCACCCGCCTTCGAGGCGCCAATGGGGCAAGTCGCGGGCGAGACGCGCCGTGATCTCGTCGTCCGAATAGGTGCGCTCCGTGGTGGCGGCCATCGCATCTCCTCCCGGTTCGTTCAAAATATTTGCCAAGCGGCGTTCCCTGCCGCAGTGTAGTCCGGTCCCGCGTTCGAGAAAAAGAGCGTTGCGGCAATAATCAGGGAGGACGATGGTGGGCAGCGCCGGCGCGATGCCGACGGATGACGCGGCCGTGACGGTTCCGGCTCGGCTGCATCTCGGTTTCCTCGACCTCAACGGCGGATTGGGACGGCGGTTCGGCAGCATCGGCATCTCCATTGGCGGCCCGGTCACGCGCCTATTATTCCGGCGCGCCCGCCGGACTTCGGTGGAGGGGCCGGAGGCCGACCGCGTGCGCCGTCACCTGGACGTGATGCGGGACTTCCTCGGCCTCGACGGCGGTTTCGACATCCGCGTCGATGCGGTGGTTCCCAGCCACGCGGGTCTGGGGTCCGGCACCCATCTGGCCCTTGCGACCGCCGCCGGCTTGCGGCGGCTCTGCGGTCTGCCGCTCGACGTCGCCGGCGACGCGGCGCGGCTGGGCCGTGGGGCGCGCTCCGGCGTCGGCATCGGTCTGTTCGCCAAGGGCGGCGTCGTCGTCGATGGCGGCCGCGGGCCTGGCGGCAGGGTTGCGCCGGTCATCAGCCGCATCGAGTTCCCGGAGCGCTGGCGCATCATTCTCGTGCTCGATCCCGCCCGTCACGGCCTCAACGGCAGCGGCGAAGTCAAGGCCTTTGCGGCGCTGCCGCCGGCTTCGCCCGAGCAGGCCGCGCATCTGTGCCGACTCGTCGTCATGCAGGCTCTACCGTCGTTGGCCGACGCGGATCTCGAGGGATTCGGCGCCGCGATCCAGGAGATACAGGCGGTGATCGGCGACTATTTTGCCCCCGCACAGGGCGGCCGGTTCTCCAGCCCCCAGGTTGCCGCCGCGCTCGGCCTGCTCGAACGCCATGGCGGGTGCGGCGTTGGGCAGAGTTCGTGGGGCCCGACCGGGTTCGCGTTCGCGGCCTCGGCGGACGAAGCCGAGCGCCTCGCCGACACGCTTCGTCGCTCGCCCGAAGGGCGAGGTCTGGACATCCGGGTCTGCGTGGGGCTCAATACCGGCGCGGACATAACCGCGCACGCACCGGCCGACGCACCGGTGCGGTGACCACGGCGGACAAGGACGGGAGGCGGACGTTGGCCGACAAGCATATCCTCCATATGCTGACGCCGCTCAAGCATATGAGCCCGTTCGACGTCAACATGGCGGTCGATGCCGGTTTCGATGCGGTGATTCCCTATACGGACGTCACGCTCGAGGAAATCCAGGGGCTGGTCCAGGACGCGATCTTCTCGCGCCCGCCCAAGAGCGGGGTCAACACCGCCGTCTTCATCGGCGGCAAGAATGCCGGGCTCGCCCTCGACATGCTCGCCGCCGCCCGCAAGGCCCTGGTGCCGCCGTTCGGCATCTCGTTCTTCGCCGATCCGGCCGGCTCGTTCACGACCGCGGCGGCGATGATCGCCTGCGCGGAAAAAACCCTTCGCAATAAAAAGAAACGCAATCTGAAAGGGACCTCGATCGTGGTCTTCGGCGCCACCGGCGTGGTCGGCTATTCCTCCGCTGTTCTCGCCGCGCTCGAAGGCGCGGAGGTGACGCTCGTGGGCCATGACGGCATCCGCCGCGTCGCCGCCGCCGGCGCCGACATCAAGGCGCGCTTCGACGTGGAGGTCGCCGCCGCCGACGGCAGCGACGAGGAGAGAAAGACGGTGCTGCTCGCTGGCGCCGAGGTGGCGTTGTGCGCCGGCCGTGCCGGCGTCGAAATTCTTTCGCGCCCGGCACTGGACGCGGCGAAGAAGCTCCTGGTCGTCGCCGACGTCAATGCGGTGCCGCCGGCGGGTGTCGCCGGTCTCGCCATGGGGGCCGACGGCGCCGAACTGAACTCCGCGGGGGCGCTCGGGATCGGTCCCCTGACCATCGGCAACGTCAAGTACAAGACCGAATTCGGGCTGTTCGAGAAGATCATCACGGCCAAGAAGCCGGTCAGTTTCGACTTTCGCGACGCCTTCGCGCTCGCCCGCGAAATCAATGGATAGGGACACGCCGGTGCTGATCGCCGCCTATTCGGGACGTGCGCTGGCGGCTTCAGCCCGCCGGGCAGGCTATGCGCCCCTGGTCGCGGATTTCTTCGGCGATGACGATACGTTGGCGGCATCCCGCGCCCATGTGCGGCTGTGCTCGGGCCTCGATCGCGGCATCGAGGCTGACGAACTCGACGCCGCCTTCGCGAAGCTGGCGGATGGCAGCACACCGGCCGGGTTCGTATGCGGCACCGGTTTCGAGGATCGCACCGGGGTGATCGCCCGCATGGCGGCGCGCTGGCCGCTCATCGGCAACTCCCCCGAGGTGATCGAACGCGTCAAGGATCCGGAGATGTTCGCGGCGCTGTGTCGCGCCTGCGGGGTCCCGCATCCGGAGACGACCCGTTCACAACCCGACGATCCGCAAGGGTGGCTCGTGAAGCGCATCGGCGGGGCAGGGGGGACGCATATTACCCTCGCCAATGGAAAGTCGGAGCAGGCAGACGGCCGGTACTTCCAGCGGCGCGTCGCCGGCCAACCAGTGTCGGCACTGGTTCTCGCCGAAGGTCGGCGCGCATTGGTGCTGGGTTTCAGCGTCCAATGGACGGCACCGACGCCGCGCCACCCCTATCGTTACGCCGGCGCTGCGCGACCTGCGCCTATCGCGCCTGCGATCGCCGAAGACATGACAGGGATGGTGCAACGTCTGTGCGCGGAATTGGCCTTGGTCGGGCTCAACAGCTTCGATTTCCTGCTCGACGGGGCGACGTTCCATCTCCTGGAAATCAATCCGCGGCCGGGTGCGACGCTGGACATATTCGAACCCGAAGAAGACTCACTGTTCGCCCTGCACGTGGCCGCCTGCCGCGGCACACTGCCGGTCCGGCCGCCGCGTTATGCGGCCGCAAAGGCGAGCGCCATTCTCTATGCCGACAAGACCATCGCGGCCGTGCCGGCGTTCGACTGGCCGGACTGGACCGCCGACCGGCCACCCGCCGGAAGCCGCGTGCCGGCCGAGACGCCCATCTGCACCGTCATGGCATCGGCGTCGAGCGCCGCTGCGGCGCGTCGGCGCGTCGCCGAGAGGTCCCGGCGCCTCCTCGCCGACTTGGATTTGGCGCAGTCATGACGCCAGCCGACATGCCCAGCGTCAATGCTCGCGCCGGCGCGGCGGTCGAGGCGCTGCGGGCAGCGTCCACCGAACTGAAGATCGGCGTCGCCCGCGGCACCTCGGGCGAGACGGTGATCGATGCTGGCGGTCGCGAGGTCGGCAGTATCGCGGCGGGCGTGAAGATCGCCGAGATCTGCATGGGCGGCCTCGGCGACGTGCGGCTCATCGCTTCGACCGCGACGCCGCGGTGGCCGTGGACCGTCCAGGTCCATTCAGCCCATCCGGTCGTCGCCTGTCTGGCCAGCCAGTACGCCGGCTGGCGGCTGGCACACGGCGAGGGCAAAGGAGCGTTCTTCGCCCTCGGTTCCGGACCGGCGCGGGCGCTCGCCCGCAAGGAAGCGCTATTCGAGGAGCTCGGCTATCGCGACAGCGCCGATACGGCGACCCTCGTTCTCGAAGCGCCGCGGCCGCCGCCGGCGGAAGTCGTCGAGCGGGTCGCGCGCGACTGCGGCATCGCGCCGGAACGGCTCAATATCGTCTTCGCGGCGACCCAGAGCATGGCGGGCGGCGTGCAAGTGGTGGCACGTGTGCTCGAGGTCGCCTTGCACAAGGCGCACGAGTTGAAATTCCCACTCGAGCGCATCGTCGAGGGGATGGGCGCCGCGCCGCTGCCGCCGCCCCATCCGGATTTCGTCACCGCCATGGGCCGCACCAACGATGCCATCATCTATGCGGGCCGCGTGCATCTCTATGTGTCCGGCGCCGCCGCCGATGCCCGCGAACTGGCCGAACGGCTGCCGAGCACCGGTTCGCGCGACTACGGCCGGCCGTTCGCCGACGTGTTCCGCCACTACAAGGGCGACTTCTATGCCATCGACCCCATGCTGTTCAGCCCGGCGCAGGTCGTCGTCACGGCGCTCGAATCGGGCGAAAGTTTTCATGCCGGCCAAGTCAATCTAGACCTCCTCGATGCCTCGTTCACTTGAACATGCGCCGGCGGCGGCGCCGCGACCGGTCCGGGTCGGCCTCGTCACCGACGTGGTCGATTGGCATGCACGGCAGCTGATGTCGGCTTTCAGGAAGGCCGGCGTCAAGGCGCTGCCCATGCGCCTGGAAAACTGCCGTTTCGAGACCCTCGCGCCCTCAGGCCTCATTCTCGACGGTTTTGGCGAGAGCCTCCCGGACGCAGTCCTGGCGCGCACACTCTCGGGCGGCAGTTTCGAAGTCGTGACACGGCGTCTCGGCATCCTGCACGCCCTCACGGGCCTCGGCGTGCCGGTTCTCAACAACGCGCGTGCCATCGAGCGATGTGTCGACAAGTCGACGACAAGCTTCCTGCTGGCTCGCGCCGGCATCCCGACGCCGGCCACCTGGGTGATGGAAAAGGCCGCCGAGGCGCGTGCCATCGTGACGGCCGAGGTCGGCTCCGGCCCGCTGGTGCTCAAGCCGTTGTTCGGATCGCAGGGCCGGGGACTGCTGTTGATTCGTACTGCCGACGATCTGCCCGAGACGCCACCCGGCGGTGTCTACTATCTGCAGCGTTTCGTCGCAGTGGAGCGCGACGGCTTCCACGATTTCCGTCTGTTCATCTCGGGCGGGCGGGTGCTGGCGGCCATGATGCGCCATTCCGGACATTGGATCACCAACGTCAAGCGAGGTGGGCGGCCGGTCGCGGTGGTGGCCGATGCCGTCATGAAGCGCATGGCGGTCGCGGCCGCGGCGGCGGTCGGCGCCGACTTCGCCGGCGTCGACATCATCCAGGGTGCCGACGGGCCGACCGTGCTCGAAGTCAACAGCATGCCGGCCTGGTCGGGATTGCAGCAGGTGACGCCGGTCGACGTTGCAGCCGCGCTCGCCGACGACGTTGTCGCTCTGGTGAGGCGGCGGAGTGTAACGGGATGAGGTCCACTGCCGCAGATGGCAGCACCTTCACGTCTCCCCGCTTGCGGGGCGAGGTCGCCGCACGAAGTGCGGCGGGTGAGGGGGCGTTGCCGCGGACGATGCGCTTGCCGCCAAAGCCCCTCATTCCGACCCTCGCCCCGCAAGCGGGGAGAGGGAGAAGACAGGCTCGGCGACGCCCCATAGCTTCCTCATGAACCAGGCCATCATCGCCGCTGCTTTCGTGGCCGCTTGCGAGGACGAATTGCAGGCACTCAAGCCCGGCAACGTCCATGTCCATGCCGACGGGCATCGCATGACGGTCGATGACTTTCGCCGCAGTGCCGCCGCCGCGTCAGGCCCGCTCACGATCCCAGGTGCCCGTGTCGGCGTCCGCATCGCCGGCGCCGTCGCGGCGACGCTTGCGCGCGTGGGCACCAACACCAATCTGGGCATTGTGCTTTTGTGCGCGCCTCTGGCAGCGGCCGCCGAACGGGCGACGTCGCCGCTCGGGACGGAACTCGCCCGGGAGCTCGCCGGCCTCGATCGCGAGGATGCGGCGCTCGCGTTCAAGGCCATCGTGTCGAGTGCGCCGGCGGGTCTCGGGCGCGCCGAGCGTCACGACGTCTTCGCGCCGGCGACGGTCACGCTTCGGGCCGCCATGGCAGAAGCCGCCGGGCGTGACCGCATCGCCCGCCAATACGCCACCGATTTCGCGGACGTCTTCGGTCTCGGCCTGCCGGTGTTTAGGCGGGCGCTGGCTCGGTGGGCCGATCGCCGATGGGCGACGCTCGCGACCTATCTGAAATTTCTGTCGGCTTTCCCCGATAGCCACATCGTCCGCAAGCACGGCGAGGGCGTGGCCGAGGAGGCCCGGGCCGCCGCTGAACAAGTCCGTGGCCGACTTGAAACATGCACATCCCCGGAAGACCTCATCCCAGACCTCAGGGATTGGGATTCCCACCTGAAAAGATGTGGAATCAATCCGGGCACCAGCGCCGATCTCACGGTTGCGACCTTGTTCGCTGATCGGTTGAGGAACATCTTGCCGTCGACACAAAGGAATGGTTGACTTGTCGGCGCGGGGACAAGCGCCCCGCCGCTATCTGGCAAACCGGTCCGGTCGTTCACGCCGGGCGCTGTCAACAAGGATAGCCGTTCTTCCGGCGCCGGCGGCTCCGGTGTTCGGACGGTCAAGTCAAGAACAGTCCTTGCGCAGAGCGCATTGGGAGGAGATGGCGATGGCGAAAATCAACGGACTCTGCGTCGGCGAATCGCTGGTCGGCGAAGGTAACGAGGTTGCCCATATCGATCTGATCATGGGCCCGCGGGGCAGCGCCGCCGAAACGGCGTTCGTCAACTGTCTGACCAACAACAAAGACGGTTTCACCTCGCTGTTGGCGGTGGTGGCGCCCAATCTCATGTGCAAGCCCGCGACCGTGATGTTCAACAAGGTGACCATCAAGGGCGCCAAGCAGGCCGTGCAGATGTTCGGTCCGGCCCAGCATGCGGTCGCCAAGGCGGTGGCGGATTCGGTTGCCGATGGCACCATCCCGGCCGACGAGGCCGACAACCTGTTCATCTGCGTCGGCGTATTCATCCATTGGGAAGCCGCCGACGACAAGAAGATCCAGGACTACAACTATCGTGCCGTGAAGGAGTCCATCGAACGGGCCGTGAAGGGCGAACCGAGCGCCCGCGAGGTGGTGGCCCAGCGCGACCAGGTCAAGCACCCGTTCGCGGCCTAAAGCGGATCGGTGACGACCGGCTGGTCTTGAACGCAGTCGCTGGCTCTCGCGGCGCGCATACGGTTTGGCATGCGCGCCGCGGCGGCAGGAAGCCTTGGGCCGCAGGAAGCCTTGGGCCGCAGGAAGCCCTGGGGCCCAAGAAGCCCTGGGGCTGATGCCCCTGGCAGGTGCTTGACCAAGGCCGCAATCAAGACCAAGGCCGCAATCAAGCCGACGACGTCGTCTTTGGAATGACGGCGCAAGCGGCGATGTCCTCGCCGGTCAACCGCCCGTCGTGCAGACAGGTGGCGACCAGGGCGCCGGCGATGCCGATGCGACCGAGGGCGGCGAGATCGGCGCCGTCACGCACGCCACCGGCGGCATATACAAGGCGGTCGTGGGCGGAATGCTTGATCTGCTTGAGCCGGTCGAGGTCGGCTCCGCCATTGCCGCCGACGCGGGCCAGCGTCATGGCGATGATGTGCCGTGGCCAACAACTGCTGTCGGCGAGAATGTCCGGCGGACCGAGAAATGCGTCGCCGCGGAAATCCAGCGAAAGGACGACGCGGACGTGACCGGCCAAGCTCCTGACGAGCGATGAATCGATCTGGCATTCGCTGCCGAGCACCAGGAGATCGCGTGGGTCCTCCAGGACCGCGGCGGCACGCTCGGCGCTGCCGGCGCCGTTGTCGACCCAGAACATTTGCCCGGGGAATCGCGCCTTGAGGCGGATGAGGGCGGCGCGATTATCACCAACACCCGTGATGGCATCGAGGTCGGCCACATAGACGGCGGGAAACGGATGGATGGCCAATAGTCCACCCATCACATCGACCGGATCGGGGCTGCCGGATAGCGGCGTCGTGATCGGCCTGTAGTTGTCTCGGTCGCCAGCGCGGGCGCGCACCACGAGGCCGCCCTTGAGGTCGATGACGGGAATGATCTGCACTTGATCCTCGGTCTCGGACGCGGCACTGGTCGGGCGGTCAGGTTAGCACGGGGAGGCGTCTGGGATGAGTGTCGTCATCGGCTGGGACATCGGTGGAGCCCATCTCAAGGCGGCGCGGGCCGAGAATGGCCGCGTCGTCGATGCCGTGCAGGTGGCGTCGCCCTTGCGGTTCGGGCTCGAACGCCTGGGCCAGTCCTTCGCGGAGGCGAAGGCGGCAATGGGTGATGCGGGACGGCACGTCGTGACCATGACGGGCGAACTCGCTGACACGTTCGAGTCGCACGCCGACGGCGTCGCCGCTCTCGCCGCCGTGGCGGTGCGCGAACTGGGACCGACGGACGTCACCTTCTATGGCGGCCGGGCGGGGTGGATCGCCGCCGACGCGGTTGGCAACCACGTCACCGACATCGCCTCGGCCAACTGGCACGCCTCGGCGGCTTGGGTCGCCCGTCGTGTCGGCTCGGCCCTGTTCATGGACATGGGGTCGACCACGACCGACATCGTACCGACTGTCGGCGGCGCGGTGGCGGCGCGCGGCTATACGGATGCGGAGCGGCTCGCGAGCGGCGAACTTGTCTATACGGGCCTGGTGCGCAGCTTCGTCATGGCGACCGCGAGCCGCGCACCATTCGGGGGCGGCTGGACGACGCTCGTGCACGAGAATTTCGCCAATCTGGGCGACGTCCACCGCATTCTCGGCACGCTGCCGGACGGCGCCGACCAGATGGCGACCGCCGACGGGCGGGAGAAGACTGCGGAGGCTTCACGCTCCCGGCTCGCCCGCATGGTCGGGCGCGACGCCGCCGATGCCGACATGGCCGCGTGGGCAGGGCTCGCGCGCTTCCTTGCCGAAGCGCAAATCCGCGCCGTCCATGACGGCGCCATGCTGGTCCTGTCGGCCGGCGGGATCGCGGACGCCGCGCCGGTCGTCGGTGCCGGCTGTGGCGGACAGGTGCTGCGCGAAGTGGCGCGACGACTCGGCCGCGAGTTCCGGTCTTTCGACGATTGCCTCGACGTCGTCCCGGCAGCCCGTTCGCGCGCCTCGCAATGCGCGCCGGCCGCGGCGCTCGCCGCATTGGCCGGCGTGTGACCAACGGAACTCAGCGTCGTGCCATGCTCGGCACCGGCACGACCAGGCCCTCGGAGAACATGCGGTCGATGGCGACGGCGACGCCGGCCTCGTCGTGGCTGAGCGTCGTCCACCGGGCCGCGTCCTTGACGGCGGAAATCGCATTGCCCATGGCGATGCCGAGGCCGACTTCGCGGATCATCTCCAGGTCGTTCTCCGAATCGCCGATGGCGGCGACGCGGTCGAGGCCGATGCCCAGAGCCCGGCAGAACTCGGCGAGCCCGGTCGCCTTGGAGACGCCGGGCGGCCACAGCTCCACCAGCCAGTCGAAGATGAAGGTGGCGTCGCACTGGCCGCGCAGTTCATCGATCATGTCGGTGAGGATCGCGACGTCCTGGTCGCGGTGGCGGACCGCCAAGAGCTTGTGCGGGGCCGGCAGCCCGGCGAAGTCGGCGTACTGGGCTGCCTCGCCGGTCGATGCGAGTTCGCGGGTGAAGAAGTGCGACGGGCCGTCGAGATAGACGGTCTCGCCCACGTACCAGCCGATGTCGAGGCCGCGCGCCTGCGCCGCCGCAACGGCGTTGCGGGCGACATCGACCGGCACGCGGTGCTCCTCGAAGCGGGGGCGGGAATCGCCGTCCCGGATGCCGACATCGCCGATCCAGGCGCCGCCATAGCAGATGGCGAACTCGGTGTCGGGGCCGAGTTCGCGTACCACCGTGCGCATGGCCGAGGGACTGCGCCCGGACGCCAGCACCACGATGGCGCCAGCCTCGCGCACGCGGTGGATGCCGGCACGCACAGCATCTGGAACGCGGCGCTTGCTGTCGAGGACAGTGTGATCGAGATCGAGTGCCACGACGCACACGGGTGACGCTGGCGTCACCACGCTTGTTTCCGTCAAGATCCGTCTCCGATCCACCGCACGGGCACTCTCGTCCAGGCGCACCGGCTCATCGGCCGGCCGCCATGGACTGACGATACTGTTCGGCGTCGGGGCCGACGATCAGGTGATAGCTGCCCTCGGTGAGCCGGGCGAGGGCAAGGACGCCGGCCTGGCGCGCCGCCGCCGCGTCGAACTTGGCGGCGTCGGCGAGATCGACGCGCAGGCGTGTGCCGGCGACTGCTTCGAGGCGACGGATATTGGCGCCGCCGCCCAAAGCGGCGGTGAGCGCCTTGGCGGCCTCGGCGATCGCAGCCGCCGGAGCCGTGGCCGGGGCCGTCGTCGCGGCAGCGGCCGCAACGGCCGCAGCGGGAGCCGTGGCCGGCACGGTCTTGGCCTCGGCCTTGGCGGCGCCGGACTTGAGGTATTCGTCCATGTCGGTCTTGAGGTTCTCCGAGCGGGTGCCGAAGATCACCTGCACGCCGTCGCCGACCACCATCACGCCGGCAGCCCCCATGGCCTTGAAGCGGGCCTGGTCGACCTTGGCGATGTCGTGCACGCCCACCCGCAGGCGGGTGATGCAGGCGTCGAGGCTGGCGATGTTGCCGGCACCCCCGAAGGCGGTGACCAGGGCGCGTGCGGTATCGAAGCGATCCGACGTGCCGCTTGCCTCGACCGCCGTCGTCTCGTCCTCTCGCCCCGGAGTCTTGAGGTTGAGCCAGCGAATGGAAATGCGGAACACGAGATAATAGAGCACCGCATAAGCCGGCCCGAGGATCAAAGTGAGCTGCCAGTTGTGCGCGTTGTTGCCGAAGACGTTGAACAACAGGAAGTCGATGCCCCCTTGCGAGAAGGTGAACCCCATGTGGATGTCGAACGTGTTCGAAATGAACTGGCTCGCTCCGGCGAGCACTGCGTGGAAAAAGTAGAGCTGGGGGGCGACGAACAGGAACGAGAATTCGATCGGCTCGGTGATGCCGGTCAGGAACGAGGTCAGCGCCGCCGAGATCATGATGCCCCCGACCTTGACGCGGTTCTCCGGCTTGGCGGCATGCCAGATGGCGATCGCGGCCGCCGGCAGCCCCCACATCTTGAACAGGAAGGCGCCGGCGAGGATGCCGGCGGTCGGGTCGCCGGCGAAGAAGCGGGTGATGTCGCCGTGCAGCACCTTGCCGCTCGCGTCGGTGAAGCTGCCGATCTCGAAGAAGAACGGCACGTTCCAGATGTGGTGCAGGCCGAACGGGATCAGGAGGCGTTCGACGAAGCCGTAGATGGTCGCGGCGGTGCGCGGGTCGCTCGACGCCGCCCAGCGCGAGAAGACGTCGATGCCGTTCTGTACGGTCGGCCACACCAGCGACAGGGCGACGCCAACCACGATGGCGGCGAGCCCGGTGGCGATGGGCACGAAACGCTTGCCGGCGAAGAAGCCGAGATAGTCCGGCAGGGTGATGCGGTAGTAGCGATTGAAGAGCGTGCCGGCCACCATGCCGATGATGATGCCGCCGAACACGCCGGTTTCCATGGACTTCATGCCCATGACCATGCGGGGCTCGACCCCGAGCGCGGCGGCCATCACCCCCATGGTGGCGATCATGACCACGTAGCCGACCACGGCGGCGACGGCGGAGACGCCATCATTCTCGGTCAAGCCGAGGGCGACGCCGACGGCGAAGATCAGCGCCAGGTTGCCGAACACCGCCGAGCCGCCCTGCGCCATCAGCTGGGAGACGACGGAGGGTATCCACGAGAAGTTCGAGCTGCCGAGTCCGAGCAGCAGGCCCGCGACCGGCAGCACGGCGACCGGCAGCATCAGGGCCTTGCCGATCTTCTGCAACAGGCCGAATGCGCTGCGGAACATGATCTTTCCTCCGAACTTGCCTTTAGGCCTCGGGCCAGCGACGGGTGAGCAGCCGGCGGACATCCGCGGCCGAATCCTGCACGAGCGCTTCGCGTGCCACTTCGCGACAGACGTCCATCGTCAGGGTGCGCACGACCGCCTTGACGTCGGGAATGGCGCCGGCCGTCGCCGACAGCTCGGTGACGCCGAGGCCGATCAGAACCGGTGCGGCGAGCGGGATCGAGGCCATGTGGCCGCACACCCCGATCCACTTGCCTTTGGCACGCGCGCCCTCGGCCGCTTGGCCGATCAGCCGCAGCACGGCCGGATGGAAGGCGTCGAGCTGCTTGGCGAGGTGCGGATTGGTGCGGTCCATCGCCAGCGTGTACTGGGTCAAGTCGTTGGTGCCGACTGAGAAGAAATCGACCTCGGCAGCCAGGCGGTCGGCCATGACCGCGGCCGCCGGCACCTCGATCATGATGCCGAGCGAGATTTCGTCGGCGATGCCGAGGTTCTTCTGCTCCTCGGCGAGCACGGCGCGCACCCGGCGCACGTCGTCGATGGTCGCAACCATCGGCAACATCAGCCGGCACTGGCCCGCCGGCTTGATGCGCAGAACGGCGCGCAGTTGCTCGTGCAGAAGCTCCGGCCGCCACAGGCTGGTGCGGATGCCGCGCAGGCCAAGGGCCGGGTTGTCCTCGTGCGGCAGGTCCACATAGGGCAGGTCCTTGTCGCCGCCGGCGTCGAGGCTGCGGATGATCAGCGGCCGCCCTTCGAGAGCGGTGGCGATCGCCTGGTACTGGGCGAGCTGCTCGTCCTCGGTCGGGGCGGTGTCGCGTTCGAGGAACAGGAACTCGCTGCGCAGGAGGCCGCAGCCTTCGGCACCGGCCGCCAGTGCGGCCTTGACGTCGGCGGGCGAACCCAGATTGGCGACGACCTCGATGCGGGTGCCGTCGGCCATGCGACATTCGTCCTTGGCCTTGGCGCGGTTCTCGTCGCTGCGGTTCCGTCGACGCGTCGCCGCGGTCGCGATGCGCTCGATCTCCGCCGGCGGCGGGTTGACCTCAAGCTTGCCCTCTTCGGCGTCGAGAATGAGCGGCGTGCCGTCGGTGATGCGCAGGACGTCGCGGCCGGCCGCCACCAGGGCCGGAATGCCGAGGGAGGCGGCGATGATGGCGACGTGCGACGTCGGGCCGCCGCCGGCGAGGCAGAGGCCGGCGAGGCGGCGGGAATCGATGCCGGTGAGCTGCGACGGCAAAAGGTCGTCGGCGATCAGGATCGAGTTGTCGACCAGCTTCGGTCCCTGTTCGCTGCGCCCCAACATGGCGAGCAGAACGCGCCGCTGCATGTCGACGAGATCGGCGGCGCGCTCGGCCAGGACCGTGTTGCCGAGACCGCGCAGGTCGTCGACCCGCTGGGCGATGGCGGTCTTCCAGGCGAACGGCGCGCTCTTGCCTTGGGCGATGAGGGCCTCGACACCCTGGGTCAGGTCGTCGTCGTCAAGAAACGAGAGATGTGCGCGCAGGATCTCCGCCTGCTTGCCATGGCCGGCCGGGAGGGCGGCGATGTCAGTTTCCATGCGGGTTCGCACGGTCTCGATCGCCCGCTGCAGCGTCGAGCGTTCGGCGGCGGGATCGCTGCCCGCTTCCGTGACTTCGATCTTCTCCTGCACGACGCGGACCGCCCGTCCGACCGCGGTGCCGGGTGCCGCCTGGACGCCGGCAATCTCGGTCGTGAAGCCGGGCGGGAACGGCAGCACGTGGATGTCGGCTGACTTGGATTGGGTCGCTGTTATTGGCGTCGGCTGCGCGGCGCCCGCGGGCGGCGCCTGCCCGGCGGAACTGTCGATCAGTTCCGCGATCGCCGCCGCCGCCGCCTCGGCGTCGGCACCGCGGGCGATGACCGTGATGGGATCGCTCTGGCGCACGCCGAGCAGCATGAGCGATACGGCGCTGCGCGCATTGGCGCTGCGGCCATTGGCCTCCAGGGTCACGTTGGCGGAAAAGCGCTTGGCGCAGGCGGAGAGGAGTCCGGCCGGCCGCGCATGGATGCCGAACGGATCGCGCATGCGCGCCTCGCGCCGGACGCTCGGCCCGTCGCCCGGGGTGGCCGCGGCAGCGCCCGTCGCATCGGCGGACGTCACGACGAGGAGTTCGTCGCCTCGCTTAACCTCGCGACCGACTTCGGGGAGGGCGAGCGTGAACGCCTCGCCATTGGTCAGGATCACCGGAATCAGCAGGCTCTTTACGCGCTCGGCCAGGATTTCCAGGGAGAAACTGATCAGCTGGGCGCCAGCCTTGACGCTCTCGCCTTCGGCGACGTGGGCCGTAAACCCCTCGCCGTTCAAGGCGACCGTGTCGAGGCCGATATGCATCAGGATTTCGGCGCCATTCGGGGCTCGCAGGGTAAGGGCGTGACGGGCCCGGTGCAGGGTCGTCACGGTGCCGTCGCAGGGGGCGCACAGCGTGCCGTCGACCGGGTCGATGGCGACGCCGTCGCCCAGCACGCGGCTGCTGAAGACCGGATCCGGAACCTCGATCAGCGGCACCACCCAGCCGGCGATCGGGGCGTTCAGGACGACTGGCGCGCTGGTGGCGCCGCTCGCGGCAAATGCGGCGGAGGGGACCGGTCCGGCCATGGAAAATTCACCTCGCGTGCAACGGCGTCGTCGATGCGAGCGGTAGGCGCGCAGGCTTAGCCAAGGCCGGATGAACGTTGATGTTCATCATGCCCAGGCGATGAACTGCGCTTTGTGTCCGGTTCGGGCGGACAACGCCGGCAGCGCCATGTCACATCATCGCGCCTGTGACTCGCTCATGCCATTGTCCCACGGGGACTGCGTCGGTTCCAGGGGCATTCGGACCACTACCGACTGCGCCGTGATGGCCGGTGGACCGTGGCGCAACCCGCGTGAGGCTCACACTTATGGAGTAGCACGACAACTGGGGGAGCACGGCAACCCGCGCCGCCTCGATTCGGTTCAATTGGCCGATCGCGTCGCCGAGCACCACGAATGGGCGGCCGTGAGGGCGGCCTGCCAGAGGCCATCGATTTCCGAGCGTGCCCCTTGCTCGATGGCCATGACGAGTTTCTGGACGGCGAGATGGGTGGCCGAGCGCGCCGCGGGCGCCTGCAAGGCGGTCGGCATGATGCCGGTACCGCCGGTCGGGCTCACCATGGCGAGCAACGACCTGAGCGGTGCCAGGGCGCCGAGCTCGCCACCTGCCGTGGCGCGGATGCTCTGCAATTCGCTTTTGATCGCCTGGGCGAGATTCTTGTCGGCAAGGGCGGGCATCGCAGTTCGTCCCTGACATTTCGACCGGACTTCAACGCAACCGCAACTTCAATGCAACCGGACGTCAACTCACACACGCCGGCGTGACCACAAGGTCCAGCGTGACCACAGGATATTGTAGACCCTGGGGGCGTTCGCCAGTCCAGCCGCCTTATCGTCGCGGGCGCGCGTTATCCGTCTAAGGACACTTTCGGCGTGCATACGGCGCGCCGCAATACAAAAAGTCGAGAGCGTCGGGTTCGCGTTCCCAACCAAACGGGTGCGGTGGTGCAGGAGCGGCGCGGCGCCGCGACTGGCCCGTGGCGGCGTACCGTGCGGCCCAAGATATAGGCATGGCGCCCGTTGCGGCAAAAAACGTCAATGTTATAGATGCGCAATGCAAGATGCGCCCGCTACTTGCGGCCGCCGCCGAGTGAGGCACGACATCGTGGCGAGTGGGGTTACCGGCGAGACCATTCTCTCGGTCGAGGATTTGACCGTCGAGTTTCCGGCCCCCCAAGGTGCCGTCCGGGTCGTGGATGGCTTGAGTTTCGATCTCGTCGCCGGCAAGACCTTGGCGGTGGTGGGCGAATCCGGCTCCGGCAAGTCCATCACCGCCCTGTCGATCCTGAGGCTCACCGACCATCTCGGCGCCCGCATCCCCGCCGGCAGGCTCCTGTTCCGCCGCTCTGCGGGCGGACCGATCGACCTGACCAGGGCCGACGACGCCACCATCCGGACGATCCGCGGCAACGATATCGCCATGATCTTCCAGGAACCGATGACGTCGCTCAACCCGGTCTTCACGGTCGGCGACCAGATCGCCGAGGCGATCGTGCTGCACCAGGGCGTCGACCGGCGCGAGGCGCGGGCACGGGCGCAGGCCTTGTGCGAGAAGGTGCGTCTGCCCGACGCGGCGCGCCTCATCGACCGCCATCCGCACCAGCTGTCCGGCGGTATGCGCCAGCGTGTCATGATCGCTATGGCTCTGTCGTGCCAGCCGAGGCTCCTGATCGCCGACGAGCCGACCACCGCCCTCGACGTCACCATCCAGGCCCAGATCCTGGCGACCATCCGCGAGTTGCAGGCCGAGTTCGGCACCACGGTGATCTTCATCACTCACGACATGGGGGTGGTGGCCGAGATGGCCGACGACGTCGTCGTGATGCGCCGTGGCCGGAAGGTCGAGCAGGGTTCGGTCGCGGAGGTCTTCGACGCGCCGAAGCATCCCTATACCAAGGCGTTGCTCGCCGCCGTGCCCAAGCTCGGCAGCATGACCGGCACCGCGCTGCCGGCCCTCTTCCCCGTCCTGGCGGTCACCGAGGGGCTCGAGCCGCCGCCGGCGGCGATCGCCAAAGCCCAAGCCGTTCACGACACGGTCAGCCACGAGGCCCCGCTGCTCGAGGTCGAGGGGTTGACGACGCGCTTCACCGTCGAGCGGACGGTCTTCGGCCGGCCGCTGCGCCGCGTCCACGCGGTCGAAGGTGTCGACTTCTCGCTGTGGCCGGGCGAGACCTTGGCGCTGGTCGGCGAATCCGGCTCCGGCAAATCGACCATCGGCAAGACCGTCCAGCAGCTCTTGACGCCCGACGCCGGGTGCATCCGCTTCGAGGGGCGCGACTACGCCGCCATGTCGGCGGCCGGCAAGCGGCGGCTCAAGCGCGAGATCCAGTACATCTTCCAGGACCCGTTCGCGTCCCTCGATCCGCGCAAGACGATCGGCTATTCGCTCGCCGAGCCGATGCTGCATCATGGCGTGGTGGCGCGGGGCGCCGCCGCCCGCGACCGGGTGGCGGAACTTCTGCGTCAGGTTGGTCTCGATCGCGCTCACGTGGACCGCTACCCGCACGAATTCTCCGGCGGCCAACGCCAGCGAGTCTGCATCGCCCGGGCGCTCTCGGTCGACCCCAAGCTGATCATCGCCGACGAGTCGGTCGCTTCCCTAGACGTCTCGATCCGGGCGCAGATCATCAACCTGCTGATGGAGCTGCAGCAGCGCCGAGGCCTCGCCTATCTGTTCATCACCCACGACATGGCGGTGGTGGAGCGGGTCAGCCATCGGGTGGCGGTGATGTATCTCGGCCAGATCGTCGAGATCGGCAGCCGTGCCCAGGTCTTCGAGACGCCGTACCATCCCTACACCAAGAAGCTCATCGCCGCCGTGCCGGTGCCCGACCCGCACCGGCGCGTCGAACGAGGGCTCGTGACCGGCGAGATCCCGAGCCCGATCCGGCGGGTCGACGATCCGCCGCGGCGGGCGCGCCTCGTCGAGGTGGCGCCGGGCCATCTGGTGGCCGATGCCGAGGTGTCGGCCGCCGCGTGAACCAAAGAAGTTCGTCCATTGCGCCCGTTCGGCGCCAACCTGGAGAAGACTTCCATGCTGAACAGGTTCAGCCGTCTTTCAATGGCCGCGGCGGCAGCGGCGCTTGTTCTCGGCACCGCGCCGGCGGGGGCAGGGGGACGCCTGTCGGTCGCCCAGGCGCTCGATCCGGGCACCTGGGATCCGATCGACACGTTCCTGGTCGACTGGTCCAAGGTCGCCAACAACATCTATGATGGGCTCATTCAGCGCGGCGCCGACATGAGGCTCACCCCGGCGCTCGCGACCTCCTGGAAGGTGGCCGATAACGGCCTGTCGATCCGCTTCGAACTGCGCAAGGGCGTCACCTTCCACAACGGCGAGCCGTTCGACGCCCAGGCGGTGAAATACACTTTCGACCGCCTGCTCGGGACTGAGGGCGGCAAGGGGCCGCAGCAGTCGAACTACAACGTCATCGAGCGCGTCGAGGTCATCGACGACCACACCGTCAATATGGTCCTGAAGAAACCCGACCCGGTGCTGCTCATCAAGCTTGCCGGCTATGGCGCCATGATCGTGCCGCCGAAATATGTTGCCGAGAAGGGTGACGCCTATTTCAACACCCATCCGGTCGGCACCGGCCCGTTCATGCTCGAATCCTACGAGCCCAAGGTCGGCATCAAGCTCAAGGCCAACCCGAATTTCTGGGGCGGCGCCCCCAAGCTCGACGGCATCGACTTCCGCTTCATCGCCGAGCCCGGCACCGAGGTTGCCGAACTCCAGGCCGGCCGGCTCGACATCGCCACCCTGATCCCGCTGTCGCAGATCGAGACGATCAAGAAGCAGGCCAATCTCGACGTCCTGTCGGTGCCGGGCCCGACCGTCGTGGTGCTGCGATTCAACACCAAGAACGGCATCACCAAGGACGAGAATGTCCGCAAGGCGCTGATCATGGCGGTCGACCGCGACACCATCACCAAGGAAATCCTGCTCGGGCAGGCCAAGCCGATCGTCTCCTTCCAGTCGGAAATCTCGTTCGGCTACGACCCGAACCTGAAGCCGCTCCCCTACGATCCGGCCGGCGCCAAAAAACTGCTCGCCGCCGCCAAGGTGGCGCCGGGCACGGCCGTGCAACTCGACATCCGCGGCAACGACTCCACGTTCCGCGAAGTCGCCCAGGCGGTCGCCGGCTATCTGCAGGGGGTGGGTCTCAAGCCGACGGTGAAGCCTTACGAGACCAGCGTGCTGCTCAACGACATCATCCCGGCCGGCAAGACCGGCGAGATGTTCCATACCCAATGGGGCGGCTGGACCTTCGACTTCGACAACACCGCCTACCTGATGTACCACACCGGCGAGAAGTGGAACCCGTACGACAGCGATCCCAAGCTCGACGCGCTCCTGGAAAAGCAGCGCAGCATCACCGACCAGAACGAGCGATTGAAGCTCCTGCGCGAAGTCGGTGCCTATGTGGCGGGTCGCGCGCTCGAACTGCCGCTCTACAATCTCAACACCTTCGTGGGCATCAACAAGCGCGTGAAGGGTTTCGACCTGCCGGGCGACAACCGCTACCGCTTCTTGAACGTCACGGTGGAGTGATGGCGGCAGGCCAGATCCTGACTCGTCATGCCCGCGCTTGTCGCGGGCATCCACGCCTTAAAGGCGTTGCGGTACCAAAGACGTGGATGGCCGGGACAAGCCCGGCCATGACGAAGCATCATTGAGGCGACTGTGGCCCTGTTCCTGACCAAACGCTTCCTGCAGGCGCTGTTCGTCGTCTTCGCGGTGACGCTGCTCGTCGCCTGGGCGGTGCGGTTGTCGGGCGATCCGGCGATCATGCTGACGGGCGGGGCCGGCAGCGTCACCGAGCAGGACCTCGTCAACATTCGCAATGCGCTCGGGCTCAACCGGCCGTTCCACGAGCAGTATCTCGGTTTCCTCTACGGGCTTCTCCATGGCGATCTCGGCAACAGCTTCGTCGGCGGCACGCCGGTGACGCAATTGGTCGCCAAGGCGTTGCCGGCGACACTCATGCTCGCCGCTGCCGCGATCTTCGTCTCCATCGCGCTGGCGGTGCCGCTCGGCATCCGCGCCGCCATCAAGCGCGGCAGCGCCGAGGACCAGGCGATCCGCATCGCCTCGCTGGCCGGCCTGTCGTTTCCGAATTTCTGGCTGGCCCTGATGATGGTGTTGGTGTTCTCGATCCTGCTCAAATGGCTGCCGCCGTCCGGCTTCGACGGGCCGGTGTCGCTGATTCTGCCGGCGGTGACGGCGGGCGTCATCAACACCGCCGCCAATGTCCGCCTGGTGCGCACCTCCATGCTGGAGACCCTGTCGGCGCAGTACATCATGGTGGCGCGCGCCAAGGGGCTCGCCGAGCGCGTCGTCCTCTACAAGCACGCACTGCGCAACTCGGCGATCCCGCTGGTCACCTATGTGGGCATCCAGTTCGGCAACCTGGTCGCCGGCCTCGTGGTCATCGAACGGGTGTTCAACTGGCCGGGCATGGGCAGCCTCGCCTTCGACGCCGTGGCCGGCCGTGACTACCCGGTGCTGCAGGGTGTGGTGACGGTGTTCGCGATCCTGATCGTGTCGGTCAATCTTTTGATCGACATCCTCTACGGCCTGCTCGACCCGCGAATCCGGACGGAGTGACTTGTCTTGCGCGCCTCGCTCCTTTCCCGCCATCGCCTCCTGTCGATCGAGCTCGTGCTCGGCGGCATTCTGCTCGCCGTGATGCTCGGCGGCGTCCTGTTGTCCGGTTGGCTGTTTCCCGACGGCGGCGAGGCGATGGACTTGCGCGCGCGCCTGCTGCCGCCGTTCGTCAACGCCGCCCATCCGCTCGGTACCGATCCGCTCGGTCGCGACGTGCTCGCCCGCGTCTCCACCGGCGGCTGGATCTCGTTTTCAGTCGGCTTCTGGTCGGTGGTCGGCGGCGCTGCGCTCGGCACGCTTGCCGGCCTCGTCGCCGGCTACTATCGCGGCATCGCCGAGACACTGTTGATGCGCTTCGCCGACGTGCAACTGGCGCTGCCCTTCATCCTGCTCGCCATCACGTTTGCGGCCGTCGTCGGTTCCAGCGTGTCCCTGCTCATCGTCCTGATGATCGTGTCGCAATGGGTCCAGTATGCCCGCGTGGTGCGCGGCTCGGTGCTGTCGCTGCGCGAACGCGAATTCATCCAGGCGTCGCGCGCCTTCGGGTTGCCGGACGCGCGCATCCTGTTCGTGCACGTGCTGCCGAACGCCTTCAGCCCGGTGCTGGTGCTGATGACCCTCAACGTCGCCAACAACATCCTGCTCGAATCGAGCCTGACCTTCCTCGGGCTGGGGGTCGATCCGCTGGTGCCGAGCTGGGGCGGCATGCTCGCCGACGGGCGCACCTATATGCAGACCGCCTGGTGGATCACGGTCTTTCCCGGCCTCGCCATCATGATGACCGTGCTCGGCCTCAATCTGGTCGGTGATTGGCTCCGGGACAATCTCGACCCCACATCGAAGCTGCCGTGATGACCTCTCTGTTCGATCGAACCTATCCGCGCACCCTCGCCGCCATGGTCCGCGACCTGCCGGCGCGGGTGGAGCCCGGCGAAACGGTCGAATTCTGGTGCTTCGAGGATGAAGCAGCCCGCCGCGAGGCGGAAGCCGCCCTGAAGCCGAGAGGCATCTCTGCCCGCATCCGCTCAGCCTACAAGCCGCTCGTTCACGCATTCCTCGAAGAGTTGCCGCGCGACGGCCTTGCCGCCGTCCGGGTTGCGATGCCAGTCGTTGCCGAAGCCGTGGAGGGCAGGTTCGCCCTGGAGGCCTATCCACTTTCGGCACTCGTCGGTGGAGCAAGCCTCGCCTTCGAGCCCGGGGCCGCCGGCCTCGATCACGTGGTGACGCTCGTCGGCACAGACGGCCGGGAAAGCCGCCACACCGTGTTCGCGCCGAACGTCGTCCGCCCCGACCACACCGGCGCCCGCATCCTGTCGCCGAGCGGATGGTTGCGCATCGGCCGCTCAGGCGAGCGGCCCCGCATCGACGAAGCTGTGGCATGCGAGATCGAGACCCTGTTTCTCGACGTCATGGCGGCCATCGCCGCCTATCCGTTCGCTGCCACCGAGCCGCAATTCGAACGTCTGGTGATCGAGGCGGCGATCCCGGCGATCCGCCGGCCGCTCGGCTACGGCGACGAGGTCGCCGACACGGTCGAAGCGCTGCACGAGGAACTCTATTTCTCGCTGCTCGAGTTCTTCGCCCGGCGCTCAGGCCGAAAAGACGGTGCGCGTGATTTGCGGCCCGGCCAAATCGTGCCGCTGATCCGCGCGAGCGACGGCCCGGCTTCGGTGTCGGTGCGCCTCGAAGCCTTCACGGCCGACGATTTCGTCTATGTGGATGCGGGCGGCCCGCTCGACCAGGCGCAGGCGCCGCTCGCGCCGGCGCGGATCGCCGCCGCACTGGCCGCCCTTGGCGGTGAGGTGTTCGCGGCGCACTCGCGCGAGGGACGAAAGGTCGCCGGCGCCTTTTTCGACGGCGAGGCGCCCGCCGTCGCCATCTCCGGCGGCCAGCACGCCAACGAGGCGACCGGCGTCGTCGGCGCGCTGCGCGCCGCCGCCGCCCTGAAGGCCGTGGGCCGGCGGTTTTCGGTGACGCCACTCGAAAATCCGGACGGCTACGCGCTCTTCCACCGGTTGCGCCGTGACAATCCCACCCATATGCACCACGCCGCCCGCTACACCGCCCTGGGCGACGATCTCGGCCATCGCTTTGACGCAACCGGTGAAGTCTTCGAGCTCGAGGCTAGGCGAGAGTCTTTCCGCCGCTCGGGCGCCCGTCTTCACATCAACCTGCACGGCTATCCGTCGCACGAGTGGACGCGACCCTTCACCGGTTATGTGCCGCGGTTGTTCGCCCTGTGGGCCGTGCCGAAAGGATTCTTCCTGGTCGTCCGTCACGAGGAGGCATGGAGCGCCTTCGCGCGCACGTTCATCGAACGGCTCGCGCGCCGCGTCGCCGCCGAATTGCCCGAGATGGTGGCGCTCAATGCCCGCCAGATGGCGGCCTACCGAGCCCATGTCGGTCGTATTCCGTTCGACGTCATCGCCGGAATTCCGTGCCAGATCGGCGGAGCGACCCGTGCGACGGCGGCTGTCGAACTGATCACCGAGTATCCCGACGAGACCATCGGCGGACCGGCCTTCCGGCTCGGCCACGAGTGTCAATTCCGCACGGCCGTCGCCGGCGCCGAGATTTTTGCCGCCATGCTGGACGAGGCGTCCGCGACGGCCTGACGACGCGCTCCTTGCGTTATTCGGGGCTTGGGAGCGGCGCTGACTTGATGCGTCTTCTCTTCGCGAATGCGGGCATGGGCGGCAGCATGTATCTGGCGGCGGACGACACTCTTTCACACGCCTGTTGGCAGCCCTTGTCGCCGTCTCGCATATGCCTTCTGGCGCTCGGCCTGGCTCGCGTATTTGCGCGGCCGGCCACGTTTTTTCGCCTGACCGGACATCGTGCCTTCGGCTTTTTTCTTGGCCCGCTGGCGCGCTGCCCAAGCCCGCTTGCGTGCCGCGCCATCCGGGTGGACCCGGGGGCGTCCACGGCGTTTTTCGTCGACGGATTTCTGGATATGAACTGTATCGTCTAGTTCATATTCGTCACGCGTCGATTTCGTTACCGCAATTTCCCTCCGGGGGACCGGAAAAACGTCTACGTAAATATCGTCAGATAAGCCGGTCTTCGGCAGGGACTGTCGCCGCTCGGCAGTCCGCGGAGACGAATCCAAAATCCGATCAGGCCTTTCCACAGGCGGGGGCCTTCCCTGTGCCGTCATGGGCTTGCCGGTTCGAGTCGTGGTCCGGCTCCGCTCTCCCTCGGCCACCTCGGCCAAGCCGTCATTGAGGTGCCAGAAGGAGTCCTCCTTTCGCGACACGTGCTCTTCGAGCACGCTCAACGCGCCTTCCAGATCGCCGGAGCGTACCAGTTCACACAGCCGCCAATGTTCGCCGAGGCCCTTCCGCAGGTAGTCGGGTCGCGTCGCCAGTCGGGTTCGCAACGCCGCCATTTTGGTGGCGATCGTCTGATAGGCGTCGTTGAGAAACACGTTTCCGGCGCAATCGAACACCGCCTGATGGAACTCGCGATCGATCCGCAGATATTCGGGAATGTCTGCTGACTCAATGGCTTGGTTCATGCGCCGGGCGGCCTCCGACAGCCGCGAGGACAATTCTTGCCGGGCGTCCTGCATGGCGAGCGCCAAGGCCATCTTCTCGAGGCCGCAACGCAGGTCGCAGATATGATCGACGTCCCGCGGGCCGAGCAGGAAAACGCGGGTACTTCGTTGCGGTTCTGAGAACACCAGCCCTTCGATTTCGAGGCGAGCAAACGCCTCCCTGACCGGCGTGCGGCTGACGTCCAGCAAGCGGGCGACCTTCGACTCCGAGAGCGCCTCGCCGAGATTAAGGGCCCCGTCGACGATCATCTGGCGGAGCGCATCCGTTGTCCGTTTCGTCAGCGATTCGGAACGCGACTTGGTGCGATCCATGCGCTCGCTCCTGCGGTTATGGGCCTCTCGGCCATCACCATAAGCCGGTCCGGCCGGCGTTCGCTGCACCCTGATGCCGAAATGACGAATAGGCAATTTACAGGATTTCTCATCAGTATGCCAGTATGCTAGTTTGGTCCCATGATCACGGTATCACCTGCGTCGCTGGCAGACGCCGAGCTGAATTCGCACCGCCTGCGTGAGCTGGCGGAAGGCATCGAAGGGACGCTGCGGACGGATTCACTCCATCGCATTGTCTATGCGACCGACGCCTCCGCGTATCAGGAATTGCCGCTCGGCGTGGCCGTCCCTCACGACACGGACGACCTGAAGAAGATCGTGCGCCATGCCGCCCGGCACCACGTGCCCCTGATCATGCGCGGGGCCGGTACGTCTCTGGCCGGGCAGGTCGTCGGTCGTGGCCTCATGGTCGACCTGCGCAATCTGGGCAAGATTCTGGAGTTCAGCCCCGAAGGCCGATGGGTCCGCGTGCAGCCGGGAGTGGTTCGAAACCACCTCAACGACTGGCTGGCGCCGCACCGCCTGCTGTTCGGGCCGGAGACCAGTACGGCCAATCGGGCCATGATCGGCGGCATGATCGGCAACAATTCATGCGGCATGCACTCGATCGTGTGGGGGTCCACGCGGGACCACCTTTTGGCCTGCAAGGCTCTGCTCGCCGATGGCAGTGAGGTGGAATTCCGGGCGCTTTCGCCCGACGAGTTCCACAAGAAACGCGAACTGCCGACCCTCGAGGGCGGGATCTACCGGCTGTTGTACGAGAGGCTTTCGGACCCGGAGCAGCGGCGAGCCATCACAACCGAGTATCCCAAGCCGTCGATCCGGCGGCGCAATACCGGCTATGCGGTCGACCTGCTGTTGCGTTCGAACGTGTTCACGCCGGGTGGGCCGGACTTCAACATGTGTTCGCTCGTCGCCGGCTCGGAGGGCACGCTGTGCGTGGTAACGGAAGCGACCCTGAACCTGGTTCCGCCACTGCCGCCGGCGGTCGGCTGCGTCGCCATGCATTTCAACGACAACATCGAATCACTTCGCGCGACGCTGGTCGCGCTTTCGTACAAGCCGACGGCATGCGAACTGTTCGGCGACTTCCACGTCCGGCAGGTCACGGAGAACAACAAGGTCAACGACCAC
This sequence comes from Astrobacterium formosum, assembly GCA_030848545.1. Taxonomy (GTDB): domain Bacteria; phylum Pseudomonadota; class Alphaproteobacteria; order Rhizobiales; family Xanthobacteraceae; genus Astrobacterium; species Astrobacterium formosum. The sequence goes on from JAVDCA010000001.1 coordinate 223,520, forward strand.
AACATCATCGCGCGCAACAGCCGCTGGATCGAAGGCAGCCCGCAGTCGATCGTCGTGGTCGAGTTCAGCGAGGCGACGCGCCGCGACGTCGAGACCAAGGCGGCAGCGCTCACAGCCGAGCTCGAGCGCCGAAACATGGGCTATGCCTGGCCGTTCTATTTCGGCGACGAGGTGGAGCGGATCTGGACGCTGCGGCGCGCGATCGGTGGCATAAACAGCTCCAGGCCCGGCGACCTCAAGTACTTCGATCTCATCGAGGACAGCGCCGTCGACGTCGAAGACCAGCCCGAATATGTGCGCCAGCTGGAGGAGAAGCTGCGCTCCGGCGGCGTGCAGTTCACCCAGTCGGCCCATGTGGGTGATGGCGAGCTGCACACGATCGTCTTTCTCAATCCCAAGACGAAGGAGGGCGTGAGGCTGTATCGCTGGCTGCTCGAGACCGCCTCGACGCTGGTCAAGAGTTTCCGTGGTTCGCTGTCCGGCGAACACGGGGATGGTCGCATGCGGGCCGAGTTCCTGCCGAAGATGATCGGCGAGCGAAACTATCAACTCTGCTGCGCCATCAAGGAGACCTTCGATCCGGCCGGCATCCTCAATCCCAACAAGATCGTCCATGCGCTGCCGTGCGACGTCTCGCTGCGTTACTCGCCGCAGAAGGCGACGCCGGAGCTCGCGACCTACTTCAATTGGGACCGTGACCTCGGAATCGTGCGGGCCGTCGAGCGCTGCAACGGCATGGCCGAGTGCAAGAAGCTGCGCGAGGGCACGATGTGCCCGAGCTATCGGGCGACCCGCGAGGAGAAGGACACGCCGCGCGCCCGCGCCAACATCCTGCGCGAATACCTGACCAATTCACGGAAGGCCAATCCTTTCGACCACGAGGAGATCCGCGAGGTCCTCGATCTCTGCATCGGCTGCAAGGCATGCAAGAGCGAGTGCTCCGCCGGGGTCGACATCGCCAAGGCCAAGGCCGAGTTCCTGCAGCACTATCACGACGTTCACCGGCCACGGCTGCGCACCCACCTGATCGCGCATTTCGCCCGGCTGATGCGCCTGGCGTCGGTGGCGGCGCCACTGTTCAACCTTCTCAGCGGCAATGAACTTCTCGCTCGTCCCTTCAAGTGGCTGGTGGGCTTCGCGCCGGCGCGTTCGCTTCCCGCGATCAGCGCTCCGACGCTCGCTGACTGGTACCGCCGCGGCGACCATGGCTCGGCGCGGCCGAACAAGGTTCATCTGCTCTGCGACGAATTTACCGATTTGAACGATGCCGAAATCGGCATCGCGGCCGTCAAGCTCTTCGAGCGGCTCGGCTACGAGGTCGATCTGGTGCACATCGGCCAGAGCGGCAGGGCCCTCATCTCGCAAGGATTCCTTCGCGCCGCCAAAGTCGAGGCCGAACGCAATGTGCGCTCCCTCGCCGACGTCGTCACCGACGACGCGCCGCTCATCGCCATCGAGCCGTCGGCGATCTCCTGCTTCATCGACGAATACGCGGATCTGGTCTCGCCGCAGCTGCGTGCGGGCGCCGTGATGCTGGCGGGCCGCAGCTACATGTTCGAGGATTTCATCCTGCGCGAGATGGAACATGGCCGCATTTCGGCGGATGCGTTCACGGACGAGCCACGCACCGTGCATGTGCACGTTCACTGCCATCAAAAGGCCCTGTCGTCGGCGGAGGCCGTCGCGCGCGTCCTGGCGCTGCCGCGGAATTACACGGTGAAGACCATTCCGAGCGGCTGCTGCGGCATGGCGGGCGCTTTCGGATACGAGGCCGAACACCACGACGTCTCCATGCGGATCGCCGAGGAGGTGCTGTTGCCCGCCGTCCGTCGCGCTCCGCCGGCGGACATCATCGCGGCCTCCGGCACCAGCTGCCGCCATCAGATCAAGGACGGCACCGACCGCCGCGCCAGGCACACGGCGGAAATCCTCCACGAGGCCTTGAGGCCGGCCGAATAGGCCGCCGGCAAGCCGCGAACTTTCATTTTCCGGGGTCGGATCCCCTCACCGGGCAAGCCACGCATGCCCGCAAGTCCACCTGAATTCCAGGCGCGACGCTACCCGGAATAGCGACAATGCGTGCGTCTCCACGGCAGATTGCGGAAACGGTCTGCCGGCCGACAGAATCTTGACCCGCAATCAAAATGCCCACCCGTCATCGGGAACCTGACGGGGGGCTTCTTCATTGTCTGAGCATTGTAGCTGGCCGTCGGCACGAACGCGGCTGCCCACTTTCTGGTACCCATTCCTGGAGGACGTGTTTGCGTCGTCGAGAGGTCGTCGCCGGCGCGTTGGTCGCGCCTTTCATCCTGAAACTCGGTCTGCTCGGGGGGACGCCGTCCCGCGCCTCCGATGCAACGCCGTTCGATCCCGCCAGCGTGCGGCAGATGGCCCGTGAGCTCGCGAGCCGGCCCCACAAGCCGCCCGAGTCCAAGCTGCCGGACAACTTCAAGGACCTCAACTACGACCGGTACCGCACGATCCGCTTCCTGCCCGAGAAGGCGTTGTGGCGCGGCCTTGGCCTGCCGTTCGAGGCCCAATTCTTCCATCGCGGCTTCATCTATACGGACAGGGTCGAATTGTTCGAAGTGAGCCAGGGCAAGGCCCAGCCGATCCGCTATTCGCCGAGCCTGTTCTCCTTCGGTGAGTTCACCCCGCCGCCGGCGGACGCCGACCTCGGCTTCGCGGGCTTTCGCCTGCATGCGCCCATGAACCGGCCGGATTATTATGACGAGGTCGCGGTGTTTCTCGGCGCCAGCTACTTTCGCGCCATTGCGAAAGGCCAGATCTACGGCCTGTCCGCACGCGGGCTCTCGATCGACACCGCCGACAGCAAGGGCGAGGAATTTCCGGCCTTCCGGGCGTTCTGGATCGAGCGTCCGCAGGCCGGCATCAATTCCTGCGTGGTGCATGCGCTGCTCGACAGCAAGAGCGCGGCGGCGGCGTTCCGTTTCACCATCCGGCCGGGCGAGGCCACGGTGTTCGACGTGGAATCCACTATCTATCCGCGCGTCGACATCGCCCAGCCGGGCCTGGGCACGCTGACCAGCATGTTCCTGTTCGACGCCAACGACCGCGTCGAGGTCGACGACTTCCGCCCGGCGGTGCACGATTCCGACGGGCTCGGCATGCGCAACGGCCGCGGCGAGCAGTTGTGGCGCCCGCTCATCAACCCACGCGACCTGCAGATATCCACCTTCAACGACACCAACCCGCGCGGCTTCGGCCTGATGCAGCGCCAGCGCGACTTCCACACCTACGAGGATCTCGAGGCCCGCTACGAAAAGCGCCCGAGCGCCTGGATCGAACCGATCGGCGACTGGGGGGAGGGCGCCGTGATGCTGGTCGAGATTCCGACCAAGGAGGAGATCCACGACAACATCGTCGCATTCTGGCGACCGCGCGAGCCGCTCAAGGCCAAAGGCGAGTATTTCAGCACGTTTCGCATCCACTGGGGCAGTGGCAAGTCGCCGCCCGGCCTGCCCGCCGAGGTGGTGAAGACCCGCGTCGGCGCCGGACCCGACGGCACACGCCTGTTCGTCATCGATGTGGTCGGCGACATGCTCAAGGGCGTGCCTGAAAACGAGCTCAGCGGCGAGGTGTGGGCCGACAAGGGCAAGCTCATGAATGTGGTGGTTCGACCCAACGCCGAGATCGGAGGCTGGCGATTGAGCTTCGAACTGGCGCCGGAGAACACGCCGGTCGTGGAACTGCGTGCCCAGCTCATGCGCGGCAATGCCACTATTTCGGAAGTGTGGACCTATCGATGGACAGCGTAGCCACACGGGTTGCCTCGCCGGTTCCTGTTTCCGAATTGACCCGCAGTCCCGCCTTGCCGGCCGAGTCGGGGCTCGACATGCCGCGGCAGTCCTTGCGCCGGTGGGATGGTGGGGCGCGCGCACCGGCAATCCGGCCGTCCGGACGTCATGCGCCGAGACGGATGGCCATCATCGGCGCCACGGCCGCGATGACGATGGCGGCGGCTTACGAGATGTATCTCGTGCTGTCGGTCAGCGGACTGACCGTGGCGGAGCATGCGGTTCTGGCTCTGTTCGTCGTCTTGTTCGCGTGGATCGCGTTCTCGACGGCGTCTGCCGTCGTGGGTTTCTTCGCACTGCTCGGCGGCGGCGTGCGCACGCTCGGCATCGATCCGTCGGCACCGTTGCCGAAGGTCGTCTCGCACACCGCGCTGCTCCTACCCACCTACAACGAGGACGCCCACAGGGTGATGTCGCGCCTGCAGGCGATCTACGAGTCGGTCGAGGCGACCGGACAGGGGGAGCTGTTCGATTTCTTCGTGCTCAGCGACACCACCGATCCGGACGTCTGGATCGCGGAGGAGATCGCCTTTTTCGCCTTGCGCCGGCGCGTGGGCGAGGCGCGGCTGTTCTATCGCCGGCGGGCCGACAATACCGAGCGCAAGGCCGGCAATATCGGCGAGTGGGTCGGTCGCTTCGGCGGCCGCTACGCGCAGATGATCGTGCTCGATGCCGACAGCCTGATGACGGGCGCGACCGTGGTGCGCCTCGTCGCCGCCATGGAGGCGCATCCCCATGTCGGCCTGATCCAGACGTTCCCGGTGATCGTCAACGGCACGACTTTGTTCCAGCGCCTGCAGCAATTCGCCGGCCGGGTGTACGGACCGCTGATCGCCCACGGCATCGCCTGGTGGCACGGCGGCGACAGCAACTATTGGGGCCATAACGCGGCGATCCGCACCGAAGCCTTCGCGGCCTTCGCGGGCTTGCCGCAACTTTCCGGACGCAGGCCCATCGGCGGGCATATTCTCAGCCATGATTTCGTCGAAGCGGCGCTGATCCGCCGCGGCGGTTATTCCGTTCACCTCGCTCCCATGCTGTCCGGGAGTTACGAGGAGACGCCGCCCTCGCTGACCGATTATGCGGCGCGTGACCGACGCTGGTGCCAGGGAAACCTGCAGCACCTCGGTGTCCTTCCGGCGCACGGGCTGCACTGGATGAGCCGCCTGCACCTCCTGACGGGCATCGGCTCGTACCTCACCGCGCCCCTGTGGCTTCTGTTCCTGGTCGTCGGCATCCTGATCTCGTTGCAGGCCCAGTTCATCCGCCCCGAATATTTTCCGCAGGGCTTCAGCCTCTTCCCGCATTGGCCGGCGCAGGATCCGGTGCGCGCCGCCTGGGTGTTCGCCGGCACCATGGGACTGCTCGTCCTGCCGAAGCTGCTCGGCTATATCGCTTTGTTGACGCGACCGGACGACCGCCGCGGCTGCGGCGGCGCACTGCGCGCCTTCTTGAGCATCCTGGTCGAGACGCTGGTATCCGGCCTGATCGCGCCGGTGATGATGGTGATGCAGTCCACCGCCGTCATCGGAATTCTGGCCGGCAGGGATTCCGGTTGGCAGGTTCAACGGCGCGACGACGGCACGTTACCGATCGGGGCGCTCGTTCGCCGCTACCTCGGCCACACGATCGTCGGCATTCTCCTGGCGGCGGCGGCCTGGGCGGTCTCCGTTCCGCTCTTCTTGTGGATGACGCCGGTGATCGTCGGACTCGTGCTGGCGATCCCGTTTGTGGCCATCACGGCCAGTCCGGCCGGCGGCCGGGTCGTACGCTGGCTCGGATTGTTGTCGACGCCGGAGGAGCGTAGCCCGCCCGACATACTGTTCCGTGCCAACGCACTCGACGCCGCCGGCGGCAAGATCGAAGCGCCGATCGAGCGCCTGCTGCGCGACCCGGATCTCCTCGGCGTCCACCGCGCCATGCTTCGCCCGCGCCTGAGCCCGCGCGGCGAGGTCGACGTGGCGCTGGTGGTTGGATTGGCCAAGCTCGACGAGTTCGACACGCTCGATGAGGCACTGCGCGGCCTGAAACGGAAAGAACTCGCCGCCGTGATCGGTGATCGCCGCGGCCTCGACCGCCTCGTGAGGCTCGCCACGCGTACTACGGATTATCCCAGCCCTGCGTGATGGGGCACCCCCTCTTGTAGCGGAAATCGCACTTGCGTCCGCCCGTGGCGAGTGTGGAGGCACGCTCGAGGCCGGTCTCTTCCGCCCGGGCGGTGGGAAAGTCGATGCAACTTCTAGCAATAAGCGTCAGGAGGATTGCGCCGCAATGCCGGCGGCGCGTTGCAGGCCGCTTGCGTCTTCCTGGGAAGGAGCGATCGGTGGGGCCACGCTCTGGCGATCGTCCAGGCTCCCTTCCACTCGGTTTCGGCCATTCGCCTTGGCGGCGTACAGCGCACGATCAGCGGCGGCCATGAGGGTGTCGAGCTGGTAGCCACAGGACGTCGTCGTGGCGACGCCGACACTGACTGTCGGTCCGTTCCGGGAGAATTCCGTCGCGTCCGTCTGTGAGGCGAACCGCCGGCGAATTCGCTCCGCCGTTTCCAGGGCGTCGGTCATGTCGGTGTTCGGCAGGAGACAAGCGAACTCCTCGCCGCCTGTGCGGGCAAACAGGTCGCTTGGACGCAGCAGGGCCGTGGTGCAGGTGCCGAAGGCGCACAGCACCCGGTCGCCGGCGTCGTGACCGTAGGTGTCGTTGATGCGCTTGAAGAAATCGAGATCGATCATCAACAGGGCGGCGGGCGCACGGTCGATACTCAGGCGCGACAGTGTTCGTCCGCCGCGATCGAAGAAAGCCCGCCGGTTGGCGATGCCGGTGAGTGGATCGATCAGGGTGGTTCGCCGTAGCTGTAGCTCGAGCCGCTCCTTCACCATGACCATCGCCAGGAACGACATGCCGGCGATGTGGAGGCAGAGGGCAGTCACCCAGACCGGAACGAACATGTTGACGTCGTCCGGAGGGACCGGAAAGACAAACTGTTCGGCGAAGGGGATGCGCAGAGCGTAGAACAGCGCCTGCAGGAGCGAGAGCGCGATGGCGATCCAGCGGGACGCCGGCTGGGGATCCTGTGAATGCCAGTACTCCGCAGGGATGAGCAATGAGTAGACGGAAATGATGGCGGAGAAGACGCAGATGCGCAGTACCTGGGAGCCGTAGAATATCTCGTTCTGGCAAAGAAACGCCCAGACGATGGCGCCGGCCGCCGCTTCCAGCAGGCGAGGCCTGCGGCCTTCGAACACGCGCGCCGCGCACCACATCATCCCGTAGGAGGCGAGCCAGAGGCCGTTTCCGACCACGATCGACAATGGGTCCGGCACCACGCCGCGCAAGGCCACCAAGATGCCGCCGCAAACGAGCACCAGGATCGCGCCGCCCCACCAGGCGAGCGTTGTGGCGGCCCGGTTCTGCAGCCACGAGAACAACAGCATCAGGCCGTTGAAGACACTCGTGAGCATCGCCAGCAGATAAAGGGTCGGCAGGTCGATGCGCATGCGTGTCTTGCCCGAGCCCCATCGTCCGCGTGGACTTTATGAGAAATACGAAACCGGCCGGATGTTGTCGGGTGGAAAAGTACCAGGGTCGAGTGAACATTCGGTTTCAGTTCTGGCCAGTCGAGAGGGGACGATCTCGCGGTGATGCGATGGACCGTGGCCGATTATGTCGTTGAAATTTGGAATGAACTAACGCCGCCGTGCGACCTGCGGTTCTGCCGCAGGCGAGCTTCTCATCGATCCGGAGGCCATTCGTGGCTCGGATTTACGGTCGTCGTGTATCATAACGTACGACCGCCCGGCATTGCCGGGCGGTCGCCAATTTCGATTATCTGCTATCGGGAACGCCTTCGCGCCGGCCGCCGCGCGCCATCACTTGTGCCGATACTTCGGAACGTCTTTCTTGTAAACGAGCGTCAGCGGCAGGTATTGCTCGGACGGAACCTTGTAGCCGTTGAGGGCCAGATAGCAGGCAGTCATCGCCAGCGCGATCTGACTGCGTTCGTTCTGGTCGCCGGTGAGCAGGATGTCGCCCTTTTCCAAGGCATCGAGGCCGTCGTTGTCGACGTCGAAGGTGATGTGCACCATCTCCTTGTCTCGACCGACCTGCTTGGCGGCCTCGACCGCGCCCATGGTCATGTCCTTGTTGATAGAGCCGACGGCGTCAATCTTCTTGAACTTCTGCAGCCAGTTCTCCATCAACACCATACCCTTCTCGCGATTGAAGTTTGCAGGCTGCGAGTCGAGCAGTTTGATGTCCGGATACTTCTTGAAGGCCTCCTTGTAGCCGTGCACACGCTCTTCCGAAGTGGAGTTGCCGGGCGTGCCTTCGATGAGGAGCACGTTGCCCTTGCCCTTGATGCTCTCGGCCAGCGCCGTCCCGAGGTCGAGACCGACCTTGTAGTTGTCGACGCCGGTCCAGGTCAGGACCTTGCCACCGTAGGCCTTGGTATTGGGCGTGGCGACCAAGATTCCGGCCTTGTTGGCCTTCTCGATCGCCGGGACGATCGCCTTGGAGTCGGCCGGCGCGATCAGTATGGCGTCAACGCCGTCCGTGATGGCCTGTTCGACCAGTTGGATCTGTTCCTCGACCGAATACGGGGTCTCCGGGCCGACCGACTTGAGCGTCACGTTGGGCAGGATCTTCGCAGTCGCTTCCGCGCCCTCGATCATGTTGAGGAAGAAGGGGAACTGCATGCTCTTGACGATGAAAACGAACTTCAACGGCTTGTTCGGGCTCGCCGCCTGGGCGGGCGCGACGAGGCCGACGCCGGCGGCGGCGACCAGAAGCGAGAGAGCGAAGGACGCAAGTGTATGATGCCTTTTCATGGCATAGCTCCTTTCGGTTGGGTGGGTAGAACTGCGTCCGGGAGTGTCAGCGTATGTCTTTAAAGTCCTTCACGACGCCCGCGATGGCCTGCTCGGTCGGAATGCGCTCCATGCTCGAAGCGCCGACGAAGCCGTCAATCGTGGGCACGAATTTAAGGAATTCTTTGAAATCCTTGGGGGTTGCCAACGGACCGCCGTGGGCGAGCCAGATGATGCCCTTCCGCTTGGCAGTGCCGGCATCCATGATCTGCTTGGTGAGTTCGCCGCTCTCCTCGATGGTAAGCGACTTGGTGGTGCCGACGAGACCGCCCACGGTCAGTCCCACATGGGCTATGATGCAGTCCGCGCCCGCCTCCGCCATGGCCTGCGCTTCGGCCTCGTTGAACACATAGACCATGCTGAAAATGTTCTTGCGTGCCGCGATGCCCACCATTTCGACCTCCTTGTCGTAGCCGAGGCCGGTGAGCTCGAGCTGCTGTCGGAAGTCGCCGTCGACAAGACCCATGGTCGGGAAGTTGTTGATGCCCGAAAAGCCCTCCAGCATCACCTTGTCGAGGTGACGCGCAATGACCCGCGTGCCGTCCTGCCCGAAGACGCTGCAGATGACCGGTACCTCGCGCACGACCGGCAGGACGTAGCGGGTGCCGAGCTCCATGGCGATGTCGTTGGCGTTGCCGAATGCGAGCAGGCCGGAAAAGCTGCCGTGCCCGTGCATCCGATAGTAGCCAGAGTTGAAGACCAGCAGAAGATCGGCGCCGCCCTTCTCTGCCGACTTCGCGGACAGACCGGAGCCAGCGCCTGCGGCGACGACGTAGGCGCCCTTGCTCCTGATGGCCTTCAGGCGGGAAACGAGCTCGTCTCGGGTGTATTGCTGCATATGATAACTCCTCATGAATGGCTTTGGGGTTCGTCGCGCCGTAGCCGTTACGCCATCAGGGCGAGTTCGAGTTCCGCGGCGTCCTGCCCGAAGCCCTCGTCGTCGATGTGCCGGCGATCCTCGATGATCTCGATGAGATCGAGACCGCGCATCCCGTCTTTCAATGTCGCGAATAGGGCTTCGTTGGCCTCGGGCAAGTGGAAGATCTCTCCGGGTCTATCGATGGAGCTCAGGCCGCCGAGCGGCAGGAGAATCTTGATTGGACGTCGGGTCTTGCGCAGCTTGTCCACCAGGAAGCGGCCGATGGCGGCACACTCTTCGACATTGGTGCGCATGGTGGTCATGGTCGGATTGTGGAAGTTGAGGGTCCGGCCCTTGAATTTTTCAGGAAGCGCCGACATGGGAGGTAGGACGACCGTGTCGGCGGCGCCGGGCACCAGCACCAAAGGTAGACCGGCGTCGATGGCGGCCTCCATGCGGTGTGGTCCGGCGTCGTGAAGACCGCCGACGAGGTGAGCGCCCACTTCGGCGATGGTCATGTCCAGCACCCCGTGCACGATGCCATCGCGGATGAACTGCTCCATGGCCTGTCCTCCGGCTCCGGACGCATGGAAGACGAGGGGCTCGACGCCCTTTTCCTCCAGGCGGCAGCGGGCCCGCGACACCCCTTTGGTCGTGGTGCCGTACATGGTCAGGGATACGCGACGAATGCTCGCGTCAAACAGACGGCCTTGGCAGTCCGCAAACGAAGCGGCGTGCCACAAGGCGCTCTGGGCGGCGAGTGCGGCGAACCGTCCGAATACCAGCTCGGTGACGCCGTTCAATCCGGCGACGTCGGCGATGGAGGGGATCATCGTGATGTCGCTAGCCTGCAAATACCAGCGGGTATTTCCGGATGCGAGCGTACTGAGCATCAGCTTGGGCAGACCGAACGGCAGCGAGCGCATGGCCTGGGTCACGATCTGCGTGCCGCCGGCTCCGCCGATGCCGATGATGGCATTCATGCGTCCCTGACGGTGCAGATCATGCACGTAGGCATCCAGGAGCTGCGACACCACCGCGATGGCCTCGCCGCGGCGCATGGCGCGTATACTTTCCGGGCTGTGCGGCCGGCCGCTGCATAGCTCCGCGAGCCCTACGTCGGCCGTACAGGCGGGCGGTGTCCCGACGCCGACGTCGATGGTCACGCATGCAACGTCCATGTCCTGGATGTGCTTCTTGATGAATTCGGATTCGGCACCCTTCGTGTCGTAGGTCGAGACGAAGACAACAGTCGGTTTCATTTCCAGTCTTCATTTCTGCTGGGGCGAGCGAGAGAGGCGCGGTCGTCATCGGGAGGCGGTGCGCTCGTCCAGTTCGTTGCGAAGTTCCATGTTGCGCTTGATCAGGAACTGATTGAACGCCACCGCGAAGATGATCAGCACACCCATGACCAGGGTCTGCAATTCCGAGGCGATGCTAAGCGTGTTCATGCCGTTGTAGATGATCGACACGATGATCGAACCGCACAGAATGCCCCAGATGCTGCCATAGCCGCCGCTCATGGCGATGCCGCCGATGAGGGCGACCGTGATGGCGTCGAACGGCGCCATCACGGCCATGCCTGGCTCAAAGGAATTCAACCGTGCTCCGTAGAGCAGGCCCGCGAAGGCGGCGAGCCCGGTGCTCAGGACGTAGACCCAGATCAGCACACGATCGGTGCGAATCCCCGAGAACCGCGCCGCTATCGCGTTAGTGCCGGTGAAGTACACCTGACGGCCGAAATTGGTGCGCCTGAGCATGAAACTCGTGGCGACGAGCAGGATCAGCACCACGAACATCGGCACCGTGAGACTGAATCCGTCCAGTCGCGCCACGACGCCGGTGCCGAGATATCGAAAATCGCCGTTGAGGTTGTAGATGACCTTCTTGCCCAAAGCGAGCCAGGCGAGGCCGCGGCAGGCATACATGGTGGCGAAGGTGGCGATGAACGGCGGCATGCCGAGCTTGGTGATCAGGAGGCCGTTGACTAAGCCGATCAGCATGCCCGTACCGACTACGAGCAGCACCGGGATGATGTAGTGCACGGCGTCTGGCGCATTACCTACCAGCATGCGCCCCCACAAGACCGTAGTGAGGGCCATCACCGACCCGATCGAGAGATTTATCCCTCCGGTTAGCAAAGCGAGTGCCTGGGCGATGCCGATGACGGTGAGGAAACAGGCCTGGTTGAGGATCACCGAGATCCTCGACAAGGTCAGGTACTGATCGCCTGCCGCGGCGGTGATCGCCGTGAAGAACGCCAGAACGGCTAGGAGGATGAACAGCGACGAAAAGTCCGTTACGGCCTTGATCGCTCTTTTCAATACGAGAGGGCTCTGGGTCATCACGCATTCTCCGTTTCGGCTCTGGCCGAGAGCTTCTTCTCGTGACGTGTCGCCAACGCATTGAGGAACATGCCAATGACCAGCACCGCGCCGATGACGACCATGGTGACGGAGGTGTCGATGCCTTTGAGCGCCAGGGCGTTGCGCACCATGTAGAGCGTGAGCGCCCCGAAAATCGCGCCGACCAGGCTGCCCTTGCCGCCTTCGAGTGCATTGCCTCCCAGGACGGCGGCGACGACCGCGACGAATTCCAGCCAGTCTCCCGACGTGGGTTGCATGCTGTTGGTGCGAATCAGCATCAATAGCCCGGCAAATCCGGCGAGAGCACCGGAGATCACGTACAGGAGCGTGGTCCAGCTACGTGTCGCGATGCCGCTCAGCCGCGCCACCTCTTCGTTTTCGCCGATGGCGTGCACATAAGCGCCGAGCACCGTCCGTCGGAACAGGAAGATGACGCCGCCGACCACCACGGCCGTAAGCACGACCAGGAAGGGGATGTAGAACACCATGCTGCTTTCCGGTCCGAGCTGGATGTGCACCACGTCGCCCTTGAGCAGGTCCACGAGGCTCGAATGGCTGCCGCTTTCCCAGTAGATGGTGCGCCGACCGGAGAGGGTATTGGCGAGGCTCTGGGCGATGCCCATGGAGCCGAAGGTGGCTATGAACGGCGGCACGCGCAGGCGCGTGACGATGAGACCGTTCAATAGTCCGAACAGAGCCCCGATCGCCAAGCCTATTCCGATGGCCACGAGCGCATGCAAGCCGTTGCGCATGCACAACGCCATGATCACTCCGCACATTGACAAGACGCTGCCCATGGACAGATCAATGCCGCCTGCGATGATCACCAACGCCATGGCGACACTCAGAATGATCATGATCGACGATTGCAGGAGAAGCGAGGACAGGTTCCCCGGCGTGAAAAAGCGCGGCACCCACAGGGACGCGACCATGAAAACCAGGAGAAAGGCGAAGATCGAGTTCGGCAGGCGGGCTAGACGGAAACGCCTGGACGAGGCGCGGTGCGTACTCATTGGAGGCTCCGTCCCTGACTTGCAGACGTTTGGGAAAACGCCAGTTGAATGACGCTGACGTGATCGGCCTCTTCCCTGTCGATCTCGCCGGCGATGCGCCCTTGCGCCATCACGTAGATGCGGTCGCTCATTCCGAGCACTTCGGGCAGTTCCGAGGAGATCATGACGATGCCGGCACCGAGCCCCACGAGTTCATCCATGAGGCTGTAGATGCTGCTCTTCGAGCCGACGTCGATGCCGCGCGTCGGTTCGTCGAAAATGAAGATGCTGGCCTCGGTGATTAGCCACTTCGCCAGCACCACCTTCTGTTGTGTGCCACCGCTGAGGAAGTGGACAAGCTTCTCGATGGTAGGCGAGCTGATGCCGAGCTTGCGGACGAAGTCGCGCACGGTGGCGCGTTCCCGACGTCCATCCACGATCGTCAAGGGATTGAGTCGGCGAAGGGCGGAAATGACGGCGTTTTCCCTGATCGATAACGAAAGCGCGAGACCCTCCCGCTTACGGTCTTCGGGAAGAAAGGCGACGCCCTCATGCGCCAGCCGCTGCGGATTGTTTCGCGGCATCTTCTTCCCCCGGACCAGCACTTCGCCGGCGGAATAGGGATCTATGCCGAACGCCGCCCGCACCACTTCGCTACGCCCGGAACCGACGAGGCCCGCAAGCCCGATGATTTCGCCGGCGCGCACATTGAGGTTGACGTGCTGGAAACGTTCGCCGCACAGATCTTTCAACTCCAGAAGTATCTCGCCCTTGGCGGGAAAGTGGCGTTGGAAGACGTTTTCGATTCTGCGCCCGGCGATTCCTTCCACCACCTTGCCCATGTCCATTTCCGCGATCGGCGCCGTGGCGATTTTCCTGCCGTCGCGCATGATGGTGATGCGGTCGCCGATCTCGAAGATTTCCTCGAGGCGGTGAGAGATGTAGAACATTCCCACGCCCTTGCCGCGCAACGCGGTGATGATGCGGAAGAGCTCCTTGATTTCCGCGTCCGTGAGGGAACTGGTCGGTTCGTCGAAGACGATCACTCTTGCGTTTTTAGAGAGGGCCTTAGCGATCTCGATCATCTGCTGGTTGGCGATGCTGAGATTTTTCACCAGCGTGCCCGGAGATACCTTGACACCAATCGATGCGAGCAACTCCTCCGCGCGTTTGTCCATAGCCTTGCGGTCGATCAAGATGCCACGGCGGATCTCATGGCCTAGAAAGATGTTCTCCATCACGGAGAGTTCAGGAACGATGCTCAGTTCCTGATAGATCATGGCGATGCCGTGCTGTTCCGCGATCTTCGGGGTGTTTCTGCCCAGAGGAATGTCGTCGAGAAGCAGTTCGCCGCGATCTGGCGCATACACTCCCGAGATGATCTTCATCATCGTGGACTTGCCGGCGCCATTTTCACCGACGACGACGTGAACTTCTCCCGGATTCAGATCCAGCGAGACGTCGTCGAGGGCTTTGACGCCCGGAAAGGTCTTGGAGATATTTCTGAATTCCAGCAGCTTGCCCAATTTGCTATTCCCCGCCACGGAAAAGAAAAGTCGTCACTCATCGGGGGATTGCTTCTTCGCACGCAGAGGCCGAGGCTTGCGGGCCGCGTCGAACCGCACTTTCTGCAGCACGTCGGCGAGATGCTCGGTCATGATTTCGCGGGCCTTGTCCGCATCTTTGTCGCGTATCGCTTCGAAAATCCCGTGGTGAAAGCGGTCGCTTTTCGCGTTGCCGTGCAAGGCGATGAAGTTGCGCAGCCACACGGTGTAGAGCGCCTTCAGCATTTCGATCGAGCGGTGAATGATGCTGTTGCCAGACGCTTTCGCGATGGCGAGATGGAAGTCCATGTCGAAGACGGCGAACTGCTTTTTGTCGTCGAGATGATGCCGCGAAAGATCGAGCGCCTGTTGCATGTTCTCGATGTCCGCAGGCGTAGCCCGAAGAGCTGCCAGGGCCGCTCCTTGCGGCTCGACACCCATGCGGAACTCGGTCAGCGTTTCCAGGTTGGAATGCGCTTCGAGGAAAATCGGTAACTGCAGGCTACTGAAGACGTCGACGTCAACGTTCTTGAGAAAATAGCCATTGCCATGACGCGCCTCCACGATGCCCAGGGCATTCAATCTGTTGAGCGCGCTGCGGATGGTGTTCCGGCTGACGCCCAGCATGATGACGAGCTCATGCTCTGACGGGATCTTGGTGCCCGGCTCGTACCCCTGCGCGGCGATGATCGCCAGGATGTGGCTGAAGGCCTCGTTGCTCAGATTGATCTTTTCGATGCCCATCGAGGGGCTCCGGTTGCGGCGTCTCACCATGGCGATCCAAGTGGGTGGACATCACTTGTGCAACAAGTGACAAGAACGTGACGTGAGCTCCAGGGCGAGTCAAGCGCCCCCGATCGCGGAAGAATACCTACGGTGTGCGGGAGAAAACGACGGGCTCCGGATGCCGCATGACGAACGAAGCGATTGGGGAGGGCGCCTTCACGGTCCACCGGCAACGCTTCGGTGATGGAGTTCGCGAACAGGACTCTCGCTTTTGCGTTGAGCAGGATGACGGTTGACGTTCAGCCGATCGTGCGCGGCAGTTATCCGTCGGCCGACTTGTCTTCAAACGGTTGCGCAAATCACTGGAGCATGCCGCCCCCGGTCGAAGATTGTTCCGGGGGAGGCGCGCCGTTGCGGATCGGCGTTCCGTCGGCCCGCCTGTCTATCCACCTATGTCCCGTCTCGATCGCAATTCGCCGCCGCAGTTTCTCGTGGTGCAGGTCATTTCCTCGGCGCTTGCATCGCAGCGACTGACTGGCCCCGTGATTTTGGTCCTGGTCGGTTTTGTTGGCTCGCCGGCTGGTCTGTCTTCACCAAATATCCTCCCTCTTCGCGCCGCAACTGATCGATGGCGGCGATGCGGTCGAGGATGGCCGGGTCGCCCGACGATACGGCCAGCGCCACCAGGGCTTCGACGACGGCGACGATGCCGATCATGGACGGATAGAATTGCGGACTCTCCGTGCCGGCGAGCAGCAGCACGTCGCAGTGCGGTGCGATCGGCGAGCCGCGGCTGTCGGTGATGCCGATCAGCGTGGCTCCATGGGATTTCGCGACCTCCGCCGCCTTGCGTAATTGCGCGGCGTAGGGCGACACGGACATCACCACCACGAGGTCGTTCTTTTCGAGGCCGATGATCGATTCGACTGCCGAGTTGCCGTTGGCGGGGGGAACGCGCAGCCGCGGCAGCACCGCGCGGCCGAGATACTGGAAATAGTAGCCGATCCAGTGCAGGGCACCGGCGCTGAGCACGAGGGTGGCCGGGGCCTTGCGCAACAGGTCGGCGGCCTTGACGAGATCCGGGTGGGTGGCGAGCGAGCGGTCCACATTGGTATGGGCCGCAAGCGCGACCGAGGAGACCACGCCGGCTTCGCCGCTGCGTTCGTTTAGTTCGTGCAGCGAGGCGGCCTTCTGGCGAAACCCGCCGCCGACGACCGCCGTCTGAAAGACGGCCCTGAAAGCCTCGTAGTTCCCGTATCCCAGGCGACGCGCGAGGCGCAGCATGGTCGGGGGGGTGACGCCGACCTCCGCCGCCAGTGCGCGCATCGATGACACTGCGACCGTTTCCGGCTGATCAAGAATGCGAACCGCCACGCGGCGCAGGTGTTCCGGCAGCTCGGGCATCAGTTCCGCCAGGCGGCGCAAGGTCTCGTCCATCTCAGCTCCACACGGACATATCGGACGGCACTAAAAAGGGCGGTGCCACTTTTTTGGGCTTGTAAGATAACAAATGTTACGACAACCTACTATCGGTAACAAATGATATCTCGCAGAATCGCGGCCACGTCATGACGCATTATTCGGCCCTGTCCCTGGTCGCCAAGGCTTTCTCCGGCCACCGTTCCTGGTCCCGCGCCTGGCGCGATCCCGTGCCGAAGCCCGCCTATGACATCGTCATCGTCGGGGGAGGCGGGCACGGGCTCGCGACAGCCTACTACCTCGCCAAGGAACACGGCCTCCGCAATGTGGCGGTGATCGAAAAAGGTTGGCTCGGCGGCGGCAATACCGGCCGCAACACCACCATCGTGCGCTCCAACTACATGATGCCCGGCAACACCATGTTCTACGAGCGCTCGTTGCGCCTGTGGGAGCAATTGAGCCAGGACCTCAACTTCAACCAGATGGTCTCGCAGCGTGGCCAGTTCAATCTGTGCCACTCGCCGGCGAGTCTCGACGCGGCGCGGCGGCGCGGCAATGTCATGCGCGCCAACGGCATCGACGCCGAACTCTTCAGCCGCGAAGAGGTGATGCGGCGGCTGCCCTATCTCGATTACAGCGATGATGCGCGGTTTCCCATCATCGGCTCGCTGTTTCAGCCGCGGGCCGGAACGGTGCGGCACGATGCGGTCGCGTGGGGCTATGCGCGCGGCGCCGACGCGCTCGGCGTCGATATCATCCAGCAATGCGAGGTCACCGGCTTCATTCTGGAGCGTGGCGCCGTCGTCGGCGTCGAGACCTCGAAGGGACCGATCCGCGCAAAGAAGGTCGGCACCGCGGTGTCCGGGCACACCGGGTACCTCGCCGCCAAAGTGGGGCTCAGGCTGCCGCTCGAAACTCATGTGCTGCAGGCCTTCGTGACAGAGCCGCTGCGGCCGATGATCGACAGCGTCATCTCTTACGCGGCCGCCCACTTCTACATCAGCCAGTCCGACAAGGGCGATCTGGTGCTGGGCGGCGATCTCGACGGTTACAACACCTATGCGCAGCGCGGCGGCCTGCCGCTCGTGGAGCACACGTTCGCCAGCGCCAAGGCGCTCATCCCGTCGATCTCGCGGCTGCGGCTGATGCGCCAATGGGGCGGCGTCATGGACATGACCATGGACGGCTCGCCGATCATCTGCAAATCGCCGGTCGACGGGTTCTACATCAACGGTGGCTGGTGCTACGGCGGCTTCAAGGCCACGCCGGCGTCGGGCTACTGCTTCGCCTGGACGCTCGCCAAGGACGAACCCCATCCGGACAACGCCGAGTTCACCCTCGATCGTTTCCGCAACGGTTACCAGATCGACGAGAAGGGCATGGGCCCCACTCCCAACGCGCATTAGAGGCCGGCGACGATGTTGAGATTCAAATGCCCGGTCTGCGGGCTGCGCGACGAAACCGAGTTCGACTACGGCGGCGACGCCACGGTGGTGCGGCCGGCGACGGCGGAGACTGCGTTCGAGCCTTGGTACGACTACGTCTTCCTGCGCGACAACCCGCGCGGTCCGCACCGTGAATTCTGGCACCACAGCCGCGGATGCCGGCAGTGGGTGGTGGTCGAGCGCGATACGCTCTCGCACGACATCGGGGACGTCGTCCTAGCGCGCGACGCCGTGAAGGAGAACCGGTCGTGACCATGCAGCCGAATCGTCTCGCCGTCGGCGGCCGCATCGACCGCGGCACCACCTTCTCGATCCGCTTCAACGACCGCGATATCGTGGCCCACCCCGGCGACACGCTCGCCTCGGCGCTGCTGGCGAACGGCGTCAAGATCGTCGGACGCAGCTTCAAGTATCACCGGCCACGCGGGGTCTTCTCCGCCGGCGTCGAAGAGCCGAACGCGCTCGTGCAACTGCGCGAGGGCGCCCGCACCGAGCCCAACAGCCGCGCCACTACCGTCGAGGCCTATCCCGGCCTCGTGGCGCGCAGCCAGTCCGGCTGGCCGTCGGTCGACACCGATCTCGGTGCGATCGTCGGTGCTTTCGCGCGTTTCATGCCGGCCGGCTTCTACTACAAGACTTTCATCGGCCCGTTCCGAAATACCCGTTGGTGGATGTTCTGCGAACACTTCATTCGCCGCGCTGCCGGCACCGGCATCGCGCCGGCGGCTCCGGATCCCGACACGTACGAAAAGGTCAATGCGTTCTGCGACGTTCTGGTCGTCGGGGCGGGGCCGGCGGGGTTGTCGGCGGCGCTCGCCGCCGCGCGCGCGGGCGCCCGCGTCATCTTGGCCGAACAGGATCGCGATCTCGGCGGCAGCCTCCTCGACCAGACCGTCGGCGACACCTGGCTGCGTGCCACCGTCGATGAAGTCGCAAGCCTGCCCAATGTGCGCATCCTGACGCGTACCACCACCTTCGGGGCGTTCGACGGCGATGTCTACGGTCTGGTCGAGCGGGCCTGGGATCACGTCGACGTGCCGCCGCCGCACCAGCCGCGGCAACGCTATTGGGTCGTGCGGGCGCGCTCGGCCGTGATGGCCACCGGCGCCATCGAGCGGCCGCTGGTGTTCGGCGGCAACGATCTCCCAGGCGTCATGTCGGCTTCGGCACTGCGCGCCTATCTCAACCGCTACGGCGTCCTGTGCGGACGCAAGATCGTGCTGTTCACCGCCAATGACAGCGTCTATGCGACCGCCGGCGAACTCGCGCGCGCCGGCGCGGCGGTGACCATCGTCGATATGCGTTCGGACCTGCCCGAGGAGTTACGGTCGCGTACTGCGGCGGCGAAAGTCGATGTCCTGGCCGGGTTCGCCGTCGTCAACACCCATGGCGGCAAGGCGGTCACCGCCGTGACGGTGGCGGCCGTCAGCGGACGTGAGGGCGGTACAAAGGGGCCGGTGCGGCGCATCGACTGCGATGTCGTCGGCGTTTCCGGCGGTTTCACGCCGACCCTGCACCTGTGGAGCCAGCGCGGCCGCAAGCCGCGCTTCGATACGGACAAGCTCGCTTTTCTGCCCGATGGCAGCATCCCGACGCTCGTGTGCGCCGGAGCGTGTGCCGGTGCCGATACCATAACCGATGCGGTTTCATCCGGCTTCGCCGCCGGCGCCAAGGCGGCGGCCGCCGCCGACTTCGTCGGTGACGCCGGGGCGCTGGCGCCGCCGAAGCTCGCGGACGACGGCTGGCAGCGCGGCGCCATGCTGATCTCGGCCGTGCGTGCGCCGGACGGCGAGATCCCGGCAAAATCCTTCTTCGACTTGCAGCACGACGTCAAATCGACCGACATCGAGCTCGCCCATCGCGAAGGGTATGTCTCGGTCGAACATCTCAAGCGCTACACCACCAACGGCATGGCGACCGACCAGGGCAAGACCTCGAACGTCAACGCCCTGGCGCGGCTTGCCGAACTGCGCGGCTCCCCCATCCCGGCGGTCGGCACCACCACTTTTCGGCCGCCCTACACGCCGGTCGCGTTCGGCGCCATCGTGGGTCACGAGATCGGGCGCCATTTCCGGCCGACCCGTCTGTCGCCGATCCACGGCTGGCATGCGGCACGCGGGGCGGCCTTCATCGATGCCGGTTCGTGGTCGCGGCCGCGCTACTATCCGGTCTCGCCGGGAGAAGACGTGCAGGCTGGCTATATCCGCGAGGCGCGGCATGTGCGCGCTGCCGTCGGCCTTGTCGACGTCTCGCCGCTCGGCAAGATCGCCGTGCAGGGGCCCGACGCGGCGGAGTTCCTCGATCGCGTCTACACAAACATGTTCAGCACCCTGAAGGTCGGGCGGCTGCGTTACGGCGTCATGCTGCGAGACGACGGCTTCGTGTTCGACGACGGCACCACCGCGCGGCTGTCCGAGACCGAGTTCTTCATGTCGACCACCACGGTCAATGCCGGCAAGGTGATGGCGCGGCTCGAATTCCTGCTGCAGACCGCGTGGAGCGACCTGAAGGTGCAGGTGACGTCAGTGTCGGATCAATGGGCGACCATCGCGGTCGCGGGACCGAAGTCCCGGACATTGCTGCAAGCCACTTGCGGCGCCGCCGACCTGTCGGCGCAGGCGCTGCCCAACATGGCATTCGCCTGCGCGGCGATAGACGGGGTGCCTGTCCGCATCCACCGCATGAGCTATTCGGGCGAACTCGCATTCGAGGTCTACATCCCGGCGCGGTATGGCCACTCCGCTTGGGCTGAACTGATGCGTGTTGGCGAGCCGTTCGGAGTTGCGCCCTACGGCACCGAAGCCATGGGCGCGTTGCGAATCGAGAAGGGCCATGTGGCCGGCGGCGAACTCGACGGACGCACCACCCTCAAGGATCTCGCGCTCGAACGCTTCGCCAGCACCAAGAAATCGTTTGCCGGTTGTGTACTGCGCAAGCGGCCGGTGCTGGAAGATCCGACGCGGCCGAGCCTGGTCGGGCTCATGACCATCGACAAGACGGTTTCCATCAAAGCGGGCTCGCTTCTGTTCCCGGCGACCGGGGACATCGCCGGTCACGGCGACGGTCACGTCACGTCGACGACCTTTTCGCCGACGCTCGGCGGCCATATCGCGCTCGGCCTCCTGGCGCGCGGGCCGGCGCGGCTCGGCGAGACCATCCGCTGCGTCGATTTCCTTGGGGGAACGACGGTGAACTGCGTGGTGACGGCGCCTTGCTTCGTCGACCCGGAAGGAGTGCGGCAGAATGCTTGAGTTTCGATCCGCCCTCGACGGCCATCTTTCGCCTGGCCACTTCGGCGCTGCGGCGGAACCCGGAAAGCTGATCCTGTCCGAACGCCCCCTCGGCGCCCTGGTGCAGGTCGGCGGCTGGCGCGACAGCTTTGAAAGCGTTGCGGCGCCGTTGCTGCAGCGTTTTGGTTTCGCAGGCACCGGCGGTTTTGCAATGGCGCAGACAGCCGGCGAGGCGATTGCGTTCCGTACCGCCCCCGAGCGCATCCTGCTGAACTTTCCGTCACCGGCCGCTTGGGAAGCGGTCGCGGCCGGCATCGATCAGGCGGCGACGCCGACCCTCGATCTCAGCCATGCCCGCACGGTCGTTCGCGTCAGCGGGCCGGCGGCCGCCGGACTGCTGGCGCGGCTGCTGCCGATCGATTTCGACGACGCGGCGTTCGGTCCCGACCGATTTGTGCAGTCCACTCTGCATTCGGTGGGCGTACTGGTGCATCGTCGTGCCCGGTCGGCGCCGTGCGTCGACCTCTACATGCCGTCGTCCTTTGCGGTGACCGTGTGGGAGATGGTCACCCACAACGCCGCTTCGTTCGGCTACCAGGTCAGCGGGGCAGGGTAACGTGACGGCACCGCCGCTTGCCATTCGGTTTGGCCAGTGGGCGGCGTCGCTCGCCGTTTCCGACATTCCGGAAGGCGTGGTCGAGGCGGCGCGGCGGGCGGTGCTCGATACGTTCGCCGTGATGACGGCCGGTCGGCGCCATGCGGCGACCGAAAAGGCCATGGCGGCCTTCGGTGGCGAACCGGGGCCGTGCCGGTTGGTCAGTGGCGGAACCTCGTCCGCAGCCGCCGCCGCGCTGGTCAACGGCGTCGCGGCCCATGCCTGGGACTTCGACGATACCAGCTACACCGGCATCCTGCACGGCTCGGCGACGATCCTTCCGGTCGTCCTCGCGGCTGTGGAAGAAACGGGCGCCGATGATGCGGCAGCCATGGCTGCTTATGTGGCAGGTTGCGAAGTCGCCTACACATTGGGCGAAATTTCCACGCATGCTCATTATTTTCGCGGTTGGTGGAGCACGCTCACCCATGGCCTCGTCGGCGCGACGGCCGCAGCCGCCCGGGTTTACGGCCTTGATGCCGCAGCGGCAGCCCATGCGGTCGCGCTCGCGGCCTCGGCGGCCGGCGGCGGCAAGTCCGTATTCGGGACCGACGGCAAGCCGTTTCTGGTCGGCATCTGCGCCCGCACGGCCCTCGACCTCGCCAAGGGCGCGCGCGCGGGATTAACCGGGCCGACCTGTGTTTTTGAAGATGATCGTGGATTCATGGCCCTGCTGGGTGGCGCCGGCGCCATCCAGCATGCCGACAGCCTGGGGCATCGCTGGCGTCTCGTCGATCCGGGCCTGCTCCTGAAGCGCTATCCGGTCTGTTCGGCGGCCCAGGCGGCCATCGAACAGACTGGCACGCTCTGCGCCGGCCTCGATGCGGACGAGATCGCGTCGATCGAGTGCCAAATTCCAATTCTAGTCGACATCAGCCTTGGTTATGATGCGCCCCGCAACAATCAAGAAGCGCAGTTCTCGCTTCCGTATGTGGTCGCCTGTGCGGCGCATCACGGCAGCGTAGACCTCGCCGATCTGGGGGAGGAAACGATCGCCGATCCGGCGATTCACGCCATCATGGCCAAAGCGCGCAAGAACGTCGCCGCCGATCTGTCCACCGACGAGATGCGGACGCAATTTCCCGAAAGTGCCCGCGTCATCGTCGAGCGACGCGACGGCGTTCGTGTGGAAGGCCTTTGCGGCGTCGCCAGAGGCATGCCGTCCCGGCCCCTGTCGATCGACGACCTCGCGGCGAAGTTCGACGCCTGCGTGACGTTCGCATTCGACGCGCCGAAACCGGACGCCCGCTCGGTCCGGAATAATCTTCTCGGTCTCGGCCGGCCCGGGGGACATTCGCTCGCGTCCGCCGCCCGCGACATGTGGTCGTAAATCCCCGCAACCCCAACAGCATAGGAGAGCCACTGGTACGACACTTGCTTTTAAGAAGGCGGTTCAGAGCTGGCCGAACGACGAAATTGCGATCGGCCGAAGTTGGAACGTGAACCGGCCCCGGTCGGGCCATTGGGAAGAGGGTTGAAAGATGTTTCGTGCAATCGCGTCCGTCGGATTAGCAGTGGGTCTTTTCGCCGTCACCGGGACCGTGGCCAGGGCCGACGTCCTCGATGACGTCAAAGCTCGCGGGACCCTGATCGTCGGCGTCAAGGCGGACTACAAGCCGTTTGGATTCCGCGATCCGTCCGGCGCAATCATCGGCCTCGAACCTGACCTTGCGGCCGACGTCGCCAAGCGGCTCGGCGTCAAGCTCGAACTGGTGCCGGTGAATTCCGCCAATCGGATGGAATTCCTGCAGCAGGGCAAGACCGACCTGATGATTGCGACGATGTCCGACAAGCCCGAACGACGGCGCGTCGTGCAGTTCGTCGAACCGCTCTACTACGCCGATTTCGTCAACGTGCTGCTCAAGACCTCGGTGCCGATCAAATCGTGGGAGGACCTCAAGGGCAAGAAACTCTGCGGAACGACGGGTGCCTGGTACAACAAGACGGTCGCCGAGAAATACGGCGCTGAAGTCATCGCGTTCGACGGCTCCGACAAACCGCTCCTGTCCCTCAAAGGGGGCGACTGCCTCGGTTACGTTTATGACCAGACCTTCATCGTCGGCAAGATGATGGATCCGGACTGGAAGACCGGCTACGCCATGCCGCTGCCCGGCATCCTCGAAGCGCCGTGGGCGATCGCCGTCAAGCTCGGCGAGGATCGGCTCAAGAAGTTCATGGAAGACACTTCGATCGATTGGATGAAGACGGGTGCGATCGTCCAGCTCGAAAAGAAGTGGGGCGTGCCTCCGACCGAATACGCCCAGCGCATGTACGACAAGCACAAGGGCAAGTGAGCAGGGTCTCCCCGGACCAGCGCGAACAAGGCGGTGACCGGCCGCACTGTGGCCGGTCACCGCGACAGCACAGCCGCGCCGAGGACACCCGATGCAGCCGGTCTACGATTGGTTTCGCGAGTTCTATGAACGCACGGGCATAAACCTCACTTTCATCTACGACGGCTTCGACCGCGCGCGGATGATCAAGGGGTTTTGGCTCACCATCGAACTCTCGATCATCACCATAGTGCTCAGTGTTCTGGTCGGCGTACTCGGCGCTTGGCTGCAGCGTACGCGGCTCAAGCCGCTGCGCGCCGCGGTGGATGGCTTCGTGAGCCTCTTTCGCAACACGCCGCCTTTGGTGCAGATCTACTTCTTCTATTTCGGTCTCGGTTTCATGCTGCCGCGCGTGCTCGATCCGTCGACCGGAAGCATGGTGCCGCTGATCACCAACGTGCAGTGGGCGATCCTGTCGCTGTCGCTGTTCGCCGGTGCCTTCAACATCGAGATCTTCCGGTCCGGCATCGAGGCGGTACCGAACTCCATGATCGAGGCCGCCGACAGCCTCGGCTACACCCGCACGCAGATCTACTGGAAGATCGTGCTGCCGCTGGCGATCCGCAATTCGCTGCCGGCACTCGGCAACAACCTGGTCAATCTGGTCAAGACCACGAATCTCGCCTACGCCATCGCGGTGCCGGAGCTGATGTACGTCTCTAAGCAGATATGGTCCGACGCGACCAATGTGCGGGAGATGATGATCTTCCTCCTCATCGCCTACATTGTCCTGGTCCAGCTCCTCGTCGTGTTCCTCAACTGGCTCGAACGGGCCTTGAAAATTCCCGGCTACGGCCAGACGGAGGGGGCGTGATGTTGCGCTTCCGCGATGCTTTCACACCGCTGCCGTTCCTCGGCGCATCGGCGACGGCGGTGCGTAGCTGGCGGCAGACCCAGCGCACTGCGCTGGTGGTCCTCACCGCCGTGTTCGTCACCTCCGCCGCCATGGCGGCGAACGGCGGTCAGCCGTCGATCTTCTCCATCCTGATCAAATGGTCGCCCCTCCTCTTGTGGGGTTTCCTGTTCAATCTCCTCATCTCGATCCTGTCCATGGGGGCGGGAACGCTGGTCGGCGTGCCGCTCGGCATGCTGCAGACCTCGCCGGTCCGACCGGTCGCTGCCGTCGCGCGCTTCATCACCCAGTTCTTCCGCAACGCTCCCTGGCTGGTGATGCTGTTCATCTGCGTCATGCTGCTTCCGTTCGAGATCCGGGTCTTCGGCCTGCGCATTCCGTTCCCCGATTGGGTCAAGGCCGTGATCGGCTTTGCCTTGCCCGCCATGGCGAACGTCGCCGAGATCGTCCGCGGCGCCATGATCTCGGTGCCGTCAGGACAGTGGGAGAGTGCGGAAAGCCTCGGGTTCACCAGAACCCAGTGCGTGATGAAGATCATCCTGCCGCAATGCATCAAGCGAATGCTGCCGCCGTGGATGAATCTCTATTCCCTGATCACCATGGCAACGGTCAACGCGTCGGTGGTCGGGGTCAACGAAATGCTCACCTTGACCGCCCAGGTGCACGCCGCCGAAGGGTCTCGCCCGGAGCTGTTGGCACCGCTCTATGCCTACTCGCTGGTCTGCTTCTTCATCTATGCCTATCCGATCGGCAAGTGGACCGAATACCTCGAACGCAAGTACCAGGTGAAGGACTGAAGGGCGATGAACGTCATTCCGCCTCCGACGATCATTCCGCCGACGCCCGACGCGCCGATCGTGTCGCTGCGCGCGGTCTTCAAGTCGTTCGGTGCCAACAATGTTCTGCAAGGTATCTCGCTCGATGTCGCCAAGGGCGAGACGATCTGCATCATCGGGCCGTCGGGCTCGGGCAAGTCGACCTTGATCCGGTGCATCAATGCGCTGGTGCCGATCGACAGCGGATCGATTCAGGTGCAGGGCATCGAGGTCAACGACCCGCATCTCGACAAGCTCTCGCTCCGCCGCCGGGTCGGCATCGTGTTTCAGCAATACAATCTCTTCCCGCACAAGACGGCGCTCGAAAACATCATGATGGCGCCGATCACCGTCCTCAAGCAGGAGAAGGCGGAAGTGGAGGCGCGTGCACGCGCGCTGATGAAGAAGGTCAGGCTCGCCGGCAAGGAGGATTTCTATCCGGGCGAACTGTCCGGCGGCCAGCAGCAGCGCGTCGCCATCGCGCGCTCGCTGGCGATGCGCCCGGACGTGATGCTGTTCGACGAAGTGACCGCGGCGCTCGATCCCGAGACCAAGAAAGAGGTGCTGGTCACCATCCAGGATCTCGCCAAGGACGGGATGACCTGTATCGTCGTCACCCACGAGATGGGCTTCGCCCGCGAAGTTTCCAACCACGTCTACCTGACCGAGCACGGCTTGATCGTCGAGCATGCGCCACCCGCGGAATTCTTCAGCAATCCCAAGGACGCGCGCACGAGGGAATTCTTGAGCCAAGTGCTCTAGAAGGCGACTTTGCCGGGGTCGATACAGAACGGCGCCTCCCGCTCTCCCGGCGGTTAAGCCTAACGAGACGTTACTGGCGACTTCGTCGCGAGGATATTCCATAAGTTCCCTGGCATGGAATGCCGCCAGGAGACGGGGATGATCACCTCCTTGTCGGTCGTGGGACCAATGCCGTCGGCGCAAGCTCCGATCGGCCCCATATCCATGATCACGATGACGCGGCAGCCTGTGCACTGCGTCGGGCAGGCGCTCGCAATGTGGTCACCCGCACTGCGCGTGCAGCCTTCCGGATTCAGCCGAAGGGGTGCCATGTCTGGGTCTATTCCCCTCGATTTTGCCGTTGCGTTTTTCAGTCGCCCGGTCGGATGAGCGGCGCATTCGCGCCATGGACTTGTGATGGAATCCCGTCATCCTCACTTCAATTGCGTCGAGCTCGGCAACGGGTCGAGGCAGCATCCCTGGCATCTCCTCGAAATGTCTCTGACCGGAGCGCGCATCCGAGTGCCGGTGTCGGACGGAATCCCGGATCGTTTCACCCTGGTGCTGCAAAGCGAGGAAGTGAAGTTGATGAAGTGCCGCGTCGTATGGCGGTCGGAGGCGCAGATCGGGGTCCGTTTCGAAGATCCCCCTGCCGATGATCTGGACAGGAGCGATGAACTTTCGGTTGATGGCGACACGGGGGACGCCCACCGTACGGGAGACGGACGTTCTCTTCACGTCGCCTGGCCTCGATCGCTGGCAATGCCACAGGACAGCGCCGTGCCAGGTGCCTGTAGTCTGGCTTTGCCCGAACCGCCGGAATGGGTGAAGGCCGAAGAACTCGTCAGGCGCCTGTTCGTGGCGGGGCAACGGGTGGCGCAGGACAGGGAGCGGCTGCTGGGTTCGCCGCCGCCGGCTTCGGGCGCGGATCGGGAAACCCCTGGCGAAACAGGTGTCGGCTCGCCATCCAAACGCCCCCTGACGGTCTGGGCGGCGGTCGTCGGATTGTGGGCATCGACGGTTCTGGTGCTGCTCGGCGCCTTCGTATTGATATCCCGTTGGGGCTAGACGACAGTGCGCCGGACGGATCTGGGCTCTCCCTCCTCGCTGCGGCGACGCGATATCGCCCGCTCGGTGCAACGCATCGGGAGCCGGCGATGATCCCGCAGCAAGGATCCGAAAACGTGACGGCGGGACGGGACGGCGATGGTCCGATCGAGCCGCTCGGAACAGTCCATCGCGGCTTCTCGTCCCGCAACCGTCACCGGTTCTGGCGGCTCTTGGCAAAGCTTGACCGGCGCCGCCTTATGGACGTCTCGCAGCGCCCCGCCGTCGTCTCTCTCACCTTCGACGACGTACCCGAAAGTGCCGCGTCGTTAGGTGCTCCTGTGCTCGAACGGCACGGTGTCCGGGGCACATTCTATGTCGCATCGGGACTATGTGGGCAGGAGGACGAACAATGGCGGGTCGCAAGCCTTGGGCAGGTGCGCGATCTTGCCGCCGCAGGTCACGAGATCGGTTGCCATACCTCGCGGCATGTCAACGTCCAGTCACTCGGTCGTGACGAGCTTACGCGCGAGTGCGACGTCAATGCCGAAAGGCTGGCCCAGGCCTGCGGAGTCGCACGTCCGACGAATTTTGCCTATCCGTTCGGTGACCTCGGCTTGCGGCAGAAATGGATACTCGAAGAACGGTTCGCGAGCTGCCGGACGATCTACGAGCGACTCAATGTCGGGACGGTCGATCTCGGTCTGGTCGGCGCCATCGGGCTGTTCGACCGCACCTTCGATCGCCGTCGCTTGGAAAGACTTGTCCGCGACGCCAAAATGCGCCGCGCGTGGCTCGTGTTCTACACCCACGATGTCGGCGATGCCCCGACCGGAATCGGAACCTCACCACGTCTTCTTGACGAAACGCTGACGATCCTGCGTGACCAGGGCGTGCAGTGCTCGACGGTGGCGGAGGCCTTGGCCCAATATCGGCTCGGTGGGCGCGGCACCTGATCGGGACCGGGCGTATCAGCTCCGGTCGAGTGCCGTCGGCCCTTCGGCGACAAAGGAACGGAAACGATCGGCGTCCCGGGCCGCCAAGGCGTTCCAGCGCGCCACATTGGCGCGTGAAAGCAGGCGTGCCGCGGCGAGACGTTCGGGCGAAAGGGCGATCGCCGCGATCTTGTCGGCCGCGGAGGTCGGGGACTTGGGATCGATCAGGATGCCGGATTCTCCCAGCACTTCGGCAAATGTCGCATCGGCCGGCGCCACCACCGGCAGGCCGCCGTGCTGAATCTCGAGCAGGGGCAGGCCGAGCCCCTCGGCGAACGACGTCGACAAGAAGATATGGCAGATGGCGACGAGCTCGCGCAGGGCCGCGTCCTCGAGATAACCGTGGAGTTTCACGAACGAAGGAGGATCGTCGAAGTAGTCGTGTCGGCCCCAGCCACGACGCCCGACGATGTGAAGTTCGCTCGCGACACCAACCGCATTCAATGCCTGCACGACAGCGATTGACGCGGGGTAGTTCTTGCGTGGCTCGATCGTTCCGATCGCCAGGATCCTGAGCGGCGCGGGGGGCGGCGCGGCCGGCAGGGACGCGATTCCGAAGACGTCTCGTACCGGCGGCCGCAGCAACGAGACCCGTGCCTGTGGGGCACAGTATTCGCGCACGCCACGCGCCGTCGCTTCCGAATTACAGAAGAATACGCGACCATAACGCAACGCAGCGGCGAACATCGGGCGCATGTAGAGCCACGCTCGCCAATTGAGATCGGCCGTGCGGGTGAGCAGGAAGGTGTCGTGAATATAGATTGCGCAGCGATCGCGGGCGGCGAGGGCGAGCGGGCAGGGCGGGAAGCCCGGAAATACCATCAGGCTGCCGCGATCGAGCAGGGCGCGCAGCGGCAGGCCGATGAGCTGTGCGAACAACATGGAGGGCAGATTGCGGCTGCGGACCCGTTCGACCTGACAATGCCGCAACAGCTCATTGGCGAACATGGCGTCCGAGAACAGCTCGAGAGTGACGCGCTCGAGTCCAGTGACGTAGCGGCGCAGATGGGTTTCGTCGACCACGATCTTGCGTAGGCTGCGCTCGGCAGCGTGATCTCGGAGTTGGTTCATCTTGAAGCCTTTCGGAACCGGCGGCGGACGCGGTCGGCAATATAGATCGCGCGGCGCAGCCAGAGCGGTCTTCCCCATCCCCACAGCATCAGGCGTAGCCGGCGCACACGGGCGTAGACGGCTCCGCACGCCTGCGGCACCAGGCTGCTGCCGCCGGCGATGGGGTCGTCCGAGCAGGAGAACATCCGCAACATGCCGGGCGCCATCCTGATTAGTCCGCCGGGCGAGACAACGACGCCGCGACGCACGAGGGCGCGACACAAATCGAGATAAGCACCCGCGAAGCTGTTGCGGGCCTCGCAAGCGATCTGCCCGAGAATGCCCATGGCCCGTCCCGCCGCCGTGTGACGGATCAAATCCTCGATCGCGGCCACAGCCTCTTTGTCGGTGTCGACCAGACGTCCGGACAGCCCGTCGATCACGGCTGTGGTCAACCCGCCTTCACGGCATGCGACCGACGGCGTACCGCACAATGCGGCCTCGATCGGAGTCTGACCGAGCGTCTCGACACGGCTCATCGTGAGAAGGATGTCGCAGGCGCCGAACCAGGCGGCGAGCTCCGCCTCGTCGGTGATGGGGCCGGGCGCGTACAATCCCGGGAAGCGGAACGCGGACGCGTCGTCGATGCGACCGATCGCGACGACGCCGACGCCGGGCCGCACCACGCGTCGTGCGAGATCGACCGCAGTGCGCGAGCCCTTGCCGAGCGCGCCGAGAATGACGGAACAGACGATGATGAGAACGTCGTCGGCGGGCAAGCCGAGCCGGCGACGCAGCTCCGCCCGATCGTTCGGGTGGAATACCTGGGTCGGGAAGGCGAGATTGATCGTCTCGATGACGGTCTGTTCCGGTGCGAGCGCACGAGCGCGTTCGGCCGTCCATTGCGAATTGGCAAGCAGGACCGGGCCGCCAGGGGCGGCGAGAAGAGCCCGCTTCTTTGCATAGGCGTCGGCGATGCGTGAAGGTGCGAGTTCGGGATAGACGTCCGGGCGGGGGCAGTGTTCGTCGCAGCCGGTTTCCAGCAAGGGGCAGTCGAGCGGCGCGGCGCAACGGCCGGTCAACAGATAAAGGTCATGAAGTACGGCCAGTACCGGCGCGGCACGGCCAAGCCGTTCCAGGATCGCGACGCCTCGGGTGGCTCCATGGATATTCCCCGCGAGCACGAAATCAAAGCGACCAGCCGCGACGAGGCGCTCGGCGTCCGGAAAGGCGTCGGTCCATTCCGCCGCAAGGGGAGTTCCGTTGCCGGCGAGCGTCACCTGCGTGACGTCGTGGCCGGCGCAGCGCAGCATTTCGATCAGGCGGCGGTGGGCGATTCCCGCCCCGCCCTGAAAGCCGCGATCATTGACCGCAGCGACGCGCCAGCGAGGCAGAAGAGCCGCATCGGCGACTTTGCTCGCGATCCGTGTGACCAGGACCGGCCGTCCCGCGACGGCGATTTGCGTTCCGGCCGCGCGCAGTCTCGACCAGAACGCATGAGTAGGTTCGTTTGCTTCGCAAACGATGCCACCGGCGCGCTCGATGGCGCTGCGTGAAATAAGCAGGCCGGACATGGGCGCCCGTCCCTGGCGTATCAGGTCGTCGACCGAGCTCTCGATCATCGTGTCCAGCGAACCCGAACAGCTCAGTGCGTCGAGCCATCTCACCCCGGAATCGTCACATACGATATGTATCCCGCTGACGAGGTCGGCCTCTTCGACGAGCGCCATGACGATCAGCGCAGCGGCGGCCCCCGGCGTAAGAAGATCGCCGCGCTTGATGAAGAGAAGATGGTCGGCATCGAGGCCGGCGATGCATCGGGCGACGGCATCGAACTCGGACTCCGCTGGCTCCGGGGTGGCTTCGACGGTTTGGATGCCCGGATAGTCCTGTCGCGCGATCGAAGCGAGCGTTGCGCCTCGCGGGTCGAATGCGGATTCGCCGAACACGACGACCGTGATGGTCGGCAAGCATCGACCGTCCGGAAGCGTCGGCGTCACGGTGGGGGCGGTCGGCGGCCCGAACGGCCACGACCCGAGTCCGTGCGCCGGGTGGTCGTCAGCGTCCATCGCTTCGTCTCTCCTGGCCTGAGCCGAGTAGCTTGCGAAAGGCGAACGCGGACCTCAGCCGGGCGGGTGCAAGCGCATGAAGACCGAGCAGCGGGATGGAGACTCCGAGCAGGACGGCGAAGATCGTGGCTTCCACGGCGACCGTCATGGCGGTGCCGACATGGGCGAGTTCCAGAGCGGCGTGCAACAACAGCAGCACCACGACGACCCCGGCCATCTGAATCGTCGGACGCAACGGCA
The DNA here is from genome assembly GCA_030848545.1 of Astrobacterium formosum. Lineage (GTDB taxonomy): Bacteria > Pseudomonadota > Alphaproteobacteria > Rhizobiales > Xanthobacteraceae > Astrobacterium > Astrobacterium formosum. The sequence goes on from JAVDCA010000001.1 coordinate 255,579, forward strand.
TGGGCAGGGTTGCGGTTCGCCGTGCGACCACGACGAAGAATCCGGCGGACGCGATTTCTCCGAGCAGGAAGCCCATTGCCGCTCCGACGATGCCGAAGGCGGGAACGAGCAGCACGCAGGCAGTGCCGTTGACGACGAGCATGAGCACCACCGAGACGAGTTCGAAATAGCTCGGATTGCCGAAATAGATCACTTGGGCGAAGTAGCGGTCGCGAGCCACGACGAAGAAGGCGGATGCCACCACGATGAGGAGAAGTATTTCCGAGGCCGGAATGAAGGTCTTTGGAAACACGATCACCAGCAAGCGCTCGCCGAACATGACGAAGAAGGAGACGCCGAACACCCCAAGCAACAGGAACAGCCGATAGGTGATGGCGAGCGTTTCGGTCGCCTCGTTGGTGTCGCCGTCACTGAATTGCCGCTTGGCGATCGCGACGGTGGCGAGGGCGATACCTTCGCCGAACACCGTGAAGCACGCGCGTACGAAATCGCTCAGCGCGCCGTAGACTGCGACGGTGGCGGTCCCCTCGACACTGGCGAGAACAAAGCGGTCGATTCCGATCGCGATCGCGTTGAGCCCGAAAGATGCCACCAGCGGCCAGCCGAATGAGAGCAGGCGTTTCGTTGCCTCCCAACTCGGGCGGCCGTCGACCGAGCCGATCAGGGAGACGGCGGCCGGAAGGGCGGCAATGAGATTCGCTCCACCGATCGCGACGGCGAGAACGATCGGGTCGAGTGTGGCGACGAGCGCGAAACTGCCGAGCGCCAGGATCGCGAACGCACGCACGACCATGGCCGTCACGGTGCGATTGGCGTCGAGGCGAGTGCGAGCGAACCCGGTGGTGACGTCGAAGACGATCGTTCCGCTGGCGATCAGGAGGGCTCCGATCGCGAGCGTGTGCCCGGTGTAGGTCCAGACGACGGCGGCCGTGACCGGACCGACCACGACGAGTGATGCGGCCGTGAGCACCAGATAGCTCGGCAACAATCGCGAATCGTCCGCCCGATAGTGATTGAAGAACGCGTAGCAGATGCCCTGGACGGTGAACCCGTTGATCACGCCGGCTATCGCCACCATCATCACGTAGGCGCCGTAAGTCTCCGCTCCGGCAAGGCGCGTGAACACGGCGACGGCGAACAGATTGCACGCAGCTGCGACGCCTCGTCCGCCGAGATAGAGAAGAAGATGGCGGCTGATGACCATTAGGTTGTGGCTCGAGAAAGAAGTCCAACAGCCATCAATACGCGACCGCGCCCGTGCCGCAAGTTACACCCGGGAAATTCGTTAAGCCGGCCGCCGGCTTCGACCGAGGATGCGGGCTCCGCCGTCGTCGGTCGATATCCCGTCCTGGTACGAATTGGTCTGGTACTGCGCTTGCAACCATGACGCCAACAGGTCTCGTGCCGTGTGGGCAGCGGTTCGACGTGCCGAAACGGGACGGATCGTCTCGAAACGAAACACCACCGGGGAGGAAACGGGTGTCATCAGGCGCGATTTCGGTCGCGTTGGAGCAAACGCATGGTCGATTCCGCAACTCTTTCCGCGCAACAGATCGGTCGGTCCGAGCCGCCCCGTATGCCCGGGCAGATGCGACACGACGTTGAGCGCTTCGTCGACACGGTCAGGTCCGGCGCCGCCATCATCGTGGCGAGCGTCTTCGTTTGTGCCGGCCTGGCGATGGCGTATCTCCTGCTGATACCGCCGACATTCGTGGCCACCGGCCGGATTCTCGTGGAGCCGAAAAGCGTTCAAATCGTCAACGCCAACAGCGCATCGCGTACACAGGGCGAGATCGGTGTGCTGGAAGTCGAAAGCCAGATCTACGTCCTCACCTCCAAATCCGTTCTCGACCGGGTCATCGATAAGGAGGGCCTCGTGGCCGATCCGGAATTCGGTGCGCGCCCGGAGGGATTGATCAGCTCTCTGCTCGGCCTTTCGAGTGAGCCCGACGACCGTCGCGACAAGGCGCTACGCGAACTCGAGCGAGTGATCACGGTCGGGCGCAACCAGAGCTCGCTGGTGATGACGGTGAGCGTGCGGGCGAGCAGCCCGGAGCGCGCCCAACGTCTGTCCGACGCCCTGATGTCGGCCTATCTGGCGGAAGAAGGTCATGAGCGTGCGAAGCTCGCCGGGCGCGTGGCCGGATCGGTGTTCGACCGACTGGGCGAGTTGCGGGAACGGGTCCGTGACGCCGAGGATCGGGTCGAGCGGTATCGCCGTGACAACAGCATCGTGACGACCGGCGGGCAGCCGGTTCTCGAGCAGCAGGTCAATCAGGTAACCCGCGAAATCTCCACGGTCGGGGCACGCGTGGAGCAGCTCAACTCCATCATGGTCCAGGTCCGTGGCATTCGCACCGGGGTTTTGGATCTCGATGCTCTGCCAGAGGCGCAACGCACCGGAACCATCGAGACGCTGCGCTCGCGCCTGGCGCTCGCCCGGCAGGCGGCGGCAAGTCTCGGGGCGAACCTCGGACCGCGACATCCGGCGCGGCAGGCTGCCGAGGCCGAGGCCACGGAGGTTCGCAATCTCGTCGACCGCGAACTCGAGGCGATCCTGCAGGCGACCACGACCGAACTCGACCGTGCCAGGTCGGCCGAAGCCGGGCTGAGAACGAGGCTCGCCGAGCTCAAGGCGGAATTGACCCGGATCAACGCCGCGTCGGTCGGGTTGCGGGAACTGGTCCGTGAGGTCGATGCCAATCGCTCGATCTACGAAGCGTTCCTGGCACGCTCCCGCGAACTGCACGAGGAAGGACGGCTGCAGGGAGAGCCGGCGCGCATCATCAACTGGGCGATAAAGCCGTCACGTCCCGCCGGCCCTTCTCCTGTTCTGCTGTTGGCGGCGAGTATCATTTTCGGCCTGGGAATCGGAACGACACTCGCCTGGCTGCGCGACCAGATATTCGATCGTCGGTGATGTCGGGCACGGCCACATTCGCACTAAGTACGGACGTCCGTCCGGACGCGGTCGGCCGCGTTGGCGCTGCGATTGCTCTCGTGCTGTGCGCCATGATCTTCAATCTCGTACTCGCCGTGATCAACACGTCGATTGCGCCGATCGTCGAGGCGCATGTCATTTCCGCCGAAGTGGCGATCGTCGCGGCGGCGGTGCTCTTGATCGGTGGCGGCAGCACCGCATTCTTCGGCGTCGCGGGCATCGTCGGGGTCTGGCTCGCATCCACGATGGCGGTGCGGGCGCAACTCGATCCCAAGATCTGCCGCGATGCGCTCATTCCGGTCGTATTCTACTTTCTCGGACGGCGCTACGGAACGCTGCGGACCTGCGATCGGCTGGTCGGATTGGCCATCGCCATGGTCGCGATTGGCGCGCTCCTGGAGTGGGCATTTCTCGACGTTTATCTCCGGTACGTGGACATTCTGCGCTACTATGTCGCCAAGGGCAGCGCGGTCGCGCAGTCGGCGGCCCAGATGCCCGAGCTCTACGTCAGCGGCATGCGAAACGATGGCCGTACGATCTTGCCGTTCCTGGGTGATCACCGCGTCTCGTCGATCTTCCTCGAACCGGTCTCGGTCGGAAATTTCGGCGCCATCGCTTTCGCCTGGGTACTTCTGCGCGCGCCCGATGGGACCGCACGATTCATCCGGCGCAGCCTCCTCATCTTCCTCATCCTCGTCCTGGGTGATGCCAGATTCGGCCTCTATCTGTGCGGCGTCGTCGCGCTCGTCTACGTCGTTGCGCCCGTTCTGCGGCCAGGACTCGTCTATTCGTTGCCCTTCGTCATCGTTCCGCTTCTTCTCGTCAACGCGACCGGGTTCGAAGAAGCGCCCTGGCTCAACGACTTGCCCGGGCGTCTCCTGCTGAGCGGACAGCTCTTGTCGACCATCGATGCCGCGCAGGCATTGGGAATGCGCGCCACCACGTCCGCCGCCATGGTCGTTCTCAGCGACTCCGGTTACGCGTCCATCATCGCCGAATTCGGAGCCATCGGCGCGGCCGGACTCGGGGCGCTGTTCGTGTTCGCGAGCCCGGCCGAAAGCCAGCTTTCGTGGCGTTTCAAGCTCTTCGTCTGTTTTTATCTGATCGTTCTTCTCACGATCAGCACCTCGTTTCTGTCGATCAAGACGGCGGCCCTGCTCTGGTTCCTTGCCGGCGGCACCAGCGACGGTACCGCCTGCGCCCCGAAATCGCTCCCGGGCGGGTCCACCGACGATCGCACCATCGCGGTATCGGACGCCGCCGCAAGCGGACGTCGTCTTCCAAATTCGTCCCTGGCTCCGGCGGGGGGCTTGCGAGCATTCCGGATGCTGAAGGAATAGGCCATGCACATTCAATTCAGCGAAACCGCCATGCGGGAGCGAGCCGGATCCGGAATGACCGCGCCGCAGCCGGCGGTCGGAATCCGCAACCACGCGCACGTCCATAACGGTCGAAGGCCTATCGGTGTGCTTGTGGCCGACATCGCAGCAGGAAATTGCGGACGATGTGCAGGGCACTGAAAAGCGTATTCGGGTTGCATTTTTCGACCTGCGGTCTCGACGCGCTGGCCGACGCATTGACGAACAGTCCTCCGCCCGCCGGTGGCGAAGCCCAGATGCTGTTCACGGTCAATCTCGACAACGTGGTGTGCCTGCGAAGCAACCCGGCCTTCCGCGCCGCCCATCAGCGGGCGAAGATCGTGACGATCGACGGCGCGCCGGTCTACCTCTATGCACGCCTGCGAGGCGTTGCCGTGCCGGGGCGCATCACGGGGGCGGACCTGCTTCCTGCGCTGGTCGAACGCTTCACGCCCGGCAGGCAGCGGCCATTCTTCGTCACCAGCGACCAGACGACGGCGAGCGCCATCGAAGCCTTCCTGGTCCAGCGGGGATTGTCGGAAGACTCTTTGGGATTTGCCGTGCCCCCGCTAGGGTTCGAGAGGGACGAGGTTTATTCGATGCAGCTGGCCCGGCAGATCAGAGATCATCGGACGAGCCACCTCATATTCGGAGTGGGTGCACCGAAATCACAGATCTGGCTCGATCAGCATCGCGGCGAAGTCGGGAGTTGCTATGCATTTCCTTTCGGATCGGCGCCAAACTTCATGGTCGGCACCGCCAGCCGTGCACCCCGCTGGGTGCGGGCCGTCGGTTGCGAATGGTTTTGGCGTTTCTGCTGCGAACCCAGGCGCCTGTTCCGCCGCTATTTCGTCGACTCCTGGCAGTTCGTCGCTGCCATCAGAGAGGATATGCGCGCGCTGCGCAATGGAGTGACGTGGGACGTCTGGCTGGAGCAATCGAAGCCCGGCGACTTGCCGACGAGTCGAAAGGCCGGATGATGCAACAGGTATTCCGGCGTGACTTGGTGCGACTTGGAGAGCAGGTCATGGCTGCGCGACGCACAGTGAAGGTCGGTGAATGGGTCGAAGTCCGTCCCCTCACGGACATCATGAAGACCCTCGATGACAATTGCGCGTTCGACGGAATGCCGTTCCTGCCGGAGATGGTCAGGTATGTCGGGCACCGATTTCAGATCGTCAAGTCGGCGCACAAGACGTGCGATCCCACGGGGGCGTCTGATCTGCGGCGTATACCGGACGCCGTGCATCTCGAGACGCGGTGCGACGGAAGCGCCCACGGCGGCTGCGAAGCCCGATGCCTGCTGTTCTGGAAGAACGCTTGGTTGAAGCCAGTCGACGGGCCGCAGGTCGACGACAAGCCGCCGCTGTCGCCGCAGGATGACGACCTGGAGAAACTCGAAGCTGCAACGCGGTACACGACCGACTTCGGTGAAGTCCGTTATCGCTGCCAGGCGACGGAGGTGGTGGCAGCCTCGAACAAACTGCCCGTTTCCGACATGCGGCAGTATGTCGAGGATGTATCCACGGGCAATGTGCAGGGAAGTCAACTATTGATCGAAATGGTCCGGCTCTACGCCAATGCGGCGATCGGCAAGGCACTGCGCAGTGTCGGAATCGGAGGGGCCCGCGTGGACGTGGCGAAGCCGGCCGGTGCGCCGACGAGACAGCCGGCTACCCTCGATCTTCAGCCCGGCGAACTCGTACAAATTCGCCCTGCCGAAGAGATCCTGGCCACGCTCGACGAACGTTTGAAGAATCGCGGGCTGACCCTCGAACTGGAAATGCTGCGTCACTGCGGGAGGATCTACCGTGTGCTCGCGCGCGTAACCAGGCTCATCGACGAAAAATCCGGAAAGATGATCAATCTCACGAGCGACTGCGTCATCCTCGATGGGGTCTCCTGTCGCGGACTGGATAACCGGCAGCGGGCCTTTTGCCCGCGGGGCGCGCTTTTCTATTGGCGCGAGGCATGGCTGAAGCGAGCCGGCATCCCGGACGGCAGCGGGAAGAGTTGACCGCATGGCGTCCGTGCCCGCACCCCTGTGCCGAGACTTCGATGTGGAAGTGTCGTTCGACGAGTCGGAGGTCGCGCCACAATGGCGGGAGCTCGAGAACGAAGGAACCGCCTTTCAGACGCGCGCGTGGGTCTTGCCGTGGTACCGTTTCGTCGCGCCGCGCTTCGGCGCGACGCCGATTTTTGTGACGGTCCGCGAATCGACGTCGCGTCGAGTGCTCATGTTCATCCCACTTTGTCGACGGCGTCGACACGGCCTGATGACGATCGAGTTTCCCGACATCGGGGTCAGCGACTACAACACCGCTTTGCTGGCGCCGGACGTCGACCTCGATGCAGGCGGGATGCTGGATCTTTGGGAAAAAATCCGTCGGGCTCTTCCGCCCGCCGACCTCGTCCGTTTCGAGAAGATTCCAGCCACGCTGTGTGGCCGGGACAATCCGTTCGCGCGCCTCGACTGGCTACTCCCGACAGCACGCGCCTGGAGACTTCACCTGCCGGCGACGCGGGAGCTCTATGACCAACAGGTGGTTCGCCCAAAGATCTGCAAGGAACACAAGCGCAAACGCCGGCGGCTCGCGGAACATTGCGGAGAGTTGCGGTTCCAGATTGCCGCGACGCCGAGTGCGGGTGAACGCGTCTTCGAAACGCTGTGCAACGAGCGAAAGGTGCGGTTTCACGATGCAGGCCGGTTCGATGTCCTCGCCGAGCCGTGTTTCGCCGCATTCTATCGCGCCGTGATCTTCGATGAATGGAGCCCGTTTACGGTTCTCTCGGCGCTGATGGCGGGCGAGCGGACCCTGGCCACACAATTCGCACTGCGCCACCGTGGCGCTTACCTGCTCTTGATGCATTCGTTCGACCCGGCGCTGGAGAGGTTGTCTCCGGGCATCGTTGCGCTCGACGAACTGGTGACGCATCTCATCGGGGCAGGCGAACACTGTTTCGACTTCACGGTCGGCGACGAGGCTTACAAGCTGCAGTTCGGGGTGCGGGAAGCGCCGCTCTTGGCCGGCTTTTGTCCTTTGACCTCTCTCGGCGCTCTTTATGTCGCCGTGTGGCCGTGGGCGCGGCGGATCAAGCGGCGGGTTTGCGCCCTTGTCTGCGCGTGGCGGGATCGGTTTTCTGAATGCGGAAGACGCGCGGTTTGGCGCTGCGCGCAGCCGGGCAGGGGGCAGCCGTAGCGATGTCGGGGAAAACTTCTCTTCAGGGGGACTCGGCCCTGCAGCCGTGCAGGTTCGATCGGCAAAAGAACCCTCATGGTCAGGAGACATGGTGCCGATGACGAATATTCACCGACTGCTGCCTGGCTCGATCTTGTCGAGGATTTCTCTGCTTGCGGCGTCCGATCCCGAATTTGGTCGGCGCAGTGTCGAACGACGGCGCCTGGCGAAGTCGTGGAAGAGCACCGGAGATACCATGGGCTGTGCCGCGGCACCGATGTGTCGCAAACACGCTCAATTTAACGATAAACGTCGTTGAACGTTGCGGCATAGGCGTTGTCGTGTTGAGTACCGTTGGTTTGTTGAGGTGTATACGCGTGATTGGCTTCTCCCATCGAGATGCCGTTTCTTTTCTGGGCCCTTTCGTCCGCCGACTGAGGTGGTCCTATGACGCCATCGGCCCGTTGGTGGCCCTCAGCGACGGTCTTTTGACGATTCTGACCAGTGTTTTGGGCGGGTTGCTCTATCATCTGGCAGCCTTCGGCACTTTCCCCGAACTCGATCCGTACTTCGCCATCGGCATCCTGGCGATGCTGGCGTATCAATTGATCGCGTGGAACGCCGGCCTCTATCGCGTCACGGCGTGGCTCGAACCGCAACGCAATTACGGCCTGATCCTGGCGTCGTGGTTCGGCACCTTCCTCCTTCTCAGCCTATTCCTCTTCTTGTTGAAGCTCGGCAGCGAAGTATCGCGCGGCGCGGTGGTGACGTTCGCCGGGCTGGCGCTCTCGGCCCTGGTCGGCTGGCGGATGGCGGTCGGGCGTTGGGTCAGAATCGGGTTCGAGGTCGGCTCGATCCGGGGACGGCGAGCGATGCTGATCGGCACTCCCGGAGAACTCGCCACGGTCAAGAGCCGCCAGCGGCTGTTGGCGTTGGGCTTGACGGAGGTCGATCGCCATGCGCTGCCCCATGAAGAAGCCGAGTTCGGATGCCGCTGTCGCGAGGTTCTCGAGCTTGCGATCAAACGCAGCCGGGAATGCCAAGCCGACGAAGTCATTCTGGCGCTGCCGTGGGGAAACATCGAGCAGCTGACGTTTGTGCGCGAGTGCCTGCGGGCGTCGCCGCTTCCCGTGCGGCTGCTGCCGGACCATTTTGTCCGCACGATTTGGCAAGGCACCCGAAGTGCAGCCCCGACATTGGTCGACATCCAGCGTGCTCCGCTCAGCCGCTTCGAACAGGCGACCAAGAGAATGCTCGACATCGCCGGTGCCGGCGCGGCGCTGCTGTTCTTCCTTCCTCTCCTGCTCGTCGTTGCGGTGCTGATCAAGCTCGACTCCGCAGGGCCCGTCATCTTCCGCCAGCGGCGCAAGGGGTTCAACGGTCGCGTGTTCGACATCTTCAAGTTCCGCACCATGCGGGTGATGGAGAACGGGCAGAAGATAATGCAGGCCCGGCGACGCGATCCACGGGTCACGCGGCTCGGACGCTTTCTTCGCGCTTCCAGCATCGACGAGTTGCCGCAACTGCTCAACGTCCTGAAAGGCGACATGTCGCTGGTGGGGCCGCGACCACATGCGATCGCCCACGACGATCAATACGGGGCGCTGATCGGCGAGTATGCGCTCCGCCACAACGTCAAGCCGGGCATCACCGGTTGGGCGCAGGTCAATGGTTTCCGTGGTGAAACCCGCCATCTCGAATTGATGCGCAAGCGCGTCGAACTGGACCTCTGGTACATCGACAATTGGACGGCGGCGCTGGACCTTCAGATCCTCCTGCGCACCGTCGTGGAGCTCCTGCGCCGCCGCAATGCCTATTGAGCCAGGCGAAGAGCGGTGAAAGGCGCGGGAGCGATCTGCGGACGCGTATGTCGTCGAGGATTCGGATTGCGGCTGCTGTAGCGTGAGCTACAGGTCCGACACAGGTCCGAGCGCGTTGTCGCTTTCCGGGGCGCGGGCATCGGTATCGTAGAGCTTCCGCAACAACATCGTCGCTGTGCGTATGTCGAGGGCGATCGCGCCACCGGCGTCTTTCGGTTGGCGATTGGCGATCGCCGTGATGGCTCTCACGTGAAAACGGTGGCCGCTCTTGAAGAACTTTTTCGCCAGCGGCGGCTGCCTTCTGATCGTGGCGAGGAAAGGACCGGTACGGACCCAAAGGCTCTCCAGAATATCCACGAGGAGAGGCGAGCCTGCCGATCTGTAGATTTCGAAATGAAAGGCGTGATTTGCCGCAAGCGCCGCTTCGATGTCGTCTTGGTCGACGGCTTCCACCATCGCGTTGTCGAGCTCCGTCAGCCTCTCGACCAACTCGGCACTGCCGGTCCGGGCCGCCCGTTCGGCGGCATATCCTTCCATCTTCATCCTGATCCGGACGGTTTCTTCGTAGAGCTGAGGGTCGAGCGGCGTGATGCGAATTTGCCTGTTGGGCAGCTGAATCAACGCCTTTTCCGCCATCAGCCGCTTCACCGCTTCCCGCACCGGCATTGCGCTGGTGCCGAGGGCGTCGGCCAATTTACGGATCGATACCGTGTCGCCGGGCTGGAAGTGACCTTTCAACAGGGCGAGGCGCAGGCTTTGATACACCCTCTCCTGTAACGACGAGACGTCCATCGAGGGCAGCTGATCGTACATCAAACGGAGTCCGGGCAGTCCCATTTTGTCTGCAGCGCCGTGCCGCAGAGGGGGGGAGAGGCGGGGAACAAGACGTGGGATGCTGCGCAGCGGCCCTATCCCATGGATTGATCGGCCCCGGTGTATGTCCCTGATGTGCCTTGGTCAATGCGATACTGACCGGACGCACAGCTCGCGATGTCGCAGACGACGAAAGACGTCGGTCGATCCGCGGCGGGCGCATGGGCGCAGACGTTGGGCAACGCCGATGCCTGAACGCCGAATTCCTGGACGCGTGGGAGGGACGTGGCGTAGCGGAATTCGACGCTGGCCGCCGGACCGGACATCGTCACTTCCGGCTTGGCGAGACTGATTGTCGAGCATGTGATGCTTCGGAGAGAAGGACGCTCGCCGAAGCTCCCGTCAAGCCGGCGTTGCCCGCTTCCATGCTTGATCGAACATCCACCATCAGGGTTAGTCCGGCGCGGGTGTCCCACGATCCGGTGTATCGCTACCGCGGAAGGGAATATCCTTAATTCCTGTTATAGGTGTGATCACAGATCAAAGATCGGCGATCTTGACTGTTTCGTGTCGTTGGAGAAAAGATGTCACATCGCTGACGTGGGGGGAGCCGATGTTAAGAGGCCGAAACGCGATAGTGACGGGGGCGACCAGCGGGATCGGTTTGGGTATCGCCAAGGTTCTTGCCTCCAAGGGCGCCAATCTGGCGATATGCGGCTTCGCAGCTCCGGGCATCCCGGAGGCCTTGTGCAAGCAGATCGGGGACGAAAACGGCGTCGAGGTCCACTACCTCAATGTCGATCTCAGCAAGACGGAAGATGCCCGTCGTCTCGTCGCCGAAACCTTCCGGATTTTCGGCAAAGTCGACATCCTGGTCAACGATGCCGGCGTGCAACACGTGTCGCCGCTCATCGATTTTCCCGAAGAGCGGTGGAATTATTTACATGCCGTGATGCTGGACTCTCCATTCCAGCTGATCCAGGGCGTGCTGCCCGGCATGATCGAGCGGAAATGGGGCCGGATCGTCAACATCTCCTCGGTCATGGGGATGATCGCCGCGCCGCACAAGCCGGCCTACGTTTCGGCCAAGCACGGCATTGCCGGTCTGACCAAGGCGGTGGCGTTGGAAGTGGCCCCTGAGGGCGTCACCTGTAATGCGATCATGCCCGCCACGGTTTTGACGGACGTGATCAGGAGCCAGCTTCCCAATCAGGCCAAGGTGCTCGGCTGCAGCGAAGAAGAAGCAATGGACCGCGTCTTCACGCAAAATCTTCCGACCCGTCGCCTGATCGAGGCTTCTGAAATCGGCGAGACCGTTGCCTTCCTCTGCAGTGAAGGCGCGAAGTCCATCACCGGGGTGCTGCTCCCGGTCGATGGTGGTTACACGGCACGTTGAGACCAGACTGAACTGAACAGTCGAAAGCGCGAGCCCACACCAGGCTCGCGCCAAGCCGCATCACGGATTCGAAGGGGGACGAACCTATGTTGATAGCACTCTTGTTTTGGGCGGGGAGCATCGCGTTCTGCGTCGGTGCTTCGCTCATCTGCTGCAAACAGATCGAGGCCTCCGGCGTGCGCCGTTGGGGCGCCTGCGGCCAGCTGTTCTTCTACGAATAGGAGGGCGACATGGAGCTCTTTGGCATCGGCATCTCCTATTACATCGTGTTCGCCGGATATCTGCTGTTTCTGGCGTGGACCACCTTCCAGAGCATGAAGCAGGTCGAAACGCTTTCGGACTTCACCACCGGCGGCCACCGGATGGGGCTGATCCTCGGGGTCGGAACGTCGGTGGCAACCTGGGTCAGCGTTGCATCGGTGATGGGTGTGCCGGGATATCTCTACCGCACCGGCGTTGCGGCGATCATCGGCTGGGTTGCGGGCTGGTTTCTCGCGACATCCATCATGCCGATCCTTGCTGCCCGGGTGCGGCGTCCGGAGATCCCGCCGCGGACCTTCCCGGAATTCATCCGCATGCGATACGAGCCCTTCGCGAAGGTCAGCAGCCTGCAGATCATCGTGGCGGTCCTGATGTTCGTCGGCTACTTCATCTTCTGCCATCTGCAAGTCGTGGGCTTCGGCATCGTGTTCAACACGATCACCGGCATTCCCTACGAGTACGCCATCTTCGGCTTCCTGGCGATTCTGGTTGTGACGTCGCTCGGCGGCTTCTGGTCCGTCGCTGCGACCGATACGCTCAACGCGGTGCTGATCCTGATCGGCCTAGCCTTTGGCATGGCCGCGGTCCTTTATGCGACCGGCGGCTACGGGGCGATCTTCGCCAACCTTGCGACGTCGACGGCGCCGGTCAATGTCGGCGGCCCGGAACTGCCGGCGGGGGTGCTGCTGACGCCCGAAGGCACCTTCGGCTGGGCGGTGCTGATGGGCATCTTCATGTCGAACGCGCTGGGGGCATCGGTTTCGCCGCACTGGATCAACCGCTTCATGGCGCCGAAGAATGCCAAAGCGGCCGTGCTTCAGATGATGTGGACCGTGGTCGCGTTGATCCCGATCTTTATCTGCCTGATCACGATCGGCCTCGGCGCCAAGATGCTCCTGCCCAGCCTGCCGGTCGGCAAGACCACCGACTACATCATGCCGTTGATCGTGCAGGAATACGCGCCGCCGTTCGTGGGCGCCATGACCCTGATTGCCATCCTGGCGGCCGCGATCTCGACCGCCAACTCGATGCTGCTGAATTGCGGCACTTCCCTCTACTACGACATCTACCGTGCGCTCCTCCCGGAGGGGAAGCTCGACGAGGGGAAGGCCAAGAATCACCTGCGCTATACCGTTCTGGCGCTGGGGCTTCTGTCGGTTCTCAGCGCGATCAAGCCGCCCCTCCTGCTCGCCATGGGCTTCACCTATGTCTATGGCGCGTTCGGTGCCTGCTTCATGTGGCCGGTGTGGCTGGGACTCTTCTGGCGCCGCATGAACCGCTCGGGCGCGTATGCCGGCATCCTGGTGGGCATCCTCGCCTATGTGGTCGCCAGGTACATGGGGCATTCCAATCCGTTCGCGGTCGGCTCCGCCCTGTCGCTCGCCGCAACGCTGATCGGTGTCTACATGACGTCGGCGCCGCCGAAGGAGGCCTATGAGGCCTATTTCGAGCCCGAGATGAGCCCCACGACCCGCGCCGTCGCACTGAAGATCCGCCGCGAGGACGATGACGCCCATGTCGTCATGAAGACGCAGGCGGCCGAATGAGCACGCTCGTCATGGGCGGTGGCTCTGCCGGCTGACGATCGAACGCTACCTTCCGACAGATGCCCGGACATGTCCGGGATCTGCCGGAAGGCAAACAAATGCGGCTCGCCTGTCGACGCGAATGGCGGGCCGTGGTCTGAACGAGCAACGGATGAACGGGACGCTGGTGGGAGAACGACGATGACGATGGCCGTGATGGGGGCCGGTTCACTGGGGATCATTGTCGGTGCGCTGCTCGCCAGAGGCGGACAAGACGTGGTCCTGATCGATGCCGACGAGAAGAACGTCGACGCCCTCAACACCAAGGGTGCTCGAATCGCCGGCTCGCTCGACATCGCGGTCCCGGTGCGGGCGGTCGTGCCTGCGCAGATGCAGGGCATCTACGACATCGTGTTTCTGTTGACCAAGCAGACCTACAACGAAGCGGCTCTGACGGCACTCCTGCCCCATCTCGGGCCCGACAGCACCGTGTGCACCCTGCAGAACGGCATTCCCGAGGAGTCCGTGGCGGCGCGCGTCGGCATCACCCGCACGATCGGCGGGACGGTGGGCTTCGGGGCGACCTGGCGCGAACCGGGCGTCTCGGTCCTCACCTCCTCGCTGGAAGCCCTGAAAAACTTCGGTTTTGATATCGGCGAAATCGACGGCCGTGTGACCCCGAGACTCCATAAGGTAAAGGACGTGCTGTCTGCGGTGGGCGGCTGTCAGATCGTCGACAATCTGATGCCCATCCGCTGGTCGAAGCTGTTGATGAACGCGACGTTCAGCGGCGTGTCGGCGGCCTTGGGTTGCCTGTTCGGAGACGTTCTCGACGATCCACGCGCCATGCGCTTTCTGTCCCACATCGCAGACGAGACCATCAGGGTGGCGCGGGCCAACGGCGTTCGTCTCGCCGAGATGCAGGGCGAGGACATGGAGCTCCTGGAGCTCCTGCCGGGCGAGACCGTGGACGACAAGATGGCGTTCTATCGACGCGTCTGGTCCCGTCACGCCAAGCTCAAGGCGAGCATGCTCCAGGACCTGGAGAAGGGGCGCAAAACCGAGATCAACCAGATCAACGGATATGTGTGCCAGAAGGGCAGGGCCGCTGGCGTGACCACCCCGTGCAACGACCTCGTCGTGGAACTGGTCAGCGAAGCCGAGACGACGAAGACTCTGCCGAGTTTTGATGCCAATCTGGAACGCATGACGGCATGCCTGGAGCGGAACGCGCTCTAGAATTTCTTTCAGCTGAATACGCATCCGATCCAATGCGCAGCCAGCAAGCACCATAGGGAGCAACAAACATGTCCAAGCTCATCGTCACCGCGGCGATAACCGGGGGCATCCACGTCCCCAGCCTGTCGCCGCAGTACTTTCCGTACGTTCCCGAAACGGTCATCGAGCAGGCCGTCGGTGCCGCCAAGGCCGGGGCGGCGGTCGTCCACGTCCACGCCCGTGATCCGAAGGACGGACGCCCCTCCAGCGACGTCAAGGTGTTCGAGCAGATCTGCCGCGGCATCCACGAGCAGTGCGACGCGGCGATCTGCGTCACCACCGGCGGTGGGCTGGGCATGACACCGGAAGAGCGCGTCAAGCCGGTCGGCGTCCTCAAGCCCGAACTGGCCTCGCTCAACGCCGGATCGATGAACTTCGCCATCCATCCGCTTGCGAACAAGATCAAGGAGCCCATGTACGACTGGGAGCTCCCTTACCTCAAGTCGACGGAAGACCTGATTTTTCCGAACACGTTCCGGAGCATCAAGGTCTTCACGCAGGCGATGGCAAGTGTCGGCACCAAGCCGGAACTGGAGATCTACGACGTCGGTATGATCAATAACCTTAAGTATTTGATCGACACCGGCGTGATCAAGACGCCGGTCTATCTCCAGTTCGTCATGGGCATCCTGGGCGGCATCGCCGCCACTCCGGAGAACCTGGTGTTCATGTACGAGACGGCCCGCAAGGCGATCGGCGAAAAGAACTTCGTCTGGTCGTGCTGCGCCGCCGGCCGGATGCAGATGCCGTTGATTACCCTTGCGATGATTCTGGGCGGCAACGTCCGGGTCGGCCTGGAGGACAACCTCTACATCGGCCCTGGCCAGCTCGCGAAGAGCAGTGCCGAACAGGTCGAAAAGATCATCCGTATCGCCAAGGAACTGAACCACGAGATCGCGACGCCGGCGGAAGCCCGGCAAATACTCGGTCTCAAGGGTCAGGCCGAGGTCGGCTGGGCAAACGCCGCCTGACGGCACAAGGCGGCGTCAGGCGGCGCGTCCGTGTTCTCTGCCATCGTCCAGATCACGGATGCGCCGCCGATCTGACGTTGTCCACAAAATTCCAGAAGACGACAGGGAAGGACGCGACAGGCGGGTGGCAGACGTGAGCCGCCGATGCCCACCCGTGTAACGAAGGAACGCGCATGCTCGAAACATCGCAGTCGGAACCTTCCGTCGTGTCGCAATGGCACCTCGTCGATCAGGCGACCATCGATCGCTTCGCCGATGTCACCGGCGATCATCAGTTCATCCATGTCGACCGGGAGCGGGCGAAGCAGAAAGGCTTCGATTCCACCATCGCGCACGGCTTCCTGGCGCTGTCGCTGGTCCCCGCCTTCTTCTTCGAAGCGCTGCCCGACGGCGAAGCCGACGCCGTCACCGTCAATTACGGCC
Organism: Astrobacterium formosum; assembly: GCA_030848545.1. Taxonomy (GTDB): domain Bacteria; phylum Pseudomonadota; class Alphaproteobacteria; order Rhizobiales; family Xanthobacteraceae; genus Astrobacterium; species Astrobacterium formosum. The sequence continues at coordinate 271,545 of JAVDCA010000001.1, forward strand.
TCGACCGGTTGCGCTTCACGGCGCCGATCCCGAGCGACAGCAAGATCCGCGCGCGCTTCGACGTCGTCAGCCGGACGCCGCGTTCGCAGACCGAGATGCTGATCAAATACGCGGTGACGATCGAGGTCGAAGATCGCGAGAAGCCGGCGATGGTGGCGGATTGGCTGATCGTTCGCCGGGCGTCGTGAACCGCGCTGTTCCGGCGGTCGGAGAGGGGCCGGCATTTGCGGAGCTGCGTCGATGAAGGCGCGACGCAGCCGGAAACGATGCCGACGACACATCGCGGCGGAAGTCGTTCGGCCATGCCGGCATTCGGCACGCGCACATTTTGAGAGGTCGAGACATGTCAATCGAGAAGATCCTGATCATCGGTGCCGGCCAGATGGGAAGCGGCATCGCCCAGGTGATGGCCCAAGCGGGCATCACGGTGACGATTCGGGACGTGACCCAGGAGTTCGTCAAGAAGGGCCGGAGCCGGATCGAAAAGGCGCTGGCGAGGAGCGTCGACAAGGGCAAGCTTTCCGCCGAGGAGGAAGCGGCGATCCTCGGCCGGGTCAATGGCATCGTGACACTGGACGAGGCTGCGGCCGACGTCGATCTCGTGATCGAGGCTGTGGTCGAAAAGCTAGATGTAAAGAGCGATCTGCTGCGGCAGCTCGATACGCTCTGCCCGGAGCGCACCATCCTGGCTTCGAACACCTCGTCGTTGCCGATCACCACATTGGCGGCGGTGACGCGACGGCCCGGAAAATTCGTCGGCATGCATTTCTTCAATCCCGTGCCGGTGATGGGCCTGGTCGAAGTCATCAGGGGACTGGGAACCAGCGACGAGACGATCGCGGAGGTCGGCGCGCTGGTGAAGCGGATCGGCAAGACCGTGGTCGACGCCACCGACATGCCGGGCTTCTGCGGCAATCGAATCGTCATCCCGATGATCAACGAAGCCGTGTTCGCCCTCATGGAAGGTGTCGCGAGCGTCGAGGACATCGATAACGTCGCCAAGCTCGGCTTCAACCATCCGATGGGTCCGCTGGCGCTGTCCGACCTGATCGGCAACGACACGGTGCTGTCGATCATGGAGGTGCTGCATTCGAGCTACGGCGACAGCAAGTTCCGTCCCTGTCCGCTGCTGCGGAAATACGTGGCGGCAGGCTGGCTCGGACGCAAGACCGGCAAGGGATTCTACGACTACGCGAGCTCTTGAACGCCCGTCCGCGGCGGCCACGCGAACCGCCTGACTCACCCGATGTTCGACTGAAGGAGAAACTCGCAATGGCCATTGTTGCCGCACTCACGGCGGGCACGCGACCGCAGAAAGCAGTCAGCGTGGAAAAGGCCGCCGAGATGATCCCCGATGGGGCCGTCCTGATGATCGGCGGCTTCATGGGGGTGGGCAGTCCGCACCGCCTCATCGCCGAACTGGTCCGCCAGGGCCGCAAGGACCTGACCGTCATCTGCAACGACACCTCGCGGCCCGACAACGGCGTCGGCCTCCTGGTGGTCGCGCGCGCGCTCCGCAAGGTGGTCGCCTCCCATATCGGCACCAATCCGGAGACCCAGAAGCAGATGATCGCCGGCGACATCGAGGTCGAACTGGTGCCGCAGGGAACGCTCGCCGAGCAGGTGCGTGCCGGCGGCTACGGCCTCGGCGGCGTCCTCACGCCGACCGGCATCGGCACGCCGGTGGAAGACGGCAAGCAGACCATCGTGGTCGACGGCAAGACGTTTCTGGTCGAGAAGCCGCTGCGGGCCGACTTCGCCCTGGTGGCGGCCAAGCGTGCCGACTACCGCGGCAATCTCGAATACGAGATGACGGCGCGCAACTTCAATCCCCTGATGGCCATGGCGGCCGAGACCGTGATCGCCGAACCGGTCGAGATCGTACCCACCGGCGTCATCGCCCCCGACCACGTGGTCACCCCCCACGTCCTGGTCGACTACATCATTCAGAGGAGCCGCCCCAATGGACGATAAGATCGTCATCGCGTCGCGCGTCGCGCTGGAGCTCGCGCCGGGCGAACTGGTCAATCTCGGCATCGGGCTGCCGACCCTGGTGGCGAACTATCTGCCGCCCGGCGTCGAGGTGTTCTTCCAGTCGGAGAACGGGCTGATCGGCGTGCAGCCGGTGCCGGAGATCGGCCTCGAGGACGAGTTCCTGACCGATGCCGGCGGCTCGCCGGTGGGGGCGGTGCCGGGGGCGTGCGCCTTCGACAGTGCGTTCTCGTTCGGGCTCATCCGCGGCGGGCACCTGAGCGCCACCGTGCTGGGCGGGCTCGAAGTGGACGAGGAAGGCCATCTCGCCAACTGGATGGTACCCGGCAAGATGGTGCCCGGCATGGGCGGCGCGATGGACCTGGTCACCGGCGCCAAGCGGGTGATCGTGGCCATGACCCACACCGCCAAGGGGGCGCCCAAGATCATCCCGAAATGCACGTTGCCGCTCACCTCGGTGCGTCGCGTCGACCTCGTGGTCACCGAGCTCGCCGTCATCGCGCCGACCCCGGAGGGCCTCGTGCTCCGGGAGATCGCGCCGGGCGTCAGCGTCGAACAGGTCGTCAAGATGACGGCGGCACGCCTGATCGTGCCCGCCGACGTGGCGCAGATGCCCGTCGCCGCCTGAACCAAGGCGGAGCGGGCGCCTGTACGCGGCGGGCTTTGGTCCCCCGCCCGCCGCGTCTTTGGCGCCGTCCGGTCACGTGTCGCGGGACTAGAGAAACAGGAGCACTCCATGCAAGACGATGTGGTCATTCTGGCGGCCGCCCGCACGCCGGTCGGCGCCTTCAACGGTGCCTTCGGCAGCCTGCCCGCCCACGAACTCGGCAAGGTGGCCATCATGGCCGCCATCGATCGCGCCGCCATCGACCCCGCGCGCATCTCCGAAGTAATCATGGGCCAGATCCTCACCGCCGGCCAGGGCCAGAACCCGGCCCGCCAGGCATCGATCGCGGCCGGAATCCCGGTCGAGGTCCCGGCCTGGGGCGTCAACCAGCTGTGCGGCTCGGGCCTGCGCTCCGTCGCCCTCGGCCTGCAGGCGATCCGCGAAGGCGACGCCGATATCGTCGTCGCCGGCGGCCAGGAGTCCATGAGCATGGCGCCGCACTGCGCCTATCTGCGTGCCGGCCAGAAGATGGGCGGCCTCGAACTCGTCGACACCATGATCAAGGACGGGTTGTGGGAGGCCTTCAACGGCTACCACATGGGCAACACCGCCGAGAACATCGCCCGGCAATGGCAGATCACGCGGGCGCAGCAGGACGAGTTCGCGGTGGCGTCGCAGAACAAGGCCGAGGCGGCCATGAAGTCCGGCCGCTTCAAGGACGAGATCGCCCCCGTCACCATCAAGACCCGCAAGGGTGACGTCGTGGTCGATACCGACGAGTACCCCAAGCACGGCACCACCATCGAGGCGATCGCCAAGCTTCGGCCCGCCTTCGACAAGGAAGGCTCGGTGACGGCCGGCAACGCGTCGGGCATCAATGACGGCGCCGCCGCCATCGTGCTCATGCGGGCGAGCCAGGCCGACCGCGAAGGCCGCACGCCGCTCGCCCGCATCGTCTCCTGGGCACATGCCGGCGTCGACCCCAAGATCATGGGTACGGGCCCGATTCCCGCCTCGCGGGCGGCGCTCAAGAAGGCCGGCTGGAGCGTCGACGATCTCGACCTCGTCGAGGCCAACGAGGCGTTCGCGGCCCAGGCCTGCGCGGTCAACCAGGAGCTCGGCTGGGACTTGGCCAAGGTCAACGTCAATGGCGGCGCCATCGCGATCGGCCACCCGGTCGGTGCCTCCGGCGCCCGCATCCTCACCACGCTCCTCTACGAAATGCAGAAGCGCAACGCCAAGAAGGGCCTCGCCACCCTGTGCATCGGCGGCGGCATGGGCATCGCCATGTGCGTGGAACGGCCCTGAGATCGAGAGCCCGCATCGGAAAGCGACAGGCCCGCCCTGCGCGGGCCTGCGCCATTCGGTGTGGCCGCTGAAGAATCTTTGCCGCAATCCGAATCAGAACCGCACCCGCGCGTGTGATAGCGCCACAGCTTCGTCGTGCCGCCATGGCGCGCGAAGCTCGCGAACGGGTCGCCGAGTCGCGAGGTCGCCGGTTGGCCCGGGCTTTTCGAGCGCAGAGACGGCTCGATGAGGCGCCTCCGCCGCTGTGACTGAAATCGAGGTTCGAAAATAACGGAAGGCGGTCGGACTCGAATCCTGTCGCCCCACTTTCAGTCAGCACCGTTGAGGGAACTCGATGTTGTGATTGACGCGAACATCGTGCCTTGGGCTCGAATTCCTTCATGTGGGCAGCACAGCTCAGGCATCGGTGGCAATAATGAAACAAACCCACGCCGACACCGAAATTATTCACGCCTTATTGTGGGCCCATGTGCCAGCAAGAAGAAATACGCGCGGAGGCCGGACGGACATCGCGCCGAACTGTGGAATTTGCTTTCGGTGGGCCGTCCAATGAAGTGTTTATGATGGCGCGCCGGACAACACTTCAGGGTCTTCTCTTGTGCGCTTTCGCGCTCACCGTGCTGGCCGGTTGCGCATCGATTCCACGCGTACCGTTCACCAAGGAGCAACAAGCGGTCGCCACCATTCCGGGCATCCCGAATGCCCGCGTATGGTCGGATGACCGCGCCGACGCGCTGCTGGCGCGCGCGCGCTCCGACGTGCGTGCCGGTGAGGCCGGCCGGGTGGGCGCCATCAATGTGCTGGCGATTTCCGGGGGCGGCTCGAATGGCGCCTATGGGGCGGGCCTTCTCTCCGGATGGTCCGAGCGTGGCAGCAGACCCGAGTTCACCGTGGTGACCGGCGCCAGCGCAGGCGCGCTGATCGCGCCGTTCGCATTCCTCGGCCGATCCTATGATCCCGTGCTCAAGACCTTGTTTAACGAGGGGATCGGCGAGGAGCTGCTGCAATTCGATGGACTGTCGGCGATCTTCGGCTCCGGCGCATTCAAGGCCGAGCCACTCAGGCGTCTGATCGCACGTTATGTGGATCACGCGCTACTCGCGCGGATCGGCGCCGAATATCAGAAAGGTCGCCGCCTCCTGGTCGTCACCACCAATCTCGACGCGCAGCGCACCGCCGTGTGGGACATGGGCGCGATCGCGGCGAGTGGCGCGCCCGGCGCGCTGGATCTGTTCCGCGATGTGCTGGCGGCATCCGCGAGCGTGCCGGGCGTGTATTCGCCGGTACTGATCAATGTCGAGGGTGGTGGCCGCCGCTTCGAGGAGATGCATGTCGATGGCGGCGTGCGCGCCAACCTGCTAGTCGTGCCGGAATCGCTGCTGCTGTCCAGTGTTCCGACATCCATGTCGGGGGTGCAGCCGCGCGTCTACATCCTGATGAACAACAAACTGGAGCAGGATTTCGAGATCGTCGAGGGCAAGGCACTCGCTATCGTGTCGCGCTCTTTCACCACCGCCGTAAAGGCGAATACCCAGAATACGCTGATCGCGACCTACGACTTCACGCGCCGCAACAAATGGGACTTCAATCTGGCTTCAATCGACGCCGATTATCCCACCACGACCTCGATGGGCTTCGACCGTGGCTACATGCAGCAGCTCTATCAATACGGCTACCAGCAGGGGCTTTCGGGTGCGCCATGGCGCAAGACCCTGCCGACCACCTACACCGTGCCAACCGCCTCCGCGCAACGCATGGCGGCGCCGTCCATCGTCCGCAGGCGCGCAGGCGCGCGCTGAAATAGCGCCTCGAACCGCCGTTGCCGGAAATGCGTGGCGCGGCGGCGGGCAAAACGGCTCGCCGCGAGCGGAAAGCTCGATGGGCTGGTGACGGACCATCTGGTGACTCGGCTATTGGAACGCGCCCGCCTGACCGAAATCCTGGCGACCCTGGCGGGTCGCCGCGCGGCGAAAGAAGAGGGCCTCAACGCCCGACGGACCTAAGTGGCGCGCCCGGAGAGATTCGAACTCCCGACCCTCAGATTCGAAGTCTGATGCTCTATCCAGCTGAGCTACGGGCGCTTTTAGCCGCCGGCGCCCCCTGAGAAGGCCCGCCGGTCGGGTCCTTATAGCGGCTCGTGCGCCGGAAAGCGACCCGGTGGCCGCTCGGGCGCCGCATGGGACGGCACCGGGCCGGGCAGGGCGGGAGGCGGTACCTGAACCGCGATCACGCTGCCTTGAGGCGCGCGAAGAAGCCGTCGACCTCGGCGCGGATGTGCCGCGCCGACTTTTCCAGGCGGTCGGCGACCGACTTCATGGTGGCGGCATCGGCGGAGGTGGCGCTGGTTGCTTCGCCGACCCGGCCGATGTCCTCGGCAATGCGGCCGGTCCGATAGGCGGCGTTCTCGACCCGCTGGGCGATCTCCCGGGTGACGTTGCCCTGCTCGGTGACCGAGGCCGCGATGGCGGCGGTGATCTCACCGATCTCGCCGATCGTCTTCTGGATACCGGTGATCGCCGCGATCGAGACCCCGGTCGCCTGCTGCATGCCGGCGATCTGGGACGCGATCTCCTCGGTCGCCTTGGCGGTCTGGCCGGCCAGCGCCTTGACCTCGCTCGCCACCACGGCGAAGCCCTTGCCGGCTTCGCCGGCGCGCGCCGCCTCGATGGTGGCGTTCAGGGCGAGCAGGTTGGTCTGGGCGGCGATGTCGGTGATGAGCCCGATGACGTCGCCGATGCGCTTGGCCGCACCATCGAGTTCCTGGACCGCCGCGTTGGTACGCTCGGCCTCGCCGATCGCCTTTTCGGCAACCGCGTGCGACTGGTTCACCTGGCGGTCGATCTCGTTCACCGCAGAGGCGAGTTCCTCCGTCGCGGCGGCGACCTCGCGCACGGTGCCGGAGGCTTCGCCCGCCGCCGTCGCCACCTCGGCGGTGCGGCTCGAGGCGTCGCCGGCGCGTCCGGCGAGATGGCCGGCGGTGCCGAGCACCTGGGCGGAGATTTCGGACAGATCGGCGAGGGTCGTCTCCAGCCCGGCTGCGAAGCGGTCGATCTCGGCCGCGAGTGCCTGCTGCTGGCGGTCGCGGGCGTCGGACTCGTGGCGCTCGCGGGCGGCGGTGGCGTTCGCGGCCTCGAGTTCGCGACGCGCCTTGGCGCTGGTCTCCTCCAGGATGGAGGCCTGCATCTGGGCGTTGCGTTCCAGCGCCCGCTGGAAAACCCCGATCGAGCGCGCCAGATCACCGATCTCGTCCTGGCGGTCGTTGAACGGAACCGTGATCGCGGTGTCGCCGCCGGCGACCTTTTCGGTCACCCTGCTGATCGCGGTCAGGGGACGGGTGACCGAGCTCGTGATGATGACGATGCCGATGCCGATCAGCAGCAGCGCGAAGGCCGCGACGCCGCCCAGCATCCATGTGGTCGAGCGGGTGTTCTCCTCCAGGGCGTCGTAGATGAAGCGCGAGCGCTCGGTATAGAGTTGCGCCAGCGCGGCGAGGTCCTTGTTGAGCGCCGTGCGGACGCTGCGGTTGGCGTCGTTGTCGCCCCATTCGCGCCCGGCCGCCGGGCTCACCTGGGTGCCGAGCCGGACCAGTTCGTTGCGGAATTCGACGAACTGGCCGACCCGCTTCTCGAAGGTCGCGAAGGCGGCGGCATCGTCGGGGCCCACCGATTTCTTCCATTCGGCGACCACTTTGGTGATCTGTTCGTTGAACTTGACCAGGCCGCCGCCGAAGCGCTTGGCGGTCTTGATGTCGGCCGACATGTAGATGCCGCGCGATTCCATCACCACCGCATAGACGAGACTGTTGATGCGCTCGACGTTCTGCGAGCCGATGAAATTCGACTCGAACTGCTTGATCAGCGCCGCATTCTGCACGGACTTGTAGATAGCGGTCGCAGCGAGAAAGAGCGTCGCAATCGCGACGAGCGTGAACAGAGCATACAGCTTGGCGGCGATGGTGAGGCGATGGTGCTTGAACATGGGGCGTTTCCCGGCCGACGCGATAACTACAATCTTCTGTTCTAAAACTGTTAATTGAAGGTTGTGGGCACGCCAGAGTGCGACTGATCGGTGGAAATATACCGGTCGGGCGGATTTCCGCTTCTGCCACGCGTCTGCCAAGCCGAGACGAGTGGCTTCTGCGATCACGAGCGAGGTTTCATTTGCCTGATCATCCTGTGAATGATGTCCGCCCGCGCGATCCATTCGCTCGACCTGGCTGCGGAGGTGGATGATGCCTGAAGAAAATCGCCATGGTGGCGAGGCCGTCGGAGTGGAGCCCCTGGTGGATGCGGGCTGGCTCGCCGCCCGCCTGGGTGTGGCGGACCTGCGCATTCTCGACATCCGTTCCGTCGTCGACGGCGGCGGCGCAAGCGCCTTCCTGGCCGCCCATGTGCCCGGCGCCATTCACACCGACTACACCAGGGACGGCTGGCGTGCCGTCCGCGGCCTGGTGACGGGCTTGTTGCCCGACGCCGAGGCCCTGGCCGCCCTGTTCGGTCGGCTGGGAATTGCGCCCGGCCAGCACGTGGTGGTCGTCGGTGCCGGCAACGGCGCGGCCGACTTCAGTGCCGCCGCCCGCGTCTACTGGACCTTGAAGACCGCCGGCCACCGCGCCGTGTCGATCCTCGATGGCGGCATGGCGGCCTGGATGGCCGATCCCGGCCGGCCGGTGGAGGAGGGGCCGGGCTTGCTGCCGACCTCGACCCACCATCCCGTCGCCTTCGATCTCTCCTGGCGCTGCGATGTCGGCGGGGTCGAACGCGCCATGGCGGCCGGCGACGCGGTTCTGCTGGACAGCCGCTCGGCGGATTTCTTCCGGGGCATCAAGAAAAGCCCCCAGGCGGTTCGTCCCGGCCGCATTCCCGGGGCACTCAACCTGGATTACACCTCCGCCTTCGACGCCGCCGGCCGCCTGCGGCCGCAGGCGGAGATCGCAGCCCTGTTCGCCGCCATCCCCGATGGGCCGATCGTCAACTATTGCAACACGGGCCAGCAGGCCGCCGCCAATTGGTTCATCATATCGGAACTTATGGGCCGCCGGGACGCCACCCTGTATGACGGCTCCATGTCGGAATGGACCGAGACGCCAGAGCGTCCGGTAGCGGCCGGATAATCGAGCCGGGGTCCTGCGTGGCTCTCGCAGGAAGTGCCGCAAGATCTTCACCCCACAAGATCTTCACCCCATTTCACTTTCGGCACGCCGCATTCGGTCGCGAGCCTGCCACGACGGCGTCTCGCCGGCGCCGCGCATTCGCCCGCTTCGGCCCTTACGTGAATTCATGGTCGTTGAACCAAACCAACGGCTTTGGCGACGAAGCCTCAGCTGCCGTTAGCCGGAGGGTAAGGTCCACCGCGCTATGGCTTGCGGCGAACTCGAGGAACCGCGAATGCCCGCCACCCATCCCGGAACGATCTACGTGCCGCCTTCGCGACGCCGGGTTGTTGCCGGTGTCTGTCGGTTGTTGGATGCAATCGCGGCGTCCGAGATCGTCGTCGACGATGAAATGGCCTTGGGGGGTGCGCAGGCGGGACGCACGGAGGCTTGCGCCGATATTGGCGGCTTCCACGCCCTGATGACCGCCGGTGGGGATGTCGACGGCGAGGTGTTGCGCTGGATCGCCTCCCACGTGAAGCCGAAGAAGCGCCTGTCCGCCCACTGAGAGCCATTCGAAGGCTCAGCGCGTCATCGCCGCCATCGACCGGCGGCTGTCGCGTTTTCACTTTGCCGCCGGCGGTTTCGCGACCAAAGGTGAAGGCAACCGGCGATTGACATTTCCACGACGCGGCCGCAAAGCCATCGGTACCGTACCGTACTGGTAGTTCGTGGGGACTTCTGGTCGCATGTTCAATCGGATTCTGATCGCCAATCGCGGCGAGATCGCCTGTCGCATCATCAAGACGGCGCGGCGCCTAGGGATCGCGACCGTCGCGGTCTATTCCGAGGCCGACAAGGATGCCCCTCACGTCGAGATGGCCGACGACGCCGTCCTGATCGGCCCGCCGCCGGTGGCCGAGAGCTATCTCGTCATGGACAAGATCATCGACGCCTGCCGCCAGACGGGCGCTGAAGCCGTGCATCCGGGCTACGGCTTCCTGTCCGAGCGCGAATCGTTTGCGCGCGCACTCGGCGAGGCCGGCATCGTCTTCATCGGCCCGAACCCGGCCGCCATCGCCGCCATGGGCGACAAGATCGAGAGCAAGAAGGCGGCCGCCGCCGCGAAGGTCTCGACCGTGCCCGGCTATCTGGGCGTCATCGCCGACGCCAAGGAGGCGGCCATGATCGCCGACGAGATCGGCTATCCGGTGATGATCAAGGCCTCGGCCGGTGGCGGCGGCAAGGGCATGCGCATCGCCCATTCGCGCGCCGAGGTCGAGGAAGGTTTCGAGCGCGCCCGCTCGGAGGCGAAGTCGTCGTTCGGGGACGACCGGGTCTTCGTGGAAAAGTTCATCGTCGAGCCGCGCCACGTCGAAATCCAGGTGCTGGGCGACAAGCACGGCAACGTCATCCATCTCGGTGAGCGCGAATGCTCGATCCAGCGGCGCAACCAGAAGGTCGTCGAGGAAGCCCCGAGCCCGCTCCTCGATGCGCAGACGCGGGCGAAGATGGGCGCCCAGGCGGTCGCGCTCGCGAAAGCCGTCGGCTACGATTCCGCCGGCACGGTCGAATTCGTCGCCGGTCAGGACCGGAGCTTCTATTTCCTGGAGATGAATACCCGTCTGCAGGTCGAGCACCCGGTCACCGAGCTCGTCACCGGTGTCGACCTCGTCGAGCAGATGATCCGCGTCGCCGCCGGCGAGAAGCTGAAGATTCGCCAGGAGGATGTGCAGATCAACGGCTGGGCGGTGGAGACGCGCGTCTATGCCGAGGACCCGTACCGCAATTTCCTGCCCTCCATCGGCCGCCTGGTCACCTATCGGCCTCCCGAGGAGAAGAGCACGCGCGGCATCACGGTGCGCAACGACACCGGCGTCGAGGAGGGCGGCGAAATCTCGCTCTTCTACGATCCGATGATCGCCAAGCTCGTCACCCATGCGTGGAGCCGGGAGGAGGCGATCGCGGCGCAGTCCCATGCCCTCGACCAGTTCGCCATCGATGGCATCCGTCACAACATTCCTTTCCTCTCGGCCCTGATGCAGCATCCGCGCTGGCTCGAGGGGCGCCTGTCCACCGGCTTCATCGCCGAGGAGTATCCGGACGGCTTCCATCCGACCGCGCCCGAAGGCGAGCGGGCGGAGGTCATCGCCGCAGTCGCCTGTGCGATCGACTTCGTGGTCGGCGAACGCCGGCGGAGGATTTCCGGCCAGATCACCGGCAAGCCGGTGACGCGCGAGCGCCAGCGGGCGGTGTGGCTCGACCGACTCGAGATCGACATGGCGGTGGAACGCGCCGGCAGCGACATCGCGGTACGGCCGATGGGCTCCGACGGCGCGGAGGGAAAAGCCCGGCTCCTGGCCTCGCCGTGGAAGCCCGGCGATCCGGTCTGGATCGGGTCGATCGACAACGAACCCGTATCGGTGCAGGTGCGGCCGATCCCCAACGGCTATCGTCTCGCCCATCACGGCGTCGAGGTGAAGGCCCATGTGTACACCGGGCACGAGGCCAAGGCGGCGCGGCTGATGCCCGAGAAGGTCTTGAGCGACACCGGCAAGAAGGTCCTGTGTCCCATGCCGGGACTGGTGCGTTCGATCGCCGTCACCGAAGGTCAGGAAGTCAAGGCCGGCGAGACCATCGCGCTCGTGGAAGCCATGAAGATGGAGAACGTGCTGCGCGCCGAGCGTGACGGTACGGTCAGGAAGATCCACGCCAAGCCGGGTGAGAGTCTCGCGGTCGACGCGGTGATCCTGGAGTTCGCGTAGAGCTACCTCGCATGGCGGCGCACGGCAACTTGCGATAGAACTGATCCATCTCGCCTTCGCACCGGCTGTCCGCGCGCGACATGCACAAGTTCATCGGCCACGATGCCCGGCCGGCAGGACAGGTTCACGGCACACCCGGTGGATCGATAGGAAATTGTCGACGTCGGCGTGCCGTCACAGTCGATGTCGAACAGTGCAATGCCGGCTTCCAGAACGCGCCGCTGCTTCTTCATCAGCTCAGCTCGACTGCGCGCTCGTCGGCAGGAAGAAGGCCATCATGCTCGGTTCGACGGTGCGCGCCAGCGTGTTGAGCCGGACTGCCGCGCCCTGGTCGTTCTGCGATTCCAGCGTTTCGTCCCGGCGAAGCCCGTATGGTCCGCCGATCGCATCAGCGTCATGTGCGGCCATGATGACGACCGCGGACATGATGCGCGGGCCGGTTGGGTAGACGGGACAAATGCGGTCGTGGATCATCGTGTCCATGTCGTCGATCCCGCGGGGGTGGATCGATTGGACTACAACCTGCCATAGGTGCGCGACCGGCCGAAGCCAGGAATTATCCTGTAGGTGTCGGCACTTATGCCTATCGCGAGTGGTGCCTGCATGGGTCCGCGGACGGCCGTCGCCAGTTGCGTTGCGGCCGCGCGCCGCTGCGGACCACCGCCCGCTGCGGCGCCGGCAACATCAGACCGTCGCGACGTTCCCGGAACTCGGCCGACTCCCCGTGGGCCGACGGTCGCGGGGAACCGGTGGCTCCGCCTGTGCGTTCGCTCCGCAGCAGCGATCCCAGGAGAGACCCCGTCATGGCCCAGCCCGCCCAGAAGCAGAACCGCCAGCCCGGCCGCGAAAGCGAGATGCTGCCGAAGCCGGACTATGAGCCGCTGTTTCCCGGCGTCGGCCGGTTGAAGGACAAGGTGGCGCTGATCACCGGCGGCGATTCCGGCATCGGCCGCGCGGTCGCCGTGGCGATGGCGCGGGAGGGGGCCGACATTGCCTTCGCGTATCTGGAAGAGCACAAGGATGCCGACGAGAGCTTGGCGGCGGTCGAGCGCGAAGGCGTGCGCTGCATCAAGTTCGCCGGCGATATCGGCGACGAAGCGTTCTGCCGCGACATCGTGGCACGTACGGTGCGCGAGTTCGGACGCGTCGACATCCTCGTCAACAATGCCGCCGAGCAGCACGAGACAGAGGACTTTTCCAAGATCGACGTAAAGCAGATCGAGCGCACCTTCCGGACCAACATCTTCGCCATGTTCTACCTCGCCAAGGAGGCGGTGAAGCACATGGAGCCGGGTTCGGCGATCATCAACACCACCTCGGTCACCGCCTATCAGGGTCACAAGACGCTGATCGACTACGCCTCCACCAAGGGCGCCATCGCGGCCTTCACCTATTCGCTGTCGCAGGCGCTCGCCGAGCAGGGTATCCGCGTCAATGCAGTGGCGCCGGGTCCGATCTGGACGCCGCTGATCCCGGCTTCGTTCTCGCCCGAGCATGTGGCGAAGCACGGTTCGTCGGTGCCGATGGGACGCGCCGGCCAGCCCAACGAGGTGGCGCCGAGCTACGTCTTCCTGGCCAGCCGCGACAGTTCGTATATTACAGGGCAGGTGCTGCATCCCAACGGCGGCACGGTGGTGCATTCGTAAAAATTCGCCGCAATCTTCTTTGGTCATTTCGGGGCACGCGCGTAAGCGCGTGAGCCCGGAATCCATAACCCCCGTCGACGTCATGCGGAGATTCAGGAGGTATGAATTCTGCCTTCCGCCGGCCCCGGAAAGACTGACGCTTTAAAACTCCACGTCCAATTCCAACACCTCTTCCCGCTCGGCTTCCGCGGCGGCGATCCATTCCTTCATGGCGGGCAGCGCCAGCACGGCGTCGCGGTAGGACACGCAGACCGGATCGAGGGCGATGTCGTAGGTCAGGAAGCGCGAGCATACCGGCGCATACATGGCATCGGCCATGCCGGGTCTTTCGCCGAACAGGAACGGGCCGCCGTAACGGCCGAGACACTCGCGCCAGATCTCGCATACGCGGCTGATGTCGGCCAGCGCGCCGGTCCACACCTTGAACCCCGGAAAGCGACCCTTGATGTTCATGGGCAGCGCCGAGCGCAGGTTCGAGAAGCCGGAATGCATCTCCCCGCATACGGCTCGGCAGTGCGCCCGCGCCGCCCGGTCGGTGGGCAGCAGGCCGGCCTCCGGCCGCACCTCGTTGACGTACTCGGCGATGGCCAGCGTATCCCAAACCTTCACGGGGCCGTCGGTCAGCCGCGGCACCAGGAACGAGGGCGACAGCAGCAAGAGCTCGGCGCGCGACGACGGGTCGTCGCTCGAGAGCATCTCCTCACCGATGTCGAGCCCCGCCAGGCGGCACATGAGCCAGCCGCGCAACGACCACGAACCGTAGTTGCGGCTGTTGATGGTCAGCGTGGCGCGCCCCGACGGCCGCCTTTCCGGGGCCGGAGCGGGCGACGCCGAAGGGGACGATAACGAAGGGGACGACAAGAAAGGGGGCGATAGATCTTGGGCCATGGCTTCCTCTCACCGCGGAGGTCCGGCCCCTCCGATTGTCTGGTCGAACGGAATGCTAGATCAGATCGGCCACGGCGGTACAGGGGGTAAATGAATGACGTGCGGCCTGTGACATGCCGCCGGAATCGGTGCGCTTCTTTTTTGGCTCGCCTGCGGCCGCGGAATGCTTTACGGTTTTTTTTAGCCGGGTCGCGAGCACAAGGGGGGAATAGCCGCAGCAACCTGCGGCCTTTGTCATGCTCTACTTGGCCTATCAAACCCATGCCGACATGATCGCGCCGATGCGTGCATTCGCCGCCGTGGCGGCCCATGGATTGGGGCGCATCGTCGGCGACAACGCCGCGCTGCGCAATCTGACCGCCGCCTACGAGATCATCGCCCGCGCCGGCTTGACCCACAAGCGGCCCGCCTTCGGCATCGATAAGGTCAAGGTGGGCAATTGCGACGTCAAGGTCGTCGAAGAGGTGATGCATAAGACTGCCTTCGGGACGCTGTTGCGGTTTCGCAAGGATATCGACCAGGCGCAGCCGCGCGTTCTCCTCCTGGCGCCGTTGTCCGGACATTTCGCCACCCTCCTGCGCGGCACCGTCCAGACCATGCTGCCGGAGTTCGACGTCCACATCACCGACTGGCACAATGCCCGCGACGTGCCCCTCGACCGGGGGAACTTCGGCTTCGACGACTACATCGCCCATGTGATCGCCTTCCTGGAGGCGATGGGGCCACCCGCCCATCTGGTCGCGGTCTGCCAGCCCTGCGTCGCCGCACTGGTCGCGGCGGCGATCATGGCCGAGGACGACAACCCGGCGCAGCCGCGTTCCATGACCCTGATGGCCGGTCCGGTGGACACGCGCATCAATCCCACCAAGGTCAACGAGCTCGCCAATTCGCGGCCGATTTCGTGGTTCGAGCAGAACCTGATCGCGCGCGTACCGTTCCGCTTCGGCGGTTCGTTCCGCCGCGTCTATCCGGGCTTCATCCAGCTCGCCGCCTTCATGAGCATGAACATCGACCGCCACGTGAAGGCCCACCGCGACCTCTATGGCCACATCGTCAATGGCGACCACGCCCGCGCCCAGGCGGCACGAGATTTTTACGACGAATATTTCGCCGTCCTTGATCTCACCGCGGAGTTCTATCTGGAAACCGTGCGTCTGGTCTTCCAGGAGCACGCGCTGCCGCGCCGAGCCCTGACCTGGCGCGGCCGCAAGGTCGATCTTGCCGCCATCCGGCGCACGCTCCTCCTCACCGTCGAGGGCGAGAAGGACGACATTTGCGCCATCGGCCAGACGGTCGCCGCCCACGACCTGTGCGCGGGCCTCAAGCCCTTCCTCAAGCGCCATCACCTGCAGGCAGGCGCCGGCCACTACGGCGTGTTTTCCGGTCGCCGCTGGGAAAGCCAGGTCTATCCCCTGGTCAAGAACGCGATTCTCGCCAGCAATTGAGCGTCCAGCCGTCCGCAACGCCCTCTTTCAGGCAAGGTCGGCAATTCGTGGCGGGTTCGCCATTCGCCATGACGAAGTGCAGAGCGTTCAGTGCGGCCCTGCCTAGATCTTGACCTGCGTGCCGACCTCGACGACCCGCCCGGTGGGAATCTGGAAGTAGTCGGTGGCGTCGCTGGCGGAGCGCGCCAGCATGGAGAACAGGAGCGCCTGCCAGCGCGGCATGGTCGAGTTCTCCGCCGGCCGCAGCGTCCGCCGCGACAGGAAGAACGACGTCGACATGATATCGAAATGCCAGCCGTACTTGCGCGCCAACGCCAGCGCCTGCGACACGTTCGGTGTCTCCATGAAGCCGAAGCGCACGACGATGCGACAGAAGGTCTCGCCGATCGGTTCGATGCGCACCCGCTCATCGGTAGAAACGCGCGGGGTGTGCGCCGTTTCGACGGTCAGGATGGCGTTCTGCCGATGCAGGATCTTGTAGTGCTTGAGGCTGTGCATGAGCGCGGTCGGAGCGCTGGTCGGATCGCCGGTGAGGAATACGGCGGTGCCGGGCACGCGCGGCGGTGGATGCTTTTCCAGCATGGCGACCAGGGCGTCGATCTGGGTCTCCTGCCGGCGCGTCTTTTCCATGAGGATGCGGCTGCCGCGCCGCCACGTGTACATCGTGAGGATCACCAGGGCGCCGAGCAGGAGCGGAATCCATCCGCCTTCGAATACCTTGAGCAGATTGGCGGTGAGGAACGAGAGGTCGATGACCAGGAACGGTCCGATCAGGCAGGCGGCCGCGAGGGGCTTCCACTGCCACACCTTCCAGATGACGAAGAAGGCGAGCAGGCTCGTCACCACCATGGTGCCGGTGACGGCGATGCCGTAGGCCGAGGCGAGCGCACTCGACGAGCGGAACAGGATGACCAGCACCAGAACGCCGATGAGAAGCAGGGCGTTGACGCGCGGCATGTAGATCTGTCCAGCAAGCGCCGCCGAGGTGTGGCGGATCTCGAGGCGCGGCAGCAGACCGAGTTGCACAGCCTGCCGGGTCAGCGAATAGGCGCCGGTGATGACCGCCTGGCTGGCGATGACGGTCGCGGCCGTCGCAAGCGCGATCATCGGCAGCTGCGCCCAGTCCGGATAGAGCAGGAAGAACGGGTTCTCGATGGACTTCGCGTCGGCGATCAGGAGCGCGCCCTGGCCGTAGTAGTTCAAGAGCAGCGCCGGCAAAGCCACCACCAGCCAGGCGAGCTGAATCGGACGGCGGCCGAAATGCCCGAGGTCGGCATAGAGCGCCTCGCAACCCGTCACGGCCAGGAACACGGCGCCGAGGGCGACGAAGCCGATCAACCGGTGGGTTGCCAGGAATTCGAGGCCGTAATGGGGACTGAGCGCGCGCAGGATGCTGGGATCCTGCAGGACATGCGAGATGCCGCCGATCGCCATCGCGACGAACCAGACGAGCGTGATGGGGCCGAACAGGGCGGCGACTTTGGCGGTGCCGCGCGACTGCACCAGGAAGAGCGCGACGAGGATCGCGATCGTCGTCGGCACAACGTAGGGGTCGAAGGCCGGCGTCACGATCTTCAGTCCTTCCACGGCGGAGAGGACCGACAGGGCCGGCGTGATGACTGCATCACCGTAGAACAAGGCGGCGCTGACGATGCCGAGGAGAACCACGGTGGAGGCGCCGCTGCGCCAACCGCGCGCGGCGAGTGCCATCAGGGCGAGGGTGCCGCCTTCGCCGTTGTTGTCGGCGCGCAGGAGCAGCAGTACGTATTTCGCGGTCACCACGATCAGGAGCGCCCAGGTGATCAGCGACAGAACCCCGAACACGGCCGCTTCGCTGATACCGCCGCCGTGTCCGCTGGCCGCCAGGACCGACTCGCGAACGGCATAGAGCGGGCTCGTGCCGATGTCGCCGTAGACGACGCCGAGGCTGCCGAGCGTCAGGCGCCAGAAACCGGGTGATGGCACGGGTGAGATGGGATCATGAGCCGTCGTCACCGGCACGGCGAGGGAACTGACGGGCAAATGTGCGGCGTCGTTCATATCAGGGGCTCTCTCCCGCCTGCGATCCGAATGGAGCCAATGCTCCCTTGGCAGGCGAAGGTGGTTTGGTGAGTTGGTCGTAGCAGGTGAGCCGTTCACGTCTGTCGGTGAGGCTCGCACAAATTGAGAAGTCGCTTGCCGCCGGCTGATCGGCCGGCTCCATGACGGACACGAGGTAGACGATCAGACCGATGACGATGAGGCCGAGGAGCGGCGGCACCAGGTTCATCGACGGCGAGGGTTCGCCGCTGAATTCGTCGTCGTAAGGGGGCACCGACGTGCATCCGTAGGCGCGCCGGAGGTGGCGCACCATCAGACATCATCCCGGGAGCCTAAGTTCTCAATTCCGGAGTGCGGGCCGACTCATAAAGGCGCCATAAAGACGGCGGCGCCGATCTGACGCGCCGAGCGGCGCGGATCGAGGGTCAGCGCGTTACGGTGTCGGCGACGCGGTAGCCGACGCCCGGCTCGGTGACGATGATGCGCGGATCACCCGGTTCCCGCTCGATCTTCTGGCGCAACTGGCCGATATAGACGCGCAGATACTGGGTGTCGGCCGTGTGTGCCGGTCCCCAAACGGCGGTAAGGATCTGCCGGTGGGTGAGCACCTTGCCGGCGTGGCGGGCCAGGAAAGAGAGGAGCTCGAACTCCTTCGGGGTCAATTTCACCTCGATGCCGGCGCGGGTGACCTGATGGCGGACATTGTCGATCGTCAGGTCCTCGACTTCGAGCACCGGGGTTTCGCCGGCGTTGGTCATGCGGTGGCGAAGCGCCGTGCGCATGCGCGCCAGGAGTTCGCCGACCCCGAACGGTTTGTTGATGAAGTCGTCGGCGCCGAGGTCGAGCGCCTCGATCTTTTCCGTTTCCCGCTCGCGCGCCGACAGGACGATGATCGGCACCGTCGAGAATTCGCGCACTGTCCTGATCACCTCCTTGCCGTCGCCGTCCGGAAGTCCGAGATCGAGGACGACGAGGTCGGGACTGTCGGCGGCGATGCGCTTGGTGGCCTCGGCGACGAGGCCCGCGGTGATGACCTCGTAGCCCTGGGTGTTGAGCACGGGCGTCAGGAAGCGCAGGATTGCTTCCTCGTCGTCGACCAGGAGGATGCGGGTCTTGCTGGTCATGACGGACGCTCGCGAGAAAATTCCAGGACGAACCGTGTGCCGCGGCCGGCCGCGACGGGACTCTCGGCGGCGATGCTGCCGCCATGGGCGGTGACGATGCCCTTGGCGATGGCGAGGCCGAGGCCGGCGCCGCGGTCGGCGCGGCTCGTGCGTGCGCGCACGAATTTGTCGAAGACGCGCGCCAGCATGTCGGTGGCGATGCCGGGTCCGTCGTCCGTCACCCGCAGCGCCACCGTCGCGGGCGTCACGACGGCATCGATGCTCACACGCGTTCCGGGCGGCGTATGGGCGACGGCATTGCCGACCACGTTGGTGAGGGCCTGTTCGATCAGAAATGCGTCGGCGGAAATCATCGGCAGTTCGGCCGGAAGGTCGACCGTGAAGGCGAGCGGCGCGCCGCGACGGCGCGCGGCGCTGACGACCCGCTCGGCGATTTCCCGAAGGTCGGTCCAGTCGCGCCGCAATTCGAGCACGCCGGCATCGATGCGCGTCATCGCCAGGAGGTTCTTCACCATCTCGTCGAGACCTTCGGCCTCGGTCTTGATGCCGTCGAGCAGAGCCGTCTTGTCCTCCTCGCTCAAAGTCGCGCGGAAGCCGATCAGGCTGGTCGCCGAGCCGAGAATCGAAGCGAGGGGGGTACGGAAGTCGTGCGAGATGGATGTCAGGAGGATGTTGCGCACGCGTTCCGTCTCTGCCTTCTCCTGGGCTGCCGCGGCGTCGCGCGCCAAAAGAGCGCGCTCGACCGCCGCCGCAGTCTGCTCGGCGAGCGTTCGCAACAGCGCCTGTGCTTCGCCGTCGAGACTGCCGCCGGAGGGCAGGGGGGCGACCGCAACGAGGCCGATCGGGCCGGTAGCGGCGCGCAGCGGAACGAATGACCAGCCATCCTCCGTGGTGGCGATTTCGGTGCCGGCGATCATGCGACGGGCAGCTGCAATGATCGGCGGGCCAGGCTCGTCGTCGGGCGGCCAGGCGGCCGCGAGGGACAACCTGTCGGCGTCGCCGAGAAAGACGAAGACGGGCCGGCGCAGGTCGGCGTTGATTTCGCCGGCGGCGCCGCCCGCGATGTCGTCGATGACCGTGAAGGCGGACAGCCGGCGGGTGAATTCGTACAGCCGGCGCATCACCCGCGCGCGTTCGCCGGCGGCGAGCGCCTGGTCGCGGACGCGGCCGGCGAGCGCCGAGGTGACGATTGCCACGATCAGGAACACGAGCAAAGCCAGAAACTCGTGCGGCTGCGCGATCCGGAAGGTGTAGAGCGGCTCGATGAATAAGTAGTTGTAGGCCAGGAACGACAGCACCGAGGCGTAGACGGCTGGCCAGATGCCGAAGCTGACCGCGGAGTAAATGACCGCCATCAGGAAGATCATGGAAATATTGGGTAGTGGCGCAATGGTGGAGAACAGCCGTCCGGCCGCGGTTGCCGCCAGCACCGCGGCGGTGGACCACGCCAGGGCCGCCCATCGTCCGAACATGCGAATGTTCGATCACCTCAGCAAGCGGCGTCGCCGCCGGACACACTGCCACGAGACCTGTGCGGCTGCCGACCGAGTATCATCGGCCGCAAATCGGCGCAATATGTCGCGAAGATCCGAGCCAGCTTCGTCCTGTTTTCGGGCGAGGACGGTTTGGCATTTCCGTTGAAGACCTGGCCGTGTTCGGACATGAAGTCGACCATGAACAGGGTGACGTAAAGATAAAACAGCCCGTCCGCCCGAAAGCCCGCCGCATTCATCCAGGCGTCGACGTACCGGACCGGTCCACCCGACACCACCAGAGACGCCAAAGTCAGTGCCGCCGCGTAACGAGGGTCGCCGAAGCAGAGGTCGTCGACATCGACGATGCCGGAAAAGCCGCCATCCGGCCTGACGATGACGTTCTTGGTGGTGGTGTCATGGAGAAAGGGAATCGCGGGCCGCTTGTCCAATTCGCTTCGCGCTGACAGCACCAGGTCTTTCACGCAATCGACGACGGCGGGATCGAACAGTCCGGCGCCCGCAATTCGCCGATGCGATCGGGCCAGGTTGTCGAGCAGGATCTGCGACCACCGCTCCCGCGGTGCGTCGGCGGGCGTCACCGCATAACCGTAGCGTCCCTCCGATCCTGTCCGGGCGGTGATCTCCTGCGCACGCACCACTTCCGCGGCGATGGCGTCCAAGGATGAATCCGGGAGCGAATGGATGAGATTGCCGAGGTCGGTACCGGGCAGTCGTTCCAGAACCACATACGCATAGGATCCGAGCGTCCCCACGTCGATGATGTGCGGGAGCGGAACGCCCAATGGCTTCAATCGACGGGAGAGCTCGATGGCGCCGCTCATGGTCGGTCTGTTCTGGCCGGCAGCCATTCGGATCACGACCGGCTCCCGTTGGCCGAACATGGCTTCGAAAACGAAGTGATGCGTGCCAGTACCGAAGCGCTTGACGCCGAGGGGTTCGCAGCCCGTCGCCCGGGCGGCGAGCTTCCTGACCAGCGCGTCATCGGGTGAGCGTGTGCCCATGCCCGCAGGGTCTCTCCCTTCGATCATCAGTCCCATCGATCGTTGACGCGCTAAGGCGCGTTGACAAGTGTCTGTATGTGCAACCGGGCGTTGCGGCGTCGTGCGCGGCAGCTTCGTTTACATCCCGCAGCTCGCCTCATCGTGGCGCCTCGTCCAACATTCGCCGCAGAGCCCGGCGATCTCATGGGCGTTCGAGTATCGGGTCCACCGGCCTGCCCGCTGAAGGGCGGGCAGAGCATTGAACATCATGCGCGTTCCGCCGCTCCCGACCGGCTCGAGGCAGCCGCATCCAGGCATCTTCGCAGTCCTTCGGATGCTGCCGCTGGTAACCGTCGCCCTGGCGCTGGCCACCGCGCCGGCGACCGCGCAGGGCTTCGATCAACGTCGCGGAGGCTTTTCGCGGCCGGCGCCGCAGGACGCCGTCGTACAGCCTTCGCCCCGACGGGGTCCAGGTCGGCCCGCCGTCGGAATGCAGCCGCGGCACACGGCGCCGGTTGTTGGCATACCAAGAGGGCCGGGTGCGGCCGCGATGCGGCCACCCGTTGCCGGTGGTCGCCCATTCGTCAGGACGCCGCAAGCCCGCGGACTGCCGCACGTCCGCGGCCTGTCGCAACAGGATGCGTCGCGCGCCGCGCCCGGCGTCTCTGGCGGGCCGCGCAGCCCGTCTCGCCCGGGCTTCGCCAATCGCGGCCTTGGCCGTTCCGGATTGGCCAGGCCGGCTTCGAACCTGCGTGCGGGACCGTCACGCCCCGGATTTGCCGGACGCGGACTGACCCGGTCGGGATGGATGCGCCCGGGCTTCGGCCGGTCTGCCTTCGCGGCCCTGCCGCGGCCGACCGGCCGCTTCGGGGCGAGCCCGGCCTGGGTGGCCATGCGCCAGCGTTTCTTCGTGCCGCCGCCGCCGAGCCTCGGGCCGCCGCCCGGGCGCGGCATCGGCCGCTCCCGCCACGAGATGGAATACAGCGGCGTGCCGCCCGCCGGCGAACGCCGCTTCATCACCGATGAAGTCGTGGTGCAGATCGAACGCCAGGTGACGCGCGCCGAGGTCGAGAGACTGGCGCGCGAGCTCGGCGTCACCGTCGTCGCCCGCCACGATTTCGACGCTGCCGGCCGTACTCTCTACCGGTTCCGCTCGGCCGGCGGCCGCGACGTCGCCGATGTGGTGCGCCGGCTCGAGCAGAACAACGTGGTGGCGGCGGCGCAGCCCAACTACGTCTACACCCTCGACCAGGCGGCGCCTGCGGCCGCAACCGCGGCGCCGCGAGTCCCGAAGGCGACGTTGCCGGCGCCGTCGACTTCGCGACGGCCGACATCGCCGCCGCTCGCCGGCCTGCCGCCACGAGCATTGCCGACCGGCGATCCGAAGCAGTACGCCATCGCCAAGCTCCACCTCGGTGACGTGCATCACCTCGCGCGTGGCCGCAACGTGCGCATCGCCATCGTGGATTCCGCCGTCGACGCCAACCATCCCGATCTCGCCGGCGCCATTTTCGCGAATATCGATCCCGGCGGCCAGGGGCTGCGCCCCCACGCCCACGGCACCGGCATGGCCGGAGCCATCGCGGCCCATTCCCGCCTGCTCGGTGTCGCCCCGGAGGCGTCCGTGGTCGCCATCAAGGTGTTCGACGAGCGCGCGACCAGCGCCGAAGCGACCAGCTTCCAGATTCTCAAGGGCCTCGACGAGGCCATGCGGCGCGGCGTCAAGATCATCAATATGAGCTTTGCGGGTCCCTACGACGTCATGCTGGAACGCAAGCTGCGCGAGGCCTACCGAAAGGGCATCGTGCTCGTCGCCGCCGCCGGCAATGCCGGCCCCGATTCACCCCCGCTCTATCCCGCTGCCGATCCCACCGTCATCGCGGTTACGGCGACAGACGCCGCCGACAAGCCGTTCGCCATGGCGGTGCGCGGCGCCCATGTGGCGCTGGCGGCGCCCGGCGTCGATGTCCTGGTGCCGGCACCGGGTGGGGCCTATCAGCTCACCACCGGTACGTCGGTCGCCGCCGCCCATGTCAGCGGCGCGATCGCCCTGATGCTGGAAAAGCGGCCGGACCTCACCCCAGAGGATGTGCGTGCCATCCTGGTCGGCAGCGCGACGTCCGTGGCTGGCCTCAAGGCCGGGGACAAGGTCGGGCTGGTCGATCCCCTCAAGGCGCTGACCTACGAACCGCCCGAGACCAGCGTCCCGGTGGCGGCCAACGCCCCGAACCGCGCCCCGCGGCCGGCGCCGACTGCGACCAAGGGCGCGCCGCCGACCGCCCCGGCGGCACGCTCCACCGTCGACGAGCGTTGGCCGCGATAGGAGGGCGCTTTCGCCGCATATGGCGGCGCCACCCTTTTCAAGACCACCATCCGCAATCTACGTATGCAGGGGGGGCTGTTGGCGCTCCGCCCGCCAATCCCCATGTGAGCGCCGCCTGATCCGCCAGGCTCAACCCCCGGAGCCCCCCAATGACCAGCGCCTTGCACCATGTCACGGCCATCGCCGGACCCGCCCGCCGCAATCTTGACTTCTACACCGGCACTCTCGGCCTGCGGCTGGTCAAGAAGACCGTCAATTTCGACGATCCCGGCACCTACCACTTCTATTTCGGCAACCAGGCCGGGGCGCCCGGCACCATCCTGACCTTCTTTCCCTGGGAGCACGCCGCACCCGGCCGTCCCGGCCCCGGCGAGACCTTCGAGACCGCCTTCCGTGTCCCCGAAGGTGCGCTTGGATTCTGGATGCAGCGCTTCATCGAGAAGGGCGTGCGCCACGAGACGCCGGTCACGCGTTTTGGCGACAAGGTGCTGGCGTTCCAGGATCCGGACGGCACGCGGCTCGCCTTGACGGCGGTCGCCGGTATCGACGGTGAGCCGGCGTGGAGCGACGGTGGTGTGCCCGAGGAACATGCCATCCGCGGCTTCTCCGGCGTCACGCTGCTCCTTAGCGATGCGGCGCCGACGGCGGCGATCCTGACCGACGTGTTCGGCTTCACCTCCGTCGGCCGGGAAGGCACGCTTGAGCGCTATCGTGCCGACGGCGCCGCCATGGGCGGTGTCGTCGACCTGCGTGCCTCCGGCGATTTTCCGCGCGGCCGTCCCGGCGCCGGTTCCGTGCACCACATCGCCTTCCGGGCCGCGGGTGACGCCGAGCAGGAGAGAATGGTGCGGCGGCTCGCCGAGCATCACGGCATCCACACCACCGAGCAGAAGGACCGCAACTATTTCCGTTCGGTCTATTTCCGCGAGCCCGGCGGCGTCCTGTTCGAGATCGCCACCGACGATCCCGGCTTCGCGGTCGACGAGCCCGCCGAGACGCTCGGCCAGTCCCTCAAGCTGCCGCGTTTCCTGGAGGCGCAGCGGCCGCATATCGAGGCCGTACTGCCGGCGGTGGCGTAGCCACGACCGTCATTGCGAGCGAAGCGAAGCCATCCAGGCTTTTACCGGCTCTGGATTGCTTCGTCGCTTCGCTCCTCGCAATGACGATGTTGGGGAGGAGCTTTCATGTCCGAGACGACCGAACTCGCCTACATCCACCGTTTCGTGCCGGCGACCGATGCCGATCGGCTGCCGGTGCTACTCCTGCACGGCACCGGTGGCGACGAACACGATCTCATCGATTTCGGCCATGCGGTCGCGCCCGGTGCGGCCCTGCTGTCGCCGCGCGGAAACGTGCTGGAAAACGGCATGCCGCGCTTCTTCCGCCGTCTGCGTGAAGGCGTGTTCGACGAGCAGGACGTGATCCGCCGCGCCCACGAACTTGCCGACTTCGTCGCGGCGGCACAGTTGCGCTATGGCATCGCTGCCCCGGTGGCGCTCGGCTTCTCGAACGGTGCCAACATCGCTGCCGCGCTGCTGCAGTTGCGTCCCGAGGCGCTCGCCGGCGCCGCCCTTTTGCGTGCCATGGTGCCGCTGAAGGAGGCGCCCACCGCCAGTCTCGCCGGAAAGCCGGTGCTACTGTTGTCGGGTGCGTCCGACCCCATCGTACCCGCCGCCGAGGCGGCTTTGCTGGCCGAGCGCTTCGCTGCCGTCGGGGCTCGGGTGAGTGCCCATACGCTGCCGGCGGGGCATGGACTGACGCAGCCCGACCTCAACCTGACCCGCTCCTGGTTCGACACTGCTACGCGTTCATGACGCTCCAGGCCGCGGCCGGCACCGCGGGCTGCACGCCGATACTGTTCACTGTTTGACACGAGCCGCTTTGACTCCTTCACCTCTCCCCATTTTTCGGGGAGAGGTGAAGGGCAGGGCGCAAAGGATCTACTTGGCGTAAAAGAACACCGGCGGCGGGAGCTTGTCAGCCGTCATCCCGCCGGGACGCGCCTGGTTGGGATTGAACGTGTGCGTGCGCACGAACAGCTGCTGCGCCGTCTGACCCGTTCCCGGCATCACCTTCTGCCAGTCGAACTGACTGCCGTGGCAGCCCGTACAGGTGGCGCTTGCCGCCACCGCCTGCTTGCCCGTGACCGCGTGCGGCGAGTGGCAGTCGATGCAGGAGGCGGCGTTGGACTTGGCGTGCTTGGACTGCAGCCATTCCTGATATTGCTGGTGGTGCTTTCTGGCGTCATACAGGCCGCTCTTCCGACCCTGCTCGTCGGTCCAGAACGCATTGGCGAGGTCGGTGCCCTTGTTCTCGGCGGTCAGAGAATCCTCCGGATGCACGCCCGGGATCAGAACCTTTTCCGGATACCATTTGGTCCAGTCGTCCTTGCCGGCCTTGTAGGTCTGGCCGATCTGCGGATGCGGGAGTTGTTCGGCGTGGTTGCCCTGCGCAGTCTTGAAGTTCTCGTTTTCGGCGCGGATGTGGCAGTAGCCGCAGACTTTGGAGCCCTCTGCCTTGGAGGTGGTTCCGGGATTGAAGATGTCCGCCTTGGCGGCGGTGGTCGCGTGCTTGGCGCCCGGACCATGGCAGGCCTCGCAGCCGATGTTGCGTTCCACCATGGCCACCTTCATGGTCTTTGTGTCGGCGGGGTCATAGGCGGTGATGCGATAACCTGTCGTGTGGCAGGTGGCGCACTGGGTGTCCCAGTCGTTCTTTTGGCCGTATCCCTCCCACTGTTTCGTGAACCGATTCCACTGCTTGTCGAGGAACTGGTGATTGCCAGTGGCCGGGTTCTTGACCAGGTAGCGCTGCTTCCACTTGGTGCCGATGACGAAGATGACGTCCTCGAGCTTGTAGGCTTGTCCGTCGATATTGCCCTTGGCGGGGCCCGGATTCTTGCCGTCCGATGTCCAGTTGTCGCCGGCCTCCTTCAGCAATCCCTCCTGCCGGGTCAGCACCATCTTGGAATGGTAGGTCTGTTTCCAGGAGTCAAACGCGGCCTTGTGGCAGTTGGCGCATTTGTCGGAGCCTGCGAACTCAGGGTCCACTCCCTGCGCCATGGATGGCAGCGTGAACGCAATCACGGCCCACGCGGCGATCAACGATATCGACGATCCCTTCATGTCGCTCTCCCTGGCGGAAATTATCGTTGTGATCCTCGGGCGGACGGCCCGGCGGGTGGTTGGCATCGGGGGTCAATACTGTCGCCGGATGGCAAGCTGGCTGTTACCCTCCCGTCGCTGTCGGTGTGGGGGTATGCCCCTTGATCGATCATTCTTGCCGCGAGCGCCGAATGAAGACGCATGCGGAATATGAATTAGAATAAGTCGTATTCGCGAAAACCGTCAATGCATGCCGCGGGGCGAGCGACGTTACTCATCGTCATGCAATCCGCGATTCGGAGCGCCGTCATCATGATGCCGCACAAGTGCCGGCAACTTTTGAGGGCGCCGCACAGCGGCACCACCACGGGTGTGCGACGGTTACGTGCTTTCCCACCAATGCCGCCGCGTAAAGGAAATGGTTACCAAGCTTGGGCAGGCTGATGGTCGGCGGCGGCCGGATGCCTTGACGTCTTGTGATGTCGATGGACGTTCCGGCGTCCCGTGGATCGTGGGGTCGGCGAACACGGGCGAAAACGGCGCCGCGAGAACCTTGAATGACTTGAGACCCTCCCCGGACGGCTCGATCCGAGTCGTGCGACCGGCGCATGCGTCCCGGCGCCGAGAGCAGTCACAGGGGTGGGAGATTGCCTGCCGGTCGGTGGGCCACGGACCGAGTGTAAGAGTACCATGGCGGGCCACCCCGGACGTTCACGTCATATCGCTGCCCGGCGGAGCGCGGCCTCGTCGCCGCGGCGAGGCCTTTTGGCCCGGCTGTTCGCCGGCACGCTGTTCGCCTCGGCGGTGGTTGCGGTGACGCTGCTGATCGTCGCGGCGCCGCTGGTCGCCGCCTGGCGGCTGGTCGGCACGCTCGGTTCCACGGCCATGATCGGCGGCGAAGACCGCGTCGCCCGCAGCGTCCATCTCGGTCCGGTCCAATACGAGACGGCCGGCTTTGCCACCCCGAACCTGAAGGATCCGGAGCGACTTGCCAGCCTGCCGGACGAGTCGCCGCCCGCCGTCGAGGCGCCGCAAACCGTCGCGACTGCGGAAATCGTGCCGTCTCCGTCCGCGCTTCCGTCCGCGTCCGTGCACGCGCCCAAACCGGTCGCGTCCCATCCGGCCACGTCCAGTCCTGGCGCGTCCAGTCCTGGCGCGTCCAAGTCGGTCGCGTCCAAGTCGGTCGCGACCGTCAAGGTCGTGCGGCCACGGCTCGCCGCGCAATCGGTGCCCGCGCCGGCTCCTGCAGCCGCAGCGCGCGATACCTGGTCGGTGGCCAGTCTGTTCGATTCCGTCCTTCGCCCACGGACGGACACGCCCGACCGCGATGAGACGGTCGGCAGCATCTCGGCCTATGCGCCGACGAGCCTGCCGCGCGAAGACGATCACAAGACCGCCATCTACGACATCACCGGCCACACCGTTTACATGCCCAACGGCGAACGCCTCGAAGCGCATTCGGGACTGGGCGAGCACAAGGACAATCCGACCTCGTACAAGCTGCGCATGCGCGGCCCGACGCCGCCCAATGTCTACCGCCTGACCATGCGCGAGCGCCTGTTCCACGGCGTCGCCGCCATCCGCCTCAATCCCATCGACTACGGCGCCATGAACGGCCGCGACGGCATGCTCGCCCACACCTACATGCTCGGCCCGCGGGGGGATTCGAACGGCTGCGTGTCGTTCCGGGACTATTCGAAATTCCTCGCCGCCTTCCGGCGCGGTGAGGTCAACCGCATGATCGTCGTCTCGCGCATGACCGGATCGCCGGCGAGCGTCATCGCCGCCCATCGCGGCTTCGGTGGCAAATTCGCAGCTGGGCGTGGCAACGACCAACGCTGATCATGATCATCTGCCACGTTACCTATCAAGTCACCCGCCACTTGCCTTGACGGGCCGTCCTCATGGGCTAGGTTCGCGCTCTCACGCATCCTCGCTCCCCGGTGACATGACCGAACGGCTTTCCCCGCAGCGCGAATTCTGGTCGGCGGTGCGGGACATCCTGCCGCTGGCGGCAGGCGTGTCCGTCTACGGCCTGGCATTCGGACTTCTTGCCGCCCAGGCGGGCCTGACGACGCTTCAAGTCGGCGTCATGGGGGGAATCGTATTTGCCGGCGGCTCGCAGATCGTCGCCGTCGAGCGCCTGGTCGCCGGCGCCGGCGCAACGGCGGCGCTCGTCGCCGGCATTGCCCTCAATCTCAGGCTCATCCTCGTCGCCGCCTCGATCCGCGACGTCTATGCGGGCCGGCCCATATGGCAACTCCTCCTCGGCGCCCACATGACCACCGACGAGAACTGGGCGCTGCTTCTTTCCGAACGCGCCAAGGGCCGTGATCTTGGCTACTGGTACCTGGTCGGCGGCGGCATGTGCCTCATCGTCGTGTGGGTCGCCGCCACCGTGACCGGCATATTGTTCGCGACCGCGATTCCAGAGCCCAAGGCGCTCGGCATGGACTTCGCCTTCACGGCGGCCTTCATCGCCATCGCGCGGTCCTTGTGGCGCGGCCGGCGCGACCTCGTGCCGTGGGTCGCGTCCGGGCTCGTGGTCATGGTCTCTCTCGCCTCGGGCAGGATCGATCCCTCCTGGGCGCTCGTCCTTGGCGGCGTCGCCGGCGCCGTCGTCGCCGGCGTGATGCGCGAGGGGCTGCCCGATGCCTGACTCCTGGCTCGTCATCATCGGCCTGACGGTCGCAACCTACGCGATCCGCCTGACGGGCGTCCTCATCGGCCAACGGGTGCCGAGCCAGGGGCCGTGGGCGCGCGCCTTGAACGCGCTGCCGGGTTGCCTGATCGTGTCGCTGGTCTCGCTCACCATCGTTTCCGGCGGCCCGCGCGAATGGGCGGCCGGCGCCGCCGCGCTCGCGACCGCCATCGTGACCAGGAGCCTGCCGCTCACCATGGCGGTTGGCATCGCCGCCATGTGGGGCCTGCGCCACTTCGCGTAGGTCGCGGACCAGTCCGGCAAACCGGAGAGCGCTCTAGAACGCCATCTTGACGCCGGCGCTGACGCCGTAATCGTCGCCGCCGTTGCGCGCGAAGGTGGTCGATCCGGTCACGGTGGCGCTGAGATTGCCGGCGATGGCGGCGGAAATGCCGGCCGCGACTTTGCCGTAGGTACGGCTGCCGGTGTCGGGCACGGAGGTGAGCACCGGCAGGAGCGGCGCCGACACCAGCGTCGTCGTCACGACGCGGCCCGAACCGGTGAAGTCGTGTTCGGCGGTGACGTTGACAAACGGATTGTAGAGGTCGTTGCCGACCTGGAACGGATAGCGCAGTTGCAGCCCGGCGCTGCCGGTCACGGCCTCGACCACCTGACGGTCGACCGTCAGGGCGAGCAGTTCGTCGCCGTTCTCGGTGTAGCCCTGGATGACGGCGCGCGTGTAGCTGATGCCGGCAATCGGTCCGGCGCGGATCGCTCCGACATCGACCAGATAGCCACCGCGGGCCGCGACGGTGAAGACATCGGCGTGGGTGTTGGCGGTGAGGGTGTCGGTCACGCCGCGGCGGTCGAGGTCGTTCTCCTGGCGGCCATAGGCCAGGAGCGCGTCGCCGAACCAGTCGGCCGAAGTGTACGAGCCGTAGGCGCCGAACTGATAGGCGTCGATGCGGTTATGGGCGTCCTGGACGGCGAGCTTGACGTCGGGCTGTGAGTAGCCGAACACGCCGCCGACGCGCCAGTTGCGGTCGACACGGTAGTCGACCCCGATGGTGCCGCCGACCGAGCTGTAGTCATAGCTCGAGGCGGCGAACTGGCCGTCGCGGCTGCCGCCGTCGTAAGTCACGTTGCTGAACAGCGACCAGCGCTTGTCCGCCGCGGCCGGAACGTCGAGACCCGCGGGCGCCTTGGTGGGCATCGCATAGGCCATCGCCGGACCGAACGAAGCGGGCAGGAAGGCGCGTTCGGCGTCGAGACGACCGAAGGTGGAAGCCGCAAAGCCGGCCGCGATGCTGGTGGCGATGCCGCCTTGCGGCACGACCGTGGTCGGCGCGTCGATCTGGTTGGCCATGAAGCGGGCGATCAGCGCCATCGCGGAGGCGGTGGGATGGACCGAGTTCTGGTAGAAGCAGCCGGGCGTCTTGGGAAGCGCGCCATCCACCTCGCAATTGGTCGCGCTGGTGAAGCCGTAGAGACCGGGATTGGCGGCGACGCGCTCCTGTAGGATGCCGAAATTGAACAGGAAGATGCGCACGCCGGATTGCGCCAGCGGCAGCAGCATCTCTTGGGTCTGCTGGTAATAGGTGTCGGCCCAGGCGTCGCGCTGCGAGCTGGTGAAATTGACGTTGCCGACGCCGAGGGTGACTTCCGGAAACCATTTCGAACTGCCGGTGCCGAGCCAGGCGATGTTGCGTGCCCCGGAGTTCACCATCTGCTGCACGCCGGCGACGGCCAGGCTCGCCGAGTGCGTCGCCGCCGTCACGATCACGGCGGTCGCGGCCGGATCGTTGGGTGCGTAGCTGGAGATGTCGACGCCCGACAGGTCGTTGCCGCCGATCGACAGCGCGATCAGGTCGGTGCTGTTGTAGCGGACGTTGGCCGACTGGGCGAGTTCGTAGGTGAAGCCGCCGACGGTTTGCGCGGCTATGACGCCGTTGCCGGGGAGTTTCCCATTGAGCGTATTCGTGTCGTCGGTTCGTGCGCCGCCGATCGCATAGTTGGTCATTCCCGGCAGGCCGTAGGTGGTTTGCAGGGACTGCACGAAGGTCGTGCCGCCGGTGAACGAACAATTGGGATAACCGTAAGCGCAGATGACCGGACCCGTGGGGTAGGCCAGCCGAAACGCGCCGCCGGGCCCGGCGCCGGTATCCGCATAGCTGTCGCCGAAGCCGTAGATCGCGGTGAACTGCGCCTGCGCCGGCGCCACCATGGCGCCGAGCACGGCTGCCGGCGCGATCAACGCCGTCGCCAGCCGCAGCGCCGCGCGGCGGCGCGCATGAAGGCGCGTCCAAGGAGCGTCCGGTACCAAAGTCGGAGCGGCTCCTGGCGTGCTTCGGCTCGAACGCATGATGCTCTTCTTTTCGGGAGGTGATGCCGGCCGGGTCAGCCGACGGCCTCGGGTCTGGACCTCGCAGTCGGACGAGCCGCTACGTTGGCGCCGCCCCAACGCTGGCGTCGGCGCGTACTTGGCGATGCCTCTACTGAAGGCGTGCCTTCCTGCGGCGGCGGTCGTGCCGAAGCGAACGTGGGCCGGGGGCGTGAGGATCGCGGACCCCAGGAGGTCGAGGCTTGCAATCCCGGTGGACGTTCCGCGATAATGCGGGTCCGTGCTTGAAGATATGGTTAATTCAATCTATCCAGAGATTATTAATCGGATATCTTCGAGACCGATAAATACTAATTGGTAAGATCATATAGCTGTTCATCGGTAAATACACGTGCGTCGCGGACGGTATCCTCGGGGCCACCTGGGGGTATCAAGGCAGACGAAGCCGCGGGGGCAAGAGCGGAAGGCACACTCATGTATGAAAACATCAACGGCAAGATCGTGGTCATCACCGGCGCCAGCAGCGGGCTGGGGGAGGCGACTGCACGCCGCCTCGCCCAGCTCGGAGCCCGGCCCGTCGTCGGCGCACGACGCATCGACAGGCTCCTTGCGCTGGCCAAGGAGATCGGCCTTCCCGAGGCGGCCGCCTTGCAGACCGACGTCAGCCGGCGCGAGGATGTCCAGCGTCTCGTCGACCAGGCGATGAAACTCTACGGCCGCGTCGACGTGATCCTCAATAATGCCGGCCTGATGCCTCAGTCGCCGCTCGAGCGCTGCAAGGTCGAGGACTGGGAACGGATGATCGACGTCAACATCAAGGGGGTGCTGTACGGCATCGCCGCGGTGCTCCCGCACATGAAGGCGCAGAAGAGCGGTCACATCATCAACGTATCGTCGGTCGCCGGCCACAAGGTGCGCCAAGCCGGTGCGGTCTATGCGGCGACCAAGACCGCTGTCCGCGTGATCT
The DNA here is from genome assembly GCA_030848545.1 of Astrobacterium formosum. Classification (GTDB taxonomy): domain Bacteria; phylum Pseudomonadota; class Alphaproteobacteria; order Rhizobiales; family Xanthobacteraceae; genus Astrobacterium; species Astrobacterium formosum. The sequence continues at coordinate 304,304 of JAVDCA010000001.1, forward strand.
CGGAAGGCCTGCGGCAGGAGGTGAAGCCCTACAATATCCGCACCACCATCATCTCTCCCGGCGCGACCGCGACCGAGTTGCCCGACAGTATCACCGAGCCGGACATCGCCGAGAACGTGCGCAAGATCTTCGAGATCGCGGTTCCGGCGTCCACCTTTGCCGACATGGTCGTGTTCGCCATGAGCCAGCCGGACGAGGTCGACGTCAACGAGATCTTGTTCCGGCCCACCCGCCAGGAGTTTTGACGCGGAATCCGGATGGTGCGTCTGATGGCGACGACGGTTCGATTCAACAACGGATCAAAGCGTCGTCGCTATCCCTGCCACTGGCTGACCGGCGCTGCCGCCTGTTCGAGCGGCTGGCTGGCGATGTCGACCAGGACCGGGCCGTCATGCTCGACGGCCTTCCTGAGCGTCGTGTTGAGTTCGGCGGGGTCTTCGACCGAGAACGCCTTGACGCCGTAGACCTCGGCCACGCGGGCATGATCGGTACGATCGAAGTCGACGCCGAAATAACGCTTGTCGTATCCGGCCCGCTGGCTCGCCTTGATCCATCCGAAGGATGAATTGGCGAGCACGATCATCATCACGGGTACGCGGTTGCGCACGATGGTTTCCATCTCGCCGGCGGTGAAGCCGAAGCTGCCGTCACCCATGATGGCGACGCATTTCGTCCCCGGCCGCCCATAGGCGGCGCCGACGGCGGCCGACATGGCGTAGCCCAAGGCACCGTGCGCCCGGTTGGTGATGAAATGCCGTCCCGGTTCCAGGAATTCGTAGTAGCAGGACACGTAGGGGCAAGGCGTGCCGGGATCGGCGACCACGACGGCGTCGCGCGGCAGGACGGCATTGAGTTCGCGAATGATGCGCTCGGGCCGGATCGGCCGCTCGTCCGAGAACGCGTGCGCCTCGAAGTCGTGGCGCTTGCTGGCACGAGCGGTGGCGACGAGCGCGCGGCCGTCGGCGATGTCGCTCCGGCGTCGCGGCAGCAGATCGGTGACGGCGTCGGCGAGCGCCTCGAGCGTCAGCCGGGCGTCGCCCACGAGGGCGTGGGCGGTGTCGTAATTGGCGCCGATCGCCGCCGGGTCGGAGTCGATATGGACGATGGTGACGCCGCGGCCCGGCACGCGCCAGTTCTCGGTCGTGGTCGAGCCGGCGCGGCAGCCGATGAACACCACGAGATCGGCGCTGGCGACTACCGCGCGGGTCGCCGGCACGCCGCCATTGGCGCCGACGACGCCGGCGCACAGGGGGTGATCCTCGGCGAGGCTGCCCTTGCCGGACACGGTGGTGCAAACCGGGGCGCCGAGCGTCAGGGCGAGCCGCGACAGCGCCTCCATGGCATCGGCGATCACGACCCCGCCGCCGCACAGGAAAACCGGGCATTTCGCCCTGACGATCGCCTCGGCCGCAGCCGCGATGTCGGCCGCCGGCGGCATGGTGCGCCAGGCCGGAAACGAGCCGTGCCCCGCCTGGCACCACAGGCTGTCGGCATCGACCGGCTGCTTCTGGACGTCGTAGGGCAGGCCGATATGGGCGGCGCCGGGCTTGCCGGTGGTCATCATCTTGAAGGCCGTCCGGATGGTCGCCGGGATCTCGTCGGCGCGATCGAGGGTCTTGTTCCACTTGGTCAGGGGCCGGTAGAGCGCCGTCTGGTCGAGCTGGGTCAGGGGAAACCGGCCGCGCGAGGTCACCGGCACGTCGGAAGTGACGGCGAGGATCGGGATCGAGGATTCGTTCGCCTCGACCACCGCCGGCAGCAGGTAAGTGGCGCCGCCGCCGCTCGGGCCCTCGCACACGCCGACCCGGCCGGTGACGCGGGCGTAGCCATCGGCCATGTAGCCGGCCGAGCGCTCGTCGCGGGCGAGCACATGGGTGATGCCGTGGTCGAGCCGGAACAGGGCGTCGTAGAAGGGCAGGCTGGTGTCCCCGCACAGCCCAAAGATGTGACGCACGCCATAGCCCTGCAGCATGCGCACGAACGCCTCGGCGCCGGTCAACTCATTCACGTCTTCGCTCCTGTCCAATGGTAACTGTATCGTGGTCGGCGCGATTATGTGTCGGGTCGCCAGATTTGTAACCTCGCAAAAGTCGGTGGCAGTACGAACATCGCACCGCATTGCCGCCGCGTCGTTTTTGGCGATGATGCGCTCGGCCGGTTCTGGCGCTGGCCGCCCAGATCAACCAGGGATGGCAAGGATCATGACCATTGGCAAAGTCCGCTTCGGCATCATCGGCGCCGGCGTGATCTCGAATTTCCATGCCCAGGCGATCGCGGCCGTGGACGAGGCCGAGCTCACGGCGGTGTTCGATCTCGACCATAGGCGCGCTGCCGATTTCGCCGCCAAGCACGGCATCGAGGCCTATGACGATCTCGACGGCTTTCTGGCCAGGGCGCCGATCGACGCCGTGACGGTCGCGACCCCGACCGGCCTGCACGGGAAGGTCGCCATTCCGGCCGCCCGCGCCGGCAAGCACGTCCTGTGCGAAAAGCCCCTCGACGTCACGCCCGACAAGGCGCAGGCGATCATCGACGCCTGCCGGGCCGCGAACGTCATCCTGGCGCCCGTATTCCAGTTCCGCTTCGGCGCCGGCGCCATGACGATGAAGCGCGCCATCGAGGCCGGCCGCTTCGGCCGCCTCCTGTTCGTCAGCGGACGCATCAAATGGTGGCGCAGCCAGGACTATTACGACTCCGGCGCCTGGCGCGGGACCTTCGCGCTCGACGGCGGCGGCTGCCTGATGAACCAGTCGATCCACACGATCGACCTGATGCTGCATTTCGGCGGTCGCCCCCGCGATGTGTTCGGCTACACGGCGACGCGCACCCATACCGGCATCGAGGTGGAGGACAACGCCGCCGCGGTGATGCGCTTCGAGAGTGGCGCCATGGGCGTGATCGAGTCGAGCACCTCGTGCGCACCCGGCCTGCCGCTGCGTATCGAAGTCTCCGGCGAACGCGGTACGGCGGTGCTCGAAGGCGATGCCATCGCGGAGTGGCGCTTCGCCGACTGCGATCCGGGCGACGCGGCGATCCTCGCCTCGATCGGCGGCAACAAGCTCGGTGACGGCGCCAGCGATCCGAAAGCCATCAGCATCGAGGGCCACCGGCTGCAGATCGCCGACCTGTGCCGGGCCATCCTGGAAAAGTCACCGCCGGCGGTCGACGGCGCCGAGGCGAAGATTCCCGTCGAGTTGATCTGCGGCATCTACGCATCGATGAAGAGCGGCAAGCCTTACGTGTTTGGGGGGTGATATCGGCACTCTCGTTCGTTATTCCGGGGCGCGTGTCAGCGCGAATCCGGAATCCCGCCGTGCCTGCAGGAATTCTCGACCGGATTCCGGGTTCGGCCTTCGTCCGACCCGGAATGACCGGCAGTAAAAGGAGCATGCCATGAGATTGAGTGGTTTCGCCGACGAGGCGGCGAGCGGCATCGACGGGCAGATCGCGGTCACCAAGACGCTCGGCTGGCCGTGCATCGAGGCGCGTAGCGTCGACGGCGTCAACATCCATGACATTCCCGACGCGGCATTCGAAGAGGTGCGCCGCAAGCTCGACGCGGCGGGAATCCGCATCAACTGTTTCGGCTCGACCATCGCCAACTGGAGCAAGAGCGTCGACGAACCCTTCGCGGACACGCTTGCGACCGTCGCGCGGGCAATCTCGCGCATGCGTACGCTCGAAGTTCCGTTCGTGCGCATCATGAGCTACGCGATCCTGCGCGACGCGCAAGGCCGCGCCCTGCCGGACCAGAAGAAGGAGGAGCGCTTCCACCGGCTGCGGGAGATCTGCGGCCGTTTCCGCGACGCCGGCATCACCCCGGTGCACGAGAACTGCATGAACTACGGCGGCATGAGCTGGGAGCACACGCTGGAGATGCTTGCTGCGGTGCCTGGCCTCGCGCTCGTCTACGACACCGGTAATCCCGGTATCACGCCGGACTTCCGCAAGCCTTTCCCATATCCGAACCAGGATGCGTTCGAGTGCTACGAGAAGTTGCGCCAGCACATTGTCCACGTCCACATCAAGGACGGTGTGCGCGACCCTGCCACCGATGAGGAGCGCTATTTCTTCCCGGACCAAGGCGTCTGCAAGGTCGGCGAGACGCTCCAAAGCCTCCTCGCGTCGGGCTACGACGGCGACTTCTCGATCGAGCCGCATATGGCGGTGGTCTTCCATCACACCGAGGTGTCCTCGTCCGAACAGGCCCGCATCGACAACTACGTCGAATACGGTCGCAGGTTCGAACGCATGCTGGTTGAAGCGCGCAGCCGCGCCGGGCGCTGACCGCGGGCGTCGCATCGGGCAATTTGCAGGTCAGGTCACGCGGTATTAACGTCTCGCGTGGTAGGTGGATGCGACGGCTCGCGGCCCTTGCCCGCGAGCGCGTTGTCGCAGGTGGCGGTCACCCGCACGGCTGCGGCGGATACCTTCTCTGACAGGGAAGCAGGACTTGACGGCAGAACATTTCTCGCCCCTTGGGGCGCTCGGCACATTCCTGACCAGAGCGTGGCGTTTCGTCGCGTCGCGGTCGTTCTGGCCCGGTCAAAGCGGCAATGTGAGCGTGATCTTCGCGCTTGCGCTCATCCCGGTCCTGATGCTGGTCGGCGTGGCGGTTGACTACAGCCGCGCATCTGCGATCAGGACGCAGCTTCAGGCCGCCATGGACGCGGCGGTTCTCGCCGGGGCGGCGCAATCGGTGGGTCAGACGGCCACGGCGCAATCGGTGTTTTCCGCTCATCTTCAACCGGGACCCTACAGCCTCGAGAGCATGGCGTTTTCGCTGGGCGGCGACGCTTCCGTCATCGGCAACGCCTCGGCGGAGGTCGCAACGACGCTGCTCGCCGCCGCTTCGGTGAAGACTCTGACGATCAATGTCACGGCGACCGCGAAACCAACCCGCAAGTCCGACGTGTGCATTCTCCTGGTCGATCCGACCGCGGCGCAGCCCTTGCTCGTCAACGGCGGCGCCAGTCTCAAGGCGCCCAACTGCGAGGTCCATGTCCGTTCCAACGGCTCGCCGGCGGCAATTTTCAATTCCGGCAGCACGTTCGTCACCAAGCGAACATGTCTTGCCGGCGCGTCGCCGCTCTACAACAGCACGACCGTGGCCAATGTGGAAACCCGCTGCAAAGCGGTCGCCGATCCGTTCGCCGGCAACCTGCCGGTGCCGGCGAGTTCGGCCTGTACGGCCAGCAACGGCAACTACAATGGCGGCAGCGTCAACCTGTCCCCGGGTGTCTATTGCGGCTGGTTCAACTTCAACAATGCCCCCGACGTGACCTTCGCTCCGGGCGTCTACGTCATCAAGGGCGGGGGCTGGAACGTGAATGCGGGGCGCTGGAAAGGCGAAGGCGTCACATTCTATTTCGCCGATACCTCGCGCATCCAGTTCAACAGCGGCATCTCGGCGGATCTCACGGCGCCGACCGGCGGTGCCTATGCGGGCATCCTCATGTACGAGGCGAGCGGACTGGCGAAAAGCGACTTCGTCTTCAACGACTCCGTCTCCAACAGGCTCGAGGGCCTGATCTACCTGCCCAGCCGCAACGTCATCTTCAATGCGAAGTCGCAGCTCCACACCGACAAGGCGACACTCGTATTCAACACCCTGATCCTCGATCAGACCAGCTGGAACCTGGACGTCGGTTCGGGCAGGACCATTTCGGGTTCCGGCTCGGCGGGCAACATCGTCATCACGAGGTGAGGGGTGGCCACGGCCCCTCCAGAGACAGCAGGAACGTAGATGGGCAGAGCGGCAGCTATCCCGTCGAGGCCTCCGGCTTGAGAAGCGGGATGGTTTCGCTCTGCCGAGCAATCCATCGTACTCGCTGCAGACGCGGGCCCCGGCCTTGAACGATTCTTCCGATGCACTAAACTGGTCAGTATGACCAGATTGCGGAAAAAAGGCGCCACTCTCTTGCCGGGCCGTTGGCCTCTCTAGGAAGCCAAAGCCCGTTTCAGCGAACTCGTGCGACGTGTCCGCAGCGAAGGGCCCCAACGCGTCACCGTGCGGGGACGTGACGAAGTCGTCATCGTCGCCGCCGAAGAGTACAATCGTCTCAAGGGCGATCGTACCGGCGAAGCCTTGGTCGCCGCCATGCAAGCCTCGCCGCATCGAAACATCGAACTCGAACCGGATCGGGTTCGACTACCGGTTCGGGGCGTCGAGTTGTGAGCGGTTGGCTCATCGACACCAGCGTCCTGTCGGAATTGCGGCGGCCGCGGCCGAATCGCAAGGTGATCGCTTTCGTAGTGGAGCAGCCTCTCGATCTTCTCCACGTCAGCATCGTCACATTTGCGGAGATCAGGTTCGGCATCGAAAGGGTCGACGATCCTGTGCACCGGGCCGAGTTGAACGAGTGGCTGGCCCACCGGGTTCGGCCGATGTTCGAAGGACGGGTGCTCATCGTCGATGAGGACGTGATGCTCCAGTGGCGATTGCTCGTCGAACAAGGGCGGCGCGTACGCCACACGTTCTCGCAACCAGATTTGATCATCGCCGCCACGGCGATTCGTCATGGTCTCATGGTCGTATCGCGTGACACGCGGGATTTCGAAAAAGCCGGCGTGGCGGTGGTGAACCCGTGGAACTAGAGCCGAGCGCTGGCCGTAGTGACGCGTCGCCGTTCTGCCGCTGTAGGTGGGTTGAGCGTGAGCGAAGCCCATCAGGATATTCGGAGAAGAACGATGGGTCTCGCTGCCGCTCGACCCATCCTACGTGCTGTTTGCGACGAGAGACGGGTTCGGCTGGCGTTCAGCCAACCCTGCACGCTAGGCGGAACGCTTCCCCTTGAGCCGCAGCAACGGAATCAGGAGGCAGCCAAGGGCGGCGCACAAGGTCAGTCCGAGTATGCCGACGATTTCCGGTCGATAGCCATCGCGTATCAGTAAATGAATCCAAACGACGGTCGCAATCGACCCGGCGCCGGCGCCGAGAGCAGCAAGCAAACTGGCAAATCACCTTCTCATGGTTCGTGCCCCACCACGATCCCATTCACCTCAACGCCGCCGCGATGTTTCCCCCGTCGACCGTCGTCACGTCCGCTGTCGTCTTGAGCGCCAGGGCCTGCGCCAGGAACGCCTGGGCGACGTCGTCGGCGGTGACTTCGCGGCCGAGCAGGTTGCCGCTCATATAGTCCTTTTCCGAGACGCCGCGGGCGCGCGAGCGCGCCGCGATCATCTCGTCGGTCAAAAGCCCGGAACGGATGCGGTCGGCATTGACGGCGTTGGAGCGGATGCCGTCGGGGCCGTAATCCAGCGCGTATTGGCGCACGAGCAGGAGCGTCGCCGCCTTGGGCAGGCCGTAAGGGCCGAAATTCACCCCCGGATTGACCGCCTGCTTGGAAGCGTTGAACAGGAGGCAGCCGCCGGTCTTCTGCGCCTGCATGATGCGCACTGCGTTCTGGGCGACGCGCTGGTGGCCGTAGAAATTCAATTCGAAGCTCTCGCGCAGCACCGCCTCGTCGACCTCGCCGATGCGGCCCTGCCAGGCGGCGCCCGCATTGGAGATCGCGATGTCGACGCCACCGAAGTGCTCGACGACGCGGTCGAAGGCGATGCGCACCGTGCGGGCGTCGGTGACGTCGCAGGTGATCGCGAGCGCCGTCCCGCCGATCCTCTGCGCGGCCTCGCGGGCCGCGATCTCGTCCTTGTCGAGGATCGCCACTTCTGCGCCGGCAGCCGCGAAGGCGCGCGCGGTCGCAAACCCGATGGCGCCGGCGCCGCCGGTGACGACGGCGATCTGGCCGGCGAGCGGCGGCTCCTTGGCGGTGCCGAGCTTGGCCTGCTCGAGCGACCAGTATTCCATGTCGAACAGATCGGCCTCGGGCAGGGCGTCGAAACGGCCGATCGCCTCGGCGTCCAGGATGGTCGCGACGGCCGCCTCGGCGAGGTCGGCGGCGACACGGGCGTCCTTCTTGGTGCGGCCGAGGCCGAACAGGCCCAGGCCCGGCACCAGCACCACCCGCGGGGCCGGGTCAAGCATGGTCTTGACGCCGCCGCAGCGGGCATTGTTGCGGGCGAAATAGTCCCGGTACTCGTCGCGAAAGCGCTTGCCGGCACTGCGGGCGGCGCTCGCGAACGCCGCGATGCCGCAGGCGTCGGGGGCGGGAACGACGAGGGGCTTGTTCTTGGTGCGGATGTTGTGGTCGGGCGTCACCACACCGGCTTGCGAGTAGCGTGAAAGCTCGGCGCCGTCCACGAAGGTGCGGATCGCCTCGCCGGTGCGGAAGTCGAGCACCAGCCGGTGCCAGGCGCCTTCCTGTTTGGCGTTCTTGAGCGCAACCGCGCCGCGCACGATGGGCGCCACTTCGGCGAGCGGCGCCACCGCGGCCGGCAGGGCTGCGGCGGGCAGGACCTTGCGGCCGCGGGCGAGCCGCTCCTCGGCGCGCGTCACCATGGCGATCATGCGCTCGTAGGATTGGCGGGCGTCGTCCCCGAAGGTGAAGATGCCGTGCTTGTGCAGGATCAGGCCCTCGACGTCGGGCTTGGCCTCGTAGACCCGCGCGGCCGCGCAGGCGAGCGCGAAGCCCGGCATGATGAAGGGCACGACCCCCATGGCGTCGCCGTAGACCTCACGGGCTATCTGCTCGCCATCAGGCTGATCCACCAGGGCGAGCACGGCGGTCGAGTGGGTGTGGTCGACGAAACGGTGCGGCAGGAAGGCGTGCAGCAACGTCTCCACCGACGGGTTCGGCGACGTGGGATCGAGAAGGTGGGCACGCTGGACCTTGACCATGTCCTCGTCGGCGACGGCGTTGCGCTCGCGCAGTTTGCGCAACGCGTCGAGGCGCACGGCGGGCAGACCGGCGGGTTCGATGGTGCCCATGTCCCAACCCGAGCCCTTGACGCAGATGACCTCGGCGGCAACGCCGAGAAGGTCGGGGAGGGTGAGCTTGACCGACGTGTTGCCGCCGCCGTGGAGGACGAGGCGGGGATCGGAGCCGAGGAGACGGGTGGTGTAGACGCGCAAAGCGAGGTCGCGCGGCAAGTCTGGATAACGGGCGACGCAGGCTTCGGCGTCAGGGTCGGTGTAAAGGCTGTCCATGATGGAAATCTCGCGCGCGAACGTCGCGACGGTGCCGCAACTCACCCGGGCATTCGGCCTGCTCCTCCCCCGGCTTGCGGGGGAAGGGTGGGCAGGAGGCACTCGCCGGTCCTGTGCCTGCGATGCCCCCTCCCTGTCCCTCCCCCGCAAGCGGGGAAGGGAACAGTGGGGCGACGCATCTGATGACGTCGAATTCCGAACGAGGCGCCGGCTTTCGATAAGCCGGCACGCTCACTTGCGCGACCACCAGCCGGATCGGCGTGGGCGGTCGGACGTCTCTTCCGGCGGGCTTGCCGGTTTCTCGGCCGTCGTTTCGCTGACGGGAGCCGGCATTGGCGTCGGCACTGGCGCCGCTACGGGCATCGGCATGGGCGGCAGGTAGGGCTGGTCGGTGCCGTCGAGTATCGCCGCCGGGGCCGGCTCGCGGACGGTGGAGCGTCGGCGCGGCGGTTTCTGCTCCGCCACCGGCTCCACCGGCGCTGCCGCCGGCTCGGTTTTTGTGGTCGTGGTCACGACGGCGTCGGACGCTGGCGCCGTGGCGTCCGTTGCGGCCTCGAACGGCTCATGCGGTCCTTCCGCGGGCGGGGTGCGGCGTGGATCCTCCTCACGTGCCGGCGCTTCGTCGTGCGGCGGCTCGTCGTCGCCGTCCACCAAGGGGCCGCCGAAATCGGCGACCGCGTGGACGAGGTCCTCGTCGACCGGCGCAAAGCCGCCTTCGGGCGGCGCGACGGCATCGCCTTCGTCGCGGCGGTTGCGGCGGCCACCCCGGCGGCCGCGCCGGCGCCGGCGTCGATCGCCATTGCCGTCGCCGAATGCCTGCCGCCCCTCGGCGGAACTCTCGTGCGGCGCCTCTTCGCCTTCACCTTCGGCTTCCTCGCCATCTTGATCTTCATGGGCGGGAGCGTGTTCGGCGTCCGCTTCGCGGGTGGGTTCGCCGCCCTCGCCACGACGGCCGCGGCGGCGGCGGCGACGACGGCGGCGGCCGTCGCCAGCCTCTCCAGCAGCCTCGCCTTCGGGGCGGTCCTCGCCGGGGCCGGCCTCGTCCTCGTCCGGATCCGTTTCGGCTTCCGTCTTGGACTCCTTTTCGACCTCTACCTCTTCCTCGGCTTCGTCCGGCTCCTCGTCCTCCGCCTCGACGGCCACCATGGCGGCCGACTGGGCGGCGATTGCGCGCGCCTGCTCGACGGAGTGCACCAGCTCGCCCTTCTCCAGCACGTAGGGCTGCTGGGCACTGATCTCATCGTCGGCGCTCACCGTAATGGTGATGCGGAAGCGCTCCTCGAGATCGTGCAGATGGGCGCGCTTGTGGTTGAGGACGTAGAGGGCGATCTCGGAGCGGGTGCGGACCGTGACGTTGTGGGTCGCGCCCTTGAGCAGGGTATCTTCGAGCATGCGCAGGAGCTGCAGCGATACCGAGGAGACCGAACGCACGGTGCCGGTGCCGCCGCAGTGCGGGCACTTGTCGGTGGAGCTCTCCAGCACGCTGGAGCGGATCCTCTGGCGCGACATCTCCATCAGGCCGAAATGGGAGATGCGGCCGACCTGGATGCGGGCGCGGTCGTTCTTCAGGCACTCCTTGAGGCGGCGCTCGACCGAACGGTTGTTGCGCTTTTCGTCCATGTCGATGAAGTCGATGACGATCAGCCCGGCGAGGTCGCGCAGGCGGAGCTGCCGCGAAATCTCCTCGGATGCCTCCAGGTTGGTCTTGAGCGCGGTGTCCTCGATGTGGTGCTCGCGCGTCGCCCGGCCGGAGTTGACGTCGATCGCCACCAGCGCCTCGGTCTGGTTGATGACGATGTAGCCGCCGGAGCGCAGCTGCACCACCGGCGAGAACATGGCGTCGAGCTGGTGTTCGACCCCGAAGCGGGCGAGCAGCGGTTGACCTTCGCGGTACAGGCGGACGTTCTTGGCATGGCTCGGCATGAGCATGCGCATGAAGTCCTTGGCCTCGTGATAGGCGCCTTCGCCGGCGACGATGACCTCGTCGATGTCCTTGTTATAGAGGTCGCGGATGGAGCGCTTGACCAGGGAGCCTTCCTCGTAGACGAGGGTCGGCGCCGCCGATTTGAGCGTCAGATCGCGCACCGTCTCCCATACCCGCAGCAGATATTCGAAGTCGCGCTTGACCTCGGTCTTGGTGCGGGCGGCACCGGCGGTGCGCAGGATCACGCCCATGCCTTCCGGCACCTCGAGCTCCTGGGCGATCTCCTTGAGGCGCTTCCTGTCCTGGACGTTGGTGATCTTGCGCGAAATGCCGCCGCCGCGGGCGGTGTTGGGCATCAGCACGGAATATCGGCCGGCCAGCGACAGATAGGTCGTCAGCGCCGCGCCCTTGGTGCCGCGCTCTTCCTTGACCACCTGCACCAGCATGATCTGGCGACGCTTGATGACTTCCTGGATCTTGTACTGGCGGCGCGACCGATAGGCGCGGTCGGGCACCTCCTCGAGGGCGTCGGCGCCGCCAACCGACTCGATGACTTCTTCCTCGGCCTCTTCGTCGCCGTCGTCCTCGTCGTCGTCTTCCTCGTCCTCGTCGTCACCTTCGGGAGACCCATACTCGTCGGCATCCCTGTCGGTCTCCGGGCTCGCATACTGCGCGTCGCCATCGTCGCCGGCATCCGCCGGCGGCACGTCGTCGCCCGCCGTCATGGCCTGCGGGGCGAATTCCGCCTCGGTCATGGTTTCCCGGCCGGCCTCGGACATGGGCTCGGCGCCCAGATCGATGGCCGTGATGTCGTCAGGACGCCTGGCCGGCTCGGCAGGGACGGCGGATTCCACATGGGGGAAGGGGGCGTCCGTGAGCTCGGAGGCCGCTACCGGTTCCGACGTGGTCTCCGATCCCGAAGGGGCGTCGGCGGCGGGTAGGTCCATCGCCGGGGAGACGGCCGCCGGCACCTCGCCGACGGCTGCCGTCTCGGCGGCAATCTCGGTGGGGCTTGCGGGAAATTCGCCGGCATCCTGTGCCGGCGCGGCGTTCGACGCGGCGGCCTCCTCGGCGCCGACCGCGACCGCCTCGCTGCGGACGGTTTCGTCACGGCGGTGGGCACCGCGATGGCGCGAGCGCCGGCCGCTGGAACGCCGCTCGGCCTCGTCTTCGGCGGCGCGGTGGGCGCGCTCCTCTTCCTCGATCAGTGCCTGCCGGTCGGCCACCGGGATCTGGTAGTAGTCCGGGTGAATTTCCGAAAAGGCGAGAAAGCCGTGGCGGTTGCCGCCATAGTCCACGAACGCCGCCTGCAGCGACGGCTCCACGCGGGTGACCTTGGCGAGATAGATATTGCCGCGCAGCTGGCGGCGATTAGCGGACTCGAAGTCGAATTCCTCGACGCGATTTCCACGTAGAACCACCACCCGGGTCTCCTCCGGGTGGGTGGCATCGATGAGCATTTTGTTGGCCATTGAAATGTCTCTTGGCGGGTCGGCCCACGCCTGCCCGGCGTCGCACGGACGGGGAGCAAGGCACGAAGCAGGACGCGCCACATAGGGGGTGGAATGGGGAGGGGAAGGTCGTTGGTTCGACGCCGGACCACGGCAAGCGCGTGCATTGGTGCATTACCGCCAGGCGGTTGTGCAGCCCTCTCAGATGCGCGCCTCTCGGCATGACCCAAATCCCGATTTGTCCGGTTCCACATTCATTGGGAGAAATGCGGAGCCGATCGGCCCACGACCCATGGATCAGCGGGGCAGTCCGTGCGGATGGGACCATCAGGATGGCCGCCAAACGTCGCGACCGCACCACGTTCACTACGAACGGCAACCTCGGGTTGCCGTGTTTAACCTCTGCTGGCGATCTTTGGTGCAATGGCTGAAAACCACTGCCCACCGGTCATCCTTGAAAGGGGTAGCCGATCGACGGCCGACCTGAGGCCCTCTGCCGCCTCCCGCGGCATCCTCGGGGCACGAGGCCAGGCCCGATCAATTGGAACCCGACGCGGCAGAACCGGAATCCTTGAACCGCCAGCATACGTTTATTACGGCGCCCGGTGGTCGATTGGCAAGGCTTTGACGGACTGATGGCCGCTGAGACGAACGACTGGTCAACCGGGCCAGCGGATTTTACCAACGTATTGTAATTTAATGGTTTCCCCGCCCATGGGAAACTGGTTGAGGGGGCCGGACAGCGCGCCGATGGCGCCGGACTGCTATACCTAAAGCCAAGTTTCGTAAGGGAAATGGCCGGCGACGAGGGCCCGGCGGATCGGATTCGTCCGACTCACTGCGCCAAAGCTCGCGCCGCCCAAACCCACGCCGGCAGAGCGATCACCGGGCCCCGGAATTGCGGGACCCGGCGTGGGGGCGCAAAGATCAGTCTTTCTTCTCTTCGGTTTCGGCCTGCTCCTCTTCGGCATCGTCGGGATGCTCGAAGAAGGTCTCGGCGGCGAGCGCCGCGGCGGCCTCTTCATCCTCGTCGCGCCGGCCGAGTACGTTCTCGCCGCGGGCGATACGCTCCGCCTCTTCGGTGCTGCGGGCGACATTGATGGTCACGGACACTTCCACCTCGGGATGCAGCACCACCGGCACCTTGTGCAGGCCGAGCGTTTTGATCGGCGCGTGGATGTCGATCTGGCTGCGGGTGACGGTGAAGCCGCCATTGGTGAGGAGGTCGACGAGGTCGCGGGCCGACACCGATCCGTAGAGTTGACCGCTCTCCGACGCCTGGCGGATGACGATGAAGCTCTTGCCGTCGAGCTTTGCACCAACCGTCTGGGCTTCGCCCTTGAGTTCGATATTGCGGGTCTCGAGCTGGACCTTCATGGAATCGAACTTGACCTTGTTGTCCTTGGTGGCGCGCAGCGCCTTGCCCTTGGGCAGAAGGAAATTGCGGGCGTAGCCCTCCTTTACTCGCACCACGTCGCCGATCTGGCCGAGCTTGGCGACACGCTCCAACAGGATGACTTCCATTGTTCTCTCCGTGGGTTCCTAGGGTTTTATCAGGTTCATTGACAGGTAACTTCAGCTAGACGGTCGGTCTGTTCTTAACTCCGAAGCGCGAGCGCCAGTCGGCCACCGTGTCGCTGAGGCCCAAAATGAGCATCAGCAGCGCCGGCCATTGGAAGATCGCCATCAGGGCGTAGGCGGCCACGAGCACCAGCGAACGATTCGACAGCGCCGCGGTCACCGCGTGCATGACCGCGAGCCCGAGCAGCACGTGGGCCACCGCGAGGCTCGCCGCGACGAGACGCCCCACCGTGCCGGCGAGCTCCGGCAGGAAGGCGCCCAGGACGGCAACGACAAAACCCGTCGCCGCCATGCGCGGCAGCCGGAGGGCCGTCAGATCCGGCCATGGCCGCCGCAGCCGGCCGGACAAATCGACTACCCGGCCGGCCAGCCAGACATTGAGGAGGTTGGTGACCGCCGAGGTGGCCGCCGCCGCCGGCGGGATGATCCGCACCATCAGGTCGAGAAAACGGTCAGGATCGGTGACCCCGGGGATCTTCAACGGGTCTTGACCGTTCACACCTGCCTGGAGGCGCAGGAAGCGTTCGAAGCCGGAGCGTAGTGCCGTGTCGAAGTCGCCGTCGAAACCGGAGATCTTGAGCAGTCCGACGGTGGTCACGAGGGCCCCGAACAGGCATGCCCAGACCACCAGGCGGCCGACCGGGTACCACTCCAGCGTCTCGGCCGACATGCCCGGCCGGGCCAGGAGGGCGAGATAGGACAGCCACCACGCCGGTAGCCCGATGGTGAACAGAAAACCGAGGAAGAACAGGCCGCCCAGATAGGCTCCCAGGGCGCTGGCCGCGAGCGCGACCGCGAGGAGGGCGGCCCAATGGCTCCATCCGAGACCGGCGATGAGAATGGGCAGTGGGGCGAGCTGGGCGAGCAAGAGGGCGACCGGCGAACCGGAAGCGAGCGAAGTAAACAAGAAGGCGCTCGCCGCCCCGGCCGATATCGCGATCAGAAAAAGCTGCGCCATCGAAGCTGTCCCGCTCGAGGAGCGGTTAGAGGCGGATCATGTCGTCCGCCCCAACCATTGCCGGCCGCGGCTCGCCCGCGGCCGATCGTTTCATGTCGATTCGCGGGCCGCCGGCCGGGCCGGCGGGCCGCCGTCAGCGGATCATGTAGGGCAGGAGGCCGAGGAAGCGCGCGCGCTTGATCGCCGCGGCGAGTTCGCGCTGCTTCTTGGCCGATACCGCGGTGATCCGGCTCGGCACGATCTTGCCGCGCTCGGAAATGTAGCGCTGCAGGAGCTTCACGTCCTTGTAGTCGATCTTCGGCGCATTCTCGCCCGAGAACGGGCAGGTCTTGCGGCGGCGGAAGAACGGACGGCGGGCAGAGTTGGTTGAAAAGGCCATCGGTCTTACTCCTCCGTCACGGGGGTGGTTTCTTCGGCGTCTTCGCGCGGCCGACGATCGCGGAAGCGCTCGCCCCGGTCACCGCCGCGCGGGCCGCGGTCGTCACGGTCACCGCGCGGGCCGCGGTCATCGCGGTCCCGATCGGACTTGCGCATCATGGCCGAAGGGCCGGCTTCCAGTTCTTCGACGCGTACCGTCAGCATGCGCAGAACGTCTTCGTTGATGCGCTGCTGGCGCTCGACCTCGACGACGGCGGCGGCCGGCGCGTCGATGTTGAGCAGGGTGAAGTGCGCCTTGCGGTTCTTGCGGATGCGGTAGTGGAGGGACTTGACCCCCCAGTATTCGTTCTTCTCGATTTTACCGCCCAGCTGCTCGATCACGCCCTTGTATTGGGTCGTGAGTTCCTCGACCTGCTGCGCCGATAGGTCCGGGCGCGCAAGATAGACGTGTTCATACAATGGCATAAAGACCTCTCCTTCAGTCCAATGCTCGCCCCGGCGCCAAGCCCCTCGTGCCCTCGGGAAAGGGTCGAATGCTCAGAAGGCGGGAACACGGGACGTCGGACCGACAGGTCCTGCCAACCGCCCGAGGAGGCGGAAGACCGTCCGTTCAGCTCCCGGCCAGGATCGAGCGGAAGGCGGGGTTTATAAGGAAAATGTGGCTGAACGCAAGGCTTATGCCCGGCAGAACTTACGCGGAAGTCGGCCGGTCGGCGCCGTCGCCCTCCGGAGCGAGCGCATGCAGGAGATCCGCCAGCCGGACCGCCAGTTGCGCGCCTTCCCGCATCTGCAGGGCTCGGGCCTTGTCGATCGCCGCCGGATCGGTGCGCAATCGCCCCAGCTCGACCAGCAGCAGATCGAGGTTTTCGACCAGCAATTGCTGACGGAATCCGGCATCTTGGCGGGCCCGCGCCAAGTCGGCTTCGGTCACCAGCTGGTATTCACGCATGGGTTTGCGAGTGCTCACACTTTACAGGTATCACATGACGATTGTTGCTTGGTTACCGCGTGCGGCTGTGCGGTTGGTTGCCCGCATGGTCGTTGTGGCGCGAACTTGACACGCCGGAGTGGGGCTTTTAGGGCCACCAGCTGCAAGCAAAGGTGATTTCATGGCCACAGCATTCGTGTTTCCGGGGCAAGGCAGTCAAGCTGTCGGGATGGGTAAGGCCCTGGCCGACGAATTCGCTGTGGCGCGCGCCGTCTTCGACGAGGTGGACGACGCCTTGGGCGAACGCCTGTCGACCCTCATGTGGGAGGGGCCGGCCGACGCCCTGACGCTGACGGAAAACACCCAGCCGGCCCTGTTGGCGGTCTCGCTCGCCACGCTGCGCGTGCTCGAGACGGAAGCCGGGGTCGACCTGGCCCGGGACGCGACATTCGTGGCCGGCCATTCCCTGGGCGAGTATTCCGCACTCGCCGCCGCCCGCTCGCTCACCATCGCCGACACGGCCCGCCTGGTGCGCGTCCGTGGCCGGGCGATGCAGAAAGCGGTTCCCGTCGGCGTTGGGGCCATGGCGGCGCTGATCGGGTTGGATTTCGAACAGGCCGCAGCGGTCGCCGCTGACGCCGCCCAGGGGCAGGTCTGCCAGGCCGCCAACGACAATGGCGGCGGACAGGTGGTCGTGTCCGGTGACAAGGCCGCGGTCGAGCGGGCGGTGGAAATCGCCAAGAGCCGGGGCTCGAAGCGGGCGATGCTCCTGCCCGTATCCGCCCCCTTCCATTGCTCGCTCATGCAGCCGGCGGCCGACGCCATGAAGGATGCGCTCGCCGTCGCGACGGTGAAGCCGCCGCTCGTTCCGGTGGTCGCCAACGTGCTGGCATTGCCGATCACCGATCCCGCCGAGATCGTGCGCCGGCTGGTCGAGCAGGTCACCGGCACCGTGCGCTGGCGCGAGTCGATCGCCCATATGGCATCGCAGGGCGTCACCACCTTCTACGAACTCGGCGCCGGCAAGGTATTGAGCGGTCTCGTCAAGCGTATCGCCGCCGGCGCCATCGGGGTTGCGATCGGCAATCCCGCCGACGTCACCGCCTTCAAGGCGGCGCAGGGCGCGTAGGAAACAAACGGAAGCCGCCGTCGCGGCGACCGCACGGTTTCCAAGGGCCAATCAAGGAGGCTCGACATGTTCGATCTGTCCGGCAAATCCGCGCTGGTCACCGGTGCGACCGGCGGCATCGGTGCCGCCATCGCCCGCGCGTTGGCGCGGCAAGGTGCGAGCGTCGCCCTGTCGGGCACGCGGCGCGAGGCCTTGGATGCCCTTGCGGGCGAACTCGGCGACAAGGCCCGCGTGCTGCCGTGCGACCTCGGCGACATGGATGCGGTCGAGAAGCTGGTGCCGGCGGCCGAGGAAGCGCTCGGTTCGCTCGACATCCTGGTCAACAATGCCGGCATCACCCGCGATAATCTTTTCATGCGCCTCAAGGACGAGGATTGGGACAAGGTGATCGCGGTCGACTTGACCGCTTCTTTCCGCCTCTCCCGCGCGGCGGTGCGCGGCATGATGCGGCGGCGCTCGGGACGGATCATCGCCATCACCTCGGTGGTCGGCGTGACCGGCAATGCGGGTCAGGGGAATTACGCAGCCGCCAAGGCCGGCCTGATCGGCATGACCAAATCCCTCGCCCAGGAGGTCGCCTCGCGCGGCGTGACGGTGAACGCCATCGCGCCCGGATTCATCGAGACGCCGATGACGGGCGCGCTCTCCGACAAGCAGCGCGAAGGCGCGCTTGCACGCGTACCCGCGGCCCGGTTCGGATCGGGAGACGATGTGGCGGCCGCAGTCGTTTTTCTGTCGTCGAATGAAGCCGGTTACGTGACCGGACAGACGCTTCACGTCAACGGCGGAATGGCAATGATCTGAATGAGATGAATGCTCGGAATCCTGTGAATAAGGCCCTGATTGGGCTGCTGGTCAAGCTAAAGGAAGTGTGATAACCGAACCCGGCTTGGTTGGGCGACACGGAAACAGAGGGGCTGGGGAACTCGCCTCGACCCGGGTGCGTCCTGCCTTGAGTTCAACACGACGAGCCGCGACGCGACGACGTGACGTCACGTGTTCGGTCGGGCCAAGTCCGCAGCGCACGAGGTTTGAGATATGAGTGACATTGGCGAGCGAGTGAAGAAAATCGTCGTGGAGCACCTCGGGGTAGAGCCCGAAAAGGTCACCGAAAATGCGAGCTTCATCGACGATCTCGGCGCCGATAGCCTCGATACGGTCGAGCTCGTGATGGCGTTCGAGGAAGAGTTCGGGTGCGAGATCCCGGACGACGCCGCGGAAACCATCCTGACCGTCGGCGATGCGGTGAAATTCCTCGAAAAGAACGCGAAGAGCTGACGGACGGCGGGCGTTTCGCCCGCCATGTGTCTGCCGCGGCGAATGGCCGTGCGTCGCGTCGATATCGCGTCGCACGGTCAATTGTGATCCGCCCTCGTTCGACGGCGCCCGGATTCGCGAGCCGGGCGCGAGCAGGCCCTCCGGTATCTCCACTACCAAGCCGACCTTTTCGCGAACGGCGCACAAAAGCCTGGACTAAAGCCGTGGAAATGAGACGCGTCGTCGTAACTGGACTCGGAATGGTATCGCCGCTCGCCTGCGGTGTCGAAGCGACGTGGCAGCGACTCCTCGCCGGCGAAAGCGGCGCCAAGCCGATCGAAAAGTTCGACGTCTCGGATCTGCCGGCCAAGATCGCCTGCAGCATTCCACGCGGCGACGGCACCGACGGCACCTACAATCCCGACCAGTGGATGGAGCCGAAGGAACAGCGCAAGGTCGACGAGTTCATCATCTACGCCAAATGCGCCGCCCGTCAGGCCATGGATGATTCCGGCTGGAAGCCTCGGACCTACGACGAGCAGACCCGCACCGGCGTGCTGATCGGCTCCGGCATCGGCGGCCTGGAGGGCATCGCGGAGACGTCGATCGTCCTCAAGGAGAAGGGGCCGCGGCGCGTGTCGCCCTTCTTCATTCCGGGCCGCCTGATCAATCTTGCTTCCGGTTACGTGTCGATCGAGCACGGCCTGAAGGGGCCCAATCATTCGGTCGTCACAGCCTGTTCGACCGGCGCGCACGCCATCGGCGACGCCGCCCGCCTGATCATGCTTGGTGATGCCGACGTGATGGTCGCCGGCGGCGCGGAATCGCCGATCTGCCGCATCTCCATCGCCGGCTTCTCGGCCTGCCGGGCGCTGTCGACCGGCTTCAACGACACGCCGAAGGAAGCCTCGCGACCCTACGACAAGGCCCGCGACGGCTTCGTCATGGGCGAGGGGGCCGGCATCGTCGTGCTCGAAGAGTACGAGCACGCCAAGGCCCGCGGCGCCAAGATCTACGCCGAGGTGATCGGCTACGGTCTTTCCGGCGACGCCCATCACATAACCGCGCCGGCGGAAGACGGCGACGGCGCCTTCCGCTGCATGGCGATGGCGCTCAAGCGGGCCGGCCTGTCGGCGGCCGAGGTCGACTACATCAATGCCCACGGCACCTCGACGCCGCTCGGCGACGAGATCGAGCTCGGCGCCGTGCAACGTCTGGTCGGCAACGCGGCCGGGCGCATCTCCATGTCGTCGACCAAGTCTTCGACCGGACACCTTCTCGGCGCCGCGGGCGCAGTCGAAGCGATCTTCTCGATCCTCGCCATCCGCGACAATGTGGCGCCCCCGACCATCAACCTCGACAATCCGTCGGTGGAGACGTCGATCGACCTCGTGCCCCATCAGGCGCGCAAGCGCGAGATCAACATCGCCCTGTCGAACTCGTTCGGATTCGGCGGCACCAACGCCTCGATCCTGTTCAGGCGCGTCGCACATTGACGGTTCGCCGCCTTCGGACCGGCGCCGCCCTCGCGGGCGATGCCGTCCGCCGGGCTTCCATTCGACGCCTTGGTCCGTATAGGCTCGCGACCCCAAGAGGGATTCGGCGCCAGCCGAGTCCCGGACGTGATGCCCGCCACAACGCACAGGTATACGCGGCGCCACGTCTGTTGTAGTTTGCCGGCGCGGGCGACGCTGGATCGACGACGGGAATGGCGATGCGATCGGACAACAGCGGCAAAACCAGTTTTTCTCCGAATCGTGCCTCGCGCGGCGTCGGTACGGCGGTTCTCCAGGACCGTACGTGCTGATGGAACAGAAGCGGATAACTCCAAAGAGCCCCCGCGCAGCGCTCGAACCCGAACGGGTTTCGGGACCGGCCCGGCGCTCGCGCACGGCGCGCCATCCGTTGGTGGTCGCCGGCAATGCCGTCTTCACGGTCTTGATCATCTTCGCTCTGGTGATCGGCGGCGGCCTCTATGTGGGCAAGGCCCGCTACGAGGACGAAGGACCGCTCGCCGCCGACAAGGTCGTCAACATCCCGCGCGGGCTCGGCATCCGCGACATCGCCGATCTCCTGGTCCGGGAGGGGGTCATCGACCAGCCGTGGATTTTCATCGGCGGGGTGCTCGTCCTCAAGGCCAAGGACGAGCTCAAGTTCGGGGAATACCAGTTCACCAAGCAGGCCAGCCTGCGCGACGTCATCGGCACCATCATCGAAGGCAAGGTGGTGCAGCACCAGATGACGATCCCGGAAGGATTGACGTCGGAGCAGATCGTCCAGCGGCTTCTCGACAACGACGTGCTCGCCGGCAACATCCGGGAAATGCCGCGCGAGGGTTCGCTGTTGCCGGAGACCTACAAATTCACGCGCGGTATGTCCCGCGAACAGATCATCCAGCGCATGCAGCAGGCGCAGCGCCGGCTGCTGCAGGACGTCTGGGAACACCGCTCGCCCGATCTGCCCCTCAAGACGCCCGAACAGCTGGTCACGCTGGCCTCGATCGTCGAGAAGGAAACCGGGCGTCCGGAAGAGCGTTCCCGCGTCGCGTCGGTGTTCGTCAACCGTCTCAAGCAGCGCATGCGCCTGCAGTCCGATCCGACCATCATCTACGGACTCGTCGGCGGCAAGGGCACGCTCGGGCGTCCGATCCTGCGCAGCGAGATCGACCAGCCGACACCCTACAACACCTACGTGATCGACGGCCTGCCGCCGGGTCCGATCGCCAATCCGGGGCGCGCCTCGCTGGAAGCGGTCGCCAATCCGGCGCGGACCAAGGAGCTGTTCTTCGTCGCCGACGGCAGCGGCGGGCACGCCTTCTCCGAGACGCTCGACCAGCACCAGCGTAATGTGGCGCGGCTGCGCGCGATCGAACAGCAGCAGAAGGACGGCAGCGCCGGGGAAGCGGCTGCGCCGGCTCCGGCGGCGGTTGCGCCCGCAGCAGCTCCGACGCCGACGCGGCGATCCCAAAGCCGGTCGTCGACAACCCGCTGAGACCCGGCACCGAAATGCGATCGCCGGCGGGTAAGGGCCGTTCGTATTGTGACGGTCCGGCCGCCCCGCTAAGTTCAGGCGACGTTTATTCATGGATTCGCGCGAAAGTATTCCCATGACCTTGTCGAGCATGACCGGCTTTGCCCGCGGGCAAGGCACTTCCGCCTCCTATGCGTGGGCATGGGAGATACGTTCCGTCAACGCCAAGGGCCTGGACGTGCGGCTGCGCTGGCCGCCGGGCTGGGACGCGGTGGATGCGCCGGTGCGCGCCCGGGCGGCCGAGGTGCTCTCCCGCGGCGCCGTGAACGCCACCCTGACGGTGGAGCGCCCGGGTGCGCAGCCGGAGGTCCGGGTCAACGAGCAGGTGCTCTCGGCCGTCCTCGCCACCATGAACAATCTCGCCGGCAAGGTCGACGCCGCGGCGCCGCGCCTCGACGGCATCCTGGCCATCAAGGGCGTGGTCGAGGTGCACGACGCCGAGGAAAGCGAAGCCGAACGCCGCAGCGCCGAAGCGGCGGCCGTCGACGGTTTTGCGCAGACGCTCGTGAGCCTCGCCGAGATGCGCCGCCACGAGGGCGAAGTCCTCGGCCATGTGCTGACGACGCGGCTCGACGAGATCGCCGCCCTGGTGGCACGTGCGGAGGCTTCCCCGGGCCGGCGTCCGGAAGCCATCCGGCAGCGGCTGCAGGAGCAGGTCGCGGCGCTTCTCGAAAACTCCGCCCGCTTCGATTCCGACCGGTTGCACCAGGAGGCGATCGTGCTCGCCACCAAGGCCGACATCCGCGAGGAGCTCGACCGTCTCACCGCCCATGTGGGCCAGGCCAACAAGCTGATCAAGGCCGGCGGTGCCGTCGGCCGGCGGCTCGACTTCCTGTCCCAGGAGCTCAACCGCGAAACCAATACGCTGTGCGCGAAATCGAACGACATCGAGCTGACCAATATCGGTCTCGAGCTCAAGAACCTGGTCGAACAGTTCCGCGAGCAGGTGCAGAACCTGGAGTGATGGGAATGGCGACGGCGCAATCGAAAGCGGGCGACATCCGCCGCCGCGGTCTCATGCTGGTGGTCTCCTCGCCCTCGGGCGCCGGCAAGACGACTCTGACCCGCAGTCTTCTCAATGATCCGCAAGAGAAGGATCATCTCAGTCTTTCCATATCGGTGACGACGCGGTCGCGACGTCCGAGCGAGATCGACGGCGTACATTATCACTTCGTGTCGCAGCGTCAGTTCGACGTCATGCGCGACGCCGGCGATCTCCTGGAATGGGCGCAGGTGCACGGCAACTGCTACGGCACGCCGCGCGAGGCGGTCGAAAAGGCGCTCGAAGCAGGCCGTGATGTCCTCTTCGACATCGATTGGCAGGGCACCCAGCAGCTCTATGGGGCCATGCGTTCCGATGTGGTCAGCGTGTTCGTGCTGCCGCCCACCGCCGAGGAATTGCGCTCGCGCCTCGAACGGCGCGCCGAGGACAGCGACGAGGTCATCCGGCAGCGGTTGCACAACGCCGCCGCCGAGATCCCGCATTGGGACGAATACGACTACGTCCTGGTCAATCTCGATCTCGACGAGAGCTTTTCGCGCCTGCGAGCCATCCTGACGGCGGAACGCTTGCGCCGCGTCCAGCGCCCGGAAATGACGCGGTTCGTCGACGGCCTGCTCGAGGATTTGAAGAAGATCACGGCGTGATCGAACGCGCTTGATCGATCCCGTGGTCAAGCCGGGGCGGCCGAAGGCCGAACCCGCAGTCCAGCCGCGAATTCCGACCGTGCCGCTGGTTTCCGGGGCCGCGCTGTCGCGCGCCCCGGAATGACGCTGAACTCACGCGATCAGCACGGTGCGGCCGACGACGCGGCCGGCGCGCAGGTCTTCGAGCGCCGCCTGCGCTTCGTCGAGCGGGCGCTCGCGGATCGGGATCGGCGGAATGTTGCCGCCCAGCGCCAATCCCATCAGCTCACGCGCCTCGTCGAGCGTTCCGGTCATCGATCCCTCGATGGTCATGGCCTTCAAGGGGAACATGGCGGTGCCGGTGGAGAAGCCGCCCCCGAACATCCCGGTGACCACCACCTTGCCGCCCTTGGCGAGGGTTCCGGTGGCGAATTTGAGAGAGTCTTCCGAGCCGACGAAATCGCAGGCCGCATAGACGCCGCCGGTCGCCGCCAGCACGGCCTTGCGGGCATCCGGATCGGTGGGGTCGAAAGCCGCGGCGGCACCGGCCGCGAGCGCGGTTTCTCGCTTCCTGGCGTCGGTGTCGGCGACCATGGGCGCATGCGCGAACATGGTGCGGGCGAGCGCAAGGCCCATCATGCCGACCCCGCCCATGCCGACGAGCAGGGCCGGGGCGCGCGCCTGGCGATCGCCGAGGCGCTTCAAGGCCGCATAGGCGGTCAAGCCCGAGCACATCAGCAAGGCGGCGACCGACGCCCGCAGCGGGCTGTATTCGATCAGATAGCGCGGATGCGGCACCATCACATGGGTCGAAAAGCCGCCGTCCACATTGACGCCGAGATGGCGCGAGGCCGCACAGAGGTTCTCCTCACCGTGGCGGCAGGCCGGGCAGGTGCCGCAGCCGATCCAGGGATAGACCGCGACCTTGGTGCCGGGCGCCATCGCGGCATCCGGACCGGCGGCCTCGACCTCGCCGGCGATCTCGTGGCCGGGCGCCATCGGCAGCGGCCGGCCGGCGGAGATATCGAGCTTCTTGCCGCCCGCCAGGGTGAAGTAGCCGTCCTGTACATGCAGGTCCGAGTGGCAGACGCCGCAGCGATGGATGCGCACCAGCACCTCGGTGCCGCGCGGCGCGGACACCTCGGCGACGGTCTCGCACAAGGGCTCCCCATAGGCGGTGATCGAACGTCGTTTCGTCGCGGTCATGAAGGTTTCCCGGTCGTGGTTTCGTCGAGAGCCTGCGCCAGGGCGACGAAACCGGCAACCGGAATTTCTTCCGCCCGGGCCGTCTCGGCGAGTCCGGCGGCTGCGATCAGGCGACCGGTGTCGGCGCCGAGCGACTTCAGGCTCTGGCGCAGCATCTTGCGGCGCTGACCGAAAGCCGCCTGGGTGACGAGCTCCAGCCGGCGGCGGTCGCACGCCAGAGGCTCCATGCGCGGCGTGAGCCGGACCACGCTCGACGTCACTTTCGGGGGCGGCACGAAGGCGGACGGATTGACGTCGAACAGGATGCGCGCTTCGCATCGCCAGGAGGCGATCACCGACAGCCGCCCGTAGGTGGCGCTGCCCGGAAGAGCGACGATGCGTTCGGCGACCTCGCGCTGGAACATGAGGACGAGGCTGTCGTACCAGGGCGGCCAGGGTTCCACGCACAGCCACCGCACCAGAAGCGCGGTCGCTATGTTGTAGGGCAGGTTGGCGATCACCCGCGCCGGAGTGGCGTCGAGGCGCGGACGCGGATCGAAGTCCATGGCGTCGCCTTCGACGATGTCGAGGCGGCCCGGATAGTGCCCGGCGACTTCGGCGAGTGCCGCGACCGCACGCTCATCGCGCTCGACGGCGACGACGCGACGGGCGCCGGCGGCCAGGAGCGCGCGGGTCAGCCCGCCCGGACCGGGGCCGATTTCCACCACCGTCACGTCGTCGAGAGAGCCGCCCGCGCGGGCGATCCGGGTGGTGAGGTTGAGGTCGAGCAGGAAGTTCTGGCCCAGCGACTTGCGCGCCGACAGGCCGTGGCGGCGGATCACCTCGCGCAATGGCGGCAGATCGTCGATGGGGGCCATGGCGGCTCAAGCCGCCACGGGTTCGCGCACGGCGAGGCGTCGGGCGAGCGCAAGCGCCGCCACCAGGCTGGAAATGTCGGCCCGGCCGGTGCCGGCGATGTCGAAGGCGGTTCCGTGATCGGGCGAGGTGCGCACGAAGGGCAGGCCGAGGGTGACATTGACGGCGTGATCGAAGGCCAGCGTCTTGATGGGGATCAGCGCCTGGTCGTGATACATGCACAGCGCCGCGTCATAGCTGGCGCGGGCGGCAGCGTGGAACATGGTGTCGGCCGGCAGGGGGCCTTTGGCCGCAATGCCCTCCGCGTTGAGGCGGGCGACGGCGGGGGCGACGATCGCCCCGTCCTCGCGGCCGAGCGCACCGTCCTCGCCCGCATGGGGATTGAGGCCCGCAATGGCGAGGCGTGGCCGCGCGATGCCGAACCGTTGCATGAGATCGGCGGCGACGATGCGAGCAGTCTCGACGATCAGCGCCTCGTCGAGGCATTTTGGAACATCGGCGAGCGGCAGGTGAATGGTGACCGGAACGACCGCGAGCTCGGGCGACCACAGCATCATGACCGGCCGGCACTCGCGGCCGCTGCTCTCGTGCACCAGGCGCGCCAGGAACTCGGTGTGGCCGGGCTCCGGGAAGCCGGATCGGTAGAGCACGTTCTTGGCGATCGGATTGGTCACGATGGCGGTCGCGCGGCCCGCCATGACGTCGGCGACGGCGCGCCGGATGGCGGCGATCGCCGCCGGGGCGCTCGACGCATCGGGGCGGCCGGGCGCCGACGTGACCGGCATGGCGAGATCGACGACGGGAAGTGCGGTTGCAAAAACCCCGGCGGCATCCTCCGGCTCGACGACGGCGAGCGGCACGGCCGTTCCCAGTTCGCCGGCGCGTCGCTCCAGGAACGCGGCATCGGCGACGACGTAGAATGGCGGCAAGGCGAGTTCGCGCCGACGCCGCCAGGCCGCGATGGTGATGTCGGGGCCGATGCCCGCCGGCTCGCCGGCCGTCACGGCCAAAGCCGCCTGATCGGCACCTCTCGACCCGTACGCACCCATTGGCGGGCTACTTGACCTCGATCATGGCGCTGCGTCGCAGCTCCTGGAGGAAACGCTTCGATTGCCGCTCGAAACGCTCGGCGAAAATCCGCTCGCGCACCTGGCGCTTGGCGGCGCTTTCGATGGTGGTTTCGTTGCGGTTGCACAGTGCGAACACTTCGACGCCGTTGGCGGTCACCTCCGGCGCGGTCAGCTTGCCGACCGGCGTGTCGTCGAGGATCTTGCGCAGCGGTGCCGGCAGGTCGCCGGACGATTTCTTGATCTGCTCGCGCACGACGACGCCGCGTAGCGCGCGGGCGAACGGCAGTCCTTCCGCGCAGCCGTTGAAGCGCGCCCGCAGGGCTTCGGCCTCGCGCTTGCGCGCCTCGACGCGGCCGGCCTGGGACCGGCCGGTGACCACGAACAGGATGGGGCGCAACGTGTACTCGGTGCCCGTCAGGTCCTTCTCGTCGCCCTTGTTGCTCTTTTCGAGCGCGTCGTTGATGTCCTTTTCGCGGATCTGGAAGCTCGACTGGAATTTGCCGCGGACGATCTGCTGCCACGATATGTCGGCCCGCAGCCGTTCCTTGAGGGTGTTGGCGTCGACGCCCTGTTGGGCCAGCACCTGGGTCAGCTGCGCGGGTGACATGCGCATGCGCCTGCCCATGTCGGCGAAGGCGTTGTCGACGTCCTTTTCGGTGATGTCGAGCTTGTAGCGCTTGACGATCTGGATCTTGAGCTTCTCGTTGATCAGCTCCTCGATCACTTCCTGGCGGGAGTGGTTCTTCTGCGTCGACAGGCGGAGGAATTTGGAGCGCTGTTCAACATCGTAGGAGGTGACCGGATCTCCGTTCACCATCACCAGCACC
The DNA here is from genome assembly GCA_030848545.1 of Astrobacterium formosum. GTDB lineage: Bacteria > Pseudomonadota > Alphaproteobacteria > Rhizobiales > Xanthobacteraceae > Astrobacterium > Astrobacterium formosum. The sequence goes on from JAVDCA010000001.1 coordinate 331,573, forward strand.
TGCTGAGCCGAAGCGGCCCCGGCTGTGGCGACCGCGATGACGGCCGCGACGGCGAGCCCGCACCAGCGTGCTGCGGAAGTCGATTTGGATTGTGTCATGCTCATGGGCGACCTCATGGGCGACGATCTCATGGGCAACAATCTCATGGGCAACAATCTCATGGGCAAATTGCCGTTCTGGTCGGGTTCCCGATCTTCCAATGCCGAGCGCCGGGTCGCACCAGCCGGGCGCCCGCGTGGACCGTTCGTGTCCGGCTAGCGGGCGATTGGGGCAATTTACTGGCCGGCAGTGGAGGCGATCGTGCGCAGGCTCATCTGCAGGGACACGGTATGGTTGTCCTCGACGTTCCCGCTCTGGGAGAAGTCGGTGATGTAGTTCAACGACATCATGAAACAGTCGTCGATATAGCCGAGCCCGATGCGGGTCTGGTCGAATTTGCCCGCCTCGATGTCGTAGCGGGCGCCACCGGACACCACCCAGTTCTGGGTCACCTTGACCGAGGTGGTGCCCAGGATGCCCTGCCGGCGATCGAGGAAGCCGAGCGCGGGCTGGGCGTCGTAGTTGCCGTACATCAGCGAATAGACCCAGCGATCGAAATTGGCGGTCGTCTCGACCTCGAGACGCTTGAGCGTGAAGTCGTTTTCGTCGAAGCGGAAGCGGGACACGAACGACAGGATGCGGTTGGGCCGATAGGCCGCGCGGGCGACATAGTCGGAAGCCGACTTGTCGAGGCCGCTGTCGATCCCCGTATTGGTGGTGTCGCCGGCCGCGAAGGAGTTGACGCCGAACAGGTGGTAGGATTGTCCGAACAGGACGTTGAAGTAGCCGCCGCGGTTGAACTGGGCGGTGTATTGCAGGCCCACATTGGCGCGGCCGCCGCCTTCGACGCGGTCGTAGCCGGAGAACTTGTCGACCTTGAACAGGTTCGAGTCGTCGAACACGAGGCTCTGGGCATCCTCGTTGGGCAGCTTGCCGATGTTCGGCTCGTCGGGACGCACGATCACCTGCGCGATCGGCTCCAATATCTGCGTGCCCCACGACTGGACGCTGATGAAGGGGTAGCGGTACTCCACGCCGGCGGTGGGCATGAGCCGCGCCGTCTGGGTGTCGCCCGGCGTGATGTATTGATCGACGTTGGTCTGGTTATCCACCGACAGCATGGCGAGGTCGCCGCGCACCGAGACGAACGGCGTGAACACCTGGCCGAAGCCGTCGATCACCTGCTTGCGCCAGTTCGCTTCGGCGGTGAAGCGGGTGTAGTCGCCGGGGATGCCGCGCAGGAGCATGCAGTCTTTCGCGGTCTTTCCGATTTGGGCCAGACAACTGCTGGTGTCCGTCGTGATCGCATTGAAGCTCGCGGAATCGCGCGACAGGCTGGTGAGGTTCGTCTTGTAGGACAGTTCGCCGCCCAGCACCGGCTGGCCGAACGTGTACGCATAGTCGATGACCGGACGGATCAGCGGCAGGGCGTCCTGGTTGTCGTATTCCGAGAAGCCGCGGTAATAGATCGTCCGGGCGTCGAAATAGCTCGTGGCGCCACGCCCCGACAGATAGAGCTGGCTCACGCCTTCCGTCATGGACGTCGTCAACAGATCGGTGCTCTGGCGCTGCACCGACTTGACCTTGTAATCCTGGTAGAAAGTGGTGTCGCTCGCCGCGATGGCGTCCCAGCCCCACACCCAGTTCGAGGTCAGGTTGAACTGGCCTGAGGATTCGATGCTGCCGCGGAAATCGCGGTAGCCGGGCGTGTGGTCGCCCGGAGCGCTGCTGCGGATGAACGCATCCTTGTCGAGCTGGTAGATGCCGGCGGCGCGAACGCTGTAGTAGCCGTCGACCAGACGATGCCGCCATTCGGCCTGCATCAACAGGCCCTGCTTGCTGGTGATCTGCGGCGACAGCGTCAGGTCGTAATTGGGCGAAAGAGCAAGATAGTAGGGCACCTCGATCGCATAGCCGTATTTCTTCGAGCTATACGAGTAGGTCGGCATCAGGAAGCCGCTCTTGCGCTTCACGGTCGGGTCGGGCGTCGCGAAGTAGGGGAAATAGGCGAGGGGAACGCCGAAGAACTCGATCTTGGCGTCCTCGAAATAGAGCATCTTCTCGGTTTGGTTGTGGATGATCCGGGCGGCCTTGACCTGCCACAAAGGCGGCTTCTTGGGATCCTCTTTGCAGGCCTCGCACGCCGTGTAGACGCCGCTCTGGAAAACCGTGTGGGTCCCTTCGCTGCGGTCGGCGCGGGAGGCCGCAAGCCGCGTCTGGTCGACGGTCTCGACCCGCAGGGAATCCACGAAGCCGTTGCGATAGTCGTCGGTGAGGTCGATGACCTCGCCATAGGTGACCTTGCCGTCCGGCTCGGTCAGGCGGGCATTGCCTTCGGCACGCAGGCGCTTGGTGCGCTGGTCGTAGACGACCCTGTCGGCCTCCACGGTGGCGCCGCCATAATAGATCTGCACGTTGCCGACCGCGGCGACCTTTTCGTTGTTGTAGTCGTAGTTGATCTCGTTCGCCTGAACGAGCATCGGGGAGTCTTTTTGCTTGAATCCCGCTCCGGAGTTCGGCGGTGGGACCGGTCTGATCTGGGTCTTGAAATTCAGAAACGGTGACGTTTCCGCAATGGAGTTGAGGCCCTGCGTTTGTGCAGCGACCGGCGTCGCGAGCAAGACTGGCCCGAGCAGCCCCGCGAGCAGATAGATATGCACCCGCCGGCCGGTACCGACGCGCGCAGACAGCCCCGACGAAGAGCATCGCAACGAGAATGGAGCGGTGGTCACAGCGGCCATCACCCATCCTCCTGGTACAACAACGCCACCAAACCCGTCAGTCCACCGATGACGGCCGGTAGCCATGCGGCGGCTGCCGGATGCATCAGTTCGGCCCTGCTCAAGTCGTCCGTCACCTTCGACAGCACATAAAGCAGAAAGCCCGCACCGACGCCACTCAAAACCATCTTCTGCACGCCGCCGGATCGAAAGAAGCGCAGACTGACCGCCGCCGCGAGCATCACCATTGCGGCGAAAAACAGGGGCCGCGCCAACAGCTTCTGGTACTGCAAGCGATACCCGGTGGCGGCGAAGCCGGAATGCTCGGCAATCTCGATATACAACGGCAGGTCCCAGAACGGCACTGTCTCCGGCGTGGCGAAGCTTTCGCGAACCTGCTCGGGTGACAAGGTCGTACTGAGCGAATACTGGGCGAAGTCTCGCGGCGGCACTTCTATTCCGTACACCCGGGCGTCTCCCAGCTGCCACAGCCCGGGCTGGAGCACCGCCGTGTTCGCCTCGATGCGTTCGTGGAAACGCCCCTGGTTATCGAAAGTATACGCGGTCACGCCGCCCAGCCGCACCCCCTGGTCGCTGCTGGTGCGGGCGTTGATGATGGCTTGCCCATCCGCGCTCTTCTGGCGAATCCAGAAACCGCCGGCGCTCGCCTGCATCAGCGTCTGACCGCCGCTGCCGCCGAAAATCTCGACTTCGATTCGTTTCGACCGCTCCTGCAGCACGGCGGCGATCGGATTGTAGATGGCTGTGGCCAGTGCCCCGATGGCCAGCGCCGCGATGAGCGCGGGCGCCACGAACTGCCATGCGGAAATTCCAGCCGCGCGCGCCACCACCAGTTCGAGCCGGCGCGACAGGCTGAGATAGCAGGCCATCGCCCCGATCAGGATCGCGAACGGCATGATGCGTTCGGTGACCTGCGGGACCCGGAAGATGGATGCCTGGGCCACCAGCAGCGCGGTGGCATTGGTCGCGCCGCTGCTGCGCCGCAACATCTCGATGAAATCCACCAGCGCGACCAGGGCGAAGATGCCGACGAACACGGCCACCACAGCACCGATAAACTGCAATCCGAAGTAGCGCGACAGCGTGCTGTTGATCATACCGGCCCTCAACTCGCGAAGCGGCGCGCGAGGCGCTCGTTGAGGGCCGTCATCAGGTTGAGGACGAACGCGGGCGGCTCGATGATCGTGCCGCGCGAAATGGCGGTAAAACCGAACCAGAGCGCTGCCGCAAGCGCGATGTACTGCAGGCTCAGCGCCCCGGCGGAGCGCATCCCGAGTACCGTGGAGGCAAATCCCACCATCCGCAAGCTGGTCGCAGCCGCGATCAGCGCCACGAGCGACATATTGCGGCTCTGACGGGTCGTACGGGGCGCTCCCAGGTAGGCGAACACGATCACCATGAAGCCTAGCGGATAGAGGGGCGCCATGATCCGATCATGGAACTCGGCGCGGAACACGCCCGGCTCCCGGGCGTAGACCGGGTCGTCGGGCGGCGGCGACAGCAGGTCCCAGGTAAAGCGTTCGCGCACCGACAAGGTCAAGTCCCGGGACCCCCCGCCGAACCGCGAAAGATCGAAGGCGTAGCGATCGAACAACACTATCGTGGGATCTCGGTCCTCGACGGGATGCCGTTGCACGCTGCCGGTGTGCAGGACCAGGAATGTGCCGCGATCGTTTTCTATGATTTCGCCCTGTTCGGCCAGGAATGTTGCCTGCTCTTGGGGATTGCGCTGGTCGTCGACGAAAATCCCCAGCAGGAGACCGTCCGGCCGGCGCTCGCGAATATGGAAGGTCAAGCCAGACTCGATGGCGGTGAAACGCCCCGGCTGGACAATGTTGGCGACCACGTCGGCGCGGATTTCCGCCGCCATTCGGCGCAACTCGCGCAGGCTCTTCGGCGACACATACGAGCTGAAAGCCGCCACCAGGATCGTGACCAGGATCGTGACCGCCACAAATCCGGACATGAGCTGTCGCGGCGCCATCCCGGCGGCGTTCATGACGATGATTTCCGAGTCGCCGGCCAGCTTGTTGAGAACATAGGCGGCGGAGATCATGAGGGCGATCGGGGCGATGACCATCACGAGTTGCGGAATCACCATGGCGGTCATGCTGACGAACACCATGACGGTCTGGCCCTGACTGGTCATGACGTCGATGTCGCGCAGCGCCTGGGTGATCCAGATCACCGTCGTCAGGCTGATGAGAACGAGCAGGAATGCCCCCAGAGTGGCCCGGAAGATGTATCGGCCGAGTGCCCCCATCGCTCGTAACAGTCTCCCGTACCGGCCGCCGGCCGGACGCCCCTTTGGCTGATCCCGTATCACGACCGCGCCCCGTGGACGCGAGCCCTTGCACCCAGTGAACGATACCCCACGGTAATGATTAATCTACAAGATGGCCGCCCCATGGCAAAGCTCTTGAAAAACAACGAGAATGGTTAATCGCTTGCAACCCCGGGGCCGGCCGGAAAAGCTTTGCTCGCACAGCGCCCCCGGGCCATAAGAACAAGATTCAACATCTCCCGCGGCGTCACCGCCGCCCCGTCGACACGAGATCACATCCATGGCGGACGCATTTCAGCTCGGTTTCGGCCCTCTTTCGGCGCCCAAGACAGGTGTCCTGGTCGTTTTCTGCGATGACCATCTCGCCCTGGGCAGCGCCACCAAGCGGGCGCTGGGCCGCGCCGCCGATCTCATCGAACAGGCCGCCAAGGCCGACTGGTTCAAGGGCAAGAACGGCGCCGTCGTCGAGCTCCTGGCGCCGCAAGGTCTCGCCGCCAACCGCCTGGTCGTCATCGGGGCCGGCAAGATCGGCGACCTGAAGCCGCAGGACTTCGTCAAGCTGGGCGGCGTCGCCATGGGTAAGGTTCCGGCCGGCGCCGAGCGCGTCACCATCTTCGCCGACCTGCCGGGCCGGCCCATGACCGACGTCCAGATCGCCGATCTTGCTCTCGGCATACGCCTGCGCAACTACACGTTCGAACGTTACAAGACCAAGAAGAAAGACGCCGACGACAAGGCCGCGATGGTCCGCGTCGAGATTGCCGCGGCGGACCCGCGCGCCGCGCAAACCCTCTGGCGCCGTCGCGGTGCCCTCGCGGACGGCGTGATCGTCGCCCGGGATCTTGTCCACGAACCCCCCAATGTCCTTTTCCCGGCCGAGTTCGCGCGCCGCGCCGGCGCCTTGAGGAAACTCGGCGTCTCAGTCCAGGTGCTCGACGAACCGGCCATGCGCAAGCTCGGCATGAACGCGCTTCTCGGCGTCGGGCAGGGATCCGACCACGACAGCCGGGTGGTGGTGATGCGCTGGAACGGCGGCAAGCGAGGCGAGCCGCCGATCGCTTTCGTGGGCAAGGGCGTCTGCTTCGACTCCGGCGGCATTTCCATCAAGCCGGCGGCCGGCATGGAAGACATGAAAGGCGACATGGCGGGCGCCGCCTGCGTGACAGGTCTGATGCGGGCACTGGCTGGCCGCAAGGCCAAGGTCAATGCGGTCGGCGTCGTCGGTCTCGTCGAGAACATGCCAGACGGCAAGGCCCAGCGCCCCGGCGACATCGTCAAGACCATGGCGGGGCACACCATCGAGATCATCAACACCGACGCCGAGGGCCGCCTCGTCCTCGCCGACGTGCTGCACTACACCAACACCCGCTTCAAGCCGCGATTCATGATCGATCTCGCCACCCTGACGGGTGCGATCATGGTCGCGCTGGGGCAGGAGTATGCTGGCATGTTCGTCAACGACGACGCGCTCGCGTCCCACCTCACCGAGGCCGGACAGGCCACCGGAGAAAAGGTGTGGCGCATGCCGCTGGGTCCGGAATACGACAAGCTGATCGAGTCGAGATTTGCCGACATGAAGAACACCGGCGGTCGCCACGGCGGTGCAAGCACGGCGGCGGCGCTGCTCGCCCGTTTCGTCGGCAACACGCCCTGGGCCCATCTCGACATCGCCGGCACTGCACTCGGCTCGTCCCAGACGGACATCAACCGGAGCTGGAGCTCGGGCTGGGGCGTGCGGCTGCTGGACCGGCTGGTGGCTGAACACTACGAAAAGTAGTATCCGCCCGCCGCTCTCCTCTGGATTGTCCGAGTCGGCTCCGTCGTGCTAGCCTGGAAGCAGCGTGGGGGAGGGACGGATGGCGTCGGTCTTTCGCATTCATCGCCCAGGAACACTCGTCGCTCACGGCGCCCAGGCTGATGACCTGTCGGCCTATATGGGACGCCTGATCCGGCTGATTCCGGCCGAGGTGCTCGGCGTCTACCAGACATTGTACGGGATATTTGCCCAACCCCCGGCGACCCGCATCCTGGAATGGCTGCCGGTGATCGGCCTTGCTTTGGTGATCCTGGTGCGCAGCTGGGGCACGCGCGATGCCGGCGACGGCTGGTCGTCGGTACAGTGGCTCGCGGTCGGCATATCGGCGCTTTCTTTCGTGATCTGGGTGCTCGTATCGGGGCATTCGATCCTCGGCTTCGTGTTGCCCGACCTGCGCATCGGTTCCGGCCTGATGGTGCTGTGGGTGTTCGCGATCCCCTATTTCTACAAGGGAGCCTGATGTCCACGATATCGGGTGAACGCGGACCATGACGCTTGATGAGGCCGAGGCACTCAGGGAAACGCTGAGCGCCGAGTTCGCGCGCGCGGGGGCGATGAACCTCGTACAGCAACGCATCGACGCTCGGCGGATCAATGGCTTCGTGCGTTCACTGATGGAGCGGCCGATGCGCGAACTGCCGCGCATCTTCGCCGCAAGCGAGCCTTCGCTCGTGGGCGCCGCCCGAAGCGGGCGCGCGCTTAAGTCCGCCGCCTTCCCGCCGCTCTCGAGGATCATCGCCCATGGCGTCGCCGACGATGCGAAGCCCAATCTGTCGATCGGCTTTTCGGCGCCGGCGAAGAACGACTACCGTCTCGAGGTCCGGCTGCAGAATCCCACCGTCGCCACGGTCCTCTATGCCCAGGAGGTCGTCCGGCGCGCGAAGGGACAGGCGCGCATTGCCGAGTATCGCGAGCTCAGGTGCCATAGTGGTTCGCGGGCCGCCGCCACGGCTGCGGGATTGTCGATCGGCCATTCGATCGGCCATGCCAAAGGGCAGGCGGGTTCGATCGGGCTGTTCGTCAGCTCGCCCGGTGGCGTCGGGGTTTTGTCCAACAGTCACATCCTCGCCCGCTGCGGACGAGCCCGGCGGGGCGACTCGATCTATGCGCCGCACCACACCGATTTCCGCTCCCCACCCAAGGTGGCGCTGCTGCGCGAGTTCTGCAGCCTGATCCAGGACGATGCCGTTCCGTTCGACGCCGCCTTCGCAACCCTGATCGATGGCGTTGTACATAGCGGCAATAAGATACCGACTGGATTGCCGGGCGGCGGCAAGAGGATCGTTGCCGCCCGGTCGAAGCCGGAGCCTGGCCGCCTCAAGGTGTCAAAGATCGGGCGGACCAGTGGTCATACAACTGGGATCTTTTCGGCGGTCGGGGTTAGCCCTACCTTGGAGTATGCGGGCCTGGGTGAGGTCAAGCTGACCGGGATGCTCGAAATCCTGTGGGACCGCCCCGACAAGGCATTCAGTCAACCGGGAGATTCCGGCAGCGTTGTCTTTCGTCCCGACACCATGGAAGCCATCGCCCTGGTGGTCGGGGGTGGCGTTCGGATGGTCGACGGCGTTTCGGAAGGCGTGAGCATCGCCTGTCCGCTCGATCAGGCGATGACGGAATGGAATTTGAGGCTGTTATGACCGATCCGGCGTATAAGTTGGCGCAAAGCAGGCCATGCAGGAACCAGCAATGAGTGTCGACCGACTTGAGAAGGCCGCCGATCGGGCCCGCAATCTTTTGCGGAACCGGTCCGATGTCGGTTCGGTCGGCGTTTCGCGTAATCCGGATGGCAATCTATGTGTCCGCGTCGACGTCGACCCCGGCACCGACAAGGACGCCATCCGCAATCTCCTGCAGCCGATCGAGGCGCCGGTTGTGGTGCGCTCCGTCGGCGGCGTGCTGCGCGCGCATTAATTGGAGGCGGTGCGACGTCCGGGCCATGACAGAGTTGTTGTTCTATCACTTGCAGAACCAGGCCATGGAGCGGGTGCTGCCGCCGCTCTTGGAAAAGACGCTGGCGCGCGGTTGGCGGGCGGTGGTGCAGTGCGCTTCCGAGGAGCGGGTCGAGGCTCTCGATGCCCATCTTTGGACCTATCGGGACGACGCCTTCCTGCCGCACGGCACCCACCGCGAGGCGACGGCGGCCGATCAGCCGATCCTGATCACGGTTCATGACGGCAATCCCAACGGTGCCGCCGTCCGGTTCCTCATCGACGGCGCGTCGGTACCGGCCGATCCCACCGGGTACGAACGCCTGGTCCTGATTTTCGACGGCGAGGACGAGGAGGCGCTCAAAGACGCCCGCGCGAAGTGGACGGCCGCCAAGGCGGCCGGGTTGGGGGTCACCTACTGGCAGGCGGATGAAAACGGCCGCTGGTCGCGCAAAGGCTAGGGACTCGCCGCGAAAAGGATACCAGTTTGTCCGGGAAGGCGCGTGAAATTGGGGCATTCGCGCGCCTGAGGTAACTACGTTTGTGCGACCCGTGGGGAAGCCATTGCGGCTGCGGTGGAAGTCAGCGCAAAATCTCGCCCGAATTCGCCCTCATATCGGCTGGCAACACGGGATGGCTCTGCCATGCGGTATTCTTTCGAGATGCGGTATCTTGTGCGCCCGGCCCTGTGGGCCTCGCTGGCGCTGGCCGCAGCTGCCTGCTCGTCCGTTCCGGCGATCAATGAAGTCAAGCTCATGCCGGAGATGCGCAGTATACTGCCCTCGAATTCCAACACCTATTTGAACGCCACCGCGATGCGCACCCTCAAGCCCGCCGGTCCCCAGGATCTGGTGGACGGCCAGGGAGTGTGTGCCGGGGCGCCGCCCGTGGAGGCGGCTCCGGTCGCAGAAGGCGCCAATACCGACGGGCAGCTTCAGTTTTCGCGCCCGGTCGTGCTGGAAATGACCGAATGCGAAGTTGCCCGCGCGCTGGGCCCGCCGGCGAGCACGGAAGTGGGCGCCAACGAAGGCGGGCAGCGCAGCGTCGTCATGACCTATACGGGTGGCGAGCGGGCCGCCATTTACAGGTTTGCCGCCGGCCGCTTGGTATCGATCGAGCGCGGTCCGGAAACGGCGGCGCCCAAGCCCGACAAGAAGACCGGCCGCAAGGCGGCTCCGGCGAAGAAGCGGACCGCCCCGGGCGCCTGATATCGAACGCCTGAGGGCCGGCGTCACGATGCCGCGGCCGTACCGCGGCTGTGGTGGGGGCTGACGCGTCGGCGGCGCGGACCGGAGTTCCCATATGGATGCGGGGGCGCGAACAGATCCAAGGAATCGAGGTCGATGATCCCATCCCAAACCATTTGGGCGCCCGTCCGGAATAGTCTGGCCCGGGCTTTGCTCGCCCTCGGTGTTGCCGCCGTTCTTGCGCATGCGCCCCTGACCGGTGCAAGCCCGGCATTCGCCCAAGCGCCACCGGCGGCGCAGGCGGCCCAGAAGGTCCAGGACGACAAACGCCTGCCGGCGGATGTCAGTCGTGACCACACGCTCGATCTGTCGGGCCGTGCATTGCGGTTTACCGCCACCGCCGGCTCGATTCCGCTGTTCGAGGGCGAGGGCGGCGATCTCATCGCGGAGGTCGCCGTCACGGCCTTCATACGCTCCGACGCCAAGGCGGGCGAACGACCGGTCACCTTCGTGTTCAACGGTGGACCCGGCGCGGCGTCCGCCTATCTCAATATCGGGGCGCTCGGTCCCTGGCGGCTGCCGCTCGGCCGCATCGCGCCGTCGGTGTCGCCGGAACTCGTCGCCAACGGCGAGACCTGGCTCGACTTCACCGATCTGGTCTTCATCGATCCGCCGGGCACCGGCTACAGCCGCGTCGTCGCCGGCAAGGACGGCGCCCGCAAACGGCTGTGGTCCGTCGACGGCGACGCCGACGCGCTCGCGGTGGTGATCCGCAAATGGGTGGAAAAGTCCGGCCGCCAGGCCTCGCCCAAGTTCATCGCCGGCGAGAGCTATGGCGGATTCCGGGCCCCGAAGGTCGGCCGCGAATTGCGCCAGCAGGGCATCGCGGTGCGTGGTCTGGTGATGATCTCGCCGGTGATCGATTTCGCCGGCCTCGGCCAGCGGCGGCACGCCCCCATGTCCTTTGTCCACCTGCTGCCGTCGCTGGCGGCGGCCGCCCTGGATGCGGGCGGCAAGTTCGAAAGATCGGCGCTCGAGCCGGTCGAGCGCTATGCGATCGGCGACTATCTCGACGACCTCCTCAAGGGTGAGCGCGACGCCGCCGCGGTCGAACGCATTTCCGCGCGGGTGGCGGCGTTGACCGGCCTTGATGCCGACCTCGTCAAGCGCCGCGCCGGCCGCATCGATCCCGGCACCTTCCAGCGCCAGTTCCATCGCGGCCGAAAGCTCGTCGGCAGCGCCTACGATCCCACCGTGACGGCGTTCGATCCCTCGCCGAGTTCGCGCAATTCGCGTTTCACCGACCCGGTGCTCGACGCCATGACGGCGCCGCTCACCAGCGCCATGACGGGCCTGTATCGCGACAAGCTCGGCTGGGTGGTCGAGCGGCCCTACCGCCTGCTCGAACGCGATGTGTCGTCGGGATGGGATTGGGGGCGCGGGCGCTCGTCGCCCGAAGTCGTCGACGATCTGCGCGACCTCGTCGCCGCCGATGGCGCCGTGCGGGTCCTGGTGGTTCACGGTGCCAACGATCTGGTCACGCCCTATTTCGCCAACAAGCTCCTGCTCGACCAGTTGCCGGTCTACGGCTCCGCCGATCGCGTCAAGCTGGAAGTCTATGCCGGCGGCCACATGTTCTACGATCGCGACGCCTCGCGCCGGGCCCTGCACGCGGACGCCGCCGCCATGTACCGGGCCGCGACGGCGTCGGAGTGAATTATTCCGCCGCGGCGCTCTCGTATTCGCCGCTCAACACCAGCCAGTCCTCTTCCGCTGTCGCGAGCGTCGCCGCGGCGTCGGCGCGTTCCTTGGCGAGCGCGGTCGCCTTGGCGGGATCGCGGACATAGAGGGCGGCGTCGGCGAGCGCCGCGTCGATGTCGCCGATGCGGCGGCTCATCTCGGCCATGCGCTTCTCGGCGGCGACGATCTTGCGCTTGAGCGGGGCGAGTTCGGCGCGGCGTTCGGCGGCGGCACGGCGCTGGTCGGAACGGGAATTCTTCTCGCCCGCCTTCTTGTCGCGCCCGGCTTCGCCGCCGGACAGGATCAGCCGGCGATAGTCGTCGAGATCGCCGTCGAAGGGGGAGACGCCACCGTCGGCGACGAGCCACAGCCGGTCGGCACAGGCCTCCAGGAGATAGCGGTCGTGGGAGACGAGCACGACGGCGCCGGGAAACTCGTTGATGGCCTCGATCAGCGCCGCGCGGCTGTCGATGTCGAGATGGTTGGTGGGCTCGTCGAGGAGGATGAGATTGGGGCCCGCGAAGGTCGCGAGCCCCAGGAGCAGCCGCGCCTTCTCGCCGCCCGACAGACTGGCGACGGCGGTGTCGGCGGCGGCGGCGGAAAACCCGATCGCGCCGGCGCGGGCCCGTACCTTGGATTCGGGTGCGTCCGGCATCAGCGCGCGCAGGTGTGAATAGGGCGAGCCCTGCGGGTTCAATTCGTCGAGCTGGTGCTGGGCGAAATAGCCGACGTCGAGCCGGTCGGCGCGGGTAACGCGCCCCGCCACGGGTTCGAGCCGGCCGGCGATCAGTTTGGCGAGGGTCGACTTGCCGTTGCCGTTGGCGCCGAGGAGCGCGACGCGGTCGTCGTCGTCGATACGCAGGTTCAGCCGCTTGAGCACCGGCTTGCCCGGTTCGTAGCCGACGCTGACGCCGTCCATGGCGATGATCGGCGGCGACAAGGTTTTCTCCGGTACCGGGAAGACGATCTCGCGCACCTCCTCGGTGGCGATCGCGGCGACCGGCTCCATCCTGGCCAGGAGCTTGAGGCGCGACTGCGCCTGGCGGGCCTTGGTCGCCTTGGCGCGGAAGCGCTCCACGAAGGCGACGAGCTTCTTGCGTTCCGCGTCCTGCTTCTTGGCGGCCTTCTGGTCGAGCAGAATCCGTTCGCGCCGCTGGCGCTCGAACGACGAATAGGTGCCGCGATAGAAGGTGAGCTTGCCGCCCTCGAGATGCAGGATCGAGTCGACCGCGTTGTCCAGCAGGTCGCGGTCGTGGCTGATCACGATCACGGTGCGGGGATAGCGGGCGAGGTGGTCCTCGAGCCAGAGCGTGCCTTCGAGGTCGAGATAGTTGGTGGGTTCGTCGAGGAGCAGGAGGTCCGGTTCGGAGAACAGCACGGCGGCGAGCGCGACGCGCATGCGCCAGCCGCCGGAGAAGTCCGAGCAGGGCCGCTGCTGCTGCTCATCGGAGAAGCCGAGGCCGGCGAGGATTTCGGCGGCGCGCGCCGGAGCCGCGTGGGCGCCGATATCGGCGAGCCGTGTCTGGATGTCGGCGATGCGATGGGGATCGCGGGCGTGCTCGGCCTCGGCGAGGAGTGCGGTGCGCTCGTGGTCGGCCGAAAGAACGACGTCGATCAGCCGCTCAGGGCCATCGGGCGCCTCCTGCAGCAGGCGGCCGATGCGGGCGCGGGGCGGCAACGACATGCGACCGTGCTCGGTGGCGATCTCGCCCGCAATGGCACGGAACAGGGTCGACTTGCCGGTGCCGTTGCGGCCGACGAGCCCGACCCGCGCACCGTCCGGGACGGCGACGGAGGCTTCCTCGACCAGAAGCCGGCCGGCAATCCGAATGGATAGATCTTCGATGATCAGCATGGGGTCTTGGTAGCGGCGGGCCCGGGGTTCGGCAATCGTCTTCGGCCGAACTCGTCAGGGCGGGGACTGCTCCGGCGTCCCGTCGAGGCAATTTGAGATCGCCTGCAACAGTTCCCGGGGACGGAACGGTTTGTGGATGACCATCGCGGCGCCGCGTTCGGTGGCGGCCGTCAGGACGTCGGACGCCCCGCCCGACGGGCTGCGGCCGACGGCGCCCGACGTGGCGATGATCGGCAGGGCTGGCACCATGGCGCGCAGGCGGGCGATGGTCTCCAGGCCGTCGAGGCCCGGCATGTACATGTCCACGATGGCGATATCGAAGCTCGTCGCCCGGGCGAGGTCGAGGCCGGCCTGGCCGTCCTCGGCGGCGATCACGGCGTGACCCTCCTGGTCGAGGATCAGGGAAATGGCGGAGCGGACCGCGGCGTCGTCGTCGATGAGCAGGATGCGTGGCATGGTGGTCTGGTGCGGCGCGTGCTTTTAAAAACCGTCGAGCCGGAGAACCATACCGAACTCCGGCCCCGATGGGGAGTTCCGAATCCATCCCTTTGGCGGGCTTGGCCTACGAAGCCAGCGGCACGGACGCGTCGTTGCGGCTTTGGTAACATGGAACCATGCATCGGCGTGGTCTTGCCCTGCCGCTTGCGGGATTTGAGGAATTCGCCCGGCCGGCGGTCGGGGGTGCGTTCGATGGCCGCGCCGGTCACGCCGTCGTGGACGATTTCGCAACCATGAAAAGGCGGCGGAACCGGCAAAACACCAATGTTTAAGACAATTCCTCTACGACCCGAAGAGGGCAGGGAGTTCGACTAAAGCGATGACGGGTCACGACGCCAACGCCGGATTGCGACGCGTATTGGAAGCGTTGACCGCTTCCGAGCCGGCTGATCCTGTCGACGTCGAGGCGCTGGAAGTGCCGCCGATGCCCGAACATTTCGATATCGAAGAGGCGCTGCAGAACAACTGGCTGGAGATGTGGTACCAGCCCAAGATCGACCTGCGCCAAAAGTGCCTGGCCGGAGCCGAGGCGCTCGCCCGCATCCGCCATCCCGACTACGGGGTCCTGCTGCCGGCGACGTTCGTGTCCGGCACCACCGACGACAAGCTCGTGCCTTTGACCAAGCACGCGCTGCTCACCACCTTGCGGGACTGGGAGGTGTTCGATGCCTCCGGTTTCAATCTCCGCCTCGCCATCAACCTGCCGGTCAATCATCTGCTCAAGCTGCCGATCCCGACGATCGTCAACGAGCATCGGCCCGCCGCCGAGCATTGGCCCGGCCTGATCGTCGAGGTGACCGAGGATCAGATCGTGCGCGAGATCAAGCGCGCGCAGGAGATCGCCAATCTCTTGAAGATCAGCGGCATCACGGTCTCCATCGACGATTTCGGCGCCGGCTATTCCTCGTTCCACAGCCTGCGCGAGCTCGCCTTCACCGAACTCAAGCTCAACTACTCGTTCGTCAAGAACTGCGCGACCGACGCCACCAACGCCGCCATCTGCCAGACCGCCATCGATCTCGCCCACCGGTTCGGCAGCGCCGCCGTCGCCGAGGGTATCGAGAGCATGGCCGATCTGCAGGCGCTGCAGATCATGGGTTGCGATTTCGGTCAGGGAATTCTGCTCGCGCCGCCGATGCCACTGCCGCAGTTCCTGGCGCTGCTGCAGCAGCGCATGAACCGGCCACGGCCCGCTGCACCGGCCGAGGCGCCGACGGTCGCCGCCTGAACAGGCGTGCGCCTCAGCGTCGCTTGCGTCGCGCAGGCTCCTTGAAATAGACGGGTGCGTCGGCGGGCGGCATCGCCTGGAAGACGTCGAGCATCATCGCCACCAATCCGTAATACCCGAGAATGGCGACGAAATCGACCATGCCGGCATCGCCGAAGAGCGCGTGCAGGCGCTTGTAGGTACGTTCGCCGACGCGTTTCGTCTTGTAGAGCTCGGTGACGAAATCATGGATCGCCCGTTCGTCCTTGGCGGCCGTCTTCGGCACGCGTCCGGCGCGGATGTCCTTGATCGTCTGCGGCTTGACCCCGGCCCGTTCGGCGATCGGGGCGTGCACGTGCCACTCGTATGGCGCGCGCCACCAGCGGGCGGTGCATAGAATCGCGAATTCAGACAGACGCGGCGGCAGGACGGTCTTGTGCCGGCAATGGCCGCCGAGTGCCTGCACGAGGTCCCCGGTGTCCGGCGAATAGAGATAGATGCCGAACGGGCCGCTCTTGGGCACGTCGCCGCGCGGTCCCGACCGCATGGCATCGAGCAGCTGCCGCTGGCGGGCGGTGAGGTCTTCGTCGGCGATGACGGGCAGGCGCGGCGTGACTTTCTTGGCCATGGGGAATCTCGCGGGGAAAGAGGATCCGGTCGGCGGGGCAGGTTCGCGCTATCCCATCCCCGGTCTGCGTTCAACATGCGCCGCGATCCGGGACGGTGAAACCGGTAAAATTGCAGCAATCGGCTGAACCGGGATTCAATCCGTTTATGGCAGTCTCGCCACCGTCGGATCGGGGGGTGAACTGTCATGCGCGTCTGGACGCTTCCCATCGTTGCGCTCGGCGTGGCGATGGCCAGCCTGTCGATGGACGATCAGCCTGGCGAATACGCCATGCGGACCGCGTTCGAATCGAGCCTTGCCGCCCAGGTACGCAGCGCGCTCGACTTTGCCGCCGAAACCGGCGGCCAGGACGCGGTGAACAAGATCCGCGAAGCCCGTACGGACTATTTCGAAATTCGTACTTTCCGCAAGCTCTACTGCATGTCCGGCGACAAGGGCGGACACATGTGCGCGTTTGCGGTCGACATCGGGCTGCGCGACGGTACCTTGCAGCAGATCCTCCTCGGCCGCTTCTTCCAACGCGACGACGGGCTGGCCTTCACGCACGCCGCCTGAGGTCCGAGACGGGAAGCCGCCCTTCACCAGTGGTGAGGATGCAGGCAGGCGTGCACGCGCACGAGCCGTCGGCTCGCCGCCGGCACGGCGCGGGACGCTCGTTCGCTCGCGGTCGCGGTTTCGCACGACAGCCAGAAATAGTTGGCGCGGGGATCGACGACGAGCCGCGCCGGCAAGAGGCCGGGCGCCAGCATCACCGAGAGATACGGCGTGGTCGAATTCCACGCCAGCCGGTCGAGATCGCGAGGAACGCGTGCGCCAGACACGAAGCTCGCGTCTCCCAATGCCGGGTCCGCAATGGTGCCGGTCGCGAGCGTGCGGACGGCGGACATGTACTGCGCCCACGCGGCCAGGAACCTGGCCGTCTCCACGGCATTGATCAGGCTCAGCAGCACAAGAGCCCCGATGGCGAATTCGGCCGGCATGGCTGTCACGCGCCGGATCATGGCGCCGAGCCGGGCACTCCACCACGGGAGCTTGTCGTCCGCCGCGAGGGCCGAGACGGCTGCCAGCACGGCAGCGGCGGGCGTGACGATCAGCAATATGGTGCGGACCACATAGCGATCCTCGGCATGAAGGGAATCATCGAAGCCGAGCCAATGGACGGCGAGGGCCGCGACGACAGCCAGGCCAGCCGGCCAGGATGCGTGCGCGAATTCGAACCGGCGTATCGCCCAGTAGAGCAGGGCATAGAACGCCAATGCCATAGCCATCAGGCGGCATATGGGCCGGTCGAAATTGGCGATATCGATGATGCGAAATGCCGCTTGGGCGAGCACCGGAGCGATGTAGTCGTCCGGGCGCAGGAGGAATTTGACGGCGCCCCACAGCGTCGCCGCCACCGTGAGGGCGACGGCGGCGCGCATGAAGGCGGGGTCGCGCAGGCCGCGCAAGGCCAGCGTCACGACAATGACACCGGCCAATACCAGTCCGCCCTCGTGGGTGAACGCCAAGGCCGTGAGAGCCACGAAAACGGCGGCACTTCCGCGCAGCGTTGCCGGCGCGCAATGGCACAGCGCGAGCGCGGGCCAGAACAGGGCGTGCGCGAACCATGTCTCGGTCGGGCAGCCGAACACGAGCGGACACACGAGCGCCGTGGACAGGCAGGCGCCGACGAAGAGCGGCCGGCCCGGCGACCGGTCGGCCGCGAATGTCAGCGCCAGCCCCACCAGCGGGGCGGAGAAGAACAGGAGCCCATAAAGGCCGGCGCCGCCCGCCGCGTCGCCGGTTGCGGCGATGTAGAGCTCGGCCGGCACATGGGAGAACAGGTGGACGAAGGAGCGCACCCCGATGTTGCGCCAATGGAAGGCCCACGAGTCCTGAACCGCCACCGCGTAGGAGAAGAGGGCCCCGTCGCCGTAAAGATGAAGCTTGAACACGACGGCGGCGAGCACGAACGCGACCGACCAGCCGAGGCCGAGCACGACCGCCATTGCGCGCAGGACGCGAGCGGTGCCGGCTTCGGCGGCCGGAGCGCATGCGCTTTCGATGTCGGCGCGGCCCGACGGTGTGTTCACGTTCCTTACCGCCCGGCGATGGATGTTCGTTGGTGGTCAGGGTGACCAAGCGCCGGACGGGGTGTCAATCGGTTTCGGTTACGGGTGGCATTTCCGATCGGGCCGCTCGAAGCGTTCCCGGCGCCCGCATTCGGGCACCAGAGCGGGCGCCGAGGAATGGCTCCTGCCACCCGGGCCGTGCTAAGTAGGGTTCGAATAGGGGGCGTGATGGAGGGGGCCGCCGCCTGCGGCAGGCGGGCCGGCCGGAGCGTTTGGGCGATCCGCGAGAGGATATCATATGCGCGTGGCGATGATCGGCACCGGCTATGTGGGCCTGGTGTCGGGGACCTGTTTTGCCGATTTCGGCCATCACGTGGTGTGCGTCGACAAGGATACGGCCAAGATCGCGGCGCTCGAGCGTGGCGAGATGCCGATCTACGAGCCCGATCTCGAACGACTGGTCGCCACCAACACCCGTGAGGGACGCCTCGCCTTCACGACCGAGCTGGCTCCGGCCGTCGCTGCGGCCGATGCCGTCTTCATCGCGGTCGGCACGCCGTCGCGCCGCGGCGACGGTTTTGCGGATTTGAGTTACGTGTACGCGGCCGCCCGGGAGATGGCGCCCGCCCTCAAGGACTTCACGGTGGTGATCACCAAATCGACGGTGCCGGTCGGCTCCGGCGACGAGGTCGAGCGCATCCTGCGCGAGGTCAACCCCGCCGCCGACGTGGCCGTGGTCTCCAATCCGGAATTCCTGCGCGAAGGCGCCGCCATCCGCGACTTCAAGCATCCCGACCGCATCGTCGTCGGCACCGAAGACGAGCGCGCCAAAAGGGTGATGACCGAGCTCTACCGCCCGCTTTATCTCAACCAGGCACCGATCATGTACACCGGCCGTCGTACGGCCGAGTTGACCAAGTACGCCGCCAATGCGTTCCTGGCCACCAAGATCACCTTCATCAACGAGATCGCCGACTTGTGCGAAAAGGTCGGCGCCGACGTCCAGGAAGTCGCCCGCGGCATCGGCCTCGACAACCGCATCGGCGGCAAGTTCCTGCATGCCGGTCCGGGATACGGCGGCTCGTGCTTTCCAAAAGACACGCTGGCGCTGATCAAGACCGGTCAGGATTACGCCTCGCCGCTGCGGCTCGTCGAGACGGTGGCCGCCGTCAACGATGTGCGCAAGCGGGCGATGGCTCGCAAGGTGGCGGCGGCGCTGGGAGGCGAGGTGCGAGGCTGCACGGTGGCGGTGCTCGGGTTGACCTTCAAGCCCAACACCGACGACATGCGCGACGCGCCGTCGATCCCGCTGATCACGGCTTTGCAGGACATGGGCGCGAACGTGCGCGCCTACGACCCGGTCGGCATGGACAACGCCAAGCGCGAGCTCACGCGGGTCGATTTTGCCGACAACCCTTATGACTGCGCCCAGAATGCCGATGCACTGGTCATCGTCACCGAGTGGGAACAGTTCCGCGCCCTCGACCTCCTGCGGCTGAAGGGCGTCATGCGGCGGCCCGTCCTCGTCGATTTGCGCAATGTCTATCGCCACGACGAGGTCACCCGCCTCGGTTTCGCCTATGACAGTATCGGGCGCCCGCGTGACTGATGGCCATTTGATCTGGCACCGCCGGTTCGGCGTCCCCATGTCATCATGACGGGCAGGGTGACGGAGATCGGTATGAGCAGGCTTGCGATGGCGGTCGTGTTGATGATGGCCGTCGGTTCCGTCTCCATCGGTTCCGTCACCGTCGATTCGGTCGCAATGGCACAACAAAACCAGTTCCCCGGGGTGGCGCCTCCGGTTCCGTCGCCGGCCCCGCCGGCGATCGCACCGGGACCGGCGGCACCCCAGGCAATGCAGCAGCGTTCGCCCGCGCGTGCCCCGGATCTCGTCCAGCGCCGCCGCGGACCGCCCGTGGCGGTGCCGCGTGGCGAGAACGATTCATTTCCGGATCGCGCCACCAATTGCGTGCACTACGGCACCGCCGCCGGCGTGCAGCCGGGTGAGATCGGCCAGTTCACCCGAAACTGCGTGAACAATTGAAGGCCGCCACCAGACCTGCGTTTTTTACCTCGCGATCGACGCAATCCCGCCGCCGCGTGGTGGTTACGGAGTCCGGAGCGGCAGCGCGCGAGCCCATCATGGGGCACCATCTTGACGCACCATGAAACCGGCGGCGCCGACCGCAAGTTCTGAGGTTATGTGTCGATGCAACTGATGGCTGCGCTGCGACAATTGCATTGCCGCAGCGGCGGTGATCTGTGCTAAACACCCGTGCAAATCGAGCGAATGACAAGAGCTGGCCCAAGATGAGCGGTGTGTGGAAAACCAAATATGGCCCGCGCCGGGTGCGACATGATCCTCCGACATTGGATGAGGCGATCGCGGCCGCCAAGGGCCTGACCGACGACGTTCAGGCGCAGGTGGAAATCGCCGCTTCGCTGATGGACTTGCCCGTCGACGAGGTGCGGCCGGAAGTACTCAAAGCCGGGACCCCGCGCCAGACCACCAGCCGTGTCGCCTTCATCGGCCGCGCCGGGACCCAGCGCGCCGTCGTCGTCGAGCGCAAGGCTCCGCGCCGTATCCTCACCAAGCCGGTCCTCGGCCGCCCATAGGCGACCGCAGCGCCGCTCCGTACAACAAAGGCCGCTCGGTCGATATCAGGCGTGCATGCTGAAATGCGCGCGCGGGGCCTCGACCATCAAGCGGTCGAATGCGGGCCCCGACATGTGCACCAGCGTGGCGTGGTCTCCGCCTTCGAAGAAGACGTCGGGCACTTCCGTGATCGATTCGTCGACCACGGTCCGAAGGCCGTAGGCGGCGCCGATCGGCGGTATGGCGCCCGGGATACAGTCCGGGAAAAGCCGTTCGATCTCTTCCTCGGTGGCCATGCGCACGGGCCAATGACCCTGCTCCTCCAGGTCGGAAAAGCGAAGGTGATGGGAAGCGGGCAGAACGGCCAGGAAGTAGCCGTTGTCGTCCAGAAGCACGACCGCCTTGGCGAGGCAGTCGGCGGATATGTGGCATTCCTCGGCGGTTCGCATCGACGACATGGTGCGGCCATGGGGCAGCAAATCGTAATCGATGTTGCGACTGGCCAGATAGCGGGTGAGTTCGGGAGCGGTGCTCATCACAATCCTCCCTGTTCGAAAGGGCGGTCGGACGCGCCGTTCAGGTCGGCGTCAGGCCGCCGGCAGAGTTGCAGTCTACAACGATTTCCCCTTCCACAAAAGGAAAGGCGGCCTGACCTATCGGTTGTGCTGCACGCCGGCGAACGTCACCAATTCAGCCGCAACGGTGACGTGTCACGGCCGTAATCCATTGGCAGAAGTCTTGCGTGTAATGCGTCAGGGGGTGAGTCGAATGGTCGCGTATGTGATTTCCGATGTCGAACCGCAGGACGCCGGGTTGCTCGAGCGTTATCGGGCGCTCGCCCAGGCCTCCATCGCCCGTTACGGCGGCCGCTACATCGTTCGCGGCGGCGCCATTGAGCCCATGGAAGGCGACTGGATGCCCAAACATTTGGTAATCGTCGAGTTTCCCGACATGGACCAGGCGCGCCAGTGGTACCGTTCTGAGGCCTATGCGGAAGCCCTGACGGTCGCCGAGCGGGCCCTGTCGCGCCGGCTGATCTTCGTCGAAGGCGCGCCTGCGGCGCAGGCTTCCCAAGATCTGCCGCTCCAAGACCAGCCGCTCGCGCCGCGTCGCTGATCAGCCGTCGGATTTCCCGAAGTGGCGCTGGCGTGCGTATTTCCCCGGATGGGTATGTCGACTGCTGTTCACAGCGGCGTTGACGGGGGCTTTACCAATGCGGCGCATGGCTCGGATGACGGGATATTGTGACAACGGGGCGGCGGCGCGACGAGCGTCGTACGTGGGGTATTGTCGTGATGCGTGCGGTGCGGATTGCTTTCGGCGTCACGGTCTGCGCCATGCTGTTTGGGTGCACCGGGGTGCCCAACGTGCCGATCAACGTTCCGCTCGGCGCCGAACGCAGCCGTCTCGCAAGCGACGGGCGGCCCAGCGAAGCGTCGCAGGACGACATGCTCGTCGGCTTGGCCTTCTCGGGCGGCGGCACGCGCGCGGCGGCCTTCTCGTTCGGCGTGCTCGACGGCGTCTCCAAGGTCACCTTCAACGAACGTGGCCGCTCCGTAGCGCTCATCGACCGCATCGACTTCGTCACCGCGGTGTCCGGCGGTTCCGTCACGGCCGCCTATTTCGGCCTCAAGAACCGCGCCGCCCTGGCCGATTTCCGCGCCCGTTTCCTGGTGCGCGACGCCGAGGAGGCGCTCAACACCAGCGTCGACGTTCCCAACCTGATGAAAGCTATGTCGGGCGGCGTCAACCAGGACGTCCCGTTCCGCAACTGGCTCGACGCCAATTTGTTCGAGGGGGCGAAATTCTCGGCGCTGCTCACCGACCGGCGCCCGCGCGTGTGGATCAACGCCACCGACATCTACAATCGCACCACCTTCGTGTTCGGCAAGACGGCGTTTTCGGCCATCTGCAGCGACCTCGCCGAATACCCGGTCGCCGCTGCCGTCGCGGCCTCCGCGGCAGTGCCGCTTGCCTTTGCGCCGGTGATTCTCGAGACATTCCCGGGCAAATGCCGGACGCAGCTGCCGCCGTGGATCCTCAAGGCGGCCGACAATCCCAATGCCTCGCCGCTGTTGCGCAGCTATGCCCGCGGCGTGCGCCGGTACAACGACGGCTCGATGCGTTACGTCAAGCTGCTCGACGGCGGCCTGATCGACAATTTCGGACTGTCGGGCTTCACCATCGCGCGCGAGTCCGCCGAGGCGCCGTATGAACCGATGTCGCGCGCCGAGGGCGTCACGCTGCGCCGCATCCTGTTCCTGGTGGTCGATTCCGGCCGCGGGCCGCAAGGCGACTGGGCCGGCAAGCTCGACGGGCCGAGCGGGGCCGAACTGGTCACCGCAGTCACCGACGCCGCCCTCGACGCCAATGTGCGGGCGAGCTATTCGGCGTTCGAGGCCAACATGACCGCCTGGCGCGAGAGCCTGGTGCGCTGGCGCTGTGGCCTCTCGCGCGCCGAAGTGTCAGGCCTGCTCGGGAAATCGAGCGCCGGCTGGAACTGCCGCGACATCAAGCTGTTCATCGGTCGTATCGGTTTCGACCAGTTCGATCCCGTGCGGGCTGCCCGCCTGGAGGCGGTGCCGACGCGGTTCAAATTGCCGGTCGGGGAGGTCGACGACCTTATCGCGGCGGGTGGCGAAGCGTTGTCGGCCAACGCGACCTTCCGGGCCTTCAGACAGAGCCTCTGAGGGCGCCGCGCTCGCGTCCAGGTCGACGCCGAAATTCCAACAGGTGTCAGCGTCGCCGCGACACGCATTGGCTCATGCGTTCGACGCGGGCCGGGCCCGGCCCTTTGCTGGACACGCCGACGACTTCGCGAATCTGGCCTGCCGGGCAAGAACCGTCCTCGACCAGGACGCGTTCGCCGAGCCGGAGCGTTTCCGGCTCGCGGGCGACGACCGTTGCCGCCAAGGCGGCAGATGCGAGCCACCCGGCCCCCGCAATGCCGCAAAGCACGATCTTCGCTGTTCGCATCTTTCTTCCTTTCTGGGGCTCCGGCGCCTCCACGACGAGCCACCCGCCGGCGCGACGCCGACGGGCATTCCTCATCAGATGGCCACCACCTTGGCAAGGGTAAGGCGACGGGCCCACCGTTTCCTTGCCGGTATGCGCAGCCGTTGACGCCTTCACAAGACCGTCAAGGCGTGCCCGGCAGACGGGGGCCGAGCCAACTCCAGGATGCGAGCGACGGGATGCTCGCGCCGTCGCGATGGCGGCCCGCGGTCGTTGCCGCGAACCAAGCCGCGACGGCACCCAGCAGGGCGGCGGCGCCGGCCATGAAGGCCAGTACGATGCTGGCCCGCCGAGCCCGGGTGATGTTTTCCCGGGCGGTGCCGATCACGCTGTCGACGCGCCGCTCGGCCTCCGGTGCCGCCAGGCCGGTGCGCGCCGCCACCAGCCGGACCAGATAGCCGCGATCTTCCGAGGAGACCCCGGAATGGCCGGCGGCGGTGAGCAGGATGCGGGCGGCTTCGGCGCGGCTGTAGGTGAGGTCGCCCTCGGCCGGCCGGCGCTCGGCGCGGAACAGACGATCGAGGTCATACGCGATGATGTTCTCGCCGCCGACGGATGTCGCCGGACCGGAACTGCCGGCCGAGGGCGCGGCCAGCCGCGTCACGCTCTGGACGGTCGCGAATGCGACAATGGCTGTCAAAAGGGTGGCGAGCGCCCACACCAGCAGTCCGTGCACGCCGTCGCGCATCTCGACCTCGTCGGCGGCGGCCGGCGTGGTGAGGGAGGAGCGAAGACGGCCGGCGACGTAACCGCCGAGCCCGTAGCTCGCGAGTGCCGCGAGGGTGAGATAGAGGCCGGACGCAAGCCACAGCGCGAATGAGGCGTCGCGCCATGTGGGCGACGTCGAACCGGCGGCGAGGCCGATGGCGGCGGCGAAGCTGTGCAGCACGAAGGCGAGCGCCGCAGCAGTCAGAGCCCCGGCGACGATCGGCCCCCATTGCACGATGATGGTTGGAGCGACGGACGAGGTGCCGATGGGAGCGGCCGGCGCCGTTGCGCGCGTATCTTCATAAGTCATGGTCGCCTCGTTCAGCGCAGGCCGAACAGCGACAGGATCGCCATGATCACCACGATCAGTCCGACGAGATAGATCAAGCCGTGCATGTGCTCCTCCTTGGGTCGGCTTTTCGACAGCGGATATGCGGCGGGTGAAAGCCAGATCACTCGCCGCCGCCGGCCCGGCGACCAAAGAACACGGGGACGGCATGGAAGGTTCCTGCGGCACCGATCCGATCGCGCGGCCAGCATGGTTGTCGACCGGCTTGCATCGGCGGCGAAGCGGTCGGACAATGCCGAAAGGGGAGGGGGAGCATCTCGGACACGAGGAGGCCGAGAATGAGCAGACCCGTCGCGTCGCCCAACGTCACGGTCGTGCCGAAGACCTCGACCAGGCTCAAGGTCGCGCGCCCGCCGCTCTACAAGGTCATCCTCCTCAACGACGACTACACGCCGCGCGAATTCGTCGTCAAAGTGCTCGAGGCGGTCTTCCGCATGGGCGCCGAGAAGGCCTATGCGGTGATGATGACGGCGCACCGCAAGGGGGCCTGCGTGATCGCCGTCTATGCCCGCGACGTCGCCGAGACCAAGGCCAAGGAAGCGACCGAGCTCGGCCGGGCGAAGGGCTATCCGTTGTTCTTTTCCACCGAGCCGGAAGAGTGAGTTGCCGTCGCGGCCGGGAAAATATTCCACTTCAGCCGGGGTTCTTTGTGCCCGTGCGGCCGCCCTGCCCTGATGCCGCCGCGTTCAGGCGCCAGGGAAGGGCTCGGTGGGGTGCATTGCGGCGCTGGCCGCAGGCTCTCGAGGGGTTTTCGTGTGAACGGTCAGTCCGGTCGGCTTTCGGGGCAGAACCAGTCGCGACAGGTCCTGTCACGGCGAGCCTTGCTGCGTGCGTTGGGCTCCTCGGCCGCCGCGCTGGGGCTCGCCGGCTGCGCCGGCATGGCGGCCTCCGGCCCGCAATTCGACGCCTCGCGCCTCGCCACCAAGCCGACGCTTCTGGTCGCCACCACCCGCAAGCCCATATCCGGTGCGCGCGCCAAGCCGTGGTTTGGGCCTGAGCGCGGCGGCGTCACTATTGCTGCCCAGGCCAAGCTCACGCCTCCCGACAGCAGCCGCTTCTCGCTCGCCGCCATCGGCCTCGACGACTGGCGGCTGGACAGCGTCGAAATGCTTCCCGGCCAGGTCGCCGATCTCGCCGCCCAGGCGAGCCAGGGCCGCGACATCCTCATCTATGTGCACGGCTACAAGAACACCTTCGAGTCGGCGGCGCTCGACGCCGTCCGCCTCGCCGACGGCATCTCGTTCCGTGGCGACGCCATGGTGTTCTCGTGGCCGTCGCGGGCAGGGCTGCTCGACTATGCGTATGACCGCGAAAGCGCGATGTATTCGCGCGATGCGCTGGAAAGCGTGCTCGACGCCCTCATGGCGACCCCGGGCGGCTCGCGTGTGCACATCGTCGCCCATTCGCTCGGCACCATGGTGACGCTCGAAAGCCTGCGCCAGCTCTACGCCCATCATGGCGATGCCGCGGCGGCGAAGATCGGCGCCGTGATATTTGCCGCTCCCGACATCGACATGGACGTGTTCACCTCGTCGATCCCGCGCCTCGGCGCATTGGCACGCAAGATCACGGTCATCTCCGCCTCCAACGATCTTGCGCTCGCGGTGTCGCGCAAGATCGCCGGCGGCGTCGCCCGCGTCGGCGCGGCCGAGAAGGTCGAGCTCGAACGGCTCGGGGTACGCGTCATCGACGCCACCGGCGAAGGTTGGGGCGTGATCAACCATGACCTGTTCCTGTCGAATGACTCGGTGCGCCAAGTGATCCGCTCGGCGGTTGAGGGTGCCGGCACCAGCTTCGCGGCGGGCTGAAGCACGAAGGCTTAAAAGGTGAACGCCACGTCACCTCGCCTCCGGACTCGCAAACCCGGTCTGTTCACCGCCGCCGGAACGGCCATTTTTTAAGGATTCGCGATCTGTCCCGCCCAATCGTTAACGCGCGCGAACATCAGCGAACGCCACGTAAATGGAATGTTTGCCGGAACCGCGAAATCGACTCCGACCCCCTAAGGACTGTGGCGCCAACAAGGAAGAGGCGTCCGTCGAACTGCCCGTTGGCGACAATTTTATCGGGCATCGCAATGCCTTCTACGGGCAAGTTGAGTTATGATGGCAGTTCAAGGCCGCCTGAGAAATCAACCTCCAGTCGGCTCTAACGCCCCGCCGATGTTTAGCCCATCGGCGGGGCTTTTCGTGCTCGACAACGCCATTAACGGCGGCGCGCACATGCAGTAGAACGGCCCGTCGTTTCGTTCCCCAAGGAGACGCAATGCTGAACATGTCCCGCCGGCAGCTCCTGTCGGTCGCTTCCCTTCTCGCCGCCCCGGCGTTCGTCGCCGGCGTTCCCGCAACCCTCTGGGCGCAGGCTGCCACCATGACCACACCTTCGGGCCTGAAGATCTCCGACACCAAAGTGGGCACCGGCGCGACCCCCAAGCGCGGCCAGACCTGCGTCATGCACTACACCGGCTGGCTCTACGAGAACGGCGCCAAGGGCAAGAAATTCGATTCCTCGCGCGATCGCGGCCAGCCGTTCGAATTTCCCATCGGGGCCGGGCGCGTCATCGCCGGCTGGGACGAGGGCGTTGCCACCATGAAGGTGGGCGGACAGCGCACCCTCATCATCCCGCCGGAACTGGGTTATGGGGCCCGCGGTGCCGGCGGTGTCATCCCGCCCAACGCGACGCTGATCTTCGAGGTCGAGCTGGTCAACGTGAAGGGCTGACGCCTCGTCAGCCCAACGGCTCTTTCTTTCGACCCGCCGAACGCACTGCTGCCGGCCGCGCCTTGGCGCGGCCGCGCGTTTTGGCGGCCGACGGCTTTGATGCGGCGGAACGAGCCTTGGCTGTGCCGCGGCCGGCGGCGACGCGGCTCTTGGCCGTCTTGGTTTTTCCCAGGCGCGTTTTAGCCGGCGTTTTGGCGGCCGTTTTGGCAAGCCTGCCCTTGCGAGTTCCTGCCTTTTTCGCCGCCGTTTTGGCGGCTGCTGCTTTTGCCGCCGAGGCGAGCGCCGCCAAGGCTTTGGCGTGTTCGCCTCGCGTGGCGTCCGAGAACGCCTCGACGCGATGGCAGGGAACGCGCGCCGGCACCAGGAAGCCGTCCGGGGCGGTTTCGCGTCCCCGCCAGCGGTCGGCATGCCGGCCGGTGATGTCGGCGACGTAGTCGCGGGTTTCGGCGGGCAGGCCGCTCTTCCGGTCCATCCATTCGCGCACCCGCGCCGGCCCGGCATTGTAGGCGGCGGCGGCGAGGCCGAGATTGCCGAAGCGGTCGAGCAGCACGCGCAGGAGCCGCGCCGCGGCCGGAATGGCTTCGCGCGGGTCGAACGGGTCGAAGCCCATCACCTTCGACACCGCCGGCATGAACTGGGCAATGCCCTCAGCACCGGCCGGGCTGACGGCGTCGCTGTCGAACCGGCTCTCCTTCCAGATCAGGTTGGTGAAGAAAGTGACCGGCAGCCGCTTTTCGCGCGCCGACATCACCAGTGCCTCGCACAGTTCCTCATGCGTGATGTCTTCGCGCACGGGCTCCGGTCCGTTCGGCTGGTCCGCGGCCACAAGTCCATGGACATGTCCGGGCAGTTCCACGAAGGCCATCCAGTCAGGGCTGGCGGCGGCCTGCCGGTCCGCCATGGCGGCGATGAAAAGCGAGCCGATCAGCGTCGGCAGAATCGAAGCCTTGCCCCGCATGCGTGAGCGATCCCCTCCCGATAGTGACTTCTGGAACCCGCATCTTGAGCCGCTTTTGGCGGCCGCGCGGCGTCACAGGCGCAGCAAACGCGCTGTCCGTCTTTGCGCTGGATCAGAAGCATTCATCCCCGTGCGACGACCCGGCGCGGTTGTGCCGAGGCGAAATGGCTCAAGCGGGGCAGGGATGTAGCGAAAGCGTGGAGATAGATTTGTTCCATGGGCTTCGATCGATTTCTCCACTTGCCGGAAAGTGGGAACTCGGCCCGGCCGGCGGTTCACCCGGCCCGCGTTCGCGGCGGCCGGACGCACACCTCGACGCCCGCCTCGGCGAACATGGTCGACGAGATCTCCCATTTCTGCGCCCAGGTGTCGGGCAATTCCGCCGGCATTGCGATGACGACGCGGCGGATGCCGCGCTGGATGGTCGCCGCCGCGCACTGGCTGCACGGCGGCAGGGGTGCCACATACAGCGTGTAGCCCTCGAGACTTTCGCGCGTGGACAGGAGCGCGTTGAGCTCCGCGTGCACCACCATTTCGTACTTGGTCGGGCGGTCCTGGTAGCGCTCGACGGAGTCGAGCACCCCGCGCGGAAAACCGTTGAAGCCGACGGCGGCGACGGTGCGATCGGGCCGGACCACGGCCGCCCCCACCTTGGTGGACGGGTCCTTGCTCCATTCGGCGATGAAGGTCGCCAAATCGAGGAAACGGCCGTCCCATTTGTCGTTCATCGCCTGGTTCATGGCGTCCCCCATCGTCCCGCCTCGGGTCTGATCGTGCATTTCGCTACCGTATTTCGACTTGCCACGGCCGACCAGATCGGGATTTTTGCGCTATAGAGTGGGAGAGTCGCCGCCGGCCGATCCCGAATGCCGGGCCGTATCCGCGGCGTCGATCATCAGGCAGATGAAAATGAGTGCTGATCAGAACTTGTCCTTTTCCATCCATCGCCATGCGAACCCGCATTCCCCCGACGCCCGCGCCGCACTCCTGGCCGATCCGGGCTTCGGCAAGGTGTTCACCGACCACATGGTGACCATCCGCTGGAGTGCCGACAAAGGCTGGCATGACGCCGAAGTCAAGGCGCGCGCGCCGCTCACCCTCGATCCCGCCGCCGCCGTCTTCCACTACGGCCAGGAGATCTTCGAGGGCCTCAAGGCCTACCGGGTCGGCAACGGCGTCGCCCTGTTCCGGCCGGAGCAGAATGCGCGCCGCTTCCAGTCGTCCGCCGAGCGCCTCGCCATGCCGCTGCTGCCCGAAAACCTGTTCATCGAGGCGGTCGAGCAGCTCGTGAAGATCGACGCCGACTGGATCCCCGATGGCGAGGGCACGCTCTATCTTCGCCCGTTCCTGCTCGCCATCGAACCCTATCTGGGCGTGCGGCCCGCGCTCGAATACATCTTCATGGTGATCGCCTCGCCGGTCGGCGCCTATTTCAAGGGCGGCAAGAAGGCCGTGAGCGTGTGGCTGTCCAAGCAGTACACCCGCGCCGCGCCCGGCGGCACCGGCGCCACCAAGTGCGGCGGCAATTACGCCGCGAGCCTGATCGCCCAGTCGGAGGCCATGAAGGCGGGCTGCGACCAGGTGGTCTTTCTCGACGCCGTCGAGCACAAATGGGTCGAGGAACTGGGCGGCATGAACGTGTTCTTCGTCTTCGACGACGGTTCGCTGACGACGCCGCCCCTGGGCGGCACGATCCTGCCCGGCATTACCCGCGACTCACTGATCACGCTCGCCCGCCGCGACGGCCGCACCGTGCGTGAAGAGCGCTATTCCATCGATCAGTGGCGCGCCGACGCCAAGAGCGGCAAGCTGAAAGAGTGCTTCGCCTGCGGCACCGCGGCGGTGATCTCGCCCATCGGCGAGATCAAGGCGGCGGACGGCAGTTTCGTGATCGGCAGCGGCGACGGCGGACCGGTCAGTGATGGCTTGAAGAAGACGCTGGTCGGCATCCAGCGCGGCACCATCGCCGACAAGGAAGGCTGGATCCGCAAGGTGATCTGACGCGGACGCTGAGTAGCCCGGATGGAGCGCAGCGATATCCGGGTTCTTCGCGCCACGAGTCTTGTCGCGAACGCCTTGTGCCAATCCGCGCCGCCGCTCCCGGATTTCGCCTGCGGCTCGATCCAGGCTACCGAAGATTCGATTGTCATAAAGCCAAAGCTCCGCCGGCCCAGTTGTTTGTCGCGGCGCGGGCGTCGCCGGTCATTTGGTTTCCTTCCCTTGCCCCTCGGCAATCCGAGGGGAGCGGAGCGCCGCTTGGCGCTGCCGTAGTCGGCGGATAGGTGGGCGCCCTGTCGGGCACCCGCGCCTTGCGGCGCTCCGCTGGCGGCATTTTTCCGTCCCGGCCACGCTTTCCGAAAATCGCCGGACAACAAGCAACGGCAATCTCCGTCAGCCAGCTCCTGGCAGGGGGCTTTCATCCCCGGGTGGAGTTCCGTGACGCCGATTCGGTGAGTGACGAGTTCAACCTGCACGGGACCGCATTCCGTCCCACCCCGCGGCGTCATCGCGAATGGCGCCCCTCAGCGAACGGAACGGGAACAAAGCTAGATGATCATAAATCCTGCGTCAAGGATAGAATTCATAATTTATGTTTATGTTATTAACAGTTGTTTTTGCTGTTTTTCTGATGTATGTTTATTGTGGAAGTGAGTTGGGAAAGAGAGGAGAAGAGCGATGACCAAATACGATCCCCTCGGTCATTTCCTGCGCGGACAGCAAACCGATCTGGTGCGTTTGAGCTTCGCCGATGTGGAGCGCATTATCGGCGCAAAGCTGCCGCGGAGTTCGCAGAACTACCCCGCGTGGTGGAGCAACAATCCCACCAACAATGTGATGACCAAGGTATGGCTGGCCGCCGGATTCAAAACCGAACAGGTGGATATCGAAGGTCGCCGCCTCGTCTTCCGCCGCGTAAGCAAGGACACGACACCGCAGCCGCCGGCCACGTCGGTATCGACTGCACCACCGCCACCCAGCGCGCCGTCAGGAAGGCACCCTGCCTATGGGGTATTGAAAGGGCTCGTTCGCATCCTGGCCGGTACCGATCTGACGCAGCCGGCTGATCCCGATTGGGGCCGGCGTACGAGCGAGGGGCGGTGATGCAGGCTCTTCTGTGGGACACCTGCGCGGCCATTTGGATCGCTCAAGAGGAAGATTTGGCGCCGTCCGCGCTCCAGGCTCTCGATGCCGCCCATGCGGCGGGCGTACCGTCCTACGTGTCGGCCATCACGGCGTGGGAAGTCGGTCTCCTCGCCGCGCGTGGCAGACTGCAGATGCTGATCACGCCGCAACGTTGGTTTGCACGGCTTTTGCAGGTGCCGAATGTCAGGCTCGCCGAACTTTCGCCGGACATCCTGATCGCCTCGTCATACCTGCCCGGGACGCCACCCCGTGATCCGGCGGACCGCATCATCGCGGCGACGGCGCGCGATCTCGGCGCCACGCTCGTGACCCGCGATGGTGCACTGCTCGACTACGGCTCCCAGGGGCACGTCAACGTACTGGCCTGCTGACGCCGATGGCCCGACTGCTTCTCCCGGTGCTCGTGTTCACGGCCGCCGCGCTGGCGGCAGGTCGGCGCCAACAGCGGGGTTCTTTTCGAGCTCGGCGACGAGCGTCTCCATCTCGGTGATCTCGCGCAACTGGGACTCGATGATCTGGTCGGCGAGTTTTCGCACCCGCGGGTCGCGGATGTGGGCCCGCTCGCTGGTCAGGACCGCGATGGAGTGGTGCGGGATCATCGCCTTCATGTAGGCGACATCGCCGACGGTCGCCTGGCTGCGCACCAGCCACAGGGCGAGCGCGAAGACGACGACGCTCGACGCCACGATCGCCATATTGGCACGCGTGTTTGCGTACATGCCCCACATGAACGAGATCATCACCACCGCCATGGTGGCGCCCATCACGACGGCCATCCAGGTGCGGGTCTGGCTGTACCAGACGTGGTCGAGCGCGAACGTGTTGAGATACATGAGGCCGAACATGATCACGGTCGAGGTGACGATCATGGCGGCAAAACGCAGGTAGGACATGGGTTTCTCCGAAGCCTAAGGGCTCCGGGTCCAAGACGTTCCAGGGAAAAATGTTCCGCCGGCCAGCCGACAGACCGAGCCCGCCTGGCGGTTGCCAGTGCCGCTCAGGGACGCCGCGGCGGATAGCGCAGCGGCGCGTCGTCGGCGGGCACGATGATCTTGCCGATCGGCCACAGCGCCAGCCCGGCGAGCTTGAGGTGGGCCCAGGCGAACGGAATGCCGATGATGGTCACGGCGAGCAGGACCGCGGTGATCAGGTGGCCGAGCGCCAGCCACCAGCCGGCGAGGACGAGCCAGACCAGATTGCCGAGGAAGCCGAAGGGGCCGGTGCCGATGTCCTCCTCGCCGTAATATTCCTCGCGCGACACCGCCTTCTGGCCGAACGGCAGCAGGGTGTAGACCGCGATGTTGAAGGCCGCGCGCGTCCACGGCAGGCCGATGATGGTGATCGCCATGATGACGGCGGCGAGGATCCAGCCGGCCGCCATCCACAGGCCGCCGAACAGGATCCACAGGATGTTGAGAAGGAAGGAGAGGAGGGACATCGGCTTGCGTCTCCGGTCGGCAGAGCTGGCCGCGGCGCGTCACCGGCCCGGCGGCTCGCCTCCATATGGGGAGGATATGGGCGTCACGGAAGCGGCGCCATTGCGGCCGGCTTCGCGTCCGGCCCCGCCCGCGAGTTCGCGCTTGAGCGCGTCGGCGAGGCCGAAGAAGCGCTCCTGGATCTCGGGCGCGAACGGGTTGTCCTCGATGATGGCGTCGAACACGGCGGGGGAGTCGCGGCTCACCATGTCGGCGGCGGCGCGCAGGAGGTCGAAGGAGGGCGTCGTCATGCGCGGCGACGCCACCATGCGGGCGACCAGCCGTCCGATCATGTGGGTCATGCCCTGGGCGACCGCCATGTCGCGGTCGTGCGCCTCCGGCGTCGTCACCACGACCGCAAGGCCGTGCGCGCGCAGCCAACGCCGCACCGCGCCGGCGCGCTTGCCGCGGACCGGGCAGAGCACGATCGTGCGGGCCGGGCCGCCGCGGGCGAAGCTCTGCGGCCCGAACAGCGGATGGGTGCCGACGATCGCCGCATGGGCCGGCAAGGCCTCGGCGAGAACTCGCGCGGGCAGGCATTTCACCGAGCCCACATCGAGGACGAGGGTGCCGGGCCGGACATAGGGCGCCATCGCCAGCGCGACGGCGCGCATCGCCTTCACGGGCACCGCCAGGACGATGATGTCGGCCGCCGCGGCGTTTGCGAGCGCGCCATGGCGCACGGCGTCGAGCGCCGGCGACGCCACGGCGTCGTGGACGACGACGTCGAAATCCGTCGCCAGGAACGGATATGCGAGACGGCCGAAGGCGCCGTAGCCGATCAGGCCCAGCGTCGGCCGGACGGGGCGGGGCGGATGGGCGATGGGCGTCCACATGGCGGTCTCCGGGGCTTTGCCGCCGGGGATGCTCGAACAAAAAAGCCGCCTCGGCGGCGGCTTGCGTTCGAACAAAGGTGATCGCTGCCGCTCCTATGGGAGGAGCGTGTGGTACAGGCCGGTGAGGGCGGGGCGGGCGATCATTCGCGTGCCATAGGCCACGCGGCGAGGTTGGTCAAGCCGGCGTGACGGGGCGTAGCCTGGGTTGAGCAAACGCGAAGCCTTAGGAAAGCCAGTAGTTGGCATGGGCGCAATCCGGCTGCGGATTGTCTTGACATCCTGGGTTTCGCTGCGCTCAACCCAGGCTACGAGCTACGATCGTATCGTTGCCGTCAAGGAGACTTTGCAATGACCAAGACCGCTCTGATCACCGGCGCCACCTCGGGTATCGGCGAGGCCTCAGCCCGCGCCTTCGTTTCGGCCGGCTGGCACGTCATCGCGACCGGCCGCCGGGCGGAGCGGCTGGCGGCGCTGCAATCTGAGCTCGGGGCGGACAAGCTCCATACGGCCTGCTTCGACGTCTGCGACGAGCCGGCGCGCGACAAGGCGCTCGACGCCCTGCCGGATGGTTTTCGCGACATCGACCTCCTGATCAACAATGCCGGCCTCGCGCTCGGCACCAAGCCGGCACAGCAAGCCGACCTCGCCCAGTGGCGGCGCATGATCGACACCAACGTGACCGCGCTCGTCTCGCTCACCCACAAGCTGCTGCCGGCGCTGATTGCCCGCAAGGGCGCCATCATCAACATCTCGTCGGTCGCGGCCACCTACGCCTATACGGGCGGCAACGTCTATGGGGGCTCGAAGGCGTTCGTGTCGCAGTTCTCGCGCAATCTGAGGAGCGACCTGCACGGCACCGGGGTGCGTGTCACCTCGATCGAACCGGGCATGATCGCGACCGAGTTCTGGCTCGTACGCAGCGGCGACCCGGCGGCCTCGGACGCGCAGTATCGCGGCTACAAGCCCCTGACCGGCGACGACATCGCGGCGACGCTCCTGTGGGTTGCGACCCTGCCGGAACACGTCAACATCAACCGGCTGGAGCTGATGCCGGTCGCCCAGTCGCTCGCCGGCATGCAGATCGCGCGCGAGGGGTGAGTACATCGATCCGGAAGGCAATCGCCCCAAAGGCAGTCGCCCCACAGGCTATCGTGCCATGAGCAAAGCCTTCACCAGGGAAACCGACGAGGACGCCGACGATCGCGACGACGATTCATCGGGCGACCTGCCGCGCGACGTCAAGAACTACGTGACGCCGGCCGGCCAGGCGGCGCTGCAGGCCGAGTTCAAGCGGCTGATGCACGAGGAGCGCCCGAAGGTCGTCGACGTGGTCACCTGGGCGGCGAGCAATGGCGACCGCTCGGAGAACGCCGACTATCACTACGGCAAGAAACGCCTGCGCGAGATCGACCGGCGGGCGCGCTATCTCTCGAAGCGGATCAAGAGCGCGGTGGTGGTCGATCCCAGGCAGCAGCAGGGGCTGCGCCAGGTGTTCTTCGGGGCGACCGTCACCTATGCGCGCGAGGACGGCAGCGAGCACACCGTCACCCTGGTCGGCGTCGACGAGGCCGACCTCGCGGCGCGCAAGATCAGCTGGCTGTCGCCGGTCGCGCAGGCGCTCATGAAGGCGAAGGAGGGCGACGAGGTGCAGCTCAAGACGCCGGCCGGATGGGAAGACATCGAGATCGTGGCGATCCGCTACGGCTGACTCCCATCAGGCGCTGGCCGTCACGCCTGCGGCTGCACGTCTTCGGCGGGGTCGTCGAGGAAGCGCGGCGTCTGTCCTTGCGCGAGCGCCCAGGCTTTGAGGGCCTCGCGGGGGACCTCGGTGTGCCAGCCGATCTTGTACTGGGCGATGACGCCGGTGCTTGCGCACTTGGCCAGTTCGCCGCGCGCGACGGCCTCCAGCATGGCGCTTGCCCATTTGGTCACCTCGGCGGTGACGTGGTCGCCGGGCGTGAGCCCGCACCACAGGCGCGCCGCATCGGCGACCCGCAGCCGATCGAGCCGCGCCCAGGCGGCGTAGTCGGGGCCGATGTGCACGGGGCTCGGATCGTGGCCGGCGTCGAAGTCGTCCGGCTCGGAATGGCGCGGGCGGGGCCGGGCACGCCGGCGGGCGGGCCTTGCGGCGATCTCCTCTGGCGGCTCGGGATCGGGCTCTTCGTCGGCCTCCTCGTCGGCCTCCTCGTCGGCCGCAACGGCCTCGGCGACGGGCGCAGCCTCCTCGACGGGCGCGGGCTCGGTGACAGGCTGGGGCTCGAAGGCAGGCTCGACGGTTTCGAGGGCCGGAGGCGGCGCCACGATTTCCGCTGCGGGCGGCGGCTCCGCCTCGCTTTGCACCGGCTTGGCCGCGACGGGCTCGATCACCCCGGGAGGCGCGGCGTCCGCCTCGGCGGCGGCGACCGTAAGGATCTGGACCGCCGGCATCGATCGGGCTTCGATGAGGGCTGCCTTGGCCTTGGCGTAATACCGCACCGCGACCAGGGCGGCGCACAGGCAGACGGTGGCCGCAAGGGTGATGTAGCCGGCCAGGAGCGCGACCTGATAGGGAACGTCGAGGCGCAGCGCCCACAGGGTCGACGCGGCGGCAAGGCCGATGCCCACCACCGCGACCGCCAGTCCGGACAGCCCCAGGATCGCGCCGGTTTTGCGCACGCGTCCCATCGGGCGGGGCGTCACGGCGGGGAGCGCCGATACGGCCGGGGCCGCGTCAGGCTCGCTTGCGGGCAGGCACTCGGTCTCGGCCGGCATTGCGGGTACGCCGGCGGCAACCTCGTCGTCGGCCGGCACCGTGAGCACGCGCGAATGCCGTCCCTGGTTCGGATCAAACAACATGCGCCACCCGGACCTCCGACACCACTCAGCGCGCACGCGAATCGATTCTCGCGTGGAACGATATCACGATCCCGCCCGGCGTCGCCGGGGCGGGATTGCCTGTGGATTCAAGCGCAGGTTGTGGGTATTGCCGGAGCGTGTGCGACGCGTGCGTTCACATGCATACGTAGAAGCACACCGCATTGGCCAGGCTGGCGGCCATCAGTGCGAGGGCGATCACGGTCTCGTACACGGCACACTCCTGCCGACTCGTTCGTCCGGAATTGGCCGGACGTTGCGGGAGATTCGCGCCGGAGTCCCGAAATGTATTTTCGGCCGGATTCAGGAATCGTTTACCGGCCGGAGTCCGTCTGACGATTCCCGGCAGGCAGGTGAGTTCGGCTCACGCTTCCAAGCATCACGCTTCCAAGCATCACGCTTTCAAGGGCGGGTCGGGCGGATCGTTTCCCGGGACCGGGGTCGGATCGCCGAACGGCTGGTCCGGCTCCTCGCTCGGATCGGCGGGCGGATCGTGGATCGGTGGCTTGGGCTTGTCGCGCATGGGCGGATCCTCGGGCGTGCGCGGCCCGTCGGCGGCAAGGCGCAGGGGATTTTGATGATCGCTCATCGGGACTAAACGAATGGGCGTCGCCCCGGTTCCAGGGCGTTGGGTCGTCCCGCTCAAAGCTCGTCGAGATTGTCCGGCACCTCGCCGAATGCCTTCAGGAGGACGGCGTCGCTAAAGCTTCCCTGGTTGGGATCGCCGCTGCGCTTGAACGCCAGCGCGCCGGCATTGGCCGGTTCGCGTGACATCGCTTCCGCGCGCCGGATCGCGGCATGCTCGCTCGGCATCTCCTGGGCCTCACCGGCCGCGGGGCCGTCTTCGGTGCGCAGGAATGGCAACGCGACGTAGTAGGTCACCGCCATGTTCGCCTCCTTATAGGGTCTCAGACTGATGAGCCGATGCCGAGGCAATCTCGCGCAAAGCGTATCATATTGCCCGCGACGTCACGGGATGTCTCGCCTTCAATCGAACGTCCACGAGCGCGGCGTGGCGCTTTCGCCGCCCTTGAGCTGGCGTTCCAGGAGGACGAGCGCATCGGCGGTCATGTCGGCGTCGAGCAGGGCGCCGTGCTGGGTGTCGCGCTCCGAGGCGTCGAGCGCCAGGCGGTCGCACATGGCGGTGAGCGACTTGGTGGCGTCGGGATAGAGCTGCGCGTAGAGCCGCTGGGTGCAGATGTAGCGCGCTTCCTCATAGGCGCTCTCGCCCCAGGCGATCACCTTGGCGCGGGCGAATTCGTAGTTGAGAAAATCGCGCTCGTTCTTGTAGGCGTGGGCGACGATCGGAGAGTCGCCGATGAAGTCGCGCAGCTGCGGCAGGATGGCGGCGAAGCGCGGCGCGCCCTTGAGGTCGCCGGAGCGGATCTTGTGGATGGCGATCGCCGCCGGGTCGATCGGAGCATCCGGGTTGACCAGCGAGCGCCATGTGGCGCCCTTCGTCCAACCGGCCGCTTCGCGGCGCATCTCGACGAAGCCGACCTCGATGACGATGCCGGGCGGCTTCCACGCGAACGGCTGCCTGCGGATGAAGTCGGCGTCCGGCGTGCGCTTGCCGGTGGTCTCGGCGTCGAAAGCGACGAGGCGGTCGAACCCATCGAGAAAATCCGGCGTGTACATGAAGGGGCCCCAATAATGACCGGTCATCCTTACGCGCGCCGTCCTCCCCCGTCACGGGGTAGTTGCTCGGGCGGGCAGGGCGGGTGACGGCGAGACGATGAATATGGCCGCCGCCCTTCGTGGCGGGTTCGCGGGGACGCCGGGGCGTTCGGCGGGCGCAGACCCCCGTACCGTCGTGTATGGAACTTCGCGCGACCGGGTGCCGTTTCGGTGAGGCGGTGGATGTCTGTGTCAGAGCGGCCGGGACGGCTATATTGCCGCCATGACCAAGCTCTTGCAGCAGGCCCTTCGCGACGTCGACCGGTTGCCGGTCGAAGACCAGGACGCGGCGGCTGGTGCCCTGTTCGATTATCTTGCCCATCGGCACGACATGCGGCTGACCGACGCACAGCGTGCCGAGCTGCGTCGCCGCCGCGCGGCGCCGATGCGCAAGTGCGTTTCCCATGAAGAGGCGGGCGAACGCATTCGCCGCCTGGGCCAGTGAGTAGGGCGCAATAGCGAAGCGTATTGCGCCGGTGAGAGGCAGGCGGCGGATCACGCTTCGCTGATCCGCCCTACGGCCGTGATCCGTCTTACGAGATACGGCCCTTCACGCGACGCGATCGGCCTGGATGGTCGTGTCGCCGCGCCCGGCGAGCAGGCCGGCGACGGAAATATCCTCGTCGAGCGCCTGCCAATGCAGGCCGGTGCGGCTCAATTCGACGCGCGCGCGTTCGTCCGCCGTCGCCGCGAGGAGGCGGGGGAACCAGGCCAGCGGCACCCCGAGGGTACGGCCATCGGAAAGGTCAACCCACATGGTGTGCTCGTCAAAACGAACGGCCGTCGCCGAAATGCTCATGCCCGGCCTTTGCGACCGTGCACGGACTGGGCAGGGCCGGCTATGGGCGCAGCGCCATCGACCGCCCAATGCTCCGCCTCATAGGCTGCGATCGCGCGCGCGAGTTCGTCGAAGCGCTCGGCCTCGGGCGTGCCCGGCGCCGGTTCCTTGTCGAAATAGCGCTCGATCTCGTCCAGGGCCGCTTCGTATTCGGCCTTGGTCTCGATGCGTCGGGTCACTTCGCTCGCCATGTGATGGTTTCCGGGATCGCTGCGGTCGAAGATATCGCGCCAGGAGCACGCTGCCGACAGATTACGCTACGCGAATCCGTCCTTCGCGTTCAACAAGGGATGGTTTGAAGATAAGAGGGGTTCACCTGCGACAGGCCTATCATTGCTCCATCGCGGGTCACGATCCGAAGTTTTCTGATACGCGCTGTGGCGATCAGGAAACAATCTCCAGGGTCCCCGTTTCCATAAACCGGCGGAACCGATGCGGCTTCCAACGCAATTCGCCGGTTTACCGTCACCATTCTAACCCCTGGCAACGCCAGGGCTGCCTTGAACCAAGCTGATGGAGCCAATCCACTGAGATTAGGTTGATTATTCCTCTTTCGCGCGGCGAGGGCCGCCTCCCATGCGGAAATTGGAGAGACGAATACCAAGCTGGCTTCCTGCGCCGACGCAATAGCAGAAAGCGCGTAAGGATCCATAGGATCACCACTGGCAAACCAAACCAAGGCATTGGTATCGAGCAAAATTCCACTCATCGCTTCCGATCGCGTGAGCTTTCCTTCATGCCCTTCGTAAATTGGTCATAGATAGGTTTGGTGACGTCCATGTCCCGTTTTACAATAAACTGGCCACGCAATGAGCCGTAGCCTTTGGGCTTCAATATCGAATTTGGGCGCTGGTCGCGAGGGGGCAACGGGTCGTTCGCGAAGACGCGGTTTTCTTGAATGCGGCCGTCTCGCCCGTGTGTAACGAGTTCAGAATTCGATCCCCTGGCGAGTTGCCGGCCATAATCGATTGCATCGGACTTTCGATCAAAAACGCCGCTTGAACGGTCCGCACCTTCTCGGCGTACGGACCAGCCGCCGCTGGGACTGGGAATGATGTGATAGTTGCGCTTGTCGCTCAAAGCGGTCGTCCTGTTCGATTGCCTCCTGCTCGCCTTAAAAACCATTCGAAGAGCGAAGTGGGCGGCCGGACCTTATTTTGTATGAAAGCATGAAATCCGCCGAAGTCTCAACGCTGATCCTTGGGCGGATTAGGGTCGTTGCCATAACTGTTGCTGTTCTGGATGCGGCCGTCGCGGCCGTGCTCCACGAGTTCGGTTCGACTGGTCTGCGCGAGGTCACGGCCACGCTCCATTGCGTCGGACTTCCGGTCGAAATGCTCGCTGGCCCGTTCGGCGCCTTCGCGACGGACATCCCAGCCGCCGCGATTGGAGTTGGGGACGACGTGGTAATCACGCTTTGGCACGGTTCGCTCCCAGGATAGGTTTTATCCATTGTTCCCGATGTGTTCTTGCGTGTCAAGAGCTGCGCAATGCGTCATCCGCAACCTATTGGCGGGCTGGCTGCGCCCCGTCGTCGACACGCGCGTATCGCACTTCATGCAGCGAACGTAAGGCGCGAATGGCGAAGCACATTGCGCTGACCGGAGGCTGATGGCGGATCACGCTTCACTGATCCGCCCTACGGCCCTACGCTTGTTCGTCCCAGGGGTCGCGTGCGGCGTGGTGGAGGTGCAGGATGTCCACCGCGTCGCCGCGCACGCGATAGAATAGTTTGTAGGGATAGGGGGCAAGCGGAGCGATGCGCACGTCCGGCCGGTAGGTCGAACGCCGCATGCTGTCCGGCCAGCGGGCGATCTGCGCCACGACTGCCCGTACCCGTTGTTCCACACCCAGGCCGACCCCGGGGTAGTTGGCTTCGAGCCAATGGATGATGTCGTCGAGGTCGCGAGCGGCGGCGTCGGACCAGACGACCTTCATGCGCGCCGAAGCCGGGCGAGCAAGGCTTCAATCGCGACGTCGGTGGCGACGCGGCCCGCATCGGCGTCGCGCAGGCCGCGCTCGATGCCGGCGATCTCGGCCGGATTCGGGGCATAGTCGCCTTGCGCGAGGCGAACATCGATGTCGCGCGCGATGCCGGCGAGTTCATCCTGGGCCGCAGCGGGCCAGGTCTCGACACGTTGCAACACGTCGGCGAGGGATTTTGATTTCATGGGGAGAGACTAGCAGAAGACCCGACTTGGTTGAAGCGGGACGAAGCAAAGCCCAGTCGTGCGGGGGAGGGTTGGCGGCGGATCACGCTTCGCTGATCCGCCCTACGGCCGTGATCCGTCTTACGAGATACGGCCCTTCACGCGACACGGCCGGCCTGGATGGTCGTGTCGCCGCGCCCGGCGAGCAGGCCGGCGACGGAAATATCCTCGTCGAGCGCCTCCCAATGCAGGCCGGTGCGGCTCAATTCGACGCGCGCGCGTTCGTCCGCCGTCGCCGCGAGGAGGCGGGGGAACCAGGCCAGCGGCACCCCGAGGGTACGGCCATCGGAAAGGTCAACCCATAGGGTGTGCTCGTCAAAACGAACGGTCGTCGCCGAAAT
This sequence comes from Astrobacterium formosum, assembly GCA_030848545.1. Classification (GTDB taxonomy): domain Bacteria; phylum Pseudomonadota; class Alphaproteobacteria; order Rhizobiales; family Xanthobacteraceae; genus Astrobacterium; species Astrobacterium formosum. The sequence goes on from JAVDCA010000001.1 coordinate 373,271, forward strand.
GCTCATGCCATGCCTGCAGGATGCGGTCGCGGTTGTCCACGATGGTGCGGATGATACGCGGAAAGGTCGCGGGAATTGAAGCCGTAGCTGTCGACGACGGCGACTTCGGGAACAAGCCGCACCTTGGCGTCGGAGCCTGCGCCTTTGACGTGGATATGCGGCGACTCCCGTGGCGAGCCTTCGTTGGAATAGAAAAAGTAACGAAGGCTGCCGTCACGAAAGACCACGGGCATGCCGTTGCTCCTACAGCGACCGGAGACTGACGGCTTCCTTGTAGCGTAAGAGCGAAGCGGTTTGCGCAAGTTAACAACAGGCGGCGGATCACGCTTCGCTGATCCGCCCTACGGCCCTGATCCGCCTTACGCGTTACGGGCTGATCCGTCTTACGCGTTAGAGAAGGATGCGAATTGCATCGTAGATGCGGCTAGCAAAAATACTAGCAACTGTTCCTACAATAAGAGCAAGCGATATGCTGTATTTTATAATATCATAGTTTTTCCCATATCTTTCAAGGTATCTCTGCGAATAGTTGTTTATCGATATAAAGCTGGCTTTCCTAATTATAGCCAGCCAAAATAGTCCAGAAAGCACAACGATGCTTAGTATCGCTCGGCCGAACGGTTGCCATATTGGAATTTCAATGGCAAGTCTAGCCGCTGTTGCCTCAATGAGAAAGTCAAGTTTGTCGTTAGGTTCTTTCAGTCTAGCCAATACTTCCGTAAGTGGGCCATATTTGGTTGAGAGTTCAATGGATTGTAATGGTAACGTGCTTGAAAAGCCCCAAATCATTGAAATTAAGCCAAGCAATGTTGCAAGAGGAAACAAAACGACGTTTCGAATTCTCCGTATTTCGATTTTCCAGCGAGATATCTCCTCAGTCCTCGAAACGATGTAATTTGCAATATGACTGCTTAGGTCTTCTCCCCAGGTTACGTCCGTGAAGCCGATGGAATACGCCAATTTTTCCTTCTCGCCGTCGAACGCTAAAAACGTTCTCGAGGACGGGTTGTCGAGTTTCTTTTCAACCGCCGACTTGTCTGTAAATGCAACAAAACGAAGCTCTTGCTTTTCTGGCTGCTTATTCAGGGGGAATTTAATTAAATATGACCACTTTAGATCAATACCGACCGAAAGTTCGTTAGACATGTCGTTCAGCGAGCGAAAGTCTGATCTGCTTTCAAGGCTCAATATTTTGCCATTTGCAAAATAAAACGCCGCAGAAAAAGATACTATGTGTGCCTCGTTTTGAGCGGCAAGCCGCTGCTCTATGATTTGATCCAAATTTATCAGCCAATTCAGATCAATTTCGAAGCGGCGATCTTGAAAGCTGCGTTCAATAGACCGTCGCTGCCCGAGAAGATTAGCTATGAATTCCCCGAGAGCGCGGGTTTCCAACTGTAAAGCAATTTGATTAGAGGCTTCTTCCTTCACTTCGCTCATCGCCGTGGTGCTTTTCCTGAAGTTTGGAAAGAAACCTAATCACCCTCACGAACACCCCGTCGTGCTCCCGCACGTATCGCACTTCATACAAGTCCCGTTCCGCACCAGCGTGAAATTCCCGCATTCCCCGCACGGGTCGCCCTCGTAGCCCTTGGCCTTGGCCTCCGCCCGGCGCTCTCGCGCCGCCGACTTGGCGTCGGGCTTGGCTTCGGCCCACGGCAGTTCCTGGCTCTCGGTCTTGAGCGCCGTCGTGCCGTCGACCGACGGGGCCGAAGGGGTGGCCGGGCTCGCGCCGCGGGCGGTGGCGCCGGCGGACGTGATCGAAGTCACGTTGGAGGCGCCCGCCGACGTGGTGGCGGGGGGCGACGAGGTCGAGGTCGTCGCGGCGCCGCCGGCCATCACCACGAGCTTGTCGGTGCGCGAGCGGGTCAGGCCGCGCGAGAGATATTTTGAGGCGCCCTCGGCCTGCTTGCCTTCGGCGACGCCCTTGCCGAGCGCGTCGAAGCCCGAATTCGAGGGGTCCACATGGGCGAGATCGAAGCGGGAGAGATACGACACCGCCAGTTCGCGGAAGACGTAGTCGAGGATCGAGGTCGCGTATTTGATGGTGTCGTTGCCCTGCACCGGGCCGGACGGCTCGAAGCGGGTGAACGTGAAGGCATCCACATATTCGTCCAGCGGCACGCCGTATTGCAGGCCGAGCGACACCGCGATGGCGAAATTGTTGAGGAGCGAGCGCAGCGCCGCGCCCTCCTTGTGCATGTCGATGAAGATCTCGCCGAGCCGGCCGTCGTCGTATTCGCCGGTGTGGAGATAGATCTTGTGGCCGCCGACGACCGCCTTCTGGATATAGCTCTTGCGGCGGTCGGGCAGCTTTTCGCGCTCGCGCAGCACGGTGATGCGCTCGACGATCTTCTCGACCACGCGCTCGGCCATCACCGCCGTGCGCGCCGCCATCGGCTTGTCGATGAACGCTTCGATTTCCTCGTCGTCCTCCTCGTCGGCGATGAGCTGCGAGTTGAGCGGCTGGGAGAGTTTTGAGCCGTCGCGATAGAGGGCGTTGGCTTTCAGCGCCAGCTTCCACGACAACAGATAGGCCGCCTTGCAGTCCTCGACGGTCGCCTCGTTGGGCATGTTGATGGTCTTGGAGATCGCCCCAGAGATGAAGGGCTGCGCCGCCGCCATCATGCGGATGTGGCTCTCGACCGAGAGATAGCGCTTGCCCGTGCGGCCGCACGGATTGGCGCAGTCGAACACCGGATAGTGCTCGGCCTTGAGGAAGGGCGCGCCCTCGACCGTCATGGCGCCGCACACATGGATGTTCGCCGCCTCGATCTCGCGCTTGCCGAAGCCGATGCGGGCGAGCAGGTCGAAGCTCGGCGCGTTGAGCTCCTCGACCGGAATGCCGAGTTCGTCGCGGCAGAAGGCCTCGCCCAGCGTCCACTTGTTGAACGCGAACTTGATGTCGAAGGCGGTCGGCAGCGCCTTTTCGATGCGGGCGATGGCCGCGTCGTCAAAACCCTTGGCCTTCAGGGTGGTGTGGTTGATGCCGGGCGCCTGGCCGAGCGAGCCGTGGCCGACCGCATAGGCCTCGATCTCGGCGATCTCGGATTCCTTGTAGCCGAGGACGCGCAGAGCCTCCGGCACGGCGCGGTTGATGATCTTGAAATAGCCGCCGCCAGCCAGCTTCTTGAACTTCACCAGCGCGAAGTCGGGCTCGATGCCGGTCGTGTCGCAATCCATCACCAGGCCGATGGTGCCGGTGGGCGCGATCACGGTCGTCTGGGCGTTGCGGTAGCCGTGCTCCTCGCCGAGCGCCAAGGCCTTGTCCCAGGCGCGCACCGAGTGCTCCTTGAGGCCCGGGAAGATGGAGCTGAGGGCGTCACAGGCCGCATGGTCGAGCCGCACCGGCGGCGTCTGCACGTGTTCGTAGCCCATCTTCTCGCCGCGGGCGGCGCGGCGATGGTTGCGGATCACGCGCAGCATATGCAGGTGGTTCTTCTTGTAGCCCGGGAAGGCGCCGAGCTCGCCGGCCATTTCCGCCGACGTGGCGTAGGAGACGCCGGTCATGATGGCGGACAGCGCGCCGCACAAAGCGCGGCCGGCCTCGGAGTCGTAGGGGATGCCCGACGACATCAACAGCCCGCCGATATTGGCGTAGCCCAAGCCGAGCGTCCGGTACTCGTAGGAGAGCTGGGCGATCTCCTTGGAGGGGAACTGGGCCATCAGGACGGAGATTTCGAGCACCACCGTCCACAGCCGCACCACGTGCTCGTAGCCGTCGAGGTCGAAGGCGCGGGTCTTGGGGTCGCGGAAGGCGAGCAGGTTCAGCGAGGCGAGATTGCACGCCGTGTCGTCGAGGAACATGTACTCGGAGCACGGGTTCGAGGCGCGGATCGGCCCCGAGGCCGGGCAGGTGTGCCAGTCATTGATGGAGGTGTGGTACTGCAGGCCCGGATCGGCCGACGCCCAGGCGGCGTAGCCGATCTTCTCCCACAGGTCGCGCGCCTTGACGGTCTTGGCGACCTTGCCGCCACGGGTGCGCCAGTTCAGGTCCCAGTCGCCGTCGGCTTCCACCGCCTTGAGGAAGTCGTCGGTGACCCGCACCGAGTTATTGGAGTTCTGGCCCGAGACGGTGAGATAGGCCTCCGAATCCCAGTCGGTGTCGTAGACCGGGAATTCGATGTCCTTGTAGCCCTGGCGGGCGAACTGGATGACGCGCTTGATGAAGTTGTCCGGCACGCCCATCTTGCGCGCCGCCTTGATCTCGCGCTTGAGCACCGGGTTCTTGACCGGATCGAAGCAGTCGTCGCCGGAGCCCTGGCAGTTGACGCAGGCCTTCATCACCGCCTTGAGGTGACGGGCATTGATCTTGGAGCCGGTCACGAGAGCTGCGACCTTCTGCTCCTCCGAGACCTTCCAGTCGATGTACTTCTCGATGTCGGGATGGTCGACGTCGACGATCACCATCTTGGCGGCGCGGCGCGTGGTGCCGCCCGACTTGATGGCGCCGGCGGCGCGGTCGCCGATCTTCAAAAAGCTCATCAGGCCGGACGACTTGCCGCCGCCGGACAGCTTTTCGCCTTCGCCGCGCAGGCGGGAGAAGTTCGAGCCGGTGCCGGAGCCGTATTTGAACAGGCGCGCCTCGCGCACCCACAGGTCCATGATCCCGCCCTCGTTGACGAGGTCGTCATTGATGGACTGGATGAAGCAGGCATGCGGCTGCGGATGCTCGTAGGCCGACTTGGAGCGGGTCAGCTTGCCGGTCCTGTGGTCGACGTAATAGTGGCCCTGGCCGGGACCATCGATGCCGTAGGCCCAGTGCAGGCCGGTGTTGAACCACTGCGGCGAATTGGGGGCGACCATCTGCATGGCGAGCATGTAGGCGAGCTCGTCGAAGAAGGCGCGGGCGTCGGCTTCGGCGTCGAAATAGCCGGCCTTCCAGCCCCAATAGGTCCAGGTGCCGGCGAGGCGGTCGAAGACCTGCTTGGACGACGTCTCACCGATGATGCGCTCCTTCTCGGGCAGGGCCGACAAGGCCTCCTCGTCGGCGACCGAGCGCCACAGCCAGGACGGCACTTTCTCGTCCTCGACCTTCTTGAGGCGCGCCGGCACGCCGGCCTTGCGGAAATACTTTTGCGCCAGGACGTCGGAGGCGACCTGCGACCAGGACGCCGGCACCTCGACGTCGTCGGCGCGGAACACGACCGAGCCGTCGGGATTGCGGATCTCACTCACGGTCAGGCGGAATTCGATGCCCGCATAGGGGGACTGCCCTTCCTTGGTGTAGCGCCGCTCTATCCGCATCGTCTTCGCCCTTCGCCATCTCTCGAAGTCGGCTCTTCCTTGCACGGGGACAAGGCTGTCGCGCCGACACCGCATCCGTGCCGCGTGCCTGTCCGGCCCGCGTCACCCCATCAGCCCCGTTAATCTGTTAAACGCCTCGGTACTCGGTCACCGGTCGCCACCAGGGCGCCGACTTTTGCTTTTGCGGCACGGCGGCCAGTCATCCGGACGATCCAGAAGGGCAGCACGCAAGGCGTGCGCGTGCCACAACAATACCGCCCCTGGATGTGGCCTCGGCGGCAGGCTGTCGCAACCCTTTTGGGGTCGTCCGGCAGGTCGAGTACCGGCCGAACCAACGTCTGAAAGCTAGGCCCTTTACGTTGCGCACGTCAAGTTCTAGCGGCGAAATCTGAATCAACCGCTAAATCTTGTGTCCAACTGGTGAATTGTGGGGAAAGAATCGGGGAAGGCCGCAAGTATCGGATGGGCCGTCGGAATCCGGAAGGGGGCGGCGTTGCTGTCCCGTCATAAAACTTTCGCGGCGGTGACATGTGGCGGTGCGAGGCAATTAAATACCGGCGCGCGATGCGAGTCGTGGGCCTGTCAATGGGGGTCAGCGCGCACCCGGATGGGCAAGTCCCTCAGCCTCTTCGACGGTATTTGAGCAGGGAATCGGCCCGTCGGTACGCCCGGGGACGATTCGAAACGGGGTGCCGACGGGAATCACCCTGCGGATTCGTCCGTCACCCCGGGCTCGGCCCCGTGGCCGTTGGGGGCGGCGCGCCGGATCGCGATGGCGGCGCGTTCGCGCGGCAGCGCCTCCGGGTGTTCGTCGCGCAGGAAGGCGATCAGCTTCTCGCGCACCTGGCAACGCAGGTCGAAGGCGGCGCCCGCCGAGGCGGCGGATACGAGCGCCCGCAACTCGATGGTGCGCGCGGTGGCGTCGGTGACCTGCAGGACGCAGGTGCGCCCATCCCACAATGCCGAGCCCTTGGCGATCTCCTCGAGCCTGGCGCGCACCGCGTCGACCGGGACGGCATAGTCGGCATGGATGGTGACGACGCCGATGATCTCGGAGGAATCCCGTGTCCAGTTCTGGAACGGCTTTTCGATGAAATAGGTCAGGGGCACGATCAGGCGGCGCAGGTCCCAGATGCGCACCACCACATAGGTGGAGGTGATCTCCTCGATCACGCCCCACTCATTCTCGATGACGACGGCGTCGTCGATGCGGATCGGCTGCGTGACGGCGAGCTGAACGCCGGCGATCAGGTTCGAGAACAAGGGCTTGGCGGCGAGGCCGAGAATCAGGCCGGCGGCCCCCGCCGACGCGAACAGGGAGACGCCGTACTGGCGTACGGCCTCGAAACTCATCAGTGCCGCCGCCACCGTGAACAGCACCACGACGGTGTCGGCGACCCGCTTGAGGATGCGCACCTGGGTGACGTGCTTCCGGGCCAAGAGATTGTCGCTGGTGTCGAGGCGGAAGCGCAGCAGATAGAAAGAAGTGGCGAGATCGACGGCGGTGAGCGCGATCCAGCCGAGCAGGACCACGAAGACGACGCCCAGGAAGCGCACGGTCCAGTCCGCCGCCTGCCAGGAGAACGGCAGCGCCGGCAGCAGGATCGCGGTGACGAAGATGACGAGCGCAAGCCGGCTCGGGCCGCGAATGCGGCCGAGCAGAACGAGCACGAACGGCCGCTGGGCGAACAGGCGCCGCAGCAGGCGGCCGATCAGGGAGTGCAGGGCGAGGGCGGCCGCCATGGCGACCGCCAGCGCGATCAAGCCGATGATGGTGCCAGGTGTGTTGACCACGAAATCGAGGAAGGCCGCGGTCATGCGGTCGAGGAGGGATGCGAGCGAATCCAATGGGCCTCCGTTGCGTCGCCGGGCCGACCCAGTTCAATGCGTTCGGCTCGCCATTGTTTCGCAGCCGCGGAACCCGACACCGCCGCGGGTCGGGCGGGGCCAGGGATTCGTGCAGGGTTTGAGACAGCTTGGCGCCGGTCCTGGACATCGCGGCGAGGCGGTGGCATGAACCCGGATCAGGACTCAAAGCTCCGATTAGATCTCGGGGATCCCGCGGGCGCACGATGACCCTCAAGACGTTTTTGATCCGCTTCTTCACCTGGTGGGACAGCCAGACCTTCGGCACCCAGGTATGGACGTCCCGTTACGGCCAGTTCGTCGGCGAGGACGAGTACGGCAACCGCTATTATCGCGGCAAGACGAAGAACGATCCGGCGCTGGGCTACGAGCGCCGCTGGGTGATCTACAACGGCGAGGTGGAAGCCTCCCGGGTGCCGCCGTCCTGGCACGGCTGGCTGCATGGAACCCACGATTTGCCGCCCACCGAGGAAAAGATCGCCGAACGGGCATGGTGGAAGCCGCACCGTCCCAATCTCACCGGTCTGCCCGGTGCCTACCGGCCGGCCGGCTCGACCCTGTCCACCGGCCACCGCCCGCCCGCCACCGGCGACTACAAGGCCTGGAAGCCTGGGCAGTAGGCGCCCTTTCCCCGCCGCATTCGCCGTGTTAACCGGGGCCTTCGTTACCCCTGACGACCGCGCTGTCCTTTTCTGAGCCGGGACGCCATACGCGATGGCCCGATCCATTTTCTGTGCCCGAACCTGCCGTTTTGCCGTCCTGGCCGCCGCTGGCGCCGTGTGGCTTTCGGCGACGCCGTCCATCGCCCAGTTCGGCAGCATCTTCGGCGAACCGCCGCGCCCGCCGAGCGAAGTTCCCGGCAGTCCGCCGCCGCGGCTGCAGCCGCCCGGTCCGCCGCGCGCCGTGCCGGCGCCGCCCCGCAGTTACGACCGGCCGGCGACGCGGTACGAGCGTCCGTCGACGCAGTACGAGCGGCCGTCGCCCATGCCCGGGGCCGTGCAGTCGCAGCCCCTGGCGCCGCCCCCGGGCGTCGACGTGGTCCCGCCGTCGGCTTCTCCGCCGGCCCAACCGCCGGCCCAACCGCCAGCCGTAGCACCGGCCGGGCCGGGCTCGCCGCGCAATCAGCCCCAGCCCGCCAATGCGGCGCCGCAGCCCGGCGACGAGGTCGTCACCGAGATGCCGACGCAGAAGATCGTCAACCCGACGGCGGTGTTCTCCGGCCTCGATAAGATCACCGGCCGCATCACCTCGTTCGACGTCGCCATCAACGAAACGGTGCAGTTCGGTGCCCTGCAGGTGACGCCGCGGGTGTGCTACACGCGCCCGCCCACCGAGACCCCCAATACCGACGCCTTCATCGAAGTGGACGAGGTCACCCTCAAGGCGGAGGTCAAACGCATCTTCACCGGCTGGACGTTCGCGTCGAGCCCGGGCCTGCGTGGTGTCGAACACCCGATCTACGACATCTGGCTGACCGACTGCAAAGGCGGCGCGCCGCCGGTCGCGGAGGCGCCGCCGCCGCCGCCGCCGGCGCGGGCGAGTCAGCGCCAGCCGGCGCGCACCCAATCCCAGCCGCAAGCGCGGCAGCCACAACGCCAGACGCCGCCGCCGCAAGGATTCCCTCCTACGGTGCGTTGAGGCTCAAGCGACTTGGTGGTGTAGCCGCCCGGGATCTTGTTCTTGAGCCCCATGGCCGGCGGTTGTACGGTATCTTGGTATCAAATGGCGGCTGAGAAGGATCCATGGCTGATATCCTGATCCGCAAAGTCGATGAGACCACCAAGAAGCTGTTGCATCGCCGCGCTGAACGTCGCGGCAAGAGCCTCGAGGCGGACCTCCGCGATACGCTCGAAGAGCTGGCCAGTGAGGAAATGCAATCGTCGCAAGACGCGGAGTTGTTCGGCGACTGGCTTGTTTCGATTTCCCGCCCCGGTGTGGACCTCGACGACACGCTCAAGCTTCTTCGGTCGGCAACCGTGCGTCCGGCGACGCCGGAGTGATTTTGCTCGATACGAACGTGATTTCCGAAGCGATGAAGCCGGCTCCCGCGATCCAAGTGATCGGCTGGCTCAACGCTCATTTCGCCGATTCGGCCATTTCCAGCGTGACGGTTTTTGAACTTGCCGCCGGCGTGGCGCTGCTCGCCGCTGGGCGGCGTCGAGATGTGTTTGAAAATGCAATTGAACAAGCAATCCGCCGCTTCGGTTCCCGGGTGTATGCTTTCGATGCGGCGGCCGCCCGCTCGGCGGCACATCTCCTTGCTCAGGCAAGAGCGCAGGGAGGCGCGCTGCACCAAATCCCGAACAAGCTTGCCGATCTTCAGATCGCGGGCATCGCGTCGGCCTGCGGCTTCCAACTGGCCACCCGAAATGTCAATGACTTCGCAGGACTGGGGCTGACGTTGGTCAATCCCTGGACGCTTTCGACGCCAAGTCTTTCGACGCCAAGTCCGGAACCGCGGCGTTGAACGTATGAAGTCGCCGCCTGGCGATCGTGGCGTCCGGGGAGACGTCGCGATTGATTAAATTCATCCCGCCGCGGTGGCGAGCGCCAGCGCCTGCGCGCCCGGGATCGGCTCCTCGAGCGGCAGTGCCGAAAAGTTGGCGCGGCCGGGCAGTGCCGCGGCGAGGAGCTTGTGATACTGGCGCGCCGGCACCTCGATGGCGCCGAAGGTCGCCAGATGGGCGGTGACGAACTGGGTGTCCAGGAGCTTGAAGCCGCCGGCGCGCAGGCGGGCGACGAGATGCACAAGCGCCACCTTCGAGGCATCGCGGGCGACGTGGAACATGCTCTCGCCGAAGAAGCAGCGGCCCAGGCTGACGCCGTAGAGCCCGCCCACCAGGCGCTCGTCGGCGTAGACCTCGACGGTGTGGCAGTGGCCGAGATCGTAGAGGCTACCATAGAGGCGGCGGATGCGCTCGTTGATCCAGGTCTGGTTACGGCCGGGAGCCGAGGCCGCGCAGCCGTCGATGACGGCGTCGAAGTCGCGGTCGGCGACGACCCGGAAGTGCTCGGCGCGCACCGTGCGGGCGAGCCGCGACGGCACGTGGAAGCCTTCGAACGGGATGATTCCGCGCTCGGGCGGCTCGACCCAGAACAGGCCCGGGTCGTCGGCGCTCTCCGCCATGGGAAAGATGCCGCACGCATAGGCCTTGAGCAGTACCTCGGGCGTGATCTCGATACGGGCGGACTGCTTGCTGACCATCGGAAACCGGGCGGTGCCTTGCGTTAACGAAACGCTAGGCATGATTCTCACCATTTTTCGTCAAATTGAAAACAGTTTTGCGGCCCCGCGTTGGTTCCTCAGCAAGGACCAGACCGAAGGGGAGTGGAGCGATGCAGCAACGACCACGGACCGTGCCGCACGTACTCTTGGTCGAGGACGAGGCGATGATCAGTGCCATGACCGCGATGGCGCTCGCCGAACTCGGATGCGAGGTCCACACCGTTTCGACCGGCGCGGCGGCGTTGCGTCATTTGCGTGATGGGGCGCCGGTCGACGTTCTCTTCACGGACCTCAATCTCGCCGATCCGGTCGGCGGCGAGACGGTGGCGCGGTGCGCGCGTGTGCTCCGGCCCGATCTTCCGGTCGCCTACGCGTCGGGCACGGCGGCCGGCGTCGCCGATCCGGTGCCCGGATCGGTGTTCTTCGCCAAGCCCTATGCGGTCGACAAGGTGTGTGACACGCTCATGCGCATGGTGACGCGCTGACGCCGTCATTGCGAGCGGAGCGAAGCAATCCAGCGGCCGGACGGCAAAGAGCTGGATTGCTTCGTCGCCTTCGGCTCCTCGCAATGACGAGGCGAGGTCGACCAAGCGCGCTATGCCGCCGCGTGCCGAGGGATTGTGCCCTCAGCCCGGCCCGCCGCGGGCGAGGAAGCGCTCGAGCCAATGGATGTCGTAGGCGCCGTTGATGACGTCGGGATCGGCGACCAGGGCGCGGAACAGGGGCAGGGTGGTCTCGACGCCGTCGACCACGAACTCGTCGAGCGCACGCTTGAGACGCATCAGGCATTCGCCGCGCGTCTTGCCGTGCACGATCAGCTTGCCGAGGAGCGAGTCGTAATAGGGCGGGATCGTGTAGCCCTGATAGACGTGGGAATCGACGCGCACGCCCAAGCCCCCGGGCGGATGATAATGAACGATGCGGCCGGGCGAGGGCCGAAACGAGAACGGGTTCTCGGCATTGATGCGGCACTCGATGGCATGGCCGTGGAACTTGATGTCCGTCTGCTCGAAGGCGAGGTCGGCGCCGTCGGCGACGCGGATCTGCTCCAGGATCAGGTCGATGTCGGTGATCGATTCGGTCACCGGATGCTCCACCTGGATGCGGGTGTTCATCTCGATGAAGTAGAAGCGGCCGTCCTCGTATAGGAACTCGACGGTGCCGACGCCGAGATACTTCAGTTCGCGCATGGCGGCGGCGACGGTCTCGCCGATCTCGTCACGCATGGAGGTGTTGAGCGCCGGCGAGGGGCTCTCCTCCATGACCTTCTGGTGGCGGCGCTGCAAAGAGCAGTCGCGCTCGCCGAGATGGACGGCGCGGCCCTTGCCGTCGCCGAGCACCTGGATCTCGATGTGGCGCGGGCGCTGGAGATATTTTTCCAGGTAGACGGCGTCGTCGCCGAAGGCCGCCTTGGCCTCGGAGCGGGCGGTCGACAGCGCGGTGGAGAGTTCATCCTCGCTGTTGGCGACCTTCATGCCGCGGCCGCCGCCGCCGGCGGCGGCCTTGACCAGGACCGGAAAGCCGATCTCGCGGGCGATCGAAAGCGCCTCGGCGTCGGTCGACACGCCGCCGTCCGAGCCGGGCACGACCGGAATGCCGAGCCGCGCCGCCGTGCGCTTGGCCTCGATCTTGTCGCCCATCAGGCGGATATGCGACGGCTTGGGGCCGATGAAATGCAGGCCGTGGTCGGTGAGGATTTCGGCGAAGCGGGCGTTCTCGGACAAAAAGCCGTAGCCCGGATGCACCGCGTCGGCGCCGGTGATCTCGCAGGCGGCGAGCAGATTGGGGACGTTGAGATAGCTGTCCTTGGCGGCCGGCGGGCCGATGCAGACGCTCTCGTCGGCGAGCCGCACATGCATGGCGTCGCCGTCGGCGGTCGAATGCACCGCAACCGTCGGGATTCCGAGCTCCTTGCAGGCGCGCAGGATCCGCAGCGCGATCTCGCCACGATTGGCGATGAGGATTTTTTCGAACATGCCGCCTACCTCGAACCGTCATGGCCGGGGGTAGCCGGGCCATCCACGTCTGGGCCGCAACGCAAGGCGTGGAAGCCCGGGACAGGCCCGGGCATGACGAAGAGAATGGGAATGCGCCGGCGAACCGTCATTCGATGATCATCAGCGGCTCGCCGAACTCGACCGGCTGGGCGTCCTCGATCAGGATCTGGGTGACGGTTCCGCCGCGCGGCGCCGGAATCTGGTTCATGGTCTTCATCGCCTCGATGATCATCAGCGGGTCGCCCGCCTTGACCTTGCTGCCGATCTCGACGAACGGCTTGGCGCCCGGCTCCGGCGCCCGATAGGCGGTGCCGACCATGGGCGAGGGGACGACGCCCGGGTGCTTGGCCGGATCAATGGTGTTCTCCGGCGCCCCCACATTGACGGTGCCGATGCCGTGCGGCGCGTCCATCATGGTGGACGAGGACGGCATCATGAAACCGACGGCGCCGGGAGCGGGACGTGCCACGCGCACCCGCAGGCCGCCGTGTTCGATCTCGATCTCGGTGAGCCCGGTGTCCTGGAGGAGTTGCGCCAGCGAACGCACCGTCGCTTCGGCGGCGGTGAGCTCGGGCGGGGCGGTCTCGACCGTGTCCGACGCCGACGCGTCCTGCTGGGAAATATCTTGTTTGTTGTCTGTCTTCATGGGGATTCCGCGCGATCCGGAGGCCCGGGCCGCGGGGAAATGCGGTCCGGCCGGGGCAGTTATAGGGACCGGACCGGGCCAGGGGAAGCCTGCCGGGGGTACGGAGTGGCGCGTGCTTTACTTGCGGGCGGCCGCCACCTTCTCCTTCAGGACGGCGGCGCCGACGGCGCCGATGACCACGTCCTTGCCGATCACATAGCTCGGCGTGCCGTTGAGTCCGAGCGCCTCGGCGAGGCGGAAGGATTCCTCCAGGCTGGAACGGATTTCGTCGCTGGTCATGTCCTTTTCCAGCCGCATCATGTCGAGCCCGGCATCCTTGGCGGCACTCATCGCCTTCGCCTTATCGACCTGGCCGCGGCCGGACAGCAGCTTCTGGTGGAAATCGAGGTATTTCTTGCCGGTCTTGTCCTGCATCCTCACCGCCACCGCGACCTGCGCGGCCTCCACGGAAGGCTGACCCAGCACCGGGAATTCCTTGAGCACCACGCGCAGCTTGGGATCGGCCTTGATGAGATCGACGAGGTCGATCAGCGCCCGCTTGCAGTAGCCGCAGTTGTAGTCGAAGAACTCCACCAGCGTGACGTCGCCCTGCGGATTGCCGATCACCACGTGCCGTGGCGAGTTGAAGAGCAGGTCGGCATTGCCGGCCACCGCCGTCCTGGCGCGCTCGAGTTCGGCCGTCTGCTGACGCTTTTCCAGCTCGGCCATCGCCTCCTGGAGCACTTCCGGATGGGCGATGATGTATTCGCGCACGATCTTCTCGATGTCGCTGCGCTGTGCACCGGAAAACGACTGCGCCGGCGCTGGCGACACGAAGGCGAGGATCGCGGCCGCGCTGGCGATCAGCAGGGTCTTGGTCGGGTGCATTGGGTTCCTTTTCGCTAGCGGCGGCGCTGGTTGGGTGGGCGATAACTTGCGATGTCGTCGGACTTGACCCATCCGGGCGTGCCGACCGGGAAGCGGCCCTTGGCGCGGGTGGCAAGCTGGCGGGCGGTGAGGAAGTCGCCGCGGTTGAATGCGGCCTGGGCGGAGGCGAGATCGGCCTCGGCGAGATTGCCCTTCCTACCATAGGCGATGGCCAGCTGGGCATGGGCATCGGGAATTTCGTTGTCGCGCGCCAGCGCCTTCTTGAGGTTGACGACCGCCTCGTCGACCACGGCCGGGTCGTTGCTGGCGAGGAGCGCCTGCCCGAGCATGACCTGGATCAGGGTCGGGGTCGGCGCGAGCGCCATGGCGCGCCGCAGCGGCGCCACCGCCTCGCGACCGCGGCCGGCTTCGAGCAGCGCCTGGCCCTTGAGTTCGTGGAAATACGGATTGTTGGGCTGGGCGCGGATCAGTCCGTCGATCTGGGCGATGGCGTCCGTCATGGCGTGGTGACGATAGGCCGAGATGGCGCGGGCGTAGCGGGCCGGCAGGCTCTGGTCGGACACAGGATAGCGTCGCAACAGCGTGTCGGGCCGCTCGAGGAAGCCGTAGAGCTTGGCGCGGGCGAGGTCGTGGCGAAGCTGCAGCTCGGGCGGATCCTTCTTGTCCCAGTTCGGGCTGGTCCTGGCGATCTCTTCCAGGGCGGCGACGCGCTCCTTGGGCATCGGGTGCGACTGCAGGTAGGGATCGGCGTAGCGGGCCGAGAACTCGATCTGGTCGGCGAACCGCTTGAAGGTTTCATACATGCCCCTGGCGGACTGGTGGGTGGCGGCCAGGAACTTGGTCGCGGCACGGTCGGCCTGCTCCTCGTGCGCGCGCTGATAGGAGAGCAGCGAACGCATGATCACCGACTGCGGCGCCAACAGCGCCACCGCGCCCGCATTGCCGCCCACATTGCTGCCGGATCGGGAGGCTCCCACCATGGCGCCGACGCCCAGCAGGGTGGCGATGAGCGCCGCCGTCTGGGCATTGGCGAGTTCCATGCGCATCTTGGAGAGATGGCCGCCGGCGATGTGTCCGGTCTCGTGCGCGAGCACGCCGATGATCTGGTTCGGCGTCTGCGACTCGGTGATCGCCCCGGCATTGACGAAGATGCGTCGGCCGTCGACCACGAAGGCGTTGAAGCTGCGATCGTTGATGAGGACGACGCGCACGTTCTGCTGCGCCAGCCCGGCGGCGCGCAGGATCGGCTGCGTGTAGTCACGCATCAATTGCTCGATCTCGGCGTCGCGGATGAGCGGCAGGCCGCCCCGTTGCGCGTGCACCGGCGTGGGTGCGCCGACGCTCAACGTCGCGAGCGCAGTGAAAGCGGCGGCGGCGCGAAAGGCGAAGCCGTGGCGCCGCGGCTTGACAGGTCGACGTTCTGACATCATTCCGGTCTCGATCCGTCCCGCCCCCGCGGGCGGCGGCCGTTGCGGCAACGCCGTCGCTCGATGCCCTCGGTCCGCAACTATCCCGATAGACCAAGCCGTCAAATACGGCAACAGCACGGCGGCGACCGAGGCGTAGACCCATGACAATCAACGACAATGTGATGGCGGCGGCGGGTCGTTCGGCCTGTGCGCCGTCGCGGCGCTCCGACGTGCCGGCCTTCATCGTCATGGACGTCATGGCGGCGGCGGCGCGGCTCGAGGCGAGCGGCGCCAAGGTCATCCACATGGAGGTCGGCCAGCCGGCCGCAGGCGCTCCCGCATCGGCCCGCCGGGCGGCGGCCGCCGCACTCCAGGGTGGCTATCTCGGCTATACGGAATCCCTCGGCATGCCGTCGCTGCGTGCGCGCATTGCCCGCCACTATCGGGAGCGGCACCGTTTCGATCTCGACCCCGAGCGGGTGATCGTGACCACGGGCTCGTCGGGCGCCTTCATCCTCGCCTTCCTGTCCATGTTCGAGGCCGGCGACCGCGTCGCCATCGCGGTGCCGGGATATCCGCCCTACCGGCACATTCTGGCCTCGCTCGGCTGCATCCCGGTCGGAATCGAGACCCGCGCGGCGACGCGCTACGCGATCACCCCCGAGGCCCTGATGGCGGCGCACCGCGAGGCGCCGCTCAAGGGTGTCCTGGTGGCGAGCCCGGCCAACCCGACCGGCACGATGATGGGCGAAGGGGCGCTGGCCGCCCTGATCGCGACCGCCACGGACGCCGGTATCAAGTTCATTTCCGACGAGATCTATCACGGCCTCGATTACGCCTTCCCGGCCCAGACGGCGGCGGCGCTGTCGGACGACGTCGTCGTGATCAACTCGTTCTCCAAGTATTTCTGCATGACCGGCTGGCGGATCGGCTGGATGGTGGCGCCCGAAGCCCTGGTGCGGCCGATCGAGCGGCTGCACCAGAACCTCGCCATCTCGGTGCCGACCATCTCCCAGATCGCCGCCGAGGCGGCCTTCGAGGGCGCCGACGAGATGGAACTCGTCAAGGCCGGCTATGCGCTCAACCGCCGCCGGCTGACCGAGGAGCTGCCCGGTTGCGGCCTCGACACCTTCCTGCCGGCCGATGGCGCCTTCTACCTCTATGCGGACGTGTCGCGCTTCACAAACGACTCCTATGAATTCGCCAAGCGGGTGCTCGCCGAAGCCCATGTGGCGATCACGCCCGGGCTCGATTTCGACCCCGTCGACGGCAAGAAATTCGTGCGCCTGTCCTATGCGGGAGCGCCGGCCGACATGGAGGTCGCGATCACGCGGCTGCGGGACTTCCTGACGCGCCGCTGAGGGCTCGGACATCGGTCTCGGACCTGCGGTGCGGCAGTAGGGTAGGTCAATGGGGTGATCGGTAGCACCTTGCAGTTCGGCTCAACCGCGTAAGTTCTCCGATGATCGTCGATGAACGCGATCATGGCTTGCCGCAGCGATCGAGCTTCGCCCGGGCAAAATACGCTGACGTCTTGCGAAGGATCTCGTTCGCTTGCAGGAACTCCCGGGTCTCACGCTCCAGGCCCTTCAGCTTCTCGGCCACGTCGGTCGGAACGCCCGCCCGCCTGCCGCCGTCGACTTCCGCCTTCTTGGCCCACTCGTTCAGCGTTTGCGCCGTACGGCCGATCTTGGCCGGCACCGGTACGATCGTCGCCCAGCGCGGACGATGATCTACGCGCCGGCGCCGGTCGGTGGCTATCGTGCCAGCCACTGCTACGCAAATCGCAGATCAGTGGGGTGCGGCTTCGCGCGTAAATATCTCGGGCGCGGCGAGCATGTAGCTGCGCACGCGATCGGTGAGGACGCGGTTGAGATCCTTGGGGAATTTCAGTCCGTAGATCCAGCGGCGCACGCCGATATAGAAGATGCCGCCGTGCATGCCCCAAATCAGCTCGAGCTCGGCTTCGGTCGGCGGCTTTTCGGTCGGCAGCCCGAGTTCGGCACGCGTCTCGCGCACGATACGCGGTAACAGCCGCTCGCTGAGCAGTTTGAGATAGTTGTCGGAAATGTATCCGCCCGCAAAGGCGGAAAAGATCAGGATACGCACCCATTCCTTGGTCAGGATGGCCTTCGAATAGTCGATGTAGAAGCGGTTGAGGCGCTCCTGCAGCGGCACGCTGCGATCCTCGATCCACGTTTCCCAGTCGGATTTCCAGCGCCCGAGAAAGACCTCCTTGTACACCCGCTTGATCAGCGCTTCCTTATTGGGGAAGTAGTGATAGAGCAGCGGATGGGTGACGTTGATCCGCGCCGCCAGTTCGCGCGTCTGCCCTGTCAGCCCGTGCTCGGAAAAGAACCGGATGGCGCCGTCGACGATCTGACGCTCACGTTCCTCGTTGGACAGGCGCTGACGCGGGGCGCGCGCTGTCTTTGCGCTTTTTACAGCCGAATGACGCTGGCGAGGGGGGCGTACGGGCGAACGGGGTGGCACGAGGATCGCAACTCTTCAGAATTTTTTCCTGCGAAAGACTACGATAACCCTCGATTCGGTGAAACGAGTTTTTCCCGCGCCGGGGGGCGATTTAGGCCGACCGCGTCCCGGGCGTCGCGATCGCGCGCCAGTCTCCGGGCGGCACGACCCGCCATCGCAACTGCATTTGCGCGCGTACACTAGAGTCGATCGATGGATTGACAAGCCGCGCTTCTCCGATTTAATTTACCAACTGGTCAATTGACGACCCCCGCTCAATCCGATCGAGCGCCGGGCTGTGAGAGCCCGACGGCCAAGACGAAGCACCACGCTGGCGAGCGAGGAGACTTCCATGGCCATCAGATAGGTCGCCCTGTAACCGCAGGGCCGGTGATTCCTGCCGTCGGCAGGACCGCGCCGAACCGAGCGGTTCCTATTCATCCCTGATCCAGGCGTCGTGATCGACACGCTTCGTGTCGACTTCCAAATCCGTTCGGCAGTCTCGCCGGGCGGAAGGGTGTTTTCGTCATCCCGCTTCCGCGCCCCAACGACGGCGCCGCAGTCGCACAGCCCCCGTGATTCACGCACAGCGCCCGGCACGAAGCCGGGATTCGCTGCAGGGTTTTTGTTGTCTGCCGGGCACGCCGACGACCGGGCGCCCGATCCTGGCCGCACAGGGCCGAACCGTCGAACCTTGAAAGTGAGCACGACAATGTTCGCACATCCAAGTGGTTCCGAGCATCGCTGGAAAGTGCTGTATATGACGTTCCTGGCGTATCTGTACGACAGCCTCGACCTGCAGATCCTGGCGATCTGCATGCCGCTGATCATCGCGTCGCTGAAGATCTCGCTCGCGGACGCCGGCCTGCTGGCGTCGTCGACCATGATCGGAACGGCGCTGGGCGGCATCCTGCTCGGTTGGGTGGCCGAAAACTACGGCCGCAAGAACGCCGCCGTCATCGCGCTGGTCGAGTTCGGCATCTTCACCGCCGTGGTCTACTGGGTCGATTCCTGGGGGCAGCTGATGGCGCTGCGCTTCCTTCAGGGGATCGGCATCGGCGGCCTGTGGGGGCCGATCGTCGCCCTGATCGCCGAGCATTGGCACGTCAAGTACCGCGCCCGCGCCGCCGGATTCATGCTGAGCACCTTCGCGCTCGGCGGCATCCTCGCCGCCCTGATGGGCCGCTACCTTCTGACCGGGCTGGGCTGGCGCATGATCTTCGTGCTCACCGGCTCCGCCGTCATCGCCGGACTCCTGTTCTGGATCTTCGTTCCCGCCGATGACGTCAAGAAGATCGTCAAGCAGGAGAAGATCAGCGTCTCCGAGCTGTTCAGGCCGGACGTGCTCAAGCTCACCATCGGCAGCACCATCGCGGCGGCCTGTCAGATGGGCGGCTTCTGGGGCGTGAGCGCCTGGATTCCCACCTACCTCGTCCAGGTGCGCGGGCTGAGCATCGAATACATGAGCCTGTTCAGCATCATGATCTTCAGCGGCGCCTTCGTGGGCTACTTCTTCTATGCCTACCTCGCCGACACGTTCGGCCGGCGGCGGGCGCTGATGCTGGCCTTCCTCGCCGACACGATCATCGTTCCCTTGTACGTCATCATCCCCGACCCGCTGTTCCTGTTCTGGATCGGCCCCGTGATGGGACTGAGCTTCGGCGGCGTGTTCGGACTGTTCGGCTCCTACTTCGCAGAGCTGTTTCCCGAGCGGATTCGCGCGCTGGGCGGCGGCTTCGCCTTCAACATCGGCCGCGGCTTCGGCGCCGTGGTGACGCCGTTCACCATCGGCATGATGGCAAAGACCTATGGTCTCGGTTTCGGCATCGGCGCCTGCTCGGTGGTGTTCTTCGCCGGCGTCGTCACCCTCTACTTCCTGCCCGAAACCCTGACGTCGAGCGCAGCCAAGGCCGCGACCGGTCAAGGGGCGGGCAGCATCGCGTCGCCGGCGGTCAATGCGCCGCAGAAGTGAAAAGGGAGCACGCCACAGTGAAACGAACTTCCCCATCCAACCCCAGCGCTGGCAAGGAGTGAGTGCCGTGGAAAAACTGGACATTGTCGGCCAGAGCAAGCAGCGCGTCGACGCGCTCGTCAAGGTGACGGGGCAGGCGAAGTATTCCGCCGACCTGAGACGACCGGACATGCTGATCGCCAAGGCCTTGTTCGCCAAATATCCGCACGCCATCATCAAGTCGATCGACGTGTCGAAAGCCGAAAAGCTCGACGGCGTCGCCGCCGTCATGACCGCCAAGGATCTGCCCGGCCGCAACGGCTACGGAATCCTGGTTCCGGACAAGCCGGTGATCGCCGAGCGCAAGACCAAATACGAGGGCGATCCCGTCGCCATCGTCGCCGCCGTCAATCTCGACACCGCCGAGAAGGCGATCGCCTTGATCGAGGTCGTCTACGAGCCGCTGCACGCCTATGACGATCCCCGCGAGGCGATGAAGGACGACGCCGTCAAGATCCACGAGCAGCATCCGGCGGCCGAAAAGGGCAACATTCTGTGCGTGCTCAAGCTCGATCGCGGCGATGTCGACAAGGCGTTCGCCGAGGCCGATATCGTCATCGAGAACGACTATGAAACCCCAATGGTCGATCACGCCTATCTGGAGCCCGACATCGCCATCGCCGAGCTCGATTCGACCACCGGCGGCCTGATCCTCACCAGCGCCGGTCAGGCGGTCTACGCCACCAAGCGCTGCCTCGCCCCGGTGTTCGGCCTGCCGCAGAGCAAGGTCCGTGTGGTCGCGCCGGTCATCGGCGGCGGTTTCGGCGGCAAGGAGGACTCGACGCTCGACGTCTGCGCCGTCGCCGGCGTCTTGGCGCTCAAGACCCGACGGCCGGTCTACTTCGAATTGACCCGGGCCGAGGTGTTCCGCACCACCGGCAAGCGCCACGCCTCCTACATCAAGCATCGCCTGGCGGCGAACCGCGACGGCAAGATTGTCGCCATCGACGTGCAGACGATCCTCGACAAGGGCGCCTATGTGTCCATGGGCGGCACCAAGGCGCCGCTGCACGGCGTCACCATGCGCACGCTCGTCTATGCGGGCGGCACCTATGCGATCCCGAACGCCCGGGCGCGGGCCTATTCGGTTTTCACCAACCATCCGTATTCCTGCGCCTTCCGAGGCTTCGGCGCCCCGCAGGTGCAGTTCGCCGTCGAGTGCCAGATCGACGAACTGGCGCATCGCATCGGCATGGATCCGGTCGCGGTGCGGACCCTGAACATGCTCAAGGACGGTGACATGACGATCACCGGCCAGATCATGAAAGAGAGCCGCGGTCTCGGTCTCGGCGAGTGCATCCAGAAGGTCACGCAGCGTATCAAGTGGGACCAGCCCATCGATCACGGCAAGGGGCCGGTCCGGCGCGGCAAGGGTTTCGGCGCCTTCATCTACGGCACCGGCATCCCGCTGGCGTTCGAAGGCTCCAGCGCCTTCGCCAATCTCGAACTCGACGGCACGCTCAACGTCGCGGTGAGTTCCACCGAGATGGGGCAGGGCATCGCCACCACCGTCGCCCAATTGGCGGCGCAAACCTTCGGCGTCAAATACGAGAGCGTCGATGTGGTCTTTTCCGATACCGGGCGTTCGCCCGATTCAGGACCGACGGTCGGATCGCGATCCGCCGTCATGGTCGGCAATGCCGTCGCCGAGGCGTGCCGGCAATTGCGCTCGAGGCTCTTGGAAGTCGCCGGCAAGCAGTTCTTCCAGGCCGATCCGAGCACCCTCACCATCAAGGACGGTCTCGTCTATGTCGAAGGCCGTCCGGAAAACGCCGAGAAGGTCGCCACCATTGCGGCCAGGGCGTTCGTGTCGCAGGTGCCGCTGTCGGTGATCGGAACCTGGTTCCCGCCGCAACCGACCTTCAACTCCGCCGATGGCCAGGGCGAGCCCTATCATGCCTACGGCTTCGGCGCCCATGCGGTCGAAATCGAAGTCGACACCGAGACCGGCGTCATCAACGTGCTGCGCTCGGTTCTCGCTTGCGATGTCGGCAAGGCGATCAATCCGGCGATCGTCGAGGGCCAGATGGAAGGCGGGGCCGCGCAGGCGGTCGGCTACGGCCTGATGGAAGAGCCCATCATGGCCGCCGGCGTCATGCAGAACACCGGCTTCCACAACTACATGATCCCGACCACCAAGGACCTGCCCGATCTCGAATCGGTCATCGTCGAGCATTCGAACGAGCTCGGTCCGTACGGCGCCAAGGGAATCGGCGAACCGCCGCTGATCGCCGGCGCGCCGGCGATCCGCAACGCGATCTACGACGCCATCGGGGTCAAGATCAACATCATCCCGCTGACGCCGCGGCGCGTTTTGGAAGCGATCAGGCAACAGGCCGGGCAGGCGCGTTAGGCGCAGGAGGCGAACATGGCACAAACCGAGTTCTTCAGGCCCGGCAACCTCGCCGCCGCGTTGGATCTGCTGGACCAGTACCGGGAACAGGCCGTCATCGTGAATGGCGGCACCGACATCGTCGAGCGGATCGCCCATGGCGGCGTCAGGCGTGCGGCGATCATCTACATCCACGAGATCCCCGAGCTCAGGGGAATCGGCGAGGGCGACGGCTTCGTGCGCATCGGCGGCGCCGTCACCTACAACGATATCCTGGCCTCGCCCCTGTGCTGCCAGTTCACCGCGCTCGAACAGGCGGTCAAGGAGATCGGCTCGCCGTCCATCCGCGTGCGCGGCACGCCGGCGGGCAACCTCGGCACCGCCGTGCCGGCGGGCGACTGCTGCGCCGCGATGATGGCGCTCGATGCTGAGGTCGTCGCTGCCAGCCGGCAGGGCGAGCGGGCCATCAAGCTCGCCGACCTGATCATCGACTACCGCAGGACGGCGCTGGCCGCCAACGAGCTGATCAGGGAGATCCGCATCCCGGTCGTCCCCGGCGGCAAGACCGCCAGCGCCTTCCTGCGGCTGACCAGCCGCAAAGGGCAGGATATCGCCCAGGCGTCGGCGGCCGTGCGCCTGACGTTGGACGGTGACGTCTGCCGCCATGCGGTCATCGCCATGGGGTCGGTCAGCAAGGTGACGGTCCGGGCCTACAGCCTGGAAAAAGCCGTAGCCGGCAAGACGGTGGCGGATGCCGCCGAAGAGATCAAGGCCATGGTGCCGGCGGAGGTCGCACTGCGCGCGGCCGACAACCCGGCCTTCGCGGCAAGGCCGACGGCGAACATCGAGCGGCAATACAAGGAGTCGGTCATCGGCGTCATCGTGGCGCGCGCCATGATGACCGCCTATGGCAAGATTCTGGCAGGGGAACAGTGACATGACCAGTGATGTGCAATTGGCCACCCGGCCGGCGGATGTCAGCGCGCGCGATCGCGTCGACGCCGCGAAGAACCTCGTGGTTTCGTTCGTACTCAACGGCAAGCCGTTGTCCGTCGCGGTCGCGCCGACCGAGTTGTTGGCCGACACCCTGCGCGAAGGCCTCGGCCTGACCGGGACCAAGGTGGCCTGCGGCACGGGCGACTGTGGCACCTGCACGGCCATCCTCGACGGCGAGGCGGTGCGCTCGTGCCTGATGTTGACCGCGATGGTGGCCGGCAAGACCGTCGAGACCATCGAGGGACTGGCCGGCGAATCGGACATCCATCCGATCCAGCAAGCCTTCATCGACACCGGCGCGGTGCAGTGCGGCTACTGCACGCCGGGCATGATCCTGGCGGCGAAGGCGCTGCTCGACGAAAATCCCAAGCCCTCCGCCGACGACATCAAGGAAGCGATCTCGGGAAATCTGTGCCGTTGCACCGGCTACACCAAGATCATCGAGGCCATCGACAAGGTGGCGAACGCGGTCGCCTAGGGCGCGTTTCGTCTCGCTGGAATCGCCACGCATATCTCCGCTCATGCCTGCTTTCGCAGGCATGAGCGGAACACTCACCGCGGAGGGGTTGGCATGAAGTTCGGCGCTGTAAATCCAGCAAATGCCGAGGGCGGGATCGTTGTCCATGCGGTCCGTCACGGTACCGTCGTTCTCAAGAAGGGCACGGTGATCGGCGGCGCGGACGTCGCCGCTATGCTAGCCACCGGCATCAGGTCCGTCACGGTGGCGCGCCTTGAAGCCGGCGATGTCGGCGAAGACGCCGCTGCCGCCGCCATCGCCGCGGCGGCAGCGGGGTCCGGGGTCGTCGTGAACCGCGCCGTCACCGGCCGCGCAAATCTGCATTCTGCCGTTGCCGGCGTCGTCATGGTCGACAAGGCCGCAATCGATCGCCTCAACGAGGTCGATCCTGGCATCACCCTGGCGACCTTGCCGGCGTTCGCGCCGGTCGTTGCCGGCACGATGATCGCGACCGCCAAAATCATCCCGTTCGCGATCCCGACCGACGCCTGTGATCGGGCGGTCGGGGAGGCGAGGGCGGCGGCACCGCTGATCCGCGTTGCGCCCTACACGGTGCGAAAGGTGGCGGTGATTTCGACACTGGGGCCCGGTCTCGCCGACAAGGTGGTGGACAAGACCGTGCGTGTCACTGCGGCGCGCCTCGCTCCGGCGGGAGCGGCCATTATCGCCGCGCCCCGAGTCGTCCATGATTGTGATGCGCTGGCGCGTGCGCTTGCCGAGGTGACGCGGGCGGGTGCCGAACTTGTCATCATCTTCGGTGCCTCCGCTACCACCGACCGCCGCGACGTCATCCCAGCCGCCATCGAAGCGATTGGCGGTGCAGTGAGACATTTCGGTATGCCGGTCGATCCCGGCAACCTGCTCCTGGTCGCCGCCGCCCACGGTGTGCCGTTGGTCGGTGCGCCGGGTTGTGCCCGAAGTCTGAAGGAAAACGGATTCGATTGGGTGTTGAGGCGGCTCCTGTGCGGGCTCGTGGTCGAGCGGCGCGACATCACCCAGATGGGCGTCGGCGGATTGCTGATGGAGATCGCGACGCGACCACAGCCGCGCGAGACGGTTCACGAGCACGGTCACCGCGCGTCGGCCGTCGTGCCCGCCGGCCGACGCGCCGGCCGCGCCGTCGACAAGCGTCTGCCCGAGATAGCCTGACGACCGCTCGTTCGCGCCGTCGTGGGCGGCGCTGGGATCGCGCGTAAGCCCGGTCGAGACGGGCATGACGGCGAGGTCGGTCTCCGGCGGAGTGATGCCGGAGCCGCGCTGCCACGCGCGTGGGGATGGAATGATTCGGCAAGGTCTATTTAGAGGAGATGGGTAGCGCTTCTTCGGCGTTGGTCTTCCAACGACGATGTGACGGTGGACACGAGGGGGATAGCCGCAGGTGAAAAACAGATAGTGCGTTGATTGCACTCATATTTAAAGAGTCTTATGGTGCCGGGTGAGGGACTCGAACCCCCGACCCACGGTTTACAAAACCGTTGCTCTACCAACTGAGCTAACCCGGCGTGTCAGGTCCGGCGACAGCTAGCAGTCCCGTGGCCTGCCGACAAGGCCTTGCGGGCCGGCCATGGCCGGCGCTGTCACGTCCTGACCAGATAGCGGTCGCGGTCCTTGTCCTGCAGGATAACGTGCAAGTTCCGGCCGGATGGGGCCGCCTCGTACTGGTGTTCGCCATGGTGTCGGCAGGCATCGCAGGCATGGAACGGGATGGTGATGCCGAGAATGCGGTTGCCGGTGTCGTCGCAGCGCGAGTCGGTGACGATCGTGCCGCCGCAGTCCGGGCAGATCCTGACCGTTTCCCGCTGGTGCTCGCGCAGTCCGTCGGTGTCGTAGAAGATATCCTTGCTGCGCGTATGAAACTCGCCGTCCGGATAGAAGCGCCGCTTCAAGGTCGAGCGAGCGTGCCATTGCTCGAACACCGCCTCCTTCAGCCGCCGCAGATAGTCGGTGATCTCGCCCGGCTGGCGGTGGTCGAAGGCGTCATAGTCGGGCTCGCGTACATGGGCGATGTCGAGGCCGGCCATCGCCAGGATGATGCCCGTGTTGACATAGGGCAACGCCGTCTGGATCGAATAGCCACCCTCGAGCACGCAGATGTCGGGCGCCAGCCGCCTGTTGAGCTCGGCGTAGCCGTGCGCCGTGAACGCCATCTGGGTGATCGGGTCGGAGTAGTGGTTGTCCTGTCCGGCCGAGTTGACGACGAGGTCCGGCTTCCACGCCTCGACGATCGGCATGACGATGTCGTCGAGGACGTACAGGAATCCCTGTTCGCCGGTGCCGGGCGGAAGCGGCAGGTTGATGGTGGCGCCGAATGCATTGGGGCCGCCGAGCTCGTCGACGAAGCCGGAGCCCGGATAGAGGGTGCGGCCGTCCTGGTGCAGCGAGATGAACAGGACGTCGGGATCGTGCCAGAAGATGTCCTGCGATCCGTCGCCATGATGGCAGTCGGTGTCGACGATGGCGATGCGCCTCACGCCGTACTTGTGACGGATGTACTCCACCATGACGGCTTCGATGTTGAGCGTGCAGAAGCCGCGGCTGCCGTGCACGACCCGGAATGAATGATGGCCGGGCGGCCGAACGAGCGCGAAGGCGTTGTCGACTTCGCCGCTCATCACCTTGTCGGCCGCGGTCAGGCAGCCGCCGGCGGCGATCAGGTGCGATGCGTGGGCGACCGTGTCGAGGTCCGGTACGCAGAAGTGAACGCGGCAAATGTCTTCGGGGGTGGCGATGCCGGGCTTGAACTCGCGGATATTGTCGAAGTCGAACAGGCCTTCTTCGAGAACCTGGTCCTGTGTGTAGAGGAGGCGCTCCTCGCGCTCCGGATGGGTCGGCGAGATGGCATAGTCGTAGGCGGGAAAGAAGACGAGGCCGGTCTTTCGGGTCATGGGCGCACCTCGCTCGGACCGGTGCCGGCATGGGTGAGGCCCGGCTTGATCTGGACACGCACCCGAATGTTGCGGCCGGAGTTGAACTGGCCGCGGACGACGTTGAAGGACTGGCGGTCGGTCACTTCGACGGCGAGATCCTCCTCGCGTGCGCCGGCCTCGCGGGCAATGCGGAGCAAGCGCTCGCGGCCGGCGGCGATGACGTCTTCGTCGGTGAACCTTTTCGGGATCTTCACCCGCTCGCCGAGTTCGGCGATGCTCATGATCTTCGCTTCCGTGTCGGCGACCAGATTGAGCTCGACCGTCGTGCGCGCCATGGCGGCGCCGCACGCATTGGCGACGTCGTGGTTCGGCGGCACGAGCGCCGGCATGCCGAGACGCACGCCGATCTCGTCGGCCATGCACGGCGCCGGGCCGCCGACCGCGATCAATCGCTTGGGGGCGATCACGCGGCCTTCGAGCAGTTCGTGGATGGTATAGACCGGCTTGGCGTTGACCTCCGCCACCATGCCGCGTACGTGGTCGGCGATATGATCGCATGCCTGG
Source organism: Astrobacterium formosum (assembly GCA_030848545.1). Lineage (GTDB taxonomy): Bacteria > Pseudomonadota > Alphaproteobacteria > Rhizobiales > Xanthobacteraceae > Astrobacterium > Astrobacterium formosum. Next base: position 400,288 of record JAVDCA010000001.1, read on the forward strand.
GCGACGACAGCTGTCGCCGTTTCTTCCGGTGTGCGGCCGAGGTCGCGGGCGAGGTCGGCCATGGCTTGCGCCGCCTTCGCCTTGTCGCCGAAGTCGGCGCGGCCGGACGCGATCAGCGCGTCGGTGGGAGTCGGGCAGGGGCCGCCGAACGCCATCGCGGAGCCTTGGCGCTCCGGGCCGATCACGAGCCGGCGGTCGATGACGCGGACCTGGCTGTCGCCGCCGAGCGCCATCGAGCGGGTGAGGAGGCCGCGCACGAGGGTCCGGTGGCCGCCGATGTCGGCGCCTTGCGGCTGCAACAGCGGCGCGCCGTGGGCGAACAGGGCGATGTCGGTGGTCGTCCCGCCAATATCGATCGAGACGCAATCGACATCCGTAGGCACCAGAGGCAGCACGCCCATGATGCTCGCCGCCGGGCCGGACAGGATGGTCTGCACCGGGCAGTCGCGCGAGCGCGCCACCTCGATCGTGCCGCCGTCGGCCTTGAGGATATAGAGCGGAACATCGATACCGATCTCGGCGAGATAGCCGGCGAGCTGTTCGACGAAACGCGCATGCAGGCTCCACAGAGCCTCGTTCAAGTAGGCGGTCGCGATGCGCCGGGGGAAATTCAGTTGCCCGCTCAACTGATGGCCGAGCGAGACATGGCGGGCGCGGGCGACGAAGATTTTTGCGGCGCATAGCTCGTGCAGGGGATTGCGCGAGGAGAACTTGCCGACGATCGCGACGTGGCCGATGCCATCGCGCGCGAACGCGTCGGCCAGGGCGTTCAACTCGGGTTCGTCCGGCGCTTCGGCCTCGATGCCGCGGTGGTTCATGTAGCCGGCGACGATGGTGGTCTCGCCCGCGAGCGGCAGGTCGGCCGGCGCGACGCCCGGTCCGTTCATGACCACGAGGCCGACCCGGTCGAGCTGATCTTGCGCCACCGCATTGGTGAGCACGGTCGTGCTCAGGACGATGCGCTCGACGCGCTTCAGCCGCTCCACATCCGCCACCGCACAGGTGGCGCGCAGCACCGATCCGAGAATGTCGGCCGTGTCGGTCGCCACCTTCGCCTTGGCGACGATGGTGCGATCCTGCAGCAGCACGGAATCCGTGTGGGTGCCGCCGACGTCAATTCCAAGCAACATGAGAAACTCGCTCGCGGCCGGGTCATCCGGCCGCGACTAAAATGCAAAAAAAGCGTTTACGAATCATGGGCAGCCGAATCCCGGCCGGCCAGGCCGCTCGAACGCGGGCGTCGAGCGCGTGGCGGATGCCCCGGGTCGAATGTCTTTAGACGCCACCATGGCGGCGCAAAGAAGGCGAGCGCCATGTCGTTTCACCCGGGCATCCGGCATGAAAACGGCGCCGCCGAAGCCGCGCCGGGAGAGTTGGCAGGCGAGGGGTGAACGCCCCGCCTGCGGCTTTTTTTGACGCGTCCTCAGCCGCGGCTGAGATCGACGTCCTTGGTCTCGGGCAGGAAGATCAGCGCCACCACGAAGCTCATGGCGGCGATGACGACCGGGTACCACAGGCCCGAATAGATGTTGCCGGTGGCGGCCACGATGGCGAACACGGTCGCGGGCAGGAAGCCGCCGAACCAGCCATTGCCGATGTGATAGGGCAGCGACAGGCCCGAATAGCGGATCCGGGTCGGGAACAGTTCCACCAGCCAGGCGGCGATCGGCCCGTAGACGAGCGTCACGTAGATGACCAGGATGGTGAGCATCAGCACCGTCATCGGATAGTTGATGTCGGCGGCATCGGCCTTGGTGGGATAGCCGTGCTTGGCGATCGCCGCGGTCAACACCTGGGCGAAGTTCTGTGTCGTGACCGGGATGGTCTCGTCACCGACCTTGACTACCGCCGGGGTACCCTTGGGGGCTTCCTGGTTGGAGTAGTTCACCGAGCGCACGACCAGCGCCGACTTGGCGATGTCGCACGAGGTGGTGAACTTGGAGATGCCGACCGGATTGAACTGGAACGAGCATTCGCTCGGATCGGCGATGACCGTCACCGGGGCCGAGGCGAGCGCCTTCTCCAGCTTGGGATTGGCGTAGTGGGTGATCGCCTGGAAGATGTTGACCGGCGAGCCGGGCAGATAGGTGATCACCGCCAGGGCGAAACCGGCCAGCATGATCGGCTTGCGGCCGATCTTGTCGGACAGCCAGCCGAACAGGATGAAGCCGGGCGTGCCGATGGCGAGCGAGACGGCGATCAGGATGTTGGCCGTCACGGCGTCGACCTTGAGGGTCTGGGTGAGGAAGAAGAGGGCGTAGAACTGGCCCGAATACCACACCACAGCTTCGCCGGCGGTGGCGCCGAACAGGGCCAGGATGGCGATCTTGGCATTGGCCCAGTTGCCGAACGCCTCGGTGAGCGGCGCCTTGGAGCCCTTGCCCTCGTCCTTCATCTTCTGGAACACGGGCGATTCGGCGAGCTTCATGCGGATCCAGATCGATACCGCCAGCAGCACGGCCGAGAGCAAGAACGGCAGCCGCCAGCCCCACGACACGAAGGCCTCTTCGCCCATGGCGGTGCGGATGCCGAGGATGACGAGCAGCGCCATGAACAGGCCGAGCGTCGCCGTGGTCTGGATCCAGGAGGTGAAGTAGCCGCGCTTTCCCGGCGGGGCGTGCTCGGCCACATAGGTCGCGGCGCCGCCATACTCGCCGCCGAGCGCGAGGCCCTGCACGAGGCGCAGCGCGATCAGGAGCATCGGCGCGGCGATGCCCCAGGCCGCATAGGTCGGCAGGACGCCGATCAGGAAGGTGCCGAGGCCCATCAGGGTCATGGTGACCAGGAAGGTGTATTTGCGGCCGACGATGTCGCCGAGCCGGCCGAAGATGAGGGCGCCGAACGGCCGCACCGCAAAGCCCGCCGCGAAGGCCAGCAGGGTGAAGATGAAGGCGGCGGTCGGGTTGACGCCGGAGAAGAATTTGCCGGCCAGAATGACGCCGAGGGTGCCGTAGATGTAGAAGTCGTACCATTCGAACACGGTGCCGAGCGAGGAGGCGAAAACCACCAGCCGCTCGTCGCCCGTCATGCCGCCGAAGCGGCGCGGAGTCCTCTCAGCCATCGCGATTGTGGTCATGGCGTTGCGTTTCCTGCAGTGTTGATTTTGTTCTGTCGGGCATGAGCCGGCGCCGATGTCGGCCTGCCCTGCGGGCGACGTAAACGCAGCGGTGCCGTGTTGTCTGTGCACAACAGGTCTTACGCCGATAGTTCAAGTCTATCGCGATAAGTTGCTGATAATGCAGGCATAAACTTGTGCGGCGGAAGTGCGGCGGAACTTGTTCGCCGTCCCGCAAAAATGAAGCGGCACGCTGTCGTGGGGGGGACCGCCGCTTTGAGCCGGCCGTGTCACAGGAGCGGCGTCATCATTTCGGCGATGTCGAGCAGCCATGCGGCGGCCTGCAGCACGGCCACGCGTTGAACGACGGTGGCCTTGCGATAGGTCGCGTTGAGCAGGGTCTTGGCGCGCCGGCAGGTGGCGGCGGTCGCCGGCGCCCCGTCGAGCTTTTCGAGGCGCGCCATCAGCTCGCTGCGGCGATGTTCGAGATCGTCGTAGCGGCGGCGGAAACCCGATGAGGTGCGGCGCGGGCGCTTGGGATTTTCGGGCGTCATGGCTGCGTTCTCTGATCGTGCTGCCCGAACGGGTCGTTGCCGCGCGCACGGGTTAAGGCTGTGGCAAGAATTCGCCGGCGGGTCGATACCGGTTGTTTGCTTCTTTGGTCGTATGTTGATTCAATTCTCCCGGGAGAAGTTCCATGCGCGTGTCGGTTGGACTGCTCATTGCCGCCGGTCTGGTCGCCGGTGTTGCCGCGTCGGTGCCGGCTGCCGAGGCGGCGGACGGCACCCATGTCCTCGTGGTGCCCGGACGGCCGGGCGTCCCGACCATGTATTTCGGCCGCGACATTTCCTGGGCGGTGGTGGAGGGCGAGCGCGGCCTCGACCGGCCCGGCAGCGACGTCACCATCGTTCCCACCTTCCGGTCGCGTTATTGGGTTCCACCTGCCGCCGGCTATTACCCTTCGACCGGCAAGGCGCCCCGGTCGGGCCGCCTCGAAGTCGAGCCGCCACCGAACCGGGCGCCGCCGAAGGCGGCGGAAAGCTATCAGCGCCAGTGGGGCGTCGAATCCGCCCATACGCCGGTCACGGTGCCGGCCCCCTACGAGACCCCGCAGGTGCTGATGGATGTCCAGGCCGGGCCCGGACAGGTGCCGCCGCGCCCGCGGCCGCCGCGGCCGGCCCCCCGCAGTCCGTAACCTTGACGCGGCTTTGGCGTTGGTACCGGCGGCGATCCGTGCAAGGCTCGCCGATGGGAGACGTCAGACGAGTCGAGGTGTGCTCATGCGTACGAGGTTCTGTCTCGCCGCCGGCGCGGCCTTCCTGGCACTGAACTTTGCTCCGGCGGCCCTGTCGCCGGCGATGGCCGCCGACCAGGCGCCGGTCGTGATCTACGGCGCCGCGCCCGCGGTGGTCGCCCTGCCGCCGGTCGGCTACGTGCTTGATCCCTCCGACGCGCGCCGGCCCGTCCACGTGGTCAACCAGGGGCCAACGTACGGCGCCTGGGTCGGCGCCATCGCCCAGCCGACCTATTCGGAAGGCGGCTACATCTATCTGGACGACGACTGCCCGGAACCCTATGTGGCCCGGCGGGCGTCGCGCAGCTATCCATATGTGCGAAGCTACCATGGCGGCCGCGTTTTCACCGCGCCGCGTGCGGCCGGGCGCCAATATCACGGCCGCCGCTTCGGCGACGCCGCCGTCGGCGGCCTCGCCGCCGCCTATCGCTACCGGCCGGCGCCGAGTGCCCGCATCATCCATGTGGAGCCCCGGCCGGTGCCGGAGATGCACACGATGTATCGGCCGCGGTGACCGGGGCGACCCGCGGCCCGTCTGCCCATTAGCTGAAATACCGTCCGCATGTGGTTCATGGCCGCGCTCGTCGCGGCCATCAACGGGCTTCGACGCCACCGACGCCGTGCTCGCTCGCCGCCGGCACATGCAGCTGGGCGAGCTTGGCTTCTTCCATGCGCAACAGGACGGCAAGCGCCCGGCGGGAGCGCTCGTCCCGTTCGCGCTGCAGCCGCTCCTTGTAGGCCTCGATGTTCTGGCGACAGATGAACTCTTCCATTGTCACCTCCATCTGCGCAGCATTGCGCGCATGCCATTACACGCCCGCACGGGCCCGGATGGCTTGATGGCGGTCAATGCGCCGTGGCTGGTTTTGTGCATGATGCCGCGCCGTTCGGGGGCGAGGCGCGCGCCGCGCGCGACCCTCGCCGGTCCGGCCGGCGGACCGCCCCTCATTCGACCAAGGGATTGCGGATGCGGAGCGCGCCGATGGTCTGGCCGTGGCGCATGTCCTCCGCATAGAGCGTGTCACAGCCGGCCTCGATCGCCGCTGCGACGAAGCGGCAACAGGAGGCGTCGGCCGGCGGTTATTCGGGGAATGTGTAAGCCGTCACCGTAATTCGCGTAGTCCGTAATTCACGTAATTCAACGTGATTCCAAGGGGGAAGAGGGCGGACGACGTCGGCTGGCGCAAGAACCGGCTGCGGCAGATCGGCTACAAGTTGTGGGTGGTAATATTTTCATGGGCCTTTCATCGCCGTTGCGCTAGGCTCCGGCGCACCCCTGAGAACTGGCATGGATGCTGGAGGGGATGATGACCGCTGACCGCTTCCACTTGGCCGCGCTGGCGCGGCCCATCGCCATCGTAATCGTCGCCACGACTGCTCTTGCGGGCCCGCCGTCGCAGGCTGCTTCGATCGCGCCGGTCGCGGCCGAAAACGGCATGGTGGTCACCGCCCAGCATCTCGCCACCAGGATCGGCGTCGACGTGCTGCGCCGCGGCGGCAATGCCGTCGATGCCGCGGTCGCGGTCGGCTACGCGCTCGCCGTCGTCTACCCGGCCGCCGGCAATCTCGGCGGCGGCGGTTTCATGACCCTGCAGCTCGCCGACGGCCGCAAGACCTTCATCGACTTCCGCGAGAAGGCGCCGCTCGCCGCCACGGCCGACATGTATCTCGACAAGAGCGGCAACGTGGTCAAGGACGCCAGCACCCTCGGCCATCTGGCGGTGGGCGTGCCCGGCACCGTCGCGGGGCTGGAATACGCGCGCATCAAATACGGCACCATGAAGCGCGCGCCGCTGATCGATCCGGCGATCCGCATCGCCCGGCGCGGCTTTGTGCTCGAGCAGGGCGACGTCGACCTGCTGCGCACCGCGACCGCGGCCTTCGCCAAGGATGCGGCGACGGCGGCTATTTATCTCAAGAAGAACGGCGAGCCTTACGCGGTCGGCGACCGCCTCGTCGTCAAGGACCTCGCCCGCACCCTGAAGGCGATCCGCGACCACGGCGCCGACGGCTTCTACAAGGGGCCGGTGGCGGCCGCGATCGTCAAGTCGAGCAAGGCCGGTGGCGGCATCATCACCCAGGCCGATCTCGACCAGTACAAGCCGCGCGAACTCGCCCCCATCGAGTGCGATTATCGCGGCTATCACGTCGTCTCGGCGCCGCCGCCGAGCTCCGGCGGCGTGGTGATCTGCGAGATGCTCAATGTCCTCGACGGTTATCCGCTCAAGGACTGGGGTTTCCGCTCCGAAAAGGCCGTGCACGTGCAGATCGAAGCCATGCGCCACGCCTATCTGGATCGCAACAGCTATCTGGGCGACCCGGACTTCGTGAAGAACCCGATCGACCGCCTGACCGACAAGGCCTATGCGGCGAAGATCCGCGACGTCATCGCGCCCGACAAGGCCGGCGTCTCGGCCGAACTCAAGCCCGGCGTGCCGCCCCACGAAGGCATGAACACGACGCACTACTCGATCGCCGATCGTTTCGGCAACGCCGTCGGGGTGACCTACACGCTCAACGACTGGTTCGGCGCCAAGGTGACGGCCGCCGGCACCGGCGTGCTCCTGAACAACGAGATGGACGACTTCACCGTCAAGCCGGGCGTGCCCAATCTCTATGGGCTCGTCCAGGGCGAGGCCAATGCGATCGCGCCGGGCAAGCGGCCGCTGTCGTCCATGAGCCCGACCATCATCAGCAAGGACGGCAAGCCCGTCATGGTGGTGGGCACGCCGGGCGGCAGCCGCATCATCACCGCGGTGCTGCACACGGTGATCAACGTCATCGACTACGGCATGACCGTCCAGGAGGCCGTCGACGCGCCGCGCTTCCACCAGCAGTGGCTGCCCGACCTGACCAATGTGGATCGCTTCGCGCTGTCGCCCGACACCCAGGCGCTGCTCGCCGCCAAGGGCCACAAGTTCGGCCCGCCGCAGCCGGCCAACCACGTCATCGCCATCCTGATCGGCGCGCCGGCACTGGGCGGCAAGCCGGTCGGGTCGAACCGCTTCTACGGGGCGAACGATCCGCGTCGCAACACCGGGCTCGCGGCAGGGTATTGAGGAGGGGCGGGGATTACGGAATTCCGGCGACCTTACCCATTATCCCATTTCCTGGCCGGGGCGCGGGTCGGCTTGCGTCCCGGCTTTTGCGGCCGTAGCCGGCGCCGCCAGTGTTTCGAGCCGCGCCAGCACGGCTGCTTCGGGTTCGAATTTCGGTGACCAAGAATTTCGGTGCCAGTGCACTCCATTTAATTGGTTGCAGTACAACTCGGATTAATCCCGGGGACAACGTCAACCGAAATACAATTCATGACGCATGCCGGGTTCGTATTGGTAGGCGATGGGATCGCTATCCTCGAGCAGTCGCTTGGTCATCAATGTCAGCGAATTGTAGAGCCATTTTCTATCCGGCTGCTCGGCGCAGAAGTATAAGGACGAGGATACCCACCAAGTTATAGAGCGCGTGTACGATGATGGCCGCCCTGATCCCGCAGAAGTGCCGCGTGAGACCGAGAAGAACTGCGACCGGCAGAAGCATTCCCAAGAGCAAAATCCCTCGTTCGATATGCGCTAGTAGCCAAAAGCCGCCCGTCAACAACGACGTGGGAAAGGCACGCCAATGTTGTCGCAGTCCCTTCCAGAGCCAGCCCCTGTAAAAGAGTTCTTCTGCCAAGGGAGCGAGGGTCACCGCCCCAATGGCGAATCCCGCCAGTGTCCAAGAACTTTCGTTACGCCAAGCTGCGAACGATTGCGGCAGCGCGGCATTCCAAAAGAATGATGCGAAGAAGGCCCACATAGTCGCCAAAAGCGTGAGCACGCAGAGAAGCCACCGTCGTGTTATCGGTCCATCGTCAACACCGATCCGACGATTGCCATGCCCAAGAATCGCGGTTTGCCTTTTGACAGCGATTAGGAGGATGCCGGTCGCTAGAAGCATTTGGATCGTAAATGCTAATGGAGGGCTCAAAGATGCATTCTGGACCCTTAAGAAGCCATTCACAAAGCCAACTAAGAAGCCGCTAGCAAATCCCGCTAAGACACACCAGCCAACCGCGATAAATATCAATCGCCGAGCAGTTTCAGATTGTGCGATCGTTTCGGCCCGTTGCTCAGAAACTGCCGACGGATTCGATTGCTGAATCGCCATAATAAGACTGTCCGACGTGCGCCGCAGGTAAGCTTATCCATGCACCGCAGAAGCGAGAACGTAGCAGGACTACCTATCCCGACGATTCGCGACTATGGCCTATTCGAGAAGAGATCAACCATGCTGCCGATTGCCAGCGTTCGACCCGGTCGGCTGAACGAGGCCTATTGCTGTTCTTATTAGACTTGGCAACCGATAGGGATCATGGGCTTCCTTCGCCGCTTTGGCTTCCAGGGCGGCTCTCCCACCAATATCGAAATCACATAAAATATACGTATTTGCGGTGCGCTGGAATTGGAAAAATTGACAATCTCCGAATTCTGACACAGTGTACCCGAATGCCATGGAGGCTCGGCCAAGACCCTGTTCTGGAGATATTGGAAAAAGCCTGGGATTCGACATTTGATTCATCCGGGCGAAATGGCGTGCGCATATTCAGAGCTTCCCGTCTGCACCTGCTAATCGCCTCAGTAAGTGGCATTTTGGTTGGGTTGCCATTTGCGTTCATAATATCCTTACTCGTGCCTTGGGAGCTAATAGGAGAATTTGACGCAATTAAGAAGGTGCACGAGGTGGTGGCCCCCGGAATTTGGCGCCTTAGCTATGAATATAGACCTCGAAGTATGCCAAATCTGCCACTTAAGCGCTTCCTTGTCGGCTGTTCTAGTCTTCTAGGGCTGCTAGTTATATTAAACTTTGCTATTCTATTTACGAGGCAAATGCGGCGGAATGCGCTTTTAGTTTGCCTATCTTATGGGTGGCTAAGAATATTGCGTTTCCTGGCCGCCAGTAGCGCCATATTTGTGGCGACCTGGTATATGCTGTTTGCGGACTTAAAATATATTACATACGTATATAAATACGCGGCAATAGGATTTTTAAGTATTATATTGACTGTTATATCAATAGCTCTGTTTGCGGCTATACTATTTGGCCGTACTCTGGCAATTGCAGCCGTGGCATTGATGCGGTGTCTAGAAGTGAAAATGAGGTAAATCGTTTTATTTATTTAACTCGGCTCGACTGTCCTGTTTGCACGGAGTTACGGGAGTTACGATGATAGTGCACTAAACTCCGACCGATGCCGGATTGTCGTCGACCATGGTTACCTCACAGGACGGATCGCGCCGAGGTGCCGGGTCTCGCGCTGGCGCGTGACCGGCAGCCGGGATGTGCTACCATCAACGCCATGGTGAAGACCCTGAAGACCGCCTTCGACGAAATCGCCACCTTGCCGGACGCCGATCAGGAGGAGATCGCCCGGCAGCTCCTGGCGTATGTCGACAAGGTCCGCCGGCTGCGCGTCGATCTGCAGGATGGCATTGCGGCGCTCGATCGCGGCGACTTCGACGAGATCGCGGACGAAGATCTGGACGCGCGGCTCGACGACCTCGTCGCGCCGGCGCGTCGCTGAGCGGACGCGGCCCAGTATCGCCTATATTGAGCAGCATGATCGGCGGTTTGTGTCCAGTCGCGCCCTCGGACAGCCTGCAGGGATGTGTTAGCATTCCGTCCATGGTGAACACACTCAAGAACGCCATCGACGAGATCGCCACGTTGTCGGAAGCCGATCAGGAAGAGATCGCGCGGCAGCTTTTGACGCATGTCGCAAAAATCCGCCGATTGCGCGCCGATTTGCAGGCCGGTGTCGATTCGCTCGACGCCGGTTGCGGCCGCCAGCTCGATATCGATGAAGTGATCGCGCGAGCCCGCCACCGTGGCGGGCGATCAGCGGCTTCTCAATCCTTCACCTTCACATAGCTCCCCGGCGCGTCCTCGATCGGTGGATAGGCCTCGCCCCCCGGCGCCCGCGCCTCGACCTCGGCGCCATCCTGTGCCCGCAGCCACGAAACCCAATGCGGCCACCATGAGCCCGGGTGCTCGCTCGCCCGCGCGACCCATTCCTCGACGCTTTCGCCCGCCTTCGGCCGCTCGCCGGTCCAGTGCTGGTACTTCTGCTTTCCCGGCGGGTTGACGACGCCGGCGATGTGGCCAGAGCCGGCAAGGACGAAAGTGAGATCGCCGCCGAAGAAGGTCGAGCCGAGCAGCACCGATTTCGCCGGCGCGATGTGGTCCTCGCGGGTGGCGAGTTCGTAGATCGGCACCTTGATCCTGCTGAGATCGATGCGGACGCCGCCGACCTCCATGTCGCCACGGGTCAGGCGGTTCTCGATATAGCAGGCGCGCAGATAATAGGCGTGGTTTGCGGCCGGCAGGCGGGTCGAGTCGGAATTCCAATAGAGGAGATCGAACGGGAAGGGGGCCTTGCCTTTCAGATAGTTGTTGATCACGTAGGGCCAGATCAGGTCGTTGGAGCGCATCAGGTTGAACACCGCGGCCATCTTGGAGCCTTCCAGATAGCCCTTTTCGTTCATGTCCTTTTCGAGCGCCGCGAGCTGCTCCTCGTCGACGAACACCTGCAGGTCGCCCGCATGGGTAAAGTCAGTCTGGGCGGTGAAGAAGGTCGCGGATTTGACCGGCTCCTCTCCCTTGGCGGCCAGATAGGCGAGGGCGACGGCGAGCAGCGTGCCGCCGACGCAGTAGCCGATCACATGGGGCTGCGGCTCGCCGGTGATGGCGCGGGTGACGTCGACCGCCTTGATGATGCCGTCGCGCATGTAGTCGCAAAAGGTCTTGTCGGCGAGTTTTGCGTCGGGATTGACCCAGGAGACCACGAACACCGTCAGGCCTTGCGCCACCGCCCAGCGGATGAAGGATTTTTCCGCCGTCAGGTCGAGGACGTAATACTTGTTGATCCACGGCGGCACCATGACGACCGGGATCTTGAGGACTTTTTCGGTCGTCGGCGCGTACTGGATCAGTTCGAAGATCTCGTTCCGGAACACGACCTTGCCGGGCGTCACCGCGAGATTGCGGCCGACCTCGAACATGGAGGAGTCCGACTGGCGGATGCGCAAGTTTCCGTGGCCGGCCTCGATGTCCTCGGTGAGCATCTTCATGCCGCGCACCAGGTTCTCGGCATTGCTGGCCAGCGTCTCGCGCAGCAATTCCGGATTGGTGAGGACGAAGTTCGACGGCGCCACCGCATTGGCGAACTGGCGCATGTAGAACTCGGCCTTGTGCTTTACGCGCGGCTCCAGGCCCTCCGCCTCGTCGACGAGGCGCGTCGCCCAGTCGGTGGAGAGGAGATAGGCCTGCTTGAGGAAGTCGAAGAACTGGTTCGAGGTCCATTCCGGATCGGCGAAACGCTTGTCGGACGCCGTCGGGGTCGCGACCGGTGGGGCGTCCTCGCCGGCGAGGCGGTGCACGGCGCTGGCCCATAGATCCAGATAGGACTTGCCGAGCCGCGTCTGCATCTCGACCGTGCGCTGGGGATCGGAGAGCCAGTATTCGGCCACGTGGCCGAAGGTCTTGACCAGGTCGGTGACGCTTTCGGCGGTCGTATCCTTGATCCGGCCGTCCTCGCGCGGCTTCATGTAGGCGGCAAGCGCCTTGCCGCCTTCCTCGACCGCGCGGGCGATGTTTTTCGAGAACGCCTCGATGTCGATCGCCATCTGGGCGGCGCCGGCCGAAGGGCCGGCCTCCGCGCCGCTCCCGGCCGCCGGTCCGGCGGCGGTCTTGTGCGGCCGCTCGGGCACGGCTTCGCCGGCCGGCCCGCGGGCGAGGACCGGTTGCGGCGGCGCGGCGGAACCGGTCGCGGTGCCGGCGCGCAGCGTCTCCATATGGGCGGTCGCGGTGATGTCGTCCCGGGGCCGGGCCGGGTCCGCGGCCGGGATGTCGGCGATGGTCGTCGGCGCCTGCCGGGGGGGCGGGCCGGCGGCTCCGGCCTTCATGCCCGCTTTCTTGCCCGCTTTGCGAGACGTTCCCTTGGCGGCACGCGGTTGCGACGTCCCTTCGGGGCTCTCGGGGGGCGACCTGTTCGGCTTGGCGACGGGCGGGTTGTCCGACATCGGCAGGGCGATCTCCTCGAGAAAGTCTTTTTTGGACGCCGGCTCGAGCCCCTTGGCCTGAAATAGCCGGTGTAAAGGAAGGCGTTAACCGGTCCGATTCTACGATTCTAGAAGCCATCCATGTCCTTGTTTGGACATATTAGCTCTTTACCGGCAATGCGCTCCATTGCATGTCATGGCACAAGTGGTGTCGCGATGGTGCAAGCGCGTGATGGCGTAACGGGTTTTTGAATGCGCACGGGGACTTGTCTGCAGCCTCATCGTCCGCCGCGCCGGGCCGCCTTCGCGCGTGCCGCCGCGGGCTTGATGCTGCTCGGTTTTCTGTCCGCCTGCGCCTCCACCTTTGGCGAACTGCCGGCTGCAGTCGGCGGCTTGCCCGAAGGCACGCCGGAACGTTCGGCGTCGCCGGTCGCCTATCCGGCCGTCCACGACATGCCGCCCCAGCGCGACGGCGTGGTCCTGACCGCGGCCGAGCAGCAGAAGGCCGCCGCCGAACTCGCCGCCGCCCGCGAGGCGCAGGACAAGCGCGCCGCGGCTGCCGCGCGCGATCAGTAGGGCGTCCGGCCGGCCGAACGGACGCCCTGAAATGCCCCACCCAGATCGGCCGGCCCACCGGCCACTTCGGCCGGCCTACCGGCCACTTCGGCCGGCCTACCGGCCACTTCGGCCGGCACACCGGCCGCATCGCCGCCACAAATCCTCTAACGGGGGCGGGGTGAGCCATGTTACAACCGCCCGCCTGAACGCCCGCGTCCGAATCGTCGCGGGAGGAGCTTGAGATCATGGAAGAATTTCATCGCATCCGCCGCCTGCCGCCCTACGTGTTCGAGAGCGTCAACAAGGCCAAGGCAGCGGCGCGCAATGCGGGCGCCGACATCATCGATCTCGGCATGGGCAATCCCGATCTGCCGGCGCCGGCCCATGTGCTCGAAAAGCTCAAGGAGACCATCGGCAAGCCGCGCACCGACCGCTATTCGGCCTCGAAGGGCATAGCTGGCCTGCGCCGGGCTCAGGCCGGCTATTACGCGCGCCGTTTCAACATCAAGCTCAATCCCGACACCCAGATCGTGGCGACGCTGGGGTCCAAGGAAGGCTTCGCCAATGTGGCGGCGGCGATCACCGCCCCCGGCGACGTCATTCTGGCTCCCAATCCGAGCTATCCGATCCACGCCTTCGGGTTCCTGATGGCGGGCGGCGTCATCCGCTCGGTTCCTTCCGAGCCGGGGCCGAAATTCTTCGAGGCGCTCGAGCGTGCCTGCAAGCACTCGATCCCGCGGCCGCTGGCGCTGGTGATTTGCTACCCGTCGAACCCGACCGCCTATGTGGCGGACCTGGATTTCTACAAGGACGTGGTCGCCTTCGCTAAAAAGCACAGTCTCATCGTGTTGTCGGACCTCGCCTATGCGGAGGTCTATTTCGACGACAACCCGCCGCCGTCGCTCCTGCAGGTGCCCGGCGCCATGGATGTGGCGGTGGAATTCACCTCCATGTCCAAGACCTATTCCATGCCGGGCTGGCGCATGGGTTTTGCGGTCGGCAACGAGCGCATCATCGGCGCATTGGGCCGCGTCAAATCCTATCTGGATTACGGCGCCTTCACGCCCATCCAGGTTGCCGCCACCGCCGCCCTCAACGGGCCCGACGACTGCATTGCCGAGATGCGCGAGATCTACAAGCGCCGGCGCGACGTCATGGTGGAGAGTTTTGGCCGGGCCGGCTGGGATATCCCGCCGCCGCGGGCATCCATGTTCGCCTGGGCGCCGCTGCCGGATCCGTTCCGCGACATGGGCAGCGTCGAATTCTCGACTCTCCTGGTGGAGAATGCCGGCGTGGCGGTGGCGCCGGGAATCGGGTTCGGCGAGCACGGCGAGGGCTTCATCCGCATCGCGCTGGTGGAAAACGAACAGCGAATCCGTCAGGCGGCCCGTAACATCCGCCGGTTTCTTGAAACCGCGCCGGAAAAGTTGCACAACGTCGTCCCCCTCGCCAACCGGCGCTGATTTTCTTCGGGCGCCACATTTCTCAATACGGGACGTTCCATGGTTGCGCCGTTGAAAGTTGGTATCGCCGGGCTCGGCACCGTCGGCGCCGCGGTCCTGCGCCTGATTCGCAAGGAACAGGCCACGCTGACGGCGCGCTGTGGCCGTCCGGTCGAGGTCGTCGCATTTTCCGCCAAGGAAGTGCGCGACCCCGATCTCGATGTCTCCAAGCTGCGGCGCGTCGATGACCCGCTGGCGCTCGCGGCGGACGCGGGCATCGACGTCTTCGTCGAACTGATGGGCGGCGAGGGTGACCCCGCCAAGGCCGCCATCGAAGCCGCTCTTTCGGCCGGCAAGTCGGTGGTCACCGCCAACAAGGCCCTGCTGGCCCGCCACGGTCTCGCGCTTGCGGCCCTGGCGGAAAAGAAGGGCGTGGCGATCAATTTCGAGGCCGCCGTCGCGGGCGCGATCCCGATCGTCAAGACCCTGCGCGAAGGCCTTGCGGGCTCTTCGTTTTCGCGCGTCTACGGCATTCTCAACGGCACCTGCAACTACATCCTGACGAGGATGGAGCAGGAGAAACTGTCGTTCAAGGAGTGCCTCAAGGACGCCCAGCGCCTCGGCTATGCGGAGGCCGATCCGGGCTTCGACATCGACGGTCATGACACCGCCCAAAAACTCTCGATCCTGGCGAGCCTTGCCTTCGGCACCAAGGTCAACCAGGAGGCGGTCTACGTGGAGGGCATTTCCTCCATCGCCAGCGAGGACCTCGAAGCGGCAGACGAACTCGGCTACCGGGTCAAGCTCCTGGGCGTCGCGGTGAGGACCGACAAGGGCATCGAGCAGCGCGTCCATCCCACGATGGTGCCGAAGGAATCCGCCATCGCCCAGGTCATGGGCGTCACCAACGCGGTGTCCCTCGACGTGATCGGCTTTTCGCCCCTGACGCTGGTCGGCCCGGGCGCCGGCGGCGCCGCCACAGCCTCCGCGGTCGTCGCCGACATCGGCGACATCGGCCGCGGCGTGCGGGCCGCCCCGTTCGGCCTGCCGAGCGAAAAGCTCAAGTCCAACGGCCGGGCGCCCATGCAGCGGCACGAGGGCGGCTACTACATCCGCCTCCTCGCGGTCGACCGCCCCGGCACCTTCGCGGCCATCGCCGGCACGCTGGCGCAGGAAAAGATCTCGCTCGAATCGATCGTGCAGAAGCACCGCAACACGCGCCCGCACGGCGGCGACGACCCGAAGAGCGCCGACGCGCCAGCGCCGGTCATCCTCATCACCTATGCGACCACCGAGGATGCCGTCAGAAGGGCATTGAAGGCGATCGAGAAACAGGGTGTCATAACGGGACGTCCGCAGCTCATTCGCATTGAGAAGAACTGAAGACTTACCGGCCGAAGACGTGCCGGCCGAAGACTTGCCGACTGAAGACTTGCCGATTGAAGACCTGCCGCGAGGGAAGCGGCCGCAGAGGGGATGTCGAGATGCCACCGCGTGTCGTCGAGCGCCAGGAGATCATGGACCGCTTCCTTTCGCTCGAGGTGGCGCGGGTGACCGAACGCGCCGCCGTGGCGGCGGCCCTCTTGCGCGGGCGGGGTAACGAAAAGGCCGCCGACCAGGCGGCGGTCGATGCCATGCGCCGGGAGATGAACCAGATTCCGATCCAGGGCACGATCGTGATCGGCGAAGGCGAGCGCGACGAGGCGCCGATGCTCTATATCGGCGAAACGATCGGCACCGGCGTCGGTCCCAAGGTCGACATCGCGGTCGATCCGCTCGAGGGTACGACCTTGTGCGCCAAGAACATGCCGGGCTCGATCGCCACCATGACACTGGCCGAAGGCGGGACGCTTCTCAATGCCCCCGACGTCTACATGGAAAAGATCGCCATCGGGCCGGGATATCCGAAGTATGTGGTCGAGCTCGATGCCTCTCCGGCGGAGAATATCCGCCGTCTCGCCAAGGCCAAGGGAGTTGCGACCGAACAGATCACGGCCCTCATCCTCGACCGGCCGCGCCATGCCGACCTGATCAAGGCCGTGCGCGCCACCGGAGCCGCCATCCAGTTCATTACCGACGGCGACGTCGCCGGCGTCATCCACACCGCCGAGCCGGAGACGACCGGGATCGACATCTATATCGGCACCGGCGGCGCCCCCGAAGGTGTGCTGGCCGCCAGCGCGCTGTCCTGCACCGGCGGACAGATGTACGGACGGCTCATCCTCGACACCGACGAGAAGCGCGAACGCGCACGCGTCATGGGCATCACCGATCCGAAGATGATCTACGGCATCGAGGACCTGGTGCGGGGCGACTGCGTATTCGCGGCGACCGGTGTGACGACCGGCTCGCTCCTCAAGGGCGTGCGTTTCAAGCCGGGCATGATCGAGACCGACACCGTGGTGATGCGCTCCGCCAGCGGCACGGTGCGCTGGATCCGCGCCGAGCACCGCCAGTTCGAGAAGTTCGAGATGACGACGCCCAAGTGAGGGCGACGACCGTCTTTTACCCGCCTGAGCAAGTTGCTCTCCAGGCGTGCTATACCGGCTCGACAGCTCTCCACCGTCATGCCCGGCCTTGTGCCGGGCATCCACGTCTTGACGGCTGTTCCGAGTGAAAGACGTGGATGGCCGGGACGAGCCCGGCCATGACGAATGCGGAGAGAACAGGCGGACACCGCGGCTATCGACTGTGCGCGGGAGTGACCCTTCATGGACAATACCGGTCGGCGCGTGTTCCTCGGGGTCGAGCGTTCGGCGACCGGCCGCGTGTGGCGGGGCCGGCTCGACGAGCGCGGCAACATGCGTGCTCTCGACATCGTTCAGCGGCACGGTCTGTCCGAATTGCTGGCGCGCATCCTCGCCGGCCGCGGTGTCGGTTCCGAGGACGTCGATATGTTCCTCGACCCGACCGTCAAGAAGCTCCTGCCCGACCCGCACACGGTGACCGACATGGAAGCGGCGGCGAGCCGGATCGCCGATGCTGTGGTCGCAGGCGAATCCGTCGCGATTTTCGGCGACTACGACGTCGACGGCGCCACCTCGGTCGCCCTTCTGGCGACGTTCCTGCGCGACGCCGGGATCGAGCCGCTGATCCACATTCCGGACCGGATCTTCGAGGGCTACGGGCCCAATGTGGACGCCATCCGCGCGCTCAAGGGACGCGGGGCGAGCCTGCTCGTCACCGTCGACTGCGGCACGGTGAGCCACGAGCCGCTGGCCGAGGCGGCCAAGCTCGGCTTGACCACGGTGGTCATCGATCATCATCAGGCCGACGAAAGGCTGCCGCCGGCCTACGCCGTCGTCAATCCCAACCGGGAGGACGATCTCTCCGGCCTCGGCCATCTCGCCGCCGTCGGCCTCGTCTTCGTCACGCTGGTCGCCCTCACGCGCGAACTGCGCCGGCGTGGCTTCTGGAACGAGACGCGGCCGGAGCCGGACCTGCTCGGCATGCTCGACCTGGTCGCGCTCGGTACCGTCGCCGACGTGGTGCCCCTCAGGGGATTAAACCGCGCCTTCGTGTCCAAGGGGCTGATCGCCATGCGGCGGCGCGAGCGCGCCGGCCTGACCGCGCTGATGGACGCGGCCCGCCTCAACGGACCGCCCGAGCCGTGGCATCTCGGTTTCATGCTGGGACCGCGCATCAATGCCGGCGGCCGCATCGGCCGCGCCGATCTCGGCGCCCGTCTATTAATGCTGGACGATCCGACCGAGGCGGGCCGCATCGCCGCCGAGCTCGACCGCCTCAACCGCGAACGGCAGGTGATCGAGCAGGCGACCCTCGCGGAGGCGGAGGCCGAAGCCATGGCAGCCCTGGGGATCGAAGAGAAGGGCGCCGTGGTGGTGACGGCGGCGGCGGGCTGGCACCCTGGTGTGGTCGGCCTGGTGGCGGCGCGTCTCAAGGAACGGTTCGGACGGCCCGCCTTCGCGATCGCCCTCGACCATGCCGGTATCGGTACCGGCTCAGGCCGCTCCATTGCGGGTGTCGATCTTGGCCGTGCCGTGCGCCAGGCGGTCGCCAGCGGCATCCTGATCAAGGGCGGCGGCCATGCCATGGCGGCCGGCGTGACCTTGAAGAAGGAGGCGCTCGCCCGCTTCCGCGCCTATCTCGAAGACAATTTGGCGCCCGCCGTCGCGGCGGCGCGGCGCGAAGACCTGGTCCTGATCGACGGCGCCATCTCGGCTGCGGCCGCGACCGTCGACCTGTACACGAGCTTCTCCCGTGCCGGCCCGTTCGGTGCCGGCAATCCCGAGCCCATCATCGCCTTGCCGGCGCACACGGTCGCGTATGCGGAGGAGGTCGGACAGGCCCATGTGCGCGCCCGCCTCAAGTCCGGCGACGGCGCCATGCTCAACGCCATCGCGTTCCGCGCCGTCGGCCAGAAACTGGGCGAGACGCTCCTGGCGGCGCGCGGCCGGCCCATTCATGTGGCCGGCTGCCTTTCGGTCGACCGCTGGCAGGGCAACGAACGCATCCAGTTGCGCATCCTCGACGTCGCCGCCGCCGAGCCGCTCGCGGCGAGGGCGTGATACTGGGCGATCCCTAGGGCCATGAACGTCGGTGCCCTGGACAGACCGAATGTCTCGATGAACGGAACGGCCGTCACCGGCGTGGGCGCCCAGCCCACATTGCCGCCAGCGACGAAGTCACGTCGTCCCGGCGAGCCTCTGAGAACGCAGCGGTGTTCCCGGTTAGGTGCCCGTTGGGCGCGAGGCAATGCCGCGCCGTAACGGCGTCGGAGTATCCGCCGGGCCGGAAGGGAGCCAATCTCCCACGCGCGATAATGCACATACGTTCATAACCGGATTGTCGCTGCCAGGCGAGGCGCGTTATGAACATATGCTCGAAACAAAGGCGAGCGAATGCCACGACCGCGAAAGCTTCGTCTGATTCAGAGGACGGCCCTGGTCGGTTACTACAAACCCCAGGGCATTCCGTTGTCCGAGCTCATCGAAACCGTGCTGTCACTCGATGGGCTCGAGGCGTTGCGCTTCGCCGATGTGGAGGGTCTGGAGCAAGCCGACGCGGCGGCCCGCATGGGCATTTCGCGGCCGACCTTCTCGCGGCTTCTGGCCGAAGCACGTAGCGTGGTGGCGACCGCGCTGTCGCAAGGCTGGGCCATCAGGATCGATGGCGGCCCCGTGGAGACGGCAGCCGATGGACCAGAGCAGAGCGTGTGCGTTCGACGCCGGACCCGCCGCGGGATCGACACGCGTCCCGCCGCCGAGCCGATCGGGGCCGCGGCGGAAGCAGGAGAAGAGGACGTGAACACAAGTTGGATCGCCGTCAGCGCGAGGGGAGCGACACCGGATGCCGAGGTCGATCCGCGCTTTGGCCGGGCGGAGTGGTTTGTTCTGTTCGACACCAAGACGCAACGTTGGAGCTATCTCTCCAATCGCGACGCGCAGGCGCAGGCACAGGGGGCGGGCCTCGCCGCGGTCGAGCTGCTGGCAGAAGCCCAGGTCGTTAAAGTGGTCAGCGGTTCGATCGGTCCGAAGGCGGCACGGGCGCTGAGCGCCGCCGGCATCGCCGCGGTCGAGGGCGCGGCAGGCAGGACCGTGCGTGAGGCGCTCGGCCTGATCCTGGACGCAAGCGAGGCGCAGACGTCATGATCGTCGCCATCGCCAGCGGTAAAGGCGGTACCGGCAAGACGACCATCGCCGCCGCGCTCGCCCGCACCTGGGATGCACCGCGGATCGCTGTCGATATGGACGTCGAGGCGCCGAACCTACACTTGCTGCTGTCGCCGACGATCGAGGGCGAAGAGGAGGCGACGCTCGACGTGCCGGTCGTCGTCGAGCCGGAAAACTGCGACGGCTGCGGCGCCTGCAGCGACATCTGCGCCTTCAAGGCCATCCTCGTGCTGCGCGGCAAGCCGGCCATATTCACCGAACTCTGCCACGGCTGCGACGGATGCCTGCAGGTGTGCCTGCGCGGTGTGCTCGGGCGCGGCAAGCGCGACCTCGGCACGGTTTCCTGGGGCCGGGCGAACGCCGCCGACCGCGCGTCGAGCGACCTGCGCATGGTCAGCGGACGCATGCGCATCTGCGAAAACACCTGTCCGCCGCTGATCCGACACGTGAGGACCCGCCTCGACGCCATGCTGCGCGAGCGGCAGGCCGATGTCATCATCGATGCCCCGCCCGGCACCAATTGTCCGGCGTTGACGGCGCTGCGCGACATCGACGTTCTGTTGCTGGTGACGGAGCCGACGCCTTTCGGCCTGCACGATCTCGACCTCGCGGTGCGGGCCTTCCAGAGCGATCGCGTGCCGGCCGCCGTCGTCATCAACCGGGCGGGGCTCGGCGACGACGAACTCATCCGCGCCTACTGCCGTCGCGGCGGGCTGCCCGTGGTTGCGGAAATTCCCTACCGGCGAGATCTCGCCGAACGCTGCGCTCGCGGCGAACCGCTCGAAGCCATGGGAGCCGATCTTCGCGAGCGCATCGCGGCGTTGGCCGGATCGGTGCGCGCGCTCGCCCACAGAAGTGTGGCGGCATGATGCCGGAGATCACGGTGGTGAGCGGCAAGGGCGGTACCGGCAAGACCTCGGTCACCGCCGCCTTCGCGAAACTCGCCGGTCGCGCCATCGTATGCGACCTCGACGTCGACGCCGCCGATCTGCACATCCTCCTGCAGCCGCAAATCATCGACACGCACGACTTCTACGCGGGGCAAACGGCCGTGCTCGACCCGGACGCTTGTACGCAATGCCGGGCATGCGAGAGCTATTGCCGGTTCGACGCCATAGTGGCGACCGCGCAGGAGATCACGTTCGACCCGAGCCGCTGCGAGGGCTGCGGAATCTGCGCCCATTTCTGTCCGTTCGGCGCCATCGAGATGCGGCCGCGTCTATCCGGCCGCTGGTTTCGTTCCCACGCCGCGACCGGCGCCATGCTGCATGGCGAACTCCATCCCGGCCAGGAGAACTCCGGCCTCCTGGTGACGCGCCTGCGCGAGGAGGCGCACGCGGCATTCCGGGCCGGCAGCTTCGACTACATCATCGCCGACGGTCCGCCGGGCATCGGCTGCCCCGTCATTGGCGCCGTCACCGGAACCGGCTTCGTGGTCGCCGTCACCGAGCCGACCGTATCCGGGGTGCACGATCTCCTGCGCGTCGCCGCCTTGTGCGAGCATTTCCGGCTGCCGACGGGCGTCGTTCTCAACAAGGCGGATCTCGATCTCCCGCTCGCCGGCTTCGTCGAGACCTTTTGTGCCGAGCGCGGCTATCCGTTGCTGGCCCGCATTCCATATCTGCCGGCGGTCGTTCAGGCCCTCACCGAGGGGCGTACCATGGACGAGGTCGATGAGGGCGGCGTCGCCGATTCGGTCCACAGTGCCTGGGAGACGGTCGCGGCACAGTTCAAATCCTCTTCGGAAGCAATCCAACAGGTGGAGTGACACGATGAATGCCCTGCTTGCAGTTCCTTCGGTGGCCCCCGGCGGGCTCGAAGCCCCGGTGTCGGGACATTTCGGGCATTGCGACGTCTTTACTCTGATCGCCCTGCGCGACGGCAAGATCGAGAAAATGTACTTGATGCCGGCGCCCGATCACAGCGACGGCGGCTGCATGGTGCCGGTCAACCTGCTCGCCGCGCAGGGCGTCACCGCCATCGCGGCCGGCGGCATGGGACAGCGGCCCCTGATGGGATTTCTGCAAGTCGGGATCGAGCCGTACTTCGCCGGTGGCCATGCGACCGTCAAGGATGTGGTCTCCGCTTTCGTCGCCGGCGGCCTTCAGTCGTTCGGTGAGAACGCCTGTTGCGGCGGCGGCGACCACCACCATTGAGCCGGAACATGCCAGCGCCGGACGGACGTGAAAGCATGGCCGGCGGATACCCGCCGTCCCGTCCTCCGACGCACACCGATGGTCACAGGCGATGAAGCAGATGCTTTCCGCGCCGACGGCCCCCGCCGCATCTCCGCAGGACGACCCCTACGGTGAAGCCCGGCTCGCGCATGCCGGCTGCATGATCTGCGGCGGTCGTGACGGCAACCCGCAATCGCAGGCGCTCTCATTCGAACGCCAACCCGACGGGTCCGTGTCGACGCTTTGTCGCATCGGCCGGCAATGCCAGGGCTATGACGGAATCCTGCATGGCGGCATGATCAGCGCCTTGCTGGATGCGGCGATGACCCATTGCCTGTTTGCCCTTGGGGTGCGGGCGGTCACCGCCGAGATGACGGTGCGCTTCATCGCCCCCGTACCGACCGATCGCCCGTTCCTGTTGACTGCGCAGGTGGTGTCGCGCAAGCGCCGGATGCATTGGCTCGAAGCGCGCCTGAGCCTGAACGCCAAGCCGCTGGCGCGCGCGAAGGCGAGGTTCATCGAACCTCGAAACGTATAGCTGGACCGGGTACGACCGGACGGCCGTACCCAATGGATGAGAGGCGTGACGATGGAATTCGATCATCAGGCCGATCAGCCGAGGCGCGCCGCCGGGCCTGACGAGGCAGCCTCCGATACGGCGCTGATCGACGTTCTGTGCGACCGGCTGTTGCCTCTCGCCGGCGACCACCGCGTCGCCGACCTCCGCATCGGGCTCGGTTACACGGGTGTCCTGCTCGACGATGGCCGCTGCGGTCTGGCGTATACGTTCCGCGATGCGGTGCCGGAACGAGGCTGCAACGTGCTCGACGACGCGGGTACGCTGGCCGGGCGCGCGGCGGCGGACCTCGCGCCGCTCGCCAAGTCGTCGGACATGATCGCCGCCGCCGTCGGACTCGCCACCCTCAACGCACTCATCGAGCCGCCCGTCGGCGAGAGTTCCGACGTCCTCGAACTCCTGACCATCCGCGGCGAGGACGAGGTCGGCATGGTGGGACATTTCCGGCCGCTCACGGCTCCGCTGCGAGCCAAGGCGAAGGCGCTCCACGTCTTCGAGCGGCACGCCGACGCAGCCGCCGGCATCCTGGCCGCGGAGGCGGCCAGGGACGTGTTGCCGCGCTGCCAGGTCGCGATCGTGACCGCGACGTCGCTGCTGAACCGGACCATGGACACGCTCCTGGACCTGTGCCGCAACGCCCGCGAAGTCGTCATCCTGGGGCCGTCGACGCCGTTGCGTCCGGACGTCTTCGCCGGCCGCGGCGTCACCTGTCTCTCCGGGGTGGCGGTGACCGATGGACCGCGGGCGCTGCAAATCCTCGGCGAAGGCGGCGGCACCCGCAGGCTGCAGCCCGCATTGCGGAAGGTGAATCTTCGCGTCGAAGCGGCAGCGCGCCGCGCGTGAGCTTCTTTGGTGCGCGCGCCGTCGCGGCGCGCGACAGTCTTGATCGGAATGGCCGGGGCGGCTGCCTCGTCCGGTGCGTGCAGGGCGTGATCTCAACCCGCAATGAGGAGCCATGATCATGCGTATCGCCGTTGCAAGTCAGAATTTCCGGACCATCACCCCGCATGCCGGTGTGACGCGTCGCTTTCTCGTCTACGAAGCCGTGCCGGGCCAACCACTACGCGAGGCCGCCCGGCTGGATCTTCCGCGGCAGCTGGCGATGCGCGAAGTTGCAAGAACTGCTCCGCATCCGCTCGACGCCGTCGATGTCGTGCTCGTCGGCAGTGCCGGACCGGGCTTTTTGCGGCGCATGGAAGAGCGCGGCATCGCCGCCGTGGTGACGTCTGAAACAGACCCGCTGGGGGCGGTGGCACATTATCTCGCCGGGACGCTCGCTCTGGCGCCGACGGACAGGCATAGCGGGGACGATGACCGCAGCCCCTGCTATGGCGTTCGCCTGCGGGCGCGACGCCGGATGGGGCGGAAAGCGTGCTGAGGCGCGTCACGCACACAGGTCACCCGTCCTCGCTCGTGCGTGGCGTCGGCTCGACCAATATGGAACCTGTTGCGGAACCTTCTCGGCGAGTGTGAGGGCGCGTTGAATCCTTGCGGCGGGTGATCCTCGAATTTCCCGGGACGTCCCGGGAAATGAGCCGGCGCGAATCGGGGTCCAAGACTTCCCCGCTGGCGGGCGGGATGGACGCGGTGATGAAGCGGGGAGAACTCGTGATGACATCGGACTTTCATCAGCAGGGATCGACGATCTCGGCCTGCGCGACTTGCCCGGTCGGTTGCGACCATTTTTCTTGCCGCGGCGGCATCTTCGACGCTCGTTACGCGTCATGAGGTCGGACATGTCTGTTAGGGGTTACGTCCATGTCTATACCGGCGACGGCAAAGGCAAGACCACCGCTGCAATCGGGCTCGCCGTTCGCGCGATAGGCGCGGGCAAACGGGTCCTGTTTCTGCAGTTCATGAAGGCGCGTTCTTATAGCGAACACGCGGTTCTGGAGCGGCTGTCCACGGCGCTGACGCTCGTCACATTGGGAAAGCCTTACTTTGTCGTCAAGGAAGGCACAATGACCGAAAACGAGGTGCGGGCATTCGACGGCGGAATCGTCAGCTTCACGCCGGGGCGACCGCCGGAGGAATACAGGAAAGCCATGGCGGAGGGGGTCGATCTCGCCAAGAAGGCGGTGAGCGAAGGCGCCTACGAACTCGTCGTCCTCGACGAAATCATCGTGGCGGCGCATTTTGAACTGGTCGGCAACGATCAGATCGCGGACATATTATCGAGCCGCCTGGATTCGGTCGAACTCGTCCTTACCGGACGGGGGGCATCGGACGAACTGATGGCCCGCGCCGATCTGGTCACGGTCATGCAGAAAGTGAAGCATTACTACGACTGTGGTGTACTTGCCCGCGCAGGCATCGATTGCTGACGGGCATCTCGTGCCGTGACGCCGGTGCCCGGGGGGGGGGGCGCTTCACCGCGCCGTTTTCACCATCGCCCTTCGAGGCTCGCCGTCGGCGAGCACCTCAGAACGACGGTCAAAGGCTGATGCCGATGGCATGCGTCATAGATTGACTGGCGGCGACGACGCGCAGCGTCAGAGTCTTCACCTTCGCGCGCGCCTGTTCCGGGCTAACGCCATGCGCCGGAACGCCGGACAATGCCGGGACTTCGGCGATCCAGCGGCCATCGGCTTCGCGCTCGACGTCGAGCGTGAGCATTGTACCGCAAGTCCATTCATCCGCACTTGGCGGATTTTTCGCAGAATACCTGGTAGAGCGCGCCGACGATGATGCGCGCCTCCGGACTGGCGATGCTGTAGAAAATGGTCTTGCCGTCGCGGCGGGCGGAGACGAGGCCGTCGGCGCGCAGGCGCGCGAGCTGCTGCGACACGGTGGGCTGGCGCAGTTCGAGCTGGCGTTCGAGTTCGGACACCGACTTCTCGCCCTGGGACAGGATGCACAGGATCATCAGCCGGTTCTCATGGGCGAGCGCCTTGAGAAAATCGGCCGCATGCTTGGCCTTGTCGGCCATCTTTTCCGCATCGGCGCCCGCCAATAGGGGCTGGCGGCCGGCGGCGGAGGAGGTTTGCGAGGTCCGCATGAGGTGATCCTATCTTCCCACCGGTGCGGCGGGCAATAAGCCGGCCGGCGCGGCCTGGTTCTTCAGCCTGTCGAGCAGAACGCCGAACAATCCCCAAAACTGATCATCGCCCGCATAGCCCCGAAATCGGCCGATCTCGCGGCCATTGTCAATGAGGACGAACACCGGCGTCAGCCGCTCGACCTTGACGAAGGCGAGATCGGCCGGAATGGCCTTGGTGATGTCGACGCGTCGCGCCGGCACCACCTTGCCTTCCGCCGTCAGGGGATAGATCGGCGCCACCTCGCGGTCGAACGCGGCGCAGTAGGGACAGCCGGGGCGCTCGAAAATCAGCAACTGAGCGGCCCGGGACGGGGTCGGCAGCGCGAGGCCGAGCACCAAGGCCGTGAGCCCGAAAGACAAGTCGATCAGGGAGCGTTTTCCTCGCCCCTTCGCAGCCGCGCTTGCGGCTGAATTCTGGATCCGGGCGGTCGGGCTGCCCATGCGCATCAGCCGTATCGGAATGCCAAGAGATTGTCGAACGACTGCAGTTCGATCAGCAGCCGGTGCACGAGGTCGCCATCCCGCGCCGCGACGGCGGCGGGCATCTGGGCGAGCGAGGCGGCGACGCCGTCGACCAGACGGCGGAATTCCGGCAGGTGGCGCACGTCGTCCGGCGCCATGGCGTCGCAGCGCCGTACGCCGCTCCCATAGGCTTCGGCGGCTGCCGAGAGGTCAGTGATGGCATCAGGCGACGTCCAGTCCGGCGGCTGGTCGCGGAAGGCGATCAACCGGTCCATGGCGGCGTTGGCGTCGAGAATGCAGTCGGCCAGAATCTCGATGCCGCTCGTGCGCCGCAACTCGGACAATTCCTTGCGCACCGAGACGAGAGCGCCACCCGCGAGGTCGGTGCGCCCCATGGTCAGCATCAGCGATACGCCGACGAGCCGGGTCGGCACGTCGACGAGGGCGGTCACGTAGCGGGGATTGTCGCGAAACTCCGGCGGCCGGTCGTTGCCGAACCGCTCCACGACCGTGCCCCAGGCTTCGCGCATGGCGGCGATCTCGGCGCTCGCGAGCTCGACGTTTCCGGTGCGCAAATAGCCGATGGCGACGCGGTTATGGGCGGAAAACGTCTCGACCGCGTCATGGAATTGGGCGAGATCGCCGGCGGATGCGCCGCCGGCACAGATCGCCAGAGAAATTACAGCGGCGAGAACGGGACGCGCCGGCATGGATGTCACCAGGGATTGACCACACATATGGGCGAATGTGAATATATACGCGGAAGCGGCTGAAGTCGCGCGCGAGGGGGAGGATATGACGCCATGGTGAAGAGATGCAGACCAGACGCCAGGTGATGGCCGGGACGCTGGCGCTCTGCGGTTCGGCGATCATGGGACAGGCGAGGGCGGAGGCGCCGCTTCTCGGCGACGACGGCCTCTATCGCCAACCCTGGTTCATCGACAGCTTTCTCGAACTCGCCGACGACCTCGAAACCGCGCGTCGGAACGGAAAGCGACTGGCGGTGATGTGGGAGCTCAAAGGCTGCCCCTATTGCCGGGAAACCCACCTTGTCAATTTCGCTCGCCCCGATATCGCCGACTACGTGCGCAGCAATTTCGATGTTCTGCAGCTCAACATCATCGGCGCCCGCAAGGTGACGGACTTCGACGGCAGCGAAATGGGCGAAAAACAGTTGGCGGCCAAGTACGCCGTGCGTTTCACGCCCAGCATCCTGTTCTTCCCCGAGAGCGCCGCGGGGCTTGGTGAACGCCCGGCGGACAAGCGGGAAGTGGCCCGCGCGGCCGGCTATTATCGGCCCGACGACTTCCTTGCCATGTTTCGCTATGTGCGCGAAAAGGCGTACGAAACGACGAGCTTTCGCGATTTCCTCAAGGCCGTGCGATCGTGATTGTTCGGTCGCCGAACAATCCCTTGACATTCAAACTACCGAATATGAAGGTAAGCGGCCGGCCATAAGAAGCACTTTTCAGTGCCGCCGAAATCCGCGCACAATCAAGAATGGCCGCCACGCGGTCGAGGGAGAGAGACGCCATGACAGGACTGAGCCGACGCACTGCGCTTGCGGTCGGAGCCGGGGGCGCCGCGCTGGCGCTGATCGGCAACATCCATTCCGCCGTCGCGGCACCCAAGGATGCCGAGGCCGACATCGCCAAGTTCACCGGTGGCAAGACGGCCGAGAAGGGCAAGATCACCATCGATCTCCCCGAGATCGCCGAGAACGGCAACACTGTGCCGCTCACGGTTTCTGTGGACAGCCCGATGACGGCCGAAAGCCACGTCACCGACATCCTGGTGGTCGCCGACGGCAATCCGCGCCCGGGGGTGGCCACGTTCCACTTCACGCCCCTGTCGGGCTCGGCCGAGGCGACGACCCGCATCCGCCTTGCCACCACCCAGAACATCGTCGTGGTCGCCAAGACCTCGGACGGCAAGCTCTACACCGGCCAGAAACTGGTCAAGGTGACGATCGGCGGCTGTGGCGGCTGACCGGCCCTGTCGACAACGAAAACAGACATTTGGAGGAAGACCCCGATGGCCGAGAAGCCGCGTATCAAACTGCCGAAGACCGCCAAGAAGGGCGAGGTCGTCCAGATCAAGACCCTGTTGTCGCACACGATGGAATCGGGCCAGCGCAAGGATGCGAGCGGCAACATCATACCGCGCAAGATCATCAACAAATTCGCCTGCACGTTCAACGACAAGCCGGTGTTCTCCGCCGACATCGAGCCGGCGGTCGCCGCCAATCCCTACATGCAGTTCGCGGCCAGGGTCGAAGAGAGCGGCACTTTCAAGTTTTCCTGGACCGACGACGACGGCACCGTGACCACCGCCGTGGAGAAGATCACCGTCTCCTGACATGGACGGTCTCTCGAACTGACTAACCCCCAGGCCAGTGAACGAGGAATCGCCGTCATGATATTTGGATTGGGCCGTGCGGCCGGAATCGGTCTGCTCGCCGCCATCGTCACCGCTCCAGCCATCGCGGCCGGCCCCAGCAAGGGGGAGCCGGCTCCGCTCGACATGGGCGAAGCGGCCGCGGCGCGGCCGTGGAAACGCTATGGCGGCTGGCCGAAGCGCGACATGTCGAAATTCAACACGCTGGCCAAGCACGACGTGTCGCCGCCGGGTCCGACCGAACCGCGCAAGCTTCCGAGCCCCATCACGGGCGATCCCGACAAGGGCGCCAAGCTCGTCGCCGATCGTTCGCGCGGCGGTTCGTGCCTCGCCTGCCACGTCATGGGGCAGGCCGGCAAAGCCGACCTGCCGGGCAATGTGGGGCCGGATCTGTCCGAGATCGGCAATGCCGGGCGCGACGACGAATGGCTGTTCAACTACGTCTATGACGCACGCGTCTACAATCCCGAAACGATCATGATTCCGTGGGGTTCGCACGGCCTCTTCAATGATGAGGAGATCGGCCACATGGTCGCCTTCCTCAAGACCCTGAAGGCGCCCGCCAAATTCCCGACAGCCCTCGACGATCCGACCAAGCGACCGCCGCCGGTCGAGACCCGCGACAATCTCGATCCCTTCGTCAACGAAGCCATGACGGCAGTCGAACGCGCCGAGACGCTGTTCGCCGCCAAGGGGCCGTCGGGCTCGGCTTGCGTGACCTGCCACGCCGACGCCAAGGCGAGCTTTTCGAGCTGGGCGGCGCACATGCCGAAATGGGAGCCGCGTCTCGCCAAGGTCATGGGGGTCGAGGAGTTCATCACCCGCCACGCCAAGGCGACCACCGGCGCCACCTGGCTGATGCAGAGCGACGAGAACCTCGCCATGGCGGTCTATCTGCGCCACATCGCCAATGGCGAGATGCTCGCCGTCGATACGTCGAGCCCGGAGGCCAAGGCGGCGGTCGAGCGCGGCAAGAAACTCACGACGATCAAGCTCGGTCAGCTCAACCTCGCCTGCATGGACTGCCATTCGGCCGAGAAGGGTGGATTGAAATGGATCCGCGGCCAGTGGCTCGGCGAGCAGCGCGGCCAGCTCGACCATTTCCCCACCTGGCGCACCAGCCTGTTGCAGATCTGGGACATCCGCAAGCGCTTCCAGTGGTGCCAGGTCAACATCCGTGCCGACGAACTGCCGCCCGACGCCAAGGAATACGGCGATCTGGAGCTGTTCCTGGCTTCGGCGAATGCCGGCCTGAAGATGAACGTGCCCGGGATACGGCACTGAGCTGATGAGGGACTGAGGCGCCAAACTATCCCTCCCCTGCAAGGGGGGGGTCCGGCCGAAGGCCGGGGGTGGGGTCTTCTTCGTGGCCAATGAACGCGCCCGTCAGCTTCGCAAGCAGATGACTCCCCGGGAGGTGAAGCTGTGGGTGCATCTGCGATCCTGGCGGGAGAGGGGATTTCACTTCCGCCGGCAGGCGCCGCGCGAGGGCTTCATCGTGGATTTTGTCTGCGTCAAGCAGGGATTGATTGGTGGTCGAGGTCGATGGCGGACAGCATGGATTTGACGCGCATGCGAAGCGTGATGCGGTCCGCGACCGGAATCGTCACAAGCAGGGCTTTCGCGTCCTGCGATTCTGGAATTCGGACATCGATCGGAATCTCGACGGCGTGCTCATGGTTGTCGACGAAGCGCTGCAGGACCCCACCCCCGGCCTTCGGCCGGACCCTCCCCTTGCAGGGGAGGGATAGCTTTAGGCTGTGCCCATGATCACACGTCGTGAACTTCTCCAGGTCGGCGCCGCTGCGGCGGGACTTGGACTTTCATCCGTAGGCCGCGTCGCGGCGCAGCAGCGGTTGACGCAGGACGAGCTTCTCAAGTTCGACTCCGTCGGCAACGTCACGCTGCTGCACATCACCGATATCCATGGTCAGCTCGTGCCGGTGCACTTTCGCGAGCCGTCCATCAATCTCGGAGTCGGCGAGGCGAGGGGGCTGCCGCCCCATCTCACCGGCACGGATTTCTTGGCTAAGTTCGGCATCCCGGCCCGCTCGGCGGCGGCCTATGCGTTGACCGCGGAGGAATTTACCGAGCTCGCAAAGAGCTACGGGAAGATCGGCGGGCTCGATCGCGCCGCGACAGTGATCAAGGCGGTGCGGGCCGAACGCGGCGCCGGGCGCGTCCTCCTGCTCGACGGTGGTGATACCTGGCAGGGCTCGCTCGGCTCGAACATGACCAGGGGTGAGGACATGGTCGCCTGCGTGCGCCTGCTCGCCCCCGATGCCATGACCGGCCACTGGGAGTTCACCTATGGGGAGGAGCGGGTCAAGGAACTGATCGACAGGCTCGGCTTTCCCTTCCTGGCCCTCAATGTGCGCGACACCGAATGGCAGGAGCCGGTATTCGAGCCCTACAAGCTGTTCGACAAAGGCGGCGTCAAGGTCGCGGTCCTCGGTCAGGCATTCCCGTATACGCCGGTCGCCAATCCGCGCTGGATGATCCCCAACTGGTCGTTCGGCATCCGCGAAGACGATGTGCGCGCGACCGTGGACAAGGTGCGGAAGGACGGGGCGGAGCTTGTCGTGCTCCTGTCCCACAATGGTTTCGACGTCGACCGAAAACTCGCCGCTCGCGTCCCGGGACTCGACGTCATCCTGACCGGGCATACCCACGACGCCCTGCCGGAGGTCGTTAAAGTCGGCAAGACCCTGCTGATCGCCTCCGGCAGTCACGGCAAATTCGTCTCCCGCCTCGACCTCGACGTCAGGGGCGGGGAGGTCAAGGACTTCCGCTACAAGCTCATCCCGCTGTTCGCCGACGCCATTACGCCCGATGCCGACATGGCGGCGGCAATCGTCAAGGCGCGCTCACCGTTCGCCCAGGAGCTCGCCCGCGAGGTCGGGCGCACGGAATCGCTCCTCTATCGGCGCGGCAATTTCAACGGCACTTTCGACGACCTGATCTGCGACGCGCTCCTTGAGCAGCGGGACGCCGAGATCGTGCTCTCGCCGGGTTTCCGCTGGGGAACGAGCGTGCTGCCGAATAGCCCCATCACGGTCGAAGACGTCCACAACGCCACCGCCATGACCTACCCGCAGGTCTATCGCATGACCATGACGGGCGAGCGCCTCAAGGAGATTCTCGAGGACGTCGCCGACAATCTCTTCAATCCCGATCCCTACTACCAGCAGGGCGGCGACATGGTCCGCTGCGGCGGGTTGGGCTACACGATCGACATCGCCGCCCCCATGGGCAAGCGCTTTTCGGCGCTCACGCACTTGAAGTCGGGGAAGCCCATCGAGCCCACGAAGGAGTACGTGGTCGCCGGCTGGGCGAGCGTCAACGAGGGCACGCAGGGCCCACCGGTGTGGGAGCTGGTGGAAAAATACATCGCCGCGCACAAGACCGTGAGGGTGGCTCCCAACACGTCGGTCAAGGTGATCGGTACGTAACGAATGGCGCTTGACGAAGGGCTCGGCGTAACATTCAATAATGAGAATATAAAAACGGCGCGCGACGCGTCGGGAGGAAACGCATGAACGAGGACGCGTCCGCGCGCCTGTCGCGCCGCCGTCTGTTGACGGGCGCCGTTGGTCTTGGTGCAGCCGGCCTGGGCGGCGCGGCGATGGCCGGACGGGCGCTTGCCGGCAATGCCGACAATCTGCCGCCGCATGTGCCTGAATGGACGCGCACGCTGGGCGACGGCGTCGGCGTGCGCGCCTATGGCCAACCATCGAAATTCGAGAAGCACGTGGTGCGCCGCGACGTGCAATGGCTGACCGCGAGCCGGGAATCCTCGGTGTCGTTCACGCCGCTGCACGAGCTCGACGGCATCATCACCCCCAACGGGTTGTGTTTCGAGCGCCATCATGGCGGCATCGCCGAGATCGACCCGCAAGACCACCGGCTGATCGTGCATGGGCTCACCGACAAGGCCCTGATGCTGACGCTCGCCGACCTCAAGCGCTTTCCTCGCGTCAACCGCATCCATTTCCTCGAATGCGCCGCCAATTCCGGCATGGAGTGGCGCGGCGCCCAGCTCAACGGCTGCCAGTATACCCACGGCATGGTGCATTGCGTGCAGTACACCGGCGTTCCGTTGAAGCTCATTTTGGAGGAGGCGGGGCTCAAGCCCAACGCCAAATGGATCCTCGCCGAAGGCGCGGACGCCTCGGCAATGACCCGCTCGCTGCCGCTCGCCAAGGCGCTCGACGACTGCCTGGTCGCAACCCGCATGAATGGCGAGATGCTGCGGCCCGAGCAGGGCTATCCGGTCCGCCTCGTGGTGCCGGGTTGGGAAGGCAACATGTGGGTGAAATGGCTGCGCCGCCTGGAAGTCGGCGACCAGCCCTGGCAGGTGCGCGAGGAGACCTCGAAATACACCGATCTTCTGCCCGACGGCCGGGCGCGCCGCTTCACCTTCGTGATGGACGCCAAGTCGGTGATCACCTCGCCGTCGCCGCAGGCGCCGGTCGCCGCCAAGGGATTTCTGGTGATCTCCGGCCTCGCCTGGTCGGGCCGCGGCACGGTCAGGCGGGTCGACGTCTCCCTCGACGGCGGCCGCAACTGGCGTGAGGCGAAGATCGATGGGCCGGTGTTGGACAAGGCGTGCGTGCGCTTCTACGCCGAGACCGAATGGAACGGTGAGGAACTGCTGCTGCAGTCGCGGGCGATCGACGACACCGGATATGTGCAGCCGACCAAGGACGACCTGCGCAAGATCCGCGGCACCAATTCGATCTACCACAACAATGGCATCCAGACCTGGCGCGTGGCGCCGAGCGGCGAGGTGGAGAATGTGGAGGTCGGGTGAAATGGCGGTGAGCTGTGCTGAGACGTCGCCGAGCGCGGCTGCGGATATCACCGACATTGGCCACTGCCGAGGCGCGCTCCCTCTCCCCGACGGGGAGAGGGTGGGGGTGAGGAGGCTCGGGCGGTCGAGAGGTCGGTTCCCCCTCACCCCAGCCCTCTCCCCAACGGGGAGAGGGAGCCGGCCGAGGGTGGGGCGGTGCATTGCATCCATCGTATCCGCGACGATCGTCACGATGGCGCTATTCTCGTCCTCCCCCTCCTTCGCCCAAGACAAGGCCGCGGCCCCGCGCAAGTTCAACATCGGCCGCGTCGCGACCCCGCAGGAGATCTCCGGCTGGGACATCGACGTGCGGCCGGACGGGCAGGGGCTTCCCGACGGCAAGGGCAGCGTCGCCGACGGTGAGGAGATCTACATGGCCAAGTGCGCCGCCTGCCACGGCGAGTTCGGCGAGGGCGCCGGCCGCTGGCCGGTGCTCGCCAGCGGCAAGGGGACGCTCAAGTCCGACGACCCGGTCAAGACCGTCGGGTCCTACTTTCCCTACGCGGCGAGCGTGTTCGACTATGTGCGCCACGCCATGCCGTTCGGCGACGCGCAGTCGCTCACGAACGACGAGCTCTATGCCGTCACCGCCTATGTGCTCAATCTCAACGACATCGTGCCGGAGGACTTCGTCTTGTCCAAGGAGACTTTCGGCAACATCAAGATGCCCAATGCGGGCGGATTCTATGACGATGACCGCGAGACTGCCGAAAAGGCGTTCTGGAATCCCAAGCCGTGCATGTCGGACTGCAAGCCGCCCGTCAAGGTCACGGCCCGGGCGCGGGTGATCGACGTGACGCCGGAGGACGCCAAGGGACGGCCGGGCGCCGACTGACGGGCCGGGAGGAAATATTGCTTGCCGACCGTGCCGGCCACGATACGCTCTTGCCCGCGGCGGCGAATAATCGAAATCAAAAGCTGTCCGGCTGCCGTTAGGATCGTGCGCCGGCGGCATCCGACGAGGAGGAAACGAAGCAATGCCCGGCCGCACCGCAGGTGCAGGCGTCGTCGCGCCGTCGCTGTTGGCGATCGGCCTCATCGGCATGGCGGTCATGACGGCGGGCGCCGCCGCCGACATCGAGCTCGGCCGCTATCTCGCCTCCGAATGCATGGCCTGCCATCGCGCCCAGACGAGCGCCAGCGCCATCCCCAATCTGACCACGATCCCGCGCGAGCATTTCGTCACCGTCATCAAGGCCTATCGCCGCAAGGAACTGCCGAATCCGGCCATGCAGAACGTCGCCGGCCGGCTCAGCGACGAGGAGATCGAGTCGCTGGCTCTGTATTTTTCCACGACCAAACAACCATAAAGCTCTTGCACTTGGAGGGGACACAAATGACCGAGCTGACACGCCGACGTTTCGGTATCCTGACCGGCGCCTCCTTCGCGGCGGCGTCGACTCCGTTGTTCGCGCCTCACGTCCTCGGCCAGGGCAAGCCGAAGCTCGTCGTCATCGGTGGCGGTGCGGGCGGCGGCACGCTCGCCCGCTACGTCGCCAAAGATTCGAACGGCGCCGTCGACGTCACCCTGATCGAGCCGCAGAAAAATTTCACCACCTGCTTCTTCTCCAATCTCTATGTGGGTGGCTTGCGCAGCTTCAAGTCGATCACCCATGACTACGACAAGGTGAAGAAGAGCGGCGTCAAAGTGATCCACGCCGCCGCCATGGCGATCGACCGCGACAAGAAGCAGGTGGTGCTCGCCGGCGGTCAGCGCATCACCTACGACCGCCTCGCCGTCGCCCCCGGCATCGACCTGAAATTCGACTCGGTGCACGGCTATTCGGAAGCCGCCGCCGAACTGATGCCCCATGCCTGGAAGCCCGGCAAGCAGACCGAACTCCTGGTCAAGAAGCTCAATGCGCTCAAGGACGGCGACACTATCGTGATGATCGCGCCGCCCAATCCCTATCGCTGTCCACCCGGTCCCTACGAGCGCGCCTCCATGTTCGCGCACGTGCTCAAGACGAAGGGTCACAAGAAATCGCGGATCATCATCCTCGACGTCAAGCCGAACTTCTCCAAGCAGGCTTTGTTCATGGAGGGCTGGGAGAAGCATTATCCGGGGATGATCGAGTGGCAGGATCCGAACATGCATGGCGGCATCAAGAGCGTGAACCCGAAAACCGGCGAGATCGTCACCGACCTGGGCAGCTACAAGGCGGCGCTCGCCAACGTCATCCCGGCCCAGATGGCCGGCAAGATCGCCCGCGACGCGGGCCTCGCCGACGCGTCCGGCTTCTGCCCCATCGACCCGGACAACATGAAGTCGAAGATGGACCCCAACGTCTTCGTGGTCGGCGATGCCTCGATCGCCGGCGACATGCCCAAGTCGGCGTTTTCGGCCAACAGCCAGGCCAAGGTCGCGGCCATGATCGTGCGTTCGGAATTGACCAGCAGCCGCGCCTTCCCGGCGCGCTACAACAACACCTGCTGGAGCCTGATCGCGCCCGACGACGACGTGAAGGTGGGCGGCGCCTACGAGCCGGGCGAGGGCAAGATCAAGGCGTCGTCGACCTTCGTGAGCCAGAAAGCCGAGAGCTCCGAGCTGCGCAAGCAGAATTACCAGGAATCGGTCGACTGGTATAACGGCATCGTCGCCGACATCTTCGGGTGAGGAGGGCGCCGGCTTGTCCGGCGTCCCGGTTCCGACCCGGCCGTTCTTGTGCGCCGCAGCATGACTGCCGCGCTTTGCCGCGGCCGCGACCCTAGCCGTGAGTAGGGCTTGCCCTTGCGCGACCAGTTGCGCTAGCGCAACAACGACCAAGCACTTTGCCAAACTGAAAAGCGTCCGGGGCCGGGGTCGGTCCACGGGCGCCAAGATAAATAAGAACGTGTCCAAAGGGGGGATCCATGTCTGTACAGACACCGATCACGATGCGGCCGCCGGTGGCGCCGGTTCCGCTGCGCCAGGATTTCCTCGGCGGCCTTTTCGTGACCGCCGTCGCGGTGCTGGCCTATTGGCTCGCCGCTGACCTGCCCGCGGGAACGCTCGGCGGCATGGGGCCGGGCATGATGCCGAAGGCTCTGGCGTTGCTCCTGGGGGCACTCGGCCTCACGCTGTTGTTCGGATCGCTTTGGCATTTCGGTGAGCGCATCCGTCGCTGGTCGATCCGTGGCCCGGTATTCGTGTTCGGCGCCATGATCGCGTTCGGCCTCACGGTGCGGCCGCTCGGGCTCGTGGTCGCCGGTCCGCTGGCGATGATGATCGGTGCGCTGGCGAGCGACGAGGTGCGGTGGGGCGAGACCATCGTCTCGGTCGCCCTCACCAGTGCGTTCTGCGTCGGCTTGTTCAAACTCGCGCTCGGCTTGCCGATCCCGCTCGCCCCCTGGCTGATCGGATACTGAGGGTTGGCCATGCTCGACCTGATCGGTCATCTCGGGCTCGGCTTTTCGACCGCCTTCTCGCCGACCAATCTCGGTCTGTGCTTCCTGGGCTGCCTCGTCGGCACGCTGATCGGCGTCCTGCCCGGCGTCGGCCCGATCGCCACCATCGCCATGCTGCTGCCGCTGACCTTCAAGGTCGATCCGACCGGCGCGCTGATCATGCTGGCCGGCATCTATTACGGCGCCCAATACGGCGGCTCGACCACCGCCATCCTGGTCAACATCCCGGGCGAGGCGACCGCGGTCGTGACCACCCTCGATGGTCACCAGATGGCGCGAAAAGGGCAGGCCGGCATCGCGCTCGGCATCGCCGCCATCTC
This sequence comes from Astrobacterium formosum, assembly GCA_030848545.1. GTDB lineage: Bacteria > Pseudomonadota > Alphaproteobacteria > Rhizobiales > Xanthobacteraceae > Astrobacterium > Astrobacterium formosum. The sequence continues at coordinate 437,518 of JAVDCA010000001.1, forward strand.
GTCCTTCATCGCGGGGTCGATCGCGACCCTCGTCGTCGCCGCCGTCGGAGCGCCGCTGACCAAGCTCGCACTGTTGTTCGGACCGGCAGAATATTTCGGCCTGATGGTGCTCGGCCTCGGGCTCGCGGTGGTGCTGGCCCAGGGCTCGGTGCTCAAGGCCGTCATCATGGTGGTGTTCGGTCTCGTGCTCTCGACCGTCGGCACCGATCTCGAGACCGGCGACGAACGCCTGACCCTTGGCTTCGCGGCGTTGTCCGACGGCATCGATTTCGCCGTCCTCGCCATGGGGGTGTTCGGCATCGCCGAAGTGCTGCGCAACATCGAGAACCCGGAGGCGCGCGGCGTCGTCAAGGGCGCCATCGGCCGCCTCTTGCCGTCGGCCGCGGATCTCCGGCGCTCGCTCGGGCCGATCCTGCGCGGCACCGGGCTCGGCGCGGCGCTGGGCATCCTGCCCGGCAACGGCGCCGTGCTGGCGCCGTTCGCCTCCTACACGCTGGAAAAGAAGCTTGCCGACGAGCCGTCACGTTTCGGTCTTGGTGCCATCGAAGGCGTCGCCGGACCCGAAGCGGCCAACAATGCGGGTGCCCAGACAGCCTTCATTCCGCTGCTGACGCTGGGGATTCCACCCAATGCCGTGATGGCCCTGATGGTCGGCGCCATGACGATCCACGGCGTCATTCCGGGGCCGCTCGTCATGACCAGGAACGCGCCTCTGTTCTGGGGCATGGTCGCGTCCATGTGGATCGGCAACCTGATGCTGCTGATCATCAATCTGCCGCTGGTGGGCGTGTGGGTCAGGCTTCTCAAGGTGCCTTACCGGCTGCTCTACAACATCATCCTGTTGTTCTGCTGCATCGGCATCTATTCCGTCAACAACAACCCGGCCGACGTGTTCTTCACAGCCGTGTTCGGCGGTGTCGGCTATGTGCTGATCAAGCTCGGGCTGGAACCGGCACCGATGCTGTTGGGATTCGTGCTCGGCCGCCTGATGGAGGAGAAACTCCGTCAGGCGCTGGCGCTGTCGGACGGCAGCTTCATGACTTTCGTGGAGCGGCCGTTGTCGGCGGGCCTCATCGTCTGCGCTCTCGTCGTCATGCTGATCGCGATCCTGCCGGCGGTGACGAGGAGCCGCGAAAAAGTGTTTCAGGAGTGAGATGGATAGATTTGCCCCGTTCTTTCGTCATTCCGGGGCGGCCGAAGGCCGAACCCGGAATCCACCCCCGAGTTCGGCGCCTGTGGCTGGATTGCGGGGTCGCGCACACGTGCGCCCCGGAATGACCAACCAAAGCGTTCGAGTGCGAATTCCCCCGACAAGAAAACTACAGCGATCAACCAAGGAGAGTTGAATGAAGAAGATTCTCGCAGTTCTGGCGGCCGCAACGGCCCTCATGGCCGGGCCGGCCCCGGCCCAGACCTATCCGACCAAGCAGGTCACCGTCATCGTGCCGTTCGCGGCCGGCGGTCCGACCGACATCGTCGCCCGCATCATGGCCGACTACTTCGCCAAGGCGCTCGGCCAGCAGTTCGTGGTTGAGAATGTCGCCGGCGCCGGCGGCACCACCGGCACGCTGCGCACCGCCCAGTCGACACCGGACGGCTACACCATCATGATGGGCCACATGGGCACCCACGGCGCCGCGCCGGCGCTCTATCCCAACCTCAAATACGATCCCACCAAGGATTTCGAGCCCATCGGGCTCGCCGCCGGCACGCCCATCATCATCGTCGCCCGCAAGGACTTCCCGGCGGCGAACCTCAAGGAGTTCATCGCGCGCGCCAAGAATCCCGACGTCCGCCTGAGCCAGGCCCATGCCGGCGTCGGCTCGGTATCGCATTCCACCTGCACCATGCTGAGCACGCAGCTCGGCACCAAGCACCGCGTCGTCGCCTATCGGGGCACGGGGCCGGCGCTCAACGATCTCGTCGGCGGTCAGGTCGACTACATGTGCGACCAGATCGTCAACCTGGTGGAACAGATCAAGGCTGGCGCCATCAAGGCGTATGCGATCGCGACGCCGGAGCGTTCGCCTGCCTTGCCGGACGTGCCGACCACCAAGGAGGCCGGCTTGCCGGACTATCAGGTGAGTGCCTGGAATGCGCTGTTCGCCCCCAAGGGCACGCCCAAGGAGATCGTCGCCAAGCTCAACGACACCTACAAGAAGGCGCTCGCCGATGCGGCGACCCGCAAGCGCCTGCTCGATCTCGGCAGTGTCCTGCCTGACGCCGGCGGCCAGACGCCGGAATCGCTGCAGAAACTCGTCCAGACGGAAGTGGCGCGCTGGAACCCGATTCTGAAGGGACAGGCGACGCAGTAAGAGCTCGCAACGCCGATGGACGACGCGGGCCGTAGAGAGCCCGCGTCGTCCCCAGCTTGACGCATTCGATAGTGTGAATATATTATTTTTTCGAAAGTAGCGTTGCGTGCGCGAGCCCGCAGGAGCACGATGACGGTGAAAAGCCGAGCGTGATCCGAAGTGTCGGCGGGCCAAGCCCGCACGAAGACATCGGGAGGACGACATGGCCGACAAGAAATACGGCACCGAGACGACCGACATCAGCTGCGCGCGGGTGAAGATCGGCCAGCGCACGCTGCCCGACGGTACCGTCGAGCCCATTTACGAGGTCCGCCCGCAGGTGCCGGAGGCCTATCGGCGGTTGGTCTCCATCGTCAGCAACAACGGCCATCACACCGACGATCGCTGAGATCGCCACCGCGAAGCGGTGCGGCGACGGTCCGAGGGATGGTGTGCGCGACCTCCGCCTGTAGGCGGAGTTGCACGACTTGCACACTGGCGCTTGCGCGCTATATGGGGTGACGTTTTCCACCCCATGAACGAGAGCGCGCCATGGATCAGGCGACCCGCGAACCAACCGAAACGAATACAGAAACCCACCCCTTCCAGGCCGAGGTTGCCGAGCTGCTGCGCCTGATGGTGCACGCGGTCTATTCCGAGACCGATGTGTTCCTGCGCGAGCTCGTGTCCAACGCCTCCGACGCCTGCGACCGCCTGCGCTACGAGGCGATCGCCAGGCCCGAACTCACCGCCGACGATTCCCGGCTCGCCATCCGCATCACCCCGGACAAGGACGCCGGCACGCTCACCATCGCCGACAACGGCGTCGGCATGGACCGCCAGGAACTGATCGACAATCTCGGTACCGTGGCGCGCTCGGGCACGCGCGCCTTCATGCAGCGCCTCGCCGAGACCAAGGACGGGGCGAGCCTGATCGGCCAATTCGGCGTCGGCTTCTATTCGGCCTTCATGGTCGCGGACCGCATCAACGTGACGAGCCGCCGCGCCGGCTCGGCCGCGGCGTTCACGTGGCGCTCCGAAGGCGGCGCCGGCTTCGACATCGCGCCGGCTGCCGAGGCCGATGCGGCCCGTGTCGTCCGCGGCACCGAGATCGTCCTCCACCTCAAGGGTGACGCCAAAAAATATCTCGAGCCGGGCGAGATCGAGCGCGTCGTCCACACCTATTCGGACCACATCTCGTTTCCGATCGAGCTCGTCGCCGCCGACGGCACGGCGCGGCAGATCAACTCCGCCGCCGCCTTGTGGCAGCGGCCGAAATCGGAAGTCTCGGCCGACGACTATAAGCAGGCCTATCGGGCCATCGCCGGCGCCTTCGACGAGCCGGCGCTGACGCTGCATTACCGCGCCGAGGGCCGTCAGTCCTACGCGGTTCTCCTGTTTGTGCCCAGCATGCGGCCGTTCGATCTCTTCGATCCCGGTCGCACCGGCCACGTCAAGCTCTATGTCCGGCGCGTCTTCATCACCAGCGACGCGTCGCTGTTGCCGAGTTATCTGCGCTTCGTGCGCGGCATCGTCGACAGTGAGGACCTGCCGCTCAACATCTCGCGCGAGATGCTGCAGAACAATCCCCAGGTGGCGCAGATCCGCAAGGCGCTCACCGGTCGCGTGCTCTCCGAGCTCAAGGCTCTCGCCGACAAGGACGCCGACGCCTATGCGAAGGTGTGGGATGCGTTCGGCCGTGTCCTCAAGGAAGGCCTCTACGAAGATCACGAGCGTCGCGACGATCTCCTCGGGCTGGCGCGCTTTTCCACCAGCAACGGGGAGGGGGTGCGCTCGCTCGCCCAATACGTCGCCGACCTGCGCCCCAACCAGACCGACATCTATTATCTCGTCGGCGACAGCGTCGAACGCCTGCGCGCCAACCCGAAGCTCGAAGCCGCCCGCGCCCGCGGCATCGAGGTCCTGCTGATGACCGATCCCATCGACGCCCTGTGGACCGCGATGCCGCTCGGCTTCGAGGGCAAGCCGCTCAAGTCGCTGAGCCAAGGCGAGGTCGATCTCGGTCTCGTGCCGCTCGTGGAAACGGCCGACAAGAAGGACGAGGAACCGGCGGCGGATGGCGTCGACGACGCTACCGTGATCGCGGCCGCCAAACTGGCGCTGGGCGAAAAGGTCTCGGATGTGCGCGCCTCCCAGCGGCTCACCGACAGCCCCGCCTGCCTGGTCGCCGAAAGCCGCGGACCCGACCGTGAACTGGCGCGCCTTCTCGCCCAGCAGGAGCGTCTGCCCGGCGCAAAGCCGATCCTCGAACTCAACATGCGCCACCCCTTGGTCAAGGCGCTCGGCCGCGCCGGCGGCAGCGACGACGCCGGCGACTTGGCGGCGCTGTTGTTCGAGCAGGCGCAGATCCTCGACGGCGAACTCCCCGCCGATCCGGCCGCCTTCACGGCGCGGCTCAACCGCCTGGTGGTGCGCGCCCTGGGGTGAGTTCTCTTCGTCGTGCTCGCTTGTCGCGCCCCTGTCATTCCGGGGCGCGCCGCAGGCGCGAGCCCGGAATCCATCACCTCGGTGCTGCGGCGTATGGATTGCGGGCTCCTCGCTACGCTCGGCCCCGGAATGACGGAGTTGATTAACCGAATTGTCTGTCGGTGCCTGCGCTCCCTGAACAAAGGTTCACCCACGACATCGCCTTGAACCGGGGACGAAACCATCACGACACATAGGAGGCGTGCGGCGCCAATTCCGGCGCCGGGTAGGTGGCATGCCTCTCCTATGGAGTCGACCGATGTCGCGATCCCGTGTCTTCCCGTCGGGCAATGACCCGACCTCGTCCCGCCCGCCCTCCCGGCGGTCGATTTGTCTGCGCGCCGCCCTGATGGCATTCGTGATCATGCCGGCGCTTCCCGCCCTGGCGCAGAATGCTGCGCTGCAACCCGGCGAGGCCTTCTTGACCCGCTTCTCCGGTTCCATGCCGGCCGCCGGGACGAGCGTCATCGATCCCAACGGGACGGTGGGCTCCATTGTCGACCTGCGCAGCCCCGGCCAGCCGCCGCAGGGTCAGCACTGGATCGACGAGCCGCAACGTCAGCCCGTCACCGCCGCCCAGGTCGGTCAGGTGTTCGGTGTCGCCCTCGACGACGCGCCGTCGCCGTCGATCTTCATTGCTTCGACGGCGGCCTTCGGCCTGCATCGCACGGCCGACAATTCCGCCTGGATGCCCGGCATGTTCGGCCCGCTCGGGCCCGCCGCCATCTATCGCCTCGACGCCGCGAACGGCTACCAGCCGCAGCCCTTCGCCCAGGTGACGCTCGGCGGACGCCAGAACACGGGTGCGGGTCTCGGCAACATCGCCTATGACCGCTTCAACAAGCAGGTCTTCGTGTCCGACCTCGAAACCGGCATGATCCACCGCCTGCGCGCCGCCGACGGCACGGATCTCGGCACCTGGGACCACGGCACCCAAGGGCGCGCCAATTTTCTCGACGTCGAGAGCAAGGCCCCGAAGTCGCTCCCGCCGATCGCCTTCGACCCCGCTTCGCGGGCGCGCGTTGACGACTGCCCGAGCGGCAATTTCTCGGGCTCGCCGGAGTGCTGGAACATCGCCCAGTCGGGCCGGCGCGTATGGGGCCTTGGCGTCATGCGCAACGCCCAGTCGGGCGAGACCCGCCTCTATTATTCGGTCAACTCGAGCCCCGCTTTCGGCAACGGGGCGTGGTCGCAGGCACCCGAGGACGAGAAGCGCAACTCGGTGTGGTCGGTCAGGCTTGCTCCCGACGGTTCCTTCGACGGTGCCGACGTGCGCCGCGAGTTTCTGCTGCCGGACTTCTTCGGCAAGCCGGAGGACGTCGCCCGCGCCGGCTACTCGTCGCCCGTCTCGGACATCAGCTTCCAGGCCTGCGGTTCGCAGCCCGTCATGCTGGTCGCCGAGCGCGGCACCCAGCGTAATCTCGGCCTCGACGCCGACGATGCATTCGCGACCCCGCACGAAGCGCGCTCGCTGCGCTACGAATACGACAGCCAGAACGGGTGGCGGCCGATCGGTCGCTACGACGTCGGCAGCTATGTGCGCGGGCAGGAGGGCATGCCCTACATGCGTGCCAATTGCGCCGGCGGCGCCACCTTCGCCTACGGCTACGACGCCAACTTCAATGCCATCGATCGCGGCAAGACCGACCAGTTCGTATGGAATTCGGGCGACTCGCTGTGCTCGCCGGAAGGCCCGTGCATGATCCCCGGCGCCCAGGCGCAGGCGGGCGGCCCGCCGGCAGGCGGCCCGCAAGGCGCGACGGCTCAACCGGCGGCATTGCAGAACGCCGATCCGCAGGCGGACGACAGCCAGGTGCACGGCATTCAGGGCACACCTGAAAATGCCTATGACGAACTGGTGCCCAATGGTGCCATAGCGCAGGCGCCTGCCGGCGAGCCGCCGGTGTCGACCGCGATCCCGCAGTCCTACATGGTCGATGCCGACATCAATCTCGATGCCCAGGGCAATCCGGTCGGGCTCGAACGCAACGACGCCACCCGCATCGGCGACGTCGCCGTGTTCCAGGTCTGCCCGCAGCCCGCCATGGGCTTCATGCCGCTGCCGCCGCCCGTGGTGGTCGCCGGCCACGCGCCGACGGTCAGCCACGCCATGTATGCCTCGCACGGGCGGCAGATGAGCCACTATCGGTTCGGCTCGCACGCGCCGGAGTTCAGCCACCACCGCTTCGCGTCGCACAACCGGTTCTGGAGCCACAATCGCTCCGGTTCGCACCAGCGGCGCTGGAGCCATCAGCGTTATGCGTCCCACGAGCGTCGCGAGAGCCACAACCGCACCCACTCCCATGTGCGCAGCTTCAGCCATTATCGCTGGGGTTCGCACGATCAGCGGCGCAGCCACAGTCGCTTCGGCTCGCACGAGACGAACCGCAGCCATTGGCGGACCGGCTCGCACAACGCGCGCGCCAGCCATGTCCAGTCCATGTCGCACGCGCGCTCGCTCAGCCATCTGCGCACCGGCTCCCACGATCCGAGGCGCAGCCACACGGTCGCGGTGTCGCATTCGCGCACGCTGAGCCACCAGCGCACCGGGTCGCACAGCCGGACGGCGAGCCACAGCCGGGCCGGCTCGGTCCAGACGCCGGGCACGAACCAGGGGGCCGTGCACTCCCGTCGCGAGAGTGCGTCGACGAAGCGGCCGGTGCACACGCGGGCCATCAGCCTGGCGGCCAACAGGCCGGTGCATTCCCGCCCCGCCAGCCAGGCGGCCTCGCGTCCGGTGCACAGCCGTGCCGCCAGCCGGCCGGTGACCCGTCCGGTGCACACCCGCGCCGCCAGCCAGCCGAATGTCCGTCCGAAAGTGCTGCCGCGACCCAACGTGCAGCCGCGGCCGATGATCCAGCAGCGGCCGGTGCAATCCCGCCCGCAACCGGCCGGACCGAGAAACGGCCCTGGCCGCGGCAATCCGGGCGCTAACCGCTTCTGAGGCGGCACGGGGCGACCGGCGAAACCAGCTTCGCCGGTCGCCATGCAGCCCCCGCAACTCCCGTAAAGGCAGGCAACGTCATGACCAATGCCAAACGCAACATCACGAACATCAGCCGGCACCTCGGCCTCGCCTGCCTGTTGGGCGCCGCCGCTTGCGCGCTACTCGTCTCGACGGCCTGCGCCGGCGACCTTCCGCGCCTCGTCACCCACCAGAGCTATGTTGAGGATGTCGAGCGCAGGGGCGGACTCGACGTCGCCGACCCGATGGCGGTGTTCGGTTTCGTCATGGGGAGTCTGCCCGACAAGGTCACGGTCTATCCGACCGAGAACTACTACTATTTCAGTTTCGTCCATGATGGCGCCCGCTATGCCGGCAACATCCGCCTCGACAATGTGGACCGCGAGAAGGGTAAGGTGCACTTCGCCTATTTCGAGGAACTGGCGGAGTGGAAGGAGCAACCTTCGGTCCAGCACAGGCTGCTCGGCACCGAGCACGGCGTCGGCGTCGACAAGATCGACGATCTCGTCTGGCGCGTGACCTACAAGGGGAAAGCAGTCACCTTCCAGCTCAACGATCTGCGCCACGTGGTGCCGCCGGCGAGCGCCATCGGAACGGACGAGACCTATATGGGCCCTGTACACGACGATTCGGCGGTGCGTTTCTTCCTCGTTTATAACCGCAAGCTCAAGCTGTTCCATTACGTGCTCGACGAGACCGTGCCGGCGACGGAAACCTATGCCAAGGGCCTGATCACCGACCGCATCACCATCGGCAACCGCACCGGCTTCGCCTATTACAAGGACCACAGGCGCGATCGAAAGATCCTGATCGGCGTGTTCGAAGGAAATTCGCGGGTCAACAACTACTTCGATGGGCCGTTCGATCAGTTGCCCGACAACTTCATCGAGGGCGACACGTTGCGCAACGCCATCCTCGAGATAGAGCCGAGCCTGAAAGGCAAGATCGACCGCTTCGGCTCCACGCCCGACGGTGCCGACCGCTTTCTGATTTCGCCCTACGCACATTACCGTACGGAGGAGGACCTCCAGCCCTTCCATGAATGCGCGACATCCAAGAAGGTGCCGTCCGAAGAGTACTACGGCTGCTTCGTGCTCGATCCGTTCGACGAGGAGCAGGTGGCGGCCGCGCCGTCCGCAAAGCCGAACAAGAACACTGTCCAATCGGCGACGGCGCACAAAGCGGGAAAAACGGCGCGGGCGACGAAATAGGGCCCGCCTTCATAGACTTGCACCATCATCCTGAGGTGCGAACGCAGCGAGTATCGAACGGTGAACGGGCGCGGAACCTGTAGCGAAGCCCGAGCCGTCGTCCTTCGAAGCCAGCGCGTGAGCGTGGCATCGAGGTCGCTGGAGAACGGGTCATCGCCGGCGACTGCTAGATGTATCCGGAACGCCGCAACGTGGCCCGGCGTCGTGCTATGCCGACCGATTGCGGCGTCATCGTCGTACCGGCCAAGCCGCCGACTTCACGCGCGTCGTTCACCGCCGCAAGGCAATGCATGGCAACCATCTGTTCCTTGCATTGGTATGCTCGCTGCCGCTTGACGCGCGTCAATGATCTCAAGGGCGGAATTCTGCGATACTTTCACTAGAGGCGTCATCGTCCAGAAGGGCGATGGCCGACATACCCCCGGTTCCCTGGCACGGCCGGCGGAGCCGTTTTTTTTGAAGCGTATACGTGGAATGGAGAACGACGGCGATGACTGAGAAGATGCTCGATTGCCTGGGCGAGGCTTGTCCGGTCCCGCTCATCCGCACCCAAAAAGCCCTCGGCGAGCTCGCCGTCGGCGACGTCCTCGTGGTCGCCATCGATCACTCCTGCGCCATGAAGAACATCCCCGAATGGGCCAACAAGGAAGGGCACAATTTCGAGATCGAGGAGGTCAGCGAAGGGCAATGGGAAATCGTGATCGAGAAGAGTCACTGAGGCGAAGAACCATCGACCAACCCTAACGTCCGTCTCGGTCGACATGGGACGGACCGGTGAGAACCGCCATGACCGACATCACAGCCGCAAGGCCTCCCGAGGCTTCGTTTCTCAAGTCGCTCCGGCAGACCGCCATCTTCAAATCCGCTCTGGTCCAACCATGGACCTATACGACCGGCGCCGTGCTCCTCGCCGTGGTCGCCGGCGCGCTACTCGCATCGACCGGACGCATCTGGGGCGTCACAACGGCGCTCACATTCTGGGGCGCCTGGGGATGGGAGCTCGTCGGCGGTGACCCCCACAGCTGGACCTATTTCAAGGACACCGCACCGGGCTTCAACAATCCGGCACTGAACTTTTTCACTGATCCTGCAACCATGATCGACGTCGGGTTGATCTTCGGCGCGCTGGTGTCGACGCTGCTCGCCAGCCAGTTCAAGGTCAAGAACGTCAAGTCGAACCGGCAGATCGCCGGCGCCATCCTGGGCGGCCTGCTGATGGGCTTCGGCGCCCGGCTGTCGTTCGGCTGCAACATCGGCGCCCTGTTCTCCGGCGTGCCGTCCATGTCGCTGCACGGTTGGGTGTTCATGGTCTTCATCTTCCTCGGCGCCATGCTCGGCTCCAAGCTCCTGGTGATGTACTTCATCGGCGAGGCGTCGATCTCCACTGCACCGGTTCCGCAAGCAGCACCTGCCGCCGTGGTCGCGCCGGCGGCGAAGCCGGGCGGCATCAAGCGCATCCAGCGCACCCACGTGGAGAGGAAGGAGAACACCACCCAGTTCCCGATCGGCATCGCCGTACTGCTCGTCCTGATCGTGATCTGCTGGTATTTCTTTGCGGTGCAGAAGTCGCTCATGCTGGCAATCTTCTGGGCGTTCGGCATCGCCTTCGGGTTCATCCTGCAGCGCGCCCGCTTCTGCTTCACGGCGGCGATGCGCGACCCGTGCCTCACCGGCGGTACCAACCTCACCAAGGCGGTGATCGTCGCCCTGGCGATCTCGACGGTGCTGTTCACCGCCCTGCAGGCGAGCGTCCTGATCAAGGGCGGCACGCTCGATCAGGCCATGAAGATCGGCTACGTCGCCCCGGTGGGAGCGCTGCACACTCCGATCGGCGCCTTCATGTTCGGCATCGGCGCGGTGATCTCCGGCGGCTGTGCCTCCGGCACGCTGATGCGGGTCGGCGAGGGCTTCGTCCAGCAGTGGATCGCGCTGCCGGCCTTCTGCATCGGCGGCGCCCTCGGCGCCGTCACCTGGCCGGTATGGAAGGATCTGCTGATGGTGGACATGACGAGCAAGTACTTCCTGCCGCAGCTCGTCGGCGGCTTCATCCCCGGCGTCGTCCTCCAATTCGCCCTTCTGTTCGGCTGCTGGCTCTTGGCCGACTGGTGGTCGAAGCGCCAAACCCAGGCCTGACCGCGTGCGGCGGCGCAGGGCTCGCTCTGCGCCGCCGCTGTCGGCGTTCCGACTTCCCCGCCACTCTGGAATGACCTCATGCCCATCACCAAAGACCACCAGTATTACGACCTTGTCGTCATCGGCGGCGGGCCCGCCGGACTGACCGCGGCGCTCTATGGCGGGCGCGCGCGGCTCAAGACCCTGGTCATCGAGAAGGGTCTGATCGGCGGCCTCGCCACCTACACGAACGAGATCGCCAATTTCCCCGGCTTTCCGGAGGGGATCACCGGCATCGAGCTCGCCCGCAAGTTCGAGAAGCAGGCCCGCAACTTCGGTGCCGATTTCAAGAACACGCCGGTCAAGAGCGTGGATCTCAAGGGACCCGACAAGATCATCGAGACATTCCGGGTCACCTATCACGCCAAGGCGGTGGTGATCGCCACCGGCGGAAAGCCGCGGCTTCTGGGCGTGCCGTCCGAGGACAAGTTCCTCTACGACAAAGGCATCTCCTTCTGCGCCACCTGCGATGCCGCGAGTTGCAAGGACAAGGTCGTGATGGTGATCGGCTCCGGCGACGCCGCCGTCGAGGAGGGGCTGTTCCTGACCAAGTTCGCCAGCAAGGTGATCATGTCGGTGATCCACGAGGAAGGCCACATGGACGCCAATGCGGCCGCGCAGGCGGACGCCATGCGCGAGCCCAAGTTGGAGTTCCGCTGGAATACGGTGGTGGATCACTTCGAGGGCGCCGACCGGCTCGAGACCGTCGTCCTCAAGGACACCCGCAACGGCGAACTCATCGGCGTGCCGGTGGACCGCTGCTTCTATTTCATCGGCTATCTGCCGGCGACCGAACTCTTCCAGGGCCAGGTCGAGCTCACCGAGCGCGGCTACATCCCGACCAACACCCGCATGCAGACCAATCTCGACGGCGTGTTCGCGGCCGGCGACGTGCGCCAGACCTGTCTGCGCCAGGTCGCGACCGCGGTCGGCGACGGTGCCATCGCGGGCTTCGAAGCCGAGCGCTACATCGCCGAGATGGAGGTGTTCGAGAAGGAGCTCATGCAGCGGGAATTGCCCGGCATGATCTACGTCTACTCGCCCATCGACGAGCGTTCGCGCGACTTCCTGCCCGTCGTGCGCGAGATCGAGCGCAAATATGCCGGGCGCGTCAAGCTCAGTCTGCTCGACACCTACAAGAGCGAATGCCTGGCCGCACGTTTGGGCTCCGTGGAAGCTCCTTCGGTCGTGTTCACCCAGGACGGCAAAGTGGTGGGCAAGACCCGGCACCTCGAACCTGCACGGATCGGTGCAGCCCTCGACGCCCTGGTCGACCATCGCGAGCCGGCGCTGGCGGAGTAGGCGGCGCGCCCTTCGCCGTCATTGCGAGGAGCGAAAGCGACGAAGCAATTCAGGCTTTTCTTTACGGCTCCTGGATTGCTTCGCTTGCAATGACGGCGGGTGGTGAGGGTCAACCGCCCCGGCGCAGCCGCGCCAGCACCTTGAGCCCCGGATAACCGTCGGCGGGCACGAGGCCGGCTTTCTGCTGGAACGCCTTGACCGCCACCATGGTGGCGGCGCCGACGCGTCCGTCGGTGCCTTTGGTATCGAAGCCGGAGGCGGTGAGGCGCTTCTGCACCTCCTGGATTTCGGCGAGCGTCAGCGGCCTTTCGCTGCCCGGAAACGGCTGCACGAACGGTCCGCCGCCGGCGAGCCGGTCGGCCAGATGGACGATCGCCAGCGTGTAGTTCATGGAGGGGTTGTAGCTGCGCACGGCGTAAAAGTTCTGCCCAAGCAGGAAGGCTGGGCCGCCGTTGACCGGCACCCACAGTTTCGCGGTGGCGTTCGCCGGAGAAAATGCCTTGCCGTCGGCGCGCACGACGCCGGCCGCCTGCCAGGCCGCATAGGTCTTGGGCCTGTCGCCGCCGCGCCGGCCGGAAGGGAGCCGCACTTCGTAGCCCCAGTGCTCGCCGCGGCGATATTTGCCGCGGTTGACCAGGTAGCGCGCCGTCGAGGCGAGCGCATCGGCAGGCGAACCGAACGGCGATACCCTGCCGTCGCCGTCGTAATCGAGGCCGATATTGAGCCACACCTCCGGCATCCACTGGGTGTGGCCCATGGCGCCGGCCCACGAGCCGCGCATCTCGCCCGGCGTCGACCAGCCGCGCTCGACGATGCGCAGCGCGTTGATCAGCTCCTGCTCCCAATAGGCGCGCCGGCGCGGCTCGCCGAAAGCGAGCGCCGCGAGGGCAGGGAACACGGGCCGCATGTGGTTCTTCTGTACGATCGGGTCCCCATAGGCGGACTCGATCCCCCACAGCGCCAACAACACGTAACGGTCGACGCCGTAGTCCTGTTCGATGCGGGCGAGCAGGGCGCCGACTTCTTTGAGCTTGTCCTTGCCCTCGGTGAGCCGCCAGTCGGAGACGCGGCGGTTCAGATATTGCCACAGCGCCTCCTTGAACTCCGGCTGGCTGCGGATCTGCCCGAAGACCGAGGCGTCTGGCTTCAGCGCACCCATGACCCGATCGTAGGTCGCCGGCGAAATACCGCGCCCCAGCGCCTTGGCACGGAAGCTCGCGACCCAAGAGGAAAACGACGGTGCCGCCATGGCCAGGCTCGGCACGCCAAGGGCGAGACCACTCAGTAATGCCAAGCAGTCGCGGCGGTTCATTCCGGCAGCGAAAACTGTCCCAGTCACGTCAGGCTCCTCCCGGATGACCTCATCGCCGGACCTTAGCACGGGCCGGATCGATTCAATATGTGGCTGATTTTAATAAACAATACGGCTGAGGCAGGGCGTCTCTGGCGTCCTTCCGCATTGACTTTTTCTGAGAAATGATAAATAATAAAATTCGTCAGTAGGTAAATATCATGAGTCTGGCCTTGCGCATTTTGTTTCGCCCGTCTTCGTCCCTGGCTGGACGCTTGTCGTCCTTGGCCGTGATCGGCGGCTTGCTGCCGTTGCTGCTCGTGGCCTGCGAGCCGGGGAGCGGCCACGAGGGTCAACAGGCCAAGCTGGTCGAGAGGCCGGTCCTGGTGGCTTCCGCTCACTATGAAGACCAGACCGAGACTCGCACCTTCGCGGCGACGATCCGGCCGCGCGTGGAGAGCGATCTCGGTTTCCGGGTGGGCGGCAAGGTGGCCCAGCGCCTGGTCCAGAACGGCGAAAGGGTCCGCAAGGGTCAGCCCCTGCTCACGCTCGACACCAACGATTTGGAGCTGCAAGTACAGCAGGCCGACGCCGAAGTGCGGGCGGCGAAGCTCAGCCTCATCCAGGCCGAGGGCGATGAACGGCGCGCCATCGAGCTCCAGACCAAAGGCTGGACGGCCGCCGCGACGGTCGAAAAGGCGCGCGCCAGCGCCGAGGAGGCGCGCGGCCGGCAGACGCGGGCGCAACGCTCCCTCGATCTCGCCCGCAATTCGCTCGCCTATGCGACCCTGGTGGCGGACGCCGACGGCTTGATCACCGCGACCCTGGCGGAGCCCGGGCAGGTGGTCGCGGCCGGCCAGGCGGTGGCGCGCCTCGCCCATCTGGGCGAGATGGAAGCCCTGGTGGCGCTGCCGGAAACCTTCGTGGAACGCGCCCGCAAAGCCGAGGGCAGCCTCACTTTGTGGTCGCTGCCCGGCCACAGCTATGATGTGAAGCTGCGCGAACTCGCCTCCGCGGCCGACACGGCGACGCGCACCTATGCGGCTCGCTACGCCATTGCCGACGCCGACGACGCCGTGCGGCTCGGCATGAGTGCGACCCTGACCTTGCGCGAGACGGCCGGCACTCGGGCGGCCCGTCTGCCACTCACGGCGCTGTTCAATCACGGCGAGGGGCCGAGCGTCTGGGTGGTCGACGCCGCCGGCCGTCTTTCGGCACGTCCGGTCGTGGTTGCCCGCTACGACGGCAGCAGCGTCATGGTCGGCGCCGGGATCGCCGAAGGCGACAAGGTTGTCACGCTCGGGGTCGAGAAGCTCGATCCGGGCCTGGTGGTGCGGCCCGTCGCGTCGCTGTCGTTCTGAGCGCGGAGACGAAACATGCGCCGCCTCAATCTCTCCGCCTGGGCGGTCGCCCATCCGGCCCTGGTCCTGTTCCTGATCATCATGCTGGGCGCCGCCGGGGCTTTGTCCTACCAGCGGCTCGGGCGCGCCGAGGACCCGTCCTTCACCGTCAAGGTGGCGGTGGTCACGGCGGCTTGGCCGGGCGCGACCACGCAGGAGATGCAGGAGCAGGTCGCCGATCGCATCGAGAAGAAGCTGCACGAACTGCCCTGGTTCGAGAAGGTCGTCACCTATTCCAAGCCCGGCTTCATGGCCTCGCAGATGGAATTCCGCGACAGCACTCCACCGTCGGAAGTGCCCTGGCTGTTCTATCAGGTGCGCAAGAAGATGGCGGACCTGAAGCCGGACCTGCCCGACGGCGTCATCGGACCCAACATCAACGACGAGTACGGCGACGTCGATTCGGTTCTCTATACGCTACGCTCCGACGGCGCCGACTATGCGCAGATGAAGCGCATCGCCGAGACGGTTCGCCAGCGTCTCCTCAAGGTCAAGAACGTCACCAAGGTCAATCTCTACGGCGCCCAGGACGAGCGCATCTTCGTGGACTTCGACCACGTCAAACTCGCCACGCTCGGCATCACCCCGCAGGCGATCTTCGACAGTCTGGCGAAGCAGAACGCCATGGTGCCGGCCGGTACCGTGCAGTCGTCCTCTCCGCGCATCCCGCTGCGCGTCACCGGAGCTCTCGACGGGGTCGAAGCCGTCAAGGCGACCCCGGTCGCGGCCGCAAACGGCACGGTGGTGCGGCTCGGCGACATCGCCACCGTGGAACACGGCTATGCCGACCCGCCCGATTTCCTCATCCGCCAGCGTGGCATCCCTGCGCTCGCCATCGGCGTCGTCATGCAGAAGGGCGCGAACATCCTCCATTTCGGGGAGGACGTCGATGCCGTGATGAACGAGGCGATCCGCGCGACGCCGCTCGGCGTCACTTACGAGCGCATCGCCAACCAGCCCAAGATCGTCGAAGAGGCGGTCGCCGATTTCATGCGCTCCTTCGTCGAGGCGCTCGCCATCGTGCTCGCCGTCAGCTTCCTGTCGCTCGGCTGGCGCACCGGTATCGTGGTCGCTTTGTCGGTACCGCTGGTGCTCGCCATCGTCTTCGCCATTATGCTGATGATCGGGCTCGACCTGCACCGGGTCACGCTCGGCGCCCTCATCATCGCGCTCGGCCTCCTGGTCGACGACGCCATCATCGCGGTGGAGATGATGGTGGTGAAGATGGAGCAGGGCTACGACCGTGCCCGTTCGGCCTCCTTCGCGTGGGAGACGACTGCCTTTCCGATGCTGACCGGGACGCTGGTGACGGCGGCCGGCTTCCTGCCGGTCGGATTCGCCGCCTCGGCGACCGGCGAATATGCCGGCGGCATCTTCTGGGTGGTGACGATCGCCCTGTTGGCGTCGTGGATCGTCGCGGTGGTGTTCACGCCGTATCTGGGCGTGAAGCTCCTGCCGAACTTCGCGCCCCACAATGGCGGCGATCCGCACGACATCTATAATACCAGGATCTACCGCCGCCTTCGCTCTGCCGTCGCCTGGTGCGTGCGCCATCGCGTCGCCGTGGTCTGCGGCACTGTCCTCGTGTTCGTCGTGGCGATCGCAGGCTTCACGCGCGTATCGCAGCAGTTCTTTCCCCTCTCCGAACGCACCGAACTGTTCGTGCAGATACGCATGCCGGAGGGCACCGCCATCGGGGCGACGCTGGCGACGGCGAAGCGTGCCGAGCGCCTGCTCGAGGACGACAAGGATGCGCTGTCCTTCACGACCTATGTGGGGCAGGGGTCGCCGCGCTTCTGGCTGGGCCTGAGCCCGGCGCTTCCCAACGAGGCCTATGCGGAGATCGTGGTGGTGGCGAAAGACGTCGCCAGCCGCGAGCGCATCAAGGCGAAGATCGAGAGTGCCGTCGCCAAGGGCGCACTCGCCCAGGCGCGGGTGCGGGTCGATCGCTTCAATTTCGGGCCGCCGGTGGGCTTTCCGGTCCAGTTCCGGGTGATCGGCACCGATCCCGACACCGTGCGTGGCATCGCCTACAAGGTCCGTGACGTGGTGCGCGCCAACAAGGACACGATCGAGCCGCAGCTCGACTGGAACGAGCAGATGCCGTCGGTGCGGCTGGTGATCGATCAGGATCGGGCGCGCTCGCTCGGGCTCGACCCGCAGACAGTCGCCCAGACCCTGCAGATGCTGGTGTCCGGCGTCACCGTTACGACGGTGCGCGACGGCACCGAGAAGGTCGCCGTCGTGGCTCGCGCCGTTGCGCCGCAGCGGGCCGACCTCGGCGCCTTGGGCGACCTCACCGTGATGGCGCGCAACGGCGTGCCGGTGCCGCTCTCCCAGGTCGCCCGCATCGAGGAAGGGCACGAGGAGGCTATTTTCTGGCGCCGCAATCGCGACATGGCGATCACGGTGCGGACCGACATCCGCGACGGCGTGCAGGCACCCGATGTCTCCAACGCCATCTGGCCGGCGCTGGCCGAGCTGCGCGCCAGCCTGCCGGTCGGCTACCGCATCGAGGTGGGCGGCGCCGTCGAGGAGTCCACCAAGGCCAATGTGGCGTTGTTTGCGGTGTTTCCCGTCATGGTCGTGGTGATGCTGACGATCCTGATGATCCAGCTGCAGAATTTCTCGCGATTGGCGCTGGTGCTGTTGACCGCGCCGCTCGGCATCATCGGCACGACGGTGGGGCTGATGGTCGCCGGCAAGCCGTTCGGCTTCGTGGCTCTCCTCGGCCTCATCGCGCTCGCCGGCATGATCATCCGCAACACGGTCATCCTGGTGGACCAGATCGAGCAGGACGTCGCCCATGGCTCGACGCGCGGGCAAGCGATCGTCGACGCCACCGTCCGTCGTGCCCGCCCGGTGGTCCTGACTGCTCTCGCCGCCGTGCTGGCCATGATCCCGCTGTCTCGGTCCGGATTCTGGGCCCCCATGGCGGTCACCATCATGGGTGGCCTCCTGGTTGCGACGGTGCTGACGCTGCTGTTCCTGCCGGCCCTCTATGCGCTCTGGTTCCGCCGTTCCTTCGATGCGCGCGGCGTGGTGGAGGAGGTCGGCCTCCCGGACGACGGCGAGGGGCCGGCGGATGCGCCGCGGCTCGTCCCCAACGGTGCCGACTCCGATACTGGCGCCCCGGCGCGAATCAAGGAGCGTCAGGAATCATGAGACATCGGCAGTCTGGCGCTGCTACGATGGCGTCGACAGTGCGGCAAACGCCGTTTGTGGGAGGACAGCGTGTGATCGCCACCGTGCGCGCCGACATGAAAGCGTCGGATACCCGCGATCGCATCATCGCGACCGCGGAGCGCTTGTATCGGGAACTCGGCTATCAGAAGACGACGGTCGCCGACATCGCCCGCGAACTCGACATGTCGCCGGCGAATGTCTACCGCTTCTTCCGCTCCAAGGACGAGATCAACGATGCCGTCGGCCATCGATTGCTGGAGGAGGTGATCGCCGCGGCCGCCGCCATCTCGAGCAACGGCGCCACAGCCTCGGAGCGCCTGCGCGCGGTCCTCACCGCCCTGGAGCGCTTCCACGTCGAGCGCTTCACGGTGGAGAAGAAACTGCACGACCTCGTCGCCATAGCGATCAGCGATAATTGGCCGATGGTGCACGAATATGTCGTGCGCATGGACGATATCTTCGCCGGCATCATCGCCGACGGCATGGCCAGTGGCGAATTTCGCAAGGGCGACCCGACAACGGCGGCGCGCTGCGTCCACACCGCGATGATCCGCTATGCGCATCCGCGCCTGATGGTCGAATGCGCTGGTTTTCCAGACCCCACGCTCGACCAGCTGGTGGATTTTTGCCTCGCTGCCCTACGTCAGCGGTGAGGCGGGTTAAATAATACCGCACCTTAGGGCGTGTCTGCTTGTCCTCCCAGCTGGTCAGGGGCGGATCGTAATGCCGGACGTGTTGCCACGGCAACATGTGGCTGACCATAAAACTAACATGTTAGGTAAGGTACTGATTTCCGAGACCAGCCGCGGGAGCATAGGTTGGGATTCGATTCACCAGCCAAATCCGCCATCTGGCTTTCGTCGGACGTCGAAATTGGGCGGCTGCGCCGGGAGAGAATAGCAATGAAAAAAGTCGAGGGCATCATCCCCGTGATGATCACCCCGTTCGATGATGCCAATAAGATCGACTATGCTGGCGTCGAGCGGCTGATCGAATGGTATCTTGCAAACGGTTCGGATGCGCTGTTCGCAGTGTGTCAATCGAGCGAGATGCTCTATCTTTCGCTCGAAGAGCGTTATCAGCTCGGCAAATTCGTGGTCGACAAAGTTCGCGGCCGCGTGCCGGTGGTTGCCTCCGGCCATATCAGCGACGACCCCTACAGCCAGGTCGAGGAGTTGACGGCGGCGGCCAGGACCGGAGCCGACGGCATCGTCCTGGTCACCAACCACCTCGATCCCAAGAACCACGGCGAAAAGACCTTCCTGGGCAATCTCAAATGGCTGCTCGAACGCCTGCCGAAGGAGGTTCCCCTCGGTCTCTATGAGTGTCCGGCGCCGTTCCGCCGGCTGCTCTCGGACAACGAGATCCGGGCCTGCATCGATACCGGCCGTTTCATCTTCCTCAAGGATGTCTCCTGCGATCTCGCCGTCCTGAAGCGCCGCATCGCCATCGCGGCCGGGACGCCGTTCAGGATCCTCAATGCCAATGCGGCCATCGCCTACGATGCCATGAAGGCGGGAGCGCGCGGCTTCAACGGCATCGCGCTGAACTATCATCCCGATCTCTACCAGTGGCTCTACACATCGGGAGCGAAGCATCCGCAGGTATCGGCCGAAGTGGCGCACTTCCTCGTGCTGGCGGCGCTCTCCGAGGCGTTCGGCTATCCGGTGCTGGCCAAGATCCTCCACCAGCGTCTGGGAACGTTCTCGTCGATCAAGAGCCGTGCCATCACCTTCGATGTCCGTGAACGGTTCTGGGCGCTCGATGCCATCATCGACAGCATCCAGGCCGGCACGGACATCATGCGAGCCAAGGTCGCCGCACTCGCCGGGACGTGAGGCCCACCAGAGGATAGCGACGATCTGATCCGTCCGCGGCTGGATGCATGCGGGCGTTGGCGAAGTTTGCGTATTTCCATGCCAAACCGGTGGGAATATGCTGCTCTCATGGTCGATCTCCCGCCCACCATGGTCGCGACTGCGTCTCCGATCCGGCGCTCCAAGCTGAGCGACCAGATTTACGATCTGATTTACCAGCGGATTACCACCGGCCTGTACGCGAGCGGCAGCCGGCTGCCCACCGAAATCCAGCTGGCGGGCGAGTTCCAGGCATCGCGACCGGTGGTGCGCGAGGCCTTGGCGGCGCTGCGCGAGGACGGCTTCGTGGTCAGCCGCCACCGGGTCGGCAACTTCGTCGCCCGCACCGACGACAAGGCGTCGCTGCGTTTCGTTCCCCTGGGAAGCCTTGCCGACGTGCAGAACTGTTTCCGCTTCCGCATGTCTCTCGAGGGTGAGGCCGCGTGCCTCGCCGCCAAGGCGCGCACCGACGAGGATGTCGCCGCGATCACCGCCGCCGAAGCCGAACTCGAGACTCGGGTCGATGCCGGCATGGAGAGCGTCGACGCTGATTTTGCCTTCCATATCGCGGTCGTGGCGGCGTCCCACAATCGCTTCTTCCTCGCCACGGTGAAGAGCCTGATCAATCACGTGCGCACCGGCATGAGCTTGTGCCGGCGGCTCTCCGTGGTGCAGCCGGAACTCCATCTCGGGCAGATGAAGTCCGAGCACCGGGCGGTGCTGGACGCCATCGCGGCTCGCGACCCGGAGGCTGCCCGCACGGCGATGCGCCATCACATCGACGCCTCGCGCCAGCGCGTGTTCGAAGGCCAGCATCTCTTGAGCGAGGCGTAGCGGGGACTAAGGGGTCAATGCCGTCATTCCGGGTTCGCGCTGACGCGCGCCCCGGAATGACGAGGGCCACTTCAATCGGATTGCACGTCAGCAGAGCCTACCCGAACAGCCGCCGGCGGGAATTGTCGATATGGGCCTGCATGGCCCGCCGGGCCGCTTCGGGCTCGCCACATTCGATCGCGTCTATGACGGCATGGTGCTCGGCGCGCACGACGCTGAGGCGTTCGCGCACGTCGCCGCCGGCGAGGTCTCCGGCAAGCTTCATCCCCACCATGACGTGATGGTGCATGGACGCGATCACCGACTCGAAGAAAGTGATGCCGCTCGCCCTGGCGATGGCGAGGTGGAGGTCGAAATCGGCGTCGTCGCCCATGCGCGCCTCCGCGGTCGCGGCATCGAAAGCGCCGGCAAGGTCGCGGATTTCGATGAGATCCGCCTCCGTGCGATTGACGGCTGCGAACGATGCGGCTTCGCCCTCCAGTGCGGCGCGGAAATCGAAGCACTGGCGCACGTCGCCGAGATTGCGGACGGGCTCGAAGCCGTGGTGGGAGCGGCGCTCGCTGCCCAGACCGCGCACGAAGCTGCCGGCCCCCTGGCGCGATTCGACCAGGCCTTCGACGCGCAGCCGCGCCAGGGCCTCGCGCACGACCGGTCGCGACATGCCGAATTCACCGCACAGCGCCGTCTCCGCCGGCAGGCGGCTGCCGAGCGCATAGGAACCGTCGAGAATGCGGCCCCGCAGGCTTCGGTAGAGATGTTCGCTGCCGGCGCCATCCTTGATCACGCGGCGCTCCATCAGAATCGTCCGATCTTCTCCTGCACGTCGAGGGGGTTGGCGCCCTCGGCGACCTGGGCGCGACCGTCGGTCTCCTTGCGGGCGCGCTGCTCGGCCGCTTCCAGGATGCTCACCGTCATCTGGCGTGGTACCACCACCACGCCGTCATTGTCGCCGATCAGAAAATCCCCCGGATCGATTCGCAAGAGGCCGTCGACGCCTTGGACCTGGATCGGAACCATGTAGTCGGTGACCATGTAGCGGCCGAAACTCTCGACCGGGGAGCGGAAGCGGCAGAAGGTCGGGAAACCGATCTCGATCAGCATGTTGGAATCGCGCGTGGAGCCGTCGAGGACGGCGCCGGTGCAGCCGGCGGCGCGTGCCGCGGTGGCGTTGACCTCGCCGAAATGGCCGGCGCTCACATTGCCGCCGGAATTGCGCACCTGGACGCAGCCCTTGAACAGGCTCGTCACCATGCCGAGCCGGACATTGACGCAGTCCATGTTGGGGGTCTGGATCGCCTGCACGGTGAAGGCGGGGCCGGCCACCTTCATGGTGTGGATCAGCGGATAGATGCCGGCCGCCATGGCTTGGCCCTTGAGGCCGCGCTCGGACAGGCTGTCGCATACCTGGCCGCTGGAGAGTTGGAGATAGCGACAGCGGATGTCGTCGACGTCGTAGTCGAGATCGACGTGGCGCAGCGGATAGGTCTGAGACGTCATGTGGGGGCTCCCAGCCGCTTTCCGTCAGCGGCGTCGAATAGATGCACGTGGTCGAGGGTGGGGTAAAGCGCAAGCGTGTCGCCGGGCTTCGCCTTGGGCCGGCCCTCGAAGGCGGCGGTGAGATTGCCGGCCGGCGTCTGCGCCACGATCAGGGTGCCGGAGCCGGTGCCCTCGACGACGACGACGCGGCAGGAGATGTTGCAGCCGGGTGCGCCGCTGAGTTCAAGGTCCTCGGGCCGGACCCCGTAGGTGACCGGCCGGCCGATGTCCAGGTCCGGCCAATCGGGGAGCGGCAGGCGCAGGCCTGGCGCTTCCACATGGGTGGTCTTGCCGTCGCGGCCGACGACGCCCTTGAAGAAATTCATGGCCGGCGAGCCGAGAAAGCCGGCTACGAAGATGTTGTCCGGCCGGTCGTAGAGGTCGAGGGGCGAGCCGATCTGCTCCACATTGCCCTCGCTCATGACGACGATGCGGTCCGCCATGGTCATGGCTTCGAGCTGGTCGTGGGTCACGTAGACCGTGGTGGCTCCGAGCCGCAGGTGCAGGTCCTTGATCTCGGTGCGCATGGCGACGCGCAACTTGGCGTCGAGATTGGACAGGGGCTCGTCGAACAGGAACACCTTCGGGTTGCGCACAATGGCGCGGCCCATGGCGACGCGCTGGCGCTGGCCGCCCGAGAGCTGGCGCGGCTGGCGCTCAAGCAATTCGCTGAGATTGAGGATCTTTGCCGCCTGGCGCACGCGCTCGTCGATCTCCGCCTGCGGCATGCCTTTGAGGCGCAGGCTGAACGCCATGTTCTTGTAGACGTTCATGTGCGGATAGAGGGCGTAGTTCTGGAACACCATGGCGATGTCGCGCTCCTTGGCGCGCACCTCGTTGACGACGCGACCGTCGATGGCGATCTCGCCCGACGTGATCTCTTCCAATCCGGCGATCATGCGCAGCAAGGTCGACTTGCCGCAGCCCGACGGGCCGACCAGGACGACGAATTCACGGTCGGGAATCAGGACATCGACGCCGTGGATGACCTCGTGGTCATCATAGGCCTTGCGGACGCTGCGGATTTCGACAGTAGCCATGGATCGGGCCTTTTACGGTTTCATTCCGAACAGGGGCAGGAAGGCGACATCGGGAGCGGCCTCGGCGAGGCGGCGGGCGCAGCCGCGAGCGACGTCAGGAACGGCCATTCGGGCGGTCCGCCGACCGTCAGGGTGTCGGCTGAGGCCGTGGCAGCGACGATGAACCCGGCCATGTCGGAGGCCAGACGCGGGGCAGAGCTTCGACGCCACGTCATTTTCCGAACCTCCTGTTGTTTCGTCAGGCCGGGACCTGGTCGGCGGCGAAATATTCCGCCGTCTTGCACGCCTCGAACTCCTGGAAGGACTTTGAGCCGGCCCGCAGCTTGTCGAGCAGAGCCGTGTCGGCGTCGGAGAGGCGCGGGCTCTCCATCACCGCCAGGTTTGTTCGCAGATGCGCCGGATTGCCGGTGCCGATGGTCACCGAGGTCGCCTCGGGGAACGACAGGCACCAGCGCAGTGCCGCCGCCGCGAGTGCTGCCCGGTCGGTGATGCCGGCCTCGGCGCCGAATGCGAACAACGGGCCCTTGAAGAAGGCCTCGCGCATGAATACCGCCATGCCGGCCTTGGCGGCAGCCGCGATCACTTTCCGCCGCGCGCCCCAGTCGCCGAAATTGAAGTTGAGGTTGCAGGCGTCGAAGGCGCCGCTTTCGAACATCTTCAGGAAGGTGGCTTCGCCCGAGAAGGTGTCGGCCGAGGCCCAGCGGATCAGGCCAGCCTTTTTAAGACGAGCGATGTTATCGGCGAGCTTGGAGAAGTAGTCCGGGTCACATTCGTGCGCCCAGGCCAGGATGCCGAAGTTGAGAAAGTCCACATGGTCGCGGCGCAGCAGTTTCAGCCCGCGCTCGACCTCGGCCTTGAGCCTGGCGTAATCGGCGAGACCGCGATTGCCCTCGTCATAGGAGTAGCACATGCCTTCAGGACGGGTCTGGACGTAGATGTCATAGGGCGGCGGCGTCTCTTTCAGATTGCGGCCGAGCGCTTCCTTTTCGCTGTCCTGGGTGACGTCGAAGAAATTGACGCCGGCCTCGTAGGCGATGCCGAGCACGTCGAGGCGGCGGGAGCCGCCGAAACCGTCGAAGATGTAGCCCTTCTCACGCGTCGCCCTCTGCATGTCTTCATTGAAGCCGCGCGACCGGCCGTCGGCCAGGTACTCGTGGCCGCCCATGGAAAACAGCGAGAGGGGGGCGCCGATGCGGAGCGCGGTGCGGTACAGCATGGTCTACTCCTTCACCGCGGCTTCGGTGAAGCCTTGGACGAGGTAGCGTTGCAGGACGAGATAGAGGCAGGCCGGGATGATGCTGGCGATCACGGTCGCGGCCATGATCTCCGACCAGTAGACCCGGAACTGGCCGACCAGCTGGGTGATGCCCAGCGTCATGGTCTGTTTCTGCGGGTCGCTGATCAGGCACAACGCCCACAGAAGGTCGCCCCACGACAGCAGGAAGGCGAAGATGGTGGTGGCGACGAGGCCGGGCAGCACCAGCGGCACGATGCACAGGAACAGGGTCTGCAGGCGCGAGGCGCCGTCGACCTCCGCCGCCTGGTCGATCTCGATCGGCACCGTGTCCATGTAGCCCTTGATCATCCACACGCTGAACGGCAGCGTGATCGAGGTCTGGGCGAGGATGAGGCCGAACAATGTGTCGTAGAGGCCGGTGAGCGTCATCATCTTGAAGTAGGGGCCGACCAGGAGCACGCCCGGGATCATCTGGGTCGCCAGGAACGCCGTCATGATGGCGAGGCGTCCCTTGAAGCGGAAGCGCGAGAAGCCGTAGCCCGCAAAGATGCCGACCAGGGAGGAGAGCGCCGCCGTCGACAGCGACACCGTCAGGCTGTTCTTGAAATAGAGGAGGAATCCCTCCTGCAGCCAGATCTTCTCGTAGGCGTCGGTGGTGAAGACGTTGGGCAGGAGCGTCGCCGGATAGGAGACGACCTCGAGCTCGGATTTGAACGACGACACCACCATCCAGAAGAACGGCGTCAGGTTGTAGACGAGCATCACGGCGAGCGCGCCGTAGATGAACACCCACATGCTGTTGGATTTCTTCATCTCGTGCCTCCCTTCTATATCTGCTGGCGCATGGACAGGCGCAGATAGGGCAGGCTGATGAAGAACAACACGGTGGCCAGCACCACTGCCATCGCGGCCCCGTAGGAGACGTTGAAGAACTGGAAGTACTGCTTGTAACTCAGCAATGTCAGGATCTGGCTCGAGTAGCCCGGACCGCCACCGGTCATCGAGTAGACCATGCCGAACAGACGGCTTTCCCACACGGTGTCGAGCACCAGCGAGATGATGAACATGTGCTTGAGATTGGGCATCGTGACATACATGAACTTCTGTAAGGCGGAGCAGCCGTCGAGTTCGGCTGCCTCGTATTGCTGGCGTGGGATCGACTGCAGTCCGGCGAGCAGGATGAGCATCACGTAGGGGTAGCCGCGCCAGCTCTCGGCGAGAATCACGGCGAAGAAAGCGAGTCCGGGCTGGCCGAGCCAGTCGACCGGCTCGGTGGTGAGATGGGTGCGCAGCAGTACCGAATTCACGATGCCGGGCAGGGTGTCGAACATGAACCGCCAGACGAGGCCGCCGATGACGTCGGGCATGGTCCACGGCAGGATGGCGACGACGCGCCACATCCACTTGAACTTGATGTCCATGTTGAGAAGGAGGGCGATGGAGAGCCCGACGACGAGATGGCTCGACACGACGACGACGACGAACACGACGGTGTTGAAGAGCGAGTGCAGGAATTCGGCGTCGTCGACGAGCGCCCGATAAGCCCCGAGCGAGAAGCCCGGCTTGGCGACCCACATCAGGTTGAAGCTCTGCAGGAACGCGGCGAGCGCCGGAAAGCCCAGGATGACGACCAGCATCAACAAGGCTGGCAGGATGAAGAGGTAGCCTTTGTAGTTGTCCCGCATCGTGCCCGTGCCGTCGTTTGAAACGTCGCCTATGTCGTGTGTTTTCGTCATTGCGAGCGAAAGCGAAGCAATCCAGTCCTTACGTCGAGGCTCCTGGATTGTTTCGTCGCGTCGCTCCTTGCAATGACGGGGTGAGGGGATCGCACCGGGCGCAACCTCGCGCCCGGCGCGCCTTCAGGTTAGGCTCACGGCCGAGCCAGGATGGCGTTGATCTGGTTGTGGGCGTTGGTCAGGGCCTCGTCGGGCGTCTTCGACTTGGCGATGGCATCCTGCAGATTGCGGCGGAACGTCTCCAGGATCTCCGGCCACTTCGGGATCAGCGGCAGGAAGGCGGAGCGGTTGATCTCCTGCGCCACCGTCAGGGCATAGGGCGATGACGTGATCGGCTTGTGGGAGACGTTGACGCTCTGGCGGGCCGACAGCATCAGATTGTCGTCGAACCATTTCGCCATTTGCGGCGGGTCGCTCATGAACTTGATGAGCTTCCAGGCTGCTTCCGGGTTCTTGGTGTTCGGGTTCATGAACAAGGATTTTTGGTAGAGGGTCGAACGCACCGATTTGTCGTCGAGCTTCTTCTGCGGAATGTGCGCCATCTTGAGCACGTTCCAGCCGTCCAGCGCCGGGTTCATGCCGGAAACCTCCGGCAGCGACCAGGTGGTGCCGATCTTGACCGCCGTCTTCTTGTTGGCGAGCAGGCGCCGTGCCGCGTTGGCGTCGACCTGGGCGACACCGGGCGGCATCGTCTTGTCTTCGTGGATCGTATCGACGATGAACTTGAATGCTTCCTTGGCCTGCGGCGTATCGAGGGCGGATTTCTTCCAGTCCGGGGTGAGGAAGTCGGCGCCGAAGCCGCGCAGAATGACCGAGGAACGCAGGTCGAAGCCGGCCTGGGCGGCGACGATGGTCCAGCCCCACTGGTCGATCGGGCCGCCGGCGGTGGTTGCCTTGGTGAGCTTCTTCATGGCGACGCGGAACTCGTCCCACGTCTCCGGAACCTTGGTGATGCCTGCCTCCTTGAACATCACTTCATTGTAGACCATCACCATGGCGACGATGTTCTTCGGAATGCCGTACACCTTGCCGTTCTCGGTGACCGGCTCGAGCGAACGCGGATAGAAATCGGACAGAAATTTCTTGCCACCTTCCTTGTCCACGAAGGGAGTGAGATCCTTCACCCAGCCTTCGGCGATGTATTGCTTGACCGGATTGGCGTCGAGCGCGAACACGTCAGGGCCGGCGCCGGCCCGGATGGCGGTGGCGAATTTGATGTCGCGTTGGGCGAGCGCCACCGGCTCCACATTGATCTTGATGCCGGGATTCTGCTTCTCGAACTCCGCGAACGCCTCGCGGAGCGAACGGCCCCAGATGTCCTGGGCGAGCTGCCAGTCCGCATAGGTGATGACGGTCTGGGCGGTGGCCGGACCGGAGCCACAGGCGATGGTCCCCGCAACCATCGCGGCGCCGACGCCGAGCGTCAGCCGTTTGGCAAGGCTAGTGAACATCGATTCCCCTCCAGCGGTTGGGAAGTTGGCGACGCTCCAGCGCGGTCGGGGGTGCCGTTTCGGAACGTCAGCAGGGCTGCATCGCGTATCCGACCGCCCGGACGGCCATGGCTGACCGGGCGTTAGCCTGACAAGTTTGCAAGGGTAATTCCGGTAAGGTCAATAGGGATTGTTGCAGAGGCACTTTGAATCGGCCGCGGAAGAGTCTCGAATGCGTGATCTAACGAGCTGAAATAAAAGTGAAAAAATATTTTTGAGGGTCGGATATGTTGATCTATCGAACCAGCGTCGGCGGTTTTACGGAATTGACGTCGCCCGATTTCATGCCTGTCCTGGTATGACATATTCAGTAGCGGCCGTCCGAGCCGCTGGTTCGACGAAAGACGACTTCCATGGACATGCCGCGAAATGCCTTCAAGCACGCCCTGCGCGCCGGCAAGGTGCAGATCGGAATGTGGAGCAGCCTGTGCGACGGACTCTCGGTGGAGATCCTGGCGCGGGCGGGGTTCGACTGGCTGCTGATCGACACCGAGCACGCCCCCAACGAACTCCCGATGGTGACGCACCAGATGCAGGCGGTGGCCGCCACCTCATGCCAGGCCGTCGTGCGGCCGCCATGGAATGATACCGTGGTGATCAAGCGCCTCCTCGACGCCGGCGCCCAGTCGCTTCTGATCCCGATGGTGCAGAATGCCGACGAGGCGCGCCGTGCCGTGGCGGCGACGCGCTACCCGCCGCGCGGTGTGCGCGGGTTCTCGGCGGCGGCGCGGGCGTCCGGATTCGGTCGCGTCGACAACTACTACGACCGCTGCGAGGACGAGCTGTGCGTGCTGGTGCAGATCGAGACCCGTGCCGCGCTCGCCCATATCGAGGAGATCGCTGCGGTCGAGGGCGTCGACGGCATCTTCATCGGCCCCGGGGATCTGTCGGCCGATCTCGGCTATCTGGGCCAGCCCAATCATCCCGACGTGATCAAGACCATCGACGGCGCCATGACCCGCATCCGCGCCGCCGGCAAGCCCGCCGGCTTTCTCACCGGCAACGAGGACCTTGCCCAGCACTATATCGACATGGGCTGCCTGTTTGTCGCCGTCGGCGCCGATATCGGGCTCCTCAACAAGGGCGCCAATCATCTCGTCGAGCGGTTCAAGAAATAGGCGCTTGAAGCCTGCCGCTCGGCTCCATGCGGCCGGGCGGCCAGTTGTGCTCGGGCTTCTACGTGCGCGACAGATCAGTCCCGGCATTCCGAGGAATGCTCAGCATTTGTGCAGGTTGCCCGCCTGCACCACCGCGGCGGCGGCGAGACGTTCGCGACCGGCAATGTGTTCGCCGACCGAATCCACGAAGTCGAACGTGCCGGTTTCGTGCCGCAGGATCGAGGCGTCGCCGGCGCAGCCTTGCGCGAACGAGCCGAGGTCCGGACGATGGAGGGCGATGGCGGGGGCGTGGGTCGCGCACCTGACCACGTCGACGAGTGGCAAGCCCAGGCACAGGAATTTCGACATGGTCGTGAGCAGGTCGAAGGCAGGCCCTTCGATCGAGAGGGCGTGGACGTCGGACGAGATGCAGTCCGGCGCAAAGCCGTTCGCCAGCATGGTGCGCGCCACCGCGAACGAGAACGAACCCATGCCGTGGCCGATATCGAAAATCACGCC
Organism: Astrobacterium formosum; assembly: GCA_030848545.1. Classification (GTDB taxonomy): domain Bacteria; phylum Pseudomonadota; class Alphaproteobacteria; order Rhizobiales; family Xanthobacteraceae; genus Astrobacterium; species Astrobacterium formosum. The sequence continues at coordinate 467,171 of JAVDCA010000001.1, forward strand.
TCGGGCGCGGGCTTCGACGACGCAGTCGTGAACCTTGCCGTCGGAGGTGGTCGGGCAGTTGGGGAATGGCCGGAAGGCATGGGTGAGAATGTCGCCCTTGCGCAGCAGCGGCAGCACCTCGTCGAGCATCGGCGGCGGCTCGTCGATGTGCACCATCATCGGTATCGCAAGTTCGTCCGCCACCTGGCGGGCGATCCGCAGCGGCGCGAGCCCGGAGAAGCCGCTGGCATTGCGGCCGACCCGGACCTTGATGCCGACGATGATGTCGCGGTTCGCCCGGGCGACTTCGACCGTGTCGATCGGCGCCATCAGCCGCATGTCGCCGGATTCACCGACCATGACTCGCTTCGAGAAGCCGTAGATTCCGGCGAAGGAAATATTGAGATAGGCGAGCACGCGGACGGGAATTCTCTCGATCAACTGGCTGCGGAAGCCGGCGAAGTTGCCCGGGCCGGCGCTGCCGGTGTCGACGAGCGTTGTGACGGCGCCGCGATGGAACAGGCGCATGGGATCGACGCCGAGCGAGGTGCCTTTGTCGTAGACATGCGTGTGCAGGTCGATGAGGCCGGGCGTGACGATGCATCCGGTCGCATCGAATGCCTGCGCGGCGCCATCACCCGCCGGAAGGTCCTTGCCGATGGCGGCGACCCGGCCATCCCGAAATCCGAGGTCGAGAACGGCATCGATGTCCTGCGAGGGATCGATGACGCGGCCGCCGCGTACGATCAGGTCCAATCCCATGAACTTTCTCCGTCATTTGCCCGGTGGCGCCAACGGGCATTATGGACGTCAGCCTTATCGCCCGGCGGGGTCTCGCGCAATCGGTTGGTCGGCGTCGGTCCGGCCGAACCGCCAGTTCGCACAATCGTGAAAAATAAGGGCTTTTGCGCTTTTACCATCTGCTAACTTGTATTACAGCTGACAACTCAGCTTTGCGATCCGATGACTTCTATCAGGCGGCGCGGCAGTTCGCCGGGCCGTTGTTCGGCGGCGGACCCTCCGGGGTCTCGGCAAGAGAACGCGGAAGGCAAATCGTGCGGTCAAGCCAGCTGGTCCTGGTCACCGGAACCGCGCAGGAACTGGGCGCGGCGGTCGCAGCACGTTTCGTGTGCGCTTGCGCGAAGGTTTCCCGCCGCGGTGGTGGCGCCGAGGTCCATGACCCTGCGGCACAGATGATCGGGATCGCTCGTATGCGATCTTTCTTTCACGAGCTCGAAATCCGGCGCCGGCGTCCGGCGCAAGCCTTCGTGGTCGGCGACTGCATGGTCAGCGACTGTCCGGTCACGCCGGCCGGTTTGCGCTTCGCTCGGTCGATATCCATTGGAACACGAGCCGGTCAGGATGCGGCTCGGCGAAGCGTTGTCGGGGCATGTCACCTCGAAATTCCACGCCGTCGAACGCACGGCGCTGCCCCGCCTTCGACTTGAAAGGAAGCCGCAATACAGTCCATTCTTGAGGTTCTGAACAACGACATTCATCGAGGGGAGAAGACCATGGCCAAACCTGCGTTTCTGAATGGTGCTCGCACGAGCGACGGCTTCAGCCGCCGTGACATTGCCCGCCTCATGGCGGGCGCCGGAGCGTTGTCGATCCTGCCCGCGGGGACAAGCGCAGTGGCGCAGTCCGCCAACAGCCTGAACCTGGCGATGATCGGCGAGCCGCAGACGCTCGACCCGATGGCGTCCACGGCCGATCTGCCGTCGCTCATCATGCAGCACGTCTACGAGTCGCTCTATACGTTCGATGCCAGCCTCAATCCGCAGCCGATGCTGGCGACGACCATGCCGAAGGTCAGCGCCGACGGGCTCACCTACGAAATCGAGATCCGCAAGAACGTCAAACTCCACAGCGGCCGCGACCTCGACGTCGAGGACGTTATCGCGTCGCTCAAGCGCTGGATCGACATGACGCCGCGCGGCAAGTCGGTCGGGACGGTGCTCGACAAGATGGAAGCGAAAGGCACCCATGGCCTGACCATCAAGCTCAAGAGCCCGGTTCCGGCGCTGGTCATCCACATGGCCCTGCCGTCCGGATACGCCGGGATCATGGCCAAGGAGACGGTCGCCAATCCGCTGACCACCTATATCGGAACGGGTCCGTACAAGTTCCAGGAGCGCAAGCCGGACCAGTATGTCGTTCTGACACGCTTCGACGGCTATTCGGCCCGCAGCGAAGCCGCGAGCGGCTATGCCGGCAAGCGTGAGGCGAAAGCGGCGGAACTGCGCTTCATCCCGGTGCCCAATGCCAATACGCGCGTCGAAGGCACGCTCGCCGGCCAGTATCATTTCGCCGACCAGGTGCCGGTCGAGGCGTTCCGCCGCATTTCCTCGAACCCGGCCGCCAAGCCGATCCTGGTGATGCCGTTCGGCTTCCCTTATCTGGTGACGAATACGAAGCAGGGCTTGTTCGCCGACAAGAAGATCCGACAGGCCTTCCAGCTCGCCCTCAACGAGACCGAGATGCTGATGGCGGCGTTCGGCGACGACAAGTTCTTCCGCGCGACGCCGGCGCATTTCCCGTCGACGTCTCCCTTCCATTCGATGGTCGGCGAGAAGGTCTACAACAAGGCCGATACCGCCGCGGTGAAGAAGATGCTCGCCGAGGTGAAGTATGACGGTACGCCCGTTCGCATCCTGAACTCGAAGCAGTACGAGTTCCATCACAACATGGCGCTCGTCATGGCGGAGAACCTGAAGGCGGCCGGTTTCAAGGTGCAGCTCGACGTGGTGGACTGGGCGACGCTTGTCCAGCGCCGCGCCGATCCGGCTCTCTACGATGTCTACATCACCCATTCGAGCGTCTATCCGGAGCCGATGCTGTCGCCGCCGCAACTCGGAACCGCCGCCCCGGGGTGGTGGGACACCCCGGCTAAAGCGGCGGTTCTGACGGCGTTCAACGCCGAATCCGACCCCGTCAAGCGCGGCAAGCTGTGGGCGAAGGTCCAGGAGGTGATCTACGACGAGGTGCCCTATATCCGCGTCGGCGAGTTCGCGGCGTTGAGCGCCAGCGTCGCGGGTCTGAAGGGATTCGTCCCGATGCCGATGCCCTCCTTCTGGAACGTCAGCCTCTGACACTCGGATGTCAGAACGGCCGGGCCGCATCGTCGCGGCCCGGTCCGTTCACGACAAGGGAGGCCGATGTAATGTTCGCCGCGATCGTGCGCAAGTTCGCGGGGATGCTCGTCGTCATGTACATCGTCGCCACGATGGTGTTCTTCCTGACGCGGCTCGCCCCCGGAGACCCGGCCTCGCTCATGCTCGGCGATCAGGCGTCACTCACGGACATCGAGGAACTGCGCCGCACCTACGGGCTCGATCAGCCCGTGATCGTGCAGTACATTCTCTGGCTCAAGGAAGTCGTGCGCGGCAACCTGGGACAATCGATCTTCCTGCAGCGATCCGTTCTCCAGGCGATCGCCGAACGGGCGGAGCCGACCTTTTTCCTGGCGCTCTTTTCCATCCTGATCGCGGCGGCGATCGGAATTCCCGCCGGCATCATCTCGGCGGTGTGGCGGGGGCAGCGGATCGATCAGGTCGTCAGCGCCGGCGCCATGCTGGCCGCGAGCATTCCGAGCTTTTGGCTCGGGCTTTTGTTCATCCAGTTCTTTTCTGTCCGCATGGGCTGGTTTCCGGTTGCGGGCTACGGGCCGCCCGGGGGATCGTTCGCCGAACGGCTGTATCACCTCATGTTGCCGGCGAGCGTCCTCGGCATCGTCAATTCGGCGCTGATCACCCGTTTCACGCGCGGCAGCATGCTCGATGTCCTGAGCGAGGACTACGTGCGCACGGCCCGCGCCAAGGGCCTGTCTGAAGCCCGTATCGTACTCCGGCACGGGCTCGGAAACGCACTCGTGCCGATCATCACCGTGGTCGGCTTGACGGCTGCCTTGCTGGTCGGAGGGGCGATCGTCACCGAGACCGTCTTCGGGCTGCCCGGAATCGGAAACCTGGTGGTGTCGGCCGTGCTGCGCCGCGACTACCCGGTCATCCAGGGTGCGCTCATCGTCATCGCCGGCATCTATGTTCTCATCAACCTGTCCATCGACGTCCTGTACACGTTCGTCGATCCACGTGTGAAATACTGAGCGAACCACCGATGCAGCGTTCCCCGACGAGATTGTTCCTGGAGCGGCTGTTCCGGCGCCGGCTCGTGCTCATCGCGGCGCTGATCCTGCTCGTGGTCGTCGTCCTCGCGGTGTTCGCGCCGCTGATCGCGCCGTACTCGCCGACCGGCATGCGCGTCACGCAAAGACTGAGGCCGCCCAGCTTCACGAACTGGTTCGGCACCGACGAGTTCGGACGCGACGTGCTGTCGCGGGTCATATATGGCGGGCGGGCTTCGCTCGGCATCGGTCTTGCCGTCGTGGTCGCCTCGATGGTGGCCGGCACGGCGCTCGGGTTGTTCGCGGGATACTTCCGCGTGCTCGATGCGCCGGTCATGCGCCTCGTCGACGCCATGATGTCGCTGCCCGACATTCTGCTCGCAATCTTCCTGGTGGCAGTTCTGGGCGGCTCGGCCGGCAATGTGGTGCTGGCGCTCGCGGTCGTCTACACGCCGAGAGTGACCCGCGTGGTGCGCAGCTCGACCCTGGTGGTGCGCGAACTGCCCTTCGTGGAGGCCGCCCGGACGCTGGGCGTCTCCACCTGGCGCATCATGACGGTGCACATTCTCCTGAATGTCGCCTCGCCGGTGCTGGTGCAGGCGACGTTCATCTTCGCCTATGCGGTGCTGGCGGAGGCGGGGCTCTCCTTCCTCGGCGTCGGCGTCCCGCCCGAGATCCCGACCTGGGGCACGATGATCGCTGCCGGGCAGAATTACGCCGACCGGTCCATGTGGGTGGTCCTGTTCCCCGGCCTCGCGATCGTCCTCGCCGCGCTCAGCCTCCAGGTCCTCGGGGACGGCCTGCGCGACATGCTGGACCCGAAACTGCGGAAGTCCTTGTGATGGCGCTCGCTCAGGCTCCGCTTCTCGAGATAGATCAGCTCGAGGTCGAATTCCGGACCGAGACCGGGCCGATCGTGCCGGTGCGGGGCGTGAGCCTGCGCGTCGACGCCGGGCGCACCACGGCGCTGGTCGGCGAGTCCGGTTCCGGCAAGTCGGTGACCAGCCTCGCCATCATGGGACTGCTTCCCCGGCCGTTCGGACGCGTCCTTGCCGGCAGCATCCGGTTCTCGCGCCGCAACGGCGAAGTCGTCGATCTCGCCACCGTGCCGCCGCGCGGCATGCGCGCTTTCCGCGGCAGCGAAATCGCCATGATCTTCCAGGAGCCGATGACGTCGCTCAATCCGGTGCTGACCATCGGCGAACAGATCGCCGAACAGGTGCGATTACATCTCAGGCTCGGCCGCGAGGCGGCCAAGAGCCGGGCGGTGGACATGTTGGGGCTCGTGGAAATACCAGACGCCCGCCGCCGCGCCGACGAATATCCGCACCAGATGTCGGGCGGCATGCGCCAGCGGGTGATGATCGCGTTGGCGATGTCGTGCAGTCCGCGCCTGCTCATCGCCGACGAACCCACGACGGCGCTCGACGTCACGATCCAGGCGGAAATTCTCGCATTGATCGACAGGCTTCGGCGCGAGAACGACATGGGGGTGCTGTTCATCACCCACAATCTCGGTGTCGTGGCGGAAATCGCCGACGTGGTCACGGTGATGTATGCCGGGGAGGTGGTCGAGACGGCCGGCGTACGCGATCTCTTCCATCATCCGCGGCATCCGTATACGCGCGCGCTGATCAGCTGTCTGCCGGAGCACGCGCTGCGCGGAGAGGATGGTCGCAGGGTCGTGCAGGCGATCCCCGGGTCGGTCGCCGGTTCGCTGGACGCGCCGGGTTGCAAGTTCGCGCCCCGCTGTGTCCATGCGGTCGATGCCTGCCAGGCGGCGCATCCGCAACTCGACGCCGTCGAACCCACCCACTTCGTAAGGTGCGACCGATGGCGGGCCCTATGAACGAAGCTCCCCTGGTCGAGATGCGGGCACTGACGAAGCATTTCGGCAGGCCGCCGATGCTGGTCCACGCGGTGGAGAACGTCAGCTTCTCGGTGAACCGCGGCGAGGTCGTGGGATTGGTGGGCGAATCCGGTTCCGGCAAGAGCACGATCGGCAGGTTGATCCTGCGTGCGATCGACGTCACCTCCGGTTCCATTGTGTTCGACGGCACGCCCATCGAGGCGATGAGCCAGCGCGCTCTGCGTCCGCTGCGGCGGCGGATGCAGATGGTGTTCCAGGACCCCTATGCGAGCCTCAATCCGCGGCTTCGGGTCTCCGACATCATCGGCGAGGCCATCGACGCCCATGGCCTCGCCCGTGGCGCGGCGCGGGCAGCACGGATCGCCGAGCTCCTGAACATCGTCGGTCTGGAAGCCGGGCATGCGGGCCGCTTTCCCCATGAGTTTTCCGGCGGGCAGCGCCAGCGCATCGGCATCGCGCGCGCGCTCGCGGTCGAGCCCGACCTCATCATCGCCGACGAGCCGGTATCCGCCCTCGACGTGTCGGTGCAGGCCCAGGTCCTCAATCTCCTGCAGGACCTTCGCCTGCGATTCGGCATGGCGATGCTGTTCATCAGCCACGATCTCGATGTCATCCGGTTGATCTGCGACCGTATCGTCGTGCTCTATCTCGGCCGGATCATGGAGATCGGTCCGGCGGAGAGCGTCTGCGGCAGCCCCGCCCATCCATACACGCAGGCGCTGCTCGCCGCGGTCCCGCGCCCGGATCCCGACCGGCCGCGCATCCGGCGGATGCTGCATGGGGAAATTCCCTCTCCCCTGTCGCCGCCATCCGGCTGCGTGTTTCGCACCCGCTGCCCCTACGCGCTCGAGGCGTGTGCGTCGGCCGTCCCGCCGCTTCGCGATCTCGGCGATGGCCGTGTCATCGCCTGCGTGCGGGACGACATTGAGTTCGACGTGCCGGTCTGATCATCGCAGGGAAGGGCGAGTACGACGCCGTCGGGAGAAGAATTCCCGGTCGGATCAGTCGGGAGCGCGCAGCCGGTAGCCGATTCCGGTTTCGATGAGGATGTATTGGGGCAGTTCGGGATCGGTCTCGATCTTGCGCCGGAGTTGACGCACGTAGACGCGCAGGTACTGGGCGTCGACGCTCTCGTTCCACAATTCGCCGATCAGGAACTTGTGGGTCAGCACCTTGCCGGCATGCTGGACGAGGAGGCGCAACAGTTCGTACTCCTTGGGCGACAGCTTCACCTCCTGCTCGCCGACCCTGACGATCCGCCGCACCAGGTCGACCGAGAGTTCGCCGGCCTTGAATACCGGTCGCTCGCCTTGCACCTGCAAACGGTGGCGCAGCGCGGTGCGCATGCGCGCCAGGAGTTCGTCCATTCCGAACGGCTTGGTGACGTAGTCGTCCGCCCCGAGGTCGAGCGCCGCGACCTTGCCGGCCTCGTCGTCGCGGCTCGAAAGGACCACGATCGGTACCTGCCCGTCGCGGGAACGAAGGAGGCGCAAGAGTTCTTGGCCCCGGATATCCGGCAGGCCGAGATCCAGTATGACGATATCGGGATGCTGCGCCATCAGTTCGAGAGCCGTATTGCCGTTTGGTGCGTCGAGAATGTCGTAGCCCTGTGTGCCCAGCCCCATGCGCAGGAGCTTGCGGATGGGGGGCTCGTCGTCGACGACCAGGACCTTGATGGGGGCGGCGGTCATGCGGATGTGTCCAATGGGGCGACGTCCGCCGGGACCGGCAGCGTGACGGTGAACGCGGCGCCACTGCGGTCGGTTCTGTTGGCGGCCACGATGGTGCCGTTCATGGCCTCGATGAAACCGCGCGAAATGGCAAGGCCCAGGCCGGTGCCGGCGCGAACACGGTCGACCTTCTGAACGCGGTAGAACTTGTCGAAGATCCGTCCGATCTCGTCGGGCGGGATGCCCGGGCCCTCGTCCAGGACTTGCAGGTGGACGACGTTGCGGTCACGCCAAACGCGGATCTGCACCGTGGTGCCGGCGGCGGCGTATTTGGCGGCGTTGTCGAGCAGGTTGAACAGCGCCTGTTCGAACAACACCGGATCGATCCGTATCATCGGCAGGTCCGGTGCGATGTCGACCTCGACGCGGTGACGGGCGAGAAATGCCCGCGCGCGCCGCAGCGCGCTACCGACGATCTCGTCGACATCGATGAGATCGAGCTTGGGTGCCACGGCACCGGAGTCCAACCGTGTCATGTCGAGCAGGTTGGCGATGAAGCGGTTGAGGCGATCCGATTCCTCGATGATGGTGGCGAGCAGCTCGGCCTTCTGGGCTTCGCCGAGACCGCCGCTCAGCGAACGCAATGTACTCGCCGCGCCGAGAATCGCCGCCAACGGCGTCTTCAGGTCGTGGGAGATCGACGTCAACAGGGCGGAGCGCAGGCGGTCGTTGTCGATCGTGCGCTTGATGCGGTCCATGTCCTCGACGAGATGTACGCGCTCGATCGCCAGCGCGCTCTGGTCGATGAGGGCGTCGAGGAGGCGGCGCTCGTCCGGCGTCAGCAACGGTCCGGTCTTGTCGGAATCGATGCCGATGACGCCGACGGCTCCGCGGCCGGTTCGCATCGGCAGGAACAGCCATTTGGCGCCCGGCAACGTGTCGGCGCCGCGGCCGGCGGGACGGTTGCTTTCCAACGCCCACTTCGCCGCCGCCACGTCGGGTTCGGCGAGCATGTCCTCGGGCGGATATCCGGACTTCACCATCAACGCGCCGTCTTCCGGCAGGAGCAGCACGACCCGCACCTTCAACATCAGGGCGATCTGATAGGCGGTCGCCCACAGGACATCGTCGAGCGTGCCGACGCCCGCGAGCTTGCGGCTGAAAGTATGGAGCGACTCGGTGGTGCGGGCGCGGCCCGTCGCCACCAGGGCCTGCGTTCTCACCCGCGCGGCGACGTTGGACACCAGCATCGCCACGACGGTGAAGAAGAAGAAGGCCGCAACGTTGTTGGGATCGGTGATCGTGAAGGTGTAGAGCGGTGGCAGGAAGAAGAAGTTGTAGCACAGCGAGGCGATGACGCTGGCGAACAGGGACGGCAGCAGACCATAGCGCACCGCGACGGCGACGATCGAAGTGATGAAGACGAGATCGGCGTTCTCGATGCCGAACCAGGGGTGGCTGGAGAGACCGAAGCCGATCGCCAGTGCGACCGCCACGGCCACAAACGAGATCGCGTAAGGAATGGGATCGAATGGCTCGCTGGCCGGCGCCGTCCGGACGGTCTTCTTCGGGATCGGCTCGCCGGCGACCTGATCGCCGGCGATGACGTGGACGCTGATACTGCCGGCGCGCCGGATGAGGTCGTGGACGATCGATCCGTGGAATATCTCGAACCAGCGCGAGCGGCTGGATTTGCCGATGATGATCTGGGTGGCGTTGTGGGTGTGGGCGTAGCGGATGATGTCGTCGGCGACGCGGCGGTCGCCGCGCGGCGTTGTCACGGCCTCGCCGCCGAGCGCCACGGCAAGACGCAAGGTATCGGCGACCCGGTCGCGCTCGACCTCGTCGAGCTGCAGGGTGCGGCGGCTCTCCACGTAGAGCGCCGTCCATGACCCGTGCAGCCGATCGGCGAGCCGCTTGGCATAGCGCACCAGCCCGGCGGCGCGCGGATCCTCGCTGATGCAGACGAGTACGCGTTCGCCGGCCGCCCACGGGCCGGAAATGGCATGCGCCTGCATCTCACTCAGAAGCTGCTCGTCGACCCGTTCGGCGGTCCGCCTCAGCGACAACTCGCGCAGGGCGGTCAAGTTGGCGGACGAGAAGAAATGTTCCAGCGCCCGTTCGGCCTGCTTGGGGACGTAGACCTTGCCTTCCTTCAGGCGCTGGATCAGGTCGTCCGGGGTGATGTCGATCAGTTCGACGGCGTCGGCACGGTCGAAGATGGCGTCCGGAACGGTTTCGCGCACGCGCACGCGGGTGATCTGCGCGACGACGTCGTTCAGGCTTTCGATGTGCTGGATGTTGACGGTGGTGTAGACGTCGATGCCGTGGGCGAGGATCTCTTCGACGTCGAGCCAGCGCTTGGGATGGCGACTGCCCTCCGCATTGGTGTGGGCGAGTTCGTCGACCAGGACGACCTGCGGCCGGCGGGCAATGACGGCATCCAGGTCCATCTCCTCGACGATGCGCCCCTTGTAGTCGATGCGCCGGCGCGGGACGACCTCGAGGCCTTCGAGGAGAGCCTCGGTCTCGCGCCGTCCATGGGTCTCGACCACGCCGACGACGATATCGTAGCCGTCCTTCCTGCGGTTGTGAGCCGACTGCAGCATCTCATAGGTCTTGCCGACGCCCGGGGCGGCGCCGACGAAGATCTTGAGCCTGCCGGCACGGCCTTCTTCCCGTCGCGCCGCTTCGAGCAGAGCTTCGGGCGAAGGCCGCTGGTCGTCATCGTGCCGCTGATCGGCCATGACGGGTCTTCGTCTTTCCTATCGACCGCATGGCCGATGTCTCAGCGCGGCGCCAAACGGTCCAGGGCCATGTTCAGAGCCAGAACGTTGACGCGCGGCTCGCCGAGGATGCCGAGAAAGCGGCCTTGGACATGCTCGCCGACGAGCCGGCGGACGCGATCTTCGGACAGATTGCGCGCCTTCGCAACCCGCGCCACTTGGAACAGGGCCGCATCCGGGGAAATGTCGGGATCGAGGCCGCTGCCGGAGGCGGTGACGAGATCGGTCGGCACGGGTGCATTCGCGTTTTCGGCCTTGCGTTTGTCGACTTCACCCTTAATGCGTTCGATCAGGACTTTGCTGGTCGGGCCGAGGTTGGAGCCGGCGCTGTTTGCCGCATTATAGGGCGCGTCGATCGTCTTGGTCGGGTCGGTCGGATCGGGCCCGCTGGTCGCCGACGGGCGGCCCTGAAAGTAGCCGCCGTCCGTGAACGTCTGCCCGATCAGGGACGAACCGATCACGTGGCCGTCCTTGACCAGGAGGCTGCCGTTCGCCTGATGCGGGAAGGCGATCTGGGCGATGCCGGTGATGGCGAGAGGATAGATGAGGCCGGTGATGATCGTGAACATGACGATCAGCACGAGCGCGGGACGAAGTTCGCGAAGCATGACGCCCTCCTTTAGACGAGGCCGATGGCGGTGACGGCGAGGTCGATCGCCTTGATGCCGATGAACGGCACCACCAAGCCGCCGACGCCGTAGATCAAGAGGTTGCGGCGCAACAGGGGTGCGGCGCCGATCGGCCGGTAGGCGACACCCTTGAGGGCGAGCGGGATCAAGGCGACGATGATCAGCGCGTTGAAGATGATCGCCGACAATATCGCGCTCTGCGGGCTCGCCAGGTTCATGATGTTGAGCGCGGCGAGTTGCGGATAGAAGGCGAGGAACATGGCCGGGATGATGGCGAAATACTTCGCCACGTCATTGGCGATCGAGAATGTCGTCAGCGAGCCGCGGGTCATCAGGAGCTGCTTGCCGATTTCGACGATCTCGATGAGCTTGGTCGGGTTGCTGTCGAGGTCGACCATGTTGCCGGCCTCGCGCGCCGCCTGCGTGCCGGTGTTCATGGCGACGCCGACGTCGGCCTGGGCGAGGGCGGGGGCGTCATTGGTGCCGTCGCCGCACATGGCGACGAGGCGGCCCTTGGCCTGTTCGTCGCGGATGAGGCGCAGCTTGTCTTCGGGCGTCGCCTGGGCGAGGAAATCGTCGACGCCGGCTTCCGCTGCGATCGCCGCCGCCGTCATCGGGTTGTCGCCGGTGATCATGATGGTGCGGATGCCCATGCGACGCAGTTCGACGAAGCGCTCACGGATGCCGCCCTTGATGACATCTTTCAACTGAACGATCCCCAGGAGCCTGCCGTCCTTGGCGACGGCGAGCGGCGTGCCGCCCGATTTGGCGATCGCTTCGGCGATGGCGTTGGTCTCCCGTACGGTCTCGGCGCTGACGGCCGGCTGCAAGGCGAGGGCGGTCGCCTGGGAGGAGGCAGCGGGCGCTTTGAGCAGGCCCAGGACGGCATCGACCGCGCCTTTGCGCACCCACGAGCCACCGACCTCGACGCCGCTCATGCGGCTCTGGGCCGTGAACGGGATGAAATGCGCGTCGAGTTCGTTGAGGTCGCGGCCGCGGATGCCGTATTTCTCCTTGGCGAGGACGACGATGGATCGCCCCTCCGGCGTCTCGTCGGCAAGCGAGGCGAGCTGGGCCGCGTCGGCGAGTTCCTGCTCGCTGACGCCGCGCAGAGGCTTGAATTCGGTCGCCTGGCGGTTGCCGAGCGTGATGGTACCGGTCTTGTCGAGGAGGAGCGTGTCGACGTCGCCCGAGGCTTCGACAGCGCGGCCCGACATGGCGAGCACGTTGAAGCGCACCAGCCGGTCCATGCCGGCGATGCCGATCGCCGACAACAAGGCCCCGATGGTGGTCGGGATCAAGGTGACGAACAGCGCCACCACGACCACGACCGAAATGGTGCCGCCCGCATAGTTGGCGAAGCTCGGGATCGTCGCGGTGGCGAACACGAAGATGATGGTCATGCCGGCGAGCAGGATGTTGAGCGCGATCTCGTTGGGGGTCTTCTGGCGTTCGGCGCCCTCGACCAGATGGATCATGCGGTCGAGGAAGGTCGAGCCCGGCGCCGCCGTGATGCGTACGCGGATCGAGTCGGACAGCACCTGCGTGCCGCCGGTGACGGCCGAGCGGTCGCCGCCGGACTCGCGGATCACCGGTGCCGATTCGCCGGTGATGGCCGCCTCGTTGACCGAGGCGATGCCCTCGATCACCTCGCCGTCGGACGGGATGGTATCGCCGGCCGCGACCAGGACGATGTCGCCGACCTTGAGGCTGGTGCTCGGTACGCTCCTGTAGTCACGCCCCGATCCTGTCATGAGCTTGGCCTGGGTCTGGGTGCGCTGCCGGCGCAGCGAATCGGCTTGCGCCTTGCCGCGCCCCTCGGCGATCGCCTCGGCGAAGTTGGCGAACAGGACGGTGGTCCACAGCCACAGGATGATCTGAAAGGTGAAGCCGAGGCCGGGGCTGCCGGAAACGAGTTCGCGCACGAACACGACGGTGGTCAAAGCCGCCACCACTTCGACCACGAACATGACCGGGTTGCGGATCATGAGGCGCGGGTCGAGCTTCACGAAGGCGGATACGATTGCCGGCCAGACGATCTTCGGATCGAGCAGAGCCGAGACGGGAACCCGTTTGCGGACTTGCGTGCTTTGCATGGACGTGACTCCAAAGATATCCGATCAGAAGGTCGACTTGGTCAGCATGGCAAAATGTTCTGCGACCGGTCCGAGCGCCAGCGCCGGGAAGAAGGTCAGGCCGCCGATGATGAGGATGACGCCGACGAGCAGGCCGACGAACAGGCCGCCATGGGTCGGGAACGTGCCGGCGGAGGCCGGGACGGTCTTCTTGGCGACCAGCGAGCCGGCGACCGCCATCATCGGGATGATGACGAAGTAGCGGCCGAACAGCATGGCGATGCCGCCGGTCGTGTTGTACCAGAGCGTGTTGCCGGTAAAGCCCGCGAAGGCCGAGCCGTTGTTGGCGGTCTGCGAGGTGTAGAGATAGAGCACTTCGGAGAAGCCGTGCGGCCCCGCGTCCTGCATGCTCGACAGGCCGAACGGCAGCAGCACGGCGACGGCCGGGAAGCCGAGCATGAACAGCGGCAGAACCAGGATGGCGAGCAGCGCCATCTTGACCTCCTTGGCCTCGATCTTCTTGCCGAGATATTCGGGCGTGCGGCCAACCATCAGGCCGGCCACGAAGACCGCGACGATGACCATCAGCAGCATGCCGTAGAGACCGGAGCCGACGCCCCCATAGATGATCTCGCCGAGCTGCATCATGATGATCGGGATCATGCCGCCGAGCGGCGTGAAGCTGTCGTGCATGGCATTGACCGAGCCATTGGAGGCGGCGGTCGTCGCAACCGCCCACAGGCTCGAATTGGCGATGCCGAAGCGGACCTCCTTGCCCTCCATGTTGGCGGGGTCGAGCCCGAGCGCGGCGAAGTTGGTATTGCCGTAGGATTCGGCCCAATAACAGAGGGCGACGCCGGCGAGGAAGATCGCCGACATGGCGGCATAGAGCGCCCACCCTTGCCGTTCGTCGCGCACCATGCGGCCGAAGGTCAGCGTCAACGCCGCCGGGATCAGCAGGATGGAGAGCATCTGCAGGAAGTTGGAGAGCGGCGTCGGGTTCTCATAGGGAACCGAGGAGTTCGCACTCCAGAAGCCGCCGCCATTGGTGCCGAGCTGCTTGATGGCGATCTGCGAGGCGGCCGGACCTTGGGACAGGGTCTGCTTGGCGCCTTCGAGCGTGGTGGCGTCCACATATGGGCCGATATTCTGCGGCACGCCCTGCCAGACGAGGACCAGCGCGCCCAGAACGGCGAGCGGCAACAGCACGTAGAGGGTGCAGCGCGTGAGATCGACCCAGAAATTGCCGACCGTCTTCGCCGACGTGCGGGCGAAAGCGCGCACGAGCGCGATGACGAGGGCGATACCGGTCGCTGCCGAGACGAAGTTCTGGGTCGTCAGCGCCGCCATCTGGGTCAGATAGCTCATGGTGCTTTCACCGCCGTAGTTCTGCCAGTTGGTGTTGCTGGTGAAACTGACCGCAGTGTTGAAGGCGAGGTCGGGCGCGACCGCCGACATGCCGGCGGGATTGAGCGGCAGCACCGCCTGGAACCGCTGCAAGGCATAGACGAGCGCGAAACCGGCTGCGTTGAACACGAGCATCGCGATCGTGTAGCTGATGCAGTGTTGTTCCCGCGTCGCGTCGACGCCGGCGAGGCGATACAGGCCGATCTCGACGGGTCTGAGAACGGGCGACAGGAGCGTGCGCTCGCCCTCGAACACGCGCGCCATGAACCGGCCGAGCGGCAGGACGAGCGCGGTGAGGACAACGAAATAGACGATGATCTGAAGCCAGCCGTTGGCAGTCATGGCGAACCTCTGTGTTGCGCTTGCGTCAGAACCGTTCGGGGCGCAGCAGCGCATAGGTCAGGTAGATGAGCAGGCCCAAGGTCACGAGGGCGGCGAGCGAATAGTCGAAGATCATGGGATCCTCCTCAGAGCCACTCGCAGGCGTAGACGTAGCCGAGCGCCAGCGCGAAGAAGCCGGCAGCGATGGCGAGCATGACGAGATCGAGCATGTCCGTGTCCCCGGATGAATTCGTCGAGGCGACGGAGCCGTGCTGTGTCACGTATGCCAGGAGCATGTGCCAACAGCATGGGTGTGGTCCGTGCCTGCCCTGATCAGATGGCACGCGGGTGCGTATTTTTTCGAGGGGGAACCGGAGGGCGAGATATAGGAATCCCATAAAGACCGGACGCAAGGCCGCCGGCGGCGTCCCGCATGCGTGCATCCATATGCGATGCAGCGTCGGAGTGCGGCAGCCTCTTCGCGGACCTCGTCTGGCCCGCAAAGAGTGCCAGGCGTCATCGCCCGCCGGGTCGGCTTGCGACAATGGTCGCGTGTGGTGCCGGAAGTGAAATCAGCGCGGGCTTGCGCGAGGGCTTCCTCCCGGCCGGTCAAACGGGAGGGAGCGGAGGCATCATGTGATTTGCCGAATCCCGACTGAATGCTTCCAGCCGACGCGCCGAAGATGAAAGAGCGCCGGCCTCAGGCCTTCGAATTTCGCGGCTTTCTCAACATCAGGAAGAAGGTCACGCCCATCAATGCGACGACCGAGAGACTGATCGGGCTTGCCACGATCGCGCCGAGGATGTCGATCGGATTGCCGTGGTAGGAGATCATCGTGCGCCGGAATGTCTCGTCGATCAGCGGACCGAGCACCAGCCCCAGCACCATGGGAGGAATGGGGAACTTGTACAGCTTGAACACGAAGCCGAGCAGGCCGAAGAACGACATCCAGGCGACGTCGAGCATGCTGCTGTTGATGGCGTAGGCGCCGATGACGGTGACGAAGATGATCGGCGGCAGCAGGATGTTCTGCGGGATGCTGACCAGCTTGATGAACGGCTTGATCAGCAGAAAGCCGAAGATCAAGAAGAAGAACGTGGCGAGGAGCAGCGACACCACGATCAGGTTGAACAGGTGCGGCGTCTCGGTCATCAGCATTGGGCCTGGGCGCAGGCCGTGGATCTGGAATGCGCCGATGATGACGGCGGTGACAGCATCGCCCGGAATGCCGAGGGTCAGCATCGGGATGATGGCGCCGCCGATGGCGGCATTGTTGGCGGATTCGCTCGCCACCACGCCCTCGTAGGCCCCTTCGCCGAACGGCCGCGACGGCTCCCTGACGGTGCGCTTGGCGTGGTCGTAGGCGAGCGTGGAGGCGATCGGGCCGCCCACGCCCGGGAGGGCGCCGATCAGGATGCCGATCGCCGAAGTCCGCAGCGTCAACGGCAGGCAGCGGATCAGTTGGTTCATGGGCGGAAACAGCCGGCCGACCTTCTGGATGATGTGGGCGGACGAGTTCTGGTAGAGTTGGAAGAGGACCTCGGACAGGCCGAACAGCCCCAGGATCGCGGTCACCAGGTCGACGCCTTTGACCAGTATGTCACTGCCGAAGGCTAGGCGCGGCATTCCGGTGATCAGGTCGAGTCCGATCAGGCCCAACACGACGCCCAGTGAGGCCGTGAACATCGCCTTGCCGAAAGACCCTTCGGCGAAGCTGCCGACCAGGAGAATGCCGAAGACGGCGAGCAAAAAATAGTCCTGCGGCGCGAATCCGACGGCGACGCGGGCGATCAGCGGCGTGCCGATCCAAAGCGCCAAGACTCCAATCAGGCCGCCGATGAAAGACTCCGTGCAGGCCCATCCGATGGCGGCACCGCCTTCGCCGCGCTTTGCCATCGGATAACCGTCGAGGGTCGTGATGACCGAGGAGGGCGCGCCCGGGATGTTGATCAGGCAGGCGGTGATGGATCCACCGAACACCGCTCCCTGGTAGATGCCCATGATCACCGCCAGGGCGGTGGTGACGTCCCAGCCGTAGGTCAGCGACACCAGGATGGCCACCGCCATCGTCGCCGACAGCCCCGGAATGGCCCCGACCAGGATGCCCGTGAGCGTGCCGGCTGCCGTCAGTGCAGCGATGTAGATCCAGTATTCCATTGTGGCACCCGTTAACTCGCCCGCGAGGCAGCTCTAGAAGACGATGTAGAAGACCTTGGCGAACAGGGTCATGGAAAGCGCCACGACGGCCACCGATACGACGATCGCGTTCACCAGCGACAGGGACTTCCAGTACAAGAAGCTGAACAACAGGAAGATCGAGGACGCGAGCCAGAAAGGCACGACGAACAGGGCGCCGATATAGACCAAGAAGGCGGCTATGTAGCCCATGACGCGCGGTTCGAAGGTGCGTTCGATCGCTCCGCCCGCTCGTCGGGCCTTGATCGCTTGCGCCAGCGAGTGCGCCGCGCTGCCGATCATCACGGCTGACAGCAGTGCCGGCACGATCATGCCGGACGACCAGATCGGATAAATGCCGCGATCGATGAAGAACGACGACACGAAAAAGAACACCCCCACCAAGAGGAAGGCGATGTTCGCTCCGACATTCCCGCTCTTGTAACTTGTCGCGCTCAACGATGCCCCCTGATGTCCAGGACCCGGACTGCGGTCGGGCCCGCTCACGGCGCTCCGCCGGCATTGCGGCCGGCGGAATGCCGTCGTGGTTTACGTTTCTCGCCTCGAAGGGCGGGTCGTTCGAAGATGGTCAGCGCCGCGCAATCCCGAGATCCGCCGGTGACGTCTTGGCGGCGCCGCCGTCATACAGCAGCCATGCCGTCTTCGAGGAAAACGCGTCGGCGTAATCGACCGCGTCCTTGCCCATCAGGTTCAGCGGCAGCATTTCCTTTTTCGTCACGGATTCGACGAACTTGGGATCGGCCGCCGCCTTGGAGAAGGCGTCCTTGAGCTTGGCAACGATCGGCGCCGGCGTACCCTTCTTGACCCAGACTCCGTAGAACGGGCCCCACGGAAGTTGCTTGTTGTACTCCGGCATCACCTGGCCGAGCGCCGGCCACTCGGGATGGGCTGGCAGTGCCTTGCCGTCGACGACAGCCAGAACCTTCAACTTGCCGGCCTTGACGTAGTCGGCCGCGGCGATCAGACCGACGGTAGCGACGTCGGTATGTCCGCCGAGCACGGCGGTGACGATCTCGCCGGCGCTCTTGAACGGCACCATGTTGAATTTGGTGCCGAGGATCGTGGCGACGATGCCCGAGATGCCGGTCGGACCGGTGGTCGCGATCTTCACCTGGTCGGGCTTTTCCTTGGTTTCCTTGATCAGATCGTTGACGGTCTTCCACCGGCTGTCGGGCGTGGTGACGAGAACCGGCACTTCGCGCGCCAGGAGGATGATCGGCTCGAAATCGGCGAAGCTGAGCTGCGAGACGCCCATGACGCGATACGTCGCCAGGTTCTCCGCGGCGACCAGGACGGTGTAGCCGTCGGGCCGCTTGTCCTGCACCTCCTTGGCGCCGATCGAGCCATTGCCGCCCGCGACGTTCTTGACGATGACGTTCTGCTTCAATTGAGCTTCCGCCACGGCGGCGATGCTGCGCGCCATGATGTCGGTGGAACCGCCCGGCGCGAAGGGAACGATCGCGGTGAGCGCCCGCTCCGGAAACTCCTGCGCGGTGGCCGGCGCAGCCCCGGCCATGATCGCGGCGATCGAGAACAACGCGGGCAGTATCGAGATCGGCTTATACATTTGGAACCCCCATTTTTGTCACGAACACACGAGAGCACGAATGTCCGCCGGCATCGCGGCGGGTGGACATGTCCGGCTTTGCGTTCACAGGATGGCCCCCTGGTCGAGCAGGGTCGCCCGCAAAGCGGGATATTCGGGCCGGCCTTGCAGCGCCAGGGCGGCGGCCGTTCCGGCGGCCTGTCCGGTGGCAAAGCCCGTCCCCATGACACGCAGCGAACTGAAGGCTCCGCGCTCGGCGCCGACGGTGCGCCCGGCCAACCACAGATTATCGATCCGGGTCGCACGGATCGACCCGGCCGGAATGTCGAAGAAGCCGTCGCCGCCGATCGGCACCATGGTGGGTTTGCCCGGCGTATCGTGACGCTCCACCGGCCAGACCGCACGGGCCACCGGTGTGTCCACGCGCCGGCCGGCGAGCGCATCGGCGTCGCTGATCATATACCGCGCTTGCGGGTGGCGCGTCTCTCGAATTCCTAACTGTGGCCCCGAACCGGCGAGAGTCGCGCGCTCGCAACCCGCAACGCGGCGCAACTGGCGCACGAACGCCCAGGCGGTCGCCCGGCATTTCTGTTCGGCTTCGCTCAGGCTCGCGGACGACACGCCGTCAGTGAGGATGTCGACACCCATCCACCACAGGTCGCCGTTTTCGGGCAGGCGCAGGACGAAGCCACCGTCGGCGCGCAGGATGGCGGGGGTCTCGTCGGCCGGAACCGCTGAGCAGATCCGAGCCAGAAAGGCGCGATCGACGGCGATATCCTGCGGCACGCCGGCGATCCGCACGCACAGCGAGGCCGCATATCTGGGCTCTTCGGCGAACGCCATCGGGACGCCGGCGAGCGCCGACAGGTTTCCTTCGCCGCTGGCGTCGATGAAGGCGTCGGCCGCGATCGTGAACCGGCCTGCGTGATCGGCCGCGACGAGCGAGACGATCCGGTCGCCGCTGACCGACGCCTCGACCACCGTGGCGTGCAATCGCGTCGACACCGCAGAGCGGATCACGAGACTGTCCAGCGCCGCCTTGGCGGACTCGGGATTGAACGGCAGAACCCAGTTTTTATTGGGTGAAAGGACCGGCTCGACCTTGCTGGCAAACCGATCGAGTTCGCCCAAAAGCTCCCGGCCGATGCCGCCGACGGCCCATTGCGGCCGGTCGCCCCGATACAGAAATCCGTCATAGGTCATGACGAAGGAGTGGGTCGCCGCGCCGCCGAGAAACCCGTAGCGTTCGATCAGGGCCACTTTGGCGCCGAGGCGTGCTGCCGCAACCGCTGCCGCAACTCCCGCCGAACCGCCGCCGACGACCGCGATGTCGAATCGCTCTTTCCTCATCGGACGCATCGGCACGCATTCCCCTCGGTTCCCTGGCTGAACCGGTGGGGCGCTATATGATTCCGCTGATTGACAGCCGCAAACTAATAATTCTTATTCCTGAAATAACAACGGCTTATGATGGGGATTGGGGGACTGACAGGCGTGAAACGATCGGGCCCCCCGCAGAACGCGCAAAATCCGCCGGCCCTCGCACATGACGGTCGCCATTCTCCTGCCCGCACGCCGCTGCTCGAACTGGACCTCTTGCGCACGCTCGTCGCCGTCAACAGCCATGCGAGCTTCACCGAAGCCGCGCGCGAACTCAACATGACCCAGGCGGCGGTCAGCATGCAGATCCGCCGGCTCGAGAAGCTCACCGGGGTCGCGCTCTTCGATCGCGGCAAACGCAGCCTGCGGCTGACCGGCGACGGCGAGCTCCTCGTCGAGCACGGCAAGAAGATGCTGGCGCTCAACGAGGAGGCGTTTGCCAGCGTGCGCCCGGACGAGGTCGTCGGCTCCGTTCGCCTCGGTGCCGTGACGCATTATGCGGTTCATATCCTGCCACCCCTCCTGGCGGAATTTTCGGCGCGCTATCCTGCGGTCAGGATCGAGGTGTTGGCGGGTGTTTCGTTTCGCGAGGCGCCGTTCGGCACCGAGCTCGATCTCGCCATCGCGCTCGAGCCCGCCGGTACGACGACCGGGACGGTGATCGAGCGCGAAAGGGCCGTCTGGGTGGGCTCGACCCGGCACGAGACCCACACCATTACTCCGGTGCCGCTGGCGGTTCTGCCGGAAGGCAGTCTTCTGCGCCAGTGGGCCATCGAGAGCCTGCAGCATCACGGTAAGCCCTGGCGGATCGTCTACATCAGCGCCAATGCCACCGCGATGTTGTCCGCCGTCGATGCGGGGCTGGCCGTCGGTGTCGCGCGCGCCAGCAGCCTGAGGGAGGGGTTGCGCGAATTGACGCCCAAAGACGGCTTCCCGACCCTGCCGGTCTTCGACATCACGCTCACGGATGCCGGCCCCGGCTTGGGCAGGGTTGCGATCGCGCTGCGCGATTTTCTCAGCCAAAAGCTGGCCTGGGCACAGTGACGCGCACCGAAATCGTCGCACCCATCCCGGCGAGGCGCAACCCATATGGCGTAGTCGGCCGGCGCACGATCTGCGGCGATTGACAATTCCTCACCCCGTCCATTAACTCGGGGTCGACGGTTCCCCTTATGGGGATCAATAGGGAATGCGGTGCGGCGACTTGCGTCGCCAATGCCGCGGCTGCCCCCGCAACTGTAAGCGGCGAGTCCTCTGCCAAATCACCCACTGGGACCTCGCATCCCGGGAAGGCGGCAGGAAGACGACGACCCGCGAGCCAGGAGACCTGCCGTCGGCCGTGGTCACACGCGGGAATATCGGTCGGGGAGTACTGATATCGGCCAAGCCTGACGCGCCTTGCGGACGGTGAGACCTTCCTCGCGGTGACGTGCCACGTTCGCTGCGAGGTCTTTTCCAGTGTTCACGTTGAACGCGTGCTCCGTCTTCGACGAGGGCGCCGCCGCCGCTCCGCCAGCCAGGTTCTCGGCCTGTGGCGGGTTCTGTCCCAGCTGGTGACTCGTGAAATCATCTCGGGTCGGTGACGGAACGCTGCTGGCCGCTCTCGGCGCGCTGGTCGTTGTCCTGTTCGTGCTGTCGCTCGGAACCGGGCCGGTGCGGCTCGCGCCGGGCACGGTCGTCGAGGCCCTGTTCGGCCAGGGTGGCGAGGCCCAGCGGGTCATCGTCCAGGAGATCCGCCTGCCGCGGGCGATCCTGGCGGTGGCGATCGGTGGGATTCTCGGTCTATCGGGCGCCGCCCTGCAGGGGCTGGTGCGTAATCCCCTGGCGTCGCCGTCGCTGTTCGGGGCGCCGCAATCGGCCGCGTTTGCGGCGGTTCTCACCCTATCGCTGGGGCTGGCCGATCTGCGCTCTTTCGTGTTGCCGCTCGCCGCCATCGGGGGGGCGTTCGCGTCCGTGTTCGGACTCGTGGCCATCGCCGGAAAGAATGCCAGCCACCTGGTCATCATCCTCGCCGGCCTCGCCATCTCGAGCCTTGCCGGCGCCGCCACCGCACTTGCGATGAACCTCGCTCCCAATCCGTTCGCGGCTTTGGAGATCGCCTTCTGGCTCCTGGGTTCGATCGACGATCGCAGCTTCCGTCATGTGGTGCTGGCGCTACCGTTCATCGTCGTCGGGGCCGCGCTGCTGGTGAGCCGCCGCCATGCCTTCCGGGCGCTGACGCTCGGCGAGGATGCCGCCCGGAGCCTCGGGGTCGATGTCGGCCGCCTGCGGCTGGCGGTGATCGCCGGCGTCGCGGTCGGGGTCGGCGCCGCCGTCGCGGTGTCCGGGACGATCGGCTTCATCGGCCTCGTGGCGCCGCATCTCGTGCGGTCCCTGGTCGGCTACGATCCCGGCCGCGTGATGGTACCGAGCGCGCTTGCCGGCGCCGCGCTGCTCACCGCCGCCGATATTGCGGTGCGGCTGATCCCGTCGACCACCGACGTCAAGGTCGGCGTGCTCACCGCCATCATCGGCGTGCCGTTCTTCCTGCATCTGATCATCCGCGACCGCCGCACGCTCGCCGGAGGACCGTCGTGAGCGTGCCCGCCTTCCTGTCCATCGAAGGCCTCGCGGTGAGGCTCGGTGGCCGTGTCGTCCTGCACGACGTCACGATGGAATTTCCGCGGGGGCGCATGGTCGCGCTTGTGGGGCCGAACGGCGCCGGCAAGACGACGCTGTTGCGCGCGCTCGCCGGTCTGTTGTCGGCGGACGGTATCATCCGGCTCGACGGCAAGGCCGTGTCGACCCTGACGGTGCGCGAACGGGCAATCCACTTCGCCTATCTGCCGCAGGATCAGAGCGTGCATTGGCCGCTGCCGGCGCGTGACGTGGTGGCGCTCGGGCGCTATCCCCACGGCGCCGTCGATCCGGCGCATCTTCCCTCCCGCGATGGCGAAGCGGTGGAGCGTGCCATGGTGGCGACCGATGTCGTTGCTTTCGCCGGCCGGCCGATCTGTGATCTGTCGGGCGGCGAGCGCGGCCGCGTGCTTCTGGCGCGGGTACTCGCCGTCGAGGCGCCGGTCATCCTCGCCGACGAGCCGACCGCCTCACTTGATCCGCGCCATCAACTCGAGGTGATACGGCTCCTGCGCGCCGCCGCCGCGGCTGGTGGCGTGATCTTCGTCGCCACCCACGATCTCGGTCTCGCCGCCCGCTTCGCCGACACCGTGGTCGTGCTCGACGGCGGCCGTGTCGCTGCCCACGGGCCGCCCGGAATGGCGCTTGCGCCTCAGGTGCTGGCGGACGTGTTCCGCGTCGGCGCTTTCCGCACCGATCACGGCGGCGAACCCGTGATCGTGCCTTGGACGGTGGTGTGATCAGGCATGCGGGTCCGCGAGTGTCGCTCTCAGGCGATCGAGGTCGATGGAGCCCGCCGGCAGCCCCAGTCCCATGAGGTCGGGGCGACGTTGGAAGATGCGGGTCCAGATGCGTCGGCGTGCCAGCCGGGCTTTCTGCGGATCTGGTTGGCGACGCTGACGGCAATTCTTTGTCTATGCAGTTACGCCTACGCACTCGATCGCCCGCGTGTCGTCTCCATCAACATGTGCACCGATCAGCTTCTGCTCGCCCTCGCGGACCCGCCGCAAATTCTGGGCCTGAGCCCCTATGGGCGCGACCGGGCGCGCTCGTGGGCGGCGGAGGCGGCGGGTGGATATCCACAACTGTCCGGTGGTGCCGAGGAGATCCTGATGCTGGCGCCGGATTTCGTCGTCAGCAGCCGATATACCAAGCGCTCGACCCGTGAAATCCTCAAGACGCAAGGGGTCACCGTGGCAGAATTCGATTCCGCCCTGACCATCGAGGACACGAAGCGGCAGATCGTCCGCATGGGCGCGCTTCTGGGACAAGAGGGCCGCGCCATGGCGGCGATCGCGCGCATCGACTCTGCACTCGTGCGCGTGCGGGCGGCGGCGAGCCGAACGCCTTTCCGGGTCCTGCCCTTGGCGCGCCGTGGCTGGGTTTCCGGCCGGGACAGCCTGATGAGTGCGCTTCTGTCCGCCGCCGGCCTCGTCAATGCGAGCGAAGAGCTCGGCTTCAGATCCGGCGGCTTCGCGTCGCTCGAACAGGTGGTGATGGCGCGCCCCGATTTCCTCCTGGTCGAGAGTGAGCGAGATTTCGCCGAGGACCAGGGTGTCGCCCTGTTGATGCACCCGGTGATCGAAAAGCTCTACCCGCGCAACAAGCGCCTGTTGTTGCCCGAGAAGCTGACCGTGTGCGGCGGCCCGATGCTCGCCGAGGCGCTCGATCGGCTGACGGCGGAGATCGAGCGGGTCGGGCGCTGACAGGGCTGAGTTGGTTCGGCGGTCGCGCCAATCGATACAATAGCTGCGTGGATTTCACTGCTCCTGTTCCAGGCGGGAACGACCCCTCAGCGCGGTGATCGTGCTTTGGGCGATCATGCGCATGAGGCTGATTTCGGCGACATCCCGTCCGTCGACGAGCGCCTTGGCGATGATCGCGAGTTCGCGCCAGCACAATGGTGCGGTGGCCGGCGCCTCGCGCATCCACAGAGCCGTGCGCACGAACAGGTCGGCCCAATATCGCCGGCGTCGGCTGATGACGGTCTGGAGAAGGTATTCGGCGAGCTTGGCGCGGCCGCGACCGCGCGGTCTCGCTGCCACCATTCGGGTGACGTCCTCGCCGTCTTCGAACCACGATTGCGTGATGTCGAGGCCGGCCAGCGCGTCGCTGTCCGCGAGGACCGCCGCCACCGCGGCAGGCTTGAGTTGCGCCGCCGGAATCGCGGCCAGGAGCGATCTCAACGCCTCCTCGTCATCCACGCGCGCCGGCTGCCAATCGGCGCCGCCGATGACCTCTGCGACCTGAAGCAATCCGAACGGCGGCACTTCTCCCTCGTCGAGCCCGAGCGCCATCGCGTGCGAGACGGTCCGATCGAGATAGGCGCGGGAAACGACGAGCATGGGAGCATCGGCGCCGGCCTCGGCGAGGGATGTCGCGATCCGGCGTGAAGACTCCGGCTCGCCGCTCCAGGCGTCCGCGACGCCGGCCTTGGTCAGAATGGACGACATGCGTTTCTTGCGCCCGGCGGGCGAAATCAGCAGGAAACCTTGGGCTGCGGAACCGTCGATCGCCGAGGCGATGATGTTTTCGACGCCGGCCTCATCCCAGGGTGCGCATGCGATCCCGGCCTTCCGCGCCTTGCGAACGATGGCGTCGACCGCCTCGCGCTCGCCCGGCGGCCGCCAGTTGCGCATCGCGATCAGCCGCCGCATGTCCGTGGGCGTTAGTGCGCCGGCTGCGTTGGCGAGCGCGGCCGCGGCGGCCCGGCGGACCTGCGGGCCGGGATCGAGCAGGAACAGGACGGTCGCCGCCAACCCTTCCGGCCCGCCGGACGGCAGGCCGGCGATCAGCGAGGCGCGCGCCTCCTCCGGCAGGGTATGCCCGAACTCGCTCAGCGCGCCGGTCACCAGAAACGGATCGCCGCCGCAGGTTTCGAAGATTTCACGAAAGATGAGGCCGACATCGGTGGGCAGCGCCTCATCGTCCGAGTCGGGCATCTGTCCCATGACGGCTTGCGACAATTCCGGGATGACAGCAATGCCCGCCTGGTGCAGCGCACCTCCCACATAGGTGAGCACGTGCGGGTCGATTTCGTCCATCCGTGCGCGCCGGGCGAGTTCGGCCTGAAACGCGGCGACGAGTTCGGTGGCGTCCGCATAGGCGCGGTCGATGCGGAACCGCAGGCGTTCGAGGAGGGCCTGCAGGATGAACAAGTATCCGAACCCCAAAGGGGCATCCTGGCCGGCCGGACCAAGGTGGCGTGCCACGCCTTCGAGGGCGGTGTAGATTTCGAGCGGGTTTGTTTCCAGATACTCATCCAAGGCGGGCGTGAGCACCGGAGGGCGGCCGGCGCCGATCGCGGCGGCGATCGCTTTGGCATGACGATCGGTGGGGTTGGAGACGCGAGGTTTTTTGGTCATCGGGTGCAGGTACTACGGGAGAAAGGCGGCTCTATCGGGCATGCCGCATCGTGTCGGCCAAAAGTCATGATCCAGGACCGTGCCTCGCTTGTCGAGCGGAAGGGCGTCAGGAATTCCCGTCCTTGCAAGACCGTTTGCGCGGTCCGGCTTTCGATCGGGATTGGCCGATGCGCTCACCATGAAAGAGGGTGACATCGCGACGGCGAATCGCGACAATTCCGGCGCACCCGAGGGCTGGTTCGCCGACGAATGGTCTCCGCACGGAGCCGCAACCGGCGCGAGCGGTGACGCCATGCATCCGCACAATCAAAAGAAGCTTGCCGACCGCGTGACCAGGGCCGCCGAGGCGGCGCTCGCGGCGCAGAAATTCGTGAGCCCCATCGATGTTCTGCTCGGTATCGGCTGGCTCGATCCCAGTGGGCTCAAGCGCTGGCGGCAGGGAAAAGTCGGCAGCCTGGAAGAGATCGTGCGGAGCAATCTGCCGCGCATCTCCGAGGCCATGAGGCTGTTGCGGTCATGGGCCGGCGCCAGGGGATTGGTCCCGAGCGAGACTGTCTATGTGGCAAAAACGCCGTCGCGAAAAACGCTGCGTTTCAGCCGCAGCGGCGACCCGACCATCGAGAGACTGTATCGCACGCACTGGATTTCGGGCGAGCTTTCCGAAAAGAAGCGGGAGCGCCTTGCCGAAAAGGCGAGCCGTGCGCCCGAACTGGTGGTGATCCAGCCGCAGAAAGACGCGTGGACATGCCAGAAGTGCGGCGGCACCGGCGATCTTCTCATGATGGAAGACGACGGCCCGACCTGCCTGCGGTGCGCGGGCATCGACGATCTCGAATTCCTGCCGGCCGGAGATGCGTCGGCGACGCGCCGCGCCAAGGCGAAAAGCACGCGGCACGCTGTGGTGGTGCGCTTCAGCCGAAGCCGGGGCCGTTATGAACGCCAGGGCCTGCTGGTCGAGCCGGAGGCACTGGCGGAGGTTCGGTGCGAGGACGAAGCAGAGACGTAGTGCAAGTGAAGCGATTAGGACCCGTCTACGGGGCGCTTTCCCGTCTGACGAAAGAACTGATGCGCCTGCGATAGCGGCGGCGTGCCAGCGCTTCGATCAGCACTTATGACCGCCGACGCCGCAATTCGAGCCTTGACGGCTCGCCCCCATCGATTAAAGATGAACCCGATACCGCTTCATTTGGTATCATAACCCCGGGCAGAGGCCTCCCGTATCAAGCGCAAAACCTGTTCCGACAGCTGGTGCCCCGTCCGCATCCTTGCTGAGAATGCCACCTGGGATTGTCACCATTCATGCCAGCGCCGCTCGTGACAGTCGCCGTTCCCTCTCTCAACCACGGGCAATTCCTCAACGATGCGCTGGTGTCGATCTTCGAGCAGGACCTGCCGGTCGAAGTATTCGTGGCCGACGGCGGATCCACTGACGAAACACGCGACGTGATCGCCCGCTGGGAAACCCGTCTCGCGGGCTGGCGCAGTCATCCCGACCGCGGCCAGGCCGCGGCAATCAACCAAGCGGTTGCATGCGGTAGCGCGCCTTACATCGCTTGGCTCAATAGCGACGACTGGCTCCTTTCTGGCGGCCTCGCTTCGTTGCTCGCCGCGCTAGCTGGCGCTCCGGACGTGCCGGTTGCCTATGGACGCGCCTGGACCCACCACGAGGACTCCGGTCGGCGCACGCCGGTGTGGGTTGAGCCTTTCGACGTTCGTCGCATGGCGCTTCGCTGCATCGTCTCGCAACCGGCGACGTTGATCCGCCGCTCCGCCTGGGAGTCGGTCGGCGGGCTCGACGAAAGCCTGCAGCTCGCCCTCGACTACGATCTCTGGTGGCGGCTTTATCGCACCTTCGGACGAATGGAATTCGTCGACGCCTTCGTGGCGGTCAACCGCGACCACGATCAGACCAAGACCCGCCGCCAGCGTCGTCGCCACTATCGTGAGGCCATCGGCGTGGTCCGTGCCCACTACGGCCGCGTGCCGTTCAAATGGTGGCTGGCGCAGCCCTACGCGGTATGGTTTCGCGCACTCGTCCGCTGATGTGGGCAGCATGCGAATCCTCCACTTTTTCAAGACCGCCTTGCCCGATTCTCGGGGCGGCATGGAGCAAGTGATCGACCAGCTCGCGCGCGGCGCCTCCCAGCGCGGCCACGCGGTCGATGTCCTCGCCCTCGGTGATACTTCGGCACCCGCGCGCGCCGAGCGGGACGGTTACGTTCTTCACCGCGTCCGTCGCGATTTCGAGATCGCCTCCACCGGCTTCTCGCTCCGGGCGTTCAGGCGCTTTCGCCAACTCGCCAAGTGCGCCGACGTGATCCACTA
Organism: Astrobacterium formosum; assembly: GCA_030848545.1. Classification (GTDB taxonomy): domain Bacteria; phylum Pseudomonadota; class Alphaproteobacteria; order Rhizobiales; family Xanthobacteraceae; genus Astrobacterium; species Astrobacterium formosum. Next base: position 495,460 of record JAVDCA010000001.1, read on the forward strand.
CCATTTCCCCTGGCCGTTCGCCGATGTCGTCCACTTCGTAACCCGTGCCGGCAAGCCGACGGTGCTCACTTATCATTCCGATGTCATTCGACAGAAGTGCCTCATGCACTTATACCGGCCGCTCAAGCGGCGGTTTCTCGCTTCGATGGACGCCATCGTTGCCACCTCGCCCAATTATCTTGCCTCCTCCGACGTGCTGCAACGCTTCGCCGACAAGGTGACGGTGATCCCCATCGGTATCGACAGGCAGACCTACGCCACGCCGAGTGCGACCACCCTCGACTTCTGGCGCGCGGAACTGCCGCCGCGTTTTCTCCTCTTCGTCGGCGTGCTGCGCTACTACAAGGGTCTGCAGGTCCTCCTCGAAGCTGCAGCGGGCACCGGCATCCCGGTCGTGATCGTCGGCTCGGGCCCGATCGAGAGAGAAATCAAGGCCCAGGCAGCACGTCTCAACCTCGCCCACGTGCGTTTCCTTGGCTTCCTTTCCGAAGTCGACAAGGCGGCAGTGCTCGAACTCTGCTCTGTTGTGACGTTTCCCTCGCATCTTCGCTCGGAGGCATTCGGTATCTCTCTGCTCGAGGGAGCCATGTTCGGCAAGCCGATGATCTCGAGCCAGATCGGCACCGGCACCAGCTTCGTTAATATCGACGGCGAAACAGGCATTGTGGTGCCGCCGAGCGATCCCGTAGCATTGCGTGCGGCGATGATCCGGCTGTGGAACGATCCCGAGCAAGCGGCGGCGATGGGGCGGCGTGCCGAGGCTCGCTACCGCGCACTGTTCACTCTCGAGCCGATGGTTCAAGCCTACCTCGACCTCTATGCACGCGTTGCCGCCCGTTCATGAGCGAAGACAGCGCGCCGCAACGTGGCGCGTCAGGAACGGCAGCACGGCGCGGCGGATCTCCGCGGGGGTAGGTACATGCCCGTGGATGCGAAGACGAATGCGGTCCATCTCTGCAAGTCCAATGTGGCCGATCATCGCCGACGTCTTCTGTTGCGAGTGGACGCGGAACGCTCCGAGCGGACGCGGCAGGTGGGCGAAGTGCGCCCCGGCGTCGGCAAATCTCAGCAGCAGGTCCCAGTCCATCGCGAAGGCGAAGCTCTCGTCCACCATGCCGCCCACTGCGTCCCAAATCCTCCGCCGCCAGAACAGCGTCTCCTGCGGCACGTAGTCGACCCAGGTGAGCACCTTCGCGTCGTGGCCGGGTAGGATCCAGCGGCCGATCTCGCGGTCCTCGGTGTCGATGAGTACACGGTCGCCATAGATCACGTCGACCTCGGGGTGGCGGTTGAAGTGGTCGACCACTGCGTGGATCGCGCCGGGCAGCAGCAGGTCGTCGGAGTTCACCCACGCCATGATCTCGCCCGAGACACGTCGGAAGCCGAGATTGATCGCCTGCGTCTGGCCGCCATCCGGGGCCGAGGCCCAGGCGAGGCGGTTGCCGTAGCTCTCCAGCACCGCGATCGTCTCGTCGCGCGAACCGCCGTCCTGCAAGAAGTAATCGAGCGCAGGGTAACCTTGCCCGATGATGCTCTCGATGGTGCGGCCGATGAATTTGCCCTGGCCAAACGACGGCGTGACGATTGCAACGCGCGGAATCGCCGCGAGTGGCACGGCCGGCGGCGGTGGCAGCGCGAGCGGGCGCGGCGCATGGTGCTCAAGATAGCCGAGGCGGACCCCGACCGAGAAGGCGGTGAAGGCGGGGAAGGCGGCGCGTTGGCGAATGCGCCCAAGAGCGCGCGCGACCACGTTGCGCGTGACCGCAAGACCATGACGGGAGAGATTGCGAGCGATCGTGACAGGATGCATCAGCCACCGCCCTTGAGCCGCGCGCGCACCAGCTTGAGGTAGCCCGCACCGAGCATCTCGCGCGCGGTGAGCACGGTGTTGGTGCCGTGCACGCGGCGCAGCGCCACCACATCCTCGACCATCGGTAGCGCGAGGGCGCGGTCGCGCGCCCGCGCTGCCCAGTCGATGAATTCGCCACTCGGCAGGTCCTCGGCGAAGCCCCCAACGGAGGCAAACGTCTCGCGCGCGATCATCAGGGTGCTGGCGTGATATCCGGGCGCAGGCGCAGGGTCGACGTTGAAGCGCGCCCGCATCTCATCCGGCAGCTCGGGGCTGACAAACGTTCGCAGCCAACCAAAGGCCCCACACGCGCCGGGTGACGCGGCGACGGCGGCGAACTGGCGTTCGAGCTTGTCGGGCAGCCACAGGTCGTCGGCGTCGAGGAAAGCGATCCAGCGTCCAGAGGTCGCGGCAACTCCCGTGTTGCGGGCCGCGGCGATGCCGCCGTGGTCGCGCGCCACCAGCCGCACACCCGGAAACCCCCGCACCTGCTGCGCGGTATCGTCGGTCGAGCCGTCGTCGACGACGACGATTTCGCCGGCCGGCAGGGTCTGGGCGAACACGCTGCCGAGTGCGGCGCCGAGATAGTGCGCCGCGTTGAACGCGGGGATCACGACACTGACACGGTTTGAAGCCGTCATGGCGTTTCCGGTCCGCGAAACGGCCAACCCTGGGCGATATCTACTTCGTGGATCGGATCAAGTTCGATCAACTCCTGGAGGTCGTTATGGCGCGTGAGTGCAGGCGGTGCCAGTGCGGCGTCGAGTGCGGGCAGCGCGACCGTGACCGACCCGCCGGCGCGCCCCACCAGCAGTCCGGACGCGACTAGATCGTCGCAGAACGCCTCGAACGCGCCCGTATCACATCCCGCCTCGGCGCAGGCGGTGGCCAGCACCGCCGGGTCCGCCCCTTCAGCGAGTGCCTGCCAAAGCTGTGCGGCATTGCCCGCGGCGGTGTAGTAAAGGCCGGTGACGGTGTCTATGACGACGGTTTCCCCTTCGAGCGTTTCGTGAACGACGCGTGGCGCGTTGACCTGATACATGCGCTCCTCCTCAGGCGATCACTTCAAGTGCAACGACGGGGAAGCGTTCACCCATCGCCGAAAACCAGGTTACGGTTTCCCGCAGCACGTCGAGATGCAGACAGTAACGTCCCGGCGTTGCGGGGGCGTGCACCTTCATTTGGCAGGCGAGGCGCTGCCCCGGCGCGACGAAAGCCAGCGTACCAGGCCGGGGCTTCATGAAATAGGTGCGCGGCTGGTCCCAGGCGACGAGCGTGTCCGCGTCGTCGTGCAGGTGGTAGGAAATGCCGTAGAGCGCCGCCGTTTCCTCCGCCACCACCCACGCCTCGTCCGACGCGTTGATCACGTACAGCGCGACCTTGCCGGCCTCGCCCGCGGGCAGGGTTAAATGCGGCGGCGCGGCGAGATCCACCCGGGCGGCGTAGGCGCCGCTGGTCGCCTCGCGCAAACCGAGGCACCCGCGCGGCAGTGTGATCTCGCCTTCGCGGCCGAGGTCGGCGAGCGCGGCGGCGAGCGTGGCGGCATCGGCCACCACGAACAACTGCTCGAGCAGAGGTATGTGGCATCGGTGCATGTAGATGCCGACGATCTCGCCCGCTTTGTCGCGCATGATACGCAGGTGCTTGGCGACTGCGGGGTCGGCGACGAGATCGGCATAGGCGTCACGCGCGGGGAACAGGCCGAACCAGCGTGCCTTACGCACCGATCCGAGGCATTCGGCAGCATAGGCCCGCCCCATAGCCGTGAGGGTGTCTGTGCGGGTCTCGGCGACGACGGCGCGGAGCCGGTCGAGCGTGAGCACCGGGTCTGTCGCGAGGCAGGCGTGCAAGCATGCCTCCGGAATCAGCCACGGAGCGACCTGCGAGAGCAGCAGCAGTGCCGAAAAGACCTGCGTGCGAACGCCGTGCCGCCCCGCCTCGGCCCATAGAAGGTTCCAATTGAATCTGGGTGCGTCGGCGATCAGCGCGGCGACATCGTAGATCCACACGCAGTGCATCGCGTCTGCCTCACGGATGGCGTTGACCATCGCGATGAGCGCCAGATCCTCGCGCGCCGGCATGCGCAGCGGCTGGCCCTGCCAATCGATGGTTTCGGCGCGACTCCAGAAACCACCGTCGGCACCTTCGGCTGCCGACTCGGGCAGCGCAAACCAGTGCAGGTCGAAGCCACTGCTGCGATCGTCAACATAGTCGTGGGAATGGATGTCGCGCAGCTTTTTCGCCGCGCCGTAGCGGTAGCGCCAGCCGTGCGTACGGAGCACCGCGTCCGCCTCAGCCAAGTCGGCGTGACGTATCAGCACGTCGACGTCCGACATCGGCCGCAGCGCCACGTTCTTGTGGTATCGCAGCCCGAGCGCGAGGCCCTTGATCGCCAGTGCTTCTACCCCTGCAGCGGCAAAGGCCGCGAGGACGGGCCGTGCCGCCGCAGCGACCAGGCTGGAGCGGAACAGGAAGTAGCGGTATATCCCCTTCATCCGGCCGTGGTGGAGCGCAGCGGCTGCATCCGCCCCCCAGCGTGCAAACAGTGCGGGCACGAGGCGGAACGACGCTGGATCAAGGGTGTCGAAATCAGTCTCGGCGATCCAGCGCGCGAGGGCATCGCGGCCTTCTGCCTTGGACGCGAGCACTGCGCGCAGCAACAACTCCTGTTCGTGCCGGAGCGGCGGCCGGTCCTCGAAATCTGCAAACAACCGCATCAGGAGGCCAGCCCCGTGATCTTGCTGCGCAACGAGGCCGCGATCTCGTCGGGATCGCGGCCGAGGGTCATCTCAAAGGTGGGCACGCGCGTACAGAGCGCGGTGATTTCGCGAAGCATGAAGCCGCCCACCCCGGGCATCTGCAATATGGTGCTGGCGGCGAATTCGGTGACCGCCTGGAGCGGCGACAACGGCACAAAGCCGCTCGTCACCGCATGGGCGATGCGCGGGCGAACGATCGCGACGATGCGCAGCGACGCCACCAGTCGCCCGGCCGCATCGTCGAGGATCACCACGCTCTTGGTGCGTTCCGGGTTGCGCATCAGCACCCGGTCGCGCAGTCCCGGCAGACGCTCGAAGGCGTCGTCCATCACCTTGCAGCCGCGGTAGAGATGGTGCGCCACCGGAGGCGTGCCGCGGCTCACCGCCACATAGTCGTCGCCGACATACTCCATGCCCGAGGCGAGACATTGCAGCCCTGTGGTCGACTTGCCGGCGCCGCTGCGCCCGACGATCAGCGCGCCGACGCCGTCCACGCCCACCGCCGCAGCATGCACCATCAGTGCTCCCACCGCGTCGCAATGCCAGTTGAACAGCATCCGCATGGGCGTGCAGACCTCGTAGTCCGGCAGTGCCGTCGGGTCGGGCACATGGTAGTAGGCCTCGCCGCGCGCGGTATCGATGCAGCTGAGAATGTCGCCCTCGGGATTATACTGCAGATGCAGCGGCGGTTCGTTGACCATGGAGATCTTATCAGGGTGTTCGGCAAAGGCCGCGCGCAGCTCGGTGCACGGTTCGCCGCCGCTCCAAGCATGAATGACGAGGCGGGGCGCTTCGTCGGTCTCGTCCACCAGTCCCTGCAGTGAGGGCATCAGCGCCAAACGCAGATCTGCGCCAGCGATGCGCAGGCGCACCGGCGCACCCGCCACCCTAAAGCCGATCTCTCTTGGGTCTGTGGCATGCTCGAAAGCGCGATGCAGGCGGGGAAGTAAGGTCACGAAGGTCATCGAGGAATCTGCTGCAGGAGGAGAGAAGCGGCGCAGCTACGTACAGACATGGCCGTCCGGGGTGGTTATCGGGGCTGGTCCTCGTCTTCGCCAAAGCAGCCCGCCGAGAGAGCCGCGGTAACGGCCCACGAACTCCCGGCGTGTCAGCTCGGTTGGCAGATGACCCCAGCCCTTTGGCCTCAACTTGTTGTCCCTGAACAGGCATGGCTGTCCCAGACACAGCCGCGCACCATGAACTGGATACCCACGTGGATCAAGTTCTTGAGGCGGACGCCGAACAAGAGCTGGCCGCTGGACCGTTCGAACGGCAGATGGCCGCGTTCGTCGAGAACGGCGAATTCGATGCGGTTCAGATGATCGGCGATGCGGCCCTGGCGACTTTTGTGGGTCTCAGTCTCGGGCCGGTTGACGAAATCGACGACATGGAAGGGGCCGCGGGCACCGGCACGGATGCAATTTCGCGCGACGGCAATGGCCGGATGGGCCTTGCCGATGTCGCCGATGAAGACGCCATCGGCACCCGCATCTTTGCTCGCCACGAACCGGGCGCGAAAAATGCCTCACGTGAGATTTTTCCGTCGGTCTCACGTTCACCGCCGGTTCACGGAGCGGCAGAGCTAAGTGTTTGATTTTTACTGGAAATCTGGTGCGCCCAAGGGGACTCGAACCCCTGTTTTCGCCGTGAAAGGGCGACGTCCTAGACCGCTAGACGATGGGCGCGGGCTCCGCTCCGCCGGACGAGAAGTCCAGGGCGGCCGGAAGCGCCGCGACATATAAAGAGGTTTGCGGGCGTGGGCAAGCGAGCCGGCGCACGGTTGGCGGCTGGCCGGGCAGGGGGCCGCGGCCGGCCCGGCCGGCCCCCTGCCGGCGTCATTACCACCGACCGGTGTTGGCCATGGATGTCCACGGTTCCTGGGGCGCCAGGGCGTCGCCCTTCTGCAAAAGCTCGATGGAGTGCTTGTCGGGGGAGCGCACGAACGCCATCTGGCCGTCACGGGGCGGTCGGTTGATGGTCACGCCGGCCTTCATGAGCCTGTCGCAGGTGGCGTAGATATCGTCGACCTCGAAGGCGAGATGGCCGAAATAGCGGGCCTCGCCATAGTCCTCGGTGTCCCAGTTGTAGGTCAGTTCGACCAGCGGGGCCGGCCGGCCCTTGCCTTGGCTGTCCTTCACCAGGGCCTCGTCCTGCGGTCCGGCCAGGAACACGAGGGTGAAGCGGCCCTTCTCGTCCACCCGGCGATGCGTCTCGATCAGTCCGAGCTTGCCGCAATAGAAGTCGAGCGCGGCGTCGAGGTCGCGCACGCGCAGCATGGTATGGAGATATCGCATGGAAAATCCTCTTCGGGACGGGGGAATATCGGTGCGACGGCCGCGACCGGGTTTGGACCGCCGGGCCGGCCGCGACATGATATAGGACGGCGCAGCGGAGCGGCCAACCGAGGCCGCCTGCAGATGGCAAAAACCGCCGGCAAGGCCTCCGGCAAGACCGCGCAAGCCAAAACTTCTTAAATCCGCGCGAGACAAGACGATGATAGCAACTGGATTGGACGAGGCCATTGACCGGCTTCGCGAACTGATCGACGGCGCCAAGGTGATCGTGCCGTTCACCGGCGCCGGCATCTCCACCGAATGCGGCATTCCCGACTTCCGCTCGCCGGGCGGGCTGTGGACCAAGAATGCGCCGATCTCGTTCGACGAGTTTCTCGCCAGCCAGGAGATGCGCGACGAAGCCTGGCGGCGGCGCTTCGCCATGGAAGAGCAGTTTTCCGGCGCGCGTCCGGGCCGTGGCCATCGCGCCCTGACGTCACTCTATCGTGCCGGCAAGGTTCCGGCCGTCGTCACCCAGAACATCGACAATCTCCACCAGGCCGCCGGCATTGCGGCACAGGACGTCGTCGAGCTGCACGGCAACACGACCTACGCGCTCTGCCTCGACTGCGGCGAACGCTACGAGCTCGCCTGGGTCAAGGCGCGCTTCGAAAGCGGCCGGGCGCCCGACTGTCCGCATTGCGGCGGCCACATCAAGACCGCCACCATCTCGTTCGGCCAGGCCATGCCGGAGAAGGAAATGAGCCGCGCCGAGGAACTCGCGCTCGACTGCGACCTGTTCCTGGCCATCGGCTCGTCGCTGGTCGTGTGGCCGGCCGCCGGGTTTCCCCTGCTGGCCAAACGCAACGGCGCGCACCTCGCGATTCTCAATCGCGACCCGACCGAATTCGACGATCTTGCCGATCTGGTGATTCGTTTTGACATCGGCGAGGTTCTGGCGCCCTTCGCGGGTCACTGAGCGAACGTTGCCCAAACGGCACAAGGGATTCGTTTTGCACGGATTTTCACAGGCGCGACTTCGTTCCGGTTGGAATTGGACATTTTGGTCTTTTCCGCTTTCGGCGCGGTGTTAATCTCGCACACGAACAGATTCGTCGAAGCGCCCTCAAGAGGCGCCACAGAAGCGGCAACCAGCGTCAGTCATGACGGCGGACGGGATTGGGCCGAAAGGCCTCGCAAGTTTAGAGCTCGGACCGGAGGCGTTCGGGGACATTGGTAACGAGGCCGGAGGCACCGTCATCGAAGTCACCGGAGTCATCAAGTGGTTCGATGTCTCCAAAGGGTACGGTTTCATCGTACCCGACAGCGGCGCGGCTGACGTGCTGCTGCACGTCACCTGTTTGCGCCGCGACGGCTATCAGACCGCCTTGGAGGGCGCTCGCATCGTGTGCGAAGCGCTGCAGCGTCCGAAAGGATTGCAGGCGTTCCGCATCGTCTCCATGGACGAGTCGACGGCGATCCATCCGGCGCAGATGCCGCCGCCTCGCACCCACGTCACGGTGACGCCGACCTCGGGGCTCGAGCGGGCCCAGGTCAAATGGTTCAACCGCTTGCGCGGATTCGGTTTTCTCTCCCGCGGCGACGGCACGCCGGACATCTTCGTGCACATGGAGACGCTGCGGCGCTTCGGACTTGCCGAGCTGCGGCCCGGCCAGACGGTGCTGGTGCGATTCGGACCCGGACCCAAAGGCCTGATGGCCGCCGAAGTGCGGCCGGACGGCGCCCTGCACGGTCCGGCTTCCCACTGACGCAGGCTTGCGCTACTCAACCGGCTGCCCGTTGGACACGCCGCTCGTGAGTGCGCCCATGTTCTGTCGTCCCATGTTCCGTCATCTGCCGAAGTTCGCGGCCGTCGTCCTTGCGGTCCTCGCGTTGTTCGGGACTGCGCCGTTCGGGACCGTGCGGGCGGCCGATATGGACACGCTCGAAATCGTCTCCAGGTCGGGCGTCCATGTCTTCAGCGTCGAACTCGCCGTGACCGACGAGGAACGTTCGCGTGGACTGATGTTCCGGCGCGAGTTGCCCGAAGGGAAGGGCATGCTGTTCGACTTCAAGCGTGACCAGGGCGTCTCCATGTGGATGGAGAACACCTACATCTCCCTCGACATGATCTTCATCCGGGCCGACGGTCGTATTGCCCGTATCGCCGAAAACACCGAGCCCATGTCGCGCAAGATCATTTCATCGGGGGCTCCGGTGCGCGGCGTCCTCGAAGTCATCGCCGGCACCGCCAAAAAGCTCGGCCTCGCCGCCGGCGACAAGGTTGCGCACCCGATTTTCCGCTGAATCGGCGGTTTGCGACGGGTACTGTGCGGCGCCTCGCAGGCGATTGTCTTCATTGAATATTTGGCTGCCCGCCGGAGCCCTTCAGGGGCCTGGAACGGTAATTCCTGCGCGCCTCGCCAGTTGCGCGTATTGACGCCGGCCGAGGACCGGAAGCACTGTCACATAAGTGTCATATTCGGGGACGCGGTCCATGAAGATCCGGGATATCGGTTTTTCCATCGCGGTCGCGGCAGCCGCCCTCATGGCGACTACGCGCGTCGAAGCCCAGGGCCAGTTGAACCTCTACTGTTCCGTACAGGTCGAGTGGTGCCAGGCCATCGTCACCAACTTCCAGAAAGCGACCGGCATCGTGGTCAACATGACCCAGCGCGGATCGGGCGAGAACCTCGCCCAGCTGCGCGCCGAAGCGCAGAATCCGCGCGCCGACGTCTGGTTCGGCGGCACCGGTGATCCCCACCTGGTCGCAGCCGAGGAAAACCTCACCATCGCGTACAAGAGCCCGATGCTGAACCAGCTCCACCTCTGGGCCGTGCGCCAGCATGAGGTCTCCAAGGGCCGCACCGTCGGGGTCTATTTCGGTGCCGTCGGTTTCGGCTTCAACACCGAGCTCCTGGCCAAGAAGAAGCTCGCCAAACCCGCCTGTTGGGCCGATCTCCTCAAGCCGGGCTACAAGGGCGAGATCCAGATGGCGAACCCGAATTCGTCGGGCACCGCCTACGTGATCATCGCCACGCTCGTCCAGCTGTGGGGCGAGGAGCAGGCGATGGCCTATCTCAAGAAGCTGCACCCCAACGTCAACGCCTATGCGCGCACCGGCACCGGCCCCATCAAGGCGGTGGCGCGCGGCGAGACCGCGGTGTCGTTGTCGTTCGTGCACGACGCCGTCACCGAGACCAATGCGGGCTTCCCGGTCGGCTGGGCGACGCCGTGCGAGGGAACCGGCTACGAGATCGGCTCCATGTCGATCGTCAAGGGCTCCCGCAATCTCGCCAACGCCAAGAAGTTCTACGACTGGGCGCTCACCCCCGACGCCCAGAAGCTCGGTTTCGACGCGGCCGGACAGTTGCAGATGCCGACCAACAAAAGCGCGCCGCTGCCGCCCAACGCGCCGGACCTCACCAAGATCAAGCTGATCGACTACGACGTGGTCAAGTACGGCAACACCCACGAGCGCAAGCGCCTGCTCGGGCGCTGGGACACGGAGATCGGCTCGCTGCCGCGCTGACGCGCATTCATCCACAAGGATCTCGGTCGTCATTGCGAGGAGCCGCAGGCGACGAAACAATCCAGAAATCCGCAAGGAAGGGCTGGATTGCTTCGCTTCGCTCGCAAGACGGGGAGGCGGCACGACCACTGCGTCGGACCGCCGGTGCTGCGGACATGAGGAGAAGAGCGACATGTTCAAACGATTCTCGATCGCGGCCGCGCTCGCGCTGGTCGGCACGGCGGCGGTGACGCCCGTCCAGGCCCAGGGCCAGCTCAACATGCTGTGTGCTCCGCAGGCCGACTGGTGTGAGGCGATCGCGGCGGCCTTCCAGCGCGACACCGGCATCAAGGTGTCGATGATCCGCAAATCCACCGGCGAGATCCTCGCCCAGGTGCGCGCCGAGGCGCAGAACCCCAAGACCGACATCTGGTTCGGCGGTGCCGCCGACCTGCACTTCGTCGCCGCGGAAGAAAAGCTCCTGGAGCCCTATACCTCTGCGCGCATGAAGGAACTGCATCCGTGGGCCCAGAAGGTGCACGAGCAGTCCAAGGGCCATTGCGTCGGCGTCTCGACCGGGGCGATCGCGCTCGTCTACAACAAGGAATTCATCGCCAAGAAGAACCTGCCCGTGCCGAAGAGCTGGATCGATCTGACCAAGCCCGAATACAAGGGCGAGGTGCAGCTTCCCAACCCCAACTCGTCCGGCACCGCCTATACGATCATCGCCGGCCTGGTGCAGTTGTGGGGCGAAGACCAGGCGTTCGACTATCTCAAGAAGCTGCATGCCAACGTCAACGCCTATACCCGCTCGGGCGCCGCGCCGGTGCGCGCGGTGGCGCGCGGCGAGACCGGGCTTGCCGCGACCTTCAACATGGAGGCGATCACCGAGATGCAGGCCGGCTTCCCGATCGAGATCATCTATCCGTCGGAAGGCACGAGCTACGAGGTCGCCTGCGAGTCGATCATCAAGGGCGCGCGTAATCTCGCCAATGCCAAGAAGTTCTACGACTGGTACCTGACGCCGGCCGCGATGGACATCGGGCCGAAGACCAACCAGTGGCACGTGCCGGCGCATCCGGGTGCGACGCCCGACCCGCGCATCCCCGATATCACCAAGATCAAGCTCGTCGACTACGACTTCGCCAAGTACGGCGCCAGCGCCGTGCGCAAGCGCATCCTCGATCGCTGGGACCGCGAGGTCGGCTCGCTGCCGCGCTGATCCTGAAACAAGCGGTTTTTCGCCATGGCGAACCCTCGCACACGTTTCGATCCCGCGGCCTGGACGCTCCTGGCCGCGGGATTCGCCGTCGCGGTGCCGCCCTGGCACATGCTTCAGGACGACATGACCTGGCGCACGGCGTTCGCGTTCTTTCGCGACGACGCCGACACCGCCTCGGCGCTGGCCCAAGCGCTGTTTTTCGGCCGCTGGTGGCTCTGGCCCATCATCGCCGCACTCGTGGTCGCGATCCCCGCCGTGCTGCCGGGCGTGGCGCGGCCCATGCGCGCGCGCCTGTTGACGATCGCCGGCGTGTTCGGCCTTGCCGCCTATGTCGCCCAGGGCTGGTCGATCGGCGTGCGCGGCTTCGTCTATCCGTGGCTCGAAACCGTCTTCGGCGCCATGGACGACCGCCAGTTCGGCATCGGCTTGGGCGGCATGGTCACCTTCGTGTGTCTCGTGTTGATGATCACCGATGGGCTGGCATTGAAGGGTCGCTTCGGCGGCGACCGCTTCGTCGCCGGCGCCGTCGGCATTCTCATTTCGGCCATCGGCATCTTCACGGTCTGGCCGGTGCTGACGATTCTCGGCCAGGCCATCCGCTCGCCGGTCGACCAGGGCCTTCTCGACGCCTTCGTGGAGCGCTTCTTCGGAGCGAAAGTGTGGGGCGTCGCCTGCTTCTACTCGGGCTCGTCCTGCGGGGTCGCCTGGAACACGCTGATGATGGCGACCGCGACCGCGACCGGCTGCACCGTGCTCGGGCTCGCTTTCGCGCTCATCGTCACCCGCACGGATTTTCCGCTCAAGCGGATGATGCGGCTTCTGACCGTGCTGCCCATCATCACGCCGCCCTTCGTGATCGGCCTCGGCCTCATCCTGATCTTCGGGCGCTCCGGCCTGATCAACCAGATCGCCGAGAGCACCTTCGACCTTCAGCTCGGGCGCTGGATCTACGGCTTCAACGGAGTCTGGCTCGCACAGGTATTCTCGTTCACGCCGACCGCCTTCCTGGTGCTGATCGGCGTCGTGCAGGGGATTTCTCCCAGCATGGAGGAGGCGGCGCGCATGCTGCGCGCCGACCGGACCCGCACCTTCCTGGCCGTGACGCTGCCCTTGATGCGGCCCGGCCTCGCCAACGCCTTTCTGGTCGTGTTCGTGGAAAGCCTCGCCGACTTCGGCAACCCGGTGGTGCTCGGCGGCTCGTTCGGCGTTTTGTCGACGGAAATCTTCTTCGCGGTGGTCGGCGCCCAGGCCGATTTCGGCCGCGCCGCGACGCTCGCCCTGATCCTGCTCGGCTTCGCGCTCAGCGCCTTCTTCCTGCAGCGCACCGTGCTCGGCCGCTCGTCCTACGTCTCGGTCACCGGCAAGGGCGACTCCGGCCTGCCGCAGCCTTTGCCCCACTGGGTGCGCCGTCTCGCCTACGGCGTCGCGGTGCCGTGGGCGACGCTGACCATCACGGTCTACGGCCTCGCGCTCGCCGGCGGCTTCGTCAAGGTGTGGGGCCGCGACTGGACGCCGACCCTGTCGCATTTCGGCCGCGCCTTCGCGATCGAGTGGACCAGTAACGGCATCATCTGGTCCGGCGGCGCCTGGATGAGCGTGTTCACCACCTTGAAGCTCGCCGGCATCGCGGCGCCGCTCACCGCCGGCCTCGGCCTGACCGCCGCCTGGCTCCTGGCGCGGCAGCGCTTCGCCGGCAAGACCGTGCTCGAATTCGCCCTCATGCTGACCTTCTGCGTTCCCGGCACGGTGATCGGCGTCGCCTATATCCTCACCTTCAACGTGCCGCCGGTGGAGATCACCGGCACCGCCATCGTGCTGGTCGCCTGCTTCGTGTTCCGCAACCTGCCCGTCGGCGTTCGCTCCGGCATGGCGGCCATGAGCCAGCTCGACAAGAGCCTCGACGAGGCGGCGGTGACGCTACGCGCCTCGACCTTCCGGACCCTGCGAACCGTCGTGCTGCCGCTCCTCAAGCCCGCGATCGTCACCGCGCTCGTCTATTCCTTCGTGCGTTCGGTCACGACCGTGTCGGCGGCGATCTTCCTCGTCTCGGCCCAGCATGAAATGGCCACCGTCTTCATCATCAACCGCGTCATCAACGGCGATTACGGCATCGCCATCGCGTATTCGACGGCCCTGATCGTCATGATGTTCGCCGTCATCGCGCTCATTCAACTCGTCGTCGGCGAACGCAATCTCGGCCGCCGGAAGGCCGCCGTCGCTCCCGTTGTTCCCGTCGTCCCGGTCGGAGGCCGTGCATGAACAAAGCCCGCAAGGCCGCCGAGGTGCGGCTTCAAGGGGTCGCCAAGCGCTATGGCGAGGTCACCGCCGTCAAGCCGGTCGACCTCGTCGTCGAGGCGGGCTCGCTCGTGACGCTGTTGGGGCCCTCGGGCTGCGGCAAGACCACGGTGCTGCGCATGATCGCCGGCCTCGAGCGCGCCTCCGAGGGCAAGATCTTCATCGGCGGCGAGGACGTCACCGAGCTTTCCGCCGGCGAGCGCAACGTCTCCATGGTGTTCCAGTCCTACGCGCTGTTCCCGCATATGAGCGTGCGCGACAATGTCGCCTTCGGGCTCGTGTCCGGCGGCATGGGCAGGAAGGAGGCGCATGGGCGCGCCGAGGAGACGCTCGCGACCGTCGGCCTCAAGGGCTTCGGCGACCGGCTGCCGAGCGAGATGTCGGGCGGCCAGCAGCAGCGCGTCGCGGTCGCACGCGCGCTGGTGCTGCAGCCCGACGTCCTCCTCTTCGACGAGCCCCTGTCCAATCTCGACGCGAGGCTGCGCCGGTCCATGCGCGAGGAGATTCGCGCCCTGCAGCAGAGCCTCGGCGTCACAGTGGTCTACGTTACCCACGACCAGTCGGAGGCGCTCGCGGTCTCCGACCGTATCGTCGTCATGAAGGCGGCCGAGATCGCCCAGACCGGCTCGCCGCGCGAACTCTACGAGGCGCCCGACAGCGTCTTCGTGGCGACCTTCATGGGTGAGGCGAACCATGTGAAGGGCGAGATCGCCCGCCTCGACGGCAGCGACGCGATCGTCCATCTCGACGGCATGGATCTGCGCCTGCCGGCGCGCGGCCTCGACGTCGGCCCGGTCGACGTCGTCATCCGTCCGGAGGCATTGCGGATCGTGCCGGCCGGCACGCCGGGCGCGCTCGCCGCCAAGGTGCGCACCGCGACCTATATGGGGGCGCATGCGGAGTACAATCTCGACACGCCGGCGGGCCGCCTGTTCGTGATCTCGCCCGATCCGCAGGTGCTGCGCGAACCGGGCGCCGCCATCGGCCTCGTCACGTCGGGCCACGGCATCTTCGTGGTGCGCCCGTGAGGGACTGACCTCGGGGGCATGGATTTTCCTCCGCCATTTGCGAGGAGCGACGCCACTCGGTTCGTGCCCCGGGCGCGCTGCAGCATGCAATGCTGCTGCGCAGAACCGGGGCCTGGCTCGGAGCTAGCCCCCGGGTCTGCGGCGCACCATTCGCCATAGCGCGTCGAAGACGCGCGTGAACGCGCTGATGAACTCATGCTGCGCCGCGCCCGTGGCACGGTGCCGTGGCAATCTCGCGGAATCGGCATGATCTCTCCGCCTGCCATAAGCCAAAGCTCCGCCGGTCCGTTGTTTGTTTCAGGCGCGGGCGACGCCTGTCTTGCGCTTCGTTTTTCCGCCGCCTTGGAAAAGATCCGAGGGGTGGCGGAGCGCCGTGAGACGCGCCCGTATCGAAACCGGATACGGGCGCCCGTGCTTGCGCCGCACGGGCGGGAGCCTTGCGATCGGCGCCCGGCGTCCTTGCGAGGGACGCCTTGCGCCTCACGGCGCTCCACCGCGGTGATTTTTGGTTCTTGGGCCGCGCTTTCGTGCCGGAAGCCAATATCCTCGTTGCCGAGGAAACGGTCACACCCACGTAGCGAGCTCCTCGCGCGGCGATCGTGGTGTCGCCGTGGCGGAGTCCCAACAACCCCCGGGAGCCGACCGGCAAGCCGACCCGCAGGCACCGCATTCCATCCCACCTTCAAGTTGCCTCATGAAAGCGCCCCTCGGAGAACGGAACCGGTACATTATAGGGCCGGAACAGGGGTGCGGGATAAGTTCTCACGATAATGTGATAAATATCCTGACGCGTCTCTCGTCGCAGCAAGCCGTAGACCGGCGGAACGGGAGAGTGTAGACGGTTCAGGCTCGCTTGACGGGTGCGGTCACCTTTGCGATCGAAGCTAAATCGCTGATGTTGATTGCGTTCTATCGGACGGGGTATAGCGCAGCCTGGTAGCGCGGGAGTTTTGGGTACTCCAGGTCGCAGGTTCGAATCCTGCTGCCCCGACCATTCCGGCCGTTTTTGCTGAGATATTTCAAAGCCTGATTCTGACGGCTCGGGTGATTCTGACAAAGGTGTCCTGACGTGTTCACGGCAAGCTGAGGCCTGCGTGCACCGACACTCCATCGCTATTGGCTGCGAATTAGGCGTGGCGTGCCTTGGTAGTGCAGTTTATTCATGTGTGGTGGGGCTACTGGCCCCTCAATGAAAGCGCACCCGAAACTGCGGCGAGATCCGCTGTCGCGTCGGTGATTTTATCTGAACTTTCGAGGATAGAAGACCCGCCAGTTCTCAGAATATTGCGGCTCTTCCATTTCGTGAGCCAGATAGAAATCGTATTCAAGCCCCAGCGCACGTAACTTGGCGCAGCTTTCCTCAGGATAGCCTGTGTTGTGCATCAAGAATCCAATGGCCTGATGGTAAGGATATGCATAATCGAGTTTATTCAGAATCGTTAGTAGCCGGTCAACTAACATGCGACCCTTCGCGGTACGATAAGCCTTGCGAACCTGCGCTATGCCGCCGGCGTAAGCGGGGCGCACGGCGATGTCGATAAGTGTACGCTCCAGATTTGTGGCCTGAAGAGTTTCCGATGCAGGTCCGGCAATTTCTTCAACTCCAAGCCGGCTCGTGTTCTTGCCAGCAACGATAACGACGGATGTGCGTTCGGAGGTGAAAATGAGGTTCGACTTTCGCTGCTTTCCTGAGAATGCACGTTTGATTGCTTCTTGGGTAAGCGAGCCAGTTCCATTCAATTTCACGCTTTGCTCGACGTTCAGATAAATCGTCTTTTGGTTGAATTTGGCAAGCCCGTGCAGCATTAGGGCTGTCTCGTGACACAGGTAGGCGCGGGGCTTGAGAGACAGCGCCAATTCCAATTGCGAGGCTTCTCCCCAAGAGTATCGTGTGATCTTTTGTTTGTAGGCTGGCGATCGAAATGTATGCTCTCGAAGAACCCCGTTTTTTAGTAAGAACAAGATGAAGTTGCCTATGCTGGTTGACTCGCCTAGGCGCCATGTGCGGCGATTTCGAATGAGTAAGTCAGCGACTTGCGTCTTGGAGTAAACTCTGTGCGGCTCGTTCGAGAACGCCAGGACGATTTCGTTTAGAGCGCGCGCAAGCCGGCCGATTTTTGGCATTTGAGATCCACGCTGCGGAGCAGAAATGGGTCGGTCATGAGCATGGTATATATACCATGCTCATGACCAGCGAAGGCTGCAGACGATCTTCGTCCGGGTGAACGGCTGCAGGAGCAGGTTCGTTCCTGCATCGCTATGGTATATGTACCATAGCGATGCATTCACAGACGAGCGATCGTTCCCCTTGTCGGATGTCCCAAACTTCACTACAAATGTGGGACAGGTTCCTGCGATGAAAACGATTGAAATATCAATAAAGACAAGGATCTATGGAAGAATCTGTGCGGCCACCCCTTCGGCTGTGTGGACGCCGAGCGATTTCGTTGACTTCGGCCCTCGCGATGCGGTTAGCAAGGCACTCCAACGGCTCGAAGCGGCAGGCAGGCTCCGTCGGATCGATCTAGGTCTCTACGACCGTCCGCGGGCCAGCCAACTCACTGGGAAGCCAGTCGCTCCTGACTATCGCGCCGTTATTGACACGATCGCCCGGCGTGACCAAGCGCGAGTTCTCGTTGATGGCATGACGGCAGCAAATGACCTGGGCTTAAGCGATGCTGTCCCCGGCCGTATAGTCGTTCATTCAGACACGCGCCTAAAGCCACTCCGTCTTGGTAATCTGACCATCGTTTTCCGCCCAACCTCCGCCAGCAAGCTCTATTGGGCTGGACGGCCAGCGATGCGTATAGTTCAAGCTTTGCATTGGCTAAAGCCCAAGCTCGACGACCTCGAAGAGGGGCCTCGCATTCGACAGCGCATCGAATCTTTGCTGTCGGATTCCAAACAAGGTGCTGTCGTGCGTGAAGATTTGCGACGTGGGCTTCAGGCCTTGCCGATCTGGATGCAGGAACTCCTCCGGGATATGCTGTTGGCCAAGTCTTCTTCCCCCAAGAAGTCAAACCAGCGAAAGCACGTCCCAAAGCGTCGGAAAGTGCCTGCCGCATGAATGCTGCATATCAAGCAATCATCTCTTCCAGCGACGACGATCGCCGCGACTTATTCGTTACGGCTGCCAGTCGATTTGGTACCACCGTCCAAAACATCGAGAAGGACTTCTGGGTGTGCTGGACTCTTGATGTACTATTCCATCGTCTGCAATCAGGGGGGCCCCGTCTCTTGTTCAAAGGGGGGACGTCACTCTCGAAGGGGTATGGCCTGATATCTAGATTTTCCGAGGACATCGACATAACTGTGTTTCGCACCGATATCGGGGAAGGAGCAACTTTTGAGCAACTCGAGGCCCTAAGCAGAAGAAAGAAAACTGAGTATCTTGATGGCATAAAGACTGCCTGCCAAGCTTACATCGCCGACAAGCTCCGTGTTGAACTTGACGCTCTTGCGAAAGAGACGATGGAAGCGGCTGGTAGAGACCCCCGACTTCTGCATGTGGTTCTGGACGATGATGATCCAGACTGTCAGAGCATCCTTATCCACTATCCAAGTGCCGTCGAAAAATCTGACTATGTCCCGCCGCGGATTAAGATTGAAGCAGGCGCGAAATCTGCCATTGATCCAAACGAAGAAAGGATCATCGCACCCTATCTCGCCCCCGACCTTCCTCAGGGCGATGAACTCGCGATTAAAGGTGTGACCACCATCCAGCCTGCACGCACTTTTCTCGACAAGGTGCTCATATTGCAGGGCATGACGTTCTACCATACCGAAAAGGGTGTCTTGCGTGGAAACGGTCGAATGTCGCGCCACTACTACGACGTCCACAGACTGATGGGAGCGTCAATCGGTGATGAAGCTTGCAAGGACGATAAGTTGATCGAGGACTGTGTCCGTCATGCTCGGATGTTCTTTCATCGCGGACATACGGGTCTCGATCAGGCTAAACGCGGTTCGTTTTATCTTCGGCCGACCCCGGAGATGTGCGGACCCTTGCGCAAGGACTATGACGCGATGACGACGATGATTTTTGGTTCCGTGCCAACCTTCGAGGCTGTACTAGAAAGTGTGGCACGTGCCGAGGAGGCCTTGAACGCAGTGTGAGGTCGGTGTTTCGCACCTTTGGCCACCTTGAGCTTTGGGCCTAATGGCGCGGCGTCTGCGCGCAGAAGAAGAGCCACCCGCGCGCTATCCCGCGGACCGCCCGAAGGTGTAGGTCAGAAGCCGGAAACGCGTCGCCTATCGCAGCGGTCAACTGTCAGAAACGCACCCCATCGTTGGGCGCCGGGCGCCTCGGGCTGGACCCTTTCCGTCAGAAACAGGTACTGATCCGCCAATGGCTTGTGGTAGGTTCGAATCCTGCTGCCCCGACCATTTCGGTCCTTGTCCAGCAAGGATTGGATCGCCTTCGTGCCGGCTGCCGGGTCTGGTCCAGCTTGATGACAGCGGTCGATCCCGCGCGGACGGACCGCGCGCCGGTACGACGCTCTATC
>JAVDCA010000010.1 GCA_030848545.1 Astrobacterium formosum
AGCGGATCGTCCGCACTTCCGAGAAGAAAGACGGCGAACGCGTTCAGATCGAGAAGCAACAGCGCGTGAGTCCGTGGTGGCGTCCGGCGCCGACCGGCGGCTACGTGTTCTTCGTCCGCGCCGGCTGGAAGCCCATCGAGTTCGAGAAGGGCAAGTCGGCGATTGCCGTGCCGACGCTCGATAAGCTGCCGGCGCTGATCGATATGTTGATCACGGCGATTCGCGGTGGCGAGCTGGACGAACAGCTGGCAGCGGTCGCGAAGGCTACGCAGGTCCGGAAGGCTCGGAAGGCGGCTTAAATAGCGTTTCTTTCATCGGGCATCGCGGCGAAAGCTTCGATGCCCGCTTGCTTTGAACATACTTACCGCAATGAACGGTATACGTATTATTTGACTTGGCAACTATTGTATTTTGAACTCGCAAGACGTCTATTCTCCCTCCTTTCAAAGAAACGACCAATTTGCGATACTGTGGCAGGACGCCCGAACAAGTATCCTTGCACTTCGCTAACCCCGGCAGCCGCGACCAATTTTAACTGCTCGGCCGTTTCAATGCCCTCGGCAGTTGTCGCAATGTTGAGCGAGTGACCGAGATTCGCGACGGCGCATACAATCGCGCCGGAATCCGAGCTTTTGACCATCCTCTGTATAAAGGATTTATCGATTTTTATTTTGCTGAAAGGAAACATCGTCAAATAGCTCAACGAAGAATATCCTGTGCCAAAGTCATCGAGAACAATCGACACACCAAGAGCTTTGAGCTTGCGAAGGATACAGTCGCAAACCGACTGATTTTCGAGCAGAACTCTCTCCGTGATTTCTAGTTCGAGTCTTTCTCCCGGTAGACAAGACGTCTTTAGCGCGTTCTTCACAACAGCCACCAGCGAACCGCGCTGAAATTGAACCGGCGAGACGTTGACTGCAAGCTTGACGTCCGAAGGCCAACTCGTTGCCTGTTGGCAGGCCGTCTCCAATATCCATTGGCCAATCGTATTGATCAGATCGACCTCCTCGGCCAGAGGAATAAAACGATCCGGCATAATCAATCCCTGCGTCGGATGATGCCAGCGAACGAGAGCTTCCAAAGAACGAACCTGATGATTGGTTACGGAAACAATGGGCTGGAAGTAGAGCTCAAGTTCTTCGCGCACGATGGCTTCATGCAGGTCACTCTCCAGCTGCTGACGTTCATGGGCTTCTGTCGCCATCTTGGTATCGAAGAATGCGAACCCGTTCCGGCCAGAGCTTTTTATCTTGTATAGCGCCAGATCGGCTCTTTTCATGAGCTCGTCCGAACCACCTGAATCTCTGGAAGCCAACGCAATCCCGACGCTGACGCCCACAACCACTTTCGTGTCGTCAAGATTGTATGGCTGTGAAATCGCATCGATAATGCGCTCGGCCAATTGCCGCGCGCTTTCTCGCAGAGCGTCGTTCAAAGAACCTGGAGCAGACCTATGTAAAACAGCAAATTCGTCGCCGCCTAAGCGGGCGAGTGTGTCGGTGCTTGGCAAGAGTTGCTGCAGGCGCTTGGCTGTCTCCCTCAACAGGAGATCGCCGGCTGCATGCCCTAAAGAATCATTGACATTCTTGAACCGATCCAAATCGAGCATGAATATACAATAGGATGACCCGGAAGAAAGGTATTCGTCGTTTGCAACATTCAGCTCCTCAATAAAACGAGATCGGTTGGCAATTCCGGTCAGAACGTCATTCATCGCCAAAAACGCGATCCGTTCCTCGTTGATGCGGCGCTCGGTAACATCTTCATGTGTAGCTACCCAACCACCGTCCGGCATTGGACGACTGCAAATTTTGAAGATTCTACCGTTTCGAAATCTAATCTCATCCTCCAGGCCCTTATCCTCCTTGATGGACGAGTCTATGTCAGCGAGAAATGCGGAACAATTCTTGGGAACAAATCCAGTGACCAGTTGAAGGCGCAGTATTTCTCTTAAAGCGCAACCGGTTTTGACGTTTTGCGATGAAAGATTGTACATATCTGTAAATTGCTTATTGCAGACCACAACCTTTTTCTCCGAATCAAACATGATCAGGCCGTGGCTGATATTGTTGAGCGCCGCATCAAATTTCATGTTTTGGATTTCCACCTCTTCTTTCCTGCGCAATTCGGCTACGTTTTCTATGGATTCCCGAATACCTAACGCGCTCGACGCCAACAATGTGAATTTCTGACCTAGCGTAACATCGGCGCGGTCGAATCCCTTGCCGCCTTCGTCTTGCAACAGAACCAGCAATCCGCGACGCCCACGCATTTGAATGGGGAGATAGAGCGCAGGTTGCTTGTCCGACAATCCTTTCGGTGCGGTACGCCATTCAGTCAGGTCTTGATTGGAAAATGTCGCAGCTACCCGGCCCGACATCACGCGCTGAAAAAATACACCGACTTTCCACGACGATCCGATATAGAATTCCGGACTTGCCGCGATGCAAATCAGGTATTCCGTGTAATCGTGCGCAAGAACCATGGCCTGTGAATAGCTGAAAACGTCCTTCAAGGCAGAAAAGACGGCGGTGAAGGGATCTGCCTCCAGACCGGCGCGGGCAAGAGCGTCTAGCGAGCGAAACAGCAATGTGGCATGAGCCGACTCGACGCGAAGGCGTTCATTTTCTCGTTCGAGTGCAACTAGTGATTCGCGCAGATGTTCTGTGCTGCTGGTCATATTCGCCACGGTATCTTTACCGACCGAAGGCGATTGCCGAGATCATCAGGTTTCCATGAAGATTGCGCTTGAGCAGTCTGCCCTGCTCCCCAAACGTGAAGCAGGCAAGAAATGGCCGTCCGTTGAGGCTTTTATTGATCTCCTGCATGACATTATCCATCTGATCCCCGACGGCCGCCATGCACCCGGCGCAGTATACGACAAGTTCGCCGGCTACGCCCGATACGCCATCGGGAATCAATGCCGACGCCTCTCGTGCGACGCGTCCGGCTCGATCAATAAGGCGCGTTTTCGCACCGCGCATGCTGTGGATGCGCGTTCTTTCTTCCACGGCGGCGAA
The DNA here is from genome assembly GCA_030848545.1 of Astrobacterium formosum. Taxonomy (GTDB): domain Bacteria; phylum Pseudomonadota; class Alphaproteobacteria; order Rhizobiales; family Xanthobacteraceae; genus Astrobacterium; species Astrobacterium formosum. The sequence continues at coordinate 3,024 of JAVDCA010000010.1, forward strand.
TGTGCAAAGCGCACCGTCAGCGGTGATTGATTCTGGATGTATCAGCCGATAATGAGGAACGCCATCCAGGCTTCCGACGTCAATGGCGAGCGGAAACATCGTCGTATCGAATAGCACATTGCCGCCTTTCGCTATCTTCTCATCGAGCACATGGCCGATCCACTCGTTGTAGACGTGTGCGGCAGGCCGGTCGTCTATCGAGATAATCCTTCGGCCATGGCTTTTCGTGACCAGGCCGCACGGCGGATCATTTGCAGCGCCAACGCGGGTGATGATGCCGCTTTGGCCCGACGGTTCGTACCCGCCTTGATATGCGTAACCTGCAGTTCCAGACGGAAACATAACCGCCACGACCAGCCCGTCGGTCATCACTTCGGAGCCGAGTTGCCGTCAATGACCGGCAACGGTGTCATCTGCGGAGCTTCCGCCAACAATCGGGCAGCGATCACCGACCACGCGCCGCAGTCCCTCAATGACCTCTTCCTCCCGTCCTGGCGTCTGATAAATCCAAATCAGTTCCGGCACTTCGCCGGGACACCCAGAATCCGCCAGCGCTTCGATTAGGATCTTCTCTGCAGCGTCTGCCGGCGCATCGCCCAACACTCCACAACCCGCTCCATAGTACCCCTCGGGATCATGGATGACCAACAATCCAATACCGCGAGTACCCCACATGCCGGCATTGGACCCTACACCACCACACGATGTACCGCCCGCGAGCTTTGCTTTCGGAAAACGTTGCCGCACGAAGTCAAGAATTGCAGCGTCGTTATGGTCACAGCCATAGAAGACAAAAACAAATGACGCATCTTTCGCATTCGACTCGATTTGCGAAGCGAGATCGGCAAGCACAAGCGTCGTATCGACGCCTTTCGCCGCCAACGATTGAATATTGACCATGACGAGTGCCTTTCTCGATTAGCTGTCTGATATTGGAGCGGTAAATATCCTCGCGACGGAGTAGGTGACGACGAGAGCGCTCATACATGGAGCAGAAGACTGACCCGCTTTGCCGCTTGCGCGCTGATCTCACCCGAGTGCGCGACGAACTGTGCGATTTCAAAACGTGCACTCGCAAGTGCTTTTGAGGCCCGTTTACGTTCGTCCTCGGCCAACTCAGACCTGAGGACAAGCTTTTCGAGTTCGGACGAAGCTCGGTAGAGACGGAACATCTGCGTTGCCAACACGCCACATAAGTTCACCAACTGCGCTTCTTCCAATAAAGGTGAGGTCTGGCCTCCTGTCGGTGGCGGTGATGTTTTCGGGACAATGCTTAGGGTTATCACGTTGCTCATTGCAGCCTCCATATTTGCTCAGGGCGGTCGCGTGCCGCGCGGCGTGCGACCGCCTTGGCCGTTATCACCCAGCTATGCGGTGCGGACCGTATGGAGAAATTTGTCGACCTCGGTCTTGAGGTGGTTGCTTTCGACCGATAGCGATTGTGCCGATGCCAACACCTGACTTGAAGCGGACCCGGTTTCGCCGGCACCGTGGTTCACCTCGGTGATGTTCGAAGCGACCAACGACGTGCCTTTGGCCGCTTGTTGGACGTTGCGCGAAATCTCCTGCGTTGCCGCACCCTGCTCTTCGACAGCCGCTGCGATGGTTGCGGCGATTTCCGAAATGCGCCCGATGGTTCCGCCAATTTCCTTGATCGCGACCACCGACTCCTGCGTTGCCGTCTGCATGTTCGCGATTTGAGCTCCGATCTCGCCGGTCGCTTTTGCGGTCTGCGATGCCAGCGCCTTCACTTCCTGCGCGACAACCGCAAAGCCTTTGCCGGCCTCACCAGCCCGCGCCGCCTCGATGGTGGCGTTGAGGGCTAGAAGGTTGGTCTGTTCGGCAATGTCCGTGATCAGTTTGACGACGTCGCCAATCCGTTGAGCTGCCTGGGAAAGTTCAAGGATTCGAGCGTCGGTCTTTTGCGCCTGAGCAACCGCCTCACCGGCGATTCTGCTCGACTCTTGAACCTGCCGGCTGATTTCGTGGATAGAACCGGACATTTCTTCGGTCGCCGATGCTACCGACTGCACATTGGCGGAAGCCTGCTCGGAGGCCGACGCGACGGTGCCGGCAAGATGTTGCGTTTCGGCGGCAGTCTTGGTTAACGTCGTTGCAGCGGCTTCCAACTCCGTCGATGCCGACGACACCGTACCGATGATGCCGCCGACCGCCTTCTCGAAGTCGTCGGCGAGCTTGTGCATGGTCGTTCTGCGTTCAATAGCCAGCTTTTCGTCCGCGGCTTTCTGCGCTGCGGCCTCGCAATCTTCAGTAGCGCGTCGTTCGGCTGCGGCGCGTGCTTCAGCCTCTGCCTGCTCCGCAGCGAGGCGACGGTTTTCCAGAGCGTTGCTCTTGAAGATCGCGAGCGCATTGGCGATCTCTCCGATTTCGTCGCGCCGCTTTACATAGGGTACGTCGCGATCAAGGTCGCCTTGCCCAATCGCGGTCACCGTAGTGGACAGAACCGACAATGGCCGAACAGCGCGCGCAACCACAAAGGCCCCGGCTAATGCCAGCATGATCAACGCACCTCCCGATGCAGCTGCGATTACCATTGTGAGCCGGGTGATCATCGCTTGAGCGCGTTCAAACGGGATGCCAACAAAAATGATTCCCACCACCTCGCCGGCAGCGCTCTTGACGGGTTGGTACCCAGTGATGAACTCATGGCCGAACAAGGTTGCTGACCCGTAGAAAGAGTTACCCCGACTGATTGCGGCGTTGGCTGGGTGATCAGGCGCAAGCGTGGTGCCGACTGCCCGTTCCCCGTTCTCCTTCTTTACCGTTGTCGTTACGCGGACATGGTCGCCCGCGCCGCGGGTTTGAAAGATGGTGACTACGCCAGAAATCATGCTTGCAGTGCGGTCAACCAAAGTGTGATCGTTAAAGGCCGGCATACGGTCGGCGACAAGCCCAGACACCTCTTCTTCGGTAATGATCACGCGGCTACCGCGATGGGCTTCGCCGAAGGAGACAGCCGCGACGCGCATGGCGCTGCGCGCATTCGATACCATCTCCGCCTGGACCTCATTTTTCAGCCAGACATGTGCAAAGCCGACGACAGTGACAGCGAACAATGCCAAGAGCGCAGAGATGAGTAGTATCGCGCGACCTCTAGACCGAAATGCAACTTTTAGCATTTTCTTCTCCTAAAACGTGCTTCGCAATTATTAAGATTCTTTAACTTAACAAATTGTAACCGCATCATTGGTTTTTGTTGGCAATTCATGAAATGTACTTGTGTTTTTTACGCTCTGACAGAGGAATTTGTCTTTAGCAATACTTAGGCGTCCAACGAAAATATCTCATATACAACACTGTCGGCATTGAAGACAAGAATATTCACTTGTGGCAACTCTGTTAAATTCTTTGGAGAAGACTACGTAATCGCCGTACTGAAGTAGTTATCGCTTGAAAGGAATTAGGTTCCAAGCATGGAACTTTGGGAAATGCCGTACAAATACGTACGTACTTGCCCGTCATCATGCAAACCGCACGAGTGCCGTACTTCTCGCTGCATGTTTTCAAAATGTAAAATATGGCTCGATTAGATCAAATTGACTAACTTTGCCTGAGCTTGATTGTCGGTCGCGATGTATCGAGCGGTAGTCTGCAAGGACGCGTGACCGGCAAGCGCCTGAACGTCGCGCAACGAACCACCCACAGACGAGACCCGGCGCGCAGCATTTGTGATGAAAGTTCGGCGGCCGGAATGAGACGAACACCCGACGAACCCGAGACGCTCGTACCAGTCGGCGAACAGGTTCACGATCACTTGCGCGCTGACGCTGTCGGAGCGCTCGCTGGTGATTACGAAGCCATCGGCATCAGCCCGGACAGCGAGTCCGCTTTTGTGATGGACCAGCAATTGCCGAAGTTCGGAGTTCAGGGGGATGATCCGACCGCTCTCGCCCTTGGAAGCATCGTTGGTCAGATGAATGTGTGAGCCAACGCCGCCATTCGCATTCAAGACCATCGCCCATTTCAGCGATGAAATCTCCTTAGCCCTGAGACCGGCCTTGAAGGACAGCAGCACGACCAAGCGGTTTCGTTCGGCATTTCGACGCTGCTTCAGCCACGCCAGCAGTGCACGAAGTTGGTCCTGGGAAATGACTTTCGCTTGCTTTCCGATTCCAGCCATCGACGGGACCTCATTAGGAAATCATACGTATTAATGATATCCACATGAGTCTCTGTCAACCGGCGCATCGGCGACCACAGAATATTGCCCGCAAACAAGCGGTTGGCGGCAACAGATTATAGATTGCGTATTAGATAATGAAGCGATTTGTACGAAAACGATCACTATGTCAGCGGCCATTCGATTCAGCGTCGAAAGCTTCTCTGTTCGCAGCGGCCTCGTAGCTGTCATCGACGTTTCCGCCAAGCACGGCAAGATCGAGTTCCAATTGGAACGAACACTTTTTAGTGAAACCCGTCGCTATCGCTTTCCTTGCTTCGCCAACATGTTGGTGACCACTTCATCATCGCACGGACCTCTCGTGAAAAAAGCACGTAGCGCCGACGAAAGCTCGTCGCCATTCCCGAGTGCGGCGTCGACAATTTCCAAAATTTCAGCGAGGGTCAATTCGTTTTCCTTTGCAACCTGCTCCAAGCCCCGCCAATAAGCATCTTCCATGATAAGCGTCTGAGCTCTTCCATTCACAACTATCGACCGGGTGGCCATCGGCTTCGTGATGCGATGAAGCATTGCCGCCTCCAGCGAGCAGGCAAAGTGCGAAGCGATAAAATGCTTGGTTCCTGCAGCTATGCGGCCGCAGCGGCTACACGTTCGCGGAAATGGGCGAGAATGTAGAGACGAATTGCCGAAGAGAGATTGGCTTGTTCGCCGCGGCCGGAATCGATCTGACCCACGATCTCTGACAGCGTAACTGACTTATCCTGAGCGATTTGTTTGAGCGACGACCAGAATTGGTCTTCAAGCGAGACACTTGTTTTGTGACAATTGATGACGATGGAGCGTTTCACAACGGAGGACTTCATGGGCATTCCTCCCAAACTGACGCGTGTCTTGCTGTTGTTGCGCCGCGAATACAACATATCCGATTGCAAAATACAAGACAGAAATGTGGTTTTTACGCGACGACACTGACGTCAGCAGTCAGAGGAATTTGTTCGCACGATTCATCGACGACGGACATCGCCAAGAGGTGGGTTCCAAGACACTGCAGCGCGCCATACACAGATCCAATTCTCGATACGCTATCACCTGTCGCCTTGCACCAATGAGCGACAATTCCTCAGCTTATCAGCTTAACGCTGACGACGCAGATTTCGCGTACCTGTCATCAGGAAATGTCCTGACTGACACTGCTCAGTTTAAATTCTAGTCTTTCGGCATGCTGCAAACCCTTTCAGGGCAAACGCATGAGCATGCTGGCAAACAAAGTGCTTCTCGCGATTGCAGTCGTTGTGGACGTTGGCATTAATTCCAGAGAACGCCCCGTATCAGCAAAAGCTCTTGCTGAGCGCCACGGTTTATCACCTCGTCATCTAGAACCGTTTCTGCAGACGTTGGTGCGAAATGGCTTCTTGCGCGGCGTCCGAGGCCCTGGTGGTGGCTATGAGCTTGCTCGCGATGCAAAGCAGATTTTCGTCGACGAAATTATAACAGCAACGGAATCAGATGATGCTGAGCCTGACGAACCATTGATCGCTGCGCGGTTTTTCCACCAAGCGGTTCGTCCGGCGCTCGCAGTCGCCGAGCAGAAGTTTTTGGATGCGCTCGCCAAAGTGAGCGTGGCAGACATGGTCCGCAGAACAAAGGCAACTGACTGTACCCCGTCCGATGCCTAACCCAAATAAGCTGTTGGTTATTTCGGCTTCCGTTTGCTTTTCCCTTTTTTATTTCGACCGGAGCCAATCAAGAAATCTTCCGCGTGTTTGCCGGATTCCAGCGCTTCAGCCATCCACCGAGGCTTCAAACCGCGACCTGTCCACGTCTGACCATCGGGTCCGCGATACTTCGGAGCGATTTTCTTTCCAGCGAGATGAGAAGCTTTCGGGCCTCGACGCTTTCTGCCAGAGGCAGCGTCATCCAACTTCCGAAGCGAATCCTCCAGCGACTTGCGTTCCGCCGTTACTTTCTTCGAAAGAATCACATCTACTTGCGTTCGAAGGTCGATCAAATCGACGGCCGACATTGCTTTGAGATTTAGGCGCATCGTCACTGCCTCCTGTAAGAAGGACGAATCAAACGTTGGAGCAAGAGCTTATCTTTCCGTCGAATCAGATTCCAGATGCTTGGAACTCGCGGCGCTCGCCATGCCGAGAATCAGCATTACGTTGCGGCATCATTCAAAATGTGATGAACGCTGACTGGCGGCGCAATCCAAACTACGTGTCCCGGTTTGGTGAAATGTACAGTGCTTGCCGGGTATAGCTGTTGCTCTTTGCTGTCATCTGATTAAACTAAAAGCGTTTTTGAGAACTGCAAATTTGCGTCTATCGGCTGTCGTGGCTGCTGCCATAAACATGGATCCTCTGAGATATCACCATGAAATCCTCCGTAATCAAACGCTCCGTCGCCATCGGCGGTCGCAGGACCAGCGTCAGCCTAGAAGAACCATTTTGGAGCAGTATCAAAGAAATCGCGAATCAACGGTCAATGACGGTTTACGATCTCATTACTCAGCTCCATCGAGAGCGAGGTGAGCAACGTAACCTGTCGTCTTGCATTCGCCTGTTCGTTCTCGCTCATTTCCAATCATTGTCGACGGAACCAACGCCTATGATTAATGCGAGGGAACCGGAAGGAAAGGTCTGAAGTGAGATTCCCGCTTCAAAAGATGTGTCCACCAGGACGCATATGTACGAATGTATCCGATTGATCCGGCCGGGAAAGTTCCATTTGTGTTGACTACGCAGTTCAACCAGCGGTCAAGACCGTTGCGTTCGCGTAATGTCGCTTCGATGATGGAAGGCTGCGAAGATTCTCAGGAAGGACGGAGCGGAGAACCAAGTCGCTCGGTCCTGTTCATTGATCAAAGTACGGCGCGAGACCATGCGGTTGCTGCTGTTTTGCAACGACATAACTTCTTGGTCACGTCAGTCAAGGACGTTCGTTGCGCCTTTGAAACCAGCGTTGATCGCAAATTCGACCTCGTTGTTCTCGGTTACATAGTCGCCTCGACGCCTGCTTTGCCTGATCTGATCCAAAGCATTCGGACAAGATTCTCGTGTCCGCTCATCTGTGTTGGCTCTCACGTCACGCCGGATGAGCTTGCGGAAATCATCGCAGCAGAGCTTTTGACCCCCGGCCGTAGACGTCGTCGGCGTCGAGTTCCCAAACCGTAGAGTTGCCATAGGACGCGTGCTCGTTGGCAACTTTTATCGCTTGCGCGCCGGAATGGACATTGCGGTGCCGTATCTGTCAGTCGACGCGTCTCGGTTTGTCGTCAATTCTTTGCTCGGCGGCGGTGCGGCTGAAGAACCCATATCGGCTGTAGAATTCGGGGACTTTGCTCGTAGGCTCTTTTTCGCAAGGAAGAACTGCCGGAAGGTCTTCATTGCTTCTGTTTCCTGGTTGCGATGGCCAGCAGGATGACCTCGCCCTCGGTCGTGGCCATTACGGCATCTGCGAACTGCTGGATCATCATCCACTTCTCTTGCTCGGACAGATCGGCAGCTAGCGTCGTGTAATCGCAGCTTGAGATCGTTGCTTCTGCTGATTCCTTCAGAGCCATTCGCTGCCGGATGAATTGTTTTGCGCTTCTCATGGTATTTTCGTCCTCCCGTGTGTTGTTAAGTGTATTTATGGTCGAGCAATGCCGGCATTTGAAATCGGACCCATTGGTACCGAGATGCCCGAAATGATTCGCAAGATACTTGCTGCCGCGAGCTACCCGATGAATGTAAAGAATCTTTACAAAACCGCGCCTTCGGAGCCAAAAGATTGCCGGCAGCACGGCGCGATGCGGGATGGCGAATACAACCGGCCAATGCGCAGGATCGATATCTGCGATCCGACCGCATGCTCCTTCTTGTTGTCGCTTACCGCTATAAGGTTGGCTCTGTCGTCCGGATAGCAAGTCCGCGTCGCCCATTGCCCGTTCGCGTTCGAATGTTTTCAAATCCTCGCTTGGTCAAGTCTTTGCCGAAGCAGGTATTCGAAAGCGCATCAACTCCGCTATTTTCACACCACTCTTTGTACGAGTAGTGAAGGTCCTTCATGGTCGCCCGAGCGTTGGGTTCGAGCACACACGCGGCATCGATCCATTGACCGATTGAATCATTGTCTTCTCGATATCGGCCGGTAGACTGCAGGACGCTGGACGGCGGGTTTAGGCCGTGTTGACGCCAATCCTCCAGACCTTGCAGTGCCCAGTTCAGCACGCCCGGCAGTTCTCCAAGCAGTCGATTTGGCAGAGCCTTGTCTTGCTCGTCCGCCGGAATGGTGACGGGAAATCGAACGACGCGGATACGACGCCAAATTGCATCGTCCGTGCCGGAAATCGTCGGCAAGTTGTTTGTTGCAAGCCACAGCTTAAATTGCGGATCGAATTCGAAGAAGTCCTTGTACATGAAACGGCAGGAAATACGGTCGCCACCGGTCATCATCTTGATTTTGGCTTCGGCCAGATGTTGGTCGCGTTCCCCTTCCGAAGCCGTGACAAATCGTTTTCCGAGCAATGAGGCAAGATCGTTCGTCTGCTGCGTGCCAAACTTTTGATTCATTAGCGTCTGAATGGGAATGCTTCCGGCGTAGTCACCGAACAGGTGATGAAGAATTCGCAAGAATGTTGATTTTCCGTTTGCTCCGGTGCCGACCAGGATGAACAAACATTGCTCTTGGACCGAGCCAGTCAAGCTGTATCCGACAGCGCGACGGACAAAGTCGATGAGAGAGGCGTCATTGTCGAAGATCCGATTCAGGAAACTCATCCACATCGGACACGATGCGCTCGGATCCACCGAGGCTCCTAGCGTTCTGGTAACATATGCCTCGGAGCCACCATTTCGTTTGTCGGCGCGATAATCCAACAAGCTGCCATCCCCGCATCCCACAAGCTCGGCATTGTTGTCGATGAGAGAACCCGGAACCCGTAGACGGGAACGAGACAATTCAATTGCGGCATTGATGCGTGACTTCGTCAGATATTTTTTCAACGCCGATACGTCAAATGGTCCCATTCCGCCTTTGGCTACTTGCTCCTGGAAGAAGTCTTTTGCCATGCCCTGGACAATCTCATCTGAAATCGGTTCAAACACCTGATTTCGCCGACGATACCAACTGCCGCTGGAGTAGATCAGGTGACCGTCAAACTTGGCTGCAAAGGAATCCGCTGCGCTCGCATCATTGGAAATGTCAGCGATGACGTCTGACCGGAATTGCGGAATGATCGCCGGCGGGTCGGTTCGCTTGCTCCCACACCAAGATATAAAACTTTCGGCAACTGCTGGTCCAAGAAGCTGTTCGAACCGCGCTTCGCTTGAGATAGCCTCACCACGATTGTAGCGTTCGAACGTCGTCTCAACGCACAGCACTCGGTCACGCAATTCCTCATCATCAGCCTCCGTCGCAACGGCTCTAATCAGGGTCTGAACGTCTTCGACACTCCAGCCATGCCGCGCGAGCAATGCTGTTGTCGATAATGCGAGTTCGTGTCTGATTCCCGGCTGCCACCGCTTGAAGAGGATCGTGGCCATTGCCACCATTCGGGCTGCATTCTTGAGCGCTTGCCATGTGGAAGTACCGGGATTGCAGTTGTCCGAATCTTCGAATTCCACCGATTCGCCGCTGGGATGCACAGAGCCAGGGAACAGCGTGTAATGATTCTCGCCACGAACCTCGACGATCATTCCGTCGCTAGCAAACGTTTCGAGACTGTCAGCTTTTGGGACTCGATAAATCCAATGGCTTCTCGGCTTCGATTTGCGGCCGAAAATGCAGCTGGTCTTGGGCAAGAAGTGCGAAGTGAAACGAAGGGCGTCAATATCGTCTACGTCAACGTCGACTAATCCGCCGGATGCAGTCCCGGTTAGGACGCCAATGTTGGTTGGCTCGGAATCGAAGTAGTTTCTACACGTATCCTTGGTGATCGTGAAGCTCGGCCAACTTTTGACCATCGGTACTTTTGATTGGAATTTGACTGGTATCGGCGACAATCCGCGATCAATGTAAGCTAATGCAATTTTTGATTGATAATTTGACATATGAATATTCCTTTTAATTTTTGCTGCTGGTCTACTGGTGCCAGCTTCATCTAATTGGAGATCTAAACGAGCTTTGATAAATTTGGGTTGTGTTTGGATGCTGTTCGAGATTGATCGTCGAAGCATCGGCAAGTGGCATTTTGAAATGGTTTTCTCTTGGGTTCTTCCGGAAGTGCCTTGTTCTCGTCCGGCGCTTCCGTTGGTTTTCTCTATTCCTCCTTGTTGTGTGTATGCTGTGGATGGAGATTCCATACTTTTCAAAAAAAAATTACATATATAAAATGTCACGTTATTCCCTACACACCCTCCACACACCCCTTTTTCGGGAAGAAGAGTGGTGGACAGTGACGGCATTTCTCAGGGTTGAATCTGATTTGAAAATCTTCGGATCAGACTCGTGCTGAAGGCTTTTCACCGCAGCCGTTGCTTGAAATCCCTGAACAGAAAATCTGCTTCTTTCAATGTAAGAAGTGTCGTCACTGATATTTATGGAAATGTAAAACGCTGGACCTTGTGTAGAGGTGTTAAAATGACATTTCTTATAAATAATTTTATGTTCCAATTTTTCAATACTGTGATTGTACGTTCTGGAACAGGTATTGTCAAGATTTTACAAGGAGTAGCAATGAAACAACACGATAGAAAACGCTCGCTTGGGGCAATTAAACCAGCGTCCAAGACCAAGCCAAATTCTCCGGATGGTATCGGCACGATGAAGATTCAGCGGCATACCCTGGAGGTGATCTGGGATCAGCTTTGCCGCAGCGGTGATGACGAGATCACCGTCAATCTTGCCGCTTGGGAGAATGAGACAGAATCCGACCGGTTTCTGACCGTCGAATTGTCGCCGCGGTACGAGAAACGTCGTCTGGAACCGCTATCCACTTCCAATGGTCCGGATGTCACACGCTTCTTCGGCCGTGACCAGTTCGAGGATGCGTGAAGATGGTCGCGAACAACGCCACTTCCATCACCGCATTCCGAATTTCTGCGTCGTTGCTCGCTGATGTAGACGCCTGCTGTGAACTGCTAGACGCCACTCGTTCTCAAGTTTTCAGGAAGGCGGTTGGTGAGTTCGTTCATCGGACAAAGCCAAAAACAAACAACAAGACCCCCGAATGAACGGAACCGACGGCCTGAATACAAAGTATCTTTATATTGGCAGTGGTTTCTCGTGAAAAAATTATCCAGCGGGTTCGGCCTCCGGAGCTTCGCGTTTTGCATCCAATGCAGCGATGAACTTTCGAAGCTCTGCGAGCGCCAATTCTATTTGATTAGTTTGTTGTTGGAGATAGTCAATTTGAGCAACGATCTGTTCTCGACTCAGCAATAGGCCGCTGTTCGGACCGCTTTCCGACTTGGCTGGCATCAAATCAACTATTTCTTGGACGCTAAAGCCAAGCTTTCTGGCCTGCACAATGTTCATCAATTTCGTTCGATCAGCGTCGGAATATTGCCTAGCGGAACCATTGCGGATCGGATTAATAAGCCCTCGTTGCTCATAAAAGCGTACCGTCCGCAGCGTTATGCCAAATTCGTTGGCGAGTTGACCGATGGAGAAATATTGGGACCCGCTGGTATCGGCACACATGATCGTCCTCGCAGAATCTTTTCTTGGCTTATCAAATTCTGCTCGATCTCGATGTGAAGCGGAAGTCTGAAACCTAACCGCGAGGCCTCTTGACCGGGCATGAACCAATCAATTTTTGGATGCCTGAGACGGAAATGATCAGTGCGGGAAAAATGAAAGGCTCCGTGGAGGGATGTCCAACGGAGCCTTTCGGTGCTGTGCGGCGGGGTCTTCATGCAGCACAGCGTGCAGCACGAGGGGAGGGTCAGTGCTGCAACAACATTGTACCAGGTTACGACACGAGCCGGCAAACCTCATACAGCTCGTAACCGTAATGTTGGCGGTAGCGTCTTACGATTACGCTTCTTACTCGCATCCCTAACGATACGCAACTCGGATGTAACACCACATTACGGCAATGCGACCGTGGCGGTTTCGACGTTTCACGTTCCCAGTTCTCAACATCGAGGGAATACGTCCAGATCAGCACCAGAGGAACTTTCTCGCATTTCCAGCCAGAGGTAACACATGCGGTGGGTTACTTTCCTGAGTTGCTGGAACCCACCCCGGTCAAAAGCCGGGGCTTTTTTCACCGGATTAGCAAACCAGCGGAGGCCATTGAGATTTTATCCGCCACCCAGCTCGTCCTGGTAGTCGTCGATGGTGTCGTGTCCGTAGTGTTTTTCGATCATTCGCTGTGACGTACCCATCTGCTTCGCCAGCGCGGCGATGGTCGCACGATTGTCGATGGTCGAAGTCATGCGGAATGTCGCGTACGAGTGCCGCAACGACGTTGGCGTATGTCGGTCGTCTTTGCTGGCGTACTCGAATCCGCAGGCGATCAGCAGTTCACCGAATCCCTTCTTCAGCGACGCGACTGCCGTTCCATCCGGCATGGCGATCACGCGTTCGTTGGGACTCAATTTCCCGTCGGTCTCGGCTAGAAAGGCGAGACGTCGTTCTTGAATTCGCGTCAGCGCGCGAACTGCTGATCCCCGCATGATCAGCTTCCGGTCACTTTTGACCTTGCCGCCTCTTTCCAACCGAATCTGTGCATGGTCGAAGTCGACATTGCGCCAGATCACGCTGTGCGTCTCGTCAACACGCATGCCGGTGTTGGCTACCAGAAGAATGAAATCGTACAGCAGTTGTCGCTGATTCAGCTGATAGCGTTTCGTCTTGTCGTGCTCGAATTCTTTGATGCGCGCTAATGCGGTCCGGCGCAGCAATCGGTATTCGTCCAGCGTGAAGTGCCGGCGGCGATGACGCGTCAGCTTTTCAGACACCTGCTGAACCGTCGGGGCTTGCTTCATCCAGCCGCGATCAACAGCGTAGCGGAAGAGTTGGCGCAGAACGGTGTTCTCGCGGTTCAGCGTCTGCGGCTTCGGCGGCGTTTCACTCTTCGCGACTCTGTACTTCCGGTAGTCCATGACGTCGCCAGTCTTGATCTTGGAAACGTCTGAGAACTTGGCGAAGAACGGGAGGAAGTGACGAGCGATGGTCTCTGAGTGGTAGGTCGATTTCGACTCACCCTTGATGTGCTCCAGATAGCTCGTCCTCAGTTTCGCAAATGAGACCTGGTCGATTTCTTCACCGCGTGCATGTCGTGTTTTGACATCGTTGAACCACGCAAGCGCCTGCTGCTGTGCATTACCCAGGTCTTGGGTCTTCATGCTGCGGCGGAATTGTCGGCCAGCGATTCGGAAATAGCAGTGATAAACGCCGTCTCGGGGCTTGAGATACAGGCCTTCGCAGACCTCAATCGTCGTGTCTTTGGCCTTGCGTCCCATAGGACTATTTGCACAAAACGTGCACAATGCGTGCACAATTAGCGAATCACGAAAGTGATTTCCACTGCGCCATCAATGATGACAAACCCTTACGCTTTATGCAAGCGCACAAACGAACGCTGAGGGCCAGCGTTCGTCTATGTACTTGATTTTTCGGGGGAAAAATGGTGGGCGCGGCTGGGATCGAACCAGCGACCCCTACGATGTCAACGTAGTGCTCTCCCGCTGAGCTACGCGCCCGTGCCCCGAAGGGCGTTCTCCTATATCGATTTGCGTCGGCGCCGGCAAGCGTTGCGGCGACATGAAATCTTGGCGGCAGATCAGGCCGCCAGGACCTTCTGGACCTCGTTGACGAGGTCGCGAAGATGGAACGGCTTGGACAGAACCTTGGCGTGCTTGGGGGCCGACGAATCCGGGTTGAGGGCGACCGCCGCAAAGCCGGTGATGAACATGATCTTGATGTCGGGGTCGAGCTCAGCGGCCCGGCGGGCGAGCTCGATGCCGTCCATCTCCGGCATGACGATGTCGGTCAACAGGAGCTCGAACGGCTCCTCACGCAGCCGCTGGTAGGCTGAAAGACCGTTGTCATAGGAGATGACATGGTAGCCGGCATTCTGCAGCGCCTTGACGAGAAAGCGTCGCATGTCCGTGTCGTCTTCCGCGAGCAAGATTTTTGTCATATCCACGGCTCATGGCTCCGTCCGTCGGCGGACATCCGTCGGCTCAACCGGGCGCGCGGCGCTCCGGTGTCCACCCGTCGTCCTAAATCCCATAAGGCGGGCTCCGGGTAAACATCGCGTGAACCCGGGCGCCGAACCCCATTGCGCCATGTGGCTGTGGATATTCGCCATCTGGCCGCCGGCCGCACGGGCATCGCGGCACTTGGCAGAGCCGGCGCCGGCATGGAAAATGCGTTTTATCAGCCTCTGGTTTAGATGTCCGTCCTAAGCAACATGGCGTTTCCGCTGCCGCCCCTCTCCGCCCGCCGAGCGAGTGCCGTACCCCATGCATGACTTCCGCCGCGAGCTTGATCCTCCGTTCGATGTTTTGGAGCCCGATCACTGGCGCGGGCCGGTGGTATTCAATTCGCCCCACAGCGGCAGCGTCTATCCGGACACCTTCCTGCAGGCGGTCCGCCTCGACATCGCGGCCCTGCGGCGCTCCGAGGACAGCTTCGTGGACGAATTGTTCATCGGCGTGGTGGAACGCGGCTATCCGCTGATGCGAGCGCATTTCCCACGCTGCTATGTGGACGTGAACCGGGAGCCCTACGAACTCGATCCGCGCATGTTCGACGGCCGCCTGCCTTCCTTCGCCAATACGCGTTCCATGCGCGTGGCCGGCGGGCTCGGCACCGTCGCCCGCGTGGTCGGCGACGCCCAGGAGATTTACGACCAGCGCATCCCGGTCGACGACGCCCTCGCCCGCATCGAAAGCCTCTACAAACCCTATCACCGCTCGCTGCGCCGCCTCGTCAACCGCGTCCATGGCGACTTCGGCGCCGCCGTTCTGCTCGACTGCCATTCCATGCCGTCAACGACCCAGAACCGGGACGAACGCCCGCGCGCCGATTTCATCCTCGGCGACCGCTACGGGACGAGCTGCGTCCCCGCCGTTGCTGCAGCCATCGAGGCGGCGCTGCGCGGCCACGGCTTCACGCTCAGCCGCAACAAACCCTATGCGGGCGGCTTCATCACC
The DNA here is from genome assembly GCA_030848545.1 of Astrobacterium formosum. Classification (GTDB taxonomy): domain Bacteria; phylum Pseudomonadota; class Alphaproteobacteria; order Rhizobiales; family Xanthobacteraceae; genus Astrobacterium; species Astrobacterium formosum. Next base: position 18,258 of record JAVDCA010000010.1, read on the forward strand.
GAGCATTACGGCAACCCGGCCGCCGGCCTGCACGCCATCCAGCTCGAACTCAACCGCGCCCTCTACATGGACGAGCGGCGCTACGAAAAGCTGCCCCAGTTCGACCAACTGGCGGCGATTCTCGAAGGGCTCGCCGACGCGCTTGCCGAGCTGCCGCTGGAGGAATTGCGGCCCTACCGCGCTGCGGCAGAATAGCCGCCGAGAGCCCACATAACAGCCATGCGCATTCCGCATAACTGTGAAATTGTCGGAGCGCCACAGCGTCAATCCGTAAAATGAACGTGCCGCGCCCGGGCTCCCGATCCAAATAGGCCCAAGAAAAAGGCCGCCACGCATGAATGCGGGCGGCCCAAGTCTAGGGAGGAAACGCCCAAGGAGGGCGGCAACAACGCGAGCCATCGCGTTATCGCACCGCAGCAATATGCCACCGCGCCGCACAAAACGCAAGTCCGGGGAGCGGAATCGCCAGCGCCCGGCTGCATGGCACCCTTGCGACATTGATGGGCCGACGGGAATGGATGTGCGCCCTGCTCCCGTCAGGCCGACCGGCCCTCGGTGAGAGGATCGCGGGCGGACCGATAGACCGCGACCGCGGCGAGCAGGATCAGGCCCTGCAGGGCGAACACGGTGCGATAGGCATCGAGCGGATAGACGCCCTCGGGAGCGGCGAACAGGCCGATCACGAAGCCGCTCAGCGACTGCACGATGAAGGCCCCGCCCATGGACCCCATGTTCAGGAGCGTCATGCCGCGACCGACCAGATGGGGCGGAAACAGCGATTTGCCGTGGGCGATCATCAGGGACGTGTAGGCGAGGCAAAAGCCGAACAGGGCGAGCCAAACCGGCAGCAGGCCAGAAGGCAGCCTGCCCGCGATGGCGACAACGCCGAAGAGAAGCGCCGAGGAGACGGCGCCGATGGTCACGCCCGGCTTGTAGGCGCCGAAGAGGCGATCCGCGAAGCCGAACACGAACAGGCCGATGATCTGGGTGAGCGCCGGAATGAGCAGGAGTGTGCCGCGCTGGGTCAACCCGTAACCGTAGACATGCGTCAGGTAAGGGCCGCCCCATAGGCCGACGAACAGCACGAAGCTGGCGTGGGTGACGAAATGGATGACGAACAGGCATCCGACCGACCGCATGCGGGCGGCGGCGCGAATGCCGGCGACGCTCTCGGCGAGTGTTTCACGATGTTTGACCTCACCATGCTTGGCGCCATCGGGCAGCGGCGGTTCGTGCACGAAGACGGCAAGCAGGAGCCCCATGAGAGCCATACCGGCGCCGATGACGACGAACGAGGACCGCCAGCCGATCGCCGATGCCGCGACGGCGAGCGGCGCCGTCGCCAAGAGGGTGCCGATGCTGCCGACCGCCATCTGCAGGCCGGCCAGGGACGCAAAGCGCTCCGGCGGGAAGCGGCGGGCGTAGAGAGCGAGCGGCGCCATCAGGTAGCAGGACGTGCCGGCGCCCATCAGGATACGGGCGGCGATCAGCACGGCCGGATTGGGCGCCACCGCAAACAGGAGACAGCTCGCGACCACAACTCCGGCGCACGCGATCATGCAGGCCTTGGGGCCCCAGCGGTCGATGGCGATGCCGAGCGGCAACTGCATGGCCGCGAAGGCGAAGAAATACGAACTCGCCAGGATGCCGAGCTCGGCGGCCGAGATCGACAGTTCGCGCGCCAGATCGGGCGCAATGACCGCGATGCAGTTGCGCAGGAGCTGGCTGAAGACATAGGCCGCCGCCGAGGTCGCCACCATGGCGCCCGCGGTCCCGACCGCTGATGTACGAAAGAACGTCATGTGGACCCGGACCGCCGGCCGCAACCATCGGCAGGCGTCGTGGTCGCACGGATGCCGGCGACCGGCAAGTCCTTGAGGCAAGTACTTGGGGCAAGTACTTGGGGCAAGTCCTTGGAGCAAGTCCTTGGGGCAAGTACCGTTGCCCACGAAGCCGCTCTCCTATACAGGCTCTGGACCCCCAGCGTGCTCCCCTTTGCGCCACATGGCATGACGACAAGGATTCAATCGATGACGGCGGTGGATCTGGCGGCATTCGTCGACGAACTTGCGACAGCGTCGGGTGAAGCCATCCTGCCGTTCTTCCGCACCTCCTTAGGGGTCGAGGACAAGAGCCGCGGCGGCGCCTTCGATCCCGTCACCGCCGCCGACCGCGGCGCCGAGACGGTGATGCGCGCCATGATCCAGCGCAACTTCCCCGATCACGGTATCGTCGGCGAGGAATTCCCCGCCGTGCGACCCGACGCCAACTATGTCTGGGTTCTCGATCCGATCGACGGCACCAAGTCGTTCATCTCGGGCCTTCCGGCCTGGGGCACCCTGATCGCGCTCACCCGGTCGGGGGCACCGGTGATGGGCATGATGCACCAGCCCTTCATGGGCGAGCGCTTCTTCGGCGACGGCGCCCAGGCGCGCTACCGCGGCCGGGCGGGCGAACGCAACCTGATGGTGCGCGATTGCGAGAGCTTCGCCGACGCCATCCTGTACACCACCTCGCCGCGGCTGATGAACGCGCAGGATCGTGCCGCCTTCGGCCGCGTCGAGGACAAGGTGCGGCTGTCGCGCTACGGCGGCGACTGTTACGCCTATTGCATGCTGGCGGCCGGTCACATCGACCTGGTCATCGAGACCGGGCTCAAGCCCTACGACATCGTGCCCCTGATCCCGATCATCACCGGCGCCGGCGGCATCGTCACCACCTGGGAAGGCGGGTCTCCGGAAGCCGGCGGCCGCGTCGTCGCCGCCGGCGACAGGCGCGTGCACGCGGCCGCGATGGAAGTCTTGCGGGGCGGGTGAAGAGATCAGCCGACCAAGTGATCCAGCGCTTCCTTTTCGGGCCCTGATCGCTTTACCTGCGGCTCACAACACGGATCTGGGGCCTTCGCCCACTCACCCGAACAGCGGCGTACCCGGCACGAAGGCGTCGAAGGCGGCCCAGAACTGTTGGCGGTAGTAGTCCTGCTCCATCAGGATCTCGTGGCGGGCGCCGGAAATCACGAGGTGGGCGCCGGCGCGCAACCGGATCGCGAATTCCTCGATCGCCGGAGTCGACACCAGGAGGTCGCGGCCGGCGGCCACGATCAGGATGGGGTGGCGGATCCTGGCCGGAAAGGCCGGGTCGGCGAACGGCGCCATGGCCCGGAAGGCCGCGTCCGCCCAGGCGATGGTGGGCGAGCCGAGCCCGAGAGCCGGTTCGGCCTCGATCACCGCGGCGGTGCGGGCATGGCGCACCGGATCGGACGTCACCCGGTTGCCCACGAAGGCGGAAAGACTCTCCACCGCCGCCGAGCCGCCGGGAACATAGCGCGAGCCGAAGCCGAGCAGGCGCGACAATCGTGCGATCGTCGGCATGAAACGCATGTGGTTCGAAGGCGGCAGGCCGATCATGGGCGCGGACAGCACCGTGCGGTCGAACCAGCGGTGGCCGAGCGAGGCCGAATGGATGAGCACGTTTGCGCCCATGGAGTGGCCGAGGGCGAAATAGGGCGGCGGGCAATCGGGCAGCACGACCTCGTTCATGAAGGTTTCGAGATCGCGCAGGTAGTCGGAAAAATCGCGCACATGCGACTTGTGCGCATCGGCGAGCGGGCGGTCGGACAGGCCCTGGCCACGCCAATCGAGGATCGCGGCGGTCAAGCCGCGCGCGCGCAGGTCGCGCACCACTTCGAAATATTTCTCGATGAACTCGGTGCGGCCGGGACAGACCACCACGGTGCCCTTGCGGCCGGGCGGCGGTTCCCAGCGCGCATAGCGCAGCGAGACGCCGTCGGGCGTCTTGATCGTCGCCGTGACCGCCCCCTCGGGGACCGGATTCGCGGGAATGGAGACGAGTTTCATGGGGCTTTCGGCGGGCTTTCGGCGGGCTTGCCGCCCCGGCGGGCACCGGCCGTTATAGCAGGGCGCGAGGGCCGCTCAACGGCTTCGGATCACCGATCCCAGACCTCTTTCGGTGATTTTTCTGCTGGCCCCACCCCCTTGCGGCGCGCCGCGGCTTTCCTACATCGAAGATGCGCCGGCCATTCGGCGGCGCTCCGATCAGGTCCGGCCCAGACGGGCGGACCGACCGCATGTCGCTCAACGCGAAGGAGGATATGCCATGCGTACATTCGATCTTGCTCCCCTCTATCGTTCCACCGTCGGCTTCGACCGGCTGTTCTCCATGCTCGACCAAGTCTCCGGCTATGACGGCGCCGGCTCGAGCTACCCCCCCTATAATATCGAGCGAACCGGCGAGAACGCCTACCGCATAACCGTTGCGGTGGCCGGTTTCGGCGAAAGCGAGCTGTCCATCGAGGCCAAGGCCTCGACGCTCACCATCAAGGGCGAGAAACAGCTCAAGGCCGACGAAAAGAACGGCGAACTGCTCTACCAGGGCATCGCAGCCCGCGCCTTCGAGCGCGTCTTCCAGCTCGCCGACCATGTGGAGGTCAAGGGCGCCGCGCTCGAAAACGGCCTCCTGCATGTCGATCTGGTACGGGAAGTTCCCGAGGCCATGAAACCGCGCCAGATTCCGATCGGCGGCGGACGGCCGCAGGTGATCGACGCCAAAGCGGCGTAACGCCGGCGACCTAGGGCCGGCGGCGTAGCCGCCCAAGCATCGGTCCTCGACGGACCCTCCAGCGTCAAGGACAGGGAGCGCCCCGGCACACCGCCGGGGCGCTTTTCGTTTGTCACGGTTCTGCTGTCTCCGAATGGAACCCGACCCTGTCGGGGTCTTCGAACCCGCAATCGCAGCCTGCCAAAAAAAACCGCCGGCCTCGGTTCAGGAGGCCGGCGGCGGGGCGTGTTGAATTCTTACGGGGGCGCGGTCAGTGTACCGACTGATTCTTGATCCGCGCGATTTCATCCTTCAGTTGCAGCTTGCGACGCTTGAGCTCGGCCAATTTGAGATCGTCGACGCCGAAGGTTTGTTGAGCCTCTGCGATTTCATGGTCCAGGGCCTGGTGGCGTTGCTCGAGCTCGTCAAGTTGCGCTTGGATGGACATGGCAGGATATCTCCTTCGTCAGATTTTGGCCTGACACCGAAATTGTGCCATGGGTCCCGTCACAAGTCTGCAATGAACTAATTGTGCACTGCAACAAATCGCCGTGGGTCAATACCGTAACACCCTCGGTGCGTTAAAAAACCACAGCATTCATGCTATGGTTCCAAGACGTGACCGGGGAGGCAAAATGGCCCCTGCGGCGGTGGTGTTTTTATATTGCAAGGCCGGTGCCGATGACGGCGGATGAGGAGATGGAACTTCGCACTCAACTGGCCCGCCTGCGACAGGAACACCGAGATCTCGACACCGCCATCGAGGCACTCCAGGACGTGCCGGGATCCGACCTGATCCAGGTTCAGCGGCTGAAGAAGCGCAAGCTGGTGCTGCGCGACCGCATCACGTTCATCGAAGATCAGCTCACGCCCGACATCATCGCCTGAGCGGCGTTTTCGCCGGACCCCAGATGGTCAGGTCAGCGGCTGCGTTTGCGCGCATACATGGCGGCATCCGCCCGCGCCACCACGTCGGCCGGCCGTTCGCCGGCTGCGAGCGGGGTGACGCCCGCGGAGGCCCCGACCGACAGCGACGCGCCCTGCCACGGCACGACCAGGGCGGCGATCGCGGCTTCCAGGGACCGGGCTTTGGCGAGAGCGTCGGCGTCGGCGAGATTCCACAACAGGACCGCGAACTCGTCGCCGCCGAGGCGGGCGACGCTGTCGGAGGCGCGCACCTGCCGGGTCAGCGTCTCCGCCACCGCGGCCAGGAGGGCGTCTCCGGCGGCATGGCCGTGGACGTCGTTGACGGGTTTGAAGCGGTCGAGATCCACGTAGACCAGCCTGGCGCTCGCCGGATAGCGGGACAGATAGGCGAGCGTACGCACGAGCTCGCGTTCGAAGCCGCGCCGGTTGAGGACGCCGGTCAGGGGATCGCGCTCCGCCATGGCCTCGACTTCGGCGAGCCGGCGACGCATGGCATCGAGTTCCGCCTCCAGGCGGCCGACCTCCGCGGCCAGCCGGGCGGCCCGCGGCGCCTCGCGGTGGATCGGCTGCGGGTACTCTCCGGCGCCTTCGGCCTCGCCGCGCGCAAACCCTGGTCCTGATGCGGGCCCCGGCGCCGGCGGACGCACGCGCGCTCCCGGCCGTCGCGCCGGTCGTTCTGCCATGCGGATTAACCCTCGAAGCCCATTCCTCGCGAATCGCGATCCCGGCAGCATAATCGCCGCGCTTGCGCTTGTAAGTCGGGAGCCCATTCCTATAATCCGCCGCTTCCTTTCGGCCCGACACCGGGCCACCTCCCCGGGAGCACGTTTTCCATGGCCAGCGTCGCCATCATCATGGGCAGCCAGTCCGACTGGCCGACCATGAAGCACGCCGCCGACACCCTGGCGGCACTCGAGATCCCCTTCGCGGCCAGGATCGTCTCCGCCCACCGCACCCCGGAGCGACTCTATGCCTTCGCCAAGGGCGCCAAGGCAGAAGGCTTCCAGGTCGTCATCGCGGGTGCCGGCGGCGCCGCCCACCTGCCCGGCATGACGGCGGCTATGACGCCGCTGCCGGTGTTCGGGGTTCCGGTGGAATCGAAAGCGCTTTCAGGGGTCGATTCGCTTTATTCCATCGTCCAGATGCCGCCGGGAATTCCGGTCGGGACGCTCGCCATCGGCCGGGCCGGGGCGATCAACGCGGCGCTCCTCGCCGCCGCCGTACTGGCCCTGAACGATCCCGCGCTCGCCGAGCGTCTCGCCGCGTGGCGGCAGAAGCAGACCGAAAGCGTCGCCGAAGAGCCGGCCGACGGGGTGGCGCCGTGATCGCCCCGAAGCCGAAGCTCCTCGGCCCCGACTCGACCATCGGCATCCTGGGCGGCGGCCAGCTCGGCCGCATGCTGGCGCTCGCCGCGGCGCGGCTGGGCTTCAAGTGCCACATCTACTGCCCGGATCCGGAATCGCCCGCCTTCGACATCTGCCGCCGGTTCAGCGAGCACGACTACACCGACTGGCACGCCCTCGACCGTTTCGCCAACGAGGTCGACGTGGTCACCTACGAGTTCGAGAACGTGCCGGCCGAGACCGCCGCCTTCCTGTCGGCGCGCAAGCCGGTGCTGCCCGATCCGCAGGTGCTCGCCACCACCCAGGACCGGCTCAGCGAAAAAAGCTTCGTGACCGGGCTCGGCATCGCCACCGCCCCTTTTGCGGCCGTCCACTCGCTCGTCGAGCTCGAAGCTGCGGCCGCCGCGGTCGGCCGCCCGGCCGTGCTCAAGACCCGCCGCTTCGGCTATGACGGCAAGGGCCAGGTCTCGATCCGGGACGGCAGCGACCTCGCGGCGGCATGGCGGGACACCGGCGAGCAGCCGTGCATCCTGGAGGCCTTCGTGCCTTTCGAGCGGGAAATCTCGGTGATCGCCGCCCGCGGACTGGACGGCAAGGTCGAGACCTTCGAGGTGACCGAAAACGAGCATCACGACCATATCCTGAAGATCTCGCAGGTGCCGGCGCGGATCACGCCGGCGGTGGCGACGGAGGCCCGGCGCATCGCCGAGACGATCGCGACGGCGTTCTCCTATGTGGGTGTGCTGGCGGTGGAATTGTTCGTGGTGCCGGACGGCGCCGGGCACGCCGTGCTGGTCAACGAGATCGCCCCGCGGGTGCACAATTCCGGCCACTGGACCATCGACGGCTGCAGCGTCTCCCAGTTCGAGCAGCACATCCGGGCGATCGCCGGCCTGCCGCTCGGGCGGCCGGCGCGCCGCGGCCGGCGGGTCGAAATGGTCAACCTGATCGGCGCCGAGGCCGAGGATTATCGGGACTGGCTTCGGGTGCCGGGCGCGGCGGTGCATCTGTACGGCAAGTCGGCGATCCGGCCGGGCCGCAAGATGGGCCACGTCACCCGGGTAGAGGAATAAAACGCATCGCCGCAGCTCTTTTTGGAGCTTCTTGCCGGTGGACACTTCTTTCCGTTTCTGGTATTGGCCGCCCCTTCGGGAGAGCTGTGTGGCCAGTTGCTGGGCCGCCCCGGCCGGCCCCGGCAAAGACCCCGGAAGAATTTCGATCGAGAGGAACAAGCGTGCAGGTTCTCGTCCGCGACAATAATGTCGACCAAGCCCTCAAGGCGCTGAAGAAGAAGATGCAGCGCGAGGGCATTTTCCGCGAGATGAAGCTTCGCGGCCACTACGAGAAGCCCTCCGAGAAGAAGGCGCGCGAGAAGGCCGAGGCGATCCGCCGCGCCCGCAAGCTCGCCCGGAAGCGCGCCCAGCGCGAAGGCCTCCTCCCCGGCAAGCCGAAGCCTGTCCTGCGGGCTGGTGGCCCCGGCGGTCCGGGTGGCCCCCGCGGTCCTGGCCGTCCGGGTGGCGGTTTCGGCGCTGGCGCCAGCGCTGCTGGCGGCGGCGGATTCAGCCGCGGCCCGCGCTGATCCTGTCAGACCGTTTTGGTGAATTGCGCGCGCGCGGGCGGGGCGTCCCCTGCCCGCGTGAATGTTTGTGGAGCGCGGGGTCGAAAACGACCGTGATGGCGAAGCTCCCTCACCGGCTCCTCCCCGGGGCACGGATGACCGCCCTGGCTGCGGCGCTGCTGACGGCGGGCGCACTCGCCGGCTGCGCCGGTCTCGGCAACGGCTTCAGCTCCATGCCGGTGTCGACCAACGAGGAGGCGAGCTACGTCGCCTCGCCGGCCAACATCGCCTCGCTCACCGAGGTGATCGGCCGCAATCCCAAGGATCCGCAGGCCTACAACATGCGCGGCTCGGTGTTCGGCCAGGCCGGACGCCGGGAGGAGGCGCTCGCCGACTTCAACAAGGCGATCGCGATCGACCCCAACTACGCCCAGGCCTACGCCAATCGCGGCCTCCTCTATCGCCAGAGCAATCAGCTCGATCTCGCGCTCGCCGACTACAACCGCGCCGTCGCCATCGACGGCAGCTATGCGGTCGCCTTTCTGGGGCGCGGCATGGTGTACCGGCAGAAGAAACAGCTCCTGCAGGCCCTGGCGGACTTCAACAAGGCGATCCAGATCCGGCCCGACAACGCCCAGGCATATTACAATCGCGGGCTCCTGTATCAGAGCCAGACCCAGCACCAGTACGCCATCGACGACTTCACCACCGCCATCGGCCTCTCCCAGCAGCAGGCCGAGCCCTTCATCGCCCGTGGCTTGAGCTATCTCGCCGTCAACGACGTGAAGTCGGCGGCGAGCGATCTCGACGACGCCGTCGAGCTCGAGCCGCAGAACGCCCAGGCCTGGGCGAGCCGCGGCCTCGTCTACGAGCGCATGAACGACAAGGACAACGCCGCCGGCTCCTACGCCAAGGCGCTCAACATCCGCCAGGATTTCGAGCCCGCCCGCGCCGGCTTTGCCCGCATCGGCGGCCAATACGGCAAGAGCTACTCGACCACCCGCTGACACTCCGGCCAGAGCGCCCGCCATGCAGATCCGCCCCGCCCGCGACGACGACAAGCCCGCCATCTGGGCCGTGATCCAACCCGTGTTCAGTGCCGGCGAAACCTATCCGCTGCCGCGCGACATCGTGGAGGCCGACGGCCTCGCCTACTGGTTCACGCCCGGCCACGAGGTGTTCGTCGCCGAGGACGAGGGCCGTGTCGTCGGCACCTACTATCTGCGCGCCAACCAGAAGGGCGGCGGCGCCCATGTGGCGAACTGCGGCTACATCACCGCGGCGGATGTGCGCGGGCGCGGCGTCGCCAGGACCATGTGCGGCCATTCGCTCGCGCGCGCCCGCGAGCGCGGATTCCGGGCGATGCAGTTCAACTTCGTGGTGTCGACCAACACCCGTGCGGTGAAGCTCTGGCAGGCCATGGGCTTCGAGATCGTCGGCCGCCTGCCCGCCGCCTTCGCGCATCCGGCCCACGGCCATGTGGACGCGCTGGTGATGTTCCGGACACTGTAAACGGACGCACGCGTCCGGTTCCATTCTGGCGACGTGATGCGCACCTTCCTCTCCTCGCCGATAATTTAGCCATCCATCCGCGCAGACATGCCAATTTTTCGGCAGGGGCCTCCGCTCCTGTTGGCGTGCCGCCTGTCTGGGCAGTGCCCGCGAGGTTGGCACGTGTCGTGCTTTCTGGCACGCCGAGGAGCGTTGCGGATGACGAAGGCCGCAGAGATCGACATCATCTCCGTATCCAAGATCTACGGCCGCGTCACGGCAGTGCACGGCATCAGCCTCAAGATTCCGGCCGGCACCTATTGCTGCCTGCTCGGACCGTCGGGATGCGGCAAGACCTCGACGCTGCGGATGATCGCCGGCCACGAGGACATTTCCAGCGGCGACATCCGGCTCGGACATCGGGTCGTGACCGACCTGCCGCCCGCCAAGCGCGGCACCGCCATGATGTTCCAGTCCTATGCCCTGTTTCCCCATCTCGATCTCGTCGACAACGTCGCGTTCAGCCTGAAGATGAAGGGCGTGGCGAAAGAGGAACGGCGCGCCAAAGCCCTCGACATGCTGCGCCTGATGCAGCTCGAAGCCTACGGGGCGCGCCGGCCCGCCCAGCTCTCCGGCGGACAGCAGCAGCGGGTGGCGCTGGCGCGGGCGCTGATCACCGATCCCGAGGCGCTGCTGCTCGACGAGCCGCTCTCCGCGCTCGATCCGTTCCTGAAAGTCCTCATGCGCGCCGAGCTCAAGAAGCTGCAGCGTTCGCTCGGCATCACCTTCGTGCACGTCACCCACAGCCAGGAGGAGGCGATGGCACTCGCCGACCTCGTCGTGGTGATGAACGAAGGCCGCATCGAACAGGCGGCACCGCCCAGGACCGTGTTCGAACGGCCCGCCACCGCCTTCGTGGCGCGCTTCATGGGCGACCACAACGTGATTTCGGGCCGTGCCAGCGTGCAGGACGGCGACGGGGTCACCATCGAGGTGCCGGAGGGCGGGCGCTTTTCGGCCTCCGGCAAGGCGATCGCGATCGGCGAGCCGGCCGACATCGCGATCCGCACCGATCGGGTGCGCATCGCCGAGCCGACGGCTCCGGGGCTCGGCTTCACCGGCGTCGTCGCCAACATCGAATATCTCGGCTCGAGCGCCAAGATCGTCTGTGCGGGCGCCGGCATCGCGAGTTTCACCACGCTCCTGAGCGACGCCGAGTTCTTCGCGAAAGGCGTCAAGGTCGGCGACGCCGTGCCGCTGTCCTGGGACGCCCGGGACGCCATCGTGCTCGGCTCGCCGGACGACAAGGCCCCACACATGATCCCGCACATCAACCGCCCAACGCACGTGGAGACGACAGCATGACCACCCCCCGCAAACACTCCTTTGGCAAATCCGCGTCCGGGATCACTCGCCGCTCGCTCCTCAAGTCGGGCGTCGCCGCCGCAGCGGCAGCGGGCGCCGGCAGCCTCATCAGCGCCCCGAGCGTGTGGGCGCAGACCCAGATCACGCTGCGCCAGTTCGGCACCGGCGTCTCGAACCTCAATGCCATCGCGGAGCGCTGCAAGAAGGATCTCGGCATTACGCTGGAGATGACTGCGACGGACTCCGACGCCGCCGCCCAGCGCGCGGTGACGCAGCCGAACTCCTACGACGTCGCCGACGTCGAGTACTGGATCGCCAAGAAGGTGTTTCCGGCCGGCGTATTGCAGCCGATGGACGTCAAGAAGCTCAAATACTACGACAAGATCGTGCCACTGTTCATCAACGGCAAGCTGAAGGCCGACAGCGTCATCGCCCAGGGCACGGCGCCGCACACGGTCGGCTTCGTCGACAAGCCCGGCGCCAAAGCTTTCGCCAAGGCGCCGACCCAGTGGCTCACCATGGTGCCGACCATCTACAATGCCGACACCCTCGGCATTCGCCCCGATCTGGTCGGCCGCGACATCACCAGTTGGGCCGACATCATGGACCCGAAATTCAAGGGCAAGACGTCGATTCTCAACATCCCGTCCATCGGCATCATGGATGCCGCCATGATCATGGAGGCGATGGGCAACGTCAAATACGCCGACAAGGGCAACATGACCAAGGCCGAGATCGACAAGACCATCGATTTCCTCATCAAGGCCAAGAAGGACGGCCAGTTCCGCGCCTTCTGGAAGTCGTTCGACGAGAGCGTCAACCTGATGGCGTCGGGCGAGGTGATCATCCAGTCCATGTGGTCGCCGGCGGTCGCCGCCGTGCGTTCCAAGGGCATCGCGTGCAAGTACCAGCCGTTGAAGGAAGGCTACCGCGCCTGGGGCGGCGGCCTCGGCCTCGCCGCCCATCTGAAAGGCGCCAAGCTCGACGCCGCTTACGAGTACATCAACTGGTACCTGTCGGGCTGGGTCGGCGCCTACCTGAACCGCCAGGGCTACTACTCGGCCGCCATGGACACGGCCAAGCAGCATATGAGCGAGGACGAGTGGGGTTTTTGGGTCGAGGGCAAACCCGCCAAGGCCGACATCCTCTCCCCCGACGGCAAGGTGATGGAGAAGGCCGGGGCGGTGCGCGACGGCGGCTCGTTCGACGAGCGCATGGGCAAGGTGGCGTGTTGGAACTCGGTTATGGACGAAGACCGCTACATGGTCCGTCGCTGGAACGAGTTCATCGCCTCGTGAGGGTGGCTACTCGTATTCACTCTGGGCGTAAGACGGTGCACGCATACGCCGCCTCGCACACTGCCTGCTCCCTCCCCCACGCAACCCGGGCTTGCCCGGGTTGCGCATCATCGTGCGCAGGTCGGGCGAGCCCGACCTGCGGCGGGGGAGGGCTGGGGAGGGGGGTGGCGGCAGACTCTGTGCTCGTGGCTCACCCCCCTCCCTGCCCCTCCCCCGCAAGGGGGGAGGGAACCGGGGGGCTCGTGCCATGACGACGATCGCCTCCGAGCCCGTCACCCACGCCATCGCGACGCCGCGGAGGAAATTTCCGCGGCTCTCCGGCACCGTCCTGTCGTGGCTGCAGGCGGCGCCGCTCGCCGCGGTCCTCGGCGTCTTCCTGGCGCTGCCGATCCTCATGATCGTCGTGGTGTCGTTCTGGGACTACGACTTCGCCCGCATGTACCCGGCCTTCGTCCTCACCAACTATGTGGAGGCGCTCGGCTCCTGGGTGACCTGGAAGACCTATCTCAACACGCTGAAGTTCGCCGTCATGGTGTGGGCGATCACCCTCGTGGTCGGTTTCTGGATCGCCTATTTCCTCGCCTTCCATGTCCGCACCGCCGCCGTGCAGATGGTCCTCTTCCTCGTCTGCACGGTGCCGTTTCTGACCTCGAACATCATCCGCATGATCTCCTGGATCCCGGTGCTGGGGCGGAACGGCATCGTCAATTCGGCGCTCATGAAGACCGGCCTGGTATCGGCGCCGATCGAGGGGCTGCTCTATTCGGACTTCGCCGTTGTCCTCGCCATGGTGCATCTCTACGCGCTGTTCATGGTGACGCCGATCTTCAACACGTTGATGCGCATCGACCGCTCGCTGATCGAGGCGGCGCGCGACGCCGGCGCCTCGGCGCGGCAGGTCCTCACCGACGTCGTCATCCCGCTCGCCAAGCCCGGCATGGCGATCGGATCGATCTTCGTGGTCACGCTGGTGATGGCGGATTTCTCCACCGTGCAGGTGATGTCGGGCGGCCAGAGCGCCTCGGTCGCCCTGATGATGAAGAACCAGATGTCGCTGCTGCAATATCCTGCCGCCGCCGCCAATGCGGTCGTGCTGCTCGTCCTGGTGCTGGTCATGGTCGCCGCCATGCTGCGCATCGTCGACATCCGCAAGGAGCTCTGAGGCGCCATGACCGACGGTCGCCGCCCCGCCAGCTTCTATCTGCTCGCGGCCTTCTTCGGCCTGTTCGTCCTTTTCCTTTACGGGCCGTTGTCGGCGATCGTGATCCTGTCCTTCCAGGGGCCCAATGGCGGCCTCACCTTTCCGCTCAACGGCGTGTCGCTGCACTGGTTCGCCAACCTGTTCGAGCAGCAGGCGGTGGGCGACTTCGGCGGCTCGTTTCGCCGCTCGCTCATGCTCGGGCTCGCCGTCATGGCGGTGACGGTCGTGGTGTCGCTTTGCGCCGGGCTCGCCTTCCGGCGGCGCTTCATCGGCGAGACGGCGTTGTTCTATCTCACGGTCGCGAGCCTCGTGGTGCCGTCGATCATCCTCTCGCTCGGCATCGGCGTCATGTTCAACGAGGCCGGCGTCGAGCCGACCTGGTATTCCTCCGCCTTCGGAGCCCATCTCACCTGGACGCTGCCGTTCGGCGTCCTCATCATGATGGCGGTGTTCAACCGCTTCTCGCCATCCTACGAGGAGGCGGCGCGCGACCTCGGCGCCAGCCCATGGCAGGCCTTCGCCCATGTGGTGCTGCCGATGATCGCTCCGAGCCTGGTCGGCATCGGCCTGTTCGGCTTCACCCTTTCCTATGATGAATTCGCCCGCTCGCTGATGACCGCCGGCACCTACAACACCCTGCCACTCGAAATCTACGGCATGACCACCAATGTGACGACACCGGTGCTCTACGCGCTCGGCACCGTCACCACGGTGTTCTCGCTCTTCGTCATCGGCGCGACGCTCGCCGTCATCTTCATGCTGGAGCGGCGGCGGGCGCGGATGTGAGGGTGCGGCGCAGAATCGTTTGAACGGCGGCAGTTACACAGCCGTCATGCCCGCGCTTGTCGCGGGCATCCACGCCTTGAACCCGCGCCACACCAGAGACGTGGATGGCCGGGACAAGCCCGGCCATGACGAAGGAAGGATTGACGCCCGTGGTCGGCCTCACACCATGATCTGCCCGCCATTGGCGGTCAGCGTCGAGCCGGTGATGAAGGAGGCGGCGTCGGAGGCCAGGAAGACGACGCAGCGGGCGATGTCCTCGGGCTCGCCCAGGCGGCCGACCGGAATGAGCGGCAGGATCGACTTCTCAAGGACTTCCTTCGGCACCGCCTGCACCATTTCGGTGTTGATGTAGCCCGGGCAGATGGCATTGACGGTGATGCCCGCGCGGGCGTTCTCCTGGGCGAGCGCCTTGGTGAAGCCGATCTCGCCGGCCTTGGCGGCGGAGTAGTTGGCCTGGCCCATCTGTCCCTTCTGGCCGTTGATGGACGAGATGTTGATGATGCGGCCGAATTTCCGCGCCCGCATGCCCTCGATCACCGGCCGGCACATGTTGAACAGCGAATTCAAATTGGTGTTGATGACCGCGTTCCACTGCTCGGGGGTCATGCGGTGGAACATGCCGTCGCGGGTGATGCCGGCATTGTTGACCAGGATGTCGACCGCCCCGAGCTCGGCCGCGACCTGGGCGAGGCCGGCCGCGCAGGCATCGAACGAGCCGACGTCCCATTTGTAGACCGCGATGCCGGTGTCCTGCTTGAAGGCTTCTGCCGCCTCGTCGTTGCCGGCATAGCTCGCCGCGACCGTGCAGCCCGCTTCCTTCAAGGCTTTGGAAATCGCCGCGCCGATGCCGCGCGTGCCTCCCGTGACCACCGCCACGCGTCCCATATACCAATCCTCCCGGTCTTTGGTTCTTTTTACACGGTCCGCCCGGGGCGGCAACGACCAACGCACAAAAGCATTCGGCCTCCCCGGGGACGAATTGTCCCGGGGAGGCCGTAAAGGTCAATCCGACCGAAGGCCAATCCGGCCTCCGCCATTGGTCGCAGTGCGCAGCGGCGACCGAGCGCGGCGCGCTAGCGCTCCACGCACATGGCGATGCCCATGCCGCCGCCGATGCACAAGGTCGCCAAGCCCTTCTTGGCGTTGCGCTTCTGCATCTCGTAGAGGAGCGTCGTGAGGACCCGGGCGCCCGACGCCCCGATCGGATGCCCGATCGCGATGGCGCCGCCATTGACGTTGACCTTGGCGGGATCCCAGCCGAGGTCCAGGTTGACCGCGCAGGCCTGGGCCGCGAAGGCCTCGTTGGCCTCGACGAGGTCGAGGTCGGCAACGCTCCAGCCGGCCTTCTTCAGGGCGGCGCGGGAGGCCGGGATCGGGCCCGTCCCCATGATCTTGGGATCGACGCCGACGCTGGCCCACGACGCGATGCGGGCGAGCGGTGTCTTGCCTTCGCGGGCGGCCTGGCTCGCCCGCATGAGCACCAGCGCGGCGGCGCCGTCATTGATGCCCGACGCGTTCGCGGCCGTAACCGTGCCGTCCTTCTTGAAGGCCGGCTTGAGCTTGGCGACGCCTTCCAGCGTGGTGCCGGGGCGGATGTACTCGTCCGCCTCCACCGTGATCTCGCCCTTGCGCGTGCTGATCACCACCGGAACGATCTCGTCCTTGAAGCGTCCGGCCTTCTGCGCCGCCGCGGCCTTGTTCTGCGACGCCACCGCGAACTCGTCCTGCCGGGCCCGGCTGATCTTCCATTGCTCGGCGACGTTCTCGGCGGTGATGCCCATGTGATAGCCGTTGAAGATGTCCCACAGCCCGTCCTTGATCATGCTGTCGACGAGGTCGAGCGGGCCCATTTTCTGGCCGGCACGCAGGTGGGCACAATGGGGCGCCAGGCTCATGGACTCCTGCCCGCCCGCCACCACGATGTCGGTATCGCCGGCGATCAGAGACTGATAGGCGAGCGCCACCGCCCGCAGGCCGGAGCCGCACACCTGGTTGACCCCATAGGCCGGGGCCTCGATGGCGATGCCGGCCGCGACCGCCGCCTGGCGGGCCGGGTTCTGACCCTGCGCCGCCGTCAGCACCTGGCCGAGAACAACCTCGGAGACCCGGCCGGGCTCGATGCCGGCGCGTTCGAGCGCGCCCAGGATCGCGACCTTGCCGAGTTCGTGGGCTGGAACGGTCGCGAAGGCGCCATTGAAGGACCCGACGGCGGTCCGGGCCGCCGATACGATGACCACATCGTCTTGCATTTAAAAGCTCCTATGGATCGTTCAGGCAGCGACGGGCATCTGCGCCACGTCGGCGGGCACGATCAGGCGTGCCGCCGTCATCTTGACGACCTGTTCGACGCTGACGCCCGGCGCGATCTCCCGGAGCACGAGGCCCTCCGGGGTCGGCGCGATGACGGCGAGCTCGGTGACCACGAGGTCGACGCGACGCACCGACGTCAGTGGCAGCGTGCATTTCGGGATGATCTTGGGCGCCCCCTTGGCGGTGTGGGTCATGGCCACGATCACCCGCTTGGCGCCGGTGACCAGGTCCATCGCGCCGCCCATGCCGGGCACCATCTTGCCGGGCACCATCCAGTTGGCGAGATGGCCGTCCTCGTCCACTTCGAGCCCGCCCAGCACGGTGGCGCTCAAGTGCCCGCCGCGGATGAGCCCGAACGAGAACGCACTGTCGAAGGCGCACGCCCCCGGCACCGCCCCCACCGGCGAGCCGCCGGCATCGGTCAGGAACTCGTCCTCGAGGCCGATCTCCGGCACCGGCTGCACGCCCACGAGCCCGTTCTCCGACTGGAAGAACACCTCGACGCCGGGCGGCAGATAGTTCGCCACCAGGGTCGGCAGCCCGATGCCGAGATTGACCAGTTCGCCCGGCGCGAGCTCCAGCGCGACGCGCGACGCGATGACGATCTTATCGTCCATTGGGGCGGCTCCTCTGAATGATGTAGTCGACCAGGACGTGGGGGGTGACCACGTGGTCGGGGGCGATGACGCCGGTGGGCACGATCTCGACCGGTTCGGCGATCACGGTCTCGGCCGCCATGGCCATCAGGGGATTGAAGTTGCGCGCCGTCATCTCGTATTCGAGATTGCCGCGGTAGTCGGCGCGCTTGGCCGCCACCAGGGCGAAGTCGGCCCGCAGCGGCTTTTCGACCAGAAACGTCTTGCCGTCGACCACGATGGTCTGCTTGCCGTCTTCCACCGGGGTGCCGATGCCGGTCGGCGTCAACACGCCGCCGAGGCCGTAGCCGCCGGCGCGCACCTGCTCGGCGAGCGTTCCCTGCGGCACCAGTTCGACCTCGATGTCGCCGGCGATCATCTGCTTCTGGGTCTCCGGATTGGTGCCGATATGGGAGGCGACCACCTTGCGGAGCGCGCGCGCGACCACCAGGAGCCCGATGCCGTTGTCGGGCCGCGAGGTGTCGTTGCAGATGACGGTCAGGTCCTTGCGGCCCTGGCGGACCAGTTCGGCGATGAGGCGGTGCGGACTGCCCACCCCCATGAAGCCGCCGATCATCAGGACGGCCCCATCGGGGATCATCTCGGCGGCCCGTTCGACGCCGACCGCCTTCGGCAGTCGGCCGTCGGCCTTGCGAACTGCACTCGTGTTCATTTTTAGATCACTTCCTTGGTCGATGCCGGCTGCCCACCGCCCGGAGCCGCCGGCGAAAGTGATCACCGGGAAAAGTGCTCCGTGGTTGCTCGTGCGGTGCGCAGGCGAGCAGCAACAGCGTATCGGATCGGATGCCGGCGGCATGCGCCGCCGGCATTGGTCGTCAATCGTTCGGGATGTCCATCAGCAGCAGCGCCGAACTCAGGCACTTGCCGTGGATATCGAGCGCCAGCGTGCGGGTGACGCCGCCGCCGAGCGCCTCGTACATGACGAAGTTGAGCGCGCCGATCTTGGGCAGTTCGTAGCGCACCACGTCGCCGTGGACGACGTCGGAGAAATGCGCCTTGACGCGGTCCACCGTGACGTGGCGGCGCAGCCGCTCGTAGTCCTGCGGATCGTAGGCGATCACCGAGATGTTGGACGTGTTGCCCTTGTCGCCGGTGCGGGAATGGGCGAGTTCACGCAGAATCATGATCACACCTCCATGATCTCGACCGACATGGTCAAGAACGTGCGCGGCAACAGCACCGACTGCACGGCGACCACCTCGCGGGCCGACTTGAAGGCCCCGCCGCCGGCGGCGGGGCCGTTGGTATAGAGGGTCTCGACCTCGTTGCCGATCCTGACCGCCTCTGCCATGGAGTCGGTGCGGCCGGTGACGCGGGCCCGCACCTCGTAGGGCGCGTGGCCGTCGCGACCCGACAGCGTCGCTCCATGGATGGCGTCGACGCCGATGAGGTCGAAGCGCATCTCGGTGGTGCGCACCTGCATGATCTCGAGCCGCTCGCGCACGATGTCGAGGGCGAGGCGCCCGCGCTCAACCGCACCCGGGCCCGCATAGGAGATCTGGCCTTCGCCGATATAGCTGTCGACGTAGCCGACCGAGACTTTCAGCGTGTCGGTCCGGGGCCGGCCGGTACCGCCGGTGACGCGCACGCGGTCGTCGCCGATCTCCTCGATCGTAACCTGCGAGAAGTCGGCGACCACGTCGGGCTGATAGTAGTTCTTGGGGTCGTGCAGTTCGTAGAGGAGCTGCTCCTTGGCGGTGCGGGCGGTGACCTTGCCGCCCGAGCCCGCGACCTTGGTGACGACCAGATTGCCGGCCTCGTCGACTTCGCCGATGGGGAAGCCGAGACGGCCCAGTCCCTCGACGTCCTTGGGACCGGGGTCGGCGAAATAGCCGCCGGTCACCTGACCGGCGCATTCGAGCAGATGGCCGACCACGGTGCCCTTGCCGAGCTTGTCCCAGTCGTCCATGGTCCAGCCGAACTCGTGCACCAGCGGCGCCATGAACAGGGCCGGATCGGCGGCGCGGCCGGTGATGACCACATCGGCGCCATCCTGGAGGGCTTTGACGATGGGGGCGACGCCGAAATAGGCGTTGGCCGAAACGATGCGGTTGCCGAGGTCGCCGGTCGACGTGCCGGTCTCCTCCAGCCGCCATGGCTTGCTGCGCACCGTGTCGAGAACGTCGTCGCCGGTGACGGCGGCGATCTTGAGGCCTTTCAGGCCGAGTGCCTTGGCGATCTCGGCCGTCTTCTTGACGCCGGCGAGCGGATTGGCAGCACCCATATTGGTGACGATCTTGATGCCCTTGGCCTTGCAGATCGGCAGCACCGCCTTCATGCGTGCTTCCAGGAGCGCGTCGTAGCCCAAGGCCGGGTTCTTCATCTTGGCCTGCTGGGAGAGCGCGATGGTGCGCTCCGCCAGGCATTCGAACACCAGGTAGTCGATGTCGCCCTTTTCGGCGAGTTCGACCGCCGGTTCGATGCGGTCGCCGGCATAGCCGGCGCCCGAACCGATGCGGATCTTTCTCATGTCACTGCGTCCTTGTTCTCTAACGCCCGTTCACAGCGGCAGAATGCCGAGCACGACGGCGGCGATCGTCATGACGATCGAGGTCGCCCACAGGAACGGAATGGTGAATTTCTGATGCTCGCCGAGATCGATGCCGCACAATCCGACCAGCAGGAAGGTCGCCGGCGTTAGCGGGCTGACCGGGAAGCCGACCGTCATCTGGCCGAAGATCGCTGCCTGGCCCATCGCGACCGGCGGAACGCCGAGCACATTGCCGGCCTCGGCCAGCACCGGCAGGACGCCGAAGTAGAAGGAGTCGGGATCGAACAAAAGGCTGAGCGGCATGGAGATGAACCCGAGCACGACCGGCATGTGCTGCGCATAGGCGGTCGGCACATGGGCGGCGGCGAACCGGGCCATGTCGGTGAGCATCTTGGTGTCCTTCATGATGCCGGTGAAGACGCCGGCAGCAAGAAGGATCGAAGCCATCATCAGCGCCGCCTTGGCGTGGGCGTCGATGCGCTCACGCTGGTCCTTGACGTTGGGATAGTTGATGAGCAGGGCGACGACCGTGCCGATCATGAAGCAGACCACCGGCTGGGCCACCTGGGTGATCATCGCCGCCAGAACGGCGATCGCCAACGCGATGTTGACCAGGAACAGCTTGGGACGGACCAGCTTCTGCTCGGCCTCGCTGAGCGCCGGGCGGGTGTAGCCGACCGCCTCGCCGTCGCTGCCGATGCCCGACAGTTTCAGCCGCTTCTCCTCGCGCATGCCGAGGAACCAGGCGCAACCGAACACGAACAGCAGGCCGATCACCTGCACCGGCAGCACCGGCATGAACAGGTCGCCGATCGGGATGTGCAGCGAAGTCGCCGCGCGCAGGGTCGGACCGCCCCACGGCAGCATGTTGGCGGTGCCGGCCGCCATCGCGACCACGCAGGCGAGGACGCGCTTGTCCATGTTGAGCCGGTCGAACAGCGGCAGCATGGCCGGGATCGTCACCAGGAAGGTGACCGCGCCGGAGCCGTCGAGATGCACGATGGCGGCGAGCACGGCGGCACCGAGGACGATGCGCGACGGCTTGACGCCGACCACCTTGAGGATGCCGTTGATGATGGGGTCGAGCGTGCCGGCGTCCTTGATGACGCCGAAGAACAGGATGGCGAACACGAACATGCCGACCACCGGCGCAATGCTCTGTACGCCCTTGACGGCGAATTTGCCGGTGTCGGCGATCGAGAAGCCGGCGATGAGTGCGCCGATCATCGGCACGATGATGAGCGCCGCCATGGGCGACAGCTTCTTGGTGAGAATACCCCCCAGGACGACGACGATGACCAGGAGTCCGATCAAGGCAAGCATCTATTCCCCCTACTGTCCTGCCCCGGCGCGCGCGGAAGCGATCCGCCGCGCGATCGAAGCGAATTGGGATTCACATGGTAGGCGTCGTGGTGGAGCCGCGGCGTGGTGCTGCCGCCGCGGTTCCAGAGCTGTGCGGCATTCACTCCCGCACGGCATCGCTGCCGATGCGGTCGTGAATGCACAATCGGGGGTGGCACGGACGATAGGAAAATCGCCCGATAAGGCAATTGAAATTATGTTATATCAGCAATAGAACTACGTTATGGATATCACGCTTCGGCAGATACGTTCGTTTCTCGCCATCGCGCATCTGGGCAGCTTCACCCGGGCGGCCAGCCTGCTGCACATCTCGCAGCCCGCCCTGACGGTGCAGATCCGCAACCTCGAAACCGCCCTCGGGGTCAAGCTCCTCGACCGCACCAGCCGCTCGGTGGAGGTCACGCGACTCGGACGCGAATTGCTGCCGAGCCTGCAGAGGGCGTTGCGCGATCTCGAAGCCGCCATGGCGGATGTTCACGAGGTCGGAGCGGGGCGACGCGGCACCGTCCGTGTGGCGGCTCTACCGTCGTTCGCAGCGTCGCTCCTGCCGCGCGTGATCCTTGCCTATCGGCACGCCAATCCGGCGCTCGCCTTCGTGGTGCGCGACGCCATCGCGGCCCGCATCGCCGACATGGTGGGTTCGGAAGAGGTCGACATCGGCATCACGGGTGGGGTCATCTCGGAGCCGCGGCTCGAGGTCCTGCATACCGGAACCGATCGGCTGGTGGTCATCTTCCCCGCCAAACACCCGATCGGGCGCAAACGGAACATCCGCATCGGCGACTTCGTCGACCAGCCGCTGGTACTGACCAACACGGGCACCAGCTTGCGCGAAGTGGTCGACGCCGCCTTCATGAATATCGGGCGCATTCCCACCATCGCCTGCGAGGTCACCTACATGATTTCGGCCGTCGCCATGGTCCGGGCCGGACTCGGGATCACGATCCTGCCCCAGTCGGCGCACGAGATCCGCGCCGAGCCCAGCCTGCGCGCGCGGCCCATCGACGACCCGTCGTTCCTGCGACCGGTCGCCGTGATCAAGAAGAAGGGGCGCACGCTGCCGCCGGCCTCGGCCGGGTTCCTGGAAGTGCTGCTGGCGGAAATGGCCCCGCGCAAGCGAACCTGATGCCGGCGTCTGCTGGGTCGTAAACGGCCCTCATCCGATTCCGTCATTGCGAGCGGAAGCGAAACAATCCAGTCCTTGCTTCAGAACTCCTGGATTGCCTCGTCGCTTCGCTCCCAGAAAGTAAGTAGGAGATCATGAACTCGCCCCACGGTTCCCTCCCCCTGCAAGGGGGAGGGAGCAGGCAGCGTGCGCGGCAACTTTCATCCAACGCGGGTCGACCGAAGGTCCGTGCCTAACTCGCAATGATGAGTCGAGATCGACGGTGCCCGCACGGCCTCAGGGGCGCTCCACGCACATGGCGATGCCCATGCCGCCGCCGATACACAAGGTCGCCAGGCCTTTCTTGGCATTGCGTTTCTGCATCTCGTAAAGGAGCGTCGTGAGGACCCGGGCCCCGGATGCTCCGATCGGATGGCCGAGCGCGATGGCGCCGCCATTGACGTTGACCTTGGCGGAATCCCAGCCGAGATCCTGGTTGACCGCGCAGGCCTGCGCCGCGAAGGCCTCGTTGGCCTCGATGAGGTCGAGGTCGTCGACGCTCCAGCCGGCCTTCTTGAGCGCCGCCCGGGAGGCGGGAATCGGGCCAGTCCCCATGATCTTGGGATCGACGCCGGCGTGCGCCCAGGAGACGATGCGGGCGAGCGGTGTCTTGCCTTCCTGCGCCGCAAGGCTCGCCTTCATCAGGACCAGCGCGGCGGCACCGTCATTGATGCCCGACGCGTTCGCGGCCGTGACCGTGCCCTCCTTGTCGAAGGCGGGCCTGAGCTTGGCGATGGCTTCCAGCGTCACGCCGGCTTTCGGATACTCGTCGGTGTCGACCACGATGTCGCCCTTGCGGGACTTGATGGTGACGGGGACGATCTCGTCCTTGAAGCGGCCGGACTTCATGGCGGCCTCGGCCTTGTTCTGCGACGCCACCGCGAACTCGTCCTGCTGCGCCCGCGTGATCTGCCACTGGCGGGCAACGTTCTCGGCAGTCGTCCCCATGTGATAGCCGTTGAAGGCATCCCACAGGCCATCCTTGATCATGGTGTCGGTGAGTTCGAGGGCGCCCATCTTCTGGCCGGCGCGCAGATAGGCACAGTGCGGCGCCATGCTCATGGATTCCTGGCCGCCGGCGACGACGATGTCGGCGTCGCCCTCGCGGATCGCCTGCAGGCCGAGCGCGATGGCGCGCAAGCCGGAGCCGCACAGCTGGTTGACCCCCCAGGCCGGAGTCTCGACCGGGATCCCGGCCGCGATTGATGCCTGGCGGGCGGGGTTCTGACCCTGGCCGGCGGTGAGGATCTGGCCGATGATCACCTCGGAAACGCGGGCCGGCTCGACGCCCGCGCGCTCCAGCGCCGCCTTGATGGCGGTCCTGCCGAGTTCATGGGCCGGCAGGTTGCCGAACGCGCCATTGAAGGCTCCGACCGGGGTGCGCGCCGCAGACACAATGACAACGTCGTCTTGCATTCTCGAACTCCTGGGGTTGCGTCACGGGGTGGCAGGACCGCATGGCGCGCCGGCGGGCCGGCGACGCCTTTTTCCAAAAGAACGTCGGGTTCCCAAAGAACGTCGGGCTCAGAGCCCCCGGATTCCGGGATCACATACACCCTGGGTAGCGTTGGGCCGCGCCGATGTCCATTCGACCATCGCGGCAGAGTCGCAGACACCGCGGATGGTCCACCCCAGATAGGCCCTGCGGCCGACGTCGGCCAGTGCCCCTTGGGCGTAATAGGGGTGGCCCCGTGCCGGGAAACCGCCTATTTTGCCGGTCGGTCACATGCCGGACCGGGTCGGCATGGGGGGAGCGTATCGGACCACATGGCGAAATCCGACGAACCGGTCATCATTAAAAAGTACGCCAACCGGCGATTGTACAACACCGGAACGAGCACCTATGTGACGCTCGAGGATCTCGCCGCCATGGTCAAGAAGGGCGAGGATTTCGTCGTCTACGACGCCAAGACCGGCGAGGAAATCACCCGCTCGGTGCTCGCCCAGATCATTTTCGAACAGGAGAACAAGGAGGGCCAGAACCTCCTGCCCATCGCCTTCCTGCGCCAGCTGATCCGCTTCTACGGCGACAGCA
Source organism: Astrobacterium formosum (assembly GCA_030848545.1). GTDB lineage: Bacteria > Pseudomonadota > Alphaproteobacteria > Rhizobiales > Xanthobacteraceae > Astrobacterium > Astrobacterium formosum. The sequence continues at coordinate 42,803 of JAVDCA010000010.1, forward strand.
TGCAGATGCTGGTGCCGCGCTATCTGGAAGTCTCGATCGATTCCCTGACCAAGGAGCAGGAGAAGTTCCGCTCCCAGATGGCCCAGGCCTTCGGGGTCGGGGGCTTCGGCCCCATGGAGGATCAGGTCCGCCGCAACATGGAAATGTTCGAACGGGCCTTCACCATGTTCGCCCCCTTCGCCCGCGCGGGCCAGAGCGCGCCCGAAACCGCGCCGCCTGCCCAGGCCGCGCAGCCGACCCAGGCCGCACAGCCGACCAGCAGCGACATCGACGACATGAAGCGACAACTCGACGAGATGCAGAAGAAGATCGACCGCCTCGGCGACAACAACAAGGCCTGAGGGCTGAACTTGGCCGCGTAGGCACCGCGTAGCCTGGGTTGAGCGCAGCGAAACCCAGGAGCCCACATCACCGCGAACGTACATTTTCGCGATTTGCGAGAGGCCGTCCCCCGGTTTCGCTGCGCTCAACCCGGGCTACGAAGCTACTACCCGCAACGACCCTCGGCGCCCCCCATTACTTGGCGGCGATGTCGTCGGTCGTGGCCGCGCCGGCGAGCCAGGGCTTGTCCTGCGACGCGAGCCCGATCAGGGCGCCCTGGAGATAGTCGCAGCCCCAGCGGGCAAGCATGGTCGCCGCCTCCTCGTCCTGCACCCATTCGGCCACGGTGGAGAGCGACAGTCTCTGGGCGAGCTCGACCAGCGTGCGCACGAAGGCGCGGTCGTCTTCCGAGCGCGTCAGGTTCTGCACGAAGGCGCCGTCGATCTTGATCATGTCGACGCCGAGCTTGCGCAGGTTGCGGAACGAGGTGTAGCCGGCCCCGAAATCGTCGATGGCGATGCGGCAGCCGAGATCCCTGACGCGGGTGACGAAGCCGCGGGTGTCGTCGATGTCCTGGATGGCCGCCGTCTCGGTGATCTCGATGGTGAGGCGCTCGGCGACACCCGGATGGGCGCGCAGGAAACCGGTGAGTCCCGACCACCAGTCGGGATCGGTAGTGGAGGCGGGCGAGACGTTGAGGCTGGCACTGAAGTTGGGCGACCGCGTCATCTCGGCGGCCACCAGTTCGAGGACACGGTGGTCGAGCAGGCGCACGAGGCCGAGGCGCTCGGCGATCGGAATGATGTCGTTGGCCGGCACCAGCGTTCCGTCGGCACGGCGGATGCGCATCAGGCATTCGTAGAACATCGGCGCCCTGGTGATCGCCGAAACGACCGGCTCGAACGCCACGGTGATGCGTCGTTCGTTCAAGGCACCGATGATCTCGTCGGTGGAGCGCACGTTTTCGCGCCGCAGCGCCTCGCGTTCGATGTTGGGACGATAGGCATGGAACGAGCCGCGCCGCTTGGCCTTGGCAGCGTCGAGCGCCTCCTGGGCGCGGGAGAGGATTTCGTGGATCGTGCGGGCATGGCGCGGCGCCACGACGCCGCCGATGGTCACCGTCACGGCGACCGCTCCGGCACGGGTCTGGACGACGTCGTCGCGCACCCCGGCGAGCAGACGTTCGGCGGCGGTGACGATGTCGTCGGCCGAGCATGACTTCAGGATGATGCCGAACTTGTTGCCGGAGAAGCGGCCGAGGCAATCGCCGCCGCGCAGTTTGGCGCGCAGGCGCTTGGCCACCGTGGCGATGACCTCGTCGGCGACGTCGAACCCGTAGGCCTCGTTGACGCGGGCGAGATTGTCGACCGCCGCGATCAGGAAGGCGCAGGACGAACGGAAGCGCACCGACTCGTCGAGCGTCGCGCCGAGCACCTCGGTCAGGTGCCAGCGGTTCATCTCGCCGGTCAGTCCGTCGAATTTGGACAGGTAGGAGAGCCGCTCTTCCTCGGCGCGCCGCTCGTCGATGACGCGGACGACCCCGACGGCCCGCGCCGGCTTGCCGTTCGGACCGGCGAACCAGCGGCCCACATCCTCGACCCACATGGACGTTTCGCCGCCCGGCTGGGGCGTGACGCGATACTGGGCCTGGAAGGGAACGCCATCGCCCGGGTCGGCGAGGACCGAATGGTTGATGACCTCGAAGCGGGTCTGGGCATTGTCGCCGCTGAGCCTGAGCGCGAAGGCACGTCCGGTCGACACCGAGGCAGGGTCGAGGCCCTTGAGGACATCGGCGAGATTGGCCCCCCAGGCGATCCGGTCGCTGGCGAGGTCCCAGGCGTACGGCACCTCGCCCACCATGGCGAAGATCGCGGCGGCGTCGAGCGGCATGCCGGCCTCGGTCGGAACGGGAGGGACTGCGGCGTCGTTGTTTTTGTTGTGGATCACGATCTCAGTCCTCGGCTCAGCCAGACGGTATGAAGGGACCTGCTTTTGGCTAAAACCGTAAGCCCGAAGCCTAAATTTACGCCCATCCCGGTGCCGCGATCCGGCCCTCCGCGGGCCGTTGGTTCGGCACATGGTTTGCGAACTCTTGACAAAGGAGGGGGAGTTGTCCCGTCCTGAGACAGGAGGCGTTCCGTGGCGAGCATCGACGGCATCCGCAGAATCGCGGCGAGCAACGGCGCCGGCACGCGTGCACGCGCCGATGCGGCCCGCGAGGGCAAGACGATGCCCTCCGGCAACGCCCTGGTCGTCGTCGAACCTGCTGCCAGGGTGGCGCCACCCTCCATCACGGCGAGGGGCCGCTCGGCCCAGTTCCTCGCCCACCTGATCGCCATGGACCAGCAGGCGCCGCAAACCAGGACACGTCGGCGTGCCGAACCGGCACAGGCGAGCCTCGCCTACCGGACCGCCCTCGGGCTCAGCTCCGAGGTCCACGCCCACAGGCTGAGCAAGGCCTGCTGAGCCGCCCGTCACGTGCCGGCCGGCCGCCGCATGCGGAATCCGGCCCCCCACATGCCCATTCCTCGCATTGTACCGCCATGGCGGCGGGCCTACCTATCGGCCGTACAGCCCCTCGTTCGAACGAGGCTGCGGCAAGAGGATTGACATGGCCAAGACGCTCTTCATCACCGGCGCATCGACCGGCCTGGGTCGCGCGCTCGCCGAAACCGCGCTGGCGGACGGTCACCGTGTGGTCGGCACGCTGCGCCAAGAGACGGCGCGCGCCGAATTCGACCGCTTGGCGCCCGGGCGCTCGTTCGGCCGCATCCTCGACGTGACCGACACCGCCGCCATCGTGCCGCTGGTGGAGGCGATCGAGCGCGAGGTCGGGGCCATCGACGTCCTGGTCAACAATGCGGGCTATGGCCTCGAGGGCATCCTCGAGGAGGTGCCGCTCGACGATGTGCGCCGCCAGTTCGAGGCCAACGTATTCGGCGCCATCGCGGTCATCCAGGCCGTGCTGCCGCATATGCGCAAGCGCCGCTCCGGCCACATCATCAACATCACCTCCCAGGGCGGCTACGTCACCTTCCCGGGCATCGGCATCTACAACGGCACGAAATTCGCGCTCGAGGGCATCTCGGACAGCCTCGCCAAAGAGGTCAAGGATCTGGGCATCGCCGTCACGGCGGTGGCGCCGGGCGCCTTCCGCACCGATTGGGCGGGCCGCTCCATGGTCCGGGCCGAGCGCTCGATCGCCGACTATGACGCGGTCTTCGAACCGCTGCGCGAACGCCGGCGCACGTTCAGCGGCAACCAACCGGGCGACCCCGCCAAGGCGGCTCGCGCCATGCTGACCGTAATCGAGGCGAAAAATCCGCCGGTCCACCTGCTTCTCGGGGCGGACGCGGTCAAGAATGTGGGCGACAAGCTCACCGCCCTGCGCTCGGAACTCGATGCCTGGGAACAGGTTTCGACATCGACGAACTTTTCCTGAAAGTTCCATCGACGGCACTCGAAGCGGGGCCGCCCCCGGCCGCCTTTGCGCGCCGGGCCCCCGACTCGACCGAGGACGCCGCTCCGGCCGGCCTCCGACGTTACATTTCCCTCTTTGGGCCCCGAGTGGCGGTTTGCGCCATTCACAGTTGTCAAAATCCGGCGTTAAAATCCGCGAATCTACCGTCCCGCGCGCGGCTGGGATTTTGGGGATTTGTCGGGGAGTTCGAGGTGGCGGCCATGAAGGGCAACGGAAAAGACGAGAGCTGGGTCGAGGCGGAACTGGCGGATACCTTCGACGAAGAGCTCGAAATGGAGGTCGACGACGAGCGCGAGGAGTTGCGCCGCCTGAAATCGATCCGCCGCGAACCGGGCATCGACCGCCAGTTCTACTTCCGTGAGTTGTTCCGTCTGCAGGGAGAACTGGTCGAGCTGCAGGATTGGGTCGTCCACACCGGCTACAAGCTGGTGGTCATCTTCGAGGGCCGAGACTCCGCCGGCAAGGGTGGCGTCATCAAGCGCATCACCCAGCGTCTCAACCCGCGGGTCTGCCGCGCCGTCGCCCTGCCGGCGCCCAGCGACCGCGAGAAGACCCAATGGTACTTCCAGCGTTACGTCCCGCACCTGCCCGCCGGCGGCGAGATCGTGCTGTTCGACCGCTCCTGGTACAATCGTGCCGGCGTCGAGCGCGTGATGGGATTTGCGACCCCCGATCAGGTCGAGCAGTTCTTCCATGACGTGCCCGAGTTCGAGCGCATGCTGGTGCGCTCGGGCATCAAGGTCATCAAATACTGGTTCTCGATCTCCGACGAGGAGCAGCAACTGCGCTTCCTGATGCGCATCCACGATCCGATCAAGCAGTGGAAGCTCTCGCCCATGGACCTGCAGTCGCGGGTGCGCTGGGAGGACTATACGCGGGTCAAGGAGGAGATGTTCGACCGCACCAACATCCCGGAGGCGCCGTGGTGGATCGTGCAGGGTAACGACAAGAAGCGCGCCCGGCTCAACTGCATCCACCACCTCCTGAGCCAAGTCCCCTACGAGGACGTCCCCCACCAGCAGATCACGCTGCCGAGCCGCAAGTTCAATCCCGAATACGAGCGGCGCGTGATCCCGCGCGACCTCTACGTGCCAGCGAAGTACTGACGCGGCCGCCTTCGGCTATTGGCCGAGGCCGGCCATGCGCGGCAAGAGCGTCGTGAGCGGCGGCACGAAGACCAGCAGCAACATCACCGCAACCAGCGTGAAGACGAACGGCCAACAATACTTCACCGCCTCCGAATAACTCGTCTTGCACACGCTCGTGCCGATGAACAGCAGCACGGCGACCGGCGGCGTCGTGGCGCCGATCTGGGTGGACATCACCATGACGATGCCGAGTTGCAGCGGGTCGATCGCGAACGCATTGCCCACATAGGAGATCACCGGCACGAGGATGATCAGCACAGCCAGCGACTCGAGGAACATGCACAGGGTGAACATGATCGCCAGCAGCGTCAGAAGGACGACGGTGCCGTTGTCGGAGATCCGGCGGATGAAGCCGAGCATGGCCTGGTTGAAATCGAGATAGGCCAGGAGATAGCTCATGGAGCCGGCCACCGCGATGATGCCGACCACGAGCGTGGTGGTGATCGCCGCGTCAAGAAAGATCGCCGGCAGATCCGCGAGCTTGAGAGTCCGGTAGAAGAAGTAGCTGGCCAGGAACGAATAGACCACGGCAACGATGCCGGCCTCGGTGGCGGTGAAGATGCCCGAGAAGATGCCGCCCAGAATGATCCCCGGCGCGAGCAGGGCGGCCCAGGCCCGGCCCGTGGCCCGCAGGATGTCCCGTACGCTCGCGCGCGGCAGGGTCACCCGCAGTTCGGGAAACGCCGGCAGATAGGACATCGCGAAGATGACCGTCATCAGCGCCGCCGCCATGGCGAGACCGGGAAGCAGGCCGGCGATGAACAGCCCGCCGACCGAAACGCCGGTCATGGCGCCGTAGACGATCATGGTCATGCTGGGCGGAATGATCGGCCCGATGGTCGCCGAGGTGGCGATGATTGCGGCCGACAGGCCCGGCTTGTAGCCGGCCCGGGCCATGGCGGGCGCCATCACCTGACCGATGGCGGCCGCCTCAGCGGCCGACGACCCCGACACGTTCGCCATCGCGGTGCAGGAAACGACCACCGTGTGGCCGAGGCTGCCGCGGATGTGGCCGACCAGCGTTTGGGCGAAATTCACCAGGATCTTGCTCAGCCCGCCCTCGGACATCATCGCCCCGGCGAGGATGAAATACGGCAGCGCCAGCAGGCTGAACGAGTCCAGCATGGCGAACATCTTCTGCGGGAACAAAGCCGGCGCCAGGGTTGGCACCAGGATGATGCCGACGAGGCCGGTGGTGCCGATCGCCAGGATGATCGGGAAGCCGACCAGGACCAGCACGAGCAGTCCCGCGAACAGCGCGATGATCATCATTGCGGCTGCTCCGAGGCCGAGGTCGGGCCGATGGGAAGGGGAGCCAATGAGGCAGCCAGCCGCGACAGCAGCATGTGCGCCGCCGTGGCCACAAGATAGACCCCGCCGATGAGCATGCCGGCATAAGGCCAGCTCATCGGAACATCGAGGCCTGGACTGGTCTGGTACTGCGCGACTTCAATCAGGCGAAGCGTGTTGACCGATATGGCAAGCCCCAGCAGCAGCCAGACGACGTCGATGAACATGTACAGGAAGCGGCTCCGGCGTTCGCCGAGGCATTCGAACACGTACATGATGCCGATGTGACGGCCGTGCCGGTAGGCGACCGGAATGGTGAGGAAGACGAGCCAGATGTGGCCGTAGCGCTGGAACTCCTCGCTCCAACTCAGGGAAGCGTTGAGCAGCGAGCGGTTGAAGATCTGGCCGAATCCGCTCGCCAGCATCGCCACGAAAATCAGGATGACGAGTGCGTCGGCCAGCTTGTCGACCGGCACCATGACCCGGTCGACGATGTGCGCGAAGCGTTGCATGCCGTGCTCCTCGACCGGCGGGCGGTCCGTCGAACTCAGGCCAGGAACTTTTTTTGCATGTCGGCAATGCCCGGAATCTTGTCCATCAGGTGCCGGTGCTGCGGCTCGAACCACTGAATCAACGGCCGACGCGTACGGCCGACCAGGATGGTGAAGACGTATTCCTCGTGGCCCGGAGAGGTGACGGTCGGGTGAAAGCCTTTGTCGATCACGAAGGTGTCGCCGCTGCGCGTCATGTGGACCTTGGGGTCCTCGATGCCGTCGAGATAGGAGAACTGGGCGCCGAAGCCGCTCTCGGGCCGGAAGCGATAGTGATAGGCCTCCTCGTGGTCGGTTTCACCGTCGCGGTCGGTATCGTGCTTGTGCGGCGGATAGCCGGACCAGCAGCCGTCGTCGCACAGGAGTTCGCTGACGAGGAGATTGCCGGCGCGGCCGGTGCCGTTGGCGCCGAGGACGTGGAAGATGCGGCGGCGCGACTTGGTGGCGACCGAGCCCACCTCGACCATGTCCACCTCCTCGGGCGTGATACGATAGGGCGCGTGGACCACGTCGCAGCGTCCACCCGCGACGGCGATCTCGGTTGCGTCCGCCTGGGCCGTGAAGACGATGTCGGCGCCGGGTGGCGCGTAGACCGAATCGGCCCGTCCCGACCACACGTCCTTGCGTTGCCCGATGCCGGAAAAATGTGCCGTCCCGACCTTCACGTCGCACCGGCCGGAGAGAACCACATTGACCGTCTCGAAGCCGGGAACCGAGAACGCATGGGTCTGACCCGCGGCCAGCCTGACGAGGTTGAAATAGACCAACGTCGTCGGGGCGTCGCCGCCACCGGCGACGAGCGGGGCGTTCTGGTTGTCATAGGCGCGGATGAATTTCGGCATCGGACGCTTCCTTGGCGGTTCGGCATGAAGGCGTGGTGCCCGAAGCCGGGCACCGCGCCGGGTCGTCGGATCAGTTGGTCTTGCGGATGATGGCGAGAAGCTCGCTGGCGCCGGCCTCGGCAGCCAGTTCGTCCTGCACCTTGGCGGCAGCCTGTGCCATCGGTGTGGTATCGATCTCCTTGATCGTCATCCCCTTCTTCCTGAGGACATCGAACGCCTCGGCCTCGCGCACCGGCGCCAAGGCGCGCTGGACGTCGCGCGCCATGATGGCCGCCTCGGTCACCGCGGCCTTCTCCTGCGCGGTCAAGCCGTCCCAGGTGCGCTTGGCGCAGGCCATCACCAGCGGGCCGAACAGGTGGCGGGTCAACGCCACATGCTTGGCCACTTCGTAGAATTTCTGCGCCACCACCGCCGAGGCGCCGTGCTCGAAGCCGTCGAGCACGCCGGTCTCGAGCGACTGGTAGACCTCGCCGAACGCCATCGGGGTCGCATTGGCGCCCATGGCGTTGAGTGCCGCCACGTAAGTCTTAGTCGGAATCGTCCGCACCTTGAGGCCCTTGAGGTCGGCCGCCGAATTGATCACCTTCTTGGCGCTGACGACGTTGCGGTAGCCCCAGCTATCCATCCAGGCGACGACCTTGAAGCCGCGCTGCTCCAGTTCGGCGGCGAGCTTCTGGCCCACCTCGCCGTCCAGGACGCGATGCACATGCTCGTAGTTCTTCCACAAGAAGGGAAGGTCGAGCACGGCGGTGCGTTTGGAGAAGTTGTTGAGAATGGCGGTGCCGCTGATCACGCACGTCGCGCCGGTACCGAGCTGCATGGCCTCGTAAACATCGCGCTCCTGGCCGAGCTGGTTGTTGCCGTAGAGCTTGATGGTGAGGCCCGGCAGCTTCTCCTCGGCGTATTTCTGGAAAACCCACGCGGCCGTGTGGATCTCCGAGTCGAAGTTCGCCTGGTGCGAATAGGACACCGTGATGTCCTTGGCGAACGCGCCTGCCGCGCTCATCGCCAATGAAAGCCCCGCAGCCGCCGCCAATCGATGGAACTTGTACACTTTCACCTCCTGCTTACACGGGGGTCTTCCTGAGAACGGGCTCGAATCTGGTCGGTCTGGAGTCCGGCGCGGACGAGCGGTCCGCGGCCTGGCGTTCGAACTGGCGCCACGACTGGGCAACATGCACCCGCATGGCTTGGGAAGCGGCGGCACCGTCGTGGCGTTCGATCGCCGCCAGAACCGCGCCATGCTCGGCGACGGCGACACTGCCGCGGCCGTCCCTGCAGGTCTGATGGGCAACCGACATCTTGATCAGGTCGGTGGCGAACAGACCGATGAGGCTCATCAGCGCCTTGTTGCCGGACGCCTCCGCCACCTTGAGATGGAAGACGATGTCCTCCTCCATGCCGAAGTGGCCGGCGGCGACCACATCGGCATGCTTGCGGTGGGCCGCAGCGATGGCGGCGATTTCTTCCGACGACGCCCGTTCCGCCGCGCAACACGCCGCGAAAGTTTCCAGGAGTTCGCGCATTTCGGTGAACATCTCGAGGCTGGGCTCCTGGAACGCGAGCAGGTTGGCGATCAGTCCTTCCAGCGCCGGGGCTCCGAATTCGGCCACGATCGTGCCGCTCTGCGGCAGCGTGCGCACGATCCCGTACATTTCGAGCCGGCGCAGCGCTTCGCGCACATGGCCTCGGCCGACACCGAAGTGCTGCGTCAGTTCGCGTTCGGACGGCAGCTTCTGTCCCGGCTTCAGGTCGCCGGCAGCGATCAGCGACCGCAACTGGTCGATGATGAGGTCCGACGGCTTCGCCACCGTCACCTGCTGCAGTTTCTGGAGGATCGTGTCGCCCAATGTCTTCTCCCGGGGGTGCGCAAATGCTCGCGTTCGGTGCATGCCCACCAACCGCCGCGCAGCTGGTCAACTGGCGGCTCGCACATTAGTAACTGGTTTGGCAGTTACACCCACAGGCAGTGGTTCGACAATTCGGGAATACTCTTACGTCGGCCGCCATCTCGCAGCACGTTCACGTTGTAAATTATGAGAATTCGCGCACGACGAAACCCACCGCTCGGGCGAAGCCCGGCGCAGGTGCGATAGGGTGTCGGAGGAAGCGAGGGGCGCCTAATAGCCCAGCGCGCAGCCGTCCTTGCGGGAGTCGGAGCCGCCGATCAGGACGCCGCGGGCGCGGTCGATCGCAATCGCCTGGCTGCCGCCGAGCGGCTGTTGGCGCACCGCGATGTCGTGTCCCAGGCCGCGCAGATCCGCGATGGTCTGCGCCGGCAGGCCGCTTTCGGCCACGGTCGTTTCACCCTCGTAGAACAGCCGCGGCAGATCGATCGCCGCCTGCACGTCCATGCCGAAATCGACCACGTTGGAGGTGAACCAGGCGTGCCCCATGGCCTGGAAGGCGCCGCCCATGACGCCGTAACACAGGTCGCACTCTCCGTCCGTGAGGCCGAGCGCCGGGATGATGGTGTGCATCGGCCGCTTGGCGGGCGCGAAGGCATTGGGGTGGTCGGGATCGAGCACGAATCCGGCGCCGCGGTTCTGCAGCAGGATGCCGGTCTTCTCGGTCGCGATCGCGGCCCCGAAGGCGTGGAAGAGCGAGTTGATCATCGACACCGCCATGCCGTCGCGGTCGACCACGCTCACATAGACGGTGTCGGTGCCGGGCACCGGCGCCGCCGGTAGCGGCACGCGCTTCGCCGGATCGAGCTTTTGCGACAGAGCAGCCGCGAAGGTCTTGTCGATCAGGGCCGCGACCGTGGTGCGCATGGCGGCCGGATCGGCGACGTGGGTGTCGCGCACCGCATAGGCCAACCGGGCCGCCTCGACGCACAGATGCGCGCGTGCCGCCGACAGGGGCTCGAAGACAGAATGGTCGAACTGTTCGAGAATATTGAGCAGCACCAGCGCGGCGAGCCCCTGGCCGTTGGGCGGCATCTGCACGACATCGAGACCCCGATAGGAGGTCGAGATGGGCGTCGCCACCTCGCCGTAATGGGCCGCGAAGTCGGAAAGCGTCAGGAACGAGCCGCGCGCCGCGAGCGTCGTCACGATGTCGTCGGCGATCGGGCCCTCGTAGAAGACCCGCGGCCCGCCGGCGGCGATCGCCTTGAGGGCGATGGCGAGCGCGGGCGCGCGCCGCATGTCGCCCTCGCGGGGCGGATGGCCGTCGACGAGGAAATGTCGGCTCGCGCCGGCGTCGGCCTTCAGGCGGTCGCCGTACATGGCCCAGTCGCACGCGACCCGCGGCGCAATCGGGAAGCCGTGCTCCGCGTAATGGATCGCCGGCTTAAGCGCCCGGTCGAGGCCGAAGCGGCCATGGGCCTTGAGGATCGCCGCCCAGGCGTCGACCGCACCCGGGACGGTGACGGAATGGACGCTGTCGGGGCCGATGGCGTTGAGGCCCTGGGCGAGGAGATCGTCGAGCGAGGCGCCGGCGGCGGAACGGCCCGATCCGTTGTAGCCCCAGGCCGGCAGGCCGGGCCGCTTGACCAGGCAGAAGCAGTCGCCGCCGATGCCGGTCATGGCCGGCTCGACCACGCACAGGGTCGCGACCGCACTCACCGCCGCGTCGGCGGCGCTGCCGCCACCTTTGAGGGTTTCGATCGCGGCGAGCGTCGCGAGCGGATGGGACGTCGCCGCCATCGCGTCGCCTGCGATCACGGGCGGGCGGCGCGAAAGCTGGAAGTCACGGGTCATGGCAAGCCACTCGGCGGGCGCGCGACGCCCGTCACACCGGCTGGATGCGGTCGTTGTCGACGCTGATGTCGCGCTGGGCGGTGCGGATCGTGATGGTGAAGCCGCCGACGACGTCGACGAACGAGATCACCATGAGCAGGAAGAACGTCGAGGTCGCCGCCTGCGCGACCATCAGGAACTCGACCAGGATGCCGATGAACAAGAGCATCGACAACAGATGGTCGACGATCGCCCGCGACGTCATCTTGGTCGATTTCAGCATCTCGCCGAACAGGAGCAGGACCGAGATGCCGATGAAGATGTCGGAGGCGGTGAGCGACCACTCGGCATCGGACATCATGCGGATGCGCACGACCTCCTCGGTCCAGCCGAGGCCGACCAGGAAGGTCAGCATGTTGTAGATGACGAACGGAATGATGAGCAGCGGGAATCCGACCAGGAACATGCCACGCCTCGCCGCCGAAGACGCAAAAATCCGCGCGGCATGCGCCGCGCCGGAGCACCGGGCCCCGCGGGGCCCGGTCGGACAGACCGCCCGTTCAGGCCTCGGACTTGACCTTGAGGATCTGGCGGCCGCGATACATGCCGGTCTTCATGTCGACATGGTGCGGACGGCGCAGCTCGCCGGAGTCCTTGTCTTCCACATAGGTCGGCTGCTTGATGAAATCGGCCGAACGGCGCATGCCGCGCCGGGACGGAGAGGTTTTTCGCTTCGGGACGGCCATAACAGAATACTCCTGCAATCCATGACGGCGCGCCCGGCGCCTGGTCGGGTCATGTTCGGAAGCGGCGCTTATAGAGGATGCGGGCGCAGGATGCTAGGGGCTCTGGCGCCGATCCGGCGTGCGCGCCAGCCCTGGCCAAAGGATTAAGGCCGCAGGCAGGCCGTGGTGTCGCCGGCGCGGGCGGCCCGGGAACGGTAGATCCCTGCCAGCCGCCGCAGGCCCGGGCCCGGCCGGCGGGCGTCCCGCACCTTGGGATTGGGCAGCATGGCGGCCATCAGGGCCGCTTCCGCCGCCGCGAGGTCGGCGGAGCGCTTGCGGAAAGCCCGCTGAGCGCCCGCTTCGGCGCCGAATTCGCCCGTTGGCCCCCATTCGGCAATGTTGAGGTAGATCTCCATCAGCCGCCGCTTGGGCAGGACGAGGTCGAGCCAGAGCGCAAGCGGCATCTCCAGAGCCTTGCGGACATAGCTGCGGCCGCCCCACAGGAAAAGATTCTTGGCAACCTGCTGGGTGATGGTGGAACCGCCCCGCATCTCGGACATGGCGTCGGCGTCCTCGATGGCATCGCGCAGTTCGGCGAGATCAATCCCATGATGGCTGCAGAAGCGGCCATCCTCCGCCGCCACCACCGCGGCCGGAAGCGCCGGAGACATGCGGGAGAGCGGCACCCATTCGTGGTGGACCGTGCGGCCGGTCAGCCAGCGCGCCACCATCAGGGTCGAGACCGGATCGACGAAGCGATACAGCGGCGCCACCAGGTACGGGATGGCGACGAGCACGAGCACGATCAGGAGCAGGACACGGACGACCCGCCGGATGCCGATCTGTGCCAACAAATCACCTCACTGTTCGGACCGGCCCGCAATGCCGGCATCATCATAGGGGCACGGCGCGCAAGAGAAAACTGTCGGCGCCGATTGTTGCACTTGTGTTCCTTGAGTACCCCCGGTGGAATGGGGTCATGCCGTCCGCAAAGAGCCGAGCCGCCACGAATCTGCCCCGCCCCTTGCGGGTGATGCGCGCCCGCCCACGGCTAGTCCTGGCAGCTTGCCTCGCCCTGGCGCTCATCGTCTTGCTGCCGGGCCGGCACACGCTGGCGAGCCGCATGATCATCGGCTGGGACGTCGGCATCACCGTCTATCTGGTCGCCGCCCTGGCGGCCTTCCGGCGCGCCGACATCGCCCGCATCCGCCGCCAGGCGGCGCTGGAGGACGAAGGCGGCGTCGCCATCCTGGTCCTCACCGCGACGGCGGCGCTGGCGAGCCTCGGCGCCATCGTGTTCGAACTCGTGAGCACCGGCCGGGACGGCCGCGACCCCCTCCATCTCGCCCTTGCGATCATGACCATCGCTCTGTCATGGGCCTTCATCCATACGATCTTCGCCCTCCACTACGCCCACGAATTCTATGCGCAGACACGCGGCGGCGGCCTCGCCTTTCCGGGCGAGGGCGAGCCCGATTATTGGGACTTCCTCTATTTTTCGCTGGTGATCGGCATGACGTCGCAGGTGTCCGACGTCGCCGTGACGGCGAAGCCGATGCGCCGGATCGTCGCCGCCCACGGCGTGGTGTCGTTCGTGTTCAACACCACGCTGCTGGCGCTCGCCGTCAACATCGCGGCGAGCGCGCTGTAGTCACGCCTCGAGGCGATCCCCAGGCCTACGGGCAGGGATGACGATAGCCGTCGTAACCCAGATAGGTGCCGCTGCCCGGGTCGTAGGAGCGATAGCGACGCATGCAGTAGGCGACGGGATCGCCATACACGACCGGCGGCGGCGCGTAGTAGTAGCCCGGCGCATAGTACGGTCCGGGTCCATAGTAGGGCCGCGACGCCGCGATGCCGGCGCCGAGCAGCGCGCCGGCGACGATGCCGGCACCGATGGCGGCGCCGCCACCGCGGTAATAATGGCGGCCGCGCCAGCGCACCGGCGTCACCGCGTCGTCAGTGGCCATACCGGCCTGGAGAGCCTGGGGGCGCGCCACCTGTGCAGTCGCGGGCGGCAGGGTGGCGGCCATGAGCGCGCCGACAATGGCAATCGTCGCGGTTCGCTGCACGACAGGTCGCATGACAATCTCCTTCGGAACAGACGCGCGCCGTCGTCCCGGGGGGGGGGCGGACGACCGCCGTCTTCGAATAACCATCCACAATAGAATTATAGCGGGAAATCGGGCAGTTTTCGTTCCGCGCGGTTTAAAATTCGCGAATCTTCACGTCCGTCCGGTCAACCGCCGCCAGGCAGCGCGGATCTGGCTGGAGAACGCCAGCGCGGCCACCACCACGATGGCGACCGGGATCCAGATCAGGACGAAGCCCAGCAGCAGCACCAGCACGGAGGCCGCAATGCCGCCGAGAATGAACAGCGCCAGGAACAGCGCCAGCGGTCCCGGTGGCTTGAAGCTCGCGAAACGCGTGCGCCCCTCGCGGTCGACGAACACGAACATGCGTGGCGGCATGCCGCGCCCGATCGGCTCTTCGCCGTCGGGCGGCAGGATCTCCGGCTCGGCGCGGGGGCGCTCGGGAGGCGGCTCGTGGGCGGGTTGATCGCGCATGTGTGTCATTTAGAGTCGCTTTGGCGAAACACCAGGGGCGAATGGTCGCTGTCCGTCGACGATCTGGCAAGGGCGTTACGGATGCCGGTGCGCAGTCCTGCGGGTTGAAATGCGCCGATCCACTCCTGTATGTGCGGCCGGACAACGCGGGCGAGAGAACCGCCTGCCACCAACCCAGAGGTCTTTATGCCCGACACCCTACCCGACCGCCTGTCCACCGATCCCGACAGCCCCTATTACGACGCCGAGCTGCTCGCGCGCGACATCGGCATCCGTTTCAAAGGCGCTGAAAAGACCAATGTGGAGGAGTATTGCGTCAGCGAGGGATGGGTCCGGGTCGCCGTCGGCAACAAGCGGGACCGTCACGGCAAGCCCCTGACCCTCAAGCTCACGGGCGCCGTCGAGCCCTATTTCCGCGATCCGCCTGTGGGTTGAGCTTAAGGGGCGAGGCATGCGGCGTCGCGGCGCCGCATAGGACCTCGCCCAATGATTGAATGACGACACATCGGCAACGCGATTGGACGCCGGTGCGGTTCTGCTATAGTTCCCGCGCAGGCTGCGATTTTCAAACCAGCAGCCACGATGAAGTCCAGGGAGGAGACATGATGAAGACGTCGATGACGGCTGCCGCCGTCCTTGCGCTCGTCGCCGGGCCGGCGCTCGCTCAGGCGCCCAGTGCCGGAAACTTGGAAAAGCTCGGGGAGTTCAAGACCACCGGCACCGCCGAGATGGTGCAGATCCCCCAAGGCGGCGCAAAAGCCGAGGCGATCAAGAAGACGCTCGCTCGCATCAAGCTGCCGGACGGTTTCAAGATCGGCCTCTACGCCATCGTGCCCGATGCCCGCCACATGGCGGTCGGTCCGCAGGGCGTCGTCACCTTCGTGGGCACGCGCAAGAGCAAGGTCTATTCGGTCACCGACCGCGACAAGGACCGGGTCGCCGACGACGTGCGCGAATTCGCCCCCTCGATCAAGTTCGCGGTGCCGAACGGCGTCTGCTTTTCCAAGGACGGCTTCCTGTTCCTGGCCGAGCAGAACCGCGTCCTCGTTTTTCCCGCCGCCGAGTTCTTCTACGAGGGGCCGGACGTCGCCGCCTTCCTGGTCGCCAAGCAGGGCGAGCTGATCCCGCCGTCGGAGGAATCCTACAACCACACGGCGCGCACCTGCCGCATCGGCCCCGACGACAAGCTCTACCTCACGCTCGGCCAGCCCTTCAACGTGTTCGCCCCCGGCAAGATGGACCTCTACAAGAAGCAGGGCATCGGCGGCATCGTGCGCATGACCCGCGAGGGCAAGGAGCGCGAAGTCTATGCCTGGGGGGTGCGCAATTCGGTCGGCATGGACTTCAACCCGAAGGACCGCAGCCTGTGGTTCACCGACAACCAGGTGGACGGCATGGGCGACGACCAGCCGGCGGGTGAACTCAATCGCGCCGAACGTCCCGGCATGGACTTCGGCTTCCCGTACTATGGCGGCGGCAAGACGCGCACCACCGAGTTCAAGGACAAGCAGCCGCCCGCCAACGTCACCTTCCCGCAGGTGGAGATGGCCGCCCACGCCGCCGACCTCGGCATGACGTTTTACTCCGGCAACATGTTCCCGCAGAAATATCGCGGCGGCATCTTTTCGGCCCAGCACGGTTCGTGGAACCGGACCAAGCCGGTCGGTGCCCGGGTGATGTTCACGAGCCTCAAGGAGGACGGCACCGCCGACAAGACGGAAGCCTTCGCGGAAGGGTGGCTCACGGAAGGCGGAGAGTATCTCGGCCGCCCCGTCGATGTCGCCGCGCTCGCCGACGGCTCGCTTTTGGTGTCGGACGACTTCGCGGGCGCGATCTATCGCATCTGGTACGAGTGAGCCGCGCGAAGCCGTGCCACGCATTTGGGCATCAATGATGTTGCGAAGCATCGCCCCGTCGTCCCCTCCCCCGCTTGCGGGGGAGGGACAGGGAGGGGGCGCGGCAAGCACCGCGCGCGCGACGGCCCCCTCCCCCACCCTCCCCCGCAAGCGGGGGAGGGAGCGCGTTGTGCTCGCGGGCTTGCTCGGTACATCTCTCGTGCTTGCCGGGACCACCCCCGCCCTCGCGGCCGGCGACGTCGCGGCTGGGCGGCAGAAGGCGCTGGCGTGCCAGACCTGCCACGGCCTCGATGGCCTCTCGAAACTGCCGGAAGCGCCCCATCTCGCCGGCCAGCCGGAGGCCTATCTCATAAAGGCGCTCAACGACTATCGCGAGGGCGCGCGCAAGAACGAAATGATGAGCGTCGTTGCTCCCGCATTGTCCGACCAGGACGTCGCCGATCTCGCCGCCTATTTTGCGGCGATCGAGATCGACACGAAACCGCCGCCACGCTGAGCCTCATGTCTTCATGAAAACGCCCCACCCGGCTTCCAAAATCGGGTGGGATTGTTCATGGGCGTGCGCATCGGGAGAAGGGGCGGACCATCGCCGCCTCGGACAGCCAGGAGAACGAAAACATGCCGACACGTCGCCAAGTGGTCGTCGACCTGGTCACCGGCCTTGGCGCCGGACTGGGCAGCGCCCTCGCGGTCCCGGCGCTGGCCCAGCACGCCGGGCACGATCCGGTGTACTCGCATCTCAACGACCCCAAGATCACGACGGCGCCCGCCGACACCATGCGGATGCAGCAGGTGTTCGATTCGCCGGCCCCCAAGGCGGCCGCGCAGGGTCGATGGGTCACGCGTGCGCCGCTGCCGCTGCCGCGCAGCGAGATGGCGTGGGCGAGCGTGCTCGACGGCAAGATGCACATGATCGGCGGCTACGGGAAGCAGCGGGTCGATCGTCCCTACCACCAAGTCTACGATCCCGTCGCTGACAAATGGATCGATGCCCCGCAACTGCCGCGCGGCGCCAACCATGTGGGCGTCGCCGTGGTGGCCGGCAAGCTCTACGCCATCGGGGGTTTCGTGGAGCAGAACCGCAAGCCGGACGCCCTGTGCTTCGTCCTCGACGGCGACACCTGGCGTGCCATCGCGCCGCTGCCCAAGGCCGCCGGCGCCATCGCCTGCACGGCTCTGGGCGGCCAGTTGCACGCCATCGGCGGCGCCGTCGGCGACACCTTCGACACCAAGAAGTCGGTCGACTGGCACCTCGTCTACGACCCGCGCATCGACCAGTGGGGAACCCGCGCGCCCCTGCCCACGGGCCGAGACCACACCGGCACGCTGACCGTCGGCGGCCACATCCACGTCATCGGCGGCCGGGTCGATTCCTTCCACACCAATTCGAACCTGCATCACGCCTACGATTCCAATTCCGACAAGTGGAAGCCGCGGGCGCCGCTGCCGACAGCGCGCTCCGGCCACGGCGCCGTGCTCTATCGCGACAGGATCTTCGTCATGGGGGGTGAAGGCACCAACCGGGTGTTCGGCCAGAACGAGGCCTATGATCCGGCGACGGACCGCTGGGAGAGCTACGCCCCCATGCCGACGCCCCGCCACGGCCTCGGCGCGGTGGCGATCGGCGATTTCATCCACGTGGCCGGCGGCGGGCCGGTGATGGGCGGAGCCTTCCAGAGTGCCATCCACGAGGCGTTCACGCTGGGATGACGGGGCCGCGGTTCGCGGATTGATATACACGGGCCGGCGCACACACGAGCGGCGTGACATCCGCGGTGGTACCCGGTAGGCTCCTCAACCGAACCGTGCCGACCGGCAGGGTCACACACATTTCGGGGGGAACGCCATGCCCGTGCTGTATGCGCAGACGTCCGGCAGTCAGCAGACCAATTCCGCCGACTTCACCCCCATTCCGGGGCTCAGTCTTGCGTTGCCCGAGGGCGACGGCCTCATCGCCCTGGTGATCCTGAACCTTCCCAATCCTTACGCGACCGGCAACGACTATCCGGGCGGCACGTTCGCCATCGCGGTGAACGGCACCGTCCAGCCGGCCATCGCCAGCTTCACCTATACGGATCAGGTACCGCCGACCACCAACCGCATGCCGACCACCCTATGCGTCGGCGTGCCGCTCATCATCGGCACCCAGACGGTCGCGGCCATGTGGCAGGGCGTGCGCGGCTCCACCGTGATCCTCGACAGCCCGGCAACCCTCAGCGTGGTTTTCTAGACCACGCCGGAGGCCGGCCTATTTGCTCGTGCTGGTATTGGCCTCCGACGGACGGCGCACGGACGGGCCGCTCTTGTTGCCCGGCAAGCCCGGGACCTTGGAGACATCCTGCGGCGTCTTCTGGGCGTTGTTGGCATCGGCACCGGCACCGGTGGTCTCGGACGACGCCGGCGGCCCGTTCTTGTTGCCGGCATCTCCCTCGACCTTGGCGCCGGAATTGGGGCTCGTGGTCTGCGGCATCTCGCCGGGCGACGATGTCCGGGGCGACGATGTGTGGGACAACGATGTCTCGGCCATGGCGGGGAACGTTACGAGCGCGATTGCGGCTGCGCCGAGCATGAAGCTGCGCATGGGATCTCCTTCGGAGTTCAATGGTTCCGTCGCGGCCGACGCGCATGGGCGTCCGTTGCCGCTTATGGAGGCAACGACCGATGCGACCGATCGTTCCGCCGTGGTGTTCTTGCAACCACGGGCGGACCCCGGCCCACCAGCGCCGCGCCCTCGGGACGACTACGCCGGTGCGATCAGTAGGCAACACGGTCCGGGTTGGCGAGCCAGAGCTCGAAGGCCGCCCGGGCTTCATCGGCGGACATGCGCCGCAGCGGCAATCGCCGTTCGTCCAGCGGCGCCGCCATTTCGCGATAGAGCACGTCGTCATCGAACCCGGCGGCGGCCGCGTCGACGCGGTCGTTGCCGTAGACGATCTCGCCGATGCGCGCCCACCAGATGGCGCCGAGGCACATGGGGCACGGCTCGCAGCTCGTATAGATGACGCAACCGTCGAGGACGTGGCTACGAAGCGTGCGGCACGCGGCGCGGATCGCCACGATCTCGGCGTGGGCGGTCGGATCATGGTCGGGCACGACCCGGTTGGCGCCTTCGCCGACGATCCTGCCCGCCTGCACCACGACGGCGCCGAACGGCCCGCCACCGGCGGACGTGGCGTTGAGGCGCGAGAGCTCGATGGCGCGGCGCATGAAATCGAGTTCGGACATGGATCGCTCCGCGGCGAGGTTGGCCGGCTGTTTTACGTACTGTATGGCGATGGCGCCGCGAAATCGAATCGTGCGCGGCCGCCATCATCCGGGCTATGGTTGCGCCGGGCGAAGCCCGACCGGAGCCTGACGAGGGACGGTCGACGAAGGTGGGACATGGACATCGCCGACGACAACGAGGAGGACGAGGAGCGCTTGCAGGAACGCTCGCAAGAGCGCTTGCAAGAACGCCTGGAACAGCGCATCGCCGAACTGGGCGACGCGCTCGAACGCTGCCGCAAGATCTCGCTCGCCGCCAAGCTTGTGGCCGGCGCCGGCGCCATCTGCCTCGTGGCGGTGCTGCTGGGGCTCTTCACTGCGGAGCCGCCCGTGACCATCGCGGCCGCAGCCGCCGTGCTCGGCGGGCTCGTCCTGCTCGGCTCCAATGCGTCGACCTGGGAACAGACCGAGGCCGCCCTCGCCGCAGCCTTTGCGGCCCGCGACGGCGAAAAGACGCTCGCTCCCGAAGACGAACTCCCTGTCCCCGGCACCCGCCCCAACCTGCGCGTCGTCAACGGCGGGCGGCCGACTTTGCATTGAAGGGTTGGTTCTGAGTCATACGCTTTCCTTGAGATTGCCTCCGCGTGCCCCGGGCGCGCTGCAGCAGCATTCGCAAAGGAGCTCATGCTGCGCCGCGCCTCGGGGCACGCCGCCGAGGTAAATCCTCCGGAAACTGTATCAGCAGGGCGAATTTGCTCTCACCAGACGCCGGGCACCAGCCGGTCGCGCGTCGTCTCGGCGTAATCCGCGTAGCCGGCGAGTTCCTGCCGCAGGGTGGCGTCCTCGCGGGCGGTGCGCCACACGAACAACAGGCCGGTGAGAGCCATCGGCACCAGGGACCAGGCCGAGCCGAGCATGAGCGCGGTGCCGGGCAGGCCCAGGAGCGTGCCGGCATAGATAGGGTGGCGCACGATCGCGTAGGGCCCGCGGCTCACGAGGGCGTGGCCGCGTTCGTTCTGGATGCGCACCGTGCTTTCCGCGTGCGGATTGACCGCCATGGCCCACGTGGTGACGAGGGAGCCCAGGACGAACAGGAATACGCCCGGATAGACGGTCCAGAACGGCAGGGCCGAGAAGGAGAAGCGCGCGTCCAGGCCGGCGACGAGCGGGTAGACGATCACGAGCGGCAGGAAGGCGCGATAGAACACGCGGTCGAACGGCTTCGTGTCTGCCCGCATGCCCTTGGCGCGTTCCTCCAGGAGCCCCGGATTGACCCCATGGACGATCACGCTGCCGACGACCGACGCGGCGACGAACACGAGTGCATAGATCCAGCCGCGCGCCCAATCGAGACGGCCGGCGGCGATGAAAGCGATGGCCGTATAGGCGGCCGAGCCCAAGGAGATTCTGGCGAGAGGGACGGCAAGACGGCGGGAAATGGACGACGTGTTCATGATCGGTGAAGGTGCTGCGGCGTGGGGAACGTCCGGCGATGCGAGGGCCATGAGGCGGCGACGAACCGCGGACCTACTCCCAAAACCCATCAGCGACAATACAAAGACCAGCGCGCGCTCGTCCGCATCCCGGAGCCGTGGCCCCACGCGTCTGGAGGTCCGACACCCTGGCCCGACTCACGCTTGCGGATCACTTGGCGCGGCGGCGATCCTCGCGACGATCCTGCCAACGGGTGAACCAGACGACACCGATGGCCAATCCGAACGTCAGCACCGGCGCCGCCAGCGCCATTATCCTGAGAGCTTCGGTATCGGTCATTCGCGCAAACTCCCGAGCGTGGCGCGCGCAGTCAGATGCAATCCCAGTCCGGCGGCGAAACAAGCGCACATCAAGATGCCGATATAGATGGCGCCGATGCCGGGCTTGGACAAGCCATAGACGACCGTGACGGCCGGCGCGAATGTTCCTGCCGCAACGAGGGCCGTCGCCTGCGTGTTCAGCCACGCCGCCGTCAACTTGGTTCGTTCGTTGTGGACGAGACTCACGTCCATTCCTCGCGGCTGTCGTGCGGCAGACCTACTTTTCCCGGCGCACGCCCTTGAACGGCTTGTCGTCCGATTTCTGATCCAGAAAGCGACCATCGTCGGCGTCGCGCTTCACCCAGCGATCCGTACGCGGACTATGGACCTGCGAACGATCGCGCACGGCACCCTTGCGATGATCGTCACCTTTCGGAGGATTGGTGGCCACGATGGACTCCTTTGAGATGTTGTCCGGCCAGGGAGAAAAGGCCTGGCAACAGCAACGAACATATAGAGAACACCCCCACGCTTCAGATTGCATGTCAAGGCTGCAGCGCGCTGCCGCTGCACCATCGCGCCTGCCGCGTGCAGACGCTTCATTTGCGTGAGCAGGTCGTAAGTTCTGCCGCTGCGGCCGCCGATATCGGTGGCTTCATCGCCCGTTGGGCGGCCGTGATGAAGGGATCGGAGAACTTCCGTCGCGCCACCGTCGCTGTGGGCAGACAGAGCCGCACACCCGCTTTGCGTGGGCGCAGTGCGTCATGCCGCGACAACACTGCATCAGAGCGTCTCCTCGGCGACGTGCGGTCCGCGCTCGCCCCTCACCGCCCCTTCGCTCACGCCCTTTTGGTGGCGGTCTCGCGCAGGATGCAGAATCTGAGGATCTTTCTCGCCGACGCGATCGCGAGCTTGTTGTACTCGGCCTTGGCCTTGCGCAACTCGTCGGCGGCTTCGGGTCCGTGGCCGATGCGGCTCGTCAAAACGGCACCCACCGTGAGCCATTTGAGATCGGCCGACCTGCAGGCGATCAAGAGGCCGTCGTGGCGCGAACCGCGCCACAGGCGGTCGATGATGGAGACCGGCACGCCGCACAGGATCGAGAGGCCGACCAGCATCTCCTCGTTGCGGCCCATCTTGGCGAATTCCAACACCGAGTATTCGCCGAAGTCGCCGCTCTGCTTCATCTGGCCGACGAAAGCCTGCGCTTCGGCGTAGCCGCGCGTGAGCGCGGCCTGCCGCACCACGTCGCCGGAGATCGATGTGACGATGCGGTGGAGTTCGTCGCGGCTTTCCAGCGGGGCGAAGTCGGTGAGGTGCTGCTGCACGGTGCTGCTCGCCTTGGCCATCAGCTTGCGCAGGATCTGCATGGGCAGGTCGAGACGCATACCGACCTGCTCGACGAGGCCGTCATCGCCCTGGGCGCGGGCGGCGAGCGTCGCAAAGCCGCGATCCGAAAAGGCGGCGCCCGCGTTGGAGACGAGCGTGCGCATGACGTCCTTGTCGCCGTTCTGGACGAGGGCGTCGGTGACTTTCGGCTTGAGCGCCGGCCGCTGCGAAATGGCGGCGAGATGATCCTGGCCCTTGGTCTTGGCGATCTCGACCAGGTCCTCCTCCGAGAGCTTCGCGGACTGCGCCAGGACCGGCGCCGCCACAGCGATGTCGTCGTGGTGCGCCAGCGACTTGATGGTCTGGTAAGGGGCGTTGTCGACCGGCGCCAGACGGCGGCCGAGTTCCGACTTCGCGTCCTGCTCGACCGCATCGATCAGGCGCAACAGGACATCGTCGAAGACGGCCACATGCTCGTCGTTGACGCGGTCCGCCTGGGCCAGGAACAGGTCGGCGACGCGCGCCAGCGTCTGCTCGCGCTCGCCGGAGGTCTTGGACGAGACCGCCGCCTCCACGTCTGCCATCAATGAAGCGGGTGCTTGCAATGCCGGGCTCCGGCGCCGATCGCGCACGACGAACGCGGGCGGCGTACAGGAACCGCCGCGATGAAGCAGGAACGCTAAGCGACCAGTGATTAACGTAGCCATAACAGGCGGTTCGGAGAGGCCGCAAGGTACCGTGCGCGACCCCGTCGCCGCAGCATGGTACCGCGTACCGGCATCACACCGCGGTGAGGCGATGCCGCGCCGGCCGCGCCGGCGCCAGCGCCTCGGCGGCCTCGAGGATCGCGTTCACATCGATCCGGTAGTGCCGGTAGAGATCGCCGAGCGTGCCGGTCTGGCCGAAATGCTCGACGCCGAGCGAGCGGCAGCGGTGGCCGAGGACGCCGCCCAGCCAGGCGAGCGTCGCCGGATGGCCATCGATCACGGTGACGAGCGAACAGTCGCGCGACACGCCCGCAAGCAGCGTCTCGACGTGGCTCCTGGCGTCGCGCAAGCCCTCGGCGCGGGCCCGCGAGGCGGCCGACCAGCCGGCATGCAGGCGGTCCGCCGACGTGACGGCGAGGAGGCCGACGTCGCGGCGGTCCTCGGCGATCAGGCCGGTCGCCTCGATGGCTTCGGCGGCGACCGCGCCCGTATAGGCGATGACGAGTTCGGTATTGGGCCCTGGCTCGCGCATCCAGTAGCCGCCGGCGACGATGTCGTTCGCCAGCGTGTCGGTCATCTGCCGCGGCGGCTGCGCCAGGGGCCGTGTCGACAGGCGCAGATAGACCGAGCCGCCGTGCTTGTCGCGCAGCCAGCGGCCGCGCTCGTGGGCTTCGTCGGGCGCCTCGCCGGCGCGCTGCATGTAATCGAAGCCCCACCCCATGACGACGGCGAGTTCGTCCACGAAGGCGGGCTCGAAATAGGCGAGCCCGTCCTGCGCCATGCCGATCAGGGGCGTGGCGATCGACTGATGCGCCCCGCCTTCACCGGCAAGCGCGACGCCCGAGGGCGTGCCCACCACCATGAAACGGGCGTCCTGGTAGCAGGCGTAGTTGAGCGCATCGAGCCCGCGCTGGATGAACGGATCGTAGAGGGTGCCGACCGGAATGAGCCGCTCGCCATTGATGGCGTGCGAGAGGCCGAGCGCCGAGAGGAGCAGGAACAGGTTCATCTCGGCGATGCCGAGCTCGATGTGCTGGCCCTTGGGGGAGCAGTCCCAGCGAAAGGTCGATGGAATTTTTTCGGCGCGGAACAGGTCCGCCTTTTCCTCGCGGGCGAACAGGCCGCGCCGGTTGACCCACGGACCCAGATTGGTCGACACGGTGACGTCCGGCGCGCAGGTGACGAGGCGCGAGGCGAGGCTGGAGAGCGACTGGTCTCTTCCCTGCGCCAGCGCTTCGACTCCCTCCCCCGCAAGCGGGGGAGGGTTGGGGTGGGGGCTCTTCGCAGCGCCGTGCCCGCCGTCGCCCCCTCCCTGGCCCTCCTCCGCAAGCGGGGGAGGGAAGGACGGAGCCCGCGCGATCTCCTGCAGGATCAGCCCGAACCCCTGCTGGGTCGACATCTCCGCCGCGGCCGGAAAGGCGAGCCGTTCCGGCACCGCGATGCGGGCGGCGCGATGCCGGCGCTCGGCCGCGTGCGCGAACGGCACGCCGGCCAGGAACGCCCGCACCTCGTTTTCCCCGTAGGGCATGCCCTCGAAGGGGTCGAACTCGTGGCCCTCGCGCACCCCCAAGGCGGTGCGCAGGCTCTCGATCTGCGCCGGCGTCATCAGGCCGGCATGGTTGTCCTTGTGGCCGGCGAGCGGCAGGCCCGCTCCTTTGATCGTATAGGCGATGAAGCACACCGGCCCGTCGTGATCGATCGACTCGAAGGCTTCGAGAAGGCTCGGCACGTCGTGGCCGCCGAGATTGCCCATGAGCGCCGCGAGCTCGGCGTCGCTTCGCTTGTCGAGGAGACGCGTCACCGGCCCCTGGTCGCCGATATCGTCGAGGAGGCGGCGGCGGAAGGCGGCGCCGCCCTGGTAGTTGAGCGCGGCGTAGAGCTGGTTCGGGCAGTTGTCGATCCAGCTTTTGAGCTTGTCGCCGCCCGGTTCGGTGAACGCAGCTTGCATCAGCCGGCCGTATTTCAGGATCACCACCTGCCAGCCGAAATTGCGGAACAGGCCCTCGAACTTCTCCCACAGGCCCTCGCGGATGACGGCGTCGAGGCTCTGGCGGTTGTAGTCGACGACCCACCAGGTGTTCCTGATGCCGTGCTTCCAGCCGTCGATCAGGGCCTCGTAGATGTTGCCCTCGTCGAGCTCGGCGTCGCCCACGAGCGCGATCATGCGCCCGTCCGGCCGGCCCTCCATCCAACCATGGGCCCGCACATAATCCTGGGTCAGCGAGGCGAACAGGGTCTGGGCGACGCCGAGCCCCACCGAGCCGGTGGAGAAGTCGACATCGTCCATGTCCTTGGTGCGCGACGGATAGGACTGCGCCCCCTTGTAACCGCGGAAATTCTCGATCTGCTCGCGCGTCTGGCGGCCGAACAGATACTGGATGGCATGGAACACGGGGCTCGCATGCGGCTTGACGGCGACGCGATCCTGCGGCCGCAGCACGCCGAAATAGAGCGCGGAGAGAATGGTGGCGAGCGAGGCGCACGAGGCCTGATGGCCCCCCACCTTCAGTCCGTCCCGGTTCGGCCGCACGTGGTTGGCGTTGTGGATCATCCAGGAGGCGAGCCAGACGACCTTCTTCTCCAGGGCGGAGATCATGGCGAGGCGGTCGGCGGGGCGGGAGGCGGGTGCGGTTGGCATGGCGATCGGGTCCTGGGCGGTAACCGGGGGTCAGCCCCCCTACGGTAGGCCGATTGACGGCGCCGGTCACCTGGGCTTGGGTCACCGCGGATATGCGATCGTAGCCTGGGTTGAGCGCAGCGAAACCCAGGATTGGAGTTGGCAGCCCCCATCGCGCCGGCATCCAAGGAGAGCTTACCCCCCCCCGGGTTTCGCTGCGCTCAACCCGGGCTACGAACAGGATCGATGCCCATGGACCTCACCCGCATTTCCGTCGGGCGCGACCCGCCCCGCGACATCCACGCCGTGATCGAGATTCCGCTCGGCGGCGTGCCGGTGAAATACGAGATCGACAAGGATTCGGGCGCCCTGTTCGTCGACCGCTTCCTGCACACCGCCATGTTCTATCCCGGCAATTACGGCTTCATCCCGCACACCCTGTCCGCCGACGGCGACCCGTGCGACGTCCTCGTGGTCAGCCAAGTGCCGGTCGTTCCCGGCGCGGTGATCCGCTGCCGCCCGGTCGGCGCGCTGGTCATGGAGGACGAGGCCGGCGCCGATGAGAAGATTCTCGCCGTGCCGGTCGACAAGCTGCATCCGTTCTACACCGGCGTATCGAGCTACAAGGATCTGCCCGTCATCATGTGCGAGCAGATCGCCCATTTCTTCCAGCACTACAAGGACCTGGAAAAGGGCAAGTGGGTCTCGATCGTCAAATGGCTCGATGCCGACGGCGCCGAGGCGCTGGTCATGGAGGCGATCGAACGGGCGAAGAAGAAGTAGGCTTGGTGTAACGAAGTATCTCCCCACGCGATCCCCTCCCCCGCAGGCGGGGGAGGGAGCAGGAAGCGGCGAAGCTCACCCTCACACCGCCTTTTCACTCAGGTGGCGGAACATGGCGTTCTTGGCCTCTTCATCCATCTCGGTCTTGAATTTGTAGCGCTCGCGTAGCGCCGCCGCCTTGATGGCCGCCGGGCGGGCACCGATCTCGTCGGTGAAGCGCTTGAGATGGGGGAATTTCCCCCACGCCTCCTCGCCGAGCACCATCGGGACGAGCCGCGCCCAGCCCCACAGGTTCATGTCGACGATCGTGTAGGTGTCGCCGAGCATGTATTTCTGTTTCGCCAGCCGCGCATCGACGATGCCGAAATGGCGCCGGGCCTCGTAGGCGTAGCGGTTGAGCGCATAGGGAATCTTCTCGGGCGCATAGACGCGGAAATGCACCGACTGGCCCGCAAACGGGCCGATGCCCGAGGAAATGAAGAACATCCACGACAGGAGCTCGCCGCGCGCCCTGTCGCCCGGCGACGGCAGGAATTTGCCGGTCTTCTCGGCGAGATAGATCAGGATGGCGCTCGAGTCGAACACGGTGACGTCGCCGTCGACGATCGCCGGCACCTTGGCGTTGGGATTGATGGCGAGATATTCGGGCTTGTGCTGGTCGCCGCGGCGGGTATCGACCGGGATACCTTCATAGGGCAGGCCGGCCTCTTCGAGAAACAGCGCCACCTTGACGGGATTGGGGGCGCCGGAAAAATAGAATTTCAGCATCGGGAATGTCCTCATTTCGCATTGCGCGCGGCGTCACGACGGCGCGCACCATCGGGCGAAACACGGGGCAAGTCATCTCACGTTGCGGCGAGAGTTCACGCAGGACGCGCGTTGCGCACGCTTCTCCCTCTCCCCGCCTGCGGGGAGAGGGTCGGGGTGAGGGGCACTTTCCGCGAGTCCTGCGTTCGCGGACGCGCCCCCTCACCCGACCGCCTTCGGCAGTCGACCTCTCCCCGCAAGCGGGGAGAGGTAAAGAAAACCGAACGCCTTCAGAACAACCCGACGATCCTGCCATCCTTGACGTCGATCGAGTTGGCCGACGGCACCTTGGGGAGCCCCGGCATGGTCATGATCTCCCCGCAGATGGCGACGATGAATTCGGCGCCGGCGGAAAGCCGCACCTCGCGCAGGTTAACCACGTGGTCAACGGGCGCGCCCTTGGCGTCCGCATTGGTGGAGAACGAGTACTGGGTCTTGGCGATGCAGATGGGCAATTTGCCGTAGCCCATCTCCTCCCACTGCCGGAGCTGATCCTTGACCGACTTGTCGGCGGTGACGTCCTTGGCCCGGTAGATCTCCTTGGCGATCGTGCGCACCTTCTCGAACAGCGGCATCTCGTCCGGATAGAGGAGCTTGAGCTTGCTCCTGCCGGCCTCGCACACCTTGACGACCGCGCGGGCGACGTCGGCGGCGCCCTCCCCGCCCATGGCCCAGTGGTCGGCCATCAGGCACTCGACGCCGAGCCGGCCGCAGGCGTCGCGCACGAGCTTGATCTCGGCGTCGGTGTCGGCCGAGAACCGGTTGATGGAGATGATCGGCGTCACGCCGAACTTCTGCACGTTCTCCACATGGCGGGCGAGGTTCGCCATGCCGGCTTCGAGCGCGCCCAGATCCTCCTTCTTGAGGTCGGCCTTGGCGACGCCGCCATGCATCTTGAGCGCCCGGATGGTGGCGACGATGACGACCGCCGAGGGCTCGAGCCCGGTCTTGCGGCATTTGATGTCCAAGAACTTCTCGCCGCCCAGGTCGGCGCCGAATCCCGCTTCGGTGACCACGTAGTCGGCGAGCTTGAGGGCCGTAGTGGTGGCGAGCACCGAATTGCAGCCGTGGGCGATGTTGGCGAACGGGCCGCCGTGGATGAAGGCGGGCGTGCCTTCCAGCGTCTGCACCAGGTTGGGGGAGAGCGCCTCCTTGAGAAGCACCGTCATGGCGCCGTGGGCGTTGAGGTCGCGGGCCCGGATCGGCTTCCTGTCGCGCGTATAGGCCACGATGATGTTGCCGAGCCGCTCCTTCAAGTCGTCGAGATCCTTGGCAAGGCAGAAGATCGCCATCACTTCCGAGGCCACGGTGATGTCGAAGCCGGCTTCGCGCGGATAGCCGTTGGCGGCGCCGCCGAGCGAGCAGACGATCTCGCGCAACGCCCGGTCGTTCATGTCCATGACGCGCCGCCAGGTGACGCGGCGACTATCGATGCCGAGCTCGTTGCCCCAGTAGATGTGGTTGTCGATCATCGCCGACAGGAGATTGTGCGCCGACGTGATGGCGTGGAAGTCGCCGGTGAAGTGGAGATTGATGTCTTCCATGGGCACAACCTGGGCGTAGCCACCGCCGGCGGCTCCCCCCTTCATGCCGAAGGACGGCCCGAGCGAGGGTTCGCGCAGGCACAGCATCGCCTTCTTGCCGATGTGCACGAGGGCGTCGGTCAACCCGACCGTGGTCGTGGTCTTGCCTTCGCCCGCCGGCGTCGGCGTGATGGCGGTGACCAGGATCAGTTTGCCGTTCGGCTTGCCGGCGAGCGACTTGACGTAATCCATCGACACCTTGGCCTTGTAGTGGCCGTAGGGTTCGAGGTTCTCCGGCGCGATGCCGAGCCTCTCCTTGGCGACGTCCAGGATGGGCCGCATCCTGGCGGCCTGGGCAATTTCGATGTCGGACTTCGGATTCTGGTGTTGCGAGGCGGGCATGAGACGCTTCCGGTGAGTTTGTTGGCTATGAGTTCGTCATTCCGAGGCGCGCCGCAGGCGCGAGCCCGGAAACCATGACCACGGCTTCGGAGTATGGATTCCGGGCTCGCCGCAGTCGCGGCGTCCCGGAACGACGAGAATATTTGCTGGCGACTTCATCCCAACCGCGCCCCGGCCGCAAGTCCGGCAGACTTCGCCCATTCGCCGGCGTCGATCTTCTTGCCGCCGTCGGGCTGGACGCGGGTGACCTTGAAGCGGCCGTCGGCGCACACCACGGTGATGCCGTCCGGTTCGACCGCGATCACCTCGCCGGGCTTGCCACCGATCCCTTTTGGGGTCGTGGCCGGCAGCGGCCCGGCGTCGAACACCTTGAGGGTCATGCCGTCCAGCGTCGTCCAGGCGCCGGGCGCCGGGTTGCAACCGCGGATCAGGCGGTCGATCTGCACCCACGGCTTGCCCCAGTCGATCCGGGCATTGTCGGCGCGGCACAGGCCTTCGTAGCTGGCCCTGCTCTCATCCTGCTTGATGCGCGGCGCCTGGCCGGCCTTGACGAGGTCGACGGCTTCCAGCATCGCCTCGACTCCCATGGGAAAGAGGCGGTCGAAATAGACGGTGCCGAGCGTGTCGGTCGGGGAGATCGGCGTGGTCTTCTGGATCAGCACGTCGCCCGTATCGAGGCCGTTGTCGGGCCAGAAGATGGACAGGCCGGTTTCCGTCTCGCCCTTGATGATCGGCCAGTTGATCGCCGAGCCACCCCGGTAGGCGGGCAGGAGCGAGGGGTGGTACTGGATCGAGCCGTGGGTGGGGATGTTGAGG
Source organism: Astrobacterium formosum (assembly GCA_030848545.1). Classification (GTDB taxonomy): domain Bacteria; phylum Pseudomonadota; class Alphaproteobacteria; order Rhizobiales; family Xanthobacteraceae; genus Astrobacterium; species Astrobacterium formosum. The sequence continues at coordinate 73,209 of JAVDCA010000010.1, forward strand.
AATTCCTCCGGCACGAACAGGGTCACGAACGCCATCACCTGCAGGTCGGGCTTGAGGGCGCGAAACTCCTCCCACACCTCCGGCTTCTTGTAGGAGGCCGGCTGGTGGACGGTTAAGCCGGCGGCGAGCGCGGCCTCCTTGAGCGGGTCCGCCTTCTGGCCTTCCTTTTCGGGAGCCACATAGACCGCGACGATGTTCTCGCCGCGCTTCATCAGCGCTTCCAGCACGGCCTTGCCGAACGCCTGCTGGCCATGGACCACGATCCGCATAGTGCTTCCCCCGATTGTCGCTTTTTTCTCCCTCCCCCGCTTGCGGGGGAGAGGCAGACATCCTCGCGTCAGCAAGGAGCGCCGCTTCTCCCTCTCCCCTTAAGGGGAGAGGGAGCCCGCCGAGTTCGCCGATGGTCGTTGCCTTCACATCCGCGAAACGTGGTCTCGCCCTCTCCCGCATGCGGCAGAGGAGCAAGAAGCTACGCGGCCGCGGCCTTCTTCTCGACCGGCGCGATCGCACCCGACACCTTGAGTTCGGCGAGTTCGCGATCCGAATAGCCGAGCACTTCGGTGAGGATCTCCTCGGTGTGCTCGCCCAGGAGCGGCGAGCGCTGCACCTCGACGGGGGAATCCGACATCTTGATGGGGTTGCCGACGGTCAGGTACTTGCCGCGCACCGGATGGTCGACCTCGACCACCGTGCCGGTCGCGCGCAACGACGGCTCCTCGGCGATCTCCTTCATGGACAGGATCGGACCGACCGGGATGTCGTGCTTGTTGCACTCCTCCATGACCTCGAACTTGGTCATGGTCTTGGTCCACTCCTCGATGGTGGCGAAGATGTGCATCAACCGCGGCAGGCGTGCGTTCGGGGTCGCATAGTCCGGATCGGTCTTCCACTCCGGCTTGCCGATCAGGTCGCAGATCTCGGCCCACACCGGCGCCTGGGTGATGAAGTAGATGTAGGCGTCGGGATCGTCCTCCCAGCCCTTGCATTTGAGGATCCAGCCCGGCTGGCCGCCGCCCGAGTCGTTGCCGGCGCGCGGCGTCGCCTTGCCGAACGGGACGCCGGCTCCGAACTGGCTGTATTCCTTCAAGGGCCCGTGGGCGAGACGCTGCTGGTCGCGCAGCTTGACGCGGGCGAGATTGAGGACGCCGTCCTGCATGGCGGTGAGCACCTTCTGGCCGCGGCCGGTGCGATTGCGCTGGTAGAGCGCCGCCACGATGCCGAGCGCGAGATGCAGCCCCGTGCCCGAATCGCCGATCTGGGCGCCGGTGACGAGCGGCGGGCCGTCGCGGAAGCCGGTCGTCGAGGCCGAGCCGCCGGCGCACTGGGCGATGTTCTCGTAGACCTTGCAGTCCTCGTAGGGGCCGGGGCCGAAGCCCTTGACCGAAGCGACGATCATGCGCGGATTGAGCTTGTTGATGTAGTCCCAGGTCAGCCCCATGCGGTCGAGGGCGCCGGGGGCGAAATTCTCCACCAGCACGTCGCAATGCTTGATCAGGCGGTCGAGGATTTCCTTGCCCTTGGGGTGCTTGGAATCGATGGTGATCGAGCGCTTGTTGCCGTTGAGCATGGTGAAGTAGAGGCTGTCGGCATTGGGCACGTCGCGCAACTGACCGCGGGTGATGTCGCCGACGCCGGGCCGCTCGACCTTGATGACGTCGGCGCCCATGTAGCCCAGGAGCTGCGTGCAGGTCGGTCCCGACTGGACGTGGGTGAAGTCCAAAATCTTGACGCCGTCGAGGGCTCGGCCGGCCGCGCCCCACGGCTTGCCGGAGGGCTTCGGCAGGCCGTTTGCGTTCGCCTTGACGACCGCGAGCGCCGCCTTGCCGGCGGCCTTGGCACCCTTCTTGGCGCCCGCCTTGGCGGTGCGGGCTGCCGTCTTCGCCGTCTTGGCGGCGGTCTTCAGACCGCGCTTCAAGGTGCTCTTGGCGGACTTCTTGGCGCTGCTTTTCGCGCTGCTCCTGGCGACCTTCGTGACGCGCTTTCCACGCGCCGCCTTTATCGATGTCCGCCCGCGTGCCGGCTTCTGCTTCCTTGCCTTCGCCATTTCGAACTCCCTATTCGACGTCTCGGGGGTGGGGACGGTCCGGAGCTCGGCCGACCCTTGCGTCACTTGCATCACTTCTTGATCTTGCTCTGCGGATTGAGATTGCCGATGCGGCCGGACTCGCTGCCGGCGGCGGGATCGATCACGGCGTTGATCAGCGTCGGCTGGCCGGATGCGATCGCGTCGGCGACGGCGCGCCGCAATTCGTCGGGCGTGGTGGCGTTGACGCCGGTGCCGCCGAAGGCCTCGATCATCTTGTCGTAGCGGGCCCCCTTGACGAACACCGTCGTGGCCGGGTCGGAGCCGCCGCCGCGATTGACGTCGGTGCCGCGATAGATGCCATCATTGTTGAGGATGACGATGCACACCGGCAGGCCATAGCGGCAGATCGTCTCCACCTCCATGCCGGAGAAGCCGAACGCCGAGTCGCCCTCGATGGCGAGCACCGGCTTGCCGGTTTCGACCGCCGCCGCGATGGCGTAGCCCATGCCGATGCCCATGACGCCCCAGGTGCCGACATCGATACGCTTGCGCGGCTCGTACATGTCGACGGCGCCGCGGGTGAGGTCGAGCGCGTTGGCGCCCTCGTTGACCAGGATGGCGTCAGGATGGTTCTTGACGGCCTGCCGGAGCACGCCGAGAGCGCCGTAATAGTCCATCGGTACGGCGTTGCTCATGAAGCGCGGCGCCATCTTGGCGATGTTCTCTTCCCGCTTTTTGGCGACGGCGCCGGTCCAATCGGCAGGCGCCGCCGGCCACTTGTCGCCCATGGCGGAAAGGAGCGCCGTCACGCACGAGCCGATGTCGCCAACGACAGGCGCGGCGATATCGACATTGGAGTCCATCTCCTTGGGCTCGATGTCGATCTGGATGAACTTCTTGGGCGCCTCGCCCCAGGTCTTGCCCTTGCCGTGGGACAGGAGCCAGTTGAGCCGCGCCCCGATCAGCATGACGACGTCGGACTCTTTCAGCACCGTCGAGCGCGCCGCGCCGGCGCATTGCGGATGGGTGTCGGGCAACAGGCCCTTGGCCATGCTCATGGGCAGGAAGGGAACGCCGCTCTTTTCCACGAAGGCGCGGATCGCCTCGTCGGCCTGGGCGTAGGCGGCGCCCTTGCCGAGGATAATCAGCGGCCGCTTGGCGCCCGCGAGTACGTCGAGGGCGCGCCTGACGGCTGCCGTGGCGGGGATCTGGGCGGGCGCGGCGTCGATCACCTTCACGAGCGACTTCTTGCCCGCCTCGGCGTCCATCACCTGGGCGAACAGTTTCGCCGGCAGATCCAGATAGACGCCGCCCGGACGTCCCGACACGGCCGCGCGGATGGCGCGCGCGATGCCGATGCCGATATCCTGCGCGTGCAGCACCCGGTAGGCGGCCTTGCACAACGGCTTGGCGATGGCGAGCTGGTCCATCTCCTCGTAGTCGCCCTGCTGCAGGTCGACGACCTCGCGCTCGGACGAGCCGGAGATCAGGATCATCGGGAAGCAGTTGGTGGTGGCGTGGGCGAGCGCGGTCAGGCCGTTGAGGAAGCCGGGCGCCGACACGGTGAGGCAGATGCCGGGCTGCTTGGTCAGAAAACCCGCGATGGAGGCCGCATAACCGGCATTCTGCTCGTGGCGGAACGAGAGGACACGGATGCCGGCCGCCTGGCACATGCGGCCCAGATCGGTGATCGGAATTCCGGGCACGTTGTAGATGGTCTTGACACCGTTGAGCTTGAGGGCCTCGATGACGAGGTGGAATCCATCGGTCAGCTCACGCTCGGCTTCGACGGCCGTCGCAGGCTTCATCGCGGTCGCGGCATCGGCCATGATGCGGTGTTCCTTCGCGTTCGGTGATCGGTCAATCCAGGCGGTAGTCAATCCAGGTGGTCGGCGTGGCGGGCGACGTGCACTGCCAGACCCAGGGCGTGGTTCCTCACCAGGTCCTCCGCACGCTCGGTGTCGCGCGCCTCCAAGGCCTGGATGATGTTCATGTGGTCGTGGATGGAGCGGGTGACGCGGTCGTCCTCGCCGATGGTCTTGCGGCGGATCATCCGCATGTGGGTGAACAGGTTGGCGGCGAGGTCGACGAGCACGCGGTTGCGGCTCATCCGGATGATGGTCTGGTGAAACTCGATATTGACCTCCGAGTACTCGTCGAGCTTGGCGTGCAACTGCCCGTTCTCGAAGGTGGCGAACATCTTGCGCAGCTCGGCGATCTCCTCGTCGGTGGCGTTCTCCGTGATCAGGCGCGCCGCCATGCCCTCCAGCGCCGCCCAGGCTGTGATCAATTCGATCACCTCCTGTTTGGACTTGCGCACCACGTAGATGCCGCGCCGCGGCACCGAACGCACGAACCCCTCGCGCTCGAGCTGCGCCATCGCCTCGCGCACCGGCGTGCGGCTGATGCCGAGATCCTGGGCGAGCTGGCGTTCGTCGAGCCGCACCTCGCCGGGACGATCGTAGACGTCGAGCGACAGGATGACGTCCTTCAGGGCCGTGTAGGCGCGGTCCGCGAAGGTGGACGTGTCTTCGAGGGGCGCGATGGAGACGCGCTCACCCCCTTCGGCGGGACGGCTGCGGATTGAAGGATCGTTGGTCGCCATCGGACATCGCCCGCCTGATGCGGTTTAAAGAACTGCTATAATACAATATACCACGGCCGACAATCCATCTTGAGGCATTGAGTTCACTCACTTTTTTCGGCAGGCCACAGGAGAAATGGTGCCTGGGTCCGGCAGTTGGTCGGCCCGCCGCCGGACCCCAAGTTGCGTCAAGCGATCGGCACACGACGCAGCCGGGTCAGGCCATTCTGGATGATGGGCCAGAACAGCGCGGTGAGCCCCAGCGTCATGATCACCCCGACCAGCGGGGTCGAGAAGAACACCCCCACGCTGCCCTGCGAGGCGAGCAGACTCTGGCGGAACGCCTCCTCGGCGGAGTCGCCGAGCACGATGGCAAGCACCAGGGGGGCGAGCGGATAGCCGCATTTCTTGAGGAGATAGCCGAGCACGCCGAACACCATCATCATGACGACGTCGAAGGCCGAATTGTTCACCGTGTAGGCCCCGATGGCGCAGAACACGAGGATGATCGGCCCGATGATGGAGAACGGAATGCGCAGGATGGCGGCGAACAGCGGCACGCAGGTGAGCACGATGATGAGCCCGACCAGATTGCCCAGATACATGGAGGCGATCAGGCCCCACACGAATTCCTTCTGTTCGACGAACAAGAGCGGGCCGGGCTGCAGGCCCCAGATCAGGAGGCCGCCGAGCAGCACCGCAGCGGTGGGCGAGCCGGGCACGCCCAGTGACAGCATGGGCAGGAGCGCGGCGGTGCCGGCCGCGTGGGCCGCCGTCTCCGGCGCCACCACGCCTTCGATCTCGCCACGGCCGAAATTATCGCCCTTCTTCGATACCCGCTTGGCGATGCCGTAGCTCATGAACGAGGCCGGCGTCGCGCCGGCCGGCGAGATGCCCATCCAGCAGCCGATCACGCAGGAGCGCAGCGACGTCACCCAGTAGCGCGGCAGCTCCACCCAGGTCTGCAGCACGACCTTGAGATTGATGTTGGGCGCCTTCCCGCGGAAGGCCAGCCCCTCCTCCATGGTGAGGAGGATTTCGCCGATGCCGAACAGGCCGATGACCGCGATCAGGAAGTCGAAGCCGTTGAGGAGCTCGGTGATCCCGAAGGTCAGGCGCAGTTGCCCGGTGACGCTGTCCAGCCCGACGGTGGCGAGCGCAAAGCCGATCATCATCGAAACGATGGTCTTGAACGGCGGCTCCTTGCCCATGCCGATGAAGGAGCAGAAGGCGAGGAAGAACACCGAGAATTTCTCCGCCGGCCCGAATTGGAGGGCGAAGCGGGCGACCAGCGGCGCCACCAGCGTGATCATGATGACGGCGAACAGCGCCCCCACGAAGGAGGACGTGAAGGCGGCGGTGAGCGCCTCGCCGGCGCGGCCCTGTTGCGCCATCGGATGGCCGTCGAAGGTGGTCGCAACCGACCAGGGTTCGCCCGGTATGTTGAACAGGACCGAGGTGATGGCGCCGCCGAACAGCGCTCCCCAGTAGATGCACGACAGCATGATGATCGCCGAGGTCGGCGACATGGAGAAGGTCAGCGGCAGCAGGATGGCGACGCCGTTGGCGCCGCCCAGCCCCGGCAGGACGCCGATCAAGACGCCGAGCAGGATGCCGACCACCATCACCATGATGTTGTAGGGTTGCAGGACGACCGCAAAACCGTGGAACAGGTTGGCGATTTCTTCCATGGAACGACCCTGCTGGCTCGTGCGGCCGGTGAGCGGCCAGATACTTGAACGTTTCGTCACACTTGAACTTGTCGTCGCACTTGATCGCCTCGTCACAAACCCAAGGCATATTCGATCGGCCCCTTCGGCAGCGGCACCAGGAACCAGCGCTCGAAGGTGAAGTAGACGACCACCATCACGGTGACCGCGATGCCGCCCGCGAAGGCGACGGAGTAGCGCCCGAGCCGCATCATGAAGAAGGTGATCAGCACCGCCGAGGTCAGATAGATACCGAGCCACTGCAGCGCGAAAACGTAGATGGTCGCCGGCACCACCACGGCCAGGACCTGGCGCAGGTGCTCCCATTCGGCGAACAGCTTGCCGCGATAGATCAGCGACGCCTGGGCGAGATTGATTGCGCTGGTGCCGATGATGATGAGGCCGATATAGAACGGGAAGAAGCCGGACCTCGGCCCCTGCGGCCCCCACGTGACGCCGACCTGCAGGCTGCCGGCGACGACGATTGCCCCGAACACGATCATGCCGATGGTGACGCCCATCTCCACCCGCCGGTGCGAGGGTCCCGAGCTCTGGGTGTGGGTTCCGTGGTCCATGAAAACTCCTCGGGGTTTCCTCGTTGGCGACCGCGATGGATATCGGCCGGGTTGATCTCGGCTCGACGTTGCGAACGAGATCGGGCACCGGCTTCCGGCCGGCCCGCGTCCACGAAAACCGTCATTGCGAGGAGGCGAAGCCGACGAAGCAACCCAGGGGCCGCGAAGAAGGACTGGATTGCTTCGCTGCACTCGCAATGACGGTGAGCGAAGGCGGTGCATGGGCGTGCGTCAGCGGCCGCGCGGCGTCGCGCCGCCGACTCTGGCGGGACAGTACCGGCGGCGGACATCGCCGCCGGTGGCCTGCATCAGGCGTGGAATCAGTTGCTCGCCAGGAAGCCGGCTTCCTGCATCAACTGCTTGTGCAGTTCTTCCGCCTTGCCGACCCAACTGGCGTAGTCCGCACCCGCCATGAAGGTCTGATTGAAGGCGCCGTCATGCATCAGCTTCTTCCACTCCGGCGTCTCGCGCACCTTCTTGAACAGATCCACATAGTAGTCGGCCTGCTCCTTGGTGACGCCCGGCGCCATGAAAACGCCGCGCAGCATCACGTATTCGACGTCGACCCCGGCACTCTTGCAGGTCGGGATGTCGCTCCACGCCATGTCGCCGGCGATCTTGTCCTTGACCGGCAAGGCTTGAGCATCGAACACGCACAGCGGACGCACCTTGCCGGCACGCCATTGCGCCACCGCCTCGATCGGGTTGTTGACCGACGAATTGACGTGGTTGCCGACGAGCTGGACCGCGACCTCGCCGCCGCCCTTGTAGGGAATGTAGGTCATCTTCTGGCCGGCGGCCTTTTCGAGCGCCACCGTGATGATCTGGTCCTCCTGCTTGGAGCCGGTGCCGCCCATCTTGAACTCGCCCGGCTGGCCGCCCTTGATGGCGGCGACATAGTCCTTGGCGGTCTTGTGCGGCGAATCGGCGTTGACCCACAGCACGAACTCGTCGAGCGCCAGCATGGCGACCGGCGTCAGGTCCTTCCAGTTGAACGGAATGCCGGTGGCGAGCGGGGTCGTGAACAGGTTCGAGAGCGTGATGACGATCTTGTGCGGGTTGCCGCGCGACGACTTGACGTCGAGGAAGCCTTCGCCGCCGGCGCCGCCCGATTTGTTGATGACGACCATGGAGGTCGGCATCAGGTTGTGTTTGGTGATGATGCCCTGGATGGTGCGGGCCATCTGATCGGCACCACCGCCGGTGCCGGCCGGGACGATGAACTCGACCGGGCGGTTGGGCTGCCAGGCGGCCTGGGCGGGCGCAACGCACCCCACCATGCCCACCACTCCCGCGGCAAGCGCGAGCCTAATGCGTTCCATTGGCGCGTTCTCCTCTCTGGATTGTATTTTTTATTTATTATACCAGCGTAAGGCCGGAACTCACAGGACGTCAAGCCTGCAGTCGCCCCGTACCGTGTGAATGTGCGCGTTGGCGCGAACGTCCCCAAGGCGGTCCGGCCCGTGGGCTGTCCGGCTCCGTCTGCAGGTCAGTGAAACAACCAGAGATTGCGCTCGCCGTCAAAACGACTGCCGCCGCCTCTGAAAAACAAAAACGCCGCCAAGTCGGGAGACTTGGCGGCGTTGTTTGGTTGCGGGGGCTGGATTTGAACCAGCGACCTTCAGGTTATGAGCCTGACGAGCTACCGGGCTGCTCCACCCCGCGGAAACCGGTCGCGCGGGCAACTCCCCGCGCGCGGCGCTTATCTAGCAACAGGAGGCCGACATGGGAAGTGCGTCGGAGGGGAAATTCGTATAAATGTCACGCTATGGCGCCATAGGCCTTCCATGACAACGGAACACGACACTCTCGGGCTTGCGACCGGTGCCGAAGTGTTGCGCGGCATGCCGGAGGACGTCCTCGGCAAGGCCATCGAGGCGCTCGGCGATCCGAATCTGCCCGACGCCGCCGTGGTGCACGATTTCCGCAAGGCCATGAAGCGCTGGCGGGCGATGCTGCGCCTGCTCGAGCCCTTCCTGGGCGAAGGCGGCGTCGCCCTGCACGACGAGGCCCGCCATCTCGCCCGCACGCTGGCCGGCGCCCGCGACGTGCGGGCAGCGCTCGATGCGCTCGCGGACCTGCCCGCGGATGCGAGCCTGTCCGAGCGTTCTCGCACGACCATCCGGGCGCGGCTCGAGCATTTGAGCGCCAGCGCGGAAACCGATTCGATCGCCGCGGCATCGCGCGAACGGCTCAAGAGTGCGCTGAGCTACGCCGCCCAGGCGGCGCAACGCTGGCCGCTGGAGCGCATCGGCTTTTCCGACATCGCCGACGAGCTCGCCCGCTCCTACCGGCGCACCCGCGACGCCATTCCGGACGACTGGTTTTCCGCCGACGCCGCCGAGCTGCATGAATTGCGCAAGCGCGTGGTGGCGCATCGCCACCAGATGGAGCTCGTGGTGCCGCTATGGCCCCGGTTCGGCAAATTGTGGGTCAACGAAGCCCAAAGGCTGCGCGATCGCCTCGGCCAATACCAGGACCTCGACGTGCTGACGCGCCTGTCCGGCGCCCACCAGCCGCTGGCGCCCTGGCGTTCGCGGCTCGTGCCGTTGATCGCCGCCCGCCAGCGCGACCATGTGATCGCGAGCGCACGCCTCGCCGGCCGGCTGTTCGCCGAAAAGCCGCGCGCCTTCCGCCGCCGCCTGCTCGCCTTGTGGGAGCACCGCACCGAGCCCACGGAGGCGGCCGAAGCTCCGCTCCCGGACGACTCCGCTGCCGATCAGGCGTGACTCGTCGGGCCGCGGTTGCGGAACGGCGGCACCGCGACGGCGTTCTTGCCGATGGCACGCCCAGTGAGGGACGAGGCCCATGGTGCTGGACATCGACGACGTGGCGATCCGCCTCGGCGCGGCGGCCGCCGCCGGCGCGGCGATCGGGCTCAACCGCGACCTGCGCGGCAAACAGATCGGCATGCGCACCCTGGCGCTGGTCTCGCTCGGCGCCGCGACGGTGACCATCGCGACCATCCAGGTCGACGGCATGTGGGAAGACACCGACGCCCTGAGCCGCGTCGTGCAGGGCCTGATCCAGGGCCTCATGGCCGGAATCGGCTTCATCGGCGCCGGCGTCATCCTGCGCAAGCCCAACGAGGATGTGGTGCAGGGATTGACCACGGCGGCGACCGTGTGGGTGACCGCTGCGTTCGGCCTCGCCTGCGGCCTTGCGGCGTGGCGGACGGTCGTGGTCGCGCTCGGCCTCGCGCTGACGATTCTGGTCGTGGTCGCGTGGATCGAGCGGTGGAGCCGGCGCGGCGAAGACTGAGGCTGACTCCGGCCGATCAGTTCCGCTCGCGCCCCCGACGCGCCGGAGTGCGTCCGCCGCCGTCAATCCACCATGGCGATCAGGTTCCTGGCGGGGGTCGAGACGTCGTCCCGGCGCCAGACGAGTTGCATCTGCAAAGGCACCTGTGGATCGGAAATGCGCCGCCACACCACCCCGTGCGGACGGATGTTGGGCAATTCGTGCATCAGGTCGACGGCGAGATTGGCGGCGACGAGGCCGATGCCGCCGAGTGCGGAATCCGCGAAGTACTTGCACTTGGGCTCGAAACCGGCGTCGCGACAGGTGCGCAAGAACATGTCGTAGAGCGTGTATTCCTTGTACGGGGTCGGCAGGATGAAGGTCTCGTCGGCGAGTTCGGCGAGACGGATCGGTCCGCCCTCGGCGGCGAGGCGATGGCCGCCATGGAGCGCCACCACCATGGGTAAAGGTGATAGCGGCTTCGAATCCAGGCGCGCGTCGACGACGCCGGAATCCACGCAGACGATGTCGAGCTGACCGGACCGCAGCATGGCGATGAGCGTGTCGACGGCATGCTCGCGCACCGTGAGTTCGACCTCCGGATAGGCGTCCTTAAAGCGGCTGAGCACCTGCGGCAAATTGCCGAGGATGGTGGTGACCGTGAAGCCGATCGCCAGGCTTCCGGCTTCGCCGCGCATGGCGCGACGGACCGCCGTCTGCACGCGTTCGAGTTGCTGCAGCGCCAGGCAGGCCTCGTGGTAGAAGGCGCGCCCCGCCGGCGTCAGCGACATCTCGCGGTGGGTGCGCACCAACAGCTTGGCGCCGAGTTCGTCCTCGATCTGGCGGATGTTCTGGCTCAGGGCCGGCTGGGCGATGTGAAGCTGCTGCGCCGCCTTGGTGAAATGCATCTCGTTCACCAACGCGACGAAGTACTTGAGATGTCGCACTTCGATCATGGCGGAGCCCTCGCCGGCAGCAGGCCGGCCAATCTGCCGGTTGCAATAAGCACCGCTTATGGTCGCGCGTCCCATATTGTATTGGGCAATGGCCTGCGGCCATCCGTATTATGCCGAGACATCCGGCCGCTTCGCCCGAGGGTTCACGGCGCTACCGACCGGCAGCATCGCGGTTCATCGTGGCGTGCAGCGTGTGACGCGACCGACCGACACCCCCGAAATCCAGTTCCAACCGCGCATGCGCGGCACGTGATCGGCGTGCCGGTGGTCGCGTGCGCCTCGCCCGTGAGGAGGACGATATGAGTTCACAGGACAAGAAGACCAGCGGAATGACGAGAGCCGAATTCCTGAAGGGCTCGGCCCTGGTGGCGCTCGGCGCCGCCGCCCCGCAGGCGGCCGAAGCGGCCCAGCCGGCGGCTCCGCAACCGCCCGGATGCAAGACCTGGAGCTGGGAAACCCCGGCGGCGCCGATCCCGGCCGCCGAGATCAAGAAGACGGTCGATACCGACGTCGTCGTCATCGGCGCCGGCCTCGCCGGCTTCTGCGCCGCGATCGCCGCCAAGGAGGCGGGCGCCGACGTGATCATCATCGACAAGAACCGCACCTTCGCGGCCCGCGGCGGCCACATCACCGGCTTCGGCACCAAGGTGCACCAGCAAACGGGCATCAAGCCGAACTACCGGCAGATCGTCCGCTCGTGGATCCTATGGGCGCAGGGGCGCGTCAAGGAAGACATCCTGTGGGAGTTCGCACACAAGAGCGGCGCCTGCCTCGACTGGGTGATCGACATGGTCGAACCCAAGGGCCTCAAGGTCGCCCTGTGGGACGGCTACTACAAGGGCCCCGATTACACCGAACAGCCAGTGACGCACTTCTTCTACAAGGACGGCTCCGACTTCATCTACAAGGACGGCGTGGTTGCCGGCGCCGGCAATCCGGTGCTGCTGCCCGCCCTGGAACAGGTTGCAAAAGAGCGCGGCATCCAGGTTCACTATCGCACCAAGGCGGCGCGCTTCGTGCGTGACGGCGCCTCCGGTCCGGTCCGCGCCGTGATCGCCGGCGAAAAGGGCGAGTACACCCGCTACAACGCCCGCAAGGGTGTCATCATCGCCACCGGCGATTATGCCTCCAGCAACGAGCTCAAGCAGCGCTTCGACCCGTTCGCCTTGATGGCCGACGCGCAGATCTACTTCCCCAACAAGTGCAATACGGGCGATGCCCACATCATGGCAATGCAAATCGGCGGCGCCATGCAGAAGGTCGAGCCGCACGCCGCCGTCATCCATCTCGAGGCCGGCGCGGCGAGCTACGGTTTCCTGCACGTGAACGCGTTGGGCGAGCGCTACAAGAACGAGGACGTCAACACCCAGTCGAAGAGCTGCACCAAGGCGTTCCAGCCGGGCAACATCGCCTGGACGATCTACGACGCCGACGGTCTCTCCCAGGTCAAGGCGCAGATCGACGCCGGCCTCGGCGGCGGCCTGTTCTACGGCCAGACGTTCCAGCGCCTCGGCGTCGGTTTCGACCTTTCCGCCGAACAGCAGATCCTCGAACGCGACGTCAAGGTCGGCAAGGTCAAGAAGGCCGACACGCTGGAGGATCTCGCCAAGCAGATGAATGTTCCGGTGGCGAACTTCCTCGCCACCGTCAAGCGCTACAACGAACTCGTGGCCATGAAGGACGACGTGGACTTCGGCAAGCGCGCCGAACTCCTGACGCCGATCGTCAAGCCGCCGTTCTACGCCGGCAAGCTCTTGAGCACGCTGCTCACCATGTCGGGAGGCCTCGCCACCAACACCCGTTGCGAAGTGATCGACGCCAACGAAAAGCCGATCGGCAACCTCTACGTGGCCGGCTCGGCCGCGGGCGACTTCTTCGCCAACGACTATCCGACCATCTGCCCCGGCATCGGCCACGGGCGCTGCATCACCTTCGGGCGCCTCGCCGGCACCATCGCGGCCGGCAAGTCCATCGACACGATCCCGTCGCTGAAGGTCTGAACGGCCGCAAACCCGAGGGCGTCGCGCGCAAGCGCGGCGCCCTTATGCGTGGCAAGATCCTCCCGTGAGCGTTCGACGGGACAGTCGGGGCACGAAATCCTAACCGATCAGCCGGAGCCCGCAAAATCGACCGCGAAGGAAACCGGCCGTGGCGGCGTAACACCGCATAACGGCGATTGACGCCGGACACCCTTTGCGGAGTACCCCATGCGCAAGCTCGCTTTGGCCTGTGTCGCCGCCTGCGCGGCGGCAACCCCCTTCGCGGTCACGCCCGCCCGTGCCGACGTCTACGTTTCGCCACCGCCAGTCTACGTCTACCCGCGTCCGCTTCGGCCGTGGCGTTACACGGTCGTGCCCGCCTATTACCCGCCGGCCTATTACGGCCCCGTCGCAGCCGCGCCGGTGTGCGGCGTGCGAGTCGTGCGCGTATGGGTCGACGGGCGCTATGTCAGCCGTCGCGTGCGGCGTTGCTACTGAAACGGAGGCCGACCATGACCAGAACCGTCGCCGCCGTCCTCGCGGGCGCCGTGATCGTCATTTCTCTCCTGGTGCTCGCCATCGGCTCCGGCGCTTTCGCGCAGGCCGCCAACCGCGACCTGCTGCGCACCGCCTGCATGGACGACTACAAGAAGTTCTGCGCCGGCGTGCAGCCCGGCGGCGGCCGCATCCTGCAATGCCTGCGCGAGCGCGAAAAAGAGCTCACGCCGGCCTGCCGCGACGGATTGGCGAAGACGGGGCGGTAAGGCGTCATCCGGGATTCGGCAGATCATACTGGTTCCGCGAGATTGCCTCGGTATCGTGCCCCGGGCGCGGCGCAGCATGAGCCCATAAGCGCGTTTACGCGCGTCTTCGACGCGCTATGGCGAATGGTGCGACGCAGACCCGCGGCCTGGCTCCGAGCCAGGCCGCGGGTCTGCGCAGCAGCATTACATGCTGCAGCGCGCCCGGGGCACGGGTGCGAAACCGACTACCCGAATTCGGTATCATGCGGGCGGTACCGGCTCGTACTCAGCAGACCGGCCGTCATTACGGGCGACGCCCGTTCCGGGCGCGCGTCACCCCAGCGCGTCGGCGACGGCCTTGCCGCACGTCACCGTGTCGGCCGGACCTTTGAGGTCGCGGGTGCGCAGTTTCGGTTCGGACAGCACCGTCTCGATGGCGGACACGATCGCCTTGGCGGCCTCGGCTTCGCCGAGATGTTCCAGCATCATGGCACCCGACCAGATCTGTCCGATCGGATTGGCGATGCCCTGGCCGAAAATGTCCGGCGCCGAGCCGTGCACCGGCTCGAACACCGACGGATATTTGCGCTCCGGATTGATGTTGCCGGACGGCGCGATGCCGATCGTGCCGGTGCAGGCCGGCCCGAGATCGGAGAGGATGTCGCCGAACAGATTGGAGGCCACGACGACGTTGAACCAGTCGGGATTCATCACGAAGCGTGCCGTCAGGATATCGATGTGGAACTGATTCCACGTCACGTCCGGATAGCGTTTCGCCATCTCGCGCACGCGCTGGTCCCAGAACGGCATCGTGATCGCGATACCATTCGACTTGGTGGCCGAGGTGAGGTGCTTTTTCGGCGTCTTGCTGGCAAGCTCGAAGGCGTATTTGAGAATCCGGTCGACACCGACGCGGCTCATCACCGTCTCCTGCACGACCACCTCGCGGTCGGTGCCGGGAAACATGTGGCCGCCGATGGCGGAGTATTCGCCTTCGGTGTTCTCGCGCACCACCCAGAAATCGATGTCGCCCGGTTTGCGTCCGGCGAGCGGGCACGGCACCCCGGGCATCAGCCGCACGGGACGTAGATTGACGTACTGGTCGAATTCGCGACGGAAGAGGATGAGAGAACCCCACAGCGAGATATGGTCGGGCACGCGGTCGGGCATGCCGACGGCGCCGAAGTAGATGGCGTCGTGGGAGCCGATCCTCTCCTTCCAGTCCTCCGGCATCATGCGTCCGTGCTTTTCGTAATAATCGCAGGACGCGAAGTCGAAATAGTCGACCCCGAGCTCGAAACCGAACTTCTTCGCCGCCGCCTCGAGCACGCGCACGCCCTCCGGCACGACCTCCTTGCCGATCCCGTCTCCGGGAACGACGGCGATGCGATGAACGGTGTTGGAGCCGGGCATGGCGATGTCCTTGATGGAGGCGGGTACAGGAAGGAAGCGGCGCGCCGATGATTTTGCGCCGGCACCGCCGCGGCCCGAACACATGAATACTGAAATGGAATCCAGTCAAGCGGTACTGCGGCACATCCGCCTTTTGCTGACGGCATGTACGGCGGGTTTACCGCATTCCATCTAAACGGCGCTTTGATCCCCGTTGCTTCGCGTGCAGGCGCGAATACGCCGGGATTACAATATTGAATTCAATATTTATTCAACGTTCTCCGCAAATGTGCCGCAGACACGTAAAGAGCAATTTACCCAGGGGCATACACATGGGTCTTCTGCCGGATCGGAAAGCCACGCTCGCAGCTCTCAGTCGCTCGCAGGCGGTCATCGAATTCAAGATGGATGGTACCATCCTGACCGCCAACCGGAACTTTCTGTCGGCGCTCGGTTATGAACTGGGTGAGATCAAGGGTCGCCATCATTCCATGTTCGTGGATCCGGCCGATCGAAACAGCCCGGACTACAAGGCATTCTGGGAAGCGCTGAATCGCGGCGAGTATCAGGCGGCCGAATACAAGCGGATCGGCAAGGGTGGCAAGGAGGTGTGGATCCAGGCGTCCTACAATCCGATCCTCGGCCGCACCGGCAGACCCTACAAGGTCGTCAAGTACGCCACCGACATCAGCGCCCGCAAGCTGCAGAACGCCGACTACGAGGGCCAGATCGCCGCCATCGGCAAGTCCCAGGCGGTCATCCAGTTCAACATGGACGGCACCGTCATCGACGCCAACGAGAACTTTCTCAACGCGCTCGGCTACACGCTCGACGAAATTCGCGGCCGCCACCATTCCATGTTCGTGGATGCCGGCGACAAGAACAGCGCCGCCTACCGGGCCTTCTGGGAGGCCTTGAATCGCGGCGAATACCAGGCGGCCGAGTACAAGCGCCTCGGCAAAGGCGGCAAGGAAGTTTGGATCCAGGCGTCCTATAATCCCATCCTTGATCTCGGCGGAAAACCCTTCAAGGTGGTCAAGTTCGCCACCGACGTTACCGCGCGCAAACTGCGCGAGGCGGACTTCGCCGGCCAGATCGCCGCCATCGGCAAGTCGCAGGCCGTAATCGAATTCGACATGGACGGCACCATCATGGGTGCCAACGAGAACTTTCTCAACGCGCTCGGCTACACGCTCGAGGAGATCCGCGGCCGACACCATTCCGTTTTCGTCGATGCCGTCGAAAAAGCCAGCCCCGCCTACCGGGCCTTCTGGCAGTCGCTGAACCGCGGCGAATTCCAGGCGGCCGAGTACAGGCGCGTCGGCAAGGGCGGCAAGGAGGTCTTCATCCAGGCTTCCTACAACCCGATCTTCGATCTCAGCGGCAAGCCGTTCAAAGTGGTCAAATACGCCACCGACGTGACCGCGAACGTGCATGAACGCCAGCGTCGAGCGGACATCCAGCGCGAGATCGACGAGGACATTCGCCAGATCACGACCGCGATCGCGAGCGCGACCGAACAAGCGGCGAGCGCCGCCGCCGCATCCGTGCAGACATCCGCCAACGTACAGGCGGTTGCCTCCGGCGCCGAGGAACTGGTCGCATCGATCGGCGAGATCAATCACCGGGTCACCGATGCCACCAAGATTTCCGCCGATGCGGTCGATCAGGGCACGCGTACCCGCGCCATCATGACCGAACTCGCGGCCGCCGCCACCCGGGTCGGCGAAGTCGTCGGCCTGATCAGCACCATCGCGGGCCAGACCAATCTTCTCGCCCTCAACGCCACCATCGAGGCTGCGCGCGCCGGCGAGGCCGGCAAGGGCTTCGCGGTCGTCGCCTCCGAGGTCAAGCTCCTGGCAACCCAGACCGCCAAGGCGACCGAGGACATCACCCGCCAGATCGACGGCATGCAGAACGCCACCGAGGAGGCCGTCAAGGCGATCGAAAGCATCGCGGCGACGATCTCGCACGTGAACGACATCTCGACCACCATCGCGTCAGCGGTGGAGGAGCAGAGCGCGGTGACGCGCGAGATCTCCTCCAACATGCAGACGGCGGCGACCGGCGTCGACACCATCAGCAAGAACATGAACGAGATCGCGGCCTCGACCAAACAGGCCGCCGATTCGACCCGCAAGGTCGAAAGCGCCTCGCGCGAACTCGCGGCCTGACCTCCCTCGCGTCGCGCCGAAGAAGAGGGCGTCGTTCTTGCCGACCTTCCCCTTCCAATCCTCCGGCATCATGCGGCCGTGCCTTTCGTCGTCGAAGCGGCGCGGCATCGTCGGCCGGTATTGCTGAAATACCCGCGCGACGAGGCCGCCGCTTTGCGCGCGGCAGCCGAAGGCGTAGACGTGCGGCCAGCGACATTCGGTGTCGCTGTCGATCACGTCCAGGAGTTGTCGCCGAACACCCGGGCAATCTCCTCGCGCGTCTGCCACGGCGGAGTCTTGGCGGCGGTCCGCTCGTCCATGAACCACCCGAAGGCTGCCGTAGGCCGCGTCGCCATCTCGTCGAAGACCAGCTCATCGGGTTCGCACGTCATGCGGATACGGCTGCCCTTCTCCTCGATGAACGTGTCGAAATGGGTGAAATTTCCAGTCGGGATGTGCAGGACCGGTTCGCGCGACAACTCCAGGGTGTCCTTGAAGCCCGCGGCCGTTCCATGGCTCACCACATATGTAATCAGTCGCCGGAACAGTTTGGGAAGGATCGTGGCCTGCTCGGTCAGTACGGCGATCGA
The DNA here is from genome assembly GCA_030848545.1 of Astrobacterium formosum. Taxonomy (GTDB): domain Bacteria; phylum Pseudomonadota; class Alphaproteobacteria; order Rhizobiales; family Xanthobacteraceae; genus Astrobacterium; species Astrobacterium formosum. Next base: position 91,156 of record JAVDCA010000010.1, read on the forward strand.
GTCTGCGTCGAACCCCGTCGTCGTGGCGTCCTTCGCATGGATTCCTCGTCGTGCCGCACGAGCCTCCATCGCGGCCGCCGTGAGGACGTTGCGCAGATCGTTGAACAGCCCGCGATAGTAGGTCGGATAGGCGAGCCCTTCGGCAAGCGAGAGATAGTTGAAGCTGCGGCGGAGAATCGCCTCGTCCAGATGGACGTTGCTGCCGTCATCGGCGGGCGGGTCGCCGACGAACACGAACGCCACTGGCCGGCCATTCTTCTCGACGGTTCGGGTGAGGATATGGCCTGGCGTGCCGTCGGTGGCGGACACGACGTTGCTGCGGTTTGTGTTCCACACCACGTCTCGAATGCCGACGAAGTCGAGTAGACGGGTGCGGGCCTCGTCCGCGAGTACGACTGGCTGATGATAGGTGCCGCCGCCAGAAGGCGGGTTGTAATGCGTTTCCAGCGCGTCGATCGCTTCGATGCGCAACTGGACGTGGCCGCGGGCGTTGATCCTTGCCGGCGGCCCGTCGAGGTCGTCGAGCAGAGCCGGACTGGCTGGCTGGAAGCGAATCGAATCCCCGTCGGGCGAGTAGCGCACGACGTGGTAAGTGCCTTGGACGACAGTGAACGGCATAATACCCCCTCCGATTGTTCGGAGAGGTTACGCAACCTCAGATAACACCACCTGTCAAACCCGACGGAGAACAGTCGCCGGCGGACGGCCCGCGCGGGGTCCCGGGCGTGACACGTCCCGGACGTCTGCCGTGCGCACAGCACGGGATCTTCGGACAGCGCGGCTCGTGCGCGGTTGGACGCCCGAGCAGACACGCAAAAACCCCGCCGCGGGATCAACCGCGGCGGGGTTTTTGTAGTCAGTCATCGTGATGAGGAGATATCCGTCCTTGGCAGACCTGGCAGCGACCTACTCTTCCAAGCCTTGAGACTTAGTACCATCGGCGCTGGGGAGTTTAACGGCCGAGTTCGGGATGGGATCGGGTTCAGGCTCCCCGCTAAAGCCACCAGGTCGGCGAAGGACGGATATTGAAGCAAGCTGATCATGCGGCTTCGCACGCGGCGAAGCGATAGGCATTGATAAATGAGAGCGATCAAGCCGATCGAGCGATTAGTACCGGTAAGCTCAATGCATTACTGCACTTACACACCCGGCCTATCAACGTGGTGGTCTACCACGGCTCTCAAGGGAGTTATCGTTTCGAGGTGGGTTTCCCGCTTAGATGCCTTCAGCGGTTATCCCGTCCGTACATAGCTACCCTGCACTGCGGCTGGCGCCACAACAGGTCCACCAGAGGTACGTTCACCCCGGTCCTCTCGTACTAGGGGCAAATCCTCTCAAAACTCCTACACCCACGGCAGATAGGGACCGAACTGTCTCACGACGTTCTGAACCCAGCTCACGTACCACTTTAATCGGCGAACAGCCGAACCCTTGGGACCTGCTCCAGCCCCAGGATGTGATGAGCCGACATCGAGGTGCCAAACGACGCCGTCGATATGGACTCTTGGGCGTCATCAGCCTGTTATCCCCAGAGTACCTTTTATCCGTTGAGCGATGGCCCATCCACACGGGACCACCGGATCACTATGACCGACTTTCGTCTCTGCTCGACTTGTTTGTCTCGCAGTCAGGCGGGCTTATGCCATTGCACTCAACGAGCGATTTCCGACCGCTCTGAGCCCACCATCGCGCGCCTCCGTTACTCTTTGGGAGGCGACCGCCCCAGTCAAACTGCCCACCATGCACTGTCCCGGCGCCGGATAACGGCGCACGGTTAGACATCCATAACCATCAGGGTGGTATTTCAAGGGTGGCTCCACCCGAGCTGGCGCCCGAGCTTCAAAGCCTACCACCTATCCTACACAAACAGTCACGAATGCCAGTGCAAAGCTACAGTAAAGGTTCATGGGGTCTTTCCGTCTGACCGCAGGAACCCCGCATCTTCACGGGGAATTCAATTTCACTGAGCCTATGTTGGAGACAGCGGGGAAGTCGTTACGCCATTCGTGCAGGTCGGAACTTACCCGACAAGGAATTTCGCTACCTTAGGACCGTTATAGTTACGGCCGCCGTTTACCGGGGCTTCGATTCGACGCTTGCACATCTCCTCTTAACCTTCCGGCACCGGGCAGGCGTCAGACCCTATACGTCCACTTCCGTGTTCGCAGAGCCCTGTGTTTTTGCTAAACAGTCGCCACCCCCTGGTCTGTGCCCCCAATACTTGGTTGCCCAAGTACTGGGCCTCCTTATCCCGAAGTTACGGAGGCAGATTGCCGAGTTCCTTCAACATAGTTCGCTCAAGCGCCTTGGTATGCTCTACCAGTCCACCTGTGTCGGTTTCGGGTACGGTCTATGTGGGGGCTATTTCCTGGAACCCCTTCGAGGCCCGAGAAATCCATTAATCTCGGACAACATACGGAATTCGTCACCACCCACTGGCCCACGAATATTAACGTGGTTCCCATCGACTACGCCTTTCGGCCTCGCCTTAGGGACCGGCTAACCCTGCGCAGATTAACTTTACGCAGGAACCCTTGGACTTTCGGCGACAGTGTCTTTCACACTGTTTGTCGTTACTCGTGCCAGCATTCGCACTTCCGATGCCTCCAGCAGCCCTCACGGGTCCGCCTTCGCAGGCTTACGGAACGCTCCGCTACCGCGTACACTTGCGTGCACACCCTAAGCTTCGGCTCGTGGCTTGAGCCCCGTTACATTTTCGGCGCAGAAACCCTTATTTAGACCAGTGAGCTGTTACGCTTTCTTTAAAGGATGGCTGCTTCTAAGCCAACCTCCTGGTTGTTTTGGGATTTCCACATCCTTCACCACTTAGCCACGAATTGGGGGCCTTAGCTGTAGGTCAGGGTTTTTTCCCTCTTCACGACGGACGTTAGCACCCGCCGTGTGTCTCCCGGATAGTACTCTCAGGTATTCGGAGTTTGGTTGGGTTTGGTAAGACGGTGAGTCCCCCTAGCCCATCCAGTGCTCTACCCCCTGAGGTATTCGTCCGAGGCGCTACCTAAATAGCTTTCGCGGAGAACCAGCTATTTCCCAGTTTGATTGACCTTTCACCCCTAGCCACAGTTCATCCGAGTCTTTTTCAACAGACACCGGTTCGGTCCTCCAGTGGGTGTTACCCCACCTTCAACCTGACCATGGCTAGATCACTAGGTTTCGGGTCTAATCCGACGAACTGAACGCCCTGTTCAGACTCGCTTTCGCTGCGCCTACACCTATCGGTTTAAGCTTGCTCGTCAGATTAAGTCGCTGGCCCATTATACAAAAGGTACGCCGTCACCCAGAACGCATCTTGGGCTTCGACTGTTTGTAGGCACTCGGTTTCAGGTCTATTTCACTCCCCTCGTCGGGGTGCTTTTCACCTTTCCCTCACGGTACTAGTTCGCTATCGGTCGCTGAGGAGTACTTAGGCTTGGAGGGTGGTCCCCCCATGTTCAGACAGGATTTCACGTGTCCCGCCTTACTCAAGGACAATCCTTTGCATTACCCGTACGGGGCTATCACCCGCTGCGGCGCGTCTTTCCAAACGCTTCCGGTTGTCTCTGGATTGTCACTGGCCTGGTCCGCATTCGCTCGCCACTACTAGCGGAGTCTCTGTTGATGTCCTTTCCTCCGGCTACTTAGATGTTTCAGTTCACCGGGTTTGCTTGAAACCCCCTATTTTATTCAGGGGCTCATACCTTCTCTTGAAGCCAGAAATCAGAACCCGCCCATGACGTATACCCGGGATATTCTCCCGAGATGCCCGTCACAAACGAACTCTGAATTCTGGCTTCGAAGGTGGGTTTCCCCATTCGGAAATCCGCGGATCAAAGCTTCTTCGCAGCTCCCCACGGCTTATCGCAGCGTAGCACGTCCTTCATCGCCTCTCAGCGCCAAGGCATCCACCGAGTGCCCTTAAGGCACTTGATCACTCTCATTATCAATGCCCATCCCGCTCGGCGCGGTGCCGATCGAGCGTCCAAGGGGGACAGTTCGATCGTCGGACATTGATTAGAAAGACCAGCTTGCTTCGAGATCGTACCGACAGCCCCTGCGGTCAAGCAAAAGCCGGCAAGTCATCGTATCCGATCGAACCACCTTGCGGCGGATCAGCCAGAACGATTCCTGGAGTAAGCACAATCCGTACGACGTTCCCGCAACATACATTGCAGGCCCGCGCGCGGACGCTCGGAGCGATCTCCTCTTCACGATGTCAGAAAACCCGCAGGCGGCGCCAGAGGCGCGGCTTGCGAAACTTGTTACTTCCGGACGAGCATCTTCGACTTCTTAGTGAAAGCGCCTTTCTGCAGACACAGAAGACCGCGGCTGACCGACTGGTGGAGCCAGACGGGATCGAACCGACGACCTCCTGCTTGCAAAGCAGGCGCTCTCCCAACTGAGCTATGGCCCCCAACCGAATGGTTCAGGTCATGCGCGATGGCAAGGGCTAAACACACCCGGGCCAAGCACGCGCTCAAGAGAAGTGGTGGGCCTGGGAAGACTTGAACTTCCGACCTCACGCTTATCAAGCGCGCGCTCTAACCAACTGAGCTACAAGCCCTTGACGTCAAGAACCGGCCGATCTTCCAGGCACGCCAAGAAGGCGCACCGCACGGAAAGGATCGGCACGGGCTCGTCCAGGAAGAAAGAGAAACGGAGACGGCGGTGTCCCGCCAACGGATGCGATCGTTTGACCGATCTCATCCTGATGTTTCCAAGAGATCCGATAGAAGTGCGTGAGGCACTTCTGAAGGATCATCCTTAGAAAGGAGGTGATCCAGCCGCAGGTTCCCCTACGGCTACCTTGTTACGACTTCACCCCAGTCGCTGACCCTACCGTGGTCGCCTGCCTCCCTTGCGGGTTAGCGCAACGCCTTCAGGTAAAGCCAACTCCCATGGTGTGACGGGCGGTGTGTACAAGGCCCGGGAACGTATTCACCGCAGCGTGCTGATCTGCGATTACTAGCGATTCCGACTTCATGGGGTCGAGTTGCAGACCCCAATCCGAACTGAGACGGCTTTTTGAGATTTGCTAAGGGTCACCCCTTCGCATCCCACTGTCACCGCCATTGTAGCACGTGTGTAGCCCAGCCCGTAAGGGCCATGAGGACTTGACGTCATCCCCACCTTCCTCGCGGCTTATCACCGGCAGTCCCCTTAGAGTGCCCAACTGAATGATGGCAACTAAGGGCGAGGGTTGCGCTCGTTGCGGGACTTAACCCAACATCTCACGACACGAGCTGACGACAGCCATGCAGCACCTGTGCTCCAGGCTCCGAAGAGAAGGTCACATCTCTGCGACCGATCCTGGACATGTCAAGGGCTGGTAAGGTTCTGCGCGTTGCTTCGAATTGAACCACATGCTCCACCGCTTGTGCGGGCCCCCGTCAATTCCTTTGAGTTTTAATCTTGCGACCGTACTCCCCAGGCGGGATGCTTAATGCGTTAGCTGCGCCACTGACAGGTAAACCTGACAACGGCTAGCATCCATCGTTTACGGCGTGGACTACCAGGGTATCTAATCCTGTTTGCTCCCCACGCTTTCGCACCTCAGCGTCAGTATCGGGCCAGTGAGCCGCCTTCGCCACTGGTGTTCTTGCGAATATCTACGAATTTCACCTCTACACTCGCAGTTCCACTCACCTCTCCCGAACTCAAGATCATCAGTATCAAAGGCAGTTCCGGAGTTGAGCTCCGGGATTTCACCTCTGACTTAACGATCCGCCTACGTGCGCTTTACGCCCAGTGATTCCGAGCAACGCTAGCCCCCTTCGTATTACCGCGGCTGCTGGCACGAAGTTAGCCGGGGCTTCTTCTACGGGTACCGTCATTATCTTCCCCGTCGAAAGGACTTTACAACCCTAGGGCCTTCATCATCCACGCGGCATGGCTGGATCAGGCTTTCGCCCATTGTCCAATATTCCCCACTGCTGCCTCCCGTAGGAGTTTGGGCCGTGTCTCAGTCCCAATGAGGCTGATCATCCTCTCAGACCAGCTACTGATCGTCGCCTTGGTGGGCCATTACCCCACCAACTAGCTAATCAGACGCGGGCCGATCTTTCAGCGATAAATCTTTCCCCTTACGGGCGTATCCGGTATTAGCCAAAGTTTCCCTTGGTTGTTCCGAACTGAAAGGTACGTTCCCACGTGTTACTCTCCCGTCTGCCGCTGCCGTATTGCTACGGCCGCTCGACTTGCATGTGTTAGGCCTGCCGCCAGCGTTCGCTCTGAGCCAGGATCAAACTCTCAAGTTGGACTGAGATTTTGGTTCCGGCTGATCACACGTTTGACGAGGTCCCACCACTTAATCATCCGCCGGACTTGCGCCCGACAGACGGTCAAGGGTGTTGACCTGAAACGTGTACCGCCGAAGTCTCGTCCGACCGCCAACCTCGCAAAGGCAAACCTTTCGGCAAGCCTCGCTTGGAAGACGGTCCGCAGGGACTCCGCCGTCCACGTTTCTCTTTCTTCCGATACACTTGTCAAACAGCCCGGGATCGAGACCGACCCCACTCCCCGGCAACCCGGAGAACCGTCGAAGCTTTTTGGCACCCGACCATAAATCGGATGCTGATCACCGAATAAACAGTGAGGAGCTTCAGAGGCGCGCCGTCCCGCCGAGAAGCAGCGGCGGCGCGCCGTGTTGGGCGTATATAGGCTGGCCCTTCCGGCCTTGTCAACAACTCGATTCATGAAATCGTCACGGCGGAGCGAATTGATCTCCGGAGCCCCGGCCCGGAGCCCCGTCGATCCGCGCTATTTGCCTACGGCAACAGGCTTTTTTCGTCTCCGCATGCGCATCTTTACGGATGCCCGCAAGGCGTGGTGCCCCACTGCGGCCACATTCAAAAGGCGTTCTTTCAGTCTGAGTGGGGGTGTCGCTGGACGCGTCACCGGACAAGGCTTGCGGTCGGAAACTTACCGGCATTGACCCGGGACTTTGGGCACGTCATCGTGCCCGTCCTGCCATCGAAGCCGGCATTCGCATCGGATCGAAGCCAAATCTGCGGAACGGCGGTGTGCGCGCGAGCACCGGCCGGAGGGGACAGCGAATTTGGATCAGTACAGGCTGCGCGGCATAAACCGGATCGGTCTCGATTCAGCCGTGCTCGACCTCGGCAATGAGCCGCCCTTGTCGGTCGACGGCGACGCGAACGCCGACATCGACCGTCGTCGCATCTCCGTCCAGTGGTTTTCCGGCACGATCCTCACCGGCCTGTGCGGCGCGGCCCTGATGGGCGGCGCGGTTTTCGCGTCTCTGGACGGCGAAACCCATTTCGCCGCCATCCCGGAACGCATGCAGTCGGCGCTGCGCGGCGCGCTCGGCCAGGAGCGCACCGCTACCCGTAAGAGCGATCGTCTGCCACCCGCCGGCGAGGCCAATGCCAGCCGCCAGGTTATCCGCATCTCGACCACCAGCCGTGGCCCGGGCGAGCGCGAGGTCGTGCGGGTGCGGCCCTTCGTCAAGGTTTCCACCAACCTGACGTTGTCGACTTCGGAACTTTCCGCCAGCATTCCGGCCTTCAATCCGCAACGGCTGTTGACCGAACCCGGCGAGCCCACCTCCGCCGCCGGGGCCGAGACCGCGGCGGCCCCGGACGCGGAAGTATCGTTCGTCACCCGTGAGCTCGCCTCCCTGCTGCCGCGCAGCAAAATCGCCGCGGTGGTGCCGCTCGATGAAGTCATCAGCCGCGTGCGCGACGCCGCCAACTGGACCGGCGGCAGCAGCCCGGCCACCTACGCGGTGGCGAGCGTCGCACCCGGCAAGCTCGCCTATGCGGCCGAAGGCACGGCGGACCCTTACGCGGGCTTCGAGGCCCGAATCGTGCCCGAGAACGTCACTCTCCTGCCCAAGACCACCGCCACGGCGGCGACCAATTCCAACGAACGCACCGTCACAGCCAAGAAAGGCGACAGCGTCGCCGGCATCCTGCGCGAACTCGGTGCCATCCCGGAAGAGATCAAGGCGATCACCAGCCTGCTGGGCGGGCGCGGCAAGGAGGGCGGGCTCAAGGAAGGGTATAAATTGCGCATCCTGATGTCGTCCTTCGCGGGGCGGCCGCAGCCGATGCGCCTGATCGTCGTCGGCGAATCGGCGGTCGAAGCGGTCGTGGCGCTGTCGGACATGGGCAAATACGTCTCCGTCGACGTCCGCAGCGCCGAGACGGCATTGGCCGATCGGGATCCGGACGACGAGGAGGAGGACGACGGCACCGGCGTACGGTTGTACCAGAGCATCTACGAAACGGCGCTGCGCAACCAGATTCCGCGGCCCGTCATCGACGACCTGATCCGCATCTACTCCTACGATGTCGACTTCCAGCGCCGGGCGCAGCCCGGCGACTCGTTCGAAGTCCTCTATGCGGGCGAAGACGACAACGCGGATGGCCGCAACGACGTCCTGTTCGCCTCGTTGACGGTCGGCGGCGACGTCAAGAAATTCTACCGGTACCAGAGCCCCGACGACGGGGTGGTCGACTACTACGACGAGACCGGAAAGAGCGCGAAGAAGTTTCTGGTGCGCAAGCCGGTGCCGACAGGTCTGATGCGCTCCGGCTTCGGTTCGCGCCGGCATCCGATCCTCGGCTTCTCCAAGATGCACACCGGTGTCGATTGGGCGGCGCCCATGGGCACGCCGATCTATGCCGCCGGCAACGGCATCATCGAAAAGGTTGGCTGGGAAGGCGGTTACGGCAAATACATCCGCATGCGCCATCCCAACGGCTACGAAACCGCCTACGGCCACATGACCGCCTATGCGCGCGGCATGGAGCCGGGCACGCGCGTGCGCCAGGGCCAGGTGATCGGCTTCGTGGGCTCGACCGGCCTGTCCACCGGCGCCCATGTGCACTACGAGATCCTGGTCAACGGCCGTTTCGTCGATCCGATGCGCATCAAGCTGCCGCGCGGCCGCGTCCTCGACGGGCCGGTGCTGGCGAGCTTCGAACGCGAGCGCGACCGCCTCGACGGGATGATGTCGAAATCGCCGTCGCGGGTGGCGGCGAGCGAGAGCGCCGTGAAGCGCAAGCGCTGAGAGCTCTGGTCCGCGCGTCGGAATGCACCAGCGATCGGCGAGTCTCAGGCGCGGTCAGGACGTCGCCAACCCTCTCTCGAACATTTCCGCCTCACGCTCCCGTCGCCCCGGCAGACCCGATGTACTCGGCCACAGACGGCTCATTCTGCGAATGAGGCCGGGAATCTCGCCGAACTGCTTGCTGGCCATGCAGGAGCGAATATCCCGCATCTCGCTGTACCGGTCGCCGGCTTTCTTGAAGGAAGGACCGCGATTATAGGTCAGAGACACGAGAGCGCCGAGACTATCCGGACTGAGCAGCGACGTATTGTCGAGATTCGTCTCCACGACCTTGACCCAGCGGGGAATGACGCGCCCCGCATGAACCTTGATGGCGGCATCATAGGGAATGTCGATCGTGCCCTTCAGGCTCAGGGCCAGCGACTTGGCGGCTGCGCCTTTCACGCCGATGGCGGGAACCAAGGCGGAGATCATGGTTGACGGAATGACGCCGTCCCAATCCGCGCGCAGCAACGCCCCGGTCGCATAGCCGACGTCGTAACCTATACCGATCGTCACGCCCGACTCGAACGCGGGCCAGATCGCGCCACGATACTTCTTTTCGTACAGAGCCCTGCTGCTCACTTCGAACTCGACGATGAGATCGAATGCTTGCTGTGAGATATTGGTCGACGAAATCTCCGCCCCGAACTGCGACGCGGACGTCGAAGGCGCAAGGTCGATCCAACGGATCGCCGCCACCTTCGACGCCGAGAACGGCGTGCGTTTCAGCTTGTCGCCCTGATTTCCGCCCAGCAATTCGACCTTCTTTCCGCCGTCCGCGAACCGAACGAAAAAGCCGACATGGCCGGTGGTGCCGGTTCCTTCCGACGGCGACAACACGATCACCGCGCCGGGCGGAATGTCGGTGGTTGCCGCCGGGAGGCCCTGCCCCCAGCTATTCCAGTTCTTCGCCGCTGCCGCGCCGGGCGGCACCGGGCTTTGGCTCTTGTCCATGCAGAAGGCCGCGAAGGCGCCGCACCAGGGCAGGATATCGTTCGGCCGTCCCAGGTCGGTCGATTTGAAATAGTCGAGGATCGTGTCCTTGAACTTGGGATCGTGTTCGTCGATATTCTTCTTTTCTTCTTCTTGCGCGATGTCGAACCATGGAGCCTCGCCCTGCTTGGCGACCGGCAGTTCTTCCGGGCAGTGCTCCTTGATCAGCTCAAAGGCCTTCTTCAAGGCATCGGCCAAAACGCTCTCGGTGGCGGCGGCGAATTCGGCAACCGTCTGGGTGGCGGCGATCTTGCCTTTGAGGCGCTCGCGACCGTCGAACACGACCTTGAGCTGGTCGTCGTTCAGCTCGCCCTTGAGCTTGAGCAATTCGCCGATCGGCTTGGCCTTGCCCGCATCGCTAGCCTCGGCATCGCTGATCGCGACGGCGGCCTGGGCACTATTCGTCAGATAGGCATGGAACACGTCCAGATAGCTCGGCAAGAAAGGATCGGCCTTGCTGCCGACACCCTGCTTCTCCTTGATTTCGCTGATCGCACGCGCATCGTCCGACATACGGAAAGTGGCGGGGTAGATCTGCACCTGCAGGTCGTTGCGATGGGCTTCGGCGTTCTCGGGCTTGAAGTCCTTGGCGAACGTGCCGGCCTTCTTGAGGAAGGCGGCCCATTCGTCCGACGAGACCTGCAGCGGACCGACGGCATCCGATCCGGGTATTTTTGCTCCGGCATTCGCCGGGCCGGTTTCGATGACTGCGCGCGCGATCACGAAATCCGCACTGGCAAAGAATGGCGCGTTTGCCTCGATGACATTGAAGTCGTGTTCGATAAGCAGCGCCGAGCTGACGAAGCCGGGAATATTCAATTCCGGACGGCTGACTTCGCCGACTTCCTTGCAATGTGCCGCCAAAACCCAGCCTTTGGCGGACAGGCCTGCCGGAGGCGTGAAGATCACCTTGATCCAGGCCTCGTTATCCACCGTCGCCGTGGTGCTTTCCCCGGCTGCGGGCTTCACGGAGTCCAATTCGGTCTTATCCTCCAAGGGCTGCAGGATGTCCGCGTTGCGCGAGGGTTCCTTGAACAAGAGCGTGTCACGGATCGTCTTGAAGGGCATGACTTGAGCTCCTTCATTTTCTCGATCCACCGCGGTGGAATCGGATCATGGGCCAAAGCCGCTCAGTCCCGGTTCACGGCAGCTCGCGGCGCGATTTCCAGCGAGGCCTCTACAGGCCAGACCGCTGCAATTCTCCCCAGAGGTCGGGCGTCATCTGGTCGGAAAGCAGCGGGCTTTGCAGTCTCAGTTTGGACGCCAAAGCCGATCGCAACTCGGGGATGCGGCTTCTGACTTCGAATTCAGTGGCGTTTTCGCGCAGCTTGCGATCCGGCGCGAGCGAGCGATTGAAGGTCGTGATGACGCGCGGGGCGGCCAATCCTCCCTCCATCAGGTTCGCCTCGAAGTAGTTGCGCCGGCCTGCCGGACAGTCCCTGAGATTGTTCAGGCTCGCGAGATCCGGCGTCGTCAACTTGCCCGTCAATTCGCGGTTGGACGCCAATTGAAAGACCCTTACCGACAGTTTTGCTCGTTCTCCGATGGCACGGAGTTCGGCTTCCGGCACGCACAGCTTGACGAGAGCCGGCTCGACCCTGGCGATCGTGTGAACTTTCGGATCGAAGCCGGAGATGATCAGTTCGTAGTCTTCGCGGCTCGGCAGGCTGACGCGCTCTTGGGGTCGTATCCGTTCGCGCGGCGTGACCGGCACGGCCGAGGTCACCCGCGCGACCGTTGGCGCCCGCGTCAGCATGGGCTCAGAACGCAACGCATCGGCGCCGCCACGGTTGTACGTGGTGACAGTGTTGCTGATGCTCATCTCGATGGAGAACGGCATGCAGATGCGCAGATAGTTGCGCAGCAGATAGATCGCGGCCGGCCGGTTATCGACGGGAACTCTGGCGAGCTTGAGCCGGAACTCGTTCTGGTGCCCAAGCACGACGGACTGCACGACACTGTGTTCAATCTCAGTGATCAGCCGCGATTGGATGTTGACGAAGCTGTCCGCAGCAAAGCCGAATGCCGTCCCGACGATGGCGATGGGCGTGGCGCCAACTCCGGTCAGCCCCAAGATCGCGGCCGTCGCGGCTGCCGTCGTGCTGATCTGCTTGAGCACAGGCTCGCGCCAGCGCCGCTTGTTGTCGATCCACGCCAGATAGGCGTCGCAACGTCGATCGATGTCGTTCATCCCGGCTTGGACGAACGTCGCCCATTCCGCCGGGCGCATGCTTACTTCTTCGCACAGCACGACACCGTCGCGCGTGACGATGCGAAGACCCGCCTGACGGCATATCTCGCCGACATAGACATCCTGGAGATAACTGACCTCGGGCAGATCGGCGGTCTCCAGTGTCGTGCCGACGCCTTCGCGGACATAGATACCGTCCAGAGAATTGCAGCCGGCGACTGCAATTGTCAGGCCGATGGTCGCAAGCATCCCCCACAGCGTACGCATGCCACGCCCCCACCGTTAACTCCCGGTTAAGGATCGTGACGCAAATGCGACCGCGACGCCATAGTTGGTTGATGTCGATAATATTACACCGTGAGCGTGTGCTGCTGGTGCAACAAGCACAAAATACCGCTGCAAAGTTTCCGCAGCGGTATTCTAGGCTTCCGAGAATACGGCTTTAGCGCCTCACGCCGCCTGCGCCGCCGCCTCGCCGTTGAAGGCCAACCCCTTCGCTCCGACCGTGATCCGCACCGTCTCGCCGTCCTTGACCCGGCCCGACAAAATCAGTTCGGCGAGCGGATCCTGCACCGCCTTCTGGATGGCGCGCTTGAGCGGGCGCGCCCCGTAGGCGGGATCCCAGCCCTTGTCGGCGAGCCATTCGCGCGCCGCCGGATCGAGATCGAGCGTGATCTTGCGGTCCTCCAGAAGCTTCGCGAGCCGGCGCATCTGGATGTCGACGATGGTCGTCATCTCGTCGCGCTTGAGCCTATGGAACAGGATGATCTCGTCGACGCGGTTCAAGAACTCGGGCCTGAAGGCGGCGCGCACCACCGTCATGACCTGCTCGCGCACCGCGTCGGTGTCCTCGCCCTCGGGCTGATCGATCAGGAACTGGGAGCCCAGGTTCGACGTCATGACGATCAGGGTATTGCGGAAATCGACGGTGTGGCCCTGTCCGTCGGTCAGCCGGCCGTCGTCGAGCACCTGCAGGAGGACGTTGAAGACGTCCGGGTGCGCCTTCTCGATCTCGTCGAACAGAACGACCTGGTAGGGCCGCCGCCGCACGCTTTCCGTGAGGGCGCCGCCCTCCTCGTAGCCCACATAGCCGGGCGGGGCGCCGATCAGGCGGGCTACCGAATGCTTCTCCATGTATTCCGACATGTCGATGCGCAGGAGCGCGCTCTCGTCGTCGAACAGGAATTCGGCAAGCGCCTTGGTGAGCTCGGTCTTGCCGACGCCGGTGGGGCCCAAGAACATGAACGAGCCGATCGGCCGGTTGGGGTCCTGCAGGCCGGCGCGGGCGCGCCGCACCGCCGTCGACACGGCCTCCACCGCTTCGCGCTGGCCGACCACCCGCGTGGCGATTGTTTCCTCCATGCGCAGGAGCTTGTCCTTCTCGCCCTCGAGCATGCGGTCGACCGGCACGCCGGTCCAGCGCGACACCACGCCGGCGACGTGGTCGGCGGTCACCGCCTCCTCGACCGTGGCGCTGTGGCCCTCGGCGCCTTCGACGGTGGCGAGCCGCTTCTCCAGATCGGGAATGCGCCCATAGGCGAGTTCGCCCGCCTTCTGGTACTCGCCCTTGCGCTGCGCATTGGCGAGCTCGACGCGCAGTTGGTCCAGCTCGGTCTTGAGCTTGGCGGCGTCGGCGAGCTTGTCCTTTTCGGATTTCCAGCGGCTGGTCAGTGCAGCCGAACGCTGCTCGAGATCGGCGAGCTCGGTTTCGAGCCGCGAGAGCCTTTCCTTCGAGCCGGGGTCGCTCTCCTTCTTGAGCGCCTCCTGTTCGATCTTGAGCCGGATGATCTCGCGGTCGAGTGAATCCAGTTCCTCGGGCTTGGAATCCACCTGCATTTTGAGCCGCGCCGCCGCCTCGTCGACCAGGTCGATGGCCTTGTCGGGCAGGAAGCGGTCGGTGATGTAACGGTTGGAGAGCGTGGCGGCGGCGACGATCGCCGAATCGGAAATGCGCACGCCGTGGTGCTGCTCGTAGCGATCCTTGAGGCCGCGCAGAATCGAGATGGTGTCCTCGACGGTCGGCTCGGGCACGAACACCGGCTGGAAGCGCCGCGCCAGCGCGGCGTCCTTCTCGACGTGCTTCTTGTATTCGTCGAGCGTGGTCGCGCCGATGCAGTGCAGCTCGCCGCGGGCCAGCGCCGGTTTCAAGAGGTTGGAGGCGTCCATGGCACCGTCCGCCTTGCCGGCGCCCACCAGCGTGTGCATCTCGTCGATGAACAGGATGATGCCGCCGTCCGACGACGTCACCTCCTGCAGGACGGATTTGAGCCGCTCCTCGAACTCGCCGCGATATTTGGCGCCGGCGATCAGCGCCCCCAGGTCGAGGGCGAGGAGCTTCTTGTCGGCGAGGCTTTCGGGCACGTCGCCGTTGACGATGCGCAATGCCAGGCCCTCGACGATGGCGGTCTTGCCGACGCCGGGCTCGCCGATCAGCACCGGATTGTTCTTGGTGCGCCGGGACAGGACCTGGATGGTGCGGCGGATTTCCTCGTCGCGGCCGATCACCGGATCGAGCTTGCCGGAGCGCGCCGCCTCGGTGAGGTCGCGGGCGTATTTCTTGAGCGCCTCATAGGCGTTCTCGGCCGAGGCCGAATCGGCCGTGCGGCCCTTGCGCAGGGCCTCGATGGCGGCGTTGAGGTTCTGCGGCGTCACCCGGGCCCGGGCCAGCAGCTTGCCGGCCTCGTTGTCCTTCTCGATCGCAAGCGCGAGCAGGAGCCGCTCGACGGTGACGAAACTGTCACCGGCCTTGTCGGCCGCCTTCTCGGCGGTGTCGAACACCCGCGCCAGTGCGGGATCGATATAGAGCTGGCCGGCGCCGCCGCCTTCCACGCGGGGGCGCTTCTTCAGCGCCGCTTCGGTGTCGGCGAGCGCCTGGCGGGACGAACCGCCGGCGCGGTCGATCAGGCCGGAGGCCAGGCCTTCCGGATCGTCAAGCAGCACCTTGAGGAGATGTTCGGGCGCGAACTGCTGGTGTCCCTCGCGCAACGCGAGAGACTGGGCGGATTGCACGAATCCGCGGGCACGGTCGGTGTATTTCTCGAAGTTCATATCCTACTCCCTCGGCATGCCCCGCCGCCCTCGAAGAGGCACGGTCCGGAGCATCGTCATAGGGCGAAGCCCTTGCGCGGCCCCTTCCGGGCGCCGCGATGAAAACATGGGGGTTCCGGCCCCGCCCGAAAAGAGGGCGAGGCGGGCATTTGCCTCGAATCCTTGCACCGGCAACCCGGAGGTTGCTCCGGCAACCCGGAGGTTGCTCCGGCAACCCGGAGGTTGCTCCGGCAACCCAGTA
The DNA here is from genome assembly GCA_030848545.1 of Astrobacterium formosum. Taxonomy (GTDB): domain Bacteria; phylum Pseudomonadota; class Alphaproteobacteria; order Rhizobiales; family Xanthobacteraceae; genus Astrobacterium; species Astrobacterium formosum. Next base: position 106,702 of record JAVDCA010000010.1, read on the forward strand.
GGTTAAAGGAAGGGCGAACGGAGCCTGCCATGATCGCACCCGCCCGGATCAAGTCCCTCTTCCGCTACCCCGTGAAGGGCCTCTCGCCCGACCCGCTCGGCAATACCCGCCTGGAGCCGGGCCGCACCATCGCGGCCGACCGGCTCTACGCCATCGAGAACGGGCCGTCGGGCTTCGATCCCGCCGCCCCCGCCCATTTCCCCAAGCAGCGCTTCCTGATGCTGATGCGCAACGAACGGCTGGCGGCGCTCGCCACCCGCTTCGACGAGGCGACCCATGTGCTGACCGTCTGCCGGGGCAACCGTATCGCAGCCACCGGCGACCTGCGCACACCGGCAGGCCGCGCCGTGATCGAGACGTTCTTCGCCGGCTATTGCGCCGACGAGCTCGCCGGGCCGCCGAAAGTTCTCCAGGCCGACGGCCACAGCTTCTCCGACGTCGCCGCCAAGGTGGTGTCGATCATCAATCTGGCTTCCGTCGCGGCCATCGCGGGCGTGGTCGGCGTCCCGGTCGATCCATTGCGTTTCCGCGCCAACCTCTATGTGGAGGGTTGGCCGGAATGGAGTGAATTCGACCTCGTCGGCCGCGAGATCCTGATCGGCGCCGCCCGCGCCAAGGTGATGAAGCGGATCGTGCGGTGCGCAGCCACCAATGTGCAACCCGGAACCGGAACCCGCGACCTCGCGATCCCCAAGACCCTGATGCAGCACTTCGGGCATGCGGATTGTGGCGTCTACGCCCAGATCATCGCGGGCGGCGACGTCGCGGTCGGCGACGCCGTCGTGGCGGCCTGAACGGCGCCTGCCCTGCCGTGATACCGCGCGCCGTCTCAGCGTTTGAGAGAAGGCCGCTGCGGTCTTGATCGGCGCGCCGGCCACGGACATTAGTGGTGGCGCTGCCATCGTCGGATCAGAGCATGACCGCGTTGCATTACGTCCACCCGTCATCCTGAGGTGCTCGGCCCCTAGCAGGCGCAGCCTACGTATACTTGGCTGCGTGGGCCGAGCCTCGAAGGATGACAGGCCCGGGCCGTTCATCCTTCGAGGCTCGCTTCGCTCGCACCTCAGGATGACGGGACATGGGCCAATCCATGCAAGCGTGGTCGCGCCATAGAGCGGCTTGCCGCAAGCCAAGGACGTATCATGCAGATTCTCGTGGTCGGAGCCGGCGTCGTGGGCCTCGGCATCGCGCGCGCGGCGGCACTCGCCGGGCATGAGGTGATCATCGCCGAGGCAGCCGACGCCATCGGCACCGGCACCTCTTCGCGCAACAGCGAGGTCATTCACGCCGGCCTCTATTACCCGACCGGCTCGATCCGGGCCGACATCTGTCCGCGCGGCCGGCGGGCGCTCTACGCCTATTGCGAGACGCATGGCATCAACCACCGCAAGACCGGCAAGTTCGTGGTCGCCACCCGAGACGCCGAAATCCCCAAGGTCGAGGCGATCCTCGCCCAGGCCATCGCCAACGGGGTCGAGGGCGTCGCCATGATGACCCGCGCCGAGGCGACCGCCATCGAACCGGCGCTCGTGTGCGTCGCCGCCATGAACTCGCCCGAGACCGGCATCATCGACAGCCATGGCCTGATGCTGGCGCTGCAGGGCGAGGTCGAGGACCATGGCGGCGCCATCGCGTTCAATACGCCGGTGGAGCGCCTGGTACCGTCCGCAAAAGGCTGGGAGGTCCATTATGGCGGTGCCGAGCCGGGCACGCTCACGGTCGACGCGGTCGTCAACTCGGCCGGTCACGGCGCCCAGCGCCTCGCCCGCGCCACGGAAGGCTATCCGGCCGCGCGGGTGCCGCGCCTCGTCCTCTGCAAGGGCAACTATTTCGGTTATCCGGGCCGGCCGGCCTTTTCGCGGCTGATCTATCCGGCACCGCCGGCGGACGGCGGGCTCGGCGTCCACGTCACCCTCGATCTCGCCGGCCGCATGCGTTTCGGCCCCGACGTGGAATGGCTCGAAGGCGAGGCTTGCACCGACTTCAGCGTCGATCCGCGCCGCGCCGACCAGTTCTATGCCGCCATCCGCACCTACTGGCCGGATCTGCCCGATGCGAGCCTGGTGCCCGACTATTGCGGCATCCGCCCCAAGCTCACCGGCCCGGGCGAGCCGCACGCCGATTTCCGGATCGACAGGCCGGCCGACCACGGCCTGCCCGGCCTCGTCAACCTGTTCGGCATCGAGTCGCCCGGCCTCACCGCCTGCCTCGTGCTCGGCGAGCACGTGCTGGCGTCGCTGGAGGCGTGAGGTTGTCCCCCGCCGACCACCGTCGTCATTTCGGGGCGGCCCACCGGGTCCGCGCAAAACGCGGCCCGATGACAGGCTCCGGCCGAACCCGGAATCCAACCGAGAAGGCGGCGCTTGTGGCTGGATTCCGGATTCGCCATAGCGCGTCGAAGACGCGCGTGAACGCGCTTATGACGCGCGCCCCGGAATGACCAGAAACGATTTCAGCAGCTCGCTATAGGTAGGTCAGGATCAAGTAGGCCGCCAGCATGACGGTGGTCCAGAACGCCATCACGCCGGTCGGCCAGGTGCGCGCCATGATGCCGTCGGGGCCGTGGTGATGGGCGACGACGTGAGCGGCGCCGCGGGCGGCGTGCTTGATCACCTTCGTGAATTCTTTCCAGGCGTCCCGTGCCAACCCACCAACCGCCAGCGCCGCCGAGCGCAAGAGCCGGCGATAGACCCAGTCGAAATCCAGATTGGTCCGCCGCATCTCCGGCGGATAGATGCCGGTACGCATCAGCACCGTGAAGGCGAGCGCCGAGAACATCAGTAGCTGCAGCTGCGTGACCACGTGCTCAAGCGTGTAGGGCAGGAAATCGACGCTGTAAGGCAGGATGTCGTAGAGCGGGCGCGGATAGACGCCGATCAGGATGCACAGGCCCGCCGTCACCGCCATGGCGACCAGCATGTTGCCGGGCGCCTCGGCGCACCGTTTGCCGGAATCGTGGGAGAAGAAGGCAAAATACGGGATCTTGATGCCCGAATGGTGGAACACGCCGGCGCTGGCGAACAACAGCACGATCCAGGTCCAGAAATAGCCTCCGTCCATGGCGGCCGTGATGATCATCGCCTTGCTGATGAAGCCGCTGAACAGCGGAAAGCCCGAGATCGAGGCAGCGCCGACGATGCAGAAGCCGGTCGTCCACGGCATCGACTTGTACAGGCCGCCGAGCTCGGAGCCCTTGACGGTGCCGGTCCGGAACAGGACGGCGCCCATCGACATGAACAGGAGCGCTTTGTAGAGGATGTGGCAGAAGGCGTGGGCGACGGTGCCGTTGATCGCCAGTTCGGTACCGATGCCGATACCCACCACCATGAATCCGAGCTGGTTGTTGAGGCTGTAGGCGAGCACGCGGCGCAGGTCGTTCTCGATGACGGCGTAGAAGATCGGGAACGCGGCCATCGCGGCACCGATCGGCACCAGGATCTCGGTGCCGGCGTATCCGCGCGCCAGCGCGTAGACCGCGAGCTTGGTGGTGAAGGCCGACAGCATCACCGTGCCGGTGACGGTCGCCTCCGGATAGGCGTCCTGCAGCCAGTTGTGCAGCAGCGGGAACGCGCATTTGATGCCGAAGGCGAGGAAGATCAGCACCCCGGCGAGCGTCTGCGTGCCAAGGTGATCGAATGCGATCGACCCGGTCTGGCGGAACTGGATGATGACGCCGGCAAGCAACAGCACGCCGGAACCGACCTGGATGACGAGGTAGCGCAGACCGGCCCGATAGGCGCGCTCCTCTCGTCGCGCCCAGATCAGGAACACGGAGGCGATCGCGGTGCCTTCCCAGTAGATGAAAAGGGTGACGAGGTCGCCGGCGAATACCGCCCCGACGGCACTGCCCGCATAGACGAGGCCGGCGACGTGCTGGACGTTGTCGTCGAGATGCAGCGAATAGACGATGCCGAGAAAGGCCGCCATCAGGAAGATCAGGCCGAACACGAAACTCAGCCTGTCGACGCGCAACGTCACCAGTGGCATGTCGAGAAACTCGATGCCGCCAAAGCTGCCGTAGGGCAGTGACAAGAGCTGCCATGCAGCCAGCACCGGCAGCGCCAGCATGTAGGCGCCGCGCAGCCGCCCGCGCAGGAACGGCACCAGGAGGGCGCCGACGATCAGGATCAGACCGGGCGACAACTCACCGGCCATAGTAGTCCTCCGGGCGGGCGAGGATGACCCGCAGTCCCTTGGCGGCGAGCACGAGGCCGACGCAGGCGACGAAACCGAAGATGCCGTAGAACCCGAACAGGTGCTCGATCGCGAAGGGCCCGTGTTTGTGGATCACCACGTCGATGACAAGGAGGAGGGCGCAGACTCCGTAAACCGTCCAGACGACGCGATCGACGTTGCGCGGGTCGTCCAGCCAGTAGGTGCGTTCGGGCTGCGTGCCTTCGGCTTGAGGTTTGCCGGACATGTCACGACCTCGTCATCATTGTGGACTCGTCAAAGCGCCGGCCACCAGCGCCTGGATGGCGTCGATCTGGAAGAACAAGACCACGCATGCGAGCGCGGACAGGCTGAGCGGCACCACGCAGGCGACCGGCGCCTCCTTGATGCCCGTGACCACACCGTCGCGCGGCGGCAGGAAAAAGGCGCGACCGACGATCGAGAGCAGGTAGCCGACGTTGAGGAGAGAGCTCACCATCAGCACGCCGACCACCACCAGATGGCCGGAATCGGCGGCGGCAAGCGCCAGCATCCACTTGCTCCAGGTGCCGCCGAAGGGGGGAATGCCGATGATGCTCAGCGAGCCCAGCAGGAAGGCAAAGAACGTGAACGGCATCGCCCGGCCGAGACCGTCGAGTTGACTCACTTCGGTGCGGTGGGTCGCCACATAGATGGCGCCGGCACAGAAGAACAGCGTGATCTTGCCGGCCGCATGGGTGGCGATCTGGATGGCGCTGCCCTCCAGGCTCATCGTGGTTGCCAGCGCCGCGCCGAGGACCACGTAGGCGAGTTGGCTCACCGTCGAGTACGCCAGACGGGCCTTGAGGTTGTCCTTGCTCAGCGCAATCAGCGAAGCCAGCAGGATGCACCCGGAAGCGAGGTAGATCAGCCAGGTGTTGGCCCCGGTCGTGCTCAAGACGTCGAGGCCGAACACATAGAGCACGATCTTGACGACCGTGAACACGCCCGCCTTGACGACCGCGACCGCGTGCAGGAGCGCGCTCACCGGCGTCGGCGCCACCATGGCGGCCGGCAGCCAGAAATGCATGGGCATCACCGCCGCCTTGCCGATGCCGAACACGTAGAGCGCCAGCAGAACCCCGATGACGAGCCCGCTCGCCTTGCCGCCGAGGATGCCGCCCGGTGTGAAGTCGAGCGTGCCGGCGAGCGCCCAGGTGGCGATGATGGCCGGCAGGAACAACAGCAGCGAAGTGCCGAGCAGGAGCAGGAGATAGAGCCGGCCGGCGCGGTGGGCCTCGTCGGTCGCCTTGTGGGTGACCAGCGGATAGGTGGAGAGCGTCAGCGCCTCGTAGCACAGGAACAGGGTGAACAGGTTCTTGGCGAAGGCGAGCCCGATGGTCGAGCCGAGCGCCACCGCGAAGCAGACATAGAAGCTGGTCTGGCGCGGCTCCTTGTTGCCGCGCATGTAGCCGATCGAATAGATCGAATTGAGGATCCACAGGGACGAGGCGACGAGGCTGAACAGCATGCCGAGCGGCTCGACCTTGAAGGCGAGCGAAAGCCCGGGCACCACCTCGACGAAAGTCACTTCGGGCCGGCCGCCGGCGAGCACGGGGCCGAGCAGGTTGACGACGATCAGGAGTAGCGTGCCGGCGGTGACGAGCGTGACCGTCTCGCGCAGATTCGGCCGGTCGTGGAACAGCGGGATGACGAGGGCACCGACGAGCGGCGTCAGGATCGCCAGCGTGATCAAGGTTTCGGGGGCCATCACTTGAGCCCTCCGATCAGGGTCTTGGCAACGGTACCGGCGACCCCCGCCGTCCATTCGGTGAAGAAGCCGAAATAGACGGTGGCGGCGGCGAGCAGGACGATCGGCACCAGCATGGTGAGCGGCGGATCGCTCGCCTCGGCGATGGCCGGCGACGGCTCACGCCGCCAGGCGACCTCGAGGACGCGGCCCACATAGACGACCGCGATCAGCGACGAGGCGACGATCAGGAAGACGAGCCACCACCAGCCGCGCTCGAAGGCGCCGAGGGCGAGGTACCACTTGGAGATGAATCCCGACGTGCCGGGCGTGCCGATGAGGCCGAAACCCGCGACCGTGAACGCCGCCATGGTGATCGGCATCTTGCGGCCGATGCCGGCGAGATCCTTGAGATTGACGGTGCCGACACGATAGAAGACCGCGCCCATGGACATGAACAGCGCTGCCTTCATCAGGGCGTGGTTGACGATGTGGACGAGGCCGCCGGTCAGGCCGGCCTGGTCGGCGAGCCCGATGCCGAGCGTGATGTAGCCGATCTGCGCCACCGACGAATAGGCCAGCATGCGCTTCACGTTCTGTTCGAACACCGCCACCAGCGACGCGATGAACATGGCGGCGAGCGACAGGACGACGATGACTTCGGTGATCGGCAGCGCCCGGAAGTCGATCGAGACGCCGAAGATCGTGAAGTAGTAGCGGATCAGGAGGTAGATCGTGACCTTGGTGGCGGTCGCCGACAAAAAGACGGTGGTGAAGGACGGCGCGTACGCATAGGCGTTGGGCAGCCAGACGTGCAGCGGGAACAAAGCGAGCTTGAGACTCAGCCCCACGGTCACGAAGGCGAGCGCCGCGATCACCGCGCTCGGCTGGCTCGCCCACGCCGCCCCGAGACGGGCCGAGATGTCGACCATGTTGAGGCTGCCGGTGAGCAGATAGATGAAGCCGACGCCGATGATGTAAAAGGTCGCCCCGATCGTCCCCATGATCAGGTACTGATAGGACGACAACAGTGCCCGCCGGTCGCGCCCGAGCGCGATCATGACGTAGGTCGACAGCGACGAGATTTCGAGGAACACGAAGGCGTTGAAGGCGTCGCCCGTCACCGTGATGCCGAGCAGGCCGGTGAGGCAGAGCAGGTACATGCAGTAGAACCAGGCCTGTTGCCTGGGTTCGAGTTCGAGCGCCACCGAGCGGTAGGAGAACGGCATGCCGACGGCGCCGATGGTCGACACCAGCACGAGCACGAAGCCGTTCAAGGCGTCGACCCGGTATTCGATGCCCCATGGCGGCGGCCAGCCGCCGAGGTGATAGGAGATCGGGCCGCCGGTCAGGACCTGACACAACAGTGCCACGGCGATGAGCGGCATGAGCCAGCTCACCGCCAGCGCGAGCGCGAAGCCGCTGGTGCCGCGGCGCAAGAGCCCCGCCAGCAGGGCCCCGAGCAGCGGAATGACGACCTGGAGAACGGGAAGGTGCGGCTGGACCGCAGTCATGATTCACGGTCCCTGTCGAAGATCTCGTCTTCCTCGATGGTGCCGTAGGCCTCGTTGATGCGGGCGACCAGGGCGAGGCCGAGTGCCAACGTCGCGACGCCGACGACGATGGCGGTGAGGATGAGGACGTGCGGAAGCGGGTTGGAGTAGACGCTGAAGGCGGGGTCGACGATCGGAGCGGTGCCGCCGGTGATCTTGCCCGGCTCGATATAGAGCAGATAGACCGAGGTCTGGAAGATCGACAGGCCGATCAGCTTCTTCACCATGTTGCCGCTGGCGACCACGATGTAGAGGCCGGCCATCATCAGGAACATGGTGATGACGTAGTCGTAATGGCCGAGAACGGTCTCGAGCACGGACATCAGCGCCCCCGTTCCGCGAACGCATAGAACAACGAAGTCATCGTTCCCGACACCGTGATCAGGACTCCGGCCTCGACCATGAAGATGCCGAGTTCGCGGCCGTGCACCGGATCGTGCAACAGCACCGAATAGTCGAGGAAGTTCTTGCCCAGGAGCAGCCCGAGCACGCCGGTACCGGCGTAGATCAGGACGCCGACCGGGACCATGCGGCTGACCAGCCAAGGCGGCGCGATGCGCTGGGCGGCGTCGATCCCGAAGGTGATCGCCAAGAGGATCACCATGGCGGCGGTGATGACGCCGGCCTGGAAGCCGCCGCCTGGTCCGAAGTCGCCGTGGAACTGGACGTAGAGAGCGAACAGGAGGATGAACGGCAGGATCAGCTTGGTGCCGATCCGCAGGATAAGGTCGAGCTTCATGGCGACCTACCGTCTTGGCCGGACTTCGTCCGGCGTCTCCGGCCTCCGAGAAGCAGCATGACGCCGATGCCGGCGGTGAAGATCACCGTGGTTTCGCCGAGGGTGTCGTAACCGCGGTAGTCGGCGAGCACCGAGGTGACGATGTTGGGCACGCCGGTCTCCTTGATGGTGTCGTTGATGTAGCGCGGCACCACGTGCTTGTGGATGATGTTGTCGGCGGTGCCGTAGGGCGGCATCACCAGCGTGCCCCACACCAGGAACGCGCCGGTGCCGAGGACTACGAACATCGGCAGGATGCGCGGGCGCACCGACCGGCTCTCGGTAGTCTTGATGAGATGCAGGGTGGCGAGGAGCACCACCGTCGAAATGCCGGCGCCCACCGACGCCTCGGTCATGGCGACATCGACGGCGTCGAGCACGATCAGGACGCTCGCCATCAGGAAGCTGTAGATGCCGGACAGGATGACGGCGGCGAACAGGCTGCGCTGGCGCACGATCGCGACGGTCACGACCGCGAGCAGCGTCAACAGCGCCACGTTGATGAACGCAATCACGACTTCGCCTCCTTGCCGGCGCGGCCGTCGCGCGCACGCTTGCGGCGGTCCTCCGCCAGCAACGGGGCGATGCGCTCGTGCAGGCAAGCCTGCGCCAGCGCATGCGTCACCACCGGACCGGTGAAGAAGAACAGGGCGAAGATGAAGAAGAGCTTCACCGTCACCAGGCTGAAGCCGGCCTGCAGCATCATGCCGAGGACGAAGCACGTGACGCCGAGCGTGTCGGTGACGCTCGCCGCGTGCATGCGCGTGAACACGTCCGGCATGCGCACGAGACCGAGGGCGCCGACGACCGTGAAGAAGCATCCGGCGAGCATGAGCGCCCAGCTCGCGATTTCGACGATCAGGTTCACGGGCCCGCCTCCTCCTCGTCGACATCGTAGGCGAGATCGCCGTGGCGGAAGAACTTCAGCACGGCGAGCGTGCCGATCAGGTTCAGGAGGCCGTAGGTAAGCCCGATATCGAGGAATTCGGGGCGTTCGGTCAGAAAACCCATGACGGCGAGCAGCATGATGGCCAGCGTGCCGCACGAATTGCCGGCGAGCACGCGGTCGAACACGGTCGGACCCAGGATGGCGCGCGTGATGGCGAGCGCGAAGGCGACCAGGATGGCGGCGGCGGCGGCGGCGAACATCACGCTTGTCCCTCGAACCGGCTGACGCGGCGATCCATGCCGCCGTCCTCGAGGTCGAGGGCCCCCTCGCGCACCAGGGCGTGGACGACGAGGTCGTTGCCTTCGACCCCGACGGTGATCGTCCCGGGCGTCAAGGTGATGGAGTTGGCGTAGACGTTGACGCCGACCCGCGTCTTCTGGCTGGCGCGAACGACCGTCATGGTCGGCGAGATCGGTAAAGCCGGATCGAGCACGACCCTGGTCACCGCCCAGGCGGATTTCGCAATTTCGCCCAACAGCCAGGGCAGATAGGTGACGGCGCCACCGAACAGCTGGCTCGGATGCCCCTCCTCGTCGGCCGTGCGCATGCGGATGGCGGCGAGGACGCAAAGAACGGCGCACACCGCACCGACCGTCACCAGCGTCGGAGTATAGTGTCCGGACAGGGCGATCCAGAACACAAACAGGAAAAAAGCCAGGCTCGCGTACCGCATTCCCGTCCCATCTCCAGATGCTACGATTATCTACTCCGCGGGAGGCGGCTTACTCAACGCGGAACGTACGAAGTTCGCGCTTCTGCTTAGGCTATCCACCTTATCGATGCCGAAAGCGCCTCGGCGTGAGGCAGTTGATTGACTTGCGGCGGCCGGATATGGCAGTGGTGGGGAAATAGTCTGACCTTGCCAGTCGCGCATGTTCCTTCGCCTTGCGAACATGAACGTGTGTCGAGGCTTCACTCTGCGATGATGCCGTTTCAGGGATCGTCGGAGCTGTTGACGACGTCGATCGGGTTTCCGTGCGACGAACGTTGAGGCTTTACCCGAGCTGCCAAATATTCCGGGATTCAGCTGCGCCACCCTGAAGCGCGGCTCCGAGCGAGGCCTCAGGGTCTGCGGCACATCATTCGCATAAATATCATTCGCACGACGCGCGAAGACGCGCGCAAACCCGCTTTCGGTTCATGCTGCGCCACGCCCGCGGCCCCGATGCCGAGGCCATCTCGCGGAAACGGTATCAGGGCGCCCCGATCAGGCCGGCGACCGCGCGGATGGAATTGCGGGCATATTTCGGCAGGCCGGCGCTGATGGAATTGCCGATATTGAACGAACTCTTCCCGGCGATGAGCTGGGCCGGGATCAGGTTGCGCAGCACCGGCACCTGTCCGTACTCCTTCTTCTTCTCCAGGAGGTCGGCCTCGACGCCCAGCGCCATGAAGGCGGACACCAGCGCCTTGCCGGTCTCGGACGGGTGCGGCTGGACGACCAGCAGGAGCTTGCCGAACGGCATCACCTGATTGACCCAGAAGATGTTCTGCTCGACGACGCCGGTGACCGGTGCCGCGATGCCGGTCAGCTTGGCGAGGCCATCGGCATCGATCTCGGCGGCCGGCACCACGCGCAGCTCGCTTTCGAATTCGATGGTGTCGGAGATCTTGCGGCCGCCCTCCCTGAGCTTGTTGACGAGCTGGACGCCCGCCGGCAGCTTGCCTTCGAACTTGTAGGTGGAGTGGATGCAGATCGCGCCCGCGCCGTTGCACCAGCGCCGGCCGGGCGCCCCGTTGGCGGCCGGCTGCGCGCTCTTGTTGGGCACGGCGTCGTCGGCGGCGATGACGCGATGCTTGATGGCGGGATCGAGCTTTTCCAGGAACGCCGCCGACACGTAGCGCGACGGATCAATCGCTTCGGCGGCGCGCTCGACGCGGAAGCGCGCCTCGGCGACGAAGACATACATGCGCTTCTTGCGCGTCTTGCCGGCGACGGTGACGCTCGCTTCGTCGTAGTCCGGAAACAGCCCGAGAAACTGCTTCTGCACCGGCTTCGCCAACGCCCAATCGGAAAACTTCATCAGGCCGCTGACCGGATCGGCGAGACGGTCTTGATGATGATCGGAGAACGCGATGCGGCCGGCCGCGGGCTCTGCCGCCGGCAGGGTCGCGATCGAGGCGACGTCCTCGACCGTGTAACCTTTGGGGTCCTTCGGGTTCGGGGCGGTCTGGGCCAGCGCCGGCAACGCCATCAGGCTTGCGAGGACGGCGACGGTCATGATGCGCATGGTCACGATTTCGAGCTTTCCCATTTCAGTCGTCGGTCATTGCGAGCGGAGCGAAGCAATCCAGTTCTTCCTTCGCGACCCCTGGATTGCTTCGTCGCTTCGCTCCTCGCAATGACATCAACAACGTTGAATGTCAGTTGTATCGCCGCTCGCCCCAAAAATAGTCCGGATCGACGCGCCGCGGCCGCGACGGCTGGGCGTCGCCCTGGGGCTGCGTGCCGTAGTAGCGCCGATCCGCCGGGGCGCGCTCCCCGTAGGCCGGCGGAGCGTATTGGCGCTGCGGTTGGCCGAACAGGCCGCGGAACGGGAAGAAGCCCTGATCGACCGGCTGGCCGAACAGACCGCGCACCTGCGGGCCGTTGTAGGGGCGGTAGCCGCCGCCGTAAGCCCCGTAGCTTCGGTCATCCCCCACTTCCCCGTCCATGGGCTGCTCGCGCATATAGGACGCCTCACCCTCGCCGACGATGCGGTGCTGGGTGTCGTCGAGGCGGCCGCGGCCGTCGACACGGAACTGTTCGTAGAACACGCCCCGCCCGCCCTCGCCGAGGCGGTCGCCCGAATTGAGATCGATGGGCAGCGATGCGAGCTGGCGCTTGGCGTCCGGCGATGGCGGGGCGAGCGCCACCTGGGGGGCGTAAGAGGCCCACACCGCCTTGATGATCTGCTCGAAGATCGGCACCGCCACCTGGCCACCGGTCTGGCCGCCGCCAAGCGTGCGCCGCGACGTGGCGTTGTCATAGCCGACCCAGACCGCCACCGTGACGTCGTTGGTGAAGCCGGCGAACCAGGCGTCGTTCTCGTCGTCCGAGGTGCCGGTCTTGCCGGCGACGAAAGGCGAAAGGCGGCTGATCGAGGCCGCGGTGCCGCGCGCCACCACACCCTGCAGCATGGACTTGAGCTGATAGAACGAAACCCGGTCGGCGCCGCCGAGCCAGGTCAGCGGGCGGTCGTCGTCGCGGGTGACGGCGCGGCCGTCCTGCTCGGTGCGGGCGATGGCGTGCGGGGCCGGCCGCGCGCCCTCATTGGCGATCGCCGCATAGAAGGCCGCGAGGTCGATGAGGCGCACCGGCTGGGCGCCGAGCACGACCGGGTAGACGCGCTGGCACTCGGAAAAGAGCTGCGCCTCCACCATCAGGGAGCACACCTTCTCCAGGCTCTGCTGCGGCGTCGCCGCGATGCCGCCGTCGAGCAGGCCGACGGTGGCGAGATTCTTGGAGTGTTCCAGGGCGCGGCGGAGCGTGGTGACGCCGCTGTAGCCGCCGCCATAGTTCTTCGGCGTCCAGTAGTCCTGCTCGCGCGAACCGCCGTTGATGGGCGGCAGCGTCACCGGTTCGTCGCGCACGAGCGTGTTGGGCTGCAGGCCGGCCTGCAGGGCGGCGAGATAGGTCAGAGGCTTGATGGACGAGCCCGGCTGGCGGCGCGTCTGCGAAACCCGGTTGAGCTGGGACAGGCTGTAGGAGAAGCCGCCCGCCATGGCGAGGACGCCGCCGGTCTTGTTGTCGAGCACAACCGCGGCGCCCTGCACCAGCGGCCGCACCCGCAATTCGGCGCGGCCGGCGGACTTCACCTGCCGGCGCACGCCGTCGGGGCCGGTCACCTGGCGCACGCCAGCCGCCCGCACTTTCACCAGCACCACGTCATAAAGAGCGAGCTTGCGGGCGATCGAAGCCGCCGCCTGCAGGGGCAGGACGCGGCCGTCGGCGAGGCCCACCTTGAGGGCGCCGCCCTTCTTGCCGGGCATCTCGACGACGACCGCCGCGTCCCAGTGGACGTCCGCAAGTGGCAGCCGGGCGCTCGCCAGCGCCCGCTTCCAGGCCGGTTCGGTGTCGGCCGGAAGAGCCGCGATGGCCTCGGCCAGGTTAGCCTCCGGGCCTTGGAAAGAGACGCGGCCCGTCGAGGCCTCGTACTGGGCGAGGCCCTCCTGCAAGGCGGCCTCGGCGGCGCGCTGCAACTCGGGCTGGAGGGTCGCCCGGATGATGACGCCACCGGTGCCGCCGAGCGCCTTGAAGATGCCGTCCGCTTTGGCCTCGCGGTTGAGGTAGTCGATGAAATAGCCGTTGTCGCGGCTGCGGTCGTGGGCGGCGAGGCGCGGGAAGGTGGCCGCCACCCGCTTCATCTCGTCGTTCTGGATGGCACCGTCCTCGGCGAGGCGTTCCAGCACATAGACGAAACGATCGCGGGCACGGTCGGGGGAGCGGTCCGGATTGAAATAGTTGGGCCCCTTGGTGAGCCCGGCCAGGAGCGCCGCCTCGGCGAGGTCGACATCCTTGACGGACTTGCCGAACCAGGTCCTGGCCGCCATCTCGACGCCCCAGGAATTGCGGCCCAGATAGATCGTGTTGAGATAGATCTCGAGGATCTGCTGCTTGGAGAGGTCGGCCTCGACCCGGGTGGCAAGAATGATCTCGCGGATCTTGCGCTCATAGGTGACGTCGTCGCCCACCAGCATGTTCTTGACCACCTGCTGGGTGATGGTCGAGCCACCCTGCGGGCGGCCGGGACGCATCATGTTGGCCACGAAGGCGCGCACCAGCCCGCGCTCGTCGATGCCCTTGTGCTCGAAGAAGCGTTTGTCCTCGGCGGACACGAATGCCTTCTGGAGGCGCTCCGGAATGGCGTCGAGGGGCACCCAGATGCGCCGGCCGTTGGGCTCGTAGACCTCGGCGAGCCGGTTGCCCTTGGCGTCGACCACGGTCGCGGCGTCGGGCAGGCGCAAGCCCTTGAGGTGGCGATGGTCGGGCAGGTCCGACGCCGCCTGGTTGAAATAGTCCATCACCGGGCCGACATCGATCGCCCCGGTGGTGATCGTCTCGTTCTTGCAGAACTGCCGGTAGGCGGTGTGCAGCGTGCGGAAATCGAGGCCCTTGAAGACCTTGTTGTCGCCCGCGAAAGACAGCGGGTCCATCATGGCGGTCTCGACCAGATCGTCGAGCTGCAGGTCCTCGAGCTCGAACACTTTTCGGACATGGGCGCAGCCCGCCTGCAGGAGCGTCACCACTTCGGCGCGGTCGGCGGGCTCGAATCGGGTCTTGACCGCGTCGGGACGGGTCGAGACCTGGGAGAGCGTCAGCACGACCGCCAGGATCTTGGCGAGAATCATGTCCATCGGGGGCTTCCAGGCCGGGAGACTTGCCGGCAAGACGACAGGACTGGCATTGCAACGCCACTAAAAGGCTTTTTGTGGGACGCAAGTTCCTCGAAACGAGGCGATCATTCCAGATGGCCGTTAACCAAATGTACTAGCACGACATAAGGGCGGCAGCTTGTGCGGCTCTGACCGGATCGGAAAATAAAAAGACAACGCTTCGCCGGCCCTGTTGTTTGTCTCGGCGCGGGCCTCGCCGGTCTTTTCGCTTCCTTGTCCGCCTCCCTAGCGGGAAGTGGAGCGCCGAAAGACGCGCCCGCGACGCGCATCGCGGGCTCCCGAGGCATTTGCGCTCCGGGGGTGGGCGGCCTCACGGCTCGCCCCATCTCCTTGCGATCGGAGATCAGCGCCTCGCGGCGCTCCACCGGCGGCGTCTTTTCGTTCCGGGGCCCGCGCTTTCGTGCCGGAAGCCAATATCCTCGAACGACGAGGAAACGGTCACACCCACGTTAGCGAGCACCTCGCGCAGCGGTCGTAATGCCGCCGTGGCGGGGTCCCCGAACCCCCGGGAGCCGACAGGCATCATCGACCCGCGGGCGCCGCATTCCGTCCCACCTTCAAGTTGCCTCATGAAAGCGCCCGTCTGGAGAACGGAACGGGAACATGCTAGCAAACCGAAATCCTGCGTCAAGGAATTTTTTCAAGAACGTGCCGGCGCCTGGAGGGCCTTCAAGGCGGCCAGGTTCATTTCAACTGGTCCTCGACGCCCGCCAGTCCGGCGAGATGCCGCAACAGTCCGATCTTGAGCGGGCGACTACCATGAATAGGGATCGACAGTCGTACGACACTGCCGTCTTTGCCGTAGACGTGATGGCTCCCCACGACACGCAAGAGCTGCCAGCCGTGCCGTTCGACCAACCGTGCAAATTCACGGCCGGACAAGGACTTCACAACGCGATCTCGACAATTCGGTCCCTGCCGGAGCGCTGGCCTTCGGCGACGTCGACGGAAAGGCAAGCCTCGATCGCTTCATGGACGTTGCGCAACAGCTCGTCCATGGTCTCTCCCTGGCTGGCACACCCGGGAATCGCCGGCACCTCGGCCCAGAAGCCGCCTTCCTCCGCGTCGTGCACGACGATTTTGATTTTCATGACCCACGCGCCTGCAGTTGAAGGGGCAACGTTAACCTGGCTCGGGCAGCAGTGTCACCACTCGCCTCGAAGCGGCCGCTGGCCGCTTACGACCGCGGCGCCGTGTTCTTCAAATCATCATAGGAAAATATAGCAGCCGCCTTGCTCACTTCATTGCGAGCCGAAGGCGAAGCAGACCAGAAGCCGGTTCGCACCAAAGCCGGAGTGCTGCGGCGGCCTTGCTTGCAACGACGAAAGCTAGTCGCCGCCCAATGTGTGCGCGGGCGGGCGGCGGCGTTCGAGGGCGTATTTTGCGAGCGCCAGCAGCCGGTAGAGCGGGTGCACGAACTTGCCGTAGGGGATGGTCAGGAACAGCGCCATGACGACGGCGAGATGCAGGAGAAGCATGACCGCCATGGCGGCGGTGCCGCGCAAGACCAGCAGCCCGAGGCCGGTCAGGCCCGACAGGAACAGAAGCACGATGAGGGCGTCGGCGAGACGGTCGTGGCCCCTGTCGAACAGGGCCGCATCGGCGCGGCGGCGCTCCCATGCCAGCAGCGGCGGCCCGATCACGAGACCGATTCCGCCCAGCGTTCCGAGCACGACCGGCAGGCTGAAAAGGCCGTAGGGCGCGTGCCAGCCGAAGCCGTAGTGATAGAGCGTGCCGGCGATGGTCGAGGCGAAGCAGAGCAGGAAGCCGTAGAAGGTCAGGTGATGGGCATAGCGGCGTGCCTGCGAGCGGCGCAAGAACGTGGTCGCACAGCCATCGCCGTCGCCGGAAAGATACTTGAGGGTCAGGGCGTCCGCGATGGCTTCGCCCCATGCGGCTGGGCGCAGAGCACTTGCCGCCGTCTCGCCCAAGGAGCGCCAAGCCTTGACGCCGCCCACCACCAAGGCGGCGAGGACGAACAGGCCGACGAAGCCGAACGTGCCCGCCATGACGGCATGCGGCACCACCTTGAAGAAATCGCCGTCGGGCGCCGTCAGGGTGAGGATGCCCACCCCCGAAAAGCCCGCCGCCGCCAGCATGGCGCCGGCGATGCACAGCGCCAGCGTGAGCGCCGTTCCGACCGCATTGCGGTTGAACGCCGCGGCGATGACGGCGGGCCAGGCGAAATCCCGATAGGTCTCTGTCCGGACCTGGGCCAGCACCTGCGGGATGTTGACGGCGAATTCGTGCGGCGGCGCGAACTGGCAGGCGAAGTAGCACTCCCCGCAGGCATGGCAGAGATTGGCCAGATAGCCCATGTCGTGACGATCGAAGATCAGCCGCCGCTCCATGGCGGGGAAGACGGCGCAATAGCCTTCGCAATACCGGCAGGCATTGCAGATGGTCATCTGCCGGGCGCCCTCGTCTGCGAGTGACGCCGCGGGTTGCGGATCAATGACGGCCATGGCGTCCCGCCCCTTCCCCGGCGAGGCGTCCGAACACGCTGCCGATGGTCATGCCGGTGCCGGCCAGATATCCCTTGCCGAGTACATTGCCGGCCATGATCTCGCCGGCCGCGAACATGTTTTGGGACGGCAGTCCGTCCGCCATCAGGATGCGCGCCGTGGCGTCGACACCGACGCCCAGATACGTGAAGGTGATGCCCGGCCGCAACGGATAGGCGAAGAAGGGCGGCGTATCGATCCTGCGCGCCCAATGGGTCTTGTTGGGCGCAAGGCCTTCGGTCCCGCAGTCGTCGAGGATCGTGTGATCGAAGCGGCCGGGGCGGACCGCATCGTTGAAGGCCGAAACCGTCGCGGCGAGCGCATCCGCCGGCAGGCCGACCTGGGTCGCCAGTTCGCCGATCGTATCGGCCCGGAAGGCGGGAAAGACCGACGGCATGAAGGCGCCGATGGCCTTGGCGTCGATGACCGAATAGCCGATCTGGTCCGGCTGCTGCGCCACCAGCCGCCCCCAGATCGCGTAGCGCTTCGGCCAAAAGTCCTCGCCTTCGTCGTAGAAGCGGTGCGCGTGCTTGTTCACCACGATGCCGAGCGAGACGCAGTCGAGCCTCGTCACGATGCCGCCGTCGAATTTCGGTGCTCGCGCGTCGATCGCAACCGCATGGCACTGGGTCGGATCGCCGATGCGCTGGACCCCGCAGGCGAGCAGAGACTTGAGAACCTTGCCGGTGTTGTACGGCGTGCCGCGGCAGAGGAAATTGCCGGCAATCGGCCCCCAGGCCTCCTCGAGCCAGCCGAAATTGGCCTCGAAACCGCCACTCGCGGCCACCAGCACTTTGGCGGAAACCGACGCCGGCACGCCGGCGATGGTCGCCGCGACACTCTTGAAACAGTCCCCGTCGAGGACGATCCCGTCGACGACAGCGTCGTAGACGATGGCGATGCCGGCCCGCTCGGCGGCGGCGGAAAACTCGTTGACCAGCGCCTTGCCGCCGCCCAGATAGAACGCATTGGTGCGCGACAACTGCAGCGTGCCGCTGAGCGAGGGCTGAAAGCGCACACCGTAGCGGCCCATGAACTCCGGACAGTGGACCGATTGCCGGATGACGAGCCGCGCCAGTTCCTCGTTGGTTTCGCCGCCGGTCACCCGCATGAGGTCGGCGAAATACTCGTCCTCCGGGTAGCTTTCCGTGAGGATCGCGGTCGGCTCCGCGTGCATGCAGCGGCAGTTGCGGGTGTGGCGACTGTTGCCGCCGCGCATGTGCTTGGGCGCCGCTTCCAGGACAACGACGCGCTTGCCGTGCTGTCGCGCGACCAGCGCCGCCGAGAGGCCGGCATTGCCGGCACCGAGGACAAGGACGTCGATAGCGCCGAGATCGATCATGGGCACGACTGTGCGGCGCAAACATCCGATGGACAAGCACACCCCGGCATAGGTGCTTTGCGTTGCGGACAATATCGGGTTCATGACGAGGGCAGAACGCCTTGCCGGCACGTAATTCAAACTCCGGATGGTCCTTCCCAGGCAATGTACGCTGCCCGACGCGCGAAGACGCCGCTGTGCGGTATTTTCTTCGGGCCAGACTTGCTTCACGACAGGATGGCGCCTCGATCGTCCTCTCCGACGGACGTCGCTTGACCGAAGTCAAGCGGATCGCGCCACCGGGTTTCCTATAAAGAGCCCGCGCTGACGCGCCCTCGCGAACATCCGATGGGCGGCATGGTGATCGGAGACTTTCATGTTTTGCTACCAATGCGAACAAACGCGGCAAACCGAACAGGGCGCCGGCTGCCTGACCAAGCGCGGCGCGTGCGGCAAGGACGCGACCGTCTCCGACCTGCAGGATGTGCTGATCCATCAGATCACCGGCATCGCGCAGTACCGCCGGCTGATGGCGGCGCTCGGCCGGACCGATGCGAAGGCGGACAGCTTCGTGGCTTACGGTCTGTTCACCACCCTCACCAACGTGAACTTCGACCGCGACCGTTTCCTCGCCCTGATCGCCCAGGCGACGGCGATGCGCGACCGCCGGCGCGTGATCTATGAAGAAGCCGCGCGGGCGGCGGGAACCGAGGCCGAGAGGCCGGCGGGGGCGGCGCAGTTCGTCGCCGCCGCGACGCTACCCCGCCTGCTCGAACAGGCGAAGACCATCGGGGTGCGCGCCGGCGAGGACGAGCTCGGCGCCGACGTGATCGGCCTGCGGGCGCTCCTGCTCTTCGGGGTGAAGGGCGTCGCCGCCTATGCGCATCACGCCGAGGATCTCGGCGAGACGCGTGAAGCCGTCGCCGCCGGCATCGCGCAGGCCCTGGACGTGCTCGCCGGCAACGAACGCGATCTCGAGACCCTGCTCGCGGAAGCGCTGGCGCTCGGGCGCACCAATCTGGCCGCCATGGAGGCGCTCGACACCGGCAACACCGGCACCTATGGCACGCCGGTGCCGACGCCGGTGCGCATATCGCCGGTTGCCGGCAAGGCGATCCTGGTCTCCGGCCACGATTTCCGCGACCTGGCCGCCATCCTGGAGGCGACCAAGGACAAGGGCATCAACGTCTATACCCACGGCGAGATGCTGCCTGCGCACGGCTATCCGAAACTGCACGCCTACCCGCACCTGGTCGGCAACTACGGCACCGCCTGGCAGGAGCAGCAGGAGGAGTTCGCCGCGTTTCCCGGCCCGATCGTGATGACGTCGAACTGTCTGATCGCGCCGCGCCTGTCCTACGAGAACCGCATCTTCACGGCGGGACCGGTCGGCTGGGAGGGCATTCCCCATATCGGCGACGGCGACTTCTCGCGCGTGGTCGAGATGGCACTGGCCATGCCGGGCTTCACTGAGACCGCGCCGGAGAAGACCGTGATGGCGGGTTTCGGTCGCGACGCCGTGCTCGGCGTCGCCGACAAGGTGATCGACGCCGTCAAGGCCGGCGCCATCAAGCACTTCTTCCTCATCGGCGGCTGCGACGGCGCCAAGCCCGGCCGCAACTACTACACCGAGTTCGCCGAGGCGACGCCACCGGATTCGATGATCCTCACCCTCGGCTGCGGCAAGTATCGCTTCTATGCCCACGATTTCGGTACCGTCGCCGGCCTGCCGCGGCTGCTCGATCTCGGCCAGTGCAACGACGCCTATTCGGCGCTCCTGATCGCCCAGGCGTTGGCCGGCGCATTCGGATGCGGCGTCAACGAACTTCCGCTGTCGCTGATCGTGTCATGGTTCGAGCAGAAGGCGGCCGCAGTCCTGTTGACCCTGCTGGCGCTCGGCGTGCGCAACATCCGCCTCGGCCCGACCATCCCGGGCTTCCTCACGCCGACGCTCGTCGGCGTGCTGCAGCAGCGCTTCAATCTGCTCACCAACGGCAGCGCCGAGGCCGACGTCGCCGCCTCGATGGCAAGCCGGGCGGCGTAACACGAGCTTGGTCATTCCGGGGCGCGCGTCAGCGCGAACCCGGAATCCAGCGGCGCGTACTGAACTCTTGACTGGATTCCGGGTTCGGCCTTCGGCCGCCCCGGAATGACAACAGGCAGCCTCGTAGCCTGGTTGAGCGCAGCGAAACCCAGGGTCGCCGCGTCTCGGACTCGCCACGCCCGAGTTTGCGGATGACACCCATCCTGGGTTTCGCTGCGCTCAACCCAGGCTATGATCGCGTCCCCTCGTCTTTCAAGTCGTCATCCCGCAGGATGCGCAGCGCCGCTCCGTCGAGGTCCTCGTACTGGCCGCTCTTGAGCGACCACAGGAAGGCGACGAGGCCGACAAGTCCGAGCCCCAGCGCCGCCGGCACCAGATAGACGAGAACGTTCATGTGGTCCTCAGGCGGGCGGGTTCGGCCCGCTCCGCGGCAGCCATTGTCCCACTCCCGCGCCGCGCCGGCAACCGCAGCCGCAACGCATTGAGGGTCACCAGCATGGACGAACCCGACATGGCCAGCGCCGCGATCAAGGGCGTCACCAGCCCCGCGATGGCGACCGGCACCGCGACGGCATTGTAGATCACCGCCAGCATGAGGTTCTGGCGCATCAGGCGGCGCGCCCGCACCGACGCCGTGACGGCGTCGACGACGGGCGCGAGCGCCGCCCCCATGAACACCGCGTCGGCATGCGCCTGCGACAGCTCGGCGGCGGTGACGGGCGAGAGCGACACATGGGCGGCGGCGAGCGCCGGGGCGTCGTTCAGGCCGTCGCCCACCATGAGGACGCGGTGGCCTTGCGTGCGCAGGGCCTCCAGGGACGCGACCTTGTCGGCGGGGCGCATACCGGCCCGCCAGTCAGTGATGCCGAGCGCGTTCGCGATCGGCTCGACCGCCTCGGCCCGGTCGCCCGAGAGGATGCGCAACCGAAGACCGCGGGTGGCCAGCGCCTTCGCGACCGCGACGGCGTCGGCGCGCAGCGACTGCTGTACCAGGAACACGGCCTCGCGGGTCCCGTGCCGGAACGCGATCGCGGAGGCGCCGGCGGGAATGTCCCGCGGCAGCGCGACGCCGCAGAAGGCCGGGCTGCCGAAGCGGGCCTCGACGCCGTCGAGCACCGCCGAAACCCCCTGCCCCTGGATTTCGGTGGCGCCGGGGACAGGTTGGGCGTCGCGCGCCTCGCGGGCGAGCGCAAGCGCGAGCGGATGGCGGCTCGATTTGGCGAGCCGGGCGGCGCCGGCGAGAATATCGGCGGGAATGGCGCCCGCGTCGACGACGCGCGGCTCCGGCAAAGTGAGCGTGCCAGTCTTGTCGAACACCACCGTGTCGACCTCGGCGAGGCGCTCGATGGCGTCTCCGGAATTCAACAACACGCCGGCGCGGAACAGGCGGCCGGCCGTGACCACCTGCACGGCCGGAACGGCGAGCGCCAGCGCGCACGGACAGGTGATGATCAGGACCGCGATGGCGGTGATGACCGCATCGTGCAGCGAAGCGCCGGCGATCAGCCATCCGGCCAGCGTCAAGGCCGCGGTCGTGTGCACGACGGGGGCGTAGAGGCGGGCGGCGCGGTCGGCCAGTGCGACGATGCGGGACTTGGATTTCACCGCCTTGTCGAGCAGGCGCTCGATGTCGTCGAGCAGCGTGTCCTCGCCGGCGGCGGTGACCCGGACGGTCAGCACCGACGAAAAGTTGATGCTGCCCGCATAGACGGGCTCTCCCGCCCTCGCCTCTCTTCGCAAGGTCTCGCCGGTGACGAGGCTCTCGTCGAGATCGGACGCCCCCTCCTCGATGATGCCGTCGGCGGCGACGCGATCGCCGGGGCGCACCAGGATGCGGTCGCCGGCATGAAGCGTCGAGGCCGGCACCTCGTTCATGCAGCCGCAGTCGGTGAGCTTGCAGGCGGTGTCGGCGCGCAGCGCCGCCAGATTGCCGGCCACCGCCCGGGTCTTCTTGCGCATGGCGCGGTCGAGATAGCGGCCGCACAGGAGGAAGAACAAAAGCATCACGGCGGAATCGAAATAGGCGTGCTCGGCGTGATTGACGGTCTCCACGACCGACATGCCGAGCGCCAGGATGACACCGAGCGAGATCGGCACGTCCATGTTGACGGAAGCGACCCGCAGCGCCGACCACGCGCTTTTGAAGAACGGCCGGCCGGCGTAAGCGGCGGCGGGCAGCGCAATCAGGGCCGACAGCCAATGGAAGAAGTCGCGCGTCTCCGGCGTGATGTCGGTGACGTTGCCGGACCACACGGACACCGACAGCAGCATGATGTTCATGGCGGCGAAGCCCGCGACCGCCAGGCAGCGCAGAAGCGATTTCGCCTCCGCGGCATCCTCGCCCTCGGCGACGCGGGCGACGAACGGATGGGCGCCGTAGCCGAGCCGCTCGATGGCCGTGACAATATCGGAGGCGGATACAACCTCGCGGGTCCAGGCGACGCTGAGCCGGCGATTGGTGAAGTTGACGCGCGCCGCGACGACGCCCGGCATGCGGTTGAGCGTGCCTTCGATCTTGGCGATGCAACCCCCGCACGACATGCCGTCGACCGCGAGCTCCATTTCGCAGGCGCCGTCCTCGCGGGTGCGCGCCAGGGCAGAGAGGTCGAGAGTCTGGGTCATGGCGTCATACTCGGCCTGCTCCCTCCCCCCTTGCGGGGGAGGGTTGGGGAGGGGGGTAAGCCGCGAACTCGGCGCCTGTGGCCCCCCTCCCTGTCCCTCCCCGCAAGGGGGGAGGGACAGGGAGGGGGGAAGTCCAGCGCAAATCACGACGGCTCCGGTCGGACGCCGTCTGCATCACTTCAGCCCCACCCGCCCCTTGGAGCGGAACATTCTCTCACCGTCGCGGGTGACGTCGATGACGAGATCCCACTGGGCCGCCAGCGTCGCATCGGTCGCGCCCTTGAAGAGGCCGGCGCCGGCGGCCGCCATGGCGACATCGTGGTCGTGGCGGGCATCGGCGGGATGGTTGAGCCGCGCCGCCACCGTAACGCCGGTGATGGGCGCCCCGGCGGCATCGCGCAGCGAAACGATCACGTCGGCACCGTCGTGCCCTTGCTCGAGCCGCGCCTCGACCCGCCAGTGGCGGGCGTCCTGGGCCCGCACGGCATCGAGCTCGTCCTGGAACTTGAGGCCCGCCTTGTAGGAACTCGCCACCTCAACGCCGCCGAAGGTCGAAGTCGCAAGCCAGATCATCACGCCGTTGACGCCGCCGACCACGGCGAAGAACGCGACGAGTGCGATCAGGACGGTGCGTCCGGAGAGTTCGCGAGGCTTCATGGGGGTGTTCCTCGTCAAGGGCCGCGGAAATGGTCGGCGGTGCGCGCCGTCTCGCCGCCGCCCGAAGCCGTGACCACGAACGCGATGTCGTTGGTGGACGCGGGCGGCCGATCCTTGAGGGTCACGAGCACGCGCAGTTCGCGCGTCTGGTCGCGGCCGACCTCGACCACGTGCCGCTGCGCCTCCGCGGAGGTGATGCCGACGATCTCCAGGGCGGCGCCCGGAAGCCCTTCCAGGGCGAGCGTCATCTCCTGCGCCTGCGGCTGCTTGTTGAGGATGCGCACCGTGTAGCCGTTACGCACCGAACCGTCGGCCATCTGCACGAAGATGGGGTTGCGGTCGTGCAGCACGCTGATGCCGAGCGTGGCGCGGTTGACGAGCGTGTACAGCATGATGCCGCCCGCAATGGCGATGATGCCCACATAGAGGAGCGTGCGCACGCGGATGAGCTGCAGGATAGGAGCAAGCCCCTCGGCGCGGCGACGGATATTGACCTCGGTGTCGTAGGCGATCAGCCGCTCCGGCCGGCCGATCTTGGCCATGACGGTGTCGCAGGCGTCGATGCACAGGCCGCACTGGATGCAGCCGAGGCTCGCGCCGTCGCGGATGTCGACCCCGGTCGGGCAGACGGCGACGCACTGGTTGCAGTCGACGCAATCGCCGGCCGGCAGTCCCTTGTCGCGCAACACCGCGCTCTTCTTCACCGACGCGCGCGGTTCGCCGCGGTCGCGCCGGTAGGTGACGTTCAAGGCGTATTCGTCGGTCAGGGCCGCCTGGATGCGCGGCCACGGACACATGTAGACACACACCTGCTCGCGCATGTGGCCGGCGAGCGTATAGGTCGTGAACGTCAGGACGCCGATGGACGCATAGGCGATGAAGGGTGCCTGGAAGGTGGCGAGGTCTTTGACCAGCGTCGGCGCGTCGGCGAAGTAGAGCACCCAGGCGCCGCCGGTCCACCAGGCGATCAGGAGCCACACCGCATGCTTGCCCGCCTTGCGCAGGAGCTTGTCCGTGGTCCACGGGGCGTCGTCGCGCTGCATGCGGGCGCGCCGGTCGCCCTCGAAAAAACGCTCGACGGCGAAGAACAGGTCGGTCCACACGGTCTGCGGGCACAGATAGCCGCACCAGACGCGGCCCGCGACGGCGTTCATGAGGAACAGCGCCATGGCGGCGATGATCAAGAGGCCGGTGAGGTAGTAGACCTCCTGGGGCCAGATCTCGATGAAGAAGAAGTAGAAGCGCCGGCCGGGAAAGTCCACCAGCACGGCCTGGGAGGGTGCGCCCTCGCCGCGGTCCCAGCGCACGAAGGGCAGGAGATAGTAGATGCCCAGCGTGACGAGAAGCACCGCCCATTTGATGCGCCGGAACGTGCCCGAGACTTTCTGCGGGTAGATCTTCGGCCGCGCCGCATAGAGCGGCTCGTCGTCGGCCGCCATGGCGGCGGCCCCCGCGGCGGCCGCAGGAGCCTTGCCGCCGGTGTGGCCGGCGGAGGAAACGACCGGAGGATCAGCGAGCACGGCTATTCCTTTTCACCTCCGCCGAAAGTGTGCACGTAGACGGCCAGTGCCTTGACGGTGGAGGCGTCGAGGCGGCCGCCCCAGTTCGGCATGACGGCGCCGCGGCCGTTGGTCAGGCCTTCGACGATCACCGCCTTGTCGGAGCCGTAGAGCCAGATGCGGTCGGTCAGGTTGGGGGCACCGAGCTCACGATTGCCCTTGCCGTCCTCGCCGTGGCAGACGGCGCAGTTGTCGGCGAAAACCTGCTTGCCCTTGTCGATCTGGGCACCCTTGTCGGCCGGCAGGCCGGCGAGCGAGCGCACATAATCGGCGGCGGCGGCGATGTCGGCTTTCGGCAGCATGTTGTCGCGGCCGAAGGCCGGCATGGAGCCGGTCCGGGCGTCGGGATCGGCAGAACGGATGCCGTGGGTGATGGTCGTCGCGATGTCGGTGAGCTTGCCGCCCCACAGCCAGTCGTCGTCGTTGAGGTTGGGATAGCCCTTGGCGCCGGCGCCGCCGGCCCCGTGGCAGGGTGCGCAGTTGTCCGCGAACGCCGTCTTGCCCTGCGCACGGGCGAATTCCAGCAGGCTCGGATCGCCGCTGATGTCGGCCAGCGAGGCATTGGCGAGCTTTTCGGTCATCGGGCCGCGCAGGACCTTGAGGCCGGCGAGATCGGCCACGATGGCGTCGCGCGACTGCCAGCCGAACATGCCTTTCGTATAGGAGGAGACCAGCGGCCAGGACGGATAGACCAGCCAGTAGCCCACCGCCCACACGATACAGGCGTAGAAGACCCACAGCCACCAGCGCGGCAGGGGCGTGTTGAGTTCGCTGATGCCGTCCCACTCGTGACCCGTCGTGGTGGTGCCGGTGGCGGCGTCGACGCGCGGCTTGTCGTGGGCCATGTTGTCTAGTCCTCCCGCAGCGGCACGTTCGCCGCCGCATCGAATTCCTTCTGCCGCGACGGCCACAGCGCATAGGCGAGGACGACGGCGAACAGGGCGACGAAGTAGACGAGCCCGAAGGTCTGGGCGAACTCGGCCAAGGTCCGGTAGGTGTCGCTCACGGGGTCCTCACCTGATGTTGGCTTTGTCGTTGTAGAGCTTGAAGTCGACCAGGGTGCCGAGCACCTGCAGATAGGCGATCAGCGCATCGGCCTCGGTCAGCGCCTTGGGATCGCCGTCGAAGTCACGCGCCTGCGTCTTGGGGTAGCGCTTGAGGAGATCGGTCGAAACGCTCTCGTCGGCGTTCGCCTGGGCGGCGACGTCGGCCTTGGCGCTGGTGACCATCTCGACGGAATACGGCACGCCCAGGACCGACTGCACCTTGAGGTCGTCGGCGATGTGGGCGTAGTCGAGCTCGGTCCTCGCAAGCCACGGATAGGCCGGCATCACCGTGCCGGGCACCACCGAGCGCGGCTCGTTCAGGTGCGCGCGATGCCACTCGTCGGAATACTTGCCGCCGACGCGGGCGAGATCCGGACCGGTGCGCTTAGAGCCCCACTGGAACGGGCGGTCGTACATGCTCTCGGCGGCGAGCGAGTAGTGGCCATAGCGCTCGACCTCGTCGCGCAACGGCCGGATCATCTGCGAGTGACAGTTGTAGCAGCCCTCGCGCACGTAGATGTTGCGGCCGGCGAGTTCGAGCGGCGTGTAGGGCCGCATGCCGTCGACCTTCTCGATCGTGCTCTTGAGGTAGAACAGCGGCACGATCTCGACGAGGCCGCCGATCGCGATGACGATCAGGATGCCGATCAGGAGAAGAAGCGAGTTCTTCTCGAGGATGGCGTGTTTCTGCATCAGCGACATGGCGCGTCTCCTCACTCGGCCGGCTGGAGCGCGAGCTTTTCGGCCCGCACCGTCGCGCTGTTGACCGTCATCCACAGATTGAAGGCCATGATCAGCGCCCCGACGAGGAACAGGGCCCCGCCCAGAGCCCGCACCACGTAGAAGGGATGCATGGCCTCGACGGTCTCGATGAACGAGTATTCGAGGAAGCCGAACTTGGTGTAGGCGCGCCACATCAGGCCCTGCATGATGCCCGACACCCACATGGCGGAGATGTAGAGCACGATGCCGATCGTCGCGATCCAGAAGTGCCAGTTGACCAGCTTGACGGAGTACAGCTCGCGCTTGTTCCACAGCCACGGCACCAGGCAGTAGACGGCGCCGAACGACACGAAGCCGACCCAGCCGAGCGCGCCCGAATGGACGTGGCCGATGGTCCAGTCGGTGTAATGGGAGAGCGAATTGACCGCCTTCACGGACATCAGCGGCCCCTCGAAAGTGGCCATGCCGTAGAACGCGACCGAGACCACCATCATGCGCAGGACGGGATCGGTGCGCAGCTTGTCCCAGGCACCCGAGAGCGTCATCAGGCCGTTGATCATGCCGCCCCAGGACGGCATCCACAGGATGATCGAGAAGGTCATGCCGAGCGTCTGCGCCCAGTCGGGCAGCGCCGTGTAGTGCAGGTGGTGCGGGCCGGCCCAGATGTAGAGGAAGATCAACGCCCAGAAGTGCACGATGGACAGCCGGTATGAATAGACCGGCCGCTCCGCCTTCTTGGGGATGAAGTAGTACATGATGGCCAGGAAGCCGGCGGTGAGGAAGAAGCCGACGGCGTTGTGGCCGTACCACCACTGCACCATGGCGTCCTGCACGCCCGACCAGACGATGTAGGACTTGGCCGAGAAGATCGACACCGGGATCGCGGCATTGTTGCCGAGATGCAGGACCGCGATGGTCAGGATGAAGGCGAGATAGAACCAGTTGGCGACATAGATGTGCGGCTCCTTGCGCCGCATGATGGTACCCAGGTACACGAGCAGGTAGACGACCCAGACCACGGTCAGCCACAGGTCGGCATACCACTCGGGTTCCGCATATTCCTTCGACTGGGTGACGCCGAGGAGATAACCCGTACCCGCGACGACGATGAAGAAGTTGTAGCCCAGGATGACGAACCAGGGCGCCACATAGCCGACCAGGCGGGCCTGGCAGGTGCGCTGGACCACGTAGAAGGAGGTGGCGAGCAGGACGTTGCCCCCAAAGGCGAAGATCACCGCCGAGGTGTGCAGCGGCCGGATGCGGCCGAAACTGATCCACGGCAGGCCGCCATTGAGACCCGGATAGGCGAGTTCGAGGGCGGCGATCACGCCGATCAGGAAGCCGGCGATGCCCCACACCATGGCGGCCACGGTGGCGAATTTGACCGGGCCCATGTTGTAATTGGGCTTGCCGTCGATCTCGAGCGGCGGCAGCGTCGCCGGCCGGTCCATGTACAGCCGGCCAACGGCGAATACCGCGGCCACGGAGGCGGCGGCGAACAGATAGGCGTGGAATGCGTATTCCGCCGTATGGGCCTTGGCGGCGATCACGATCGACAGGAAGGCCAGCACGGCAAACGCGAAAGCCGAGCCGCCTTCGCCAACGGACATGCGCTTGCTGGTGCCAATATTGGTACCCTGGGCTTGGTGCATTTCTCTCGCCTCTGACCGGCTTACCGCCGTTACACGTTCTGCGCGTCTTGGCGTTCTCCGTTGACCATGTCGCGGGGGTCGCCATGTTGACGCATATCAAGCGCCGGCGTGCATGCACGCCTGTTGCGTTGGGAAAGAGCGCTCGCCATTATGCAAACCCGGCCCGGTAAGGCACCTAAGGAGACATACTGATCCGCGCTCCCTGTGATTCGCCCCTCGAAAGCACTCCGCATCTACGTGGGCGGGAAACCCGCGGATTCTGCACGTGAAAATGCATGATTGAAATGACCCTCCGATCCTCGGCTGCGAAACGGGACCGATCCCTCGAAGCAATCCCGATCGTGCGCAGCGATATCGCCCGCTACGGCGTCGCGCTCGGCGCCGTCGGGATGGCGTTCGCGTTGCGGCTCGTCCTGCTGCCGTTCATTTCCAGCCAGGGGGGATTCCTCCTGTTCGTGCCGGCGGTGCTGGTGGCAAGCAGCGTCGGCGGCCTCGGCCCGGGGGTGGTCGCGACCTTCCTGTCGCTGTGCCTCGGATTCGTGTTCCTTTCCGACACGCAGTTCACCACGCCCGACCTTCTCTATGCGCTCCTGTTCGCGGTCGTCGGCCTCGCGATGGCGTGGCTCGGCGACCGGCTCCACCGGGCCCAGCTCAACGCCCTCCAGATGACCGGCGACCTCATGGCGCGCGAGGCCCACGTGCAGTCGATCCTCGACACCATTCCGGACGCCATGGTGGTGATCGACGACAGCGCCGTCATGCAGTCGTTCTCCACCGCCGCCGAACGGCTGTTCGGCTATACGCGCGAGGAGGCGATCGGCCAGAACGTCAGGATGCTGATGCCCTCGCCCTACCGCGAGAACCACGACGACTACATGAGCCGCTACCAGAAGACAGGCGAGCGGCGCATCATCGGCATCGGCCGCGTCGTCGTCGGCGAAAGGAAGGACGGCTCGACCTTTCCGATGGAATTGTCGGTCGGCGAAATGCGCTCGGGCGACAAGCGCTACTTCACCGGCTTCATCCGCGACCTCACCGAACGTCAGGAGACCGAGGCGCGCCTGCAGGAACTGCAGTCCGAACTCGTGCACATCTCGCGGCTCACCGCCATGGGCGAGATGGCCTCGACGCTGGCCCACGAGCTCAACCAGCCGCTCTCGGCGATCGCCAACTATCTCAAAGGCTCCCGCCGCATCATCGATGCCAACCCCGCCGACGCGCTGCCGCGCATCCGCGAAGCGATCGAAAAGGCGGGCGAGCAGGCGTTGCGGGCCGGCCAGATCATCCGCCGCCTGCGCGACTTCGTCGCCCGCGGCGAAAGCGAGCGCGGCGTCGAGAACCTGCAGAAGCTCGTCGAGGAGGCCGGCGCGCTCGCCATGGTGGGCGCCAAGGAGCGCGACATAAGGGTGCGGTTCGTCTTCGACCCGCGCATCGAACTCGTTCTCGCCGACAAGGTCCAGGTCCAACAGGTGATCCTCAACCTGATCCGCAACGCCATCGAGGCGATGGAACATTCCGAACGGCGGGAACTCACCGTCACGGTCGACGAGGAGGACGGGGGCTTGGCAATAGTCAGCATTGCTGATACGGGCCCCGGGATCGCCCCGGACGTCATGGACCAGCTTTTCCAACCCTTCGTCACCACCAAACGAACCGGCATGGGCGTCGGATTGTCGATCTCGCGCACCATCATCGAAGCTCACGGCGGCAGGATCTGGGTGGAAGCACGGCCCGGCGGCGGGGCCATGTTCCGCTTCACCCTGCGCACGGTGAGCAAGGAGGACCTCGACGATGTCGAATGAAGCGGTCGTTCACGTCATCGACGACGATGAAGCCATCCGAGAATCGCTCGCTTTCCTGCTGGAGAGCGCCGACATCGAGGTGAAGACCTACGAGTCCGCCAATCTCTTTCTGGAGAACCTGTCGCACGGCATGCACGGCTGCGTCGTCACCGACATCCGCATGCCGGGCGTGTCCGGGCTCGATCTCCTGCGCCAGCTCCGGACCATGGGGGTGCCGCTGCCGGTGATCGTCATCACGGGGCACGCCGACGTGCCGCTCGCCGTCGAGGCGATGAAATCCGGCGCCGTCGACTTCATCGAGAAGCCGTTCGACGACGAGGCGTTCCTGTCGACCATCCGCTCGGCGCTGCGCCAGCACGAGAAGGACGCCCGCCGGGAGGCCGAGAGGAGCGAGATCCACACACGCCTCGCCGCCCTGTCGGGGCGCGAGCGCCAGGTGCTCGAAGGGCTCGTGGCCGGCTATCCCAACAAGACCATCGCGTTCGACCTCGGGATTTCGGCCCGGACGGTCGAAATCTACCGCGCCAACGTCATGACCAAGATGCAGGCGACGAGCCTGTCCGACCTCGTGCGCATGGCGCTGGTCGCCGGCGTGCTCGGGCCCGATAACGAGCCGACGCATATTTGAGGCTTCTTTGTGGTTTTGCCGATGCGCGTTTGCGCCGGTCCCGTTGAGTTACATCAAGGCACCAGATCACACCTTGCCGCTTCATGACGACGTGACCGCCCTTCGCGCGCGAAGGGCCGTGAAGGGTATGGCATGGTCGAAGGTGTCGGCGAGGAGGAAGCGAGGGACGTGGTCCTGGTCGTCGATGACGATCCGGCCGTGCTGAGTTCACTCGAATTCGCCCTCCAGACGGAGGGCTTTTCGGTCACAACCTTTCCCAGCGGCCATGACCTGCTGCAGCGACAGCTGATGCCGCCGCGCGGCTGTTTCGTGATCGACTACTACCTGCCGGGCATGAACGGCCTGGAAGTGGCGCTCGCCTTGCGGGAGCGCAGCATCGATCTGCCGATCATCCTGATCACCACCCATCCGACCCGGAGCCTGAAGCAGAACGCCGCCGCCGAAGGCATCGAGATCGTCGAGAAGCCGCTGCTCGGCAACACCCTGAGCGAAGCCATCCGGGCCGCATTCCAGATCGGGCGCAAGCGGAAGTAGGCGCCTCGGCGATCGGCCCGGGTGTTCCCGAGAAGAACTCGCCGCCGGACCGGGTCAGCGTCGCGCGGTCGCCGTGTACAGTTCCGGCCGGCCGATGGTGCGTTCGAGGTCGACCCAGACGTTCGGGTCGGCGGCGGACTGCCGCCACAAGAATGTGAAGCCGCTGTTCCACCACGGCAGCATGTCGTCATTGACGTTGTCGAGCACCAGGTCGCCCTGGTCGGTCACCACGGTCAAGACCGCGTGGCCGCTGTTCTTCTTGTCGTAGACGACCGTGATCAGGAGCGAGGCGGCCGGCCAGCCCAGTTCGATCAGCCGCCGCCGCTTCTCCAGGACATAATCCTCGCAGTCGCCTTTGCGGTTCGGCGCGTAATTCCAGACTTCGACCATGCCGTACTGCTCGAGGTCGCTGACGGGCTCGATCAACCTGTTGAAGACGCGGTTGACGACGTCGAGCTCCTGCCGGCGATCCGGCGTCAGCGTCACCGTCGTGGCGGCGGCGGACGGCTGCACCAGGCAGTCGTCCCGATACTGTTTGCAGAACCGGGTCCAGGCCGCCGGGGTGCGGGCCGTCGCGCCGACATGCATGCGGTCCCGGCCGGCCGGGCCGGTGGCGAATGCCGGCGGTGCGGCGAACAGAACCGACAGCGCGATCGCGACGATGCTGTGAATGTTCATCGTGACGTCCCCCAACCGGAGACGTCTTCTCACAAACGATCTGAGATCACGCAAAAGTAGAAAGCGAAATTGAAGCCTTCACGGCAACGCTTTGTTCAGCATGAAGGCGAGGTCAGCCGGCCGTGCGCTTCTTCTCGTCCTCGGCGGACAGACCGATGAAGCCGGAAGTGGGATCGATCCAGACCAGGTGGTCCTGGACGTCCTTCACGCCGCAAAGATTGCGGGCCATCACGCACAGCGCCTCGCGCTCGCGTTCGTCGAAGATGTTGCCCCACAGTTCGACGACGCCGTTGCGCACCACCGGATTGATGCTGGTGCGCGGCGCCCACGGCTGACGTTCGAGTTCGGTGAAGAAGGCGTCGCGGATCCGGCTGTCGTTCTCGTCGGAATTCGGCACCTCCTGGGCGACGGCGGCGAGCGCGCGCAGAAGATTGGCGCGGCTGACGATGCCGACCAGTTTGCCGTCCTGAACCACCGGAAAGCGCTTGATGCGGTGCTTTTCCATGCGCCGCACCACAACCTCGAGCGGCGTGTCCTCCGCGACCGTGTGGACGCGGCGCGTCATCACGTCGGCGACGCGGCGGCCGTGGGTGTGGACGTATTCCTGGGCGAGCCGGCCGGGACCGAGGAGGAATTCGAGCCAGCGCGGCCGGCGGCGCTGGGTGCCGGTCTCGGCGCGGCGCAGGAAATCGCCCTCGGTGATGATGCCTTCGAGATTGCCCGCCCCGTCGACGACGGGCAGCCCGCTGATGCGATGCTCGAGCAGCAGCCGCGCGGCCGTACCGATCGGCGCATCCTTGTCGATGGTCACGACTTGACGCGTCATCACGTCTGCGACCTTCATGGCGGTCTCCTTCGAAAGGCCCGGACGGGCGGCAGCGCGGCCCGAATGGCCGCGGCGCGTTCAATTCGGAGGGACTCGACGAGGGGTCGCGATCGAACGCGCCGCCGAACGCTCAGGCGTTCAGCTTGTGCAGTGCCGAGCGGTTGCGCAGCACGATACGGCGAGAACGCGGCAGCTCGATGGCGGCCGCGGTTTCGAAATGGGTCAGCGTACGCGACACCGTTTCGATGGTCAGACCGAGATAATCGGCGATGTCCTGGCGCGACATCGGCAGCTCGATGGCGCCGGCGGAGTGCGAACGGTCGGCCATTTCCAACAGGAAGGCGGCGACGCGCTCCTGCGCGTTCTTGATCAGGAGCAGCAGGTGGTCCTGGGTGCGCCGCAGTTCGCGCGCGGTCGCGGCCCACAATTCGCGGGCGACGCTGTTGTCGCGGCTCGCCTGGGCGATGATGGTCGAGCGCTTGACGACGAGGATCGAGGAGTCGGTGATGGCTTCCGCCGAGAAGGTGTGCTCGTCGCCGATTTCGAGGCCGAACACGTCGCCCGGAAGATAGAAGGCGCCGACCTGGCGGCGGCCGTCGTTGAGCACCTTGTAGGTGCGCACGGTGCCGCTCAGCACCTTGTAGACGTAATCGGCTGGCTCGTTCTCGCCGTAGATTTCGGAATTCTGGTCGTAAAAGATGGTCGCTCCCATGTGGGTTTCAGTACCGAACATGGACAGAGCGGATCGCGGGGCCTCACAACTACCGGTTTCAACTGGGGGCTGTGTTGCGGGGGCGGTAGAGTGGGTCTTTTGCACCATGATGACCATGAACCTCCCGATTGGATGGTGCATGGTTAGCGCCCGGCCCGGTCCGGGAAAATTCAGATAACCCCCATAAGGGCGTTTCCTGAGGCGCCCGGAGCCCAAACTTTAAGAGAAAATAAAAAACCGGGCGACTTGTCCTTGATGCAGGTCAAGTGCGAACAAATCGCGCCGCAAGCGTTGATTCCGCGACGTATTCCGCGAAGCTCGCCGTCTGCATGCACTCGCGGGCGACCTCAACCGCCGGGCCGGAAGGCGCGGCAGCGCGCCGCATCGGTCTCCATGCGCGGACCGCCGATCAAGTCCACGCAATACGGTATGGCGGGAAACACGGCGTCCAGACAGACGCGAATCGAGGAAGGACGCCCGGGCAGGTTCACGATCAGGGTCCGGCCGCGGATACCGGCGGTCTGGCGCGACAGGATGGCGGTCGGCACCTGTTCGAGGCTCTTCGTGCGCATCAGTTCGCCAAAACCCGGCATCATGCGGGTCGACGCCGCGACGGTGGCCTCCGGGGTGAGGTCGCGCGGCGCCGGTCCGGTACCGCCCGTGGACAGGATCAGACAGCAGCCGTCGCGATCCGCGAGTTCGATGAAAGCGTCACGGACCGCCTCGAGCCCGTCGGGCACGATCCGGCGCAACGACCGCCACGGCGTCGTCAATACGTCGGAGAGGAACGCCTCGATGGCGGGACCGCTCTCGTCCTCGTAGATGCCGGCGCTGGCGCGGTCCGACGCGGTGACGATGCCGATGACGGCTTCTTGCGCGTTCATGACACCACCTCCGCGGCCTCGGCACGCCGCGCCGCCGTCGCGGCGACGCACCAGTCCACAATGGCATCGATTTCGGGTGGCAGCGCCGCCGCACAGCCGCCATGGAAGTCGGCCCAGGCAATATCGTAGGGAGGGCGCACGGCGGTGAGCACCGGGACCTCCAGTTCGACGGCACGCACCAGGGCGCCGCGCAATCCGCGGCCCTCCTCGGTTTCGGCCTTGCCGAACTTGTTGAGCACCAGCAAGTCGGCGTTCGCATCCAGCGCCTGCTCCAGGCGCGCTCCCGCATCCACCAATCCGTGCGGATCGAGCCGGCACCCATGGGCGCAGGATCCGAGCGCTTGCGAAATGCCGAATCGCGTACGCGACGCCACATCGACGAGAATCATGCTGGCGCATCCGCTGGCACCATCCGGGTTCTCCTGGACGAGACCGCATAGATGCAACCCATCCTGGCGCAGGCGACGCACGACCGCGGCCATGAGGTCGTCGATGCGAAAACCACGTTCGTACATGACCGCCGCTATGGACACGATGTCACACCTCCTGCGCGGCCCGCACGGGCCGGTCCGCTAACCAGTCCGACATAATCGCCCACCGGGCCGCCATTGTCCCGACTTTGGTCAATCCCACGCGGCACTTCCAGCGACAGCCAGCGATATCCCGGCCATACGGGGCTGTATTTACCAGTCGTTAAGGATGCGCCCAAGTCTGCGTCTCGGTCTGCGCCCGCACCCCTACCCCGTTAATCACCCACTGCCGATTGCGCATCGACAATGGCGCCACCTGAGCCGGCAAATGCCGGCAAAAAGCCAAAGGGCGGCAGGATCATGGAGGAGACGTATCGCATTCTGTTCTGCGGCCGGGCAGAACAATGCCGCGCCATCGACGCGTCGATGCACGGCGACGGCACACGCTATTTCGTCACCACCGTGTTCTGGCGGCAGGCTCCCGTCGACCTGATCGGGCGCGCGGTCCGTTCGGGCGCACCTTTCGATGTCGCGGTCGTTACGGCCGAATGGCTCAAGGCGGATGCCCCGACGCTGCTGCAGCCGATGCTCGACGCCGATCCGCGCCTGCCGGTGATCCTGCAGATGGCGGACGCCGGCACCGGGCATGACCC
Source organism: Astrobacterium formosum (assembly GCA_030848545.1). GTDB lineage: Bacteria > Pseudomonadota > Alphaproteobacteria > Rhizobiales > Xanthobacteraceae > Astrobacterium > Astrobacterium formosum. The sequence goes on from JAVDCA010000010.1 coordinate 142,554, forward strand.
CGTGCTGTCGGACCGGCTGATGCTGGTTCCGCCGGACGATGCCCGCACCCGGCAGCTCGTCGTCGCCCTCGCGAGCGCCCGCCGGGCCGAGGAGGCGCGCCAGAACGCCGAGAGCCAGCTCGCCTCCTCGCATCGCGCCTACCAGCTCGTCTCGCTGGAATTCCAGCGGCAGAACCGCCGTCTGCAGGAACAGGAGGAGCGCCTGCGGGTGCAGAAGGAACTGTTCGAGACGGCGCTCAACAACATGTCGCAGGGCCTGTGCATGTTCGATGCTTCGGGCGCGCTGGTGGTGTGCAACCGCCGCTATCTCGAAATGTACGGTCTGAGCGATGAGCTCGTCGCCCCCGGGATCGCGCTCGGCGACATCCTGGCGGAGCGGCGGCGGGTCGGCAATTTCGACGACGACCCGCAGCGATATTCCGCCGAAATGGCGGCCGCGATGGCCGAGGGCGAGCCCCACAACGTGCTGAGCACGACGGACGAGCGCACCATTCTGATCGTCAACCAGCCGATGGCGGGCGGCGGATGGGTCGCCACCCACGAGGACATCACCGAACGCTTCAAGGCCGAGGAGCAGATCCGCTACCTGGCCCGCCACGACAGCCTGACGGGATTGCCCAATCGCGCCGCCTTCCGCGACGAGATGGAGCACGCGCTCGCCAATCTGCGCGCCGCCGACACCCTGGCGGTGCTCTGCCTCGACCTCGACTACTTCAAGAACGTCAACGACACGCTCGGTCACCTCATCGGCGACAAGCTCCTGTGCGCCGTCACGGAACGCCTGCGCGAACGCGTCGGGCCCGGCGACACCGTCGCCCGCCTCGGCGGCGACGAGTTCGCCATCCTGTTCCCGGGCGGCGGACCAAGCCCGGCGGGGGTGCTGGCACAGCGCCTGATCGCCGGCATCAACCAGCCTTACGAAATCGACGGCCACCACGTGGTCGTCTCGGCGTCGATCGGGCTCGCCTTTTCGCCGGGCGACGGCGCAACCAGCGAGCAGCTCCTGCGCAACGCCGACATGGCGCTCTATCGCGCCAAGTCGGCAGGCCGCTCGGCCTTCCGTTTCTTCGAAGCCGCCATGGACGCCCAGTTGCAGGCGCGCCGGCTGCTCGAACTCGACCTGCGCAAGGCGCTCGACAACGGCGAATTCGAGCTTCTCTATCAGCCGCAGATCAATGCCGCCACCGAGGTGGTGACGGGCTGCGAAGCCCTGCTGCGCTGGCGTCATCCGGTGCGCGGCCTGGTGTCGCCGGCCGATTTCATCCCGCTCGCCGAGGAGATCGGACTGATCGTGCCGATCGGCGATTGGGTGCTGCGCACCGCCTGTGCGGAGGCGGCCTCGTGGCCGGTGCCGATCTCGATTGCCGTCAACCTGTCGCCGGCCCAGTTCAAGAGCCGCACCCTGATCGACAGCGTCGTCGCGGCGGTGATCCAGTCGAGCCTCGAGCCGTCGCGGCTCGAGCTGGAGATCACCGAATCGGTGCTGCTGCACGACAACGAAGCCACGCTGGCGCTGCTGCACGAACTGCGCAACTACGGGATCCGCATCTCCATGGACGATTTCGGCACCGGCTATTCGTCCCTCTCCTATCTGCGCAGCTTTCCGTTCGACAAGATCAAGATCGACCGCTCCTTCATCAACGACCTGTCCGGCCAGGGCGGCTCCAGCGCCATCATCAAGGCGGTGGCCGGGTTGGGCCGCGGCCTCGGCATCATGACCACCGCCGAAGGGGTCGAGACGCGCGAGCAGCTGGAACTGATCCGCGCCGAAGGCTGCACCGAGGTGCAGGGCTATCTGTTCAGCCCGCCGGTTCCGGCCGCGCGGCTGATGGACATCGTCACCGGCGGATTTACGGCGACGGCGGAGGCGGCGTGAATGGCGCTCCGCCTGCTCCCTCCCGGCAAGCCCGGAGGGAGCCGCGGGGCTACGGTCCGTCGCTCCTACCGGGCGGTTTTCCGCAGCGTCGTCCGCGTCGTTTCGCGGTCGTCGGCGGCGAAACGGCGCAGGCGTTCCACGTCCGCGATGGCGACGTCGGCCGACTTCACCTCGACGCCAAAGCGCTTGAGCTTGGCGAAGCTGCGCGACAGCGTTTCCGGCTCGAGGCCGAGACGGCCGGCGATCAGCCCCTTGTCGTAGGGCAGCGCCAGGGTGCATCCGCGTGCGTCCGGCGGACACAGCGACACCAGGAAATCGGCGAGCCTCTGCACGCCGGTCTGAGCCTTGAGCTGCTCGACCTGCTCGACCAGGTGATGCAGGTGGACCTGGGTCGCCGCGATCATGCTGAGCGCGATGTCGGGGGTGTCGCGGATGCACTTGATGACGTGCGCGGCCGGGATCGATACGACGCGCGCCGGGCTCACCGCCTGCGCGGTCGCCGGATAGGGCTTGCCCGTGAAGGCGACCGCCTCGGCAAAGCTCTCGCCCTTGGTGAACACGTGGATCACCGCCTCGTCGCCCGCGAAGGTGATGCGCGACAGTTTCACCCAGCCGTCCAGGAGCGCGAAGAACGCCTGGGCGGGGTCGGCCTGACGAAACAGGATGTCGCCGTCGTCGAGCTCGATGGTGGTGGCGGGCGCGATCAGCCGCTCGACCGCCGGCGGCGCCAGGCCGCGGAAGACGTTGATGCGGCGCACGATGTCGAGATCGGCGGCACTCGCGTGCAAGGGCATGGGCGGTTCCTGTCGGCGCCGCCGCACCAGGGCGGGGCCGATGTCACTTTACTCGTTCGTCACCGTCTGTCGACGCGCGGCGCACCGCCGCCGCGATCACGTCGGCTATGCCGGTGAACGTCCCCACATTGCCGGCGAAGACGACGTCGGCACGCACGGCCTCGCGCACCAGTTGCGGCGCGTCGTCGCCGCCGTGCAATCCCTCACCGGCGAACAGCCCAACCACCACGACCGGCCCCGAAATACGATCGAGTGCCTGCGCCAGCGAGGGAGGTTCCTCCAGGAACGCCGGGCACACGTCGTAAAACCGGCGTGTGGCCGCCAGCCGCTGCACCATGACTTCGGCGGCCTGCCGGGAGGCGGGGTCGCGCGGCGTGCCATGTGCCAGGAGGACGAGCGTGACGGCAGCGGCGGCCATGTGGGCCGAGTCCGCGGTCCGCCGCGCCTCGTCGGCGACGAGATCGACCAGGGCGGGATCGACGCCGAGCGGCGGCAGCACGTGCACGCGCCGCCGGGCCGCGGACGCTTCCTGGCCCGATTCGATGAGCTGCGGCAGGCGACGGCGGGCGAAGTAACCGTCGGAAAGGAACAAGGGATAGACCACGACCTCACCGGTCGCGAAACCCGCCAGCGTCTCGGCGATGGACGGCGTTCCCTTGATGAAGCCGATGCCGACCTCGGCGGCGAGGCCGCGACCGGCGAGGTCGACCGCCAGCCGGGCGACGCCCTCGTTGCCGGCGCCGTCGCGGCGCTCCCCATGGGCGGCGAGAAGGAGCGCAAAGGGCGGGACGGAATCTGTCAATGACGGCTCGTAACTATGACGGCTCGTAACGCTGATCCGCCGGAACACGGTGTCGTGAGCCCGGCACGCACGGACGCGGCGGGCATGCCCGCCGCGTCCGAACGCAATGGGCCAACCGCCTATTTCTTGCCGTCGGCCTTGAACTGGGCGAGATAGGCCCACAGAGCCTTGGCCTCGCCTTCGTTCTTGATGCCGGCGAACACCATCTTGGTGCCGGGAATCTTGGCCTTGGGATCCTTGATGTATTCGAGGAAAGTCGCTTCATCCCAGGTGATGCCGGAGTTCTTGTTGGCGGCCGAATAGCTGTAGCCCTCGACACTGCCGCTGTGACGGCCGGCGAGCCCGTTGAGCACCGGCCCGACCTTGTTCTTGGCGCCCTCGCCGACCGCATGGCACGGCGCGCATTTCTTGAAGGAGTTCGCGCCGGCGGCGAGATCCTGCGCCACGGCGGCTCCGGACGCACACACCACCACAGCGGCGGCCATCAAGATTGTCCTCATTCCACATCCTCCAACGGTTTTTGTTCACACTTGCCGGCGCGGTGAGGCGCCGCAAGGTCCAAGGTCCAGGTCCAAAGTCCAAGGTCCAAGTCATCGTCCGGCCCGCCCGGTTGGTTCCCTGGCCGCCCACGCGGTTGCATCGCCCCGCCGCTATTTCACCGACCGCGACCGCCCGATCAAGCGGTATTCCCGCCCTTGTGGTGCTTTTCACGCCGCTCCGCGGCCCGATCCGTCGCGGGGCCGGCCATTTCAGCCGCGCACCATGCGCATGAGCACATTGTCCCGGCGGACGAAATGGTGGAACAGGGCGCCCCCCACATGCAGGGCGATCAACACCAGGAGGGCTATTCCGATGGCCCCGTGGACCGTGAACAGCCATTCCGAGAAGGCGCGGTTCTCCGGCCAGATGGGCGGCACCGGGACGACCCAGAACAGCTTCATGGGGGCCCGATAGGACGACACCCCGACCCAGCCGATCAGCGGCTGAATCACCAGCAGGCCGTAGAGCGCGCCATGGACCAGATGGGCCACCGCCCGCTGGGGCAGCGGGATGTCGGCCGGCAGCGGCGGCGCCGGGTGGGTTGCGCGCCAGAACACGCGGGCGACGACGACCGGGATGAGCACGAGCCCGAAAGAGCGGTGCAGTTCGTAGAGCGTGTCGGCGAGCGGGCCTTCCGGCCCGTTGGTCATGTAGATTCCCGCTGCCAGGAGGAACAGGACGATCGCCGCCGTCACCCAATGCAGCGCCCGCGCGGTGGCGTCATAGCCGGTCGCGCCGGCGCCGAGTGTTTGCGCCACCATGGTGGTTTCTCCCCAGATCGTGCCGTGGTCCGTCACCACGGACATAGCTTTCCCCGGTCAGTTTACCGAAGGAATGCAGGAATTGGGACCCGGATAGCAGGCACTGCGGAAAAGTTGTTGCCGGTCATTCCGGGGCCGAACCATAAGCGCGTTCACGCGCGTCTTCGACGCGCTATGGCGAGGAGCCCGGAATCCCTAATCCCGGCATATCCCCATCTTTTCGACAGGGGTTATGGATGCCGGACAGCCGCTTCGCGGCTTCCGGAATGACGACGAAAGCCCTTCAGCAGAATGTTCGATTAATACCGCGCGCTCCCCGGCGTCCGCGGGAACGGAATGGCGTCGCGCACATTGGCGATCCCGGTCACATAGGCGAGCGTGCGCTCGAAGCCCAGTCCGAAGCCGGCATGCGGGACGGTGCCGTAGCGGCGCAGGTCGCGGTACCAAGAGTAGGTCTCCCGGTCGATATGATGCTCGGCCATGCGGCCGTCGAGGACGTCGAGACGCTCCTCGCGCTGACTGCCGCCGATGATCTCGCCGATGCCGGGCGCGAGCACGTCCATGGCGGCCACCGTCCTGCCGTCGTCGTTGACCCGCATGTAGAAGGCCTTGATGGCCTTCGGGTAGTTCATGACGATGACGGGTTTCTTGGCGTGCTTTTCGGTCAGATAGCGCTCGTGCTCGGACTGCAGGTCGATGCCCCACTTGACCGGGAATTCGAACTTGTCCTTGGCCTTTTCCAGGATCGTGATGGCTTCGCCGTAATCCATGCGCACGAACTCGGAGGAGACGATGTCGCCGAGCTTGGCGACGAGGCCCTTCTCGACGCGCTCGTCGAAGAAGGCGAGGTCGTCGGCGCGCTCGTCCAGCAGGGTCTTGAAGACGTGCTTCAACAGCGCCTCGGCGAGCGTGGCGTCGTCGGAGAGGTCCGCGAACGCGATCTCGGGCTCGATCATCCAGAACTCGGCGAGATGCCGCGAGGTGTTGGAATTCTCGGCCCGGAAGGTCGGCCCGAAGGTGTAGACCTTGCTCATGGCGAGGCAGTAGGCCTCCACATTGAGCTGGCCCGACACGGTCAAAAACGCCTCGCGGCCGAAGAAGTCCTTGCCGAAGTCGACCTTGCCGGCGCCGGTGCGCGGCAGATTGGCGAGGTCGAGGGTGGAGACGCGGAACAGGGCGCCGGCGCCCTCGGCGTCCGACGAGGTGATGATGGGCGTGTTGACCCAGAAGAAGCCGTTCTCGTCGAAGAAGCGGTGGATGGCCTTGGCGAGGGTGTGACGCACCCGCGTCGCCGCCCCGATGATGTTGGTACGCGGGCGCAAGTGGGCGACGTCGCGCAAGAACTCCATGGTGTGCGGCTTGGGCTGGATCGGATAGCTGTCGGGATCGTCGACCCAGCCGACGACCCGGATCTCGCTCGCCTGCATCTCGAAGGGCTGCCCCTTGGCGGGCGACGGCACGATCATGCCGGTCGCCTCGACGGCGCAACCGGTGGTGAGCTTCACGACCGTGTCGGCGTAGTTGGCGAGCGTGTTGGCGGCCACCACCTGCACGGGATGGAAGCACGAGCCGTCGGAGACGTGCACGAAGGAGAGGCCGGCCTTGGAGTCGCGGCGCGTGCGCACCCATCCCTGGACCGTCACGGGTTTATCCTGCGGCGCCTTCCCGGCCAGGATGGCGCGCACGTCGAATTTCATGGTGCTCATGGGACCCGAGAGTGACTCCGGAAAAGTGAATTTGTCCAGTGGCGTGACCGGCTCGGTGTAGCCCCCGCCACGGATCGATACCATGGCGATCAATGTGAAGAATCGCTTAAGGGTTCGCCATCACAGTGCGGCCCTGGCTTCCCAAGGCGACGCGATGACCAAGACCTCGGAATGGCGGGCGGAGAGGAACCGGAAGGCGCTGGCGCGGCTCGAAAAGGCGCTGCCGGCCGTATTTCCGGCGGTGGTGCTGCGGCGTGCGTTGGCGCGGCCCTTCATCCCGCCGATGCCGCGGCTCGCCGTCGACGGCTATTGGCGCGCCCATCCGCTGCGGGCCGATGCCCTGGCCCGTGCACTCGCGGCCCGCTCCGGCACGCCGGACGGCTGGACATGGCGGCTGGCATCGGGTGACGACGACGGGCTGGCGACCACGTTCCGGGCGCCGCCCGCCCCCTATCGCGAAAAGGCGTTTTCCCGCGGGCCCGGCCACTGCTGCGTGTGCGGCCAGCCCGTGTTCCGCTTCGGTTGGCACTGCGACCTGTGGGAGGCCGGCCCGAACCCGCGGGCGCGCTGGCATACCGCCTGCGTGGTCGCCTGGCAGCTATGGACCGCGCCTTCGGACCACATCGCCATTTTAAAGAAGCGCCAGGGCCGGCGTTGTCCGCAATCGGGAAAGCGCCTCGCCAGGACCGCCGAGGTGGATCATCGCCAGCCGCTCTATCGGGTGTGGAGCGAACAGCGCCACCTCCCTTGGCCCAGCCTGCTCGCCTTCTGGGGCGTCCCCAACCTGCAGGTGATCAACCGCGACGCCCATGTGGCCAAATGCGCCATCGAAGCCGACGAGCGAAAGCGATGGCGGGCGGTCGCAGTGGCGGACATTTGATGCCCGGCAATGAATCCAGGCCCGTCATGCCCGCGCTTGTCGCGGGCATCCTCGTCTTCAGAGCCTTGCCGCAGCGAAGACGTGGATGGCCGGGACAAGCCCGGCCATGACGACGGATGGATCGAAAACGATCTCTAGTCGATGCGGGCGCCGGACTGCTTGACCAGTTGCCCCCATTTGGTGACTTCGCGCGGGGTGAAGGCGGCAAGCTCGTCGCCCTTCATGGACAGGAGTTCGACGCCCTGGCCCCGCAACTGGCGGATCATGTCGGGATTGGCGAGAATCTTGTCGGACGCCTGCCGCAGACGCGTCACCACCGGTTCGGGCGTGCCGGCGGGCGCGTAGAAGCCGAACCAGGCGACGAGATCGAAGCCGTCGAAGCCCTGCTCGATCATGGTCGGGACATCGGGCGCCGCGGCGCTGCGCTTGGCGCTGGAAACCCCGATGGCGCGCAAGGCGCCGCTCTGGACGTGCGGGAGCACGCCGGCCGGATGATAGAACATGAACTGCACCTGGCCGGTCATGACGTCGGTCACGGCGGCGCCGCCTTCCTTGTAGGGAACGTGCACCATCTTGCCGCCGGACTTGTTCTTGACGAGTTCGCCGGCGAGATGTCCCGAGGTGCCGGTTCCCGCCGAGGCAAACGTGATGCCGTCGGGCCGTGACTTGGCCAGCGCCACCAGTTCGGCGACGTTGGTGACCGGCAGTTCCTTCCTGACGATCAAAAGCGTCGGCGTGTAGCCCACGAAGGCGAGCGGCACGAAGTCCTTCACGGGATCGTAGGACAGACGAGCAAACAGGCTGGCATTGATGGCGTGCGTGCCGACCGTCCCCATGGTGAGGATGTAGCCGTCGGGCGGCGCCTTGGCGACCGCACCGGTGCCGATGGAACCGCCGGCGCCCGGCCGGTTCTCGACCACCACGGTCTGGCCGAGCTCGGCGCCGAGTGCATTGCTGAACAGCCGCGTCACCACGTCGGTCGAGGTGCCGGGGCCGAACGAGACGATCATGCGGATCGGACGGTTGGGATAGTCCTGCGCTTGGCCCGAGGCGGCGCCGACCAACAGGGCGGCGAACCCCGCCACGAGGGCGGTCAAGTGACGTGCCAATCTCGACATGCAGCCGGCTCCTTTGATGAAACTGGTGGACGGGACGACTTTCATCCGCCGCCCAGATAGGCGTCGGACATTGCGACTTCCCGGCCGGCCCGCGTGAGGACGACACTGTCGGGAAAGTCCTGCCGATACTCGACTCCGAGATCGTCGAGACGGGCGATGAATTCGCCCAGACGCGCCGCGCATGCGCCGGCGATGTCGTGCAGGACGACGACCGACCAGTCGGCGGCCTCGACGTCGCGGATGCCGCGGGTCACCCACTCTTCGGGATCGTACCAGTCGCCCGGAACGCTGTTCCAGGTGACGCAGCAATAGCGCTGCTCCAGGAACAGCGACAGCGCGGCGCGATTGAGCAGGTGCGGTCCGATGCGTCCCGACTTTCCGTACGGCCGGAACAGCTTGTCGGGATGCGCGCAAGCGCCGATGCGCCGCTGCGTTTCCTCGATCTCGCGGATCGTCACGGCGGCATCGCGCTGCTCGCCGAAGGCGACGCTGTGGGTGAGGGTGTGGTTGCCGATCCAATGTCCGGCCGCGTGGGCGGCGCGCATGAGCGCGGCGGCTGCGGGGTCGGCGAGCTTGTTTCCGATGACGAAAAACGTCGCCTTGATGCCGCGCCGCCCGAGCGTGTCGAATACCTTCGGGCTCACGCCCGGGGTCGGACCGTTGTCAAATGTCAGTGTGACGCGCTTGTTCACGCCCAATTGCCCGGCCTGCTGTCTGCGGCCGTCACCTTTACGGTGTCATCCGCCGCCGCGCAACAGAGGCGCCGGGCGCGCTGCCGCGCATGCGCCCGGACCATGACATTTGATTAACTCATGGCTCACATGAGCCAAAGTCAACGATCGCCGTCGGCTCAATGGGCGACCAGCCCGCGGTCGCGGAAGATGCGCACGGCGGCGTCGACCTGATCTCGGGTCGGCGGTGCTGTATCGACGAGCGGATAGCGCCGGCCGAGTTCGGCCCATTTGTGCATGCCGAGCCGATGATAGGGCAGCACGTCCACCTGCTTGACCAGCGGCCCGAGGCCGGCCGCGAAGTCGGCGAGCCGTGCGATGTCGTCGGCGCCGTCGGTCAGCCCGGGCACCAGCACGTAGCGCAGCCACATGGGCTTGCCGAGACGGACCAGCCGGTGGGCGAAGTCGAGCGTCGGGGCGAGGTCGCATCCGGTGATGCGGCGGTAGGTCGCAGGATCGGAATGCTTGATGTCGAGGAGGACGAGGTCGACGGCGTCGAACCAGTCGTCGTCGACCTTGCGGGCCAGATGGCCCTGGGTCTCGATGGCGGTGTGAAGCTTCAATTCGTCGTGCACGCGCTTCAGGAGTTCGCCGACGAAACGGTGCTGGGTGAGCGGCTCGCCGCCCGAAACCGTGACGCCGCCAGCCATGCGCAGGAACGAAGCGTAGCGGGCCACCTCGGCGACCGCCTCGTCGAGGCCGATCTCGCGGCCGGCCTTGAGTTTCCAGGTATCCGGATTGTGGCAGTAGAGGCAGCGGAACGAGCAGCCGGAAAAGAAGAACATGAACCGCATGCCGGGCCCGTCGCCAGCGGCACCGGTTTCCACCGAATGCAGGTAGCCGACCGCCGGTTCGAGCAGCGGCGCCGGCGACCGCGGCAGGCGGGCGAGCAAGCCTGCCTGCGGCGCCTGGAGGAGTTCGGGGGTGTGCATGGGCATTGCCGGTGCGCGGCTCTCAATGGTTGGGGGAGTCAGCTCGCCCTTCGGTGCGGGCGGCAGCCATACGGGCGCCGTTGACCGCGACCTGGCGCAGCGGTGTCGGTTCGGCGGTGGGCCGCGCCGCCGGCAGCGGCGACAGGCCACCGAGGCACTTGCGGTAGATGGCCCAGTAGACGAAGCCGACGAAACCGGCGCCGCCGACGATGTTGCCGAGCGTCGCCGGGATCAGGTTATGGACGATACCGGCGAGCGTGATCGCCGAGACGTCGAGGCCGGCCGGGACCTGCCCGGTCGCGGCCAGCAGCCAGGCGAACGGCAGGAAATACATGTTGGCGACGCAGTGCTCGAAGCCCGCAGCCACGAAAGCGGCGACCGGCAGCACCATGCCGGCCATCTTGTCGGCGACCGAGCGGCCCGCATAGGCGAGCCAGACGCCCAGGCAGACCAGGATGTTACACAGAACGCCCTTGAAGAAGATGGTGATGAAGTCGGGCGTGATCTTGGAGACCGCGAGCTTGAGCACGGCGGCACCGATGAGGCCGCCGCCGAGATCGGCGTGGTGGGCCATGTACACCATGAAGACGAGGCCGAGCGCGCCGACCAGATTGCCGAGCCACACCGTCGTCCAGTTGGCGACGACCTCCGAGGTGCGGATCTGGCGGTTCATCCACGCCATCACGATCAGGCAGTTGCCGGTGAAGAGTTCGGCACCACCGATCATCACCAGAGCGAGCCCGAGCGAGAACACGACGCCGCCGAGCACGCGCTGGATCGCGAAGCCGAGGGTCGGATCGGCGAGCACGATGCAGAAGAACATGCCGCCGAGCCCGATCGACCCGCCGGCCACCACCGACAGCATGAAGCTCGCCAGGAAGGGCATGCGCGCCTTCTTGACGCCGATCTTCTCGACCTTGTCCTGGATCTGGGCCGGCGAATAGGCCAGCGATCCGAACAGTTCCGTTTCCTGAGGGGCGTCCGCCATGCGGCTATCCTCACCTTTCGTCATTGCGAGGAGCGAAGTGACGAAGCAATCCAGATCTTCACGGCGTAGCCCTGGATCGCTTCGCGGAGCCTGTCACCGGGCCGCGCTTTGCGCGGACCCGGTGGCTCGCGATGACGGTTGTACTCGACGGCGTATCTTACATCGATGCGTGGAAGGTGCGATTGACGACGTCGAGCTGCTGCTCGCGCGTCAGGCGCACGAAATTCACCGCGTAGCCCGATACCCGGATGGTGAGCTGCGGGTAGATTTCCGGGTGCTCCATGGCGTCGAGCAGGGTCTCGCGAGAGAATACGTTGACGTTGACATGGTGGCCGTTGGCGGCCGCGAAGGCGTCCAGGCAGGCGACCAGGTTGCCCTGGCGCTCCTGCGGCAGCCGGCCGAGCGCCGAGGGGGTCGCCGAGGCGGTCCACGAAATGCCGTCGAGCGCGCACGCATAGGGGATCTTGGCGACCGAGGCCCCCGACGCGATGAAGCCCTTCTTGTCGCGGCCGTTCATGGGATTGGCGCCCGGCGCGAAAGGCTCGCCGGCGCGGCGGCCGTCCGGGGTGTTGCCGGTCTTCTTGCCGTAGACCACGTTGGACGTGATGGTCAGAACCGACTGGGTCGGCTTGGCGTTGCGATAGAAGTGCGGCTGGGCCTCGATCTTCCAGATGAAGGTCTCGGCGAGCCAGACCGCGATCTCGTCGGCGCGGTCGTCATTGTTGCCGTAGGCCGGATAGTCGCCCTCGATCACGTAGTCGACTGCGAGCCCGGCCTTGTTGCGCACCACCTTGACCTTGGCGTGCTTGATCGCCGACAGGCTGTCGGCCGCGACCGAGAGACCGGCGATGCCGCACGCCATGGTGCGCAGGATATCGCGGTCGTGCAGCGCCATCTCGATGCGCTCATAGGCGTACTTGTCGTGCATGTAGTGGATGGCGTTGAGCGCCTTGACGTAGGTCTTGGCGAGCCAGTCCAGCATGGGGTCGAGGCGGGCGACGACGGTGTCGAAGTCGAGTACGTCGTCCGTGATGGGCGTGAAGCCCTCGGCGACGACCTGGCCGGATTTCTCGTCGACGCCGCCGTTGATGGCGTAGAGGAGCGCCTTGGCGAGATTGGCGCGGGCGCCGAAGAACTGCATCTGCTTGCCGATGCGCATGGGCGAGACGCAGCACGCGATGGCGTAGTCGTCGCCCCAGTGCGGCCGCATGACGTCGTCGTTCTCGTACTGGATCGACGAGGTCTCGATCGAGATCTTGGCGCAATAGTCCTTGAAGCCCTCGGGAAGCTTCGTCGACCACAGGACGGTGAGATTGGGTTCGGGCGCCGGCCCGAGATTGACGAGCGTCTGCAGGAAGCGGAAGCTCGACTTGGTGACGAGCGAGCGACCATCCTCGCCGACGCCGCCGATCGATTCGGTCACCCAGGTGGGATCGCCGGAAAAGAGTTCGTCGTAGTCGGGCGTGCGCAGGAAGCGCACGATGCGCAGCTTGATGACGAGATCGTCGATGAGCTCCTGCGCGCCTTCCTCGGTCAGGAGGCCGCGGGCGATGTCGCGCTCGAAATAGATGTCCAGGAAGGTGGAGACGCGGCCGAGCGACATGGCGGCGCCGTTCTGTTCCTTGACGGCGGCCAGATAGGCGAAATAGGTCCACTGCACGGCTTCGCGGGCGGTCGTGGCCGGCTGCGTGATGTCGAAGCCGTAGCTCGCCGCCATTTCGGCCAGTTCGCCGAGGGCGCGCATCTGCTCGCACAGTTCTTCGCGCAGGCGCAGCGTATCCTCGTTGAACACCGCGTCGTCGAGCTCGTGATATTCGCGCTGCTTGTCGGCCTTGAGCCGGTCGGTGCCGTAGAGGGCGACGCGACGGTAGTCGCCGATGATGCGGCCGCGGCCGTAGGCGTCGGGCAGGCCGGTGATCACGCCCGATTTGCGCGCCGCCAGGATCTCCGTCGAGTAGGCGTCGAACACGCCGGCATTGTGGTTCTTGCGATACTTGGTCCAGATCTCCTTGACGACGGGGTCGATGGTGAAGCCGTAGGCGTGCAGGCCGGCCTCCACCATGCGCAGGCCGCCATTGGGCATGATGGCGCGCTTGAGCGGCGCGTCGGTCTGCAGGCCGACGATCAGTTCGCCGTCGCGGTCGATGTAGCCGGGCGCATGGGCGGTGATGCTCGAGGGCTTGTCGACGGACACGTCGAGCACGCCTTTCTTGCGCTCCTCGGCGAGGAGGGCGGTGAGCTTCGCCCACAGGTCGATGGTTCGCTCGGTCGGCCCGGCGAGAAATGCACCGGTGCCGTCGTAGGGCGAGTAATTGGCTTGGATGAAATCGCGCACATCAATGTGCGATTGCCAGCGGCCAGGAACGAAATCGGACCAAGGCGCATCGGCGGTAATATGGCGGGGGATAGCGTTCATTTCGACCTCTGGCATCGCCCGGGACGTCGGAACGCTCAGAAGGCTCGATCAGTCGAGCCGGCGCTGGCCGGAAGTCACACGGTGCGCGCAAACGTGTAGCCGCAGGGGTCAACGCGAAATAGGCGAGCCACGGCACACGATTGATGAACTGCGAGCACAAGTAAGTACGTATTTTTATGGATTAATCTACTCTGGAACTGGAATAAGGGCGCGCCGCGAATCGCAGAACAACGACTGCTGCAAGGCGATTTCTCCGGCGAAGTCGCAAACAGCCCATGCGAGGCCGGCCACGACTGAGGCGCGCGCGCCTCGCCCCATTTGGGGAGAGGGCTGTCACCCACACCCGCATGAGCACTTCAGCCGCGCATTGAGTCGCGGATAGACCCGGCGGGCATTGTCTTCGAATACCTTCTGGCGGTCGCCGGCGCTGAGCCAGGCCACCTGGTCGAGATAGCGCTTGGTGTCGTCATAGTGGTGCCCGGTGCGCGGATCGATGCCGCGCACGGCGCCGACCATTTCCGAGGCGAACAGGATGTTGTCGATCGGCACCACCTTGGTGAGCAGCTCGATGCCCGGCAGGTGATACACGCAGGTGTCGAAGAAGACGTTGTTGAGCAGGAGCTCTTCCAACGGCGGCCGCTTCATGTCCTGGGCGAGGCCGCGATAGCGGCCCCAGTGATACGGCACCGCGCCGCCGCCATGCGGAATGACGAAGCGCAGGGTGGGAAAGTCCTTGAACAGATCCGAGGTCAGAAACTGCATGAAGGCGGTGGTGTCGCCGTTGATGTAATGGGCGCCGGTGACGTGGAAATTGGGATTGCACGAGCCCGACACGTGGATCATCGCCGGCACATCGAGCTCGACCATCTTTTCGTAGAGCGGATACCAGACCCGGTCGGTCAGAGGCGGGCCGCTCCAGTGGCCGCCGGACGGGTCCGGATTGAGGTTGCAGCCCACGAAGCCGAACTCGGTGACGCAGCGCTCGAGCTCGCCGACGCATGACTTCAGCTCGACGCCGGGCGATTGCGGCAGCTGGCAGACGCCGATGAAATTGTCGGGGTAGAGCGTGCACACCCGGTGAATCAGGTCGTTGCACAGGCGCGACCAGGCGAGGCTGACGGCGGCGTCGCCGATGTGGTGCGCCATGCCGGAGGCGCGCGGCGAGAAGATGGTCAGGTTGGTGCCGCGCTCGCGCTGGAGCTTGAGCTGGGCGCCTTCCAGGGACTGGCGCAATTCGTCGTCGCTGATCGCAAGGGTCGCCGCCGACGGCAGCGGCGACTTGCTCTCGTAGGCGGCGATCTGCGCCTTGCGAAAAGCATGCAGTTGGGTCGGCTCGGTGGTGTAGTGGCCATGGCAGTCGATGATCATGGTGGCTCCTGGGCTCCGCGTTCGCGAGCCGATCGGCATCGAAGAGGATTCGGTCTCGACGCCCGCGCTCTCGACAATCCGTCCCGACAAGCGATTTCGCCGGCATTGGGCCATCGCCCGCCCATGCCGCACGCGACCTTGACATTATTCTCAATATTGTCAACAATCTTGAGAACGAGCCCGATAAGGTAACCGGTTGACTTGATCCGGTTTCCCGCCTCCCCGAGGACAGGACCTCACGGACAACAGGATGGAAGCCCACGCACCAGGCCGGGACGTCAGCGCCGAAGTCGCCGCGCGGCTGCGCGAGGCGATCACCAGCGGCCGTTTCATGCCCAATGAACGCCTGGTGGAGGCCGATCTGGTCACCTTCCTCGACGCCAACCGGGCCAATGTCCGCATGGCGCTCGCCATGCTCGACCAGGAAGGCCTGGTGGTGCGCGAACCCAATCGCGGCGCGCGCGTGCGGCTGCTCTCCGACGTGGAGGCAATCGAGATCGCCGAGGCCCGCCGGGCGATCGAGACCATGGTGGCGCGGCAGGCGGCCGAGCGCGCCGGCGATGACGACCGCTCGGTGCTGCAAGGCATCATCACCGACATGAAAGCCGCCGTCGCGGCGTCCGACCCGGTCACCTATTCCCGCCTCAACGCGCGGCTGCATCGCGAGATCCAGCGCATCGCCGCCAATGCGACGGCGAGCCGCCTGTTGCAGACCCTGCGCTCCCAGCTGGTGCGGCTGCAGTACCAGATCGCCCTGTTTCCCGGCCGGCCGGCGCAATCCGTCGTCGAGCACGCGAACATCGTCGCGGCCATCTGCGCCGGCGACGGCGCCGCCGCCGAGGCCGCCATGCGGACCCATCTGGACCAGGTGGTCGCCAACATTCGATCGGCGGTGACGGCGGCCCGCGCCGGGATGTTGTGAGCCCTGGAGGCCCTATTCGTTCGAACCTGCCGGCGAGTCCGTTTCACCCCATTCCCACTAGCGAAGGAGTGATTCGTGATCCGCCCAGCCTGCCTTTTGTTCGCTGCTCTGTTCGCCCCCGAAGTCTTCCGTCACCACGTCGCCTTCAGGAATGAGCGAAGAGAATACCCATGACCGCCGATCCTCGCACCTCGCCCCGCCGCCGACCGGCTTTCACTCTTCCGCCGGGGACGTGCGACGCCCATTGCCACGTGTTCGGTCCGGGTGAGCGGTTCGCCTATGCGCCGGGCCGCACCTACACGCCCGCGGACGCCCCCAAGGAGGCGCTGCGGGCGCTGCACGACCAGCTCGGCATCGATCGCGCCGTGATCGTGCAGGCGAGCTGCCACGGCACCGACAATGCCGCCATGCTGGACTGCCTGCGCTCCGATCCGAAGCGCTATCGCGGCGTCGCCATCGTCGACGACACCTTCACGGAGGCGCAATATCGCGAACTTCACGACGCCGGCGTGCGCGGCGTCCGCTTCAACTTCATGCCCCATCTCGGCGCCTCCGCGGATCTCGACATGGTCGAACGCGTCATCGATCGCGTCCGCGACATGGGCTGGCACATCGTGCTGCACCTGCATGCGACCGTCATCATCCCCATGTCGTCATGGATCCAGGCGATGCCGCTACCGTTCGTCATCGACCACATGGGCCGTGTGCCGGCCGAGGCCGGCGTGACGCAACCGCCGTTCAAAGCCTTGCTCGAAATCGTCAAGAACGAGCTTTGCTGGATCAAGGTGTGCGGCTCCGAGCGCATTTCCATGCCGCCTTACGACAAGGCGATCGGTTTCGCGGCCGCGCTGGTCAAGGCGGGCGGAGAGCGCGTTCTGTGGGGCACGGACTTTCCGCACCCGAACTCCACCCACGACGCCGACGAAGCCGAGCTGGTCGAGCTGATACCGAAATTCGCCCCCGATGCCGCCGACCACCGACGCTTCCTGGTCGACAATCCGGCCCGGCTGTACGGCTTCGATTGAGCCGTCAGGACACAAACAGGCAACGTCAACGAACGAGGACCAGCAGATGAGACGACTTGCACTCAGCCTAG
The DNA here is from genome assembly GCA_030848545.1 of Astrobacterium formosum. GTDB lineage: Bacteria > Pseudomonadota > Alphaproteobacteria > Rhizobiales > Xanthobacteraceae > Astrobacterium > Astrobacterium formosum. The sequence continues at coordinate 159,484 of JAVDCA010000010.1, forward strand.
CGCTCGCCGCTCTCGCCGCCGCGGCGGTGCCGGCCGCCGCACAGAACTACCCGACGCGTCCCGTCCGCATGATCCTGCCGTTCGGGGCCGGCGGCGTTGCCGACATCACCGCCCGGGTGGTCGCCGAGCGCCTCGGCGAGAAGATCGGACAACGTTTCGTCATCGAGAACATGCCGGGGGCGGGAGGCATCGCGGCTGCCCGTGCGGTGCTGTCGGCGCCGGCCGACGGCTACACGCTGGCGCTCCTGTCCAACGGCACCGCCGTCAGCGCCGGCCTGTTCAAGAACCTGCCGTTCGACCCCATGAAGGACTTCCTGCCGATCTCCAGCCTCGGCTATTTCGACTTCGTGGTCGCCACCAGCGCCGACTCTCAGTTCAAGACCATGGCGGACGTGGTCAAATACGCCAAGGACAATCCCGGCAAGCTCAATGTCGGCACCATCAATGTGGGCTCGACCCAGAACCTTTCGGCCGAACTCCTCAAGTCGGCCGCCGGCATCCAGTTCCAGATCATTCCGTACCGGGGGACCCCCGAGGTGCTGATCGCGGCGCTGCGCAACGACGCCAATATCATGATCGACAACTATTCGGGCATGAAGGCGAACCTGGCCGACGGCAAGCTGCGAGCACTCGCCTCGACCGGCGAGGCGAAGTCGATCGTCCTCAAGGACGTGCCGACCGTCCAGGAGGCCGGCGTCAAGGGCTACGATGTCGTGTCGTGGAACGCGCTGTTCGCCCCCAAGGGCACGCCGAACGAGGTGATCGACAGGCTCAATGCCGCCCTCAAGGAGGTGCTCGCCACGGCCGACGTCAAGGCGCGCCTGCTCGAACTCGGCATCGAGGCCAAGGCATCGACCCCGCAGGAGATCCAGGATCGCCTCAAGAGCGACATCGACAAATGGAGCAAGGTCATCCAGGCGGCCGGCATCGCCAAGCAGTGAGGCCCGCCGAAGGCGTTTGCAACACCGATGTCGCTCGCGTCCCGCGCTGTGCACGGATACGCGAGCGGCATCGATGTGCCGCCCCTGGAATGACCCCGAAAGGAAATTCGTCGTGGCGACGTCGGAAAAGGTGAAACTGTTCACGCTGCTCGGCGACTATCCCAACACTTCGGCACTCAAGCGCGGCGAGATCGCGTCCGATCTCGCCGCCCTGGAATTCGCCGACGTCAAGGTCGCCAACACCGGCTTCAAGCCGCTGGTGCGCGAAGCCAGGTTCGACCTCGCCGAACTCGCCATCGTGACCTATCTGCAGGCCAAGGCCTTCCATAAGCCCTATGTGCTGCTGCCGATCGTGGTGATGGCACGCGGCCAGCACCACACCATCGTCTACAATCGCGAGCGCGGCCGGCTTGCGCCCGCCGACCTCGCCGGCAAGCGCGTCGGCGTGCGTTCCTACGGCGTGACGACCGGGGTGTGGGTGCGGGGAATCCTGCATCAGCAGTACGGGGTCGACATCGCCAGGATCCGCTGGGTGACGTTCGAGGAACCGCACGTCGCCGAATACACCGACCCGGCGAGCGTCGAACGCGCGCCCGCGGCCAGGACCATGGTGCAGATGCTGATCGACGGCGATCTCGACGCCGCGATCGTCGGCGACAATCTGTCCGACCCGCGGCTGGCGACGCTCATTCCCGACCACGAAACCGCGGCCGCCACCTGGGCGGCCGAGCATGGCGCGCCGATCAACCACATGGCGGTGATCCGCTGCGAACTGTCGCAACAGCGTGCCGACCTGGTGCGCGAAGTGTTTCGCATGTTCAAGGAGAGCCGCGACATCGCGGTACACCGTGGCGACGAGGCTGCGGCCAGGCTACAGTTCGGCCTCGAGCCCAATCGCCGGGCTCTGCAATCCATCATCGACATGGCGGCACGCCAGGAGTTGATCCCGCACCGATGGGACGTCGAGGAATTGTTCGACGACGTCACCCGGGATCTTGCTTGACGCCACTTATCGTCGCGCGGCGATGTCCGGCCGACACACGTGCTGCGTGAACACCGTCGTTTTTCCCATCGTCGAATATGCGCCCGCAGGCGCCGACCAGCGGCGCTCGCAGACCGCCGTAACCCGGCGACGAAAGCGATACTTCGACGATCCGCGCGCCCTCGCCTTCCTGTGCCGACCGGCGTATGAGATCATCCCGCCGGATCGATCCGGGGTCCGCCCGAATCCCTCAGAAAAACGCAGAGGCTTCCATGATCAGACGCACTATGGCGCGGGCCGCGCTGTCGGCCCTGCTCCTCGCCGGAGCGACGTTCGCCGCGCAAGCCGCCGGCACGTTCAGGATGTCGGTGGAATCGAACCTGAACACGCTCGATCCGGCCAAGATGAAAGGCGGCCAGGAATACGTAGTCGCCTACATGGTCTACAACGGACTGACCATCATCGACCACGACATGGTGACGAAGCCTGACCTTGCGGAACGCTGGGAGCACTCGGGCGACCTCAAGACCTGGACCTTCTTTCTCAAGAAGGGCGTCAAATTCCACAACGGCCGCGAGCTCGAAGCCGAAGACGTCCTCGCCACCGTGAAGCGCATCCAGGACAAGGCCATCGGCTCGACGGCGCGCGCCAATTTCGAGATCGTCGAGGGCATGAAGGCGCTCGACAAGTACACGGTCCAGTTCCAGCTCAAGTCGCCCTATTCGGGCTTCGCCGACCTGTTCGGCGAGCGCCAGCTGCGCATCCTGCCGCGCGAGGCGATCGACACCATCGCGTCCAAGCCGATCGGCACCGGCCCGTTCAAATTCGTCTCCTTCGCACCCGGCGACCGCGTCGTCCTGACCCGGAACCCCGACTATTTCGAGAAGGGGCTGCCCAAGCTCGACGACGTCGTCATCCGCATCCTGCCCGAGCCCGCCGCCCAGGTCGCCGCCCTGACCACCGGTGAACTCGATTTCGTCTGGAACCTGCCGCTCGAATCCATCGACAAGGTCAAGGCGACCGCGAGCGTGAAGATCGACTCCGTGCCGACCTCAAGCTGGGACGGCATCATCATGAACGCCAAGGTCAAGCCGTTCGACGACAAGCGGGTCCGCCAGGCGATCGCCGCCGCGCTCGACAAGGCCATCCTCACCCAGATCGCCCTGTTCGGCCACGGCACGCCCAGCCATTCGCCGATTCCGCCCAGCCACCCCTACTTCAACAAGGACCTGCCCATCGGCAAGGCCGACCCGGCCAAGGCCAAGAAGCTGCTCGCCGAGGCGGGTCTCGCCAACGGCTTCGAGGTCACGCTCTACACCCCGACCGGCCGCGCCGCCCGCGAGCGCCTGGCCTTGACGGTGCGCGAGCTGCTCAAGCCGGCCGGCGTCACCGTGAATGTGCAGCGCGTGCCCTTCGACGTCTTCTTGAAGGACATCGAGGGCAAGGCCGGCTTCTACATCGACGGCTTCTTCAGCCGCTCGACCGCCGACACCTCGCTCTATCCCTGGTACCACTCGCGCGGCTCGTGGAACACGACCCTGTGGAGCTACGCCAATCCGAAGATGGACGAGGCCCTCGACCGCGCCCGCCAGGCGGCCACCGACGCCGAGGCCAAGAGCCTCTACATGGAAGCCCAGAAGCTCGCCGTCGAGGATTCCCCCGGCGTCGTTCCCTACGTGATCAACCACGTCAACGGCATGAGCGCCAAGGTGACCGGCTTCAGGTCGCACCCGATGATGTTCGTCGACCTGCGCAACGTGTCGCTGGGGCAGTGAGACGCCGACTCGTCATTGCGAGGAGCGAAGCGACGAAGCAATCCAGGCCTTTCTTTGCGGCCCCTGGATTGCTTCGCTTCGCTCGCAACGACGGGAGAACGAGACGCGCGCACTGGCCTGCTCCCTCCCCCGCTTGCGGGGGAGGGTTGGGGAGGGGGAAGTCTCTTGCGCCGTGCCCGTGGCGCCCCCTCCCTAGCCCTCCCCCGCAAGCGGGGGAGGGGAACCGGGTGGCCAGCGCGGTGCACACGACGACTTTCCAAGGACCTCACGGTCATGTTCCTCTTCACGCTCACCCGCCTGGTCTACCTCGGCGTCGTCCTGGTGGTGATGTCGATCCTGGTCTTCCTGATCACCCAGGCGATGCCGGGCGACGTCGCCCATCTCATCGCCGGGCAGTTCGCCTCCAAGGAGGTGGTGGAGGCGATCTCCATCAAGCTCGGGCTCGACCAGCCGCTGATCGTGCAGTACGGCCGCTGGGCCGCCGGCATCCTGCACGGCGACCTCGGACGTTCGCTGACCCTCGAACAGGCGATCGCCCCGATCGTCATCGAAGCGCTGATCCGCTCCCTGGTGCTGGCGGTCTCCGCCCTGTTCATCGTCGCCGTCTTAGGGATCGGCCTCGGCGTCCTCGCCGCCGTGCGGCGCGGCAAACTGTCCGACCAGATGGTGTCGGGCATCTCCTATATCGGCATCGCGGTACCCGATTTCTTCTGGGCGATCCTCCTGATCCTGGTGTTCGGCAGCTACCTGCAGCTTCTGCCCACCGGCGGATACGCGCCGATCTCGGACGGCTTCCTCGCCTGGGCCAAGCACCTGATCCTGCCGGTGATCACCCTCGTCCTGATGATGCTCGCCCGCGTCGCCAGGCTGACCCGCTCGTCCATGATCGACGTCCTGCAGACCAACTACGTCAAATACGCCCGCGCCAAGGGCATGCCGGAGCGCGTCGTCATCTTCCGCCACGCGCTCAAGAACGCGCTGTTGCCCACCATCACGGTGCTGGCCATCAATTTCGGCTGGATCCTCGGCGGCGTCGTCGTCATCGAGACGGTGTTCTCCTATCCGGGTCTCGGGCGCCTGCTGTTGTTCGCCATCCAGCGCCACGATCTGCCGCTCATCCAGGCCACCATCCTGTTGGTCTCGACCGCCTACTGCCTCGCCAATCTGGTCGCCGACCTCCTCTACGCGTTCGTCAATCCCAAGATCCGCCACAGCATGAGTAACAACTGACATGGCTGCCGCGAGCCCTTCCGCCTCCTCACCGGCGCGCTGGCCTTTGTCGCTGTGGATCGGCATGGCGATGCTGGCACCGCTCATCCTCGTGGCGGTCGGCGGCCCCGCGGTCGCGCCCTACGTCTACGACGAGATGAACTTCCTCGCCCGGCTGCAGCCGCCCGGACCGGACTTCTGGTGCGGCACCGACGAGTTCGGCCGCGACGTCTTCAGCCGCACGCTGGTCGGCACCCGCGAGTCGCTGATCATGGGATTTTCCGCCACCCTGATCAGTCTCGTGATCGGCATGCCGCTGGGGCTGATCGCCGGCTACAAACGCGGCCGCATCGAAGAACTCATCATGCGCGCGTCCGACGTGCTGTTGAGCTTCCCGCCGATCCTGCTCGGCATCCTGGTGCTCGCCGTCACCCCGCCGGCCCTGTGGAAGGCGATCGTCGCCATCGGCATCGTCTACGCCCCGCAGGTGGTGCGCGTCACCCGCGCCATCACCCTCGAACTGATGCAGGAAGAGTTCATCGAGGCGGCACGGCTACGCGGCGAGAGCGCCCGCTATGTCCTGTTCAGCGAGATATTGCCCAACATCTGGCCGCCGCTGGCGGTCGAAACCAGCCTGCGCATCGTCTTCGCGATCCTGCTCGGCGCCGCGCTGTCGTTCATCGGCATGGGCGCCCAGCCGCCGTCCTCGGACTGGGGCCTGATGATCGCCGAGGCGCGGCCCTTCGTCGAACAGGCACCGTGGATCGCGCTCTGCCCCGGCTTCGCGCTCGCCGTCACGGTGATCGGCATCAATCTCCTGGGCGATGGCCTGCGTGCGGTCCTCGATCCCCGCAATACGGGGAGGCATTGACATGCGGGCTCCTTCCGATTCCTCCCCGCAGACGCCCGTTCTGGACGTGCGCAATCTCACCATCAGCTACACGAGCGCCCGTGGCACCCAGCGCGCCGTCACCGATGTGAGCCTCGCGATCATGCCCGGCGAGGTCGTCGGCCTCGTGGGCGAATCCGGCTCCGGCAAGAGCACGGTCGCCATGGCGGTGCTCGACCTTCTGGGCGAGGACGGCGTCATCGAAACCGGCGACATCCTGTTCGAGGGCACCGATCTGCGGACCCTGTCGGCGACCGAGCGGCGCGCGCTTCTGGGGCACCGCATCGGCGCCGTCTTCCAGGACCCGTTCACGTCACTCAACCCTGCCTACACGGTCGGCGACCAGATCGCCGAGCCGCTGATCCGCCACAAGGGCTTTTCGGCCGCGCAGGCCGCCCCGCGGGTCGAAGAGCTCCTGGCCGAGGTCGGCATCCGCGAGCCGGGCCGCATCGCCCGCTCCTATCCGCACCAATTGTCCGGCGGCATGCAGCAGCGGGCGCTGATCGCCACCGCGATCAGTTGCGAGCCGAGATTCCTGATCCTCGACGAGCCCACCACGGCGCTCGACGTCACCGTCGAGGCGAAGATCATCGAACTGCTGGCGAGCCTGTGCGATCGCCACCGGCTAGCCGCCCTGTTCGTGTCCCACAATCTCGGCATCGTCAACCGGCTGTGCTCGTCGATCTGCGTCCTCTACGGCAGCCAGATCGTCGAGACCGGCAGGACCCGCGACGTGCTGGCCGATCCGGTCCATCCCTACACCAAGGGGCTGATCGCCGCCCTGCCCCACATCACCGCCGAGCGCCACCAGCGCCTGCCCTCGATCCCCGGCACCGTCGGCAAGGCCGCCGCCATGCCGACGGCGTGCGTGTTCGCGCAGCGCTGCCCCTTCGTGGAGGACGCCTGCCGCAACCAGGCACAAGCGTTGCGAAAGAGCGCCGGCGGCCGCGATACCCGCTGCTGGAAGTCCGACGCCCTCAAGGAGGCGCCGTGGCCCACGGAGGCGGGCCTCGCCACCGCCAGGAAGGCGCCGACGCAACAGACGGCACCGCTGATCGAGGTCGAGGGACTGTGCAAGACCTTCGACGGAGGCCGCTCCATCCTGCCGTGGCGGCGGCGCTCCGGAACGGTCGCGGTCGACCACGTCTCCTTCACCATCGAGCGCGGCGAAGTGCTCGGCCTCGTCGGCGAAAGCGGCAGCGGCAAGAGCACCATCGGGCGATCGATCCTCGCCCTGATCGAGCCCTCCGCCGGCAAGGTCACCTTCGATGGCGCCGACTTCGTCGAAGGAGCGCGCCAGGGCGATCGCGATTTGCGCCGGCGGGCCCAGCTCGTGTTCCAGAATTCGGCCGCCTCGCTCAATCCACGCAAGACGGTCGGCGCCGCCATCGCGCGGCCGCTGGTCCTGTCCGGCCTCACCGAGCCCAAGGCGCGCCGCGAAAAGGTGGCCGAGCTTCTGTCCCGCGTCGGCCTTCCCATCCATTATGCCGAGCGCTACCCGCACGAACTCTCGGGCGGCGAACGCCAGCGGGTGAACATCGCCCGGGCGCTGGCGAGCGAGCCCGAATTCATCGTCTGCGACGAAGCCGTGTCAGCACTGGACGTCTCGGTCCAGGCCAACATCCTCAACCTGCTCTCCGAGCTGCGCGACGAGCTAGGGCTCGCCTATCTGTTCATCACCCACGACATCGCCGTCATCTCCCACATCGCCGACCGCGTCCTCGTCATCTACGGCGGCACGCTCTGCGAGGAAGGGCCGATCGAGCGCATCCTGCGCCCACCTTACCATCCCTACACCGAGGCGCTCCTGTCGGCGGTGCCGCGGCTCGCCCGCGCCGGGGACGGCCCGGAGCGTCCACGCATCCTGCTCGAAGACACCATGGTGACGACGTCCGGCGGCTGCGTTTTCCGCGGCCGCTGCCCGCGCAAGCGCGGCGCCGTATGCGACGAGCAGGCCCCGCCGGTTCAGACCGCCGCCGACGGTCACCGCATCGCTTGTCACATCCCCCTCGCCGAGCTCGCCGCTGCGGCCCCCGTATTCCCCGATCTGGTCGCCTGAGGGCGGCGTCGGCGTCATGCCTCGCACCGCATACGGCCGCTACACCGGGCGCGCCGGCTTCCTATATGTGCGTGCGCGTTCTTTTTGTTTTCACCCAGCATGCCAGAGCATCGACCATGAACAGCCCCTACATCCCCCCGCAGGTCTGGACCTGGAACAGGCCGAGCGGCGGCCAGTTCGCCAGCATCAATCGTCCTGTTTCCGGGGCGACCCATGAAAAGGAATTGCCGGTCGGCCGCCATCCGCTGCAGCTCTATTCTCTGGCGACCCCGAACGGCCAGAAGGTCACCATCATGCTGGAGGAGCTCTTGGCGGCGGGGCACGTCGGCGCCGAGTACGACGCCTGGCTGATCCGGATCGGCGACGGCGACCAGTTCGGCAGCGGCTTCGTCGCCATCAATCCCAATTCCAAGATTCCCGCGCTCGTGGATCGCAGCGGGCCGAAGCCGGTCCGGGTATTCGAGTCCGGCGCCATCCTGATGTATCTCGCCGAAAAATTCGGTGCCTTCCTGCCGACCGAGCCGGCGGCGCGCGCCGAGTGCCTGTCCTGGCTGTTCTGGCAGATGGGCAGCGCGCCTTATGTGGGCGGCGGCTTCGGCCACTTCTACGCCTATGCGCCGGAGAAGATCGAATACGCGATCGACCGCTTCGCCATGGAGACGAAGCGCCTGCTCGACGTCCTCGACCGCAGGCTCGCCGAGAGCGAATACGTCGCCGGTCCCGACTACACCATCGCCGACATGGCGATCTTTCCCTGGTATGGCGGGCTCGTGAAGGGCTGGCTCTACGATGCCGCCGAATTCCTCGGTGCCAATGACTACCGTCATGTGGCGCGCTGGGCCGACACGCTCCTCGAACGGCCCGCCGTGCGCCGTGGCCGCATGGTCAACCGCACCTCCGGTGAGCCCTCCAGGCAATTGCACGAGCGCCACGGCGCGAGCGACTTCGAGACGAAGACGCAGGACAAGATGGCGGCGGGAGCGAAGTGATCCGCTTTCGATGATGGGCCGCTAAGGGGTGGCCGGCGGCTTCGGTGGCAGCCCGATGACATGGCGCGTGCGCGCCAGGAAGCCGGCCATCGCCTCGGTATCGACCACGACGTCCGGCACGCGCTCGGCCGCAAATCGATCCTGCATGGCGTCGTTGACCGCTTGCGCGAGCATGATGGCGTCGCAGGCGGCATCATGCGAGGTCAGGAATAGGAGCATTTCCGTCACCAGCAGCGACAGCTCCGGATCCCGCTTCAAGTCGGACACCGACAGGTCCGCACCATAACGCGACGCCAGTCGGGCGTAGGCGGCAAACAGCCTGGCACCGACCTGCGGCGTGATGTAGCGCACGATACAGCGGCCGACGGCATCGAGGAACACGGGCGGCCACGCCACTCCGCCGCGGGCGATCTGCGGAGCGAAGACGTCGTTGATCGTATTATCGAGCCACAGGCCGAGCACGGCTGCGACGATCGTCTCCCGCTCCAGGGTCACGCGCGCCTGCACCCGGGCATCCATGCAGCGCTTGAACACGTCCTGCATCCACGGCAGCCGGCCCGCCGCGAGACTGTCCACGAGTGCCGCGTGCAACGCTTTCAGATCGCCCCGCGTGAGGCATTCACCGTTGCTGCTACACATGTCGGAGAGTTGCTGAAACACCAGGTCGACGACCGCTCGCGCAGTGCCGATGCAGTGATGTGGACCCGACAGATGGTGAGGATACATGGCGACTGTTCTGGCGTGGTTGTCACCGGCTTCGAACCGACAAATCAGCACGCCCCTCGATGGACGGGCTCTTCCACATTCTCAGTATATGCAATTAACATAAAATAAATGCATCTTTTTTGTGCTTATCACTCCAACGAGCCTCCATCTCGAAAACGAATTGCGGGCGCGAGTAACACCAACTTTCATTAACCTTGACCGCCGTCCTGAAGTGCTCGCCAAAGGCGAGCCTCGAAGGACGAACGCCCGGGCCGTCGCCCTTCGGGGGCCATGCTTCGCACGGCCACCTCAGGGTGACGGACCACGTGGGTCAATCCCCACTGCCGTTGGTGTAATTCCTGGCGCGTAGGATCTGGTGCGCAAGAGTGGTATTGGCCGGACGGACGCAAATAATACCAACGACCATTGACCGTCCCCGATACGCCCTCCGCCATGTGAGGCCGAAGCCGGCACCGGTCATCGATCACGATCGATATCGTCCGGAAGGCCGGCCAATCCCCGCCGGATGCCCACGCTGAGGCATCGCGTTGCGCGGCTGGCCGGAGGAATGCCGCCGACACACGCTCATGCGATGGCGGCTGCGGCGAAAGGAAAAGCCCCGGCGCCGCCCGCCCTCACTTCTTGCCGGCCAGCGCTTCGATCAGCCCGTCGATCGAGTGCCCGGCCCGAGCGGCTTTCGCCTCCAGATAGGCGCGATTGTCGCGGTTGACGGGCGCCTGGAGGGGCAGGCGGGCGACCACTTCGATGCCGGCTTCCGACAGGCTCGTGAGCTTGGCGGGATTGTTGGTGAGGAGCCTTATGCGCGAGATACCGAGCATCGCGAGCATGCGCGCCGCGACGCCGTAGTCGCGTTCGTCGTCCTCGAAGCCGAGCGCCGTGTTGGCGTCCACCGTGTCGAGGCCTCCGTCCTGCAGCCGGTAGGCGCGCAGCTTGTTGGCGAGGCCGAGTCCCCTGCCCTCCTGGTCGAGATACAGGATGACGCCGCCGCCCATCTCGGCGATCTTTTCGATGGCGAGACGCAACTGGTCGCCGCAATCGCAGCGGCGCGAGCCGAACACGTCGCCGGTCAGGCAGGCCGAATGCAGGCGCACCGGCACTGGCGTCTTGACGTCGATCATGCCGATCACCACCGCGACGGCGTCGTCGCCGAGCGCGTCGTTGAAGCCGACGAAGCGGGTCGTGACGCCGCCCACCAGCGGGATGTTCGCCTCGCCCGCGATGGCGAGCGAATTCACCACGGCGGCGCGGAAATCGACGATCGCGTCGGCGTCGATGGTGATCACCGGCGTATCGTCGCCGAGAATGCAGGGCGCCGTCTCGGCGACGAGCACCGCCGGCAGGCGGCGCGCCAGCTTGGTGAGGTCGAGCGCGGCTGCGACCGCCGGCGCCGCCGGCTCGGCCGGCGGCACGCGGGCGACGTCGCCATGGGTCAGCGCCGCAATGTCGGCAACGCGCGCATCGTCCGCAAGACGCAAGACCACCGCCACGGCGCTGTCGATGCCGAGCACACGGGCGCGGGCGGACGTGATGGCGAGCCGAAGCGGGGCGCCCGCGAGGGTGCGAAAACCGTCGAGCCGGCGATCGACCAGACCGTCCACCGGCAGCACCGCGGCGGCTTCGTCTTGCGCGCGCACCACGACGGGACGCACGGCACGGATTTCGCCGATACCGCGCTGCACGCCGATATGTCGGGAATCGCCGAAAAAGGGAGCACCAGCTCGCACGAGTTCACCAGCCCTGTCCGAACCGCCATCATAGCAGACAATGGTCCGGAATATTCATTTCCGAAATGCCGTGTCGGCCGGGCGCCGGCGCGGTAGGATCACCCATTGCGGGACGACAGAAAAAAGGTCGGCGACACGACATGGTCGAGGAGGCGACGAACACGGTCGTGCCACCAGAGGCACAGTCGGAGGCCTGGGCAGGGGCCCGGACCGCGCATTGGGCCGACGCTTGGGCCGAGGTGCCGGCGCTGTTACGCGCCGGGGCAGGCCTGCCGCCCCCCTTCGAAGCCATGTTCGGGCCACTGCGGCAAGGCGCAGCCGACGACCTCGTGGTGGTCGGCCAGCTCGGCCAGTCCCTCGACGGCCGCATCGCCACGACGAGCGGCCATTCCAAATACATCAACGGCCCCGCCGGCCTCGACCACCTGCACCGCATCCGCGCCCTGGTGGACGGCATCGTGGTCGGCATCGGCACCGCGCTCGCCGACGATCCGCAGCTCACCGTGCGGCGCGTCGCCGGGCCGAACCCGGCCCGCATCGTCATCGACCCGGGCGGCCGGCTCCCGAGGTCAGCTCGCCTGCTCGCGCCCGGCGTGCGCCGCCTGGTGGTGACGCTCGCGGACGCGCGGCCCGATGTCGCCGACGACGTCGAGGTGATCGCGCTCTCCGCCGGCCCCGACCGCCATTTCGCCCCGGCCGCGATCCTCGCCGCGCTGGCCGGACGCGGTTTCCGGCGCCTGTTGATCGAGGGCGGTGCCCGGACCGTATCCTCGTTCCTCTCCGCCGGCTGCCTCGACCGCCTGCACGTGGTGGTGGCGCCGATCATCCTGGGGTCGGGCCGGCCGAGCCTGGAGCTTCAGGAAATCGAACGCGCCGACCAGGCCATGCGGCCGCGTGCGACGGCCTACGCCATCGGCGAGGAGGTGCTGTTCGACTGCGACCTCTCGCCCCAGCGTCGCGCTGTCGGGACGGCGAACAGGTCGACGTGACCCACCGTCATGGCGGCCTCTCCGGCCGCGACGGCATCGCGGCGGCGGGTCAGCCAGGCCATCAGGTCGGTGAGGGCGATGTCGCCGGTCTCGCCGGCCGCCGCCGCCATGCCGGCGAGGAGCTCGAGCTGGATGGCCTGGTCGCCCTCGCCCAGCCGCCAGTCCGACGTCCCCTTATCGACCGCATAACCGACGCGGCCGAACAGGTCGGCGGCGGCCTGCGCCGCCGCCGGGCCGAGCGCCGGGCCGAATCCCTTGTCGGTTTTCTGGTGGCGGTTGAAGGCGGTGACGACCTTTTGATCGAGATCGTCTTCCGGCGTCATACCGACGCGCCCGTCATAGCTCAGGGCGGCGTAGACCGGCAGCCCGCGCGCCGCCGCCTCGACGGCGAGCCGCTCGACGAAGCGGCCCGAAACCAGGTCCAGGAACGCCGAGGTGGCGACGAGATCGAGCGGACCGTCGAGGGCCATTTCCAGGTCGCGGGCCAGATCGACCGGCATGGCCGCAACCGCGATGTCGGCCGTCTGGGTCAGCGCCGGCGCCCGCGCCAGGAGCCCGAGATCGTTGTCGACGAGGCGCCAGTTCTGCCGTGCCGGCAACGACTTGGCGAGCGCCCGCGCGGTCGCCCCGGTGCCGCAGGCAAGATCAATGGCGAAGATCGCCGACCGATCCGCGAAGGCCGCCCGGACCTTGGCGAGGATCGCGCCATTGCGCGCCGCCATGTCGTAGGGCTCGCGCAGGGACAGCCAATTGGCGGAAAAACCGGTCATGTCGCGATCAATGGCACGGAATCGAGCCGGTCCGCAAAGGCGCGGCCGGCGTCGCTCCAGCGCGGCAGATTCGCGGCCGCTGCCCGTGCCTTGGCGGCGAGTGCCCTTCGCGTATCGCTGTCGCCGAGCAGATGGCGCAGCGCCGCGGCGAAACTCTGCGGATCGTCGGGCGCCACCAGGAGCCCCGCCCCGCCGACTACTTCCGGTATGGCCCCGGCTGTCGTGCCGATGACCGGCAGCCCGCGCGCGATCGCCTCCGCATAGGCCATGCCGTAGCCCTCGTGGCGCGAGGCGAGCACGAACAGGTCGGCCTCGTCGTAGAGCCGCGCCAGCGCCGCCGTATCGACGGCGCCCGCAAGGGTGACGCGGTCCGAGAGGCCCGAGGCCTCCACCTGCGCGACGAGCGCGGCCGCACAGGCGCCGTCGCGGGAGGCATCGCCCACGACGGTCAGCCGGAAGGCGAGATCGCGCACGTCGCCGACGGCGGCGAGAAGGACGTCATGGCCCTTGCGCGGCACGAGGCTGCCCACGGAGAGGAGCGCCGGCGGCCCCGGCGTACCGCGCGCCGGCGGCGCCGGATCGGTGCCCGGCCGCACCACCGCGAGGCGGCCGGCGGCAACGCCGTAATCGGACGCGAGCAGCCGCGCCGTGGTGGCGCTGGTGGCGATCACATGGGCGGCGCCGGCCAGCGCGGCCTTTTCGCTCGCGGCAAGGTGCGCGGCGGCTTCACGACCGAGCCCTGTTTCCAGCGCCAGGGGATGATGCACGAGGCCCACATAGCGGCCGGGAGCCGCCGCGGCGAGTTCGGGCAGGACCCCGAGGGCGAGGCCGTCGACCACCACATTCGCGGTCGCGGCCCGCGCCGCGATGCGCTCGACGGCGGCGCGGCGCACCGTGCCGGCGGCATGGGGAAAACCCTCGCCCAGCGCCATCACTTCGACGGCACGGCCAAGGGCGCGCAATTCGGCCATGACGCGGCGGCAATAGGCGTAGCCGCCGGTGGGCGCTTCGAGATCGCCCGGAACCGCGAAGACGATCACGGACAAGCCTCGTACCAGGCGCGGGCGAGATGGGATTCCGCAATGGTGACCCGGATCGATGCCAGTTCCCGCCCCGGCCGCCCGAGGGCGTCGGCGCGCGCCGCCCGCGCGAGCGCATCGTGGACATGGCGGGCCAGGAACTCGGTCGTGGTGTTGACGCCCTTGAACTGATCGAGTTCGTCGAGGTTCTTATAGGCGAGCGGCTCGAGGGTTTCTTTCAGGACCGCCTGGGCGCGGCCGATATCGACCACGATGCCGTTCGGATCGAGCGCCTCGGCCATGAAGCAGGCGTCGATCACGAAGGTCGCCCCATGCAGCGCCTGCGCGGGCCCGAACACGGCGCCGCGGAACGAATGGGCGATCATGACATGGTCACGGACTTCGACGGCGTACACGGGGACTGCACCTCGATGGGAACCAGGAACGACGCGCCGGCGCGGCGGACGTGACCAGTTAACACCAACGGCCCAGGTTTGGGGAGGGAGGGCAACAGACACAAGCCTTGCCCGGGGCTTGCCCCGCACCGGCGGACGGGCATCGATGCCCGACGATGCCTCCCCGGGGGAAGGCACGGCACACGTTCGTTTCCGCCGCGCCCGCCTGCGGGCATTCCGTCATCGGATCTGCGGCTGGCGTTTCGTCTCGGAAGGCCGTTCGCGATAGGCGTCGTGATATTGGCGGGCGAACAGGCCGAGATGGAAGAAGCCCCAACGCGCCGCGATCTCCGCTATCGTCTCCTGGTCGTTCCGGTTGATCAGATCGGAGCGCGCCCGGGCCAATCGCAACAGGCGCACGTATCTCTGCGGCGTGCAACCGTACATACGCTGGAAGCCGATCTGCAGCGCACGCGGTCCTATTCCGGCCGCTTCGGCGATGTCCATGACCGACAGCGGCTCCTGGAGATTCGCCTCGATGAAATCGACGGCCCGCCGAATGGTGCGCGTTTCCCTGCGATAGGGGCTGTCGGTGAGTCCGAGTGCAGTACCGTGCACCAGCAGATCGAGGAACAGGCTTGAAAAACTGCGCACGGCCAGCGGCGAGAAGGCGAGTGTCATGCCGTTCTCCGCACCCTCGATCATTTCTGTCGACAACTTGGAAATCAAACGGCCATTTCCACGAGTGATGTCGAGCATGCCGTCGAGGTGCCCGCTCGTCTTCACCCCCAAGGCGCGAGCGCGCTCGATATGGGCGTGGACGGTCTCGCGCGGGATCACGCACGACGTCTCCACAAGCCCACGATGTTTGAGAATGGAATCGATATCCTCCGACTTCCTGATCCAGCCCTGGCCCTCGTGCACGCTCACTATTCTGCTGCCGATCCTGGCGTCGAGCTGTCCGCGGTCCGGCATGCAAATCCAGTAGAGCGGCCTGCCGACGCTCGGAAGCACCTCGTATCCCGATCTCGTCCGGATGCTCCAGAACTCCAGATCGTCCATGCGCAGCACGATGGTGGTCGCCTTCAATTCCCTGCCGATCGGTCGAATCCGCACCGGATTGAAGTTCTTCTTGAGATAGGCCTCCACCTCCGCCGCCTCGGTGAACTTGTGGCGATGGATGCCGGCCCGATGGTCGTTAGGGGCACTCATCGCAAGTCGTACATCTCGATTGTCGATGGCAAAGAGGAGGCTCTAGGCTGGACCTCTACCCGTGGGTCACAACACGGCTCGGCCGGATGGTTGTTTCACGCCGTCGAAGGAGTGCGACCGCCTGACCAGCAGCGCCCCTGCATGGCGACGGCCAGCGACAGGGCCTAACCTGGCGGTGCCGCGCGGCGGGCTCTGGACGACCGGCATTTCAAGCGCGGATTGCCGCGTTGCGCCTCGACACAAGTGTGCTCTCCCGACACGGCTGATCGACGGACGGATCTGCACGCTCACGCTCCGGTTCGAATACGACATTCAACGGCCCAGACGATCGAAGGGCCCGGCGAAAGCATCTCCGCGGCGACTGAAGCAAACAGCGCCCATATTTCCCGAATGCGCCGGACAAGCATCATCCATAATATTATCCATCCGACTATCTCGCCCTCCCTTCGTATATGCCGTCAAGGAAGCGGTGGCCGAGCCGGGCATTGAAAGAACCCGCCATGATCACTCGGATTGCGCGTCCGATCCGTGAGGATCCGTCGAATCAGTAACACGAGAAGCGCAAGCCACAGAGCCATTGACGAAAATTGGCGGCTGCACGACGCGCATGACCTCTGCGTCACCCACGACACCGGCGCCGATTAAATTTCGCATGCGTGCTGATATTTCGCATTCATGACGTTGGGGGCTTTTAGGTATTTACCAAACGTTATCCCTATTAAATCCCATTATATTCCGTCAATCACGAGCCTTCCCCGAAGGCAGCCTCCTGAAAACAGCCCTCCTGCAGCGGGCAGGCAGCCCGTTACCCCGCCACGAGGAGAAATCATGTCGTTTCTGTCGCGCTTCAAAGTCTTGACCAAGATACTTGCCGTCATCGCGTTGATGTCCGTCGTCGCCGCGATCATCACCGCGATCGGCATCAGTTCGCTGGGCTCCCTGAACAAGGCGACGGACGTCATGGAGACCGCGGCGGATCGCGCTTTGGTCGCCGCCCGTATCTACCAAAACGTGGTCGCGATCAATCGCGCCGAATACGGCGTCGGCGTCGATCCGCGTGCCGAGAACAAGACGGCGATGCGCAAGCACATCGACGAGCAGATCAAGCAGCTCAACGATCGGCTGGCGGAGATATCCAAGACGGACGACCCGGTCGCACTCCGTCACGTCGCCGAAATGAAGGAGCTCTGGAGGAACTACCTGACCGAGATCGGGGGCACGTTCGAGGTCGCCGATACGGTGAAGAACTACCAGATGACCGCCGAGATGGAACGCCTGCGCGATTCCATCCAGTCGAGCCGCGTCGTCGCCACCAAGCTTCAGACCGCCGCGCGTGAAACCGCAACCCGGCTCGATCAGCTGGTGACGGAGGTGTCAAAGGCGGCGACGGATGAATACCATCGCGTCTCCAACATGATGATGATCATTGCGGCCATCGGCATCGTGATCAGCCTCGTCCTCGGCTTCATGATCGGCCAGTACGGCATCGCCAAGCCGATCCACGCCATCGTCGGCCTGCTGCAGAAACTCGCCAACGGCGACTACGCCTTCGAGATCACCGGCAGCGAACGCAAGGACGAGGTCGGCGACATCGCCAAGACCGCGGTCGTGTTCAAGGACAACGGCCTCGCCAAGATCCGCATGGAGAAGGAGCAGCGCGAAGCCGAGCAGCGTGCCGCCGAGGAGAAGCGGACGGCCGAGCAGCGCGAACTGGCCATGCAGCGCGCCGCCGAGGAGAAGGCGGCGGCGGAGCGCAAGGCGGCCATGAACAAGCTCGCCGACGACTTCGAGAAGGCGGTCGGCAACATCATCGAGACGGTGTCTTCGGCGTCGACCGAACTCGAAGCGGCGGCCAGCACCCTGACCAAGACGGCCGAGACCACGCAGCAGCTCTCGACCGTGGTCGCCGCCGCCTCCGAGCAGGCGTCGTCGAACGTGCAGTCGGTCGCCTCGGCGACCGAAGAGATGACCTGCTCGGTCGGCGAGATCAGCCGACAGGTACAGGAATCGAGCACCATCGCGGGCGAGGCGGTTCAACAGGCGCAGAAGACCGACGCCCGCATCAACGATCTGTCGCTGGCGGCCAGTCGTATCGGCGACGTCGTCAAGCTCATCACGGCGATCGCCGAGCAGACCAACCTGCTGGCGCTCAATGCCACGATAGAAGCAGCGCGCGCCGGCGAGGCCGGCAAGGGATTCGCGGTGGTCGCCCAGGAGGTCAAGGCGCTGGCCGCCCAGACCGCCAAGGCTACCGGTGAGATCGGCAACCAGATCACCGGCATGCAAATGGCGACGGACGAGTCGGTTTCGGCCATCAAGGAAATCGGCGGCACCATCGGGCGCATCTCGCACATTTCGTCGACCATCGCGGCTGCCGTCGAGGAGCAGGGCGCGGCGACGGCGGAGATTGCCCGCAACGTTCAGGAAGCCGCCAAGGGCACCGCCCAGGTGGCGAACAACATCGTCAACGTCAATCACGGCGCCGGCGAGACCGGCTCGGCTTCCGCCCAGGTGCTCGCCTCAGCGCAGTCGCTCGCGAGCGAGAGCAACCACCTCAAGGGCGAGGTACGCAAGTTCCTGGCTACGGTCCGCGCCGCCTAGGGAGCAATCGGCACGGAACGTCGACGAGCCGCGTGACGTCGAGCCGGCGTCACGCGGCACATTTGCGTTGCGGACCCGCCCTCGCGGTCGGGCAACGAGGTCCGCGGCGAAGTCCGGTCGACTACGACCGTGATTGTCAGCCCTTCAAAAGCGCAGTAGATCGAAGCTGTGGACGGACGCGGCCGGTCGCGTACGCCCCCCGACGACATCCGCCGGGTTCGCGCCTGATCCCTGCCGCCGCCATCACACGCTCCCGAGGTCTTCCGACGAGATGCCCGGCCCTATGTCTCGACATTTCGCCGGCGACAGTGCCGGTCCGCCGACCCGATGACCGCCGCCTTCCTGATCGCCCTGCTGTTCAAGATCGCCCTGACGACCAGCATTGTGGTGACGGCCTCGCTCGTGGTCGAGCGCAGCGGGCCGTTCGTCGGCGCCATGATCGCGTCGATGCCGACCGCCGGCGGCGCGGCGCTGATCATCCTGGCCTTCGAGCATCCGCCCGATTTCATCGCCACCGGCGTGGTCGGCAGCATCGTCGCCAATGTGGCCGGCGCCGTGTTCGCGCTCGCCTATGCGGTGCTGGCGCAACGCCACACCCTGCCGGTCGCCCTCGGCGGCGCCTATGGGGTGTGGTTTACGGTCGCGCTGGTGTCGCGCCAGATCGAGTGGACGGCGACGACCGCGCTCCTGCTCACCGCCGTCGTGTTCCCGCTCACCATCGCGGCCGCGGCGCGCTACCGCATACCCGGTGTCGTCCGGCGGGTGGCGCTTTCCGGTGCCGACCTTGTCTGGCGGGCGACGGTCGTCACCGTGTGCGTCGTCGTGGTGACGGCGGCGAGCCATTCCATCGGCACGTTCCTGTCCGGCCTGTTCGCCTTCTTTCCGATCGCCATGGGATCGTTCTTCATCATCCTGCACACCCGCGTCGGCGGGCCGACGGCGGCGAGCGTCGCCGCCCATGTGCAGACGCCGCTGATCGGCTTGAGCCTCGGGCTCGTGGCCGTGCACCTCCTCGCCATACCGGCCGGCGTGTGGTGGTCCTATCTCGTCGGCCTCGCCGTCTGCGTGGGATGGAACGCGATCCTGTGGATCGTCCGGCACCGGCTGCGGCGGTGACGCTGACGACATGTTCTGCCGCACGCGGAAGCGCGGCTTGGGCCGCGGCGGGATCCGTCATCGCGGGTCGGCAGGGCACCAGTGGATGGCTGCTGCTCGTCGATGGTGAACGTCGATGCGCCAAGAAAAGGTGCCGCACCACACGCGTGAATGGCATTTCTTCGGATCGACAACTCGACTCTTGGCGCCGGCCCGAAGTCGAGTCCGTCCGCGCGTCAGGGATGATCCGGCGCCTCGCTGCGATCCTTCTGGTCCTTCGCACCGGTGCGCTTCGACCGCGTTTTTCCGCGCGTTTTGGCTTCCGGGCCGGGATGCGGCGTTGCGTGCGACAGCTGGCGCCACGTGCTGCTGATGTGCGCTGACAGGATGCCCGCCAACGCCGGCCCGTCTCGCGCCGTGAGAGCCTCGATGATCTGCCCATGCTCCTCGATGGCCGTCTGCCAATGCATCGGATTCGAGCTGCTGCGAAACCGGTAGCTGTAGAGCTGATGGTTGAGTTGTTCGTGAACCGATATCAGGGCGCGATTCCTGGAGGCGATGACGATGGACCTGTGGATTTGCTGGTTCAGATGAAAGTAGGCGCGCCTGTCCCGTCGCTCGAACGCAGCCACCATTTCGTAGTGCAGGGCGCGGATCTCGACGATCTCCTCCGGGGTGGCCGCCGCGACCGCCTTTCTGGCCGCGAACCCCTCGAGTTCGGCGAGCAGTTCCAGCCGTTCTTCGACCTCCTGGGCCGACGGTTGCGCGACGACCGCACCCCGATTCGGCAGCAGCGTGACGAGCCCATCGCCGGCGAGAATCTTCAACGCTTCGCGCAGAGGCGTACGCGAGACGTTGAGTTCGGCCGCCAGAGTCCGCTCGCGAATGCGGGCGCCGCCCGGCAACTCGTCCGTGACGATGCGTTCGCGCAATTGCGCGGCAATGCGATGCGACAACAGATCGTTCGACGGATCCGGATCGCGGCCCACTGATCCGCGCTTCCCGGGGCTCACTGTGTCCATATTGCCGATCATTGTGGCCGCCAGCGTCAACAAGACAATACGCGCGTATGGCATACCATAAATTTCAACTGCACGATACAAATAGACGTATTTTCAAGGCTTTGCTGTGAGCTAAAAATTCTTCTGGCCATTTCTAGAAGATGGTATACCATTTTCAAGGCCGTGCGAAGACCATCATCGCTGATCCCGGCTGCCCCGGCGAAAGCCGTCCGGGACCCTCGGAATCCGACTTTCCGGTCGCGACCGGATCAGCGCCGACTTTTTGCACCAGTCGCCACGCTGTGGCGCCTCGCAGGATCGCCGTTCGTCCCATGTGCGGGACGACGCAACCTGCGAACTCGGAGGCGGAACATGGAGCCGGGGAACGTCGGTTCGCAGAGCGCGTTGCAGAGTCGATTAGTCAAGCTGTTCGAACCGCTGATTGTGTTCAGCCTCGCGGCGATGCTGGTGATCGTCTTCGGCAACGTCGTTTTGCGTTACGTGTTCAATTCCGGCATCAGCATCTGCGAGGAGCTTTCGCGCATGCTGTTCGTCTGGATGACGTTCATCGGCGCCGTGGTCGCGGTCGCCGAAGGAACGCATCTCGGCATGGACAGCGTCATCCAGCGCCTGCCGCGCAAGGGCGTCATCATCTGCGCCATCGTCAGCGACCTGATGATCGTCGCCTGCACCATGCTGGTAGCGCACGGCGCATGGCAGCAGACGATCGTGAACATGGACAACGTCGCGCCGGTATCGCAAGTGCCGCTCGGCTTCGTACACGCCTCGGTGTTGGTGGCGAGTGTCGCCATCATACTGATCACCAGCGGGCGTTTCTGGCGGGTCGTGACCGGACGGGCGGGCGAACACGATCTCATCCAGGTCCGCGATTCGGAAGACCCGGCGGCGACCCAGTCCGAGGCGGTAACCAAATGACGATCGCAGTCTTCCTCGGCTCGCTCCTGGGCGCGATGGCATTGGGCATGCCGATCGCATTTGCGCTGCTGGTCTGCGGCCTCGCGCTGATGTGGCAACTCGATAATTTCGACACCCAGATCCTGGCTCAGAACCTGTTTTCCGGTGCGGACAGCTTTCCGCTGCTGGCGGTTCCTTTCTTCATGCTGACCGGCGAAGTGATGACGAGCGGCGGCCTGTCCCGCCGCATCGTCGCCATCGCGGTCGCCCTGTGCGGCCACTACCGCGGCGGGCTCGGCTATGTCGCCATCGCCGCCTCGATCCTGATGGCCAGCATGTCGGGCTCGGCTGTCGCCGATACCGCCGCACTCGGAGCCATCCTCATCCCTATGATGCGGGGAGCCAACTACGACGTCGGCCGCGCCTCCGGACTGATCGCGGCCGGCGGCATCATCGCGCCGATGATGCCTTTGTCGATTCCATTCATCGTTTTCGGCGTCATCAGCGGCGTATCGATCGGCAAGTTATTCACCGCCGGTATCGTGCCGGGATTTCTGATGGCCCTCGCGCTGGTGGCGGCATGGTGGCTGGTCGCCCGCAAGGACGACGTCAAACCGTTGCCGCGCCAGCCCGCGAACGCCGTCGGCAAGGCCGTGATCGACGGCTTTTGGGCGCTGATGATTCCGGTGATCGTGCTCGGTGGCATCAAGGCAGGCGTGTTCACGCCGACCGAGGCCGCGGTGGTCGCCGCGACCTACTCGCTGCTCGTGTCGCTGTTCATCTATCGCGAACTGAAATTTTCGATGCTCTACCGCGTCTTCCTCGCCGCGGGCAAGACAACCGCCATCGTCATGTTTCTGGTCGCCGCCGCCACCATATCGGCGTGGCTTATCGCCGTCGCCGATCTGCCCGGGATGGTCGCCGAACTGCTGGCGCCCTTCATCGACAACAAGATCCTCCTGATGTTCATCATCATGTTGATCGTCATCGCGGTCGGCACCGCTCTCGATATCATGCCGACCATCCTGATCCTGACGCCCGTGCTGATGCCTGTCGTTAAGCAGGCCGGCATCGATCCGGTTTATTTCGGCGTTATGTTCATCCTCAACAACGCCATCGGCCTGATCACGCCGCCCGTGGGCACGGTCCTCAACGTGATCGCCGGCGTCGCCAAGATATCCCTCGACGACACCATCAAGGGATCGCTGCCGTTCCTGATCGCCCACTTGTTTCTGCTGCTACTGCTCACCTTGTTTCCGGCGCTGGTATTGGCACCGCTGCGCTTCATGCAATGACCCACACCCCCAGAATGCACGAGGAGAGATCGATGAAATCCTTCGCACGCGTCTTGGCTCTCGCTGCCGCCGTCGGTTGCCTGATCTCGTATCCCGCCGCCGCACAGATCCGCGAGCACAATTTCAAGCTGGCGACCTCTGACCCGGAGTCGTCCGCCGGTCCGATGGGCTTGAAGCGCCTCGTCGAACTCGTCCAGCAGAAGAGCGGCGGCAAGATCAAGATGAAGTTGTTCGCCGGCTCGATACTCGGCAACGACCCCCAGATGCTCGCTTCCATCCAGGGCGGCACGATAGACTTCGGCCTGCACGGCTCGCCGACCCTGACGGGTGCGTCCAAACAGTATGCGGTGCTCGACCTGCCTTTCGTGTTCCGCAGCCCCGAAGAGGCCCACAAGATGCTCGACGGCCCGATGGGCAAGAAGCTCCTGGCGACTCTCGAAGAGAAGAACGTGATCGGGCTCGGTTTTTGGGAGATCGGCATGCGCGAGATCACCAACAACCGCCATCCCATCACCCGCTGGGAGGACCTGAAGGGCATCAAGATGCGCGTGGTCGCCAGCCCGGTGTTCCTCGACTATTTCAACTCGCTCGGGGCAAATGCCGTGCCGATGCCGATCGCGGAAGTCTATTCGGCTCTGGAAACGCGCGCCATCGACGGCGAGGACAATCCAATCGGCAACATCTATACGATGAAGTTCCAGGAAGTGCAGGAGTATCTCAGTATCGCCAGTCACGTCTATACGTCGTTCACCCTGACGGCGAGCAAGAGGACGTGGTCGGCGCTCAACAATGACGAACGCAAGCTGATCATGGAATGCGCGGAGGAAGCCAAGATCAATCAGCGCAACATCGCCAAAGACTACAATAGCCGGATGCTCGATGATCTGAAGAAGACGATGCAGGTCAACGTCGTGTCGCCTGCCGAGGTGGCACGCTTCCAGGAGAAGGCCAAGCCGATCTACGAGAAATTCGCCAAGACGATCGGCGAGGATTTCGTGCGTGACTGGCTCGCCGGCGTGGAACAGATCCGGAGCGGCAAATGAGGCGACGGCCGCGGCGTATTCTCGACGCCCACCACCACTTCTGGGATCTGAAGGCCGGGCACTATCCTTGGCTCGACGACGAGGTGGACCCGGACTTCTTCCTCGGCGACTACGCGGCCTTCCGCAAGGAGCGGATGCTGCCGGCCGGCTACCGCGAGGCCGCGTGCGACTTCAACGTGGTCGGCACGGTCCATTGCGAAGCGGAGCGCGACCGCAACGATCAGGTCGGGGAAACGCTCTGGCTTGCCGAGTTGAATCGCCGCGACGGCCTGCCGAGCGCGATCGTCGGCCATGTCTGGTTCGACGATCCGCGTTGCGAAGAACTGCTTGCCGCCCATCGGGCGGCAAGTCCCCTGGTGCGTGGCATCCGCTCCAAGCCGGTGACGGCCAAACGCCCGCAAGACATGCGCCGCGGCGGGCCTCGTTCGATGCAGGACGAGGCATGGCTGCGCGGATTCGCGCTGCTCGACAAGTACGATCTGTCTTGGGACCTGCGGGTGCCGTGTTGGCACCTGGCGGAAGCCACGGAGGTCGCCAAGGCGTTTCCGCATACGCCCATCGTGCTCAACCACACGGGCTTCCCGTGGGACCGCAGCGACGAAGGCCTGCGTGCATGGCGAGCGGGAATGGAGACGCTCGCCTCTTGCCCCAATGTCTGGCTCAAAGTATCCGAGCTCGGCGTCAAGGGCATGCAGTGGACGGTCGAGGGCAATCGCGGCGTCGTCCGCGATGCCATCGCGATCTTCGGCCTCTCGCGCTGCATGTTCGCGACGAACTGGCCGGTGTGCACGCTGACGGTTTCGTACCGCGATCTTGTCGACGGAATCTGCGACATCCTCGCCGACCTCGACGACGACGCATTCGACGCCTTCTTTTGCCGCAACGCCGCCAGGTTCTATCGGATCGAATTGGCCGGCACCTAGAGCACATTCCATTCCGGCACGGCGATATGCATCCACGAGCCGATGCTGGCGAACGCACCATCTAGACCAGGGCAGCAGGCGCCGCTTGCGTCATTCGGAACTGACGCCCCCGACAACGGATACCTACCGTGAATTATCAGACTCTCTTCAAGGCCGCACAGGGGCGCACCGTCCGCGCCGCGATCTCGGGCGCCGGCGAGTTCGGCACGTCATTCATCTTCCAGTCGCGGCGAGTCCCCGGCCTGGATGTGCCGATCATCGTCAATCGCACGGTACAGCGGGGCATCGACGCCTTCCGCTATGCCGGCTTCGCGGCCGACGATATCGTCGTCTGCGATTCGGCCGCGACAGCAATTAAGGCGTTCGAGGCCGGCCGGCGCATCGTCGTCGCCGAGCCGAGTCCGGTGATGGAGCTGCCGTTCGACGTGTTCATCGAAGGAACCGGCAGCCCTGAGACGGGCGCCCGCTACGGCGAAAACGCTCTCGATCACGGCAAACACCTCGTGATGGTGTCCAAGGAAGTCGATTCGGTGGTCGGCTGCATCCTCGCCGAGAAGGCGCGCCGAGCCGGCATCGTCTACACACCGGCGGACGGCGACCAGCCGAGCCTGCTCATCGGCCTGATCACGTGGGCGCAGGCGATCGGCTTGAACCTCCTCTCGGCGGGAAAGTCGAGCGAATACGACTTCGTGTACGATCCCAAGACGAGCGTGGTGACGAGCCTCGACCGCTCGACGCCGGCACCCGGAATGGACGCGGTGTGGGAACTCGGCGGTCGGTCCGTCGTCGAGGTGGCGGCGCGGCGCGGCGACATACTGGCGGCGTTGCCGCAACATGCCGTTCCCGACCTCTGCGAGATGGCGCACGTCGTCAATGCTACCGGGCTGGGTTTCGATACACCATCCTTCCATGCTCCGATCTGCCGTATATCCGAGATCCCCGACATGATGGTGTCGCGCGACATGGGC
The DNA here is from genome assembly GCA_030848545.1 of Astrobacterium formosum. GTDB lineage: Bacteria > Pseudomonadota > Alphaproteobacteria > Rhizobiales > Xanthobacteraceae > Astrobacterium > Astrobacterium formosum. Next base: position 185,004 of record JAVDCA010000010.1, read on the forward strand.
GGCCTTCTCGGGCGCAATGGGGTGGTCGACGTGTTCAACTGCTTGCGTAAGCCGGACGAGCTGAGCATGGCCGGCGGCGTTTATGTCGTCGCCGCCTGTGAAGACGCCAAGAGCTGGGAGGTGCTGCGGCTCAAGGGCCATGTCGTCAACCGCAGCCGCACGGCAGTGATGCTCTATCATCCCGCCCATCTCCTCGGCGTCGAGACCGCGACATCGGTGCTGGCGGCGGCATTGCTCGGGCAATCGACCGGCGGCGAGCGACCACGGCCGCATTGCGATCTCGCCGGCCGCACCACGCGGGCGCTCGCGGCCGGTACGGTGCTCAAGGCGCAGGGCCACCACCACGTCATCGACGGCGTCGAGGGAATCCTTGTCGACGGCGGCCGCGCCGAGGCAAGCAGTCCAATTCCCTACTACATGGCCGACGGCTGCACGCTCGCCCGCGACGTGCCGGCGGGCACCGTCGTCACCTGCGACATGGTCGCGATGCCGGCCGACACCCGCCTCGGCCGGCTGCGCCGCGAGCAGGACGATCTTTTCCACCCGCGATCCTGAAATCGCCTTCAGGCTTCCCGGTTCGCCAGGCAATCGACATCCGCGCGCGATGCGTGCGGATGTCGGCAGGAAGGAGCGGAGGCTCCAACCTACTCCAGCAAGTCCCAGGCCTTGATGAAGAAGTCCTCGGCGCCGAAATTGCCGGACTTCAGGGCGAGCGCCAGATCGGTGCCGCCGAGCGTGCGCGTCCACGGCACCCCGGGGGCGATCTCGGGGCCGATGCGCAGCGCCTTGACACCCAGCGCCGCGACGGCGGCGCCCGAGGTCTCGCCGCCGGCGACGATCAGGCGGCTGAAGCCGCGCTCCGGCAGCGCGCGGGCGATGTCGGCGATGAGATGCTCGATCATCTCGCCGGCCTGCGCGCGGCCGAGCTTGTCCTGGGCGCGGGCGACGTCGGCGGGATCGGCGCTGGAATAGACGAGCGGCGCACGCTCGGCGCCCTGGTCGGCGATCCAGTCGAGGATCTGGGCAGCGGACACCTTGCCGTCGGCGAGCGCCAGGGGATCGATCTTGAAGGCCGGCGTACCGGCCGCGAGCGCCGCCGCGATCTGGCCGCGGGTCGCGGCCGAGCACGAACCGGCGAGGATGGCGGCACGGCCCTTGGGGGCCGGCATGCGGGCGCCGGCATCCGCCTTCGGCTTGATGCCGTAGGCGAGCGGCAGCCCCATGGCGACGCCGGAGCCGCCGGTGACGACCGCAAGATCATGGGCGGCGGCGCCGATGACGCGCAGATGCGCGTCGGAGACGGCGTCGACGATGACGATGCGGTGGCCGGCGGCCTTCGCCCTGGCGAAGGCGGCGCGCACCGCTTCGGGACCCTTCTCGACGTCCTCGTAGGCGACGAGCCCGACCGAGAGTTTGGTCTGGCGGCCGAGCACGCGCACCAGATTGGCGTCGCGCATGGGCGTGAGCGGATGGTCCTTCATGCTCGATTCGCTCAACAGCACGTCGCCGACGAACAGATGTCCGCGATAGACCGAGCGCTTGTTGGCCGGGAAGGCCGGACAGGCGAGCGTGAAGTCGCTTTTGGTGAAGTCGAGCAGCGCCTCGGTGACGGGGCCGATATTGCCCTCGTCGGTCGAGTCGAAGGTCGAGCAGTACTTGAAGAAGAAGTGCTTGGCGCCCGCCTTTCGGAGCGCCTCGGCCGCCGCCAGCGACTGGGCGACGGCCTCGGCGGCGGGATTGGTGCGCGACTTGAGCGCCACGACCACGGCGTCGGCGTCCGAGAGATCGACTTGGCGGTCAGGCACGCCGGCGGTCTGGATGACGTTCATGCCCTCACGGGCAAGCATCAACGAGAGGTCGGTCGCGCCGGTGAGATCGTCGGCGATGCATCCGAGCCGGATCATGGTCGCGCCCCTCAGTACGCCTTGCGCCAGGAAAGACCGTCCTCGGTCTTGCCGCGCGGCTTGTACTCGGCGCCGATCCAGCCCGTGTAGCCGAGCTTCTCGAACGCCTTGAGGATCTCCGGATAGCAGAGCTCGCCCTCGTCGGGCTCGGCGCGGGCCGGCACGCCGGCGATCTGCACGTGGCCGACCAGTTCGCGGTAGCGCTCGTATTTTTTGATCAGGTCGCCGCCCATGATCTGCAGGTGGTAGCAGTCGAACATGATCTTGACGTTCTGCCGGCCGACCTTGCCGACGATGTCGGCGGCCTGCTCGATGGTGTTGAGGAAGTAGTTGGGCGCGTCGCGATAATTGAGCGGCTCGATCAGGACCAGCTTGCCGGCATTGGCGGCCTTGTCGGCGGCCGAGCGCAGATTGGCGATATAGGTCTTCTCGGCGGCGTCCTTCTGGTCGGCCGGCACCACGCCGGCGAGCGTGTGGATGGCGGAGCCCTCGAGGGCGACCGAGTAGGACAGCGCATGATCGAAGGCCGCCGCCTGGTCAGCCTCGCGGCCCGGCAGCGCGGTGAGGCCGTTCTCGCCGCGGCTCTTGTCGCCGTTGGGTGCGTTGATCCCCAGCGCGACGAGCTTGTTGCGGGTGAGCGCATCCTTGAGCTCGGCGATGGTCGCTTCGTAGGGCCACTGCCACTCGACGGCGGCGAAGCCCGCCTTGGCGGCGGCGTCGATACGCTGCGCATGCGGCAGGTCGGGGAAGAGGAAACCCAGATTGGCGGAGAATTTCGGCATCACAACACCCGTCTCAATGATGATGATCGTGCGGAGCGCCATCGCCGTCGCCGGCGATTGCCTCGTCCAGTCTGAAATGCTCGACCAGGTCGCGGACCTGGTCGCGCGTGAGCAGGCGGGGGTTGAGGCCGCGCAGCAGGAGATGCAGCTTGGCCGTGTCTTCGAGTTCTTCGGTCGCGTAAACGGCGGCTTCGAGATCCTTGCCGCTGACCACCGGACCGTGGTTGGACAAAAGCACAGAACTGTAGCGGCCCGCCAGTCCGCGGATGGCGTCGGCGACCGCCGGATCGCCCGGCCGGTAGTAAGGTACGAGAGCGGTGCGACCGACCCGCATCAAGTAGTAGGCGGTGAGCGGCGGCAGCACATTCTGCGCATCGATGTCCTGGAGCATCGACACCGCGACCGAGTGGGTCGAATGCAGATGCACGATGGCGCCGGCGCCATGGCGGGTTTCGTAGAGCGCAAGATGCAGCGGCAGCTCCTTGGTGGGCGGATCGCCGGAAATGAGCTTGCCGCCAGCTTCCATGAGGCTCAGGCGCGCCGGATCGAGCCAGCCGAGCGAGGAATTGGTCGGTGTGGCGACCCAACGGCCGTCGGAAAGCCGGGCCGAGATATTGCCCGACGAACCGGATGTCAGACCCCGTTCGAAGATCGAACGCCCGAAGCGGCAGATGGCCTCACGCAGGACGGCTTCTTCACTCATCCGATTTCATCTCCAGAGAACACGCGCGACCGCATCTCTCAGATGATGCCCTTCATGCGGTGCCAGCCCGCTTCGATATGCTCCGAGAGGGCGCGCGACAAGGTCGCGGCGTCGCGCTTCTTGAATGCCGCGATGATGACCTCGTGCTCCGCCACCGCCGCTGCCCAGTTCTCGGGACCCTCGTGGCCGAGATAGCGCACGCGGCGCAGGCGCGGCAGAAGCCAGCCGTGCACGTCGACCAGGGCGTCGTTGCCCGACGAACGCAGGATCGCCGAGTGGATGGCCTGGTTGAGCTTGAAATAGGCCCGGCGTTCGCCGGTGCGATACATGTCGAGCATGCGCTCGTGCAGATCGCAGATTTCGCGGACCTGCACGTCGGTGGCATTGACACAGGCGAGCCGGGCGCCGAGCGCTTCGAGCTGGGCGAGCACGATCAGGCTGTCGTGGATATCCTTGGCGGTGAATTCACGCACCACGGCGCCGCGTCCGGGTGACAGCTCGATCAACCCCTCGCTGGCCAGGAACTTGAGGGCTTCCCGCAGCGGCGTGCGCGACACGCCGAGCTCGCGGCCCAGATTACCTTCGTGCACCCGGGTTCCCGAGGCGAGCGTGCCTTCGATGATCATGTCGCGGACCCGGGATACGATGGCGTCGTGCAGGGTCTGCCGCACGATCGGACCGCGATCCTCCGTCGCCAGGGACCCGATCCCTTCGTCAACTGTCTGCTGGTCCATCGGAATTCGCCCTCGCGGCCACCCCAAATGGGGCCCGCGATCATAGCTGGATTCCTACCGGATTCCCGATCGTGAAACAACTGCCTTCTGTATGCAGCATACTTGATGTCTGAATTTTGACGTGATAGGTGAGACCAAACACCCCCGGGAGGTCAGCGCTGATGGCTAATGAGTGCCGCGAATCCGTTCGCCCGACGATTGCGTTGGCGATGGGCGACCCGGCGGGAGTAAGCCCCGAACTCCTGGCCCGGCTGCTGGCCGAGAAGGACGTGACCGCGTCCGCCCGCATCGTCATCTTCGGCGACCGGCGCATTCTCGACGGCGGCGCCGAAGTGGCGGGCGTCTCCCTCGACATCGACACCGTCGCGGAGGAAGCCCAAGTCCCGGCGGAGCAAGTCCCAGCGGGGCAGGTCCCGGCGGAGCCGGCCCGCCCGGTGCTCGTCGACCTCAAGAACCTCGACCCCAAGGACGTGACCCCCAGCACCGCGACGCTGGCGGGCGGCCGTTTCGCCACCGAGAATTTTCGCCGCGCCCTCCTGTGCGCCGCCGCCGGCAAGGCGCACGCCGTCATGTTCACGCCCTTCAACAAGAAGGCGATGCGCTTCGCCTACCCGGCCTATGACGACGAGATCCGCTTCATCTCCGACACCCTGAAAGACGACTCGCCGGCGCGCGAATTCAACGTCCTCGACCAGTTGTGGAACGCGCGCGTCACCTCGCACATCCCGCTGTCGGAGGTCGCCAACGCGATCACCGCCGACGCCATCCTGCGCAACCTCTCGCTCGCCGACTCCTGCATGCGCGCGGCCGGCTTCGCGCGGCCGCGCATCGCCGTCGCGGGTCTCAACCCGCATGCGGGCGACGGCGGCAATTTCGGCCGCGAGGAGATCGACGTCATCGAGCCGGCCGTAAATGAGGCGATCCGCCGCGGTTACGCGGCCGAGGGCCCGTTCCCGGCCGACACCGTCTTCCTGCGCGCCAAGCGCGGCGATTTTAATGCGGTGCTGACCATGTATCACGACCAGGGCCAGATCGCCATGAAGCTGATGGGCTTCGATCGCGGCGTCACGCTGGTGGGCGGCTATTCGTTCCCGATCTGCACGCCGGCGCACGGCACCGCCTACGACATCGCCGGCAAGGGCATCGCCAATGTGGGCGCCACCCGCCAGGCCATGCTGCTCGCCATCCGGATGGCATCGCGCGCGCGCGCCTGAGACGCCGCGCCGGCCGCACACCCACTTCAATTCGAGGAGCACATTTCACGATTCGTCGGGCGCACTTATGGAGGATGATGATGCGCAAACACCTGTTGATCACCGCTGCGCTACTCGCGTCACTGCCCATGGCCGCCGAGGCGGCCTGGCAACCCAACCGGCCCATTGAATTCGTGGTCACCTCCGGGGCCGGTGGCGGCACCGACAATTTCGCCCGCGTCGTGCAGGCGATCATCATGAAGCACAAGCTCGTCGACCAGGCGATCGTCGTCACCAACAAAGGCGGCGGCTCGGGCGCCGAAGGCTTCGTCTACGCCAAGACCCAGGCCAAGGATCCCCACAAAGTCACCTTCGGGACCAACAACGAATATCTCCTGCCTTATGTCGCCAAGCTCGGCTACAAGGCTTCCGACCTGACCCCGGTCGCCGCCATGGCGGTCGACGAGTTCCTTCTGTGGGTGAACGCCGGCTCGCCCTACAAGGACGCGATGAGCTACATCAACGCCGCCAAGGAAAAGCCCGGCACCCTGAAGGCGAGCGGCAGCCAATCGAAGGACACCGACCATACCCTGACCGCCATGATCGAGAGCGCGACCGGGGCCAAGTTCATCTACGTGCCGTTCCAGGGCGGCAACGCCGCCGCGGTCCAGCTCGCCGGCGGCCACGTCGATTCAAACGTCAACAATCCCAACGAGAACATCGGCCAGTGGAAGGCCGGCGCGGTGCGTCCGCTGTGCGTGTTCTCGCCGACCCGCCTGCCCGGCAAGGACAAGGTCTCCGGTGGCATGGCGTGGTCGGACATCCCGACCTGCAAGGAGGCCGGCGTTCCGGTCGACCAGTTCCAGATGCCGCGCACCGTCTGGCTGTCCGGCGGCGTGCCGCAGGAAGCCGTCGACTTCTACATCGACGTGCTCAAGAAGGTTTCGGAAACTCCCGAATGGAAAGAGTGGACGGAACGCAACCTGCAGACACCGCGCTTCCTGTCCGGCAAGGCGCTCACCGACTTCTTCGCCGCCGACGAGGCGAAGAACAAGCAGGTCCTCGAGGCGCAGGGCTGGATCGTGAAGTAGCTTTTCCTTCGTCCCTCCCCCGCTTGCGGGGGAGGGACATCGCATGTGGCACGGCCCCCCTTCTCCCTCTCCCCATTTGGGGAGAGGGTCGGGGTGAGGGGGTAGCGAACCCAGTTGGGTGCGCGCGCCCACACGCCGGGTCAGGGGACGATGGGACGACGTCGTGCGCGATCGCACTGCCGGAGCCCCCTCACCCCAACCCTCTCCCCGCTGGGGAGAGGGAGCGCTGCTGCGGCGAGCGGCGACGCCTCCTGAGAGACGTCGATGCCGCTGCCCACTTGCGATCTTCCTCCCTTTTCAGGGGAGGGATGTTCGAAGTCTGCCGACCCCTGCCGGAGGGCTTGCGATGATCTCCCGCTTCAATGCCGAACTCGCCACCGCGGCGGCGACCGCGGCCGTCGGTGCCGTCACGGTCTTCGGCGCCCTCGAATACGGCATCGGCTGGGACATGGCCGGGCCGGAGCCGGGCGCGTTTCCGTTCTACATCGGCATCATGGTGATGCTGGCGAGCGGCGCCACGGCGGTCAAGACGGTAGCGAACCGTCCCGTTCTCGCGAGCCGCGAATTCCTCGATCGTCACCGTCTCGGCCGGATCGGCGTCTTCTTCGGATTGATGACCGGCTTCGTCGTGCTGTCGATGCTCATCGGACTCTATGTGGCGACCGTCGTCTACGTCACCGCGGCGGTGTGGTGGCAGGGCGGCTACAAGCCCTGGATCGGCGCCGCCTGTGGGGTCTCGGCGGCGCTGTTCTTCTATGTGGTCCTGGAAAAGGGCTTCCAGGTGCCGCTCCTGAAAGGTCCGCTCGAAGCGGCCTTCGGCATCTACTGACACGAGCGGAGCCGTCCGATGGAAAACATCCCTTCACTCATCTACGGTTTCGGCGTCGCGGTCTCGGGCTATCACATCGGCCTGATGATCATCGGCGTCCTGCTCGGCATCCTGGTCGGCGTCCTGCCCGGGCTGGGCGCCCCCAACGGCGTCTCGCTGTTGCTGCCGCTCACCTTCTCGATGGACCCGGTCGCAGCCATCATCCTGTTGACCAGCATGTACTGGGGGGCGCTGTTCGGCGGTTCGACCACCTCGATCCTGTTCAACATTCCGGGCGAACCGTCCTCGGTCGCCACCACGTTCGACGGCTATCCGCTCGCCCACAAGGGCCAGCCGACCCAGGCCTTGAGCTTCGCCTTCCTGTCGGCCGGCTTCGGCGCCCTGGTCGGCGTCATCGTGATCACGCTTCTGTCCGGCTGGGTCGCCCGCTTCGCGCTGAAATTCTCCTCGCCGGAATTTTTCGCCGTCTATCTCCTGGCGTTCTGCAGCTTCGTCGGACTGGGCGGCTCCTCGCCCTTCAAAAGCATGGTGTCGATCGGCTTCGGCTTCTCCTTCGCGGCCGTCGGCATGGACTCCGTCTCCGGCAGCCTGCGCCTCACCTACGGGTTCGACGAACTCCTTGGCGGCATCAGCTTCCTGGTCGCCGTCATCGGCCTGTTCGGCCTCGGCGAACTGATCATGACCATCGAGGAGGGCTTCGAGCTCAAAGGCATCCGTGCCCGCATCAGCGTGCGCGACGTGCTCAAGACGGTCGTGGCCATGCCGCGCTACTGGGTGGCGCTTCTGCGCAGCGCCGCGGTCGGCTGCTGGATGGGCATCACCCCCGGCGGGCCGACCGCGGCCTCGTTCATGAGCTACGGCCTTGCCAAGCGCTTCTCGAAGAATCGCGACAAGCTCGGCACCGGCGAGCCCGAGGGCATCATCTCGCCGGAGACCGCCGACCACTCGGCCGGCACCTGCGCCATGCTGCCGATGATCGCGCTCGGCGTACCGGGCTCGGCCACCGCCGCGGTGATGATGGGCGGCCTGATGATCTGGGGCCTCAATCCCGGACCGATGCTGTTCGTCGAGCGGCCCGACTTCGTCTGGGGCCTGATCGCCTCCATGTATCTCGGCAACGTGGTCGCGGTCGTCCTGGTCCTGGCCACCGTGCCGCTGTTCGCCTCGATCCTGCGCATCCCGTTCGCGATCATCGGCCCGATCATCGTCGTCACCTGCTTCATCGGCGCCTATACGGTCGGCAACAAGGGCTTCGACCTTTCGCTCGCCCTCGCCTTCGGGGTCATCGGCTACGTGTTCAAGAAGCTGGACTATCCGATTGCCCCCCTGGTGCTCGCCATGGTGATCGGCGACAAGGCCGAAGATGCCTTCCGGCAGTCCATGATCATGTCGGGCGGCAATCTGTCGATCTTCTGGTCGAACGGCCTCGTCGCCACGCTGACCGGCGGCGCCCTGATCCTCGCCTTCTGGCCGCTGATCACCGCCGGCATCTCCCGCGTGGCGACGGTAATTCGCGGTGCGTCGGACCGTGAAGTGGCCTAGAGTCACATTCGCGGCAGTGAACTCGAATCGTCATTGCGAGGCGCGAAGCGACGAAGCAATCCAGGGCGCCGCAGTAAAGAGCTGGATTGCTTCGCTTCGCTCGCAATGACGGAGGCTTAACCATGGCTTCCACCCAACGTCCCTATCGCGGCGTCTTCCCGGTCGCCCCGACCCCCTTCACCGACAATGGCGACGTCGATCTCGACGGCCAGCGGCGCGTCATCGACTGCATGATCGACCAGGGCGTCGACGGCATCTGCATCCTCGCCAACTATTCCGAGCAGTTCGTGCTCACCGACGCGGAGCGCGACACCCTCACCAAGCTGTGCCTGACGCATGTCGCCGGCCGCCGGCCCGTGATCGTCACCTGCAGCCACTTCTCGACCCGGATCGCCGCCGAGCGCGCCCGCAAGGCGGCGGCGCTCGGCGCCAGCATGCTGATGCTGATGCCGCCCTATCACGGCGCCTCGCTGCGCGCCGACGAAACCCGCATGATCGAGCATTTCGCCCGCGTCGCGGAAGCCTCCCCGCTGCCCATCATGGTCCAGGACGCCCCACTCTCGGGCGTGCCCCTGTCGGTGCAGTTCCTCGCCCGCCTGGCCCGCGAGGTGCCGCAGGTCGCCTATCTCAAGATCGAGGTCGCGGGCGCCGCCGCCAAGCTGCGCAGCCTCATCGCCGCCGGAGGCGATGCCATCAAGGGGCCGTTCGACGGCGAGGAAGCCATCACCCTGATGGCGGACCTGGACGCCGGAGCCACCGGCACCATGTCGAGCGCGCTCCTTCCCGACCTGATCGCGCCGGTCCTCGTCCATCACCGTGAGGGACGCCGCCGCGAGGCGGCCGCCGCCTACGCCGCGATCCTGCCGCTGATCAACTACGAGAACCGCCAGTGCGGGCTGCGCGCCGCCAAGACCGTCATGATGGAAGGCGGCGTGATCAAGAGCGACGCCGTGCGCCACCCGCTCGAGCCGCTCCATCCGGCGACCCGTGCCGGCCTCCTCGAACTGGCGCAGGAGCTGTCGCCGCTGGCGCTCACCTGGGGCAAGTGATAGCTACGAATTCGCCTGTTGCTTCTCCATCCATCATGGCCGGGCTTGTCCCGGCCATCCACGTCTTCGACGCGGCTCGGTTGGAAAGACGTGGATGCCCGGCACAAGGCCCGGCATGACGAGCACATGGAGTCTCCCACATGGACTACCGCCGGCTGGGGCGTAGCGGCCTCGAAGTCTCCACCCTGTGCCTCGGCACCATGACGTTCGGGGACCGGACCGACGAGGCCGCCGCGGCGGCGATCGTCGCGAGCGCCCGCGATGCCGGCGTCAATTTCATCGACACGGCGGACGCCTATGCGGCCGGCCGCTCGGAAGCGATCGTCGGCCGCCTGATCAAGCCGCACCGGCACGACTGGGTCTTGGCCACCAAACTGGCGAACCAGATCGGCGACGGCCCCAACCGCCGCGGCGTGTCGCGCGCCTGGATGATGCGGGAGGTGGAGACGAGCCTGAAGCGGCTCGGCACCGACCACATCGACATCTACTACCTGCACAAGGAAGACCATGCGACGCCGCTCGCCGAGACCGTGCGCGCCATGGCCGACCTCATCCGCCAAGGCAAGGTGCGCTATTTCGGCGTCTCGAACTATCGCGGCTGGCGCATCGCCGAGATCTGCAACATCTGCGACCGCATCGGCATCGACCGGCCGGTGGTGAGCCAGCCGCACTACAATGCGCTCAATCGCCAGGCCGAAGTGGAACACCTGCCGGCCTGCGACCACTACGGCGTCGGCGTCGCCCCCTACAGCCCGCTGGCGCGCGGTGTCCTGACCGCGAAATACGCGCCCGGCGCCGCGCCGGCGGCCGACTCGCGCGCCGGCCGCAACGACACCCGCATGATGCAGTCCGAATGGCGGCCCGAGTCGCTCGCCATCGCGCGCGAAATCGCCGGCCATGCCGAAGCGCGTGGCATCACCGCCGGCCAGTTCGCGATCGCGTGGCTGCTGAACAACACGACGGTGAGTTCGGTCGTGACCGGGCCACGCACGATCGAGCAATGGGAGGGCTATCTGGGCGCGCTCGCCTATCGGGTCACCGCCGAGGACGAGGCCCTGGTGGACCGCCTGGTGCCCCCCGGCCACGCCTCGACGCCGGGCCACAACGACCCCGCCTATCCGATCGAGGGCCGCCGTCCGCGCACCGCGGGCGGCTGATGCCGGCGGCTGCGTAGTCCCGGCGGCACGTCAGTCGTAATCGATCACCTGGCACAGCACGCCGCTTGCGGGCGCCAAGATGGCGTCGAGCTTTTGCGGCAGCTCGCGGAATGCCACCGCGGGCGCCAGCAGGGCGTCGAGGCGTTCGTCGGCCAAAAGATCGATGGCGGCCGCCAGTCGCCGGCGCGGCGTCCATCGCGGCCGGTGGCTGCCGGCGACGCGGCCGACCTGGCTTGCGACCAGTTTCAACCGCCGGCTGTGGAAGGCGCCGCCGAGCGGCACCGTCACGTCGCCGGCGCCGTACCACGACATCTCGACGATGCGCGCCTCCTCGCCCGCAAGCGCGAGCGCGGTCGCGAGCCCGTCACCACTGCCGCTCGCGTGGAAGACCAGGTCGCACTCGCCCTCCGCCTGCCCAGGCAGGGCAAATCCGACCCCCAGCGCGGCCGTGAGCGTTTCCCGGCTCCCGTCCGTGTCGACGAGGCTCACTTGCGCGCCGGGCAGGCGTCCGCACAGATAGGCCGTGAGCGCGCCGACAACGCCGGCGCCGACGACTGCGATGCGGTCGCACGGACCGGGGGCGGCGTCCCATGTTGCGTTGAGTGCCGTCTCCATGTTGGCGGCAAGCACGGCCCGGCGCGCCGGCACCCCGGACGGCACCGGCACCACGGCCTCGGCCGGCACGGTGAAACGGGTCTGATGCGGATGCAGCACGAACACGGTGCGGCCGACGAGTTCATCGACCCCGGCTTCGACGATGCCGACGGTCGCATAGCCGTATTTGACCGGGAACGGGAAAGCGCCGGCCATGAACGGCGGGCGCATGCGCTGATACTCGCTCGCCGGCACCCGGCCGGCATGGACGAGCCGCTCGGTGCCGCGGCTCAGGGCGCCGTGGAGGGCACGCACCACCACCTCGCCCGGCCCCGGTGCTACGACCGTTTCGACCCCGATCTCGGCGCGGCGCGGCGCCGCGTACCACAGCGCCTCGGCCTTTCCTTCTTCGCTCACGTCCGCCTCCGATCCACATTCATGCGCTTGCGCCTAAGGCAATTCCCGATCGGGGGAAAGGGCCTTGCGGCCGGCGCGCCCCACCCCGCGACAGTCGCCGGATTTGCGTCCATGATGCTTAGCGATCCGCCCGCGAACGAGCCCCCATGATCGAAGCCCTTCGCACCGCCCGCGCCGTGCTGCGCTCGCTGCGCCTCTACTATGGCGACCGGCCGCGCCGGCAGGCGATGGCCGCGCTCTATTCCGACTTCGTGGGCCCGGGCGATCTCGTCTTCGACATCGGCGCCCATGTGGGCGACCGGGTGGCGGCCTTCCGGGCTCTCGGCGCCCGCGTCGTCGCCGTCGAGCCGCAGCCCGCCATCGCCCGCGTGTTGAGGCTGATCTACGGCCGCGACCGGCAAGTCACGCTCGTGCAGGCCGCGGTCGGTCGGGCGAGCGGCGAGGCCGAACTCATGCTCAATGTCGACAATCCCACAGTCTCGACCATGTCGGATGCATTCGTCCGTGCGGCGACGGGCAGCATCGGCTGGGACGGGCAGCACTGGGCCGGCCGCCTTCGTGTTCCGGTGACGACGCTCGACGCCTTGATCGCCGAACATGGATCGCCCGCCTTCATCAAGATCGACGTGGAGGGTTTCGAGGCCGAGGTTCTCTCCGGGTTGACGGCGCCGGTTCCGGCCCTGTCGTTCGAGTTCACCACCATCCAGCGGGAGGTCGCGGCCGCCTGTCTCGAACGTTGCGTGGCGCTCGGATTGACGCGCTTCGGCGCCGCGCTCGGCGAGAGCCAGACGATGACGCATCGCACGTGGATCGATGCGCAGGAGATGCGCGCCTGGATCCTGTCCCTGCCGCACACCGCGAATTCCGGCGACATCTATGCGGTGGGACCGGGCCTGCTCCCATAAGACGAAATGTGCCGCCACAAGTCTAATATCGTGTGTGACGCAACGGCATAATGAATAAATACTGGTGGTTTTCCGACCAATCTTAAACGTTGATTTAAGTGCCGAGCATTTATTCCGAAAGGAGAACACCGGGAGTAAATCATGCTGCGCTTGAAATTCTCACATTTGAGATTCTCGCAACTGCTCGTCGTCATCGTGCTCATCCCTGTCCTGGCGATGGCACTGTTCGCCGGCAGCATGACCTACGAGAGCTGGACCAGATACTCCAATCTCCAGAGGTCGGAGTCGCTTTTGCGCCTGGCCGTTGCGGCTGGTCGCCTCGGCCTTCTCGGTCTGCCGCGGGAAGGCGGAGCCTCGCGCGACTTTCTCGCCACCGGCGACAGAGTGGCACTCGAAGCGGCTCGCCAGAATACCGACAAGCTCTATCGCGAGTTGAAGGAAACGGCGGCCGCGGGCGGCGTCGCCGACGTCGCGAGCCAAACCTATCTGCGCAATATCGACGAGGGAATGCGCCAGTCGTTCACCCAGTTCCGCAGCCGGGTCGATGCCAAGACGGCGCAGGCCTCGGAAGTGGCGCCCGTACTGAACCCGATCACCACCAGCGCCTTCGATCTCGTCAGCCGCGCCGGCGCGATCGCCGGCGACGCCGAACTTTCGCGGCGCATATCCGCGCTCTATGCGACGCTCCAGTTCGCTGACGGTGTTTTCCTGCAGCGAGGTTTCATCCAGCTTTCGCTCCAGGACGGCAAGCTGGCGACGACGCCTCTGCTGTTGTTCGCCAAAGGCACGACCATGCAGGCGAGCTTCAAGAAGCTGTTCCTCGAACTCGCGCCGGAGCAGGTGATCGCCAAATACAAGTCATTCTACGACGCCAACGACAAGGCGCTGGGGGAGATCCAGGCGTTCGTCGCCGCCAATGCCGGCAAGCCGGCGGAGGCGGCGATGAAAAGCCGGTGGAACGACCTCAACCGCCAGCAGAGCGCGCTCGTGGGCGAACTCGGCGGCAGCCTCATGGAGATCATTTCCGCCGATGCCGCCGCCATGACCTCCGTCGCCTGGCGCGACACCATCGTCTTGCTGGCCGTTGCGATCGCGGCATTCGCCGTCGTTCTGCTGCTCGGCCGACAGGTCCTGCGCACCGTGCGCGCATTGATCGGCGGTCTCGTCCACACGATGGAAGAGTTGCGCGAGGGT
>JAVDCA010000011.1 GCA_030848545.1 Astrobacterium formosum
TCGACGGACATAAAGGCATCGACCGCAATAGTTCCCATAACAAGCACGAAGATGGCGGCGCCGGCGCGAGGCCCCGGTTCAGCGCCGCACCACTCCGCTACGCTTCGCTGCGCTCCGTGCTGCACCGCGCCCGGGGCACGGGAGCGGAACGGATCGGCCGACTGACGGACGGACGGACGCGCGCGTCGGCATTGCGGGGAGCGGAAGGCGGGGAAGCGATGCGGTCGCTGGAGGAAAGACTGGATTGCTTCGCTTAAGCCTGTCATCGGGTCGACCGAAGGCCGGACCCGGTGGCTCGCAATGGCGCCCGCGGTTCACATCGCCGGGGCGACGTCGCGGCCGACCGAGATGGACCTCGCCGTGACCGTGCCGTCCGGCTGCGGCTCCGCCGCGAATACGACGACGCCGGCGCCGGGCTTCAAGTCGGCGGCGCTGCCGGGCGCGATGGCGGCGATCACGGTCGCGGGCGTGACGACGATCTTCTTCTCGCCGTCGCGGTACTTGACCGTCAGGATGTCGCCATCGGTGCTTTTGACCTCGTCGGCCACATAGGCGTTGGTCATGGTCGAGCCCGGCCGCCCGTCCCAGGGCCCATGGCGATCGGCGACGACGCCGCGCTGGGACGGCATGAAGATATGCACCGAGAACGCCGCGATGCTGCCGTCCGGACGCGGCATGCCGGCGACGCCGATGAAACTGTCGGACCTGATGTCGGCAAGAGAGGCCTTGACCAACGCCGAGATGCGGGTGTCGGGGGCGAGGCGCACCGTCAAGGCGCCGCCCTCGCGGGTTTTCAGCGACAGCACGTCGCCGTCGACCTTGTCGATGGTGGCGCGGATGCGCTCGCCCTGCGGCGCCTGCGCGGCGACGGGCAGGACGAGCAAAGCGAGGGCCGCGGCCACCAGGACGGCGCGACGGCTAGATATGTTCATGCGGTCTCCTCCGGGGCGATCGGCCTTTGCGAAGACCCGGCCGGCTCGAAAAGCTCTTTCCCTGTCATTCCGGGGCCGAGCCGTCAGCGCGTTCACGCGCGTCTTTGACGCGCTATGGCGAGGAGCCCGGAATCCATGACCACTGTCGAAATGATACGGAAACACAGGGGTTATGGATTCCGGACAGCCGCTGCGCGGCTTCCGGAATGACGACAGAACGTCTCGGGATGATGCCTGCTTATTCCCCCGCGCGCCTTCACGACCTCGCGAGATCGGCTTCGACGAGGGCGCGCAGTTCGTGGGTCACCTGCGGCTGGACGCCAAACCACAGGGAGAAGCCGCGCACCGCCTGGTGCAGCAGCATGCCCAGCCCGTCGCCGATGACGAGGCCGCGGGCCTTGGCGGCACCGAGGAGCGTCGTCACCAGGGGCGAATAGACGAGATCCACCACGATGGCGCTCGCCGGCAGAAGGCCGACGTCGAGGCTGACGTCGGGCATGCCCTTCATGCCGAGCGAGGTGGCGTTGACCAGGACGTCGGTGGTCGGAAGTTCGTCCGCAACCTTGTCCCAGTCGACGGGCTCGATCGCCGGCCCGAACTTGGCCTTGAGGGCCTCGGCGCGCTCGCGATGGCGGTTGGCGACGCGGACGCGCTTGAGGCCACGGGCCATCAGGCCGAACGCCACCGCGTGGGCGGCACCGCCGGCACCGAGGACCAGGGCCTGCGTGTGGCCGCGGGCCCAATGGGGCGCGACATGGTCGAGATTGGCGAGAAATCCTTCCACATCGGTGTTGGTCGAATGCAGCTCGCCGTCCTGGTACCACAGGGTATTGGCGGCGCCGACCGCCTTGGCGCGGGCATCGGGCCTGGTGAGGCGCAGTGCCGTCTCCTTGTGCGGAATGGTGATGTTGGCGCCCGCGTAGCCGCGCTCGGCCAGCGAGGCGATGAAGGCGGGAAAGTCTTCCGGCGCCACCGCGTGCTTGTCGTATTCGCCCACAAGCCCGTGCTGCTTCAGCCAGTAGTTGTGAATCATGGGCGAACGGGAATGGCCGGCCGGCCAGCCGATCACGCAGGATTTGCGCAGCCCATTGCTCATGGTTTCGCCTCCCCGGCACGCACGTTCACCGACCATCCGGGCCGCCCCCGTGGCGACCCGACCGCGCCTTCTCAGGTCCTGACGGAAGATATGGGCGGCCGGACAAGGGGGCACGAAACGGCGCCGCCGCCCGGACCGCCCGGCCCGGCCGATGCGGAGTGCCTTGTAGACCAGCGGCGGCGCCCTGCAAATACCAACCATCGGCCGAGCGAGTCGGGCATGAAACCTTTCCGAGCCGGCTCCGTTGTTCCTGGTTTCCGTGCGTAATAGGGGGCAAACCATGGCCGAACTGACGAGTTTGCCCGCAATCGCCGCCCACGGCGCCGCCCGCCTGCCCTCGGTCGAGGTCGACGACTACAACGCCGAGATCAAGGACGACGAGGGCTTCCTGGGCGACCGGGCCTCGAAAGGGGCCTTTCGGGACCTCATCGAGAACTGGCGCGAGGCGCTGCGGGCCGCCGGCGACGATCCGTTCGGCGACGACGACAGCCGCGCCATCAGCAAGAAAAAGTTCGACGAGCTGCTGGTCGACGGCGACCCGGAGGCGGCCGGCGTCGTCCAGGGCGCCATCGAGGATTTCGCCCAGGCGCTCGCCCTGGTGACGCGCCGCTTCCTCAAGCTCAAGGCATGGAAGAACACCGAGCGCATCGTGATCGGCGGCGGCTTTCGCGGCAGCCGGGTCGGCGAGCTCGCCATCGGCCGCGCCGCGGTGATCCTCAAGGCCGACAAGATCCCGATCGACGTGGCGATGATCCACAACCAGCCCGATGAGGCCGGGCTCGTGGGCACCGCCCACCTCGCCCCGGCGTGGATGTTCAAGGCCCACAACGCCATCCTGGGCGTCGACATCGGCGGCACCAATATCCGCGCCGGCGTCGTCGAGCTCAACTCCAAGAAGGCGCGCGACCTGTCCAAGGCAAAGGTGTGGAAGTTCGAGCTGTGGCGTCACGGCGACGAGAAGCTCAAGCGCGAGGACGCCGTCGACGGCCTGATCGAAATGTTGCAGCGCCTGATCGCCCGCGCCAGGAAAGAAGGGTTTGGGCTCGCTCCCTTCATCGGCATCGGCTGCCCCGGCATGATCGAGGCCGACGGCTCCATCGACCGCGGCGCCCAGAACCTGCCGGGCAACTGGGAGAGCCAGAAGTTCAACCTGCCCGCCGCCCTGTGCAAGGCGATCCCGAAGATCGGCGACGACGACACGGCGATCGTGATGCACAACGATGCGGTGGTGCAGGGCCTGTCCGAGGTTCCCTACATGCAGGACGTCGCGCGCTGGGGCGTCTTCACCATCGGCACCGGGCTGGGCAACGCCCGCTTCACCAATCGCGGCGAGGAGTGAGGCGGTTTCCGACTGATCGGTTCGGTTCGTTCCCCGGGCGCGGCGCAGCATGAGCTCTTCGCGAATGGGGCGAGGCAGACCCCGGACTTGGCTCGGCGTCTGCTCCGGCAATAACCAGCGCATCCCGCGCCACTTCAGGGCAAGGCCGGCCATACCGCGCCGCCCTTAGGCGCCGGAGCCTTTGAACCCGCCACGCTCATGCCCGGTGTGATCGCGACGGCGCCGGGGAAGGTGCGGGCGAGGCTCCCTTCGAGCCGCCCTCACGGCTGCCGACGTCCGGTAATGATGGGAAAATCCATGCCTTTCCATGGACGAACGGGCGCCGGCGCGGCACAATCGCGAATGCCCCTGTCCACCGGCTGCGCCGGATCACTGCCAGATATTCACTGCCAGATACTCCAGGACTGCAAGAGGACGAGGATGGACATCAAGGTCGGCAAGGACGCGATCGCCAAGGCGTCCAAAGAGCTCTCCAACTGGGGTCGTTGGGGCAAGGAGGACATGATCGGGACGCTCAATCATGTCCGCCCCGAGGACATCTCACACGCCGCGAGCCTGGTGCGGTCCGGCAAGGTATTCGCGCTCGGCATTCCGCTCGACCGCAATGGCCCCCAAACCGGCCTGTCCGGCGGCCGCTACAATCCCGTCCACCGGATGCTGGCGACCGGGACCGATGCGGTGGCCGGCCGGCAGGACGGCGACAAACTCCGTTATGCCGACGACACCCTCGACCTGTGCATCCGCAGCGCCACCCACTGGGACGCGCTCGGCCACATCTTCCATGAGGACAAGGCCTATAACGGCCACGACGCAAGGCTGATCGATTCCGGCGGGTCGGGCGTCCTGGGCATCGAGCATTCCAGGTCCAAAATGGTCGGACGCGGCGTGCTCCTCGACGTCGCCCGCTTCAAGGAAGTCGACTGGCTCGAGGACGGCTACGGCATTTCCAACGACGAGCTCAACAAGTGCGCGCGCGCCCAGAATGTCGAGATCCGGCGCGGAGACTTCGTGATCGTCCGCACCGGCCAGATGGAACGTTGCCTGAAGGAAGGCCAGTGGGGCGGCTATGCGGGCGGCGACGCGCCCGGCGTCAAGTTCGAGAACTGCTACTGGTGCCAGGAGCACCAGATCGCCGCCATCTGTTCAGATACCTGGGGGGTGGAAGTCAGGCCCAACGAAACCACCGAGGCCAACCAGCCCTGGCATTGGGTGGTGATCCCGGCCATGGGGCTCGCCACGGGTGAAATCTTCTATCTGAAGGATCTCGCCGAGGACTGCGCCGACGACGGCATCTACGAGTTCTTCTTCTGCGGCCCGCCGCTGATCATCACCGGCGCCACCGGAAGCCCGATCAACCCGCAGGCCGTCAAGTAGGCTTTCTGCGCCCTCATCCTAGCGGGCGCCCTTGCGCGCACCACAGCGTCTCCTTCTCGGTTCGGAGAAGGATCCCTGACAGCACCCGTTGTGGCGAACCAGAAAGCCTACGCCGCCCTGAGTGTCTGCATCTCCATATCGGCGTCGAGCATCATTACTTCGATGTCGTCGGCGTAGATGCGCCAGTCGCACAACCCGCGCTCGCGCGCGAACTGGCTGGATGCCTGCGCCTTCGCCTCGGCGGCCGTGTTGGAACTCACGACTTCGATTTCACCCTGAAGACACTTGAAGCGATGGCCGTCGGAACTGAGCAACGTCTTGTAAAAAGAACACCTGTACCCGGTCATGGTCGCCTCCCGGCATGGTGCGCGCGTGTGGTGATCGGGTGGTTACCGGTCCATTTGGCATCATTGCGCCCATGCCTTATTGACGTGCATCAAAAACACAAACTCGCGTCGAAATTGTGGTTTTTTCCACGGGTGCAAGTTTCGCTTCTATCGATTTGCGAATGATCACGTTTCCGTCCAATGCGTCCACTTTATCGGTATCTCGTGGTGGTCCTCCGGGTCATTCGGCCGCAGTTTTTTTTCAAACCGATTTCGGCGCCCCCGGCTGGGCGAGGGGATGGGCGCGGACGAAGGCCTGGTTCTGCATGCAGGCGTCGACGATGCGCCGCACGGTCGGAAACGGCGCCGTGTCGTATTTGAACAATTCGGCGCCCACCGTGTGGCTGACCAGGCAGATGTCCGCGATCGTGATGGCGTTCCCCTGGCAGTAGCGACCGGTGTCGCGGCTGCCGGCCAGATGGGTTTCGAGCGCCTTCAAGGATTCGCCGATCCAATGGTGGATCCAACGGGTGCGCGTGGCCTCGTCGAGGCCCAGTTCCCGTTCCAGATAGCCGCGCACGCGCGGCACCACGAGCGGATGGGAGTCGCAGGCGACGATCTGGGCGAGCGCGCGCACCCGCGCCCGCGCCCGCGGCTCTTTGGGCAGCAGCGGCGGCTCGGGGCGGGTCTCGTCGAGATATTCGATGATGGCAAGCGACTCGAACAGGGGCGGCCCATCGCCGTCGATCAGCGCCGGCAGCAGCATCTGCGGATTGACGGCCCGGTATTCGGCCTCGCGCTGGTGACCTTTGAACAAATCGACATCGACGACCTCGGGTTCGATCCCCTTGAGTTCGAGCGCGATGCGGACCCGAAAAGTGGCGAGCGAACGCCAGAACGAGAACAGCTTCACCAAGACTTCCTCCCTGATGGACTTTTCAACCGCGTCATTGCGAGCGACAGCGGAGCAAACCGGGTGCCGCGAAGAAAGAGCCGGCCAGCTTCGTCGTTTGCTGCTCGCGACGACGTCTCTATCTTCCCGCCTGGACCGACAAGCCCGCGGCGGCGATGCCCGCCAGCGCGATCGTCGCCTTCCAGCGCAGGGAATGCAACCCGCACACCCGCCCAGAGGCGGCGCTGAACGCCGGCTCGTCGCCCCATGCCCCACCCGTCTCTGCGAGGAGGCGTCGGCGCTCGTTCGACTGGCGGGTGAACGACACGGCTTCCGACTGATCAGTTCGGTTCGTGCCCCGGGCGCGCTACCGGATCGCCGCGCTTCGGATTGGGGCTCGCGCCCACATCGGCTGTGGAATGGATGGCAGTCCGACCGGGTGCACTCGGCACCGCACTCCTGGCCTCACGTCGACGCACCCGCTTGATGGATCGCCATCCACTGCGCCGGAAAACGCTCTAGCCAAGGCCACCTGCTTCCTGCAAACTGCCGCAAGATCCGCGGCCGTTCCGGCACAACAAGGATCAAATCGGGGGAAATACATGCGGGCCTCAAGCCCATGACCGCCGACCTGTTCGTCAATGCCCTGGTCGCCGGGATGCTGCTCGGCGGTTTCTACGCGGCGGTCACGGTCGGCATCTCCATCGCGTTCGGCATCCTCGACATCGTCAACATCGCCCATCCGGGCTTCGTCATTCTCGGCTCCTACATCGCCTACATGATGAATGCCCGGTTCGGCATCGATCCGATCGTCGCCGGCATCTTGGCACTGCCGGTTTTCTACTTGCTCGGCGCGGCCATCTACCAGATCTACTATCACTCGTTCGAGAAGCGCGGCCCGGAGGCGTTGCGCGGTCTCGCCTTCTTCTTCGGCCTTCTGTTCATCACCGAGGTGACGCTGATCCTCGCCTTCGGGGTCGACTACCGTTACGTCCAGGCCGCCTATATCGACCGGACCGTCAATCTCCGCCTCGTCCACCTGCCCCTGCGCATGCTGGTGCCGTGCCTGTTCTCGCTGCTGATGCTGGCGCTGCTGCAGCTCTATCTCACCCGCACCTTCACGGGCCGCGCCATCATGGCGGTCGCACAGGACCAGCTCGCGTTGCGGCTGATGGCCGCCGACCCGGTGCGCATCAAACGCATCGCATTCGGGATTTCGATCGCCACCGCCGCCATGGCGGGGGCCTTCCTGATCATCATCCAGCCGGTCGAGCCCTCGGTCGGGCGTGAATATATCGGCCGGGTGTTCGCGATCTGCGTGCTCGGCGGCCTGGGAAGCCTGCCGGGCACGTTGATCGGCGCCATGCTGCTCGGCGTCGTCGAGAGTTTTACGGCGACGTTCTACGGCCCCTCCTGGGCACCGGCCGTATCCTTCGGACTGTTGTTGGCGACGCTGGCGTTCCGGCCGGCCGGCCTGTTGGGGCGGTGAGACCGTGCGCTGGTGGACATTCCTTCTCGCATGCTCGGCGGTCGCCGCGGCAGTGTTCTTCGCCGCCTGCTGGCTCGCCAACGACTACTACTTCTTCGCCGGTTACACGGTGCTGCAATTCGTGGTGCTGGCCACCGCCTGGAATATCCTCGGCGGCTATTGCGGCTATGTGAACTTCGGCTCCGCCGCCTTCTTCGCCGTCGGGGCCTACACGACTGTGTTCTTCCATAAGGCCCTTCCCCTGCCCATTCCCGCCCTCGTCCTTCTCGCCGGCATCGCGTCGGGATTGATCGGGCTCGGCACCGGCTATCTCACATTGCGGCTGCGCGGCGCGTTCTTCTCCATCGCGACGCTCGCGCTCGCGGTCGTGCTGCAGACCCTGGTGGTCAATTGGAATTATGTCGGGGGCTCGCGCGGCGCCTATGTGGTACGGCCGAACGAGGTCGCGCTGATCGGCAGCTATGTCCAGTATCTCTTCCTGATCATGCTGGCGCTCGCGGTCGGCGCCCTCGCGGTCGCGCGCGCGATCGAACGCTCCCGGCTCGGCTTCGGCTTCGCGACGATCCGCGACGACGAACTCGCCGCCGAGGCATCCGGCGTTCCGACCTTGAAGCTCAAGCTGATCGCCACGACGCTCTCGGGCGCCCTCATGGGCATGGCGGGGGCGCCGTTCCCCTACTATATCGGCTATCTCGAACCAGCGTCCGCCTTCGGCCTGCCCTACGCGGTCAACGCCATCGCGATGCCGATGATCGGCGGCACGACCAGCTGGGTGGGCCCGCTCATCGGCGCACTCCTGCTCGGCACGCTGCAGCAGGTCGCAACCGTCACCATTTCGTCGGCGGTCAACCTGCTCCTGGTCGGTCTGCTGCTGGTCGGCTTCGTGATCGTCGCCCCCAAAGGCATCGTCGGGCTCGTGCAGCCCTATTGGGGCCGGAAGCGCAAGCGAGCTGAACCGCCATGACCGCACAGCTTCTCGAAGTCGATGGCCTGGGCAAGCGTTTCGGCGGTTTCGTCGCCCTCGACGGCGTCGATCTGTCGATCGCGCCGGGCGAGCGGGTCGGCCTCATCGGCCCCAACGGCTCCGGCAAGAGCACGCTGGTCAACTGCCTGTGCGGCACGCTCGCCAACGAGACCGGCAGCGTGCGCTTCGATGGCCGCGATCTCTCCGGCCTCGTCGCCCATCAGCGCACCCGGCTCGGCATGGCGCGCAGCTTCCAGCTGCCGCGGCCTTTCCCCAGCATGACGGTCGGCGACAATCTGCGCATCCCCCTGCTCTATGCCGTCAATGCCCGCCCCGGCGCCGCGCATCTTTCCGTAGCCGAGACCCGCGAGCGTTGCGCCGAGCTGCTGGGCCTCGTCGGTCTCGCCGGCCGCGTGCACGATTACCCGCGCGACCTCACCCAGGTCGACATGCGCAAGCTCGAACTCGCCCGCGCCATGGCGTCCGACCCGAAACTCCTGATCGCCGATGAAGCCATGGCGGGCCTGTCCCATTCCGAGGTCTCCGACATCGTCGCGTTGCTGGTCCGCCTCAACGAGCGCGGCATCACGGTGATCCTGATCGAGCACATCATGCGCGCCGTGATGAGCTTTTCGCAGCGTCTCGTGGTGCTCGTCTCGGGCAAAAAGATCGCCGACGGCAGGCCGGACGAGGTCATCCGCGACGCCGAAGTGGAGAGGGCCTATCTTGGACAATAGCATCGTGATCGACGGCATCGACGCCGGCTACGGTTCGGTGCGCGTCCTCGAAGGCGTATCGCTCGAAGTCCGCGGCGGCGAAACCGTGGTGCTGCTCGGCACCAACGGCAACGGCAAGAGCACGTTGATGAAGTCCATCATGGGCATGGTGCCGCCCAGGGCCGGACGGATCACGGCGCGGATCGACGGCGTCA
Organism: Astrobacterium formosum; assembly: GCA_030848545.1. GTDB lineage: Bacteria > Pseudomonadota > Alphaproteobacteria > Rhizobiales > Xanthobacteraceae > Astrobacterium > Astrobacterium formosum. Next base: position 9,344 of record JAVDCA010000011.1, read on the forward strand.
CCCACCACCTCACCGGCCGCACCACGGAAGAGATCGTCGATCTCGGCGTGGCGCTGGTGCCCGAAGGCCGGCGCCTGTTCCCGCGCCTGTCCGTTGAGGAAAACCTGCTCCTCGGCGCCTTCCGGCCCAAGGCACGGGCACAGATCCGAACCAATCTCGCCTTCTGCTTCGAGGCATTTCCCCGCCTCGCCGAACGCCGAAGCCAGCTCGCGGGCTCCATGAGCGGCGGCGAGCAGCAGATGCTGGCGCTCGGGCGCGCCCTCATGAGCGCGCCGCGCATCCTTCTCATCGACGAACCGTCGGTCGGCCTCGCCCCGGTCCTGGTCTCGCGCACCATCGACAAGATCCGCGAGCTCAAGGAGCGTTACAATCTCACGGTGCTGATGGCCGAACAGAATTTCCCGCAAGCACTGCGCATTGCCGACCGCGGCTACGTGATCGTCCACGGCCGCATCGAATTCGAAGGCAAGTCGGCGGACGAGCTCAACAACAACGACTTGATCCGCAAGTTCTATCTCGGCCTGTGACGGCGCACCCTCGTCATTGCGAGGAGCGAAGCGGCGAAGCAATCCAGGAGTCATGAGTAATACGGAATTCGGCGAAACAATTCCGTCATTCCGGGGCGGCCGAAGGCCGAACCCGGAATCCAGTTCCGAATTCTGTGCATGTGGCTGGATTCCGGGTTCGCGCTGACGCGCGCCCCGGAATGACTGCGGAATTGGTCAGCCGAATCCAGTATAATGAGCGTGATCGCTTCGCTCGCAATCACGGGAGAGAGCATCGCCCACGGCGAATGCTCGTTGGCATCACCCGCCGGCGCGCTGCCTGCGGTAGATGTAGTCGGCATCTTCCTCCGCCTCCGCCAGAGCGCGAACCTCGGCGTGATGGGGAGAGAGATGGCAGACCGGATCGGTGGCGCGGGCGTCGCCCGTGAGCGCGAAGGCCTGGCAGCGGCAGCCGCCGAAATCGATCTCGCGACGTTCGCAGCTCTTGCAGGGGTCGGGCAGGTAGTCGGTACCGCGGAAAGCCGTGAAGGCCGGCGACGACGTCCAGATATCGGTGAGCGAATGGTCGCGCACCGACCAGAACTCCAGGCCCGGGATGGTCTCGGCCGCATGGCAGGGCAGGACCTTGCCCGTGGGCGTGACATTGAGCGAACGTTGCCCCCAGCCGCCCACGCACGGCTTGGGAAAGCGGGCGTGATAGTCGGGCACGACCGAGTCGATCACGATGGCGCCGCGATGGCGCCGGCGCAACTCCTCGACCACGGAGACGGCCCGCTCCACCTGGTCGCGCCGGGGCATCAGGGCGGCGCGGTTGCGCAGCGCCCAGCCGTAGTACTGCACATGGGCGATCTCGACGCGGGACGCCCCCATGGCGAGCGCCATGGTCACCAGGTCGCCGATCCGGTCGATATTGGCGCGGTGGATCACGGCGTTGACCGTCAGCGGCAGGCCGAGCGCCTTGACGTCCGCGGCCAGCGCGCTCTTGCGGGCGAAGGCGCCCTCGTATCCGGCGATCTTGTCGGCGGAGGCCGGGACGCTGTCCTGGATCGATATCTGCACGTGGTCGAGCCCGGCATCGGCAAGCGCTTTCAGGCGGCGAAGATCGATGCCGACCCCGGACGTGATCAGGTTGGTGTAGAGGCCCGCCCCCCTGGCCGCCGCGGTGATGTCGAGGAGATCGCGCCGTGCCGCCGGTTCGCCGCCTGAGAGGTGAACCTGCAGGACGCCGAGCGCCCCGGCCTCCTCGAACACCCGGACCCAGGTCGCCGTGTCGAGCTCGCCCTGGCGGGAGTCGAGTTCGAGAGGATTCGAGCAGTAGGGGCAGCCGAGCGGGCAGCGATGGGTGAGTTCGGCCAGCATACCCAGCGGCCGGGCTAGCGGGGCCACTCGCGGCAAGGCCTGCATCTGGGTGTCGTGAACGGTCATGTGAAACCCGGTTGTTCGGCCGTAGAGATCACAGTTCCAGGAGCCGTTTCTCGGCCAGCCCGCGCAGCAGCGCCGTCACGTCGGCGAGGATGCGCTCGCGCGGTGCCGAATAGGCCTCGGCGAGATCGTCGACGATCTCGCACAGGGTCGCCTTGCCGTCGCAGCGCTTGATGATCTCGACGGCGATCACGTCGGCCTTGAAAACCCGTTCGGGCGCGAGCAGCACCCAACCGCCCTGGGCCTCGTTGTGGGCGAGACGGGCTCCGCGCGGCAGGCGCGGACGCACATCGGGATCGAGCGGTGCATAGGCGGGTTCATCCGCCATCATGCATCTCCCTCGGGCACGAACGCACCCGGCGGCACATGGCGGGGCGCCACATAGGCGTAGGAGAGCGCATCGAGCATGGCCCACAAGACGCTGCACTTGAACTCCAGCGCCGCCAGAACGGCCTGCTGCTGCTCGGGCGTGCGGGCGTTGCGCTTGACATAATCGAGGGCGTATTCGGCGTCGCGGCGCGCTTGCGGCGGACGGGCGGAAAAATACGCCAGGGTCTCGGCGGTGATGAAATCGTAGTTCTTGAGCATGCCCTCCATGCGTTCGCCGATGATGACCGGCGAGAACAACTCGGTGAGCGAGGATGCGATCGCCTCCAGGAGCGTCTTGTCGCGCACGAAACTCACATAGGCGTCGACGGCAAACCGGGTCGCCGGCAGCAGCCCGCGCAGCGAGGTCACGTAATCGCGCTCGAGGCCGAGCCCGTCGGTGAGCCCGAGCCAGCGGGCAATGCCGCCGTCGCCGGGCTCCGCGCCGTCATGATCGACCAGCCGCGAGCGCCATTCGCGGCGGACGTCGCTGTCCTCGCAGCGGGCGATCAGCGTCGCGTCCTTCACCGGGATCATGGCCTGGTAATAGTAGCGGTTGAGCGCCCAGGCCTGCACCTGACCCTTGCTGCACTTGCCGCCATGGAGCAGGTGATGAAAGGGATGCAGGCGGTGATAGCGCCGCGCGCCGATGTCGCGCAGCCCGGCTTCCAACTCGTCGGATGACAACAATCTCACGTTTCGACCCTCATGCCGTCGACGGCGACGTCCCAGCCTGCCTCCTCCACCGCGCGACGTTGCGGAGAGCCGGCGACCAGGATCGGATTGGTGTTGTTGATATGGATATAGATGCGGCGGCCCGGAAGCCTCGCGAGCGCCGCCAGGGAACCGGCGGCGCCATCGATCGGCATGTGGCCCATGCGGCGTCCGGTTTTCGATCCTGTACCGGCGGCGATCATCTCGTCGTCCGTAAAAAGAGTGGCATCGAAGAAGACGATGTCGGCTGCGGACAGCCGCTCCAGAAGCTCCGGCGTCATGGCGCCGCAGCCGGGCACGAAGGCGAGGCGCGACGAGCCCGCCGAAAGCTCGATGCCCACATTGGCCTCGGTTTCGGCATCGGTGTCCGGATCGTCCCCCTCCAGATAGAGCGGCACCTTTCCGGGAACCAGGAACAGTTCGGCCCGCACGTTCCCGGGCAGGTCGAACGGAACACCGGGCTTGACCGCATGGCGCGCCACCACATCCGGCGCCAGCACGTCGAAGATGGAATTTCCGGCCACCACCGCACCCGTCTGCGCGGTCGCGTATAAATCGAAGGCCTGCCGCTCCCGCAGGTTCAGGAGCCCGGCGGTCTGATCGACCTCGGCGCCGGTCAGCACGACGGCGGCGATGGGGCTGCTGCGGATGCCGTCCCGAGGATGCAGCTCCACGGTCGCGGCGATCTGCTGGCGCAGATCCGGAGACGCATTGAGCAGCACCCAGTGCCGGCCGTCGCCGGAGACTGCCAGACTGGCTTGGGTCCGTGGCACGACACGCGCATCACCCGCCCATGCCAAACTGCAGACGGGACAGCGACAGTTCCATTGCGGAAAGCCGCCGCCCGCCCCAGCGCCGAGCACGATGGCGGTCAATTGCCCCATGCGGCGGGGCTACGCTCGCGGTCTTGCCCGGCTCAGAATTCCGCCGGCAGGTAGCCGTTGATTTCCAGGCCGACGCAGATTTCGATGAGGGTGGGGGTGGTCCAGGCCATTGTTTCTCTCCCGATTGGGGACGACCTCTCCGGGCCGTCCTCATTGACGCAGGTATTATCTAAGGCGATCCGGAGCACCTATGCAAGTGTCGCGATATATGGTGCGGCATCAAAGTTCTGCGACCGCTGATGCTCTCTCCGACTGATCAGTTCGGTTCGTGCCCCGGGCGCGGCGCAGCATGAGCTCTTCAGCGCGTTTACGCGCGTCTTCGACGCGCTGTGGCGAATGATGCGACGCAGAACCTTAGGCCTGGCTCGGAGCGAGGCCCCGGTCCTGCGCAGCAGCATTACATGCTGCAGCGCGCCCGGGGCACGATACCGAGGTCATCTCGCGGTATCCGCATGAAATGGGTTCCGGCCCACCCGGACGCAGGCCAAGACAAACATACGCCCGGACAGACTATCGTCTGCCCGGGCCTGCTCCCAATCACGTGGGACGAAAATCGCGCCTTCAGGCGAAAACCGCCGCCCGTTTCATCAACTCGTCCAGGTCGGGCTCACTCTTGTTGCGCGGCTTGCCCGGATGGATGATGCCGATCTGGCAGTTTTCCGCCGCCTCGACCAACTGCCGGAACGTGCCGGCATCCGCATCGGCGATGTAGGCCTGCTTGTTTTCGTTGTAGGCGAACATCTTGCCGTTGAGCTGGATGCACTCGTTGCAGCTCGAGCAGCGGCCCGACTCGATATAGGGCTCGTCCGGCGAACGCGCCTCCTCCTTCGCCTCGGCGGCGGCGGCCGGGGCCGGCGCGGCGGCGGGCGAAGCAATGGGCGCCGCCGATGCTACCTCGACCTTGAGGCTTTCATCGCGGCGACGTTGATCGTCCCAGGCGGCCTTTTCGCGTGCCAGCAGGCGGTCGGCATGGGAATTGTGCACGCCACCGGACTCCTGCAGGCGATGCCAGGCTTCCAGGCAGCGGCGGGCGGCGGCGATCGCCTTGTCGTCGCATACGAGGCGCTCAAGCCGGCCCACAGCATCGCTCGCCCACACGTAAGGAACACGGTCGGTCGACGCCGCAGCGCCGTGGGCGAGACAATCGGCGACCGGAACCATCTTGTCCGTCCAGGCCGTGCGCGGCACGCTGACGAAATGGCGGGCGAAGCGCGGATCGGCGACGAGGAAGTCGACGAACGTAAAGGCGATCTTTTCGCTCGTGCGCTGCAGGTTTTCGTCGGCATAGTCGAGCGTATCCACCGTCCAGTCGGCCTCGACCGCCGGGTTGTTCTCCAGCGAGAAGCGCGAGGCGAGATCATCCCCGGCCGACGGATCGTAGGTGAAGGCCGGGAAGGCCCGCGACTGCATGGCGGCCGCCGATGTCAGGTACCGCGATTGCGCCTGGGGCGCCGGACTGCCGGTGAAGATCGAGAACAGGGCCGGCCCCTGGAAGGCGAGGCCGGCGTGGAGCCGGTCGCGCATCTGGTAGAGGTTCGAACTGGTGGACTGCAGGACGAACGCCTCGCCCAATCCGGTCGCCATGCCGGCGAGCTGGGTGCCACGCAGGCCGAATGTGAAACGGCCGTTCTCCGCCGCGCCGTGCTCGACCACGTCGTCGGCCACGACCGCGATCTTCAGGGGCAGGCCGGCGGCGAGAGCGTCGAGAAGGCCGGCATTGTCGGCCGCCGACGATCCCACGGTGACGACCAGGTAATCGGGGAACAGCCCCATGTCCTTGGCGCTCAGGGAACTGGCGTCGAAGCGATCGAAATAGGGATCGTGGCGCTCGTCCACGTAGCGGCCGGTGATCTCAAGCTCGGCCGTCGCCATGGCCTTCACCAGTTCGACCATGTCGGCCAAGCGGGCGCGGAAAGCGCCGACCGCCTCGGCGCAGTTCTCGAAACGGAACGAATAGGGTTCGGCGATGTCGCCCGTCCGGCCGTGCCCGACCGCCACCGGAAAGAAGCGCTGGCGCTTGAGCACCCATAGCGCCCACTCGATGCGCCGGCGGCGCGCCTCGGGCAGCGCGTCGGCAGCCAAGGCCGGTGGCAAGAGCCCCGCCATGGCCGAGAAGTCGAACAGGGCGTGATGGGGCGCGCCGACCGACGCCTGCAGGCTGCCGGCGGAGCGACCGGCGGGCGAACGGATGAATTCGGCCCGCAGGATGTCTTCGAGCTTGAGCGCCAGCCGGCTGACGATGGCGCGGAAGCTCCGCATCTTTTCGTTCTGCACGCCCTGCCACACATGACCGACGATGCTCGCCGCCGCAGTCCCGTCGCAATCGATGCACGGGCCATCCACTTCGATCGCGGCACGGCCGATGCGCACGGTCTGGGCGAATTCCGCGCCGTTCGTCGACGCGAGCCGGTCAGCCGCCCGATCCCAGAGTTCGGAGAGCGTGCCGCGCACACCTTCCGCCAGCAACCGGCGGATTTCGCGCTCGAGCCTGAGGATCATCTTGCGCAGCTGCTCGCTGGTCGGCCCGGGCGGGGCGACCTTCTGCAGCATATCGTTGACGATGCCGGTGAGGGAGTGGATGCCCTCTTCGGACAGAACGACCGGGAAGTCATAGCGCAGCGAGGTGAGTTCACGGTAGGGCGCCAGCAGCGCCGGCTGCAGCCCCTCGACAGCATCCGACCCGTCATCGGTCCGCCGGCCGGTGAGATGGAAGGCGACCGGATCGATGGTCCGGTTTTGAGCTTCGGCATTCGCTCGCATCATTGCGGCTCCGACTGGATCGCTTCCGGGCGGTCTGCCCGATCAGTTTCGTTTAGGCGGCCGGCGCGTCGTGACCGTCCGGCCAGATGGTGAACTTGTCGAACTCGGCTTCCAGGCCGGCCTTGATGTAGTCGGCGGTGCGAAGCTGTCCGGCGTTGCGCAGCTCTTCGTAGCGGGGCACGTCGGGGTTCTGGTAGAGAATGCCGACCGGGATCGGATCCTCGAGCGAGGCGATCTCGCGGGCGCGATTGATGTCGCTCGGATCGTGCTCCTGCTGATTGCGGTAGATCTTGGCAAGCCCGGCGCTCGGGCGCACGCCGCGATCATGGGTGAGGATCAGCGACTTCTGCGGATCCTGCAGCCAGGGATCGAACATCTTCGGCAGATATTGCGGGCAACGCTGCAGGATGCGGACGAACGACAAGCCCTTGTGCTTGTAGGCCGCCGCAAGAATCTCGTAGAGCAGCTCGGGAATCCAATCGACCGCCTGGGCGACGAACGAAACGTTCTGCACGCCGAGCGTGACCGTCAAGGGATTGAGCGGCAGGAGCGTGGAGCCGCGCGGGGTGGTGTTGCTCTTGAAGCCGAGCGGAGAGGTCGGCGAGGCCTGCTTCTTGGTCAGGCCGTAGACATGGTTGTCGTGCAGCATGACGACCATGTTCATGTTGTAGCGGATGGCGTGGATCCAGTGGGCGGCACCGATCGAGCAGCAATCGCCGTCGCCGGTCGACACGAACACGTCGAGGTCGGGGCGAGCCAGTTTGATTCCCTCGGCCACCGGCAGGGCGCGGCCGTGGATGCCGTGGAACCCGTAGGTCTTCATGTAGTGCGGCAGGCGGCTCGAACAGCCGATGCCAGAGACGAACACGGTCCGCTCCGGCGCGAGGTCGTTGTCGCGGCACAGGCGCTGCACGGCGGTCAAGATGCCGCTGTCGCCGCAACCGGTGCACCAGCGCGGCACGCCGCCCTGATAATCTTCGAGGTTGTGATGCTCTTCGTAGAGCTTCACCAGGCAGTCGGTGGCTTCCAGGGTCATGGTCGTCTCCTCACTGCGCAAGCTTGGCGCGCAGCGCCGCCACGATGGTTCCAGGCTTGATCGGGCGCGCGCGATCCTCGGTCCAGCAGTCGATGTCGATCAGGAAGCGCGAGCGCAGGATGAAGGCGAGTTGGCCGTAGCGGCGATTGTCCTCGTTGATGATCTCGTCCTTGGGGTCGTCGGACCAGTTGTTCTCGACCGTCATCACCTTCTTGTAGCGCTGCATGATCTCCTTGATGCCGGAGGCCATCGGCTGGATGAACTGGAGATGGATCGAGCCGACCTTGCGGCCTTCGGCGCGCAGGCGCGTCACCGCCTCCTCGATCGCCCCCTTGGTCGAGCCCCAGCCGACCACCAGGAGATCACCTTCGGTGTCGCCGAACACCGCCGGCGGCTTCAGAGTGCGCTGGAAGGCGGCGAGCTTGAGCGAGCGGGAACGATGCGATTCCTCGTTGACGGCCGGATCGTAGGCGACATGGCTGTCGCGGTCGTGCGCGAGACCGGTGAGCGTGTACATGCCGCCGGGCTGGCCGGGAATGAAGCGGCGCTTGAGGCCGGTGACCGGATCCCAATCGTACGGCCTGGCGCCCGCCGGGACCGGCGCCTGGTCGAGCGGCGGCGCCAGCCAGTCCTCGCTGAAGGTCGGACGCGGGAACGGCTGCTGGGCGGTGGCGAGATTGGCGTCGGACAGGATCACCACCACCATGTTGAAGGTCTCGGCGAGCTTGCGGGCGGTGATGACCGAGTAGAAGCAGTCCTCGATGGTCGACGTCGCCATGATGATCTTGGGGGCGTCACCGTGGCTGCCGAACATGGCGGCGAACAGATCGCCCTGCTCCGGCTTGGTCGGCTGACCGGTCGACGGGCCGCCGCGCTGGACGTTGATGACGACGAGCGGGATTTCGGCCATGACGGCGAGGCCGATCGCCTCCTGCTTGAGCGACAGGCCCGGGCCCGACGTGATCGTCACCGTGCACTTGCTGGCGTAGGACGCGCCGACCGCGAAGGCGCAGGCGGAGATTTCGTCCTCGGCCTGATGGACGATGCCGCCGACCTTCTCGAAGCAGTCGGACAGGTAATGCGACGCCGAGGTTGCCGGCGTGATCGGATACATGGCGCAGATGTCCATGCCCGACGCGAGCACACCGAGCGCCAGCGCGGTATTGCCGTTCATCACCATGCGCGGCGCCGTCACCGGCACGCCGGGGATCTCGTATTTGAGGTCGAGATTGGCCTCGGCCCAGGCGAAGCCGGCTTCCAGGAGCGCCGTGTTGGACTCGATGACCTTGTGGTCCTTCTTGCCGAACGCGATGGCGATCTGTTCACGGCCGAGCTCGAGGTCGAGGCTGTAGATCGAGCACAACATGCCGAGCACGAACATGTTCTTGCCCTTGCGCGGGTCCTTGACCAGCTTGCGGCACTCGAGCTCGAGCGGGACTTCGTAGACCCGATAACCGGCCTTGACGAGTTGGTCGTGCGTCGAGACGTAGGACTCGGCGATCGCGGCGTTGCGGTTGGTACGCCACATGCTTTCGAGCAGGATGATGCAGCCCGGCTTCAGTTCGCCGGCGCGCACGCGCCCGAGCAGCACCTGCTCGTTGAAGGCGACCACGAGATCGGCCTCGTCGCCGCCGTTGGTGATGCGGTGCGAGCCGATGCGGATGCGGTTGCCGGAGGCGCCCGCGACCGAGCGCGCCGGCGGCTGGATTTCGGCCGGGATGATCTCGACCGTCCACACGCCGTTGCCGCTCTTGGCCGCGATGGCGCCGAGCGACTGGCCGCAGCGTTGCGCGCCCTCGCCGGAGTCGGAGATGATCTCGACCACGGTCTCGTCGAGCGTGACGACCTTCTTGGCCGACGCCGCCTCGCCCGCTCGCGCCTTCGGCCGGTCTGAAGTGAGCACTTCGTTCATGACGTCCTCGACGGCTCGTGATGCCTTGCTGGTGCGCGCCCGGTCAGCCGAGACGAAGCCGCGCGTGATTTCGTTCGGAAAGTTCGATGCCGAACAGCTTGCCGTCGCTGCCGGTGCTTTCCGCCTGATACACGGCCTCGCTGTCACGCAGGCCGAGATAAGCCTTCATGGCGCTCGCCGCCTTGCGGCCGGCGCCCATGGCCTGGATCACGGTGGCGGCGCCGGTGACGATGTCGCCGCCCGCATAGACGCCCTGGATCGAGGTCGCGAGGTTCTCATCGGCGTCGATGTAACCCCACTTGTTGAGCTTGAGTTTCGACGTCTGCCCGATGATCGGGTTGGCGTTGGTGCCGATGGCGTAGACCACGGTGTCGCAGTCGAACTCGTATTCGCTGCCCGGTACCGGCACCGGCCGGCGGCGTCCGGAATCGTCCGGCTCGCCCAGTTCCATGCGCTGGCAGCGCATGCCCTTGACGCCGTTCTTACCGTTGTCGAGGAGCGCGACCGGCGTCGTCAGCCAGTGGAACTGGACGCCCTCTTCGCCGGCGTGATGGATTTCCTCGGCGCGCGCCGGCGCCTCCGCCTTGCTGCGGCGATAGATGCAGTGCACTTCCTCGGCACCCATCCGCAGCGACACCCGCAGCGCGTCCATGGCGGTGTTGCCGGCGCCGATGACGGCGACGCGACGGCCGAGATCGATGGGCGTGTCGTAGTTCGGGAAGTCGCGCGCATGCATGAGATTGCAGCGCGTCAGCAGTTCGTTGGCGGACAAGACGCCGTTGAGCGACTCGCCCGGGATGCCCATGAAGCTCGGATAGCCGGCGCCGACGCCGATGAAGACGGCGTCGTAGCCCATCTCGGTGACCATCTGCTCGACCGTGAACAGGCGACCGACCAGCGTATTGCACTTGAACTTGATGCCGAGCTTGACGAGCTTGGCGATCTCGGCGTCGATGACGCCGTTGGGCAGGCGGAAATCCGGGATGCCGTATTTGAGGACGCCGCCGGCCTCCTGGAAGGCCTCGTAGACGGTGACGTCGCAGCCCGCCTTGGCCATGTCGGCGGCACAAGCCATCCCCGAAGGACCGGAACCGACGATGCCGACGCGGAAGCGGTTGGGCTCCACATAGGGCACGTTCTCCCAGCCCTCGGCGATCGCCATGTCGCCGATGAAGCGTTCGAGACGGCCGATCGCCACCGGTTCGAGCGTGTCGCCGACCGTGCAGCGGCCCTCGCACTGGTTCTCCTGCGGACAGACGCGCCCGCAGATGGCGGGCAGCAGATTGGCGTCGGTGATGGTGTCGTAGGCGCCGCGGTAGTTCTTCTCTGTGATCTTCTTGATGAACGCCGGGATATTGATGTTGACCGGACAGCCCTTGATGCACGGCTCTTCCGGGCACATCAGGCAACGCTCGGCCTCGCGCATGGCGTCTTCGAGGCGATACCCGCAGGCGACCTCGGCGAAGTTGCGCGCACGCTCCTTGGGATCCTGCTCGCGCATCGGCGTGCGTTCCTGCGGGATCGTGCGGATGGTTTTCTTCTTCGCCATCTTGAGGGGCTCCTCGCGCGAAAGGCTATGGGCACGCGCAGCCGTCAGTCTCGCCGAGCGCGCATTCGGCGGATCGATCACTTCACCGCCAGATCCGCATGGCCGCGGATACGGCAGCTTTCGTTCCAGTGCTCGAGGGCTTCCTTCTCGGTCGTCGCGTAGCGTTTGAGGCGGTGCGAGAGATCGTCGAAGTCGACCAGATGGCCGTCGAAGTCCGGGCCGTCCACGCAGGCGAACAGCACCTTGTCGCCCACCTTGACGCGGCAGCCGCCGCACATGCCGGTGCCGTCGACCATGACCGGGTTGAGGCTCACCATGGTCTTGACCTTGCGCGGCCGCGTCGCCTCGACGCAACCCTTCATCATCACCGGCGGACCGATGGCGACGACCTCGTCGATGTCGGGATGCTTTTCGAACGCCTTGTCGATGCCGAGGGTGACGAGACCTTTAAGGCCCGCCGAGCCGTCATCGGTGCAGACGATCAGTTCGTCGCACACCTTGGCGAACTTGTCGTCCCAGAATATCAGGTCCTTGGTGCGGAAACCGAGCACGCCGATGACCTTGGCGCCGTTCTCCTTGTGCGCCCGCGCCTGCGGGAACACGGGGGCGACACCGAGACCGCCACCGACGCACAGGACCTTCTTGGCCTTGCCGACATGGCTCGGGATGCCCATCGGGCCGACGACCGCGTGCAAGCGCGCGCCGACCTTGCAGGTCTGCTGCATCTCGCGCGTCGTCTTGCCGACCGCCTGGATGACGAGCGTGACCGTCCCCTTGGCGCGATCGAAGTCGGCGATGGTCAGCGGAATGCGCTCGCCGTGAGCGTGCGACATCACAATGACGAATTGGCCCGGCTGCGCCGCCTTGGCCATCATGGGATGACGGAACTCAAGAAGGTACGTCACGTCGGAAAAATCCTGACGCGTGACGATTTCGAAGCTTTCAGGCAATGCGGTACTGGGCTCGCTCATGCGTCTGACCATCCCTCTCGACAGTCGTTTCCCCCGAACGGGTCTCGTGTGTGGTCCCTCGCCCCATCCGGGACCTTGATCAGGATCAATTGCGGCTATACGCACTCGGACTGCACGAGTATTGTACAATACTGTAAACGCATGCCTTTAGGGCTTACGTGGTTCAGTTCTAAAAATTCAGAGCTGCCCTGCGGGTAGCGTTTGACCTGCATCATTCTGGGCGGCCCCGGAAGTACGAAGGTAGGCGCATAACTGCGGGACGGAGCGTCGCATGGACTACGATGACTTTCTCCGCGAAGAGGCCGCGAAGTACCGAAGGCTGGCCGAAGAGGCCAGCGACGACTTCATCAAGAAGGAATTGCTCGAACTCGCGCTCGTCTGCGAGGAGGTGGCTGAGACGATCGAGGATCGCCTTACCGGCGGGTAGGTCCTTAGGGCTCAGCAGGCGCGCAATTTCATGACAGCTCCGATCAATATGCCCCGGATGATCGCCGCGGACGGACCGATGATTTGTCCGGGCTCGGGCGTCACCCGCGAGGAACTGCATTGCAGCCATGCAGAAGGCCTGAAGGCTGAGTTGAGGCGGACGGCGCGGCGCTGATGCCGGCTCCCCCCTCACGCGCTTCCATATTTGGAGGTCCGCGGCCGTTCGTCGCACAGTCGGACGGATTCCGCGAGATTGCCTCGGTAGCGTGCCCCGGGCGCGCTGCAGCATGCAATGCTGCTGCGCAGACCCGGGGCCTAGCTCGGCGCCGACCGGCGCAAGGCCCCGGTTCAGCGGCGCACCACTCCGCTGCGCTTCGCTCCGCTGCGTGCTGCACCGCGCCCGGGGCACGAACCGAACCGATCAGCCGGAAACCGGTTCAGACGACCAGCGCGCTGCACATCAACGGTCCCCGCAGCCCCGAGGTCCATGCGGGCCGGATCGGCGGCCGCCCTTTTCACTTCATTGCGCGGCGCGACAACAGCCGCAGCGCATTGGCGGTGACCAGAACGGTCGCTCCGGTATCGGCGAGGATCGCCATCCACAGCGTCGTCGCGCCGGCCAGCGTGGTCACCAAGAACACCGCCTTGAGGCCGAGCGCGATGGCGACGTTCTGGCCGATATTGCCGAGCGTCGCCCGCGACAACGCGATCAGATCGGCGATGCCGGTGACGCGATTCCCCATCAAGGCGGCATCGGCGGTCTCCAAAGCCACGTCGGTGCCGCCCCCCATGGCGATGCCGACCGACGCCGCGGCGAGGGCCGGCGCATCGTTGATGCCGTCGCCCACCATGGCGACGGGTCCATCCCCTTGCAGACGGGCGATTTCGGCGAGCTTGGCGTCGGGCAACAGTTCGGCGCGCGCTTCGAGGCCGAGCCGGCTCGCGATCGCCGCCGCCGTACGGGCATTGTCGCCGGTGAGCATCACTGACCTGATGCCCCGCTCCGCGAGCCGCCGTACGCCTTCGGCCGCGTCCGGCCGCGGCTCGTCGCGCAGCGCGATCAGGCCCTCGACCGTCTTGCCGGACAAAACCACCACCACGGTCTTGCCCGCCGTCTCGAGACCCGCGATCGCATCGCGCACTTGCGGATTGATCGCCGTCTGCTCGGCCGCATGGCGGGGCGAGCCGACCGACACGAAGCCGGTCTTCAAGCGCCCCGTCACCGCCTTGCCGGGCGTGGCGACGCTGCCGCCGAAGGTCGCCGGAATGACGAGGCCGCGGGCCTGCGCCGCCGCGGTGATCGCCTGCCCGAGCGGATGGCTCGTATTGCGCTCGACCGCCGCGGCTCTGGCGAGCACGCTCGCCTCGTCGTTCCCGAAGGCGATTACATCCGTCACCTGCGGCTTGCCGAGGGTGAGCGTGCCGGTCTTGTCGAAGGCGACTGTCCTGACTTTTCCCAGGGTTTCGAGTGCGGCGCCGCCCTTGATCAGCAGTCCCTGCCGCGCCCCGGCGGCGAGTCCGGACGCGATCGCGGCCGGCGTCGAGATGACCAGCGCGCACGGACAAGCGATGAGAAGCGTGGCGAGCCCACGATAGATCCAGGTCGACCAGTCGCCGCCGAATGCGAGCGGCGGCACGGCGACGACCATGAGCGCGACCACCATCGCGCCGGGCGTGTACCAGCGGCTGAACCGGTCGATCATCCGCTCCGTCGGCGCCTTCGATTCCTGCGCCTCCTCGACCAGATGGATGATGCGCGCAATGGTGTTGTCGGCGGCGACGCGGTCGATGCGCACCTCGAGTTCGCCATTGGCATTGATGCTGCCGGCGTAGACACGGGCGCCAATCTCCTTGAGGACCGGCACGGACTCGCCCGTCACCGGCGCCTCATCGACCTCGGACGAACCATCGATCACCTCGCCATCGGAGGGAACACGATCGCCCGGACGGACGATGACGACATCGCCGACCGCCAGCGCATCGACCGGAACCTGCTCGGCCTCGCCGCCGTCCTTGCGCCGACGACGCGCCATGCGCGGGATGAGGTCGACCAGCGCCTCGATGCCGGCCCGCGCCCGGCCGGCCGCGACCGTCTCCAGGAGTTCGCCGACCGCGAACAGGACGATGACCACCGCGGCCTCCTCGGCCTCGCCGATCGCAACCGCCCCGAGCGCCGCAATCGACATCAGGGTCTCGATGGAAAAGGGCGTGCCGGCGAGCGCACCGGCGAGCGCACGCCGGGCGAATGGAACCACACAGATCAGTGCCGCCGCCGTATAGAGCCATCGCTCCCATGCCGGCACGAACGCGGCGAGGACGAAGGCGGCCATGAACAGGGCGCCGGTGCCGAGCACGAGCCGGCCCTTGTCGTCCTGCCACCACGGTGCGCGTTCACGCTTGGCCGACCCCTGCAGGCTCGATGCGGCCGGCGTGTCGAGCGGCCTGTAGCCGAGCGCCTTGACCTTTTCCGCGATAGTCCGGGCCGACGTGCGGTCCTCGTCCAGGCGCAGCACCAGCGTTCCGGCCGTATAGCTGACATCGATGTCAGAGACGCCCGGCAGGCGCCGCACGGCGTTCTCGATCTTGAGGGCGCAAGAGGCGCAATCCATGCCATCGATGCGCATTTTGTAGGGAGTGGCCGCAGCCATAGGGTGTCACCTCGACGATTACGATGTGACACCCCATATGCACCCTGTAGCAGCTACAGGGTCAAGGGCCATGCCGTGTTAAAACGCCGGGCGAAACTCAGATGACGAAACCCCAACCAACAAGACCGCTGTCGATCGGCGAGCTCGGCCGGCGGACCGGCACCAAAGTGGAGACGATCCGCTACTACGAACGCATCGGCCTGATCGCGGCGCCCGCCCGCAGTGCGGGCAATTATCGCGCTTATGGCAGTGAGCATCTTGCCCGGCTGAGCTTCGTTCGCCGCTCGCGCGACCTCGGCTTCTCGCTCGACCAGGTGCGGGCTTTGCTCGATCTCGCCGACCAGCGCGACCGGCCGTGCGGCGCCGTCGACGCCATCGCCAAGCAGCATCTGGAAGAAGTCGAACGCAAGATCGCCGACCTCGAGGCCCTGCGGCGCGAGCTCGACGCCATGGTGGCTCAATGCCACCAAGGCACCGTCGCCGAATGCCGGATCATCGAAGCGCTGTCGCCGCATCCGGAGGCGTGATCAGGGCGGCGATGGGGAGGAATGGTACAGCTGGGTGGACTCGAACCACCGGCCTCCTGATCCACAGTCAGGCGCTCTAACCAACTGAGCTACAGCTGCACGTGCCCGCGATCCGCCTGAGATGGAAGGCCGGCGGCGCCCGCGGAGGCATCCCGTTGGGGACGCCCGCAGACGCTCGGCCCGAAGCCACACAACGTCCCGGCGAGCGGGCGGGACCCTATTGACAAGCCGAAGTTTTGGCAAGGCCCCGAAGTCGCGGTGCGGCCTTAAAAAACGCTGCCCGGCGGCAAGCCGGGCCGCATCTGTTCAATGGCGGGGCAAGCGGCTCCGTCCGGTCATTCGGGACTTCGCTCAGGAGGCCTTCCGGACCAGGCGGTCGAAGCCGCCCTTGAGCGGTTCGGCGGTCTCCGTCATCACCTTCTGGGCCAGCCCGGTGAGGTCGTGCATCTGGGCGGTGACGGATTCGAACTGTTTGCGGGCGTGGGCCGTCGACAGCTCGATGACTTCCGACGGCGACTTGGCGGCCATCAGCCCGGCCACATAGTCGAATGTCGCATTGGTGTTGGCGCGGGCGGTCTCGATCAGCTTCAGGCCATAGTCGGTCGCACCCTTGGTGGCGCAGCTACTGGAGGCTTCCAGCAGACTGCCGGCTTCCTCGGCCGCCGACTTCATCTTTTCATAGCTGTCCTTGGCCCGGCTCAAGCCCTTCTCGGCCAACTCGCGAAAGGCCGCCGGGGCTTCGGTCGCCATGCTCGCGAAAGTCTTCTGGAATTCCGGGGTGACGAGGGTGCCGCTCGGACCGGCTTCCGACGTCGGCGTGGCCGCGGTAGTTTCGTCCATGGCAATTGCCTCCGGTTCGTCCGGGTGCCCCAAAGCCGAGGACGGCACCGCACCCGGAGATTGAGCGGCGACAAAATACTACGATATATGATGCGACGCAATAAACATGGCGCGACGCAATAAAACCTATCGCGCCGCACAACAGCGGCGTCGGTGGCAATCCAGAAGGGAACCGATCAGTCCTGCCGCCTGGTGACGTCGATGACGTTCTTGGCGGCCGTCTCGCCGAGATCCTTCGCCTGCTCGCCCAGCGCCTGCATCTGCGACTGGATGAACTCGGTCTGCAACTTGACCAGGTCCTGAACCGAGGTGGCACGCACCACCTTCTGGGCATAATCGAACGCGGCGGCGACATTGCGCTCCGCATAGGTGACGGCCTTGTCGCTCACCCCGCGCGCGCCTTCCTGGGCCACCTTGGCCTGGGCATCCATGCGGCCCACGGCGTCGTGAGCCGCGTTGATGAACGTGTTGAATGCCGTCTTGGCCTGCTCGACGCTTTGTTCCGCGAGAACACGCATGTCCGGCGGTACTCCGAAGGGCGGTGCCGGGTCCTTGGGCATGTTTTCTTCTCCTGCTGCCGTGCCGACAGACGCTAACACGATCGCCACCGGGCGGAAACACCTCCGCGCCGTCTTGCGGTTAAGGTTAGCCGCGGTTCGTCGGGTATCGAGCGGCTCGCGCCGTGGACGACGCCGACGCTGCGCACTATCACTATTAAGGAATTGTTGACTATTCCGTCCCGGCGGCCGGCGTGGAGCGTCGTGTAGAGCATGAATGACCTGCCGTCCTATCGCGAACTCCTCGCCGATGCGCGCATTGCGCCGCATGCGACGAGCGCCAGACCGGCGTGGCTGTGGAGCACGGACGGTCACACGATCCTGTGGGCGAATGCTGTCGGCGCCGCGATCTTCACCAAGTCCGCCCGGCCCGTTTTCCCCCATCGGCTTGAACCGCGCGACGCACTCACAACCCAGATCGCGCGCCTCGCCGGTACGCTCGCCCATGGCGGACAGCCGCGCCTCGAGCGGCTCCGGGGCATCGGCGGCGGCCTCGCCCGGCCGCTGCTGTGCTCCTGCGTCCGCGTCGTGATGGCGGACCATGTGCCGGCGATCCTGGTGACGGCGCTGGAGACCAGCGGTCCGAAACTCGCTCTCGGCGAACGCGCGCGCCGGCTGGTCGATGCCGTCACCGAGCCCGGTGAGGCCGCCGCCGCCTATTCGGCACACGGAGAACTCTTGTACGCGACCGCGGCGGCCGAAACCGTGATTGGCGCCAGTGCGCTGCGTCGCCTCGGTGCCGGCCTCATGACGGACGGGCACACACCGAGCCGCGAACCCGATGCGCCGACCAACGTCGCACGCTTCGGCCAGGGTGAAGACATCGTCGTGGTAGGCCGGTTTGCGCCGTCGGAATCGCCAGCGCCGGCAGAACCCGGCCTGGCAGGGACGGAGCCGCAAACCGCGACCTCGCTGCTCCCGGCAGACGGTGACGGTACCGAAAAGGCGTCGCCGACGCCGGACGAGCAGGCGCCGAGTTTCGAAAGCGTCGTGCCCGACAGCTGCGAGCCCGCAACGGAATGGGCGGACCCCGAAGCGACGGACAGCGAATCCACCGAGAGCGGCGGGTCTGGCGCCGAGGAAAACGAATCCCAACCGGACTCATCCCCGTCAGGCATGTCACCATTGTCCCTCGAGGGACTGTGGTTCGAACGGCGCCATCCCTTGCGTTTCGTCTGGCAGATGGACAGCGAGGGGCGCTTCACCCTCGGCTCCGAGGAATTCAGCGAGGTCATCGGCCCGCGCCTCACTTCGACGCTCGGACGACCGTGGCTCGACGTCGCCGGCGAACTCGCGCTCGATCCCGAGAACCAGGTCGCCCGCGCGATCGCGACGCGCGATACGTGGAGCGGCATCACAGTGTCATGGCCGGTCGAAGGCAGCTCCGACCGGCTCAAGGTGGAGATGTCCGGCCTGCCGATCTTCGATCGCACCCGCACCTTCCTGGGCTATCGCGGCTTCGGGGTCTGCCGCGACATCGATCGCATCAATGTGCTCACCCATATGCGCCGCCAAGGGCCGCTCGAAGCGCCGATCGAAGCGCCGGCCGAAGCATCGCCTGAAGCGCCTGCTTCCGTCGACCCGTCAGCCCCGGTCGAACACGCGCCGCCCGCCAATGACGCCGGAGACGTCGCCGAGCCGGAAACCGCGGCGCCCGCCGCGGACGCCAGCGAGCGGACCGTCCTGAGCCTGGTGCCGCCGGCCAAGAACGTCGTCCCGTTCCGCGGCAGCGGCGAGGCCATGCGGGCGCCGGCCTTGAGCGCGGTCGAGCACAATGCCTTTCGCGAGCTGGCCCGCCAGCTGACCGCCCGCCTGAGCGACAACGGTGACGCCGACGACGGCACCGCGAACGATATGAAACCGGAGCCCGCCGAGAACGACGCGGAGACGGTCCCTACACCCGAATCGCCCGAACCATCGCAAGCTGCCTCGCCGGTTAACGAAGCCATGGCCACCGGCGCTACGGATGAGGCCGAGGCGGAGGCGAGCCCCACCGGCCTCGCCATCGATCGCGCGCTCCTGGAGCGTTTGCCGGTCGGCCTGCTCATCTACCGGTTCGACGAACTCGTTTTCGCCAATCGCGCCTTCCTGGACTGGTCGGGCCAGGACAGTCTCGACGCTTTCGCCGAGGCCGGCGGCCTCGACTCCCTGCTGGTCGATAATATCGGCGATGCGGACGCGCAGACCGGCACTCGCTTGGTGGAGATCGGGCGGGAGGATGCAGGAAGGAAGTCGCCAGGCCGCCTGTTCTCGATCCCCTTCGGGGCCGACACGGCGCTTGTGCTCGTGATCGATGAAGGCGCCGGCACGGCCCGGCGCGAGGCAAAGGCGGCCGAGGCGATGCGTCGGGCCGAAAACGAAGCGCGCGAACTCGCCTTCGTGGTGGAGGCCGCGAGCGATGCCGTGTTCATCGTCGACCGCGAAAGGCGCGTCGCTTCGGCCAATCGCCGCGCGCAATCACTGTTCGGACGCAGCGGCGAGGATATGGTCGCCACGCCCCTGCTCGACCTGTTCGCGCCCGAGAGCCAACGGGTCGTCCGCCACCAGTTCGACGTGCTGGCGCGCGGAGAGGGCGAGGGCGGCGTGACGGACGGCCGCGAGGTCGCCGCCCATGTGGGCGCCAACGCGCATCTGGCGCTGCTCATGACCATCGGCAGGATCGGCGAAGCCGGAGACAAATTCTGCGTCGTCCTGCGCGACATCACCACGTGGAAGGCGCAGGAGCGCGAACTCGTCGCCGCCAAGCTGCAGGCCGAGCGCGCCTCGCGCGCCAAATCCGACTTTCTCGCCAAGATCAGCCACGAGATCCGCACGCCGCTCAATTCGATCATCGGCTTCTCCGACGTCATGATCGAGGAGCGTTTCGGCCCCATCGGCAACGAGCGCTATCGGGAGTACCTCAAGGACATCCGTGCCTCCGGCGAGCACGTGGTGTCGCTGCTCAACGATCTTCTCGACCTCGCCAAGATCGAGGCCGGCAAGCTCGAGCTCAATATGGTGGCGGTGAACCTCAACGAGATGATCCAATCCTGCGTCATGCTGATGCAGCCGCAGGCCAACCGCGAACACATCATCATCCGCACGTCGCTGATGTCGAGCGTCAAGCCCGTCATCGCGGACGCCAAGGCGGTCCGCCAGATCGTCCTCAATCTCCTGTCGAACTCGATCAAGTTCACGGGCGCCGGCGGCCAGGTGATCGTATCGACCGCACACGGCGACGACGGCTCCGCCATGATGCGGGTGCGCGACACCGGCATCGGCATGAACGAGAGCGACCTCGCCGCCGCCCTCGAACCCTTCCGGCAACTGGCGACGGCGGCCCGCTGGGGTTCGTCCGGCACCGGACTCGGCCTGCCGCTCACCAAGGCGCTGGTCGAGGCGAACCGCGCCAACTTCGCCATTTCCAGCAAGATCAACGAAGGCACGCTCGTCGAGATCACGTTCCCGGCAAGCCGGGTGGCGAACGGCTGAAGCTCGCAACTTGAACGGCAGATCCACAGCGAGCTGCCACGCCATCGAGTTCGCCGATGGCGTGGCCGGCCGAACACGCATTTCGTGATCGACCACGCATTTCGTGATCGACGAAGCGATTTCCATCCCGCGCCGACATGGTCTACGCTCGTCACATGGGGGAGCGAACCAGGAGGCCGTGAATGACGCGGGTTCGCCGCTGCGTGTCGCTGACGATCGCCCTCGTGCTCGCCTGGACCGCTTCGAGCCTGGCGATCTCGCGGGCGTCCGCCGCCGAGGCGGTCGACCTCCTGCTCGTCCTCGCGGCCGACGTCTCCCGCAGCGTCGACGCCAAAAAATTCCAGTTGCAGCGGGAAGGCTACGCCGCCGCCGTTACCGACCCGCGCGTTCTCGAAGCGATCCGGTCCGGACCACACAGCCAGATCGCGGTCTGCTTCGTCGAATGGTCCGGGTCCGACAATCAGAAGGTCGTGATCGACTGGGCGGTCGTGCGCGACCGCGCCAGCGCCCAGCAGTTCGCCGCCCATCTCGTGGAAGCGCCGCGTGCCTTCGCGGATCGCACCTCCATCAGCGGCGGCATCGATTTCGCAATGGGTCAGTTCGCGCGCGCACCATTCACATCGTCGCGGCGGACCATCGACGTGTCCGGCGACGGCACCAACAATTCCGGCCGCGACGTCAATCAGGCGCGCGACGAGGCGTTGGCACAGGGCGTCACCATCAACGGCCTCGCCATCCTCAGCGAACGACCGCTGTCCTGGAACGCCGAGCACACCAATCCGCCCGGCGGGCTCGAGAACTATTTCCACAACAACGTCATCGGCGGGCCCGGCGCCTTCGTGGTATCGGCCCAGGATTTCAGCGCCTTCGGCCAGGCCATCATCAGCAAGCTGATCGCCGAGATCGCGTCCAATGGCACGCCGCGCCGATTGCCGAACGGCCGGCGCGCGGCGCTACGTCCTTGAGCCTGATCCTCCCTCATGCCTGACGAGGCCGCACCGTGTCCGAGGACACTGGTTACAGTCGCAATCAATGCGTCCTGGTTCCGGCTATTTTCGATATCGGAACAATCACAAGGGTGGAAGTTTTGACGCGTTCCAGTCTCGGCCACCTTAAAACGATTATAAGCTGTTGATCTCTCACGTATATTTTTATTGACCCCGCTCCTTGCGGCCCTTAACCGACGACCCACGCGGCGGCTTGGAAAAAACGCCCGAGACCCGGTCGATCGTCCGGGGTCGCCGCATCAGCCAGACAGATTCGCCCAGGGAGCCGTAACCATGACCCCCGAACTCCGCGCACCCCGTTTGCGCTTCGTCCTGACATTTGCCGCCTGTGCCGCCGTCCTTCCATCCGTCGCCGCCGCCCAGAGCGGCGACGTCAACGTCTATACGTACCGCGAACAGAAACTGATCCAGCCGCTGTTCGACGCCTTCACGAAGGATACGGGCATCAAGGTCAACGTCATTTCGGCGAGTTCGGGCCTGGAGCAGCGCATGAAGTCCGAGGGCGCGTCGAGCCCGGCGGACCTGCTGTTGACCGTGGACATCGGCCGTCTCGAAGACGCCGTGCGGGCCGGCGTCAGCCAGCCGATCAAGTCGGCCGCGCTCGACCAGGTGGTGACGCCGCAATATCGCGATCCGGAAGGACACTGGTACGCCATTTCCATGCGCGCCCGCGTCGTCTACGCCTCCAAGGACCGGGTGGCGCAGAACGCCATCACCTATGAAGAGCTCGCCGACCCCAAGTGGAAGGGCAAGATCTGCATCCGCTCCGGCCAGCACATGTACAACAACGCCCTGTTCGCCGCCATGGTGGCCAAGCACGGCGAGGCCAAGGCGGAAGAATGGCTGCGCGGCCTCAAGGCCAATCTGGCGCAAAAGCCCTCCGGCGGCGACCGCGAGACGGCACGCGACGTCGCCGCGGGCAAGTGCGATCTCGGCATCGGCAACACCTATTACTGGGCCCTGATGATGAACTCCAATCCGGCCCAGAAGCCGTGGGCCGAAGCCACCAAGGTGATCCTGCCGACCTTCCAGGGCGGCGGCACCCATGTGAACGTGTCCGGGGTCGTGCTCGCCAAGCACGCGCCCAATCCGGCCAACGCCATGAAGCTGATCGAATGGCTCGTCGGCGAAAAGGCCCAGCACATCTATGCCGACATCAATTACGAGTATCCGATCCGCGCCGGCATCGCGATCAATCCGACCATCGCCGGATATGGCGCCCTGAAGGCGGACAGCCTGCCGCTGTCGAAAATCGCCGGCAACGCCAAGACGGCCGCGACCCTGGTCGACAAGGTCGGTTTCGACAATTGACGGCTTCTCCACTCGCACCGCCCATTCCTGCCGTCCCGCCTTTCGGCGGGACGGTTTTTGTGTAGCCCAGCAATGACCGTCGCCAGCCTTCCCGCCAGCGCCGCCGAAACGCCTATCCGCCTGCGGTTGCGGCGTCCGCGTCACCCGTTCGCGACCGCCATCATGCTTGCCGTGGCTGCGCTGGTGGCGATGCCGGTCGCCGGCCTCATCGCCATCGCGGCGGACGGCGACGCCGACATCTGGGGCCACCTCCTCGCCTATGTGCTGGCGCCGGCCTTCGTCGACACCGCTCTCCTGCTCGCCGGTGTCGCCGTCGTGACCGTCCTCACGGGCGTCGGCACCGCCTGGTTGGTGACGGCTTTCGAGTTTCCCGGACGCAATGCGCTGTTGTGGCTGCTGCCGCTGCCGCTGGCGATCCCGACCTATATCGTCGCTTATGTGTATGTGGACCTGTTGGACGCGTGGGGGCCGGTGCAGGTCCTGCTGCGGGGCGTGACCGGATGGACGAGCCCGGCCCAATACTGGTTTCCGAGCGTGCGCTCGCTCGGAGGCGCCATCCTGCTGATGGGGTTCGTGCTCTATCCTTACGTCCATCTCGCCGCCCGCGCCATGTTCCAGACCCAGAACGCGGCCCTCGTCGAGATCGCCCGCACCATGGGGGCGCGACCCTGGCGCGTCGCCCGCGACGTCACGCTGCCGCTCGCCCGTCCGGCCATCGTCGCCGGCCTGACCTTGGTGCTCCTCGAAGCCCTCAACGACATCGGGCTGTGCGAATATCTCGGCGTGCGCACCCTGACGATGTCGATCTTCACCACCTGGCTCAATCGCGGCAGCCTGCCCGGCGCCGCGCAGATCGCCTTGATGCTGCTCCTCCTCGTGGCCGCCCTGATCGGGATCGAGCGGCACGCGCGACGAAGCCGCCGCTACGCCACCGGCGACGCCAGTCCACCACCGGCGCGCACGCGCCTGACCGGTGGCGGCGCCTTTCTGGCGGCAACCGCCTGCCTGCTGCCGGTCGCCCTCGGCTTCCTGGTGCCGCTCGCCTATCTGGTCGAACAGGCGGTGAGCCGGACCTTGCTGTTCGGCCTCGACCGCGATCTCGTGCGCCATGCCGCGACGACCGTCGTCCTGGCGGCCCTCGCCACGCTTGCAACCCTCGTGCTCGGACTGGCCCTGGTGAGCGCGACGCGGCTCCTGCGGCGGCCCTATGCCCAGGTCTGCCTGTCCGTCGCCGGCCTCGGTTATGCGATCCCGGGCACGGTGCTGGCGCTCGGCCTGCTCTCGCCCCTCATCGCCATCGACCAGACCTTCGACCGGCTGGTGAGCGCCTTGACGGGGAGCGGCGTCGGGCTGCTGCTGGCCGGAACGGGCGCCGCCGTCGTCATCGCCTATGTGGTGCGTTTCCTCGCCATCGTGATCGGCCTCGCCAACGCCGCCTTCGGGCGCATCTCCACCGACCTCGACGACGCCGCCCGCAGCGCCGGAGCCCGCCCCGGCACCGTCGTGCTGTCGATCCATGCGCCGCTGGCACGAGCGGCACTCGCCGGGGCGGCGCTCCTGGTCTTCGTCGACTGCCTCAAGGAACTGCCGGCGACGCTGCTGCTGCGGCCTCTCAATGTGGAGACGCTGTCGACCTATCTCTACCAGTTCGCCACCCGGGGCAGCTTCGAGGACGGCGCCGTCGCCGCCCTCCTGATCGTTCTCGCCGGCATCCTGCCGGTCATTCACATCGTCAAGCTCGCGGATGCGCCCCATCGTCTCGGCAAGACGGCCGACGACGGCGCCGGCCGCCATCGAGCGCCTTGAACATTCCCGCGCGTTCGATATTTTCGGCGATCGACCGGGAAAACCGCGGCACGTCCGGCTTCCGCCGGACGGCACGAAATACGTCAACACGGTCCTCAGCCGTGGAATAACTGCCGATTGGCGCTTTGCGCAGTCGGCAGCCGACCCGTTCTTGGCGGGGCGGACAACAACACGGAGCAGGGAGGCTCATGAAGAAAGTCCATTCCGACGCGCGAAGCGCCCTTGCCGGCCTGTTGAAGGACGGCATGACCATCATGGCCGGCGGCTTCGGCCTGTGCGGGATTCCCGAGACCCTGATCCATGCGATCCGTGAGTCCGGCATCAAGGATCTCACGGTCGTATCGAACAATGCCGGCGTCGACGGCGCCGGCCTGGGATTGCTCCTGGAGACGCGCCAGATCCGCAAGATGATCTCGTCCTATGTGGGCGAGAACAAGCTGTTCGCCCAGCAGTTTCTCGCCGGCGAGCTGGAGATCGAGTTCAATCCGCAGGGCACGCTGGCGGAACGCATCCGCGCCGGCGGCGCCGGCATTCCGGCGTTCTTCACCCGCACCGGCGCCGGCACCGACATCGCCAAGGGCAAGGAAGAACGCGAGTTCGACGGCGAACGCTACATCATGGAGCGCGGCATCGTCGCCGATCTCGCCCTCGTGCACGCCTGGATGGGGGACCACGAAGGCAATCTCGTCTATCGCAAGACGGCGCGAAACTTCAATCCCATGATGGCGACGGCCGGCAAGGTGACGGTCGCCGAGGTCGAGCATTTGGTGGAGCCGGGTGAGATCGATCCCGACCACATCATGACGCCGGGCGTCTACGTCAAGCGCATCATCCACGTCCCCGACGCGGTGAAGCACATCGAGCAACGCACTGTGCGCAAGCGCGCGCCCGCCGCCACCGCCGGACAGGAGACCTGAGCATGCCCTGGACCCGCGAACAGATGGCGGAGCGCGCCGCCATGGAGCTGCGCGACGGCTTCTACGTCAATCTGGGCATCGGCATTCCGACGCTGGTGTCCAATTACATTCCGGACGGCATGACGGTTCAGCTCCAGAGCGAGAACGGCATGCTCGGCTTCGGCCCGTTCCCCTACGAGGGCGAGGAGGATCCCGACCTCATCAATGCC
The DNA here is from genome assembly GCA_030848545.1 of Astrobacterium formosum. Taxonomy (GTDB): domain Bacteria; phylum Pseudomonadota; class Alphaproteobacteria; order Rhizobiales; family Xanthobacteraceae; genus Astrobacterium; species Astrobacterium formosum. Next base: position 35,183 of record JAVDCA010000011.1, read on the forward strand.
GGCAAGCAGACCGTGACCGAACTGCCCACCACGAGCTTCTTCTCCTCGGCCGACTCGTTCGCCATGATCCGCGGCGGCCACATCGATCTCGCTCTCCTCGGCGCCATGCAGGTGGCGGAGAACGGCGACCTCGCCAACTGGATGATCCCGGGCAAGATGGTCAAGGGCATGGGCGGCGCCATGGACCTGGTCGCCGGGGTGAAGAAGGTCGTCGTCATCATGGAACATACCGCCAAGGACGAACCGAAGCTTTTGCACCGGTGCGACCTGCCGCTCACCGGCGCCGGCGTGGTCGACATGGTGATCACCGACCTGGGCGTTTTCACCATCGACAAGCGAGCCGGCGGCATGACCCTGATCGAAACAGCACCCGGCGTCACCGTCGAGGACATCGCCGCCAGGACGCAGGCCGCATTCGAGGTCGCGGACAACCTGAAGAGGCATTGACGGGGTCGACTCCCGGCCACGAATAGGACACAGAACGCTAGCAGGTTGCGTCCCTGCCCTCGGACGGTATAGTCCGCCGAGGCCCAGAGAACCGTCGGATACCCGTGACTGTGGCCAACGGCATCAAGCGCCTTGGACTTGCCGTCCTGGCCGCTTTTGCGGTCGGGGCGATCGCTCTCGGCATCGTCTCATTCCTCGTTTCGGCCGACACCGCCGGGGCGGCCGTGAAGGCCGAGCTCAAGACGGTGACGGGGCTCGAACCCGAACTTCTCGGGCCGGTGGCGGTGTCGTTCTTTCCGACCGGCTCGGTCGACCTGGGGCCCGTGCGGCTCGGCGTTGCTGGCCAGACCGAGCCGCTCGTGACGGCCGAACGGCTGGTGGCGCGCCTGCGCGCCTTGCCGCTGCTCGCCGGCCGCATCGAAGTCTCCGATATCGTGATCGAGCAACCCCGCTTCGCGGTCGATATCGATCACAATGGTGATTCAAACTGGGCGGCGGCGCTCGACTCCCTCGGCCGCGCCCTCGCGGCCACCGGCCATCGTTCCGGACGCGGCCCTGCCTTTTCCCAGATCCACATCGCCAACGGCGTGATGGTAGTGCGCGACGCGCTGCACGACGTCATCGAGCATGTTTCGGGCATCGACATGGCCATCGCCTGGCCGGCCACCGCCAAGAGCCTCGATGCCACCGGCCGGTTCGCGTGGCGGGGCGAGACGGTGGAGACGAGCATCGGCTTCGGCGACCTTCTCTCGGCCGTGACCGGCCGAACTTCGAGCCTGAAGGTGCGCCTCGCCGGTGCGCCGATGAAGGTATCGTTCGACGGCGACCTCAGCTCGCGGCCGAGCCTCAAGGTGGACGGTGCGCTCGCCGTCGATGCCGTCTCGCTGCGCAGTGCCATGATCTGGACCGGCCAGAAGCCGCTGCCCGGCGGCGGCTTCGGGCGCTTCGCATTGCGGGCGAAGACCAACATCGTCGGCTCCAATGTCGCCCTGTCGGCCGTCAATCTCGCTCTCGACGGCAATGTCGCGGAGGGCGTGCTGAGCTATTCGGCCACCGGCCGGCGCACCTGGCAGGGCACGCTGGCCGTCGAAGCGCTCGACCTGACGCCCTATGTTTCCAACGCTCGGATCATGACCGGCAATACCCGCGACTGGGACCGCATGCCGATCGTGCTCGATGGCATGACGGGATTCGATCTCGACCTGCGCCTGTCGGCGGCCCGCGTGGCGATCGGCGAGGCCCGGCTCGGACGCACGGCGCTCGCCGCCAATCTGCGCGCCGGTCGTCTCACGCTGACCATCGGCGAGAGCCAAGCCTACAAGGGCGTGATCACGGGATCGATGGTACTCGGCGCGGCTCCGATCGGCGCCGACTTCAAATCCGAGCTCCAGCTCACCGATGTCGACCTCGACAGCTGCCTGTCGCAGTTGTTCGGAGTCCGCCGGCTCGAGGGCAAGGGCAACGTGACGGTGGCGCTCGACGCCACCGGCATCAGCATCATGGAAATGTCCCGCACCCTGAATGGATCCGCCAAGGTCACGGGGCGCCAGGGGGCACTCACCGGGATCAATGTGGAGCAGTTGCTGCGCCGGCTCGAGCGGCGGCCGCTGTCGGGCTCGGGCGATCTGCGCTCCGGCCGCACACCCTATGACCGGCTCGCCGTCAAGCTCGTGGTCACCCAGGGCGCAATCACGGTCGAGGACGTCAGCATCGAGGGACCGACCGTCAGGCTCGGCATGGCCGGCGTCGGCTCGGTCCCGGCCCGCGAAATCGACCTCAAGGGAACCGCGAGCCTCGTTCCGGCCGCCGCCGAGACGGCACCCACCTTCGAGCTTCCGTTCATGGTCCAGGGCTCGTGGGACGATCCCAGCATGCTGCTCGACGCCCAGAGCCTGATCCGCCGCTCCGGCGCCACGGCACCATTGCTCGACGCCCTCCACAACCGCAAGACGCGTGATGCCGTCCGCTCGGCCATCGAGAAGATCACCGGCGCATCCCCTGCCCCTTCGCCCGGCGCGGATCAGGGTTCCTCGCCGGCGAGCAACCCGTAACAGCCCTGACCTCCCTGTAGAATACCTCCGTTGACCGAAGCCGTCAGCGAACAGCCACCCTTTCCGTACGCGTTTTTGCAACGGCACCGAACGCGCCACGAGCGGCACCACCGCCGAGATGGAAGCCCGGCGGCGATGAATTATGATCGCGCCAGGACGAATCAGTCGCCGCCGACTTCGGCGCCGGGGTCTGGATGTTCGAGAGCCTGCTGCGCACCGTGGTCAAGATCGCCGTCGCTTCCTTGATCGTCGGCACGATCCTCGCCCATTTCGGCATCACCATCGACATGCTGGCGAAGGAGTTCGGGCTGTCGAGCGAGCGATTGTACGAACTCGTGCGGCAGATGTTCGCCTGGGCTCTGCCGAACATGCTGCTCGGCGCCCTGGTCATCCTGCCGATCTGGCTCATCGCCTATCTGATGCGTCCGCCCGGCGGACAGAGCAGCGAGTGATAACCGATTCCGCGAGACTGCCTCGGTATCGTGCCCCGGGCGCGCTGCAGCATGCAATGCTGCTGCGCAGAACCGGGGCCTTGCTCAGAGCCAGGCCCCGGTTCTGCGTCGCATCATTCGCAAAAGCTCATGCTGCGCCGCGCCCGGGGCACGAACCGAACTGATCAGTCGGAAACAGTCTCATCTCCCCGGCAGGCCCGGAGCCGCCGCGCCGCGTTTGCTCAACAGCGACGCCATGACGATCGCCGTCGCCACCACCGCGACCAGGACCGTACAGACCGCGTTGATCTCCGGCTTCACGCCGAGGCGGACCTCCGAATAGATGCGGATCGGCAGGGTGGTGGCGCCCGGCCCGGTGGTGAAGCTGGCGATGACGAGGTCGTCGAGGGACAACGAGAAGGCGAGCAGGAATCCGGCCGCGACGGCGGGAGCGATCAGCGGCAGGGTGACGCTGAAGAAGGTCCGCAGCGGCGGGCAGCCGAGATCCATCGCGGCCTCCTCCAGGCTGCGGTCGAAGTCGACGAGGCGGGACTGCACCACGATGGTGACGAAGCACATGGTGAGCGTCGTGTGCGACGCTGTGATGGTCGAAAATCCGCGGTCGACATCGGCGGCGACGAACAACAGCAGGAGCGACAGGCCGGTGATCACTTCCGGCATGACCAGCGGCGCATAGACCATGGCGGACAGGAGCATGCGGCCGCGGAAGCGGCCGAAGCGGGTGAGTGCCAGGGCCGCCATGGTGCCGAGGATGGTCGCGAGCGTCGCCGACGCCAACGCGATGGCGAGCGAATTCAAGGTCGCGGCGAGCAGATCCCGGTCGTGGAGAAGGACCGCATACCAGCGCGTCGACCAGCCACCCCAGACCGTGACCAGCCGAGAGTCGTTGAAGGAGTAGATCACCAGGATCGCGATGGGCAGGTAGAGGAAGGCGAGGCCGAAAGCGAGCGTGGTGAGATTGAAGACGGACAGGCGGCGCATGGACTAGCGTCCCTCCTCGAAACGGCGGACCTGCATGCGCTCGTAGGCGCCGATCGGAACGAGCAGCACGCACAAGAGGACGACGGCGATCGCGGATGCGACCGGCCAGTCCTTGTTGGCGAAGAACTCGCTCCACAGCGTCTGCCCGATCATCATCTGCCCGGAGCCGCCGAGCAGGTCCGGGATGACGAACTCGCCGGAAATCGGGATGAAGCACAGAAGCCCGCCCGCCACCACGCCCGGGAGCGACAACGGCAGCGTGATCGCCCAGAACGCCTTGAAGCGCCGGCAGCCGAGGTCGGCGGCGGCCTCGAGCAGGCTGTCGTCCATCTTCTGCAGGGTGGCGTAGAGCGGCAGGACCATGAAGGGCAGATAGGAATAGACCATGCCGACATAGATCGCCGCGTCGGTGGCGAGCCAGGTGGTCGGCTCGTCGATGATGCCGAGACGCACGAGCGCCTGGTTCAACAGGCCGTCGCGCTGCAGGATGTTGATCCACGCATAGACACGGATCAGGAGCGAGGTCCAGAACGGCAGCACCACCAGCATGACCAGCACTGCCTGCAGCCGCGCCGGCGCGCGCGCCATGGCGTAGGCGAGCGGATAGCCGATCAAGAGGAGAAGCGCGGTCGAGACCGCGGCGATCTCCAGGCTGCGCAGATAGGAGGCGATGTAGAGCGTATCCGAACCGATGAGCACGAAACTGTCCGCCGACAGTCCGTCGAGGAAAGCCCGAGCCCCTTCCCAACCGGCGGCGAGGTCGAGCACGGGCGTATAGGGCGGCTGGGCAATCGCCGTCTGCGACAGGCTGATCTTGAACACGATCAGGAACGGCAAGAGGAAGAGCGCGAACAGCCAGGCGTAGGGCGCAATTACGACAAGTCGCGCCCCCCAACCCTTCCCTGCCCCGCCAAACGCCGACACCACATGCTCCTACTGTTTCGAGTTCGAACGAACTTCGTGGTCATTCCGGGGCCCGAGCCATAAGCGCGTTAACGCGCGTCTTCGACGCGCTATGGCGAGGGAACCCGGAATCCATAACTCCGGATCGTGGCTATGAATTCCGGGCTCCGGCCTTCGGCCGGCCCCGGAATGACGAAGCAAATCGTGTCCCTGTGACATGGCGCTATTTCGTCAAGAGCAGTGCCGCCTCGGGCGGCCACGACAGCCAGACCGGCTGGTCCGGCACGATGTCGCGCTCGCTGCCGCGACGCGCATTGGCGAGCGAGGCCCGCATCACGGAGCCGTCGTCCAGTCGCACCTTGTAGATCGACATGTCGCCCAGATAGCCGATATCGACGACGCGCCCGGCGACGTGATTGAGGCCGCCGCCGAGCGGCGGCGTGAGCGCGATGCGGATCTTCTCCGGCCGCACCGCCATGAACGCCTGTGCGCCGGCGTCGGCGACGCCTCCGACGCTGAAGCGCCGTCCGGCGGCAGTCTCCAGCACCGCATGATCGCCGGTCTGGGACACCACCACGGTCTCGATGATGTTGATGTCGCCGATGAATTCGGCGACCCAACGCGAGTTCGGCTGCTCGTAGAGGTCCGCCGGCGGCGACACCTGTTTGACGTGCCCATGGTCCATCACCGCGATGCGGTGCGCCATGGTCATCGCCTCCTCCTGGTCGTGGGTGACGATCACGAAGGTGGTGCCGAGGCGGGCCTGCAGGTCCATCAGTTCGAACTGGGTCTCTTCCCGCAGCTTCTTGTCGAGGGCGGCAAGCGGTTCGTCGAGGAGCAGCACCTTGGGGTGCTTGGCGAGCGAACGGGCGAGCGCTACCCGCTGCCGCTGGCCTCCGGAGAGCTGGTGGGGCTTACGGTGGGCGAACCGCTCGAGCTTGACCAGGGCCAGCATCTCGGCGACGCGGGCGTTGATCTCGCCCTTGGGCAGGCGGTCCTGCTTGAGCCCGAACGCCACATTGGCGGCGACCGTCATGTGCGGGAACAGGGCGTAGCTCTGGAACATCATGTTGACGGGCCGTCGATAGGGCGGCACGCCGTCGATATTGCGGCCTTCGAGAAGAATGGCGCCCGCATCGGCTGCCTCGAAGCCAGCCAGGAGGCGCAGCAAGGTGGTCTTGCCGCAACCGGACGGCCCCAGAAGGGCGAAGAATTCCCGTTCGTAGATGTCGAGGCTGAGGCGATCGACCGCGGTCACGTCGCCGAAACGCTTAGTGACCGCGTCGAAGCGAACCAAAGGTTGCTGGCTCGGATCCGCCCAGGGCGCAAAGCCGCGCTTCATTCCGAAAAATCCAATCGGTCCATCCCCCTACCGTTTCTTTGATGAAGACGGTTCGGGAATTGATCAACCAGATTTTCAGACCGGGAGGCCGGTTTCCCCCATCGGAGCCTTGATGGGTCTCTCAACCGACTCGGGGAACTGCTTGCGGGGTTCGGGCCCGTAATAGTTGCCGAGCTGCACCATGGGCCGCGGCTTGGCCAGGATCGTCACCAAACGATCGAGCAGGGCTCTGGCCGAAATAGGCTTGCGCAGATACTCGTTGACGCCCAGCCGGGCCGCCTCGACCACGCGCCAGCGCTCGCCGTGGCCGCTGAGCATGATGATGGGAACGTCGGGAATCGGGAACACGCCGGGCGAACGGACGATCCGCACCAGCTCGGCGCCGTTGAGGAACGGCATCTCCCAATCGAGCACCACGACGTCGGGGGACAGGTTCCGGATCGCCTCCAGGCCGGCAATTCCATCGCCAGCCTCGTGTACGTTCTTGACGCCGACATTGACCAGCAGGTTGCGCACCAGCTTGCGCATGAACTGGTTGTCGTCGACCACCAGCACATCGGCCGACTGGATGATACCCTCGTAGGCACTATTAATGGCTTGCATGCCGATCGACCGGTCCCGCTGGCGACCATGCCATTCAAGCAGAGGAACCTTTGCGGACGGTCAATGGGACGTGGAGAATTTTACGAACCGGCGCCAGCCCGATACCGCTCGCCCGGAGCAGGTCAATCCACCGGCAAGGATTGGGATTGCCGGCTTGTGTTCGGCAGCCGCCGAAAGCTATTGCGCCGCCGGCACGAGTTCGCGCGAGGCCGCAGGCGCCATCCGCTTGACCGCGCTCGACGCCACGATGATGCGCGAGCCCGCATAGGCCTCGTGGTTCTTCTCGATGTCGTCGAGGTCATAGAGATAGTTGACCATGATCCCATGCGACTGCTTGAGGCCCTTGGGCGAGGGGTCGGCGAGCCAGTTGATGCGCTCCAGCCGGGCGCCGTTGCCGAGGTGGAAGCGGGCGACCGGGTCGACCGGCGCCCCGCTGCGGGTGCGCGCCGCGAAATAATAGGTGGCGGCCGCGCGCAGCAGCGGCTCCTTGAGCTTCTCGGCGATGGCCGCCTCATCGGACCAGCCGGCTTCGTCCAGCGGCTCGAGGGCCTTGCGGTCATCCTCGGAGAGAAGGCCGGGCACCTCGCGCCGGCGCTCGCGCCTGAGCCAGTTGGCGAAGCCCGGAGCCGGCGAAAGGGTAACGAAGGTCGACAACCGTGGAAACTCGCGGGAGATCTCGGCGACCACCTGCTTGATTAGGAAACTGCCGAAGGAGACGCCGGCAAGCCCGCGCTGGCAGTTGGAAATCGAGTAGAAGATGGCGGTGGTCGCCTTCTCGGGATTGAGCCGCTCGCCGCCGATGGCCAGGATCGGCGGGATGGCGCCGGCGATCTCGCGGGTCAGTGCGACCTCCACGAAGATCAGCGGCTCGTCCACGAGGGCCGGATGGAAGAAGGCGTAGCAGCGCCGGTCCGGCGGATCGATGCGCGTGCGCAGGTCCTTCCAGTCGGAAATCTCGTGCACGGCTTCGTACTCGATGATCTTTTCCAGGATGTTGGCCGGCGTCGACCAGTCGATGCGGCGCAGCACCAGGAAGCCGCGATTGAACCAGGACTGGAACAGGTTGACGAAGTCGGCGTCGACCGGAGCGAGATCGTCGCGCCGCGCCATGGCCTCCAGGAGCTGTTCGCGCATGCGCACCAGCGCCGCCGTGCCGGCCGGCGCCAGGTTGAGACGGCGCAGGAGTTCGAGCCGGCGCGGTTCGGTCGAGCGATGCAGTTCGAGCATGGCGGCATCGCCGGGATCGGCCGAGTACTTCTCCACCGCGCGCGCGACGCGCGCCGGGTCGGGCCCGAAGCGGGTCTCGAGACCCTCGAAGAAGGCGATCCTGGGACCGGTCGTCAGGGCGCCGTACATGTTGAGGATTTCGCGCGCCAGCGCCGCCCCGGAGGCTTCGCCGCGGCCGCTCAGGAGTTCCTCGCAGAGATCGACCAGGCTTTCCGAGCGTTGCAGGGCGTTGCCGCGACGATTGCGCGAACGATCGAGCAGTGCCCTGCCCCGCTCCGAGATCGTCTCGAACATTTCGCCGAAGAATGACGTGTTCATCCTGAGCTCCCCGTCGCCGGCCGCAGCAGCACATCAGATATAGACAAACCTGCCCGGACACGCCACACAACCATCCGTCGATGGCGTCACATGCCACTGATACGATGATGGATTCTGTGCGGACCGGGGGTCAGCCCTGCGTGTTGCGCAGATGTTGGGCAGATTGCCCACGACTTTGTCGTGTCGGGGGCCCGGCGCACGACCAAAAAAGACCCGAGAGGAAACTGCCCATGCCCGGTGCCAAATCCGGTTCCATGCCCGGTCCGATTCCCGGTCCGACGTCCCGCCCGTTGTCCGGCCTTCGCGTTCTCGAACTCGCCCGCATCCTCGCCGGTCCCTGGGCGGGCCAGATTCTCGCCGATCTCGGCGCCGACGTGATCAAGGTCGAGCGCAGTCGCGTCGGCGACGACACCCGCGCCTGGGGCCCTCCTTTCGTCGAGGCCGAGGACGGTGGCCATCTCGGCGCCGCCTATTTTCATGCCGCCAACCGCGGCAAGCGCTCCATCGAGTGCGATTTCGAAAGCGAGGACGGGCGCCGCATCGTCAGGAAGCTGGCGAAGCGATCCGACATCCTGATCGAGAACTTCAAGGTCGGCGGCCTCGCCAGGTTCGGTCTCGACTACAAGAGTCTGGCGCCCGACAATCCGCGCCTGATCTACTGTTCGGTGACCGGTTTCGGCCAGACCGGTCCCTATGCGGGGCGCGCCGGCTACGACCTGATGGCGCAGGGCATGGGCGGCTTCATGGGCCTCACCGGCGGCCCCGACACCGAGCCGACCCGTGCCGGCGTGCCGATTTCGGATCTCTTCACCGGCGTCTATTCGGTCGTCGGCATCCTGGCGGCGCTGGCGCGGCGCGAGAAGACCGGCATGGGGGGCTATGTGGACACGGCTCTGGTCGACTCCACCGTCGGCGTCCTCGCCAACCAGGCGCTCAATTATCTGGTCACCGGCGAAGTCCCGCAGCGGGTCGGCAACACCCATCCCAACATCGTGCCCTATCAGGTGTTCCCGGTCGCCGACGGCCACATCATCATCGCCACCGGCAATGACCGCCAATACGCCAAGCTCTGTGCCATTCTCGACCTGCCGGGTCTCGCCCAGATCCCCGACTATATCGACAACAAGTCGCGCCTCGCCCATCGCGGCGAACTCATTGAAAAGCTGTCGGTGCTCACCCGCGGCTTCACCAGCGCCGTCCTGCTGTCCGAACTCGAAAAGGCGGGCGTGCCGGCCGGGCCCATCAACGGTGTCGATCAGGTGTTCGCCGACCCGCAGGTGGTCGCACGCGGCATGAAGATCGAGCTGGCGAACGCCGCCGCCAAGGGTGGCCGCGTCCCGGGGGTGCGCACCCCCATCATGGTGGACGGCGCCCCGATGGCGGCCACGAGGCCGGCGCCGCGGCTCGGCGAGCACACCGCCGAGATCCTTTCCGAGATCGGCGAGGCGTGAACTACTTTCCGACCGCCTCGCCCATCAGCGCGTCCGGCAGCCACGTCGCGATCTCAGGGAAGACGCACAGGATGACGATGGCGAACACCATGGCGAGCACATAAGGCACCGAGCCCCACAGGACGACGCGGGTCGGCACGTCCGGCGCGATGGCGTTGACCACGAACAGGTTCAGTCCGATCGGCGGCGTGATCAGGCCGATCTCCATGTTGATGGTCACGATGACGCCGAACCAGACCGGATCGAATCCGGCCGCGGTGATGATGGGCAGGAGGATCGGCGCCGTCATCAGGATGACGCCGGCCGGCGGCACGAAGCAGCCCGTGACCAGGAGGAAGACGTTGATGCAGGCCATCAGCACCCATCTGTTGACCTGCATGTCGGCGATCGCCTGCGCGAGCGTCTGGGTGATGTAGAGCGAGGTCAGCATGTAGCTGAACAGCACCGCGGTGGCGATGATCATCAGGATCATCACCGACTCGCGCGTGGTCGAACGCAGGATGTCCCACCAGTCGAGCGGATTCCACATGCGGTAGATGACGATCGCCAGGACGACGCACAGCGCCGCGCCGACGCCGGCGGCTTCCGACGGCGTCGCCACGCCGCCGTAGAGCACGTACATGACGCCGATGACGATCATGAGGAACGGCGCGATCTTCGGCACCGCCTCGAACTTCTCCTTCCAGGAATAGCGGAAGTCGGCCGCGTAGGCGCGAAAGCCGATTTTCCAGATATAGAACAGCGTCCACGCCATGAAGAGCGCGGTGAGCAGCAGCCCCGGCAGGACCCCGGCGAGGAACAGGCGCCCGATCGAGGTCTCGGTGGCGATGCCGTAGAGGATGAAGGTGATGGACGGCGGGATGAGGATGCCGAGCGTGCCGCCGGCGCAGATCGAGCCGGTCGCGACCTCCGGCGGGTAGCCGCGCTTGCGCATCTCCGGAATACCCATCTTGCCGATCGCCGCACAGGTCGCCGGCGACGAGCCGGTGAGCGCGGCGAACAGCGCGCAAGCGCCCAGATTGGAGATCACGAGCCCGCCGGGGACGCGGTAGAGCCAGCGGTCGAGGGCGATGTAGAGATCCTTGCCGGCGGGCGAGGAACCGATCGCCGCTCCCATCATGATGAACATGGGGATCGACACCAGCGTGAAGTCGTGCAGGCCCGAATAGAGCGTTTCGGCCGCGACTTTCAGAGAATCCGCGCCCTGGAACAGGACCAGGAAACCGACGCCGACGGCGCCGAGCCCGAAGGCGACCGGCGCGCCGGTCATGAACACCAGGATGGTGACGACGAGGACCAGGATGCCTTGCGTGGTCGGGCTCATATGCCGGCCTCCGCGGAGGCGGCGCCCTGCCCCGGCTTGATGCCGAACGGCGGCTCGCGGCCGGTCACCAGTGCGACCAGGTCGGCGACGTATTGCAGCGTCAGCACGCCGAGGCCAAACGGCATCGCGGCGTAGGGAATCCACAGTCGCGCCCGCCACATGGATTCCGAGCGCCAGTTGTTGTCGAAGGCTTCGTGCCAGAACTCGTAGGTCAGGACCGTCATGACGATCGTGAAGGCGAGAGAAATCGCGATTGCGGTCAAGGCCAGCCACCAGCGCGCCCGGTCCCCCACATAGATCGGCAACACGTCGACGTTCACATGGCCCTTGGTCAGGAGCACGTAGGGCGCGCCGATGAAGGTGGCGGCGACGAGGCTGAAGGTGACGAAATCGGTCTGCCAGATCGTGTGTCCGTTGAGGACGTAACGGATGAACACCATCTGGCAGACGATGACGACCGCGAGCGCGATCAAGACCGCGGCGAAGAGACCGCAGGCGAGCGAGATCCACCGCACTCCGCGAAGAAAATGGTTCATTTGACCCCTGCCACCCCACGGCGGACGGCGGCGCACGGCCGACCGCTTCTACCGCCATCGTTCAAGCTGTCGGCACGGCTCCCTCACCCCGGCCTTTTTCCAAAAGGGGAAGGGAGAAGAGGTGCCGATTGCCGCAGCCGGCTCCCTCTCCCCTGCGGGGAGAGGGTTGGGGTGAGGGGGCTCCGGCGCTGCGATTCGCGCACGACGTCGTCCCGCCCTCCACCGATCCGGCACGACGGCCGCGCACCCAACTCGCTTCGTGCCCCCCTCACCCCGGCCCTCTCCCCAAAAGGGGAGAGGGAGAAGGAGCGCCGTGCCATATGCGATTGCCCTGCCCCGCAAGGGGGGAGGGAGTAGGCCGAGCGTGCCACACCGTAATGCTTCGTCCCCTCACTTCACCGCCAGCGCGGCGTCGATCAGCTTCTTGCCGTCCGCGACCTCGTCGGCGAAGCGCTTGTAGGAGCTGTCCTGGGCGATCTTGACCCAGGCATCGTATTCCTCGGGAGTGAGGCTCACGACCTCGACATTGTTCTTCTTGAAGGACGCGACCATCTCGTCGTCGAGCTTCTTGGTCGCCTCCGCGAAGAACGCCTGCGACTTCTTGCCGGCGGCGAGGAGGGCGTCCTGCTGCTTCTTGTCGAGCTTGTCGAAGCTCTTCTTGGAGATCAAGACCGGCTCGTACATGAACCACAGCGCGTTGTCGCCGGGCGCCGTGATGCACTTGACCTGCTCGTAGAGGCGGAACGAGACGAAGCTGCCGGCGGACGTGTCCGTCGCATCGGCGACGCCGGTCTGCAGCGCATTGTAGACCTCATTCGATGGGATCGACACGATCGAGGCGCCGGCCTGCTGCCACATGGCCGCAAAGGTCGGCCCGGCGGAGCGGATCTTCTGGCCCTTGATGTCGTCTGGCTTGCGGATGCAGCTCTTTTTCGAGGCGAACGCGCCGGCGAGCCAGGCGTCGGCGAGCACGATGACGCCGGCCTTCTCGATCTTGGCCTTGATATCCTTCATGAAGGGCGACGAGTTCAGCCGCTGGGCACGATCGTGGTTGCGCACCAGGCCGGGCATCAGCGTCGCCGAGAAGGCGCCGACCTTGCCGGAGGCGTAGTCGAGCGGGAACGACGACATGTCGAGCTGGCCGTTCACCATCGCGTTCCACTGGTCGTTGGGCTTGAACAGCGAGGCGCCGGGATAGACCTGGATTTCCAGGCCGACATTGGCGGCTTTCACCTCGCGGGCGATGATCTGGACCATCTCGTCGCGGGCGTCGCCCTTGCCGCCGGGAAACTGGTGCGAGGCCTTGAGGACGGTCTGGGCGGCGGCGGCGGTCGCCAGGCTGAGGCCGAGGGCCGCGCCGGCCGCAAGGGTGGCGATGGTTCGCATGGGCTTTCCTCCGGTTTTACGTTCTTGAACGGCTTTTAAGAGCCGCATGGAACGGTAATCGGAGGGCAAAGTCAAAGGCAAGATCGGCCCGGTGAGCGAGCCGAACGCGATCGAGGCCGACTTTCCCGTCAGGCCGGGCTTAGCCGGCCATCCGGAGCCGCTATGCGGCGCAACTCGCTTCGCCCTAGAAGCCGCCGATATTGGCGGCGCTGTGGACGGTGTCGACGCAGAAGACGACGCGGCCGCACAAGGCGCCCGCCAGGAGGAGGAGCGGCAGCCAGGACGGGATGCGCCGCGTGGCGACGACCACGGCCAATGGCAGCGCCAGCCCGCCGATGATGTGCGCCCAATAGAACGGCGAGGCGAAATAGGCCGCCGCCGTCAGCCGCATCACCGTATCGCCCGACGTCCACATGCTGGGAACGGCCAGGAACAAAATGAGCGCCGCGCACAGGGAGCCGATCAGGACTGCGCGCAGCAGCGGCTGTTCGCCGGCGGGAGCGAACCACGCCGCAGCGGCGGCGCCGAGATTGACGGCGGTGAGGAGAAAGATCGCGAAGGTCAGGCCGCTGCCGAGGGCCGGATAGCTCGGCGGCGAATAGACCATGCTCTGCACGTACAACGAGACGAGCGCGAGCGCAGCGGATGCGAGAACGAGCCAGCGGGCGCCCAGAAGCGCGGTCACCCCCATCAGCGCCACCAGGAGCCCGAACACCAGCACCTCGCGCGACAGCCAGGAGGTCGACAGGGCGACGATGGTGCGCGGCGATTCGAACGGGTAGCTCACATGGGCGAGTGAGGCGAGCAGCGCCAGCGAGAGGATCGCCGCCGCCGCCAGCCATTGCAGGCCGATCGCCGGCAACCAATCCAGGCCGAAGGCACCGAGCCATAGGGGCTTCGCAGCCGTCGTCGCCGATGCGGGCGAGGAGACGGCGCACAGGCCGAAGAGCAGCGCCAGACCGACGGCGAGCTGGCTCAAGGTCGTGAACAGGACCAGGGCGAGTTCCAGTTCGGCGAACATCACACGTCCTCCCTCTTGACGATCTTGGGCAATTCCGGCTGGCGAAAGCGCGTCGACGGGTTGACGCGCTCCATGCGCGGGAAACCGGGCGGGAAGCGGACCGCATTGGGATCATCGAAGGTGGCGAGGTCGATGAGGGTCAGCGCGTTGGTCGGGCAGCTCTTCACGCAAGCCGGATCGAGGCCGGCGTCGAGACGCTGCCAGCACAGGCTGCACTTCTCGGCCTTCTTGGATACCGGATTGTAACGCGGCGCGCCGTAAGGGCAGGCGCGGATGCAGTTGCCGCAGCCGATGCAGAGCTCGGCGTTGTGCACCACCACGCCATCCTTCTCGCGCTTCGTATAGGCGCCGACCGGGCAGGCATCGATGCAGGCCGGATGTTCGCAGTGATTGCAGGCGAGCGAGTAGAAGGCCCGTTCGTGGTGCGGGTAGATCTCCTCCTTGAGGGGATAGACCTGGCGCCAGATGACGCCGGGCTCCTGGTGGTACTGGTTCTTGCACGCCATCGCGCAGGTGAAGCAGCCGATGCAACGCTTGGCATCGACGAAAAATGCGAGTTGCTTGTTCATCGTCCTGCCTCCCTCAAGCCCGCGCCACGTCGGCGAACTGGTCGTGGATCGCGACGCCCGGCGCACCGGTCTTGAATGACCCCATGTCGGCGGAGGTGTCGTCGACCAGGTTCTGGACGTTGTAGGCGAGGCCTTTGAACCAGGCCTCGTACAGCAGCAGCGCATCGGGCGGTACGTTCGCGGTCACCTTGGCGGCCAGGCGCACTTCGCCCTGCTTGTTGAAGACCCGCACGGTCTCGCCGTCGCGGATGCCGCGCGCCGCCGCCGTCTTGGGATGGATGTAGACGCTGGGCGCGGGACAGAAATCCGCCATCCAGTCGAGGTTCTGGAACTGGGAATGGATGGCGAACTTGTGATGCGGCGTCAGCAGGCGCAACTTGTCGTAGGGCGCGCGCCCCTCCTTGTAGCGCGGCAGCGCGTCATGACCGTACTTTGCGCACAGTTCGGAACGGAACTCGTATTTCTTCGACGGCGTCGCAAACTTGCCGTCGGAGAAAGAGGCCGAGGAGACGAGCTTCGCCTTGGCGGGACCCTTGCGCAGGTCTTCCCACGAGGACAGGCCGAACTGGTCGTAGATGCCCTTGTTGAACTCGCGGATCATCCATTCCTTGCTGTCGAGTTCGGTCGCGAAGGTGCAGGAGCCGGGGGAGAGCTCGTTCATCCGCTTGGACAGCGCCGCGGCGATCTGGAGATCGGACTTGGCCTCGTGCAGCGGCTTGACGGCCTGCTCGTTGATGGACAGCCAATAGTGCCAATAGGAGGCGTTGATGGTCCAGTCCTCGAAGATGGACGTGATCGGCAACACGATGTCGGCCTGCTCGACGGTCTGGTTGAAGAAGTCCTCCGCGACCACGACCATTTCCAGCTTCTCGAACGCCTTGAGCATCTTCGCCCGGTCGAAATCCTGCGAGAACACGTTCTTGCAGGCGACCCACAGCATGCGCACCGCCGGGTCCTTGGCGTCGAGGATCTCCTGGGCGGTCTTGTTGATGTTGAGCGCGCGATCCGAATACTTGACGCCGCCGCTCGCAGCGCCGCTGTCGGCGGCGGCGAAATCGAACTCGCCCTTCGGACCGGACGTCCCGACCCACCCCTTGGAGCCCGCCGGCGGCTTCTGCAGCATGGCGTGGTAGTTGAAGGCCCAGGTCTGCAAATGGCCGTAGCGGGCGCCGCCGCCCGCCTTACCGACATTGCCGGTCATGGCCACGAGCGCGTCGAGGATGCGCACCGCGGCGCCGCCATTGACGTGGCGTTGCATGCCGTAGCCGATCCAGATGGTGGCCGGCTTGGCGCCGGCGAATTCCTCGGCGATGGCGCGGATGCGTTCGGCCGGTACGCCGGACTTCTGCGCCGCCCATTCGACGGTGATGTTCTCGCGCAGATAAGCGGCGAACTCGTCGAATCCGAGCGCATGTTCGGCGAGCCAGGCGGCGTCGTGCAGCCCCTTGTCGAGGATGTGGCGGGCCATGCCGAGGCCGAGCGCGCAATCTTCGCCGGTGCGGATCTGCAGATATTCGTCGGCCTTGGCGGCCGTCTGGGTGAAGACCGGGTCGATGACCACGAGCTTGGCCCCGGCGTCGCGGGCCGCGTAGAGATACTTGACCGTATGGATCGAGCACCAGGCCGGGTTGACGCCCCACAGGAGCACGTAGCGGGCCTGCGGCAGATCCTCAGGGTCGTTGCACCACATGGAGCCCATGTCGAAGCTTTGCGCGTCGATCCCGGCCGGCCAGCACGGCGTGCCGACCAGGCGGGTGGTGTAGCCGAGCGAGGACATCATGCCCTCGATGCCGTAATTGGTGATGCCGAAATTGCCGGAATACTTGGTCAAAGCGAGGCCGAGCAGCGAGCCGTCGCGCTCCTTGATGGAGAGGATCTTCTTGGCGATCTTGTCCATCGCCTCGTCCCAGGTGAGCCGTTTCCAGCGCCCGCTGCCGCGGCCTTGCTGCTCCATCGGATACTTGATGCGGTCGGGACTGTAGGCGCGGCGCACATAGGAGTTACCCTTCACGCACAAGCCGCCGCGCGTGAAGCTGGATTCCGGCGCCCCCTCGATGAACTTGACGACGCCGTCCTTCACATAGGTGACGATCGAACAGGTGTCGTAGCAATTGCGCGGACAGGCATTGCGGAAGGTCTGGTATCCGCCCTCCCAGACTTGCCGCGTCGTCTCCGCCTGGGCCGGCGTCAACAGGCCGTTCGGCAGGGCCGCCATGGCGCCGCCAGCCATCAGCCCGCCCAGGAACGAGCGCCGCGACACGGCGCTGTCCAGCATCCGCTCGATATGGCGTCTGGTCATCGTGGGCATGCCGCACCTCCTTGTTGTCCGGCAACCGAAGCCGTTTCGCCGGTCTCTTCGTCGAGCCATGCCGACAGCAGTGCGACCACGCGGACGATCGCAGGCGATACCGGTTCGGCCCGGCGAACCGCGGCCGCGAACCGGGGCACCCACACAGCCAGATGATCGTGCAGGAAGTAACGCCACAGGGCTGCGAGTTCGGCGCTCGCTCCGCGCACGAGCAATGCCCGGAAAGCCAGAACCGCGTCGAGCTCCAGCGCCAGATGGTCGTCCGGCAGACTCCCCGGCAGCGGCGACGACAGCCCGATGGCGTCGTAGATCGCCGCCGCCCGCCGCGTCGCATCACCCATCAGGCGGTGGTCGGAATCCAGATAGACCGATGCGTAGGGTGGCGCCGCGACCTTGCCGGGACCGACGAACAGGCGGTTGAAGTCGCACTCGAGATCGTCGGCCGCCGGCGCATCGGCGCGCGTCGCCTCGCCTGTCGGATCGGCCTGCGCCAATGCCGCATAGGCCGCGACCATGGCGCCGCCATCGCGGGCGGCAAAGAAGCCGCGCAGGGCGACGAGAATACGATCCCGGTCCAAGCCCAGTTCCTCCGGCCCGTGCGGGCCATCCTGAAATGACGAGCGTATTGTGCGACGACGGCGTCGATTTCCCAGGGGAGCGATCGGGGAAAAAATGGGCGGGATCACATCCCCATTCACCGATGGAAGGGCTGGCCCTCTATCCCTCCCCTGAAAGGGGAGGGTCCGCCCAAAGGGCGGGGGTGGGGTCATGCGGCACCAGCCAGAAGCGCCGGCGCAAGTGGTGAGGCCAAGAGCCCCCATCCGGCGCCTTCGGCGCCACCCTCCCCCGCTTAAAGAGCGCGGAGGAGGGATCAGGCAGCCCGCTACGCACGCGCCTTGAGGAACGTGAACAGGTTCACTTCCTTGCCGCTCAGGCTGAGCTTGCGGCGGATGCTCTTGCGGTGCGACTGCACCGTATCGATGGAGAGATTGAGCGTGTCGGCGATTTCCTTGGTGCGGTGGCCCGACTGGATGAGCTGGCACACCTTGAGCTCGGCCGGCGTCAGCGACATGAGGCGCGCATCGCTGCCGGAGTCGGAATCCTCGTAGAGCTGCATCAGCTGATCGCTCAGCATGCCGGCATATCCCTGGCGCACCGTCGCATCGGTGGCGCTCTGGACGTGCCGGAGCGTCGGCAGCAGCGTGGTCTGGACGGCGTGCGCCACCGAGCGCTGGAACTCCTTGCGTTCGCTGTCGATGCAGGACAACACGTTGCGCAGCGTGATGTTCATCTCCTCCAGCCGCACGGTCTTCTGCTCCAGTTCGGAGGTGCGTTCGCGCACGCGCTCTTCCAGCGCGACGCGGTTGCGCACGTGGCTGGTGATGTCGGTCAGGAGGAACAGGAAGCCGGACGATGCCAGCGACACCGAGGACAAAGGCGCGATGCGCAAGTCCAGAAAGACCGTGCCGTCGCGGATGCTGATCTCGTGGGTGGCGTCGGGAGGATAGACCGACAGAACCGCCGCCATGCTGGCACCACCGAGACCGAGCAGGTCCCACACCGGAATCGATTTCAGCGCCACCTTGTCGAAGAAGGCGCGCGCCGCCTGATTGGCCTCGTCGATGCGGCCGTTGACGTCGGCCACCAGCACCAGGTCGGAGGTGGTGGCGAAGATGTTCTCGAACTTGTTCTTCTGCAGGGTGAGCTGGCGGTTGGAAGCGTCGAGCTTGGCCATCGCTTCCTCTTGCGACAACTTCGTCCAGTGCCCGACCAGAAGCGTGTCCATGGCATCGGCGTAGCGGTGCAGGATGTCGAGGGCCGCGAGCGTGCGCTCGGCCGGCGCGTTCATCTCGTGCAACAGATCTTCGACCGAATGAAACAGGGTCTTGAGGCAGCCGATGAACATCTCGGCGGTGACACCGCGGAAGCGGTGGCTCTGGGAGATCGTCAGCACCGGGTCGGCCCAGCCATCGCGGCGCCGCAGCAGCGCCGAAAAATCGCCGACCGGCCGGCCGGCGCGCAACTCCGTCCACAATGGCGTCAGGGCGCTGACGAAGGAATCGACGCAATCCTGTTTCTTGGCGGTGGTGAAACGCAGATATCCGGCGCGCCCCATATGCTCCGTCCACTTGACGAGGAACGGTTCGACCATCCCTTCCAGGGCCAGCAGCATCGTCGCGGGCATGTTCGCCTCCGCGCGGAAGTCCGGCACCGCGCCGGCCATTGCGCTTTCTTGAAGTCGTTTTAAGATACTGAAGAGGACGTGGTGATACAATGCGAGCGCCTAAACGTATCGCCTTCTACGGCGCCACGATGCTGTGGACGCTGATGATGTCGGCGCCAGGACCCGTGCATGGTCAATCGGTTGCGGCCCCGCCATCGGCCTCAACGAACATCGCCAGCCCGGTATCCTATACCGCCCGAATCCCGCAAACGCGCTACGAAGTCGGTGCCGGCAAACCGTTCGAAATGCGCGTCGACGTATCGCCCGCCGCATTGCCGCCGGGTGCATTCGTGACCGTCAATCTCGAACGACTCTCCGGTCCGGGCGGCGGCCGCGTCGACAGTCTTTCCGGACTTCCCGAGACCCGCATCACCTGCTCGGTCCCAGGCACCTATCGGCTGATGGTGCGCGTGGCCCTGATGTCCAAGGGCAGTTGCGGCGGGATCGCAGCCGACACCCTGCTCGAAAGCGAGATCGTGGTCGAGGCGCGCTGACGATCCGGCGAAGGCTGCCCGCCCGGAACCCAGCGCGCGGCCGATTGTTCACCGGGCATGGACGATCCGATCCCCACGACCCTGAAGGGACTGGTGGACGCCGAGACTTCTTGCCGGCGCTGCCCGCTCTACCGCGACGCCACCCAGGTGGTGCCGGGCGAAGGCCCGCGGCGGGCCCGCATGCTGCTCGTGGGTGAACAGCCGGGCGACCAGGAGGACCGCCAGGGACGCCCCTTCGTCGGCCCGGCCGGCCGCGTGCTCGACCGTGCCCTGGCCGAGGCCGGCATCGATCGCCAGACCGTGTTCGTCACCAATGCGGTCAAGCACTTCAAGTTCGAACAGCGCGGCAAGCGCCGCCTGCACAAGAAGCCCAACGCCCACGAGATCGAGCGCTGCCATTGGTGGCTCGACATCGAAAAGGCGATCGTGAGGCCGCCCGTGATCGTCGCTCTCGGCGCCACCGCGGCGAGGAGCCTGATGGGACGGCCGGTGACGCTCGCCAAACTTCGCGGCGCCCCGGTCGCGGCGCCCGACGGCAGCCGTGTCGTCGTCACCATCCATCCGTCCTACTTGCTGCGAATCCGCGCGGCGGAGGACAAGGCGCGGGAATATGCGGGCTTCCTCGCCGACCTGAAGCTCGGCGCGCGCCTCTTGGCGGACGCAGCGTGAATAAGCACGCCGGCGGCAATCGCTGCCGCCGGCGGAGACTTTAAAAGAACGTCAGCCCAAGAACTTCAACCCAAGAACTTCAACCCTCGTCAGCGCACGATGACGACGGGGCCGCGGCGCGGCGGCGGGCCGCGGCGGGGTGCCACCATGACGGGGCCGCGGCGCGGCCCCACCACGACCGGCCCGCGGCGCGGCGCCACGACCACCGGAGCGCCATATCGCCAGCTGTTCCAGCCCATCGGGCCGCCCCAGCCGTAGCCGCGGCGGGAGCCATAGCCGCACCAGTACCAGCCCGGACCCTTCCAGCCGTTCGGGTACCAGCAATGGCGTCGACCGCGATAGACGTATTGGACATTCTCGGTCGAATCGAGGGTGCTGGCTGCCGTATCGAGACCGGACGAAGTCCCGAACATCGCCGCGCCGGCCGGGCTCGCGAACGCGCCTGCCCCAAGGGCAGCCGCCAGCACGGCCGCGGAAATCGTCAATTTGCGCATGTTGGCTCCATGATTGTCGGTGAGCGTGTTCTAGTCAGGCGGCAATGAACCAGAGGCGAGCCGTTTGTTGGCATTTGTTCATCTGTTCATCGCGCCCGTGATTCGGCAAAAAGCTTACGCCCGAACATGCGGCAACGATATGGCGATACCGTGCGGTTTGTCGCCGCTTCAGCCGGCGAGACCGGCCACGATGGGCTGGCGGGCTGCCCGGATGGCCGGAAAAAGCCCCCCGACCAGACCGACCACCAGCGCCAGTCCGACGCCCTGGAGGACGAGAGCCGGGCTCAAATGGAATGAGAACACCACCTGGGTGAAACTCGCCCCCAGCGTCGAAGTGGTGAAGCCGTCGAAAATGAGCCAGGTCGCCACCGCACCGATGATGCCGCCGATGACGGACAAGAGCAGCGACTCGACCAGCGTGCCGATGAAAGCCGGCGTGCCGCCGAAGCCGATCGCCCGTAGCGTGGCGATTTCCACCGCGCGGGCGGCGACCGACGAGTACATGGTGTTGAGGGCGCCGGCGAGCGCTCCGAACGCCATCGCGATGGCGAGCGGCCAGCCGAGTTTCTGGATCAGGTCGGTGGTCTGGCCGGACTGCTCCGCATAGAAATCCTGCTCGGTCTTGACGTCGAGCTTGAGGCGGGGGTCGCTCTCCACATACTGCTTGAGGCTCGCGAGCGCGGCCGGGCTTTCGAGCCGCGCCCGCACGGTCTGGAAATAGTTCTCGCGCTTGAACAGGCTCTGCACCGCCGGCGCGTCGGCCCAGATCTCCGACTCGAACACGCCGCCGTCGGCGGTGAAGACCCCGACCACGGTCCACTGGGAGGTGCCGAGCTTGACCGTCTGGCCGAGGTCGAAGCCCGCGAACTCGGACGCCAGGCTCTTGCCCACCACGACCTCGTTGCTGCCGGGCGCAAACATGCGGCCGGCCTGGATGGTGATGCCCTTGCGCACATTGGCGCCGTCGCGGCCGACGCCGCGCAGCGGCAGGTTGGCCTTGGTGCCGGTCGAGCGCTTGACGCCGTCGACCACGAGATAGAGTTCGGCGGAGGTGAGCGGCCGGCCGTCGGCGCCGCGGTCGATGCCGGGCCCCTCCTCGATCAGGCGCACCTGGTCGCGGGTGACCGCGCTGTTGATCTCGGCGGCGGCACCACCGCGCAGCGCGATGGCGACGTCGGCCGCGCCGGTGCCCGAGAGCGTCTTCTGGAACCCATAGGACATGGCGAGGAAGGTCAGCAGCACCATCACCACCAGGGCGACGGCGACCACCGTCGACAGCGACAGCCAGAAGCGCTGCGGGATGCTCTTGAGATTGATGAGCGTGACGGCGGCCACCTGCAAAAGAAACGGACGCATCGTTGGCCTCCTCAACCGCGGCCGAGCCCGGCGGCGACTTTCAGCCGCAAGGCATTCACGGCCGGCATCAGCCCGGTGGCGAGACCGAGCGCGACCATGAGGGCGAGCGCCAGGACGACGATCTGAGCGTTCAAGGCGAGACCCGGCACGAAGTTGGCAAGGCTTTCACGCATTGCCGTGGTGACGAGGGCGGCGGCACCGAGGCCCGCAAGCCCACCGATCAAGGCCAGCAGAAGCGTCTCGCCGAGGACGAGGCGCAGCACCCGGCCGCCCGGGAACCCGAGCGCCTTGAGGACGGCGATCTCGCGGGAACGCTCGCGAATCGCCATCATCATGGTGTTGCCGACGATCATCAGGATGGTCACGAAGGCGGCGCCGACCACCAGAGTGACGATCAGGGCGATGTTGCCGAGCTGGGCCATGAACGCCTTGTTGAACGCCTTCTCGGTGTCGGTCGCGGTCTCGAACGGGGAATTGGCGAAGGTCTCGTCGATGGTCTTGATGACCTTGTCGTTGATCGCCGGCGACGTCGTCTGCAACACCAGCCAGCCGATCGTGTCCTTGGCGAACGAGCGCGTCTCGTTGAAGTACTCGTACTGGAACAGGACGAAGTTGGTGTCGATCAACGGCTTCTTCGGCTTGATGATGCCGACCACGTCGAAATCCCACGAACGGGCGCCGTTCTTCTGCGAGAAGATGCTGCTCGACAGCGGCACGCGGTCACCGACTTTCCAGCCGTATTTGTTCGCCACCGTCTCGCCGACCAGGGCGGCGGTGCGGGTGCGCACGAATGCGGCCTGCGCGTCCGGCGCGATGTCGAACTCCTCCGCCATCACGTCCATGTAGGAGCGCGGCTCGACCGCGAAGGTGATGAGGAACTGTTTGGGATCCTGGTAGTAGCCGCCGAACCAGTTGGCGAAAGTGACGCGTTTGACCCCCTCCATGCCGGCTATGCGGCCGTAATAGGAATAGGGCAGCGGCTGGGTGAAGTTGATCTTGTTGACGGTGACGAGCCGGTCGGCGGCGGCGAGCTCCTGGCCGGCGTTGAAGGCGCGCTCGAAGGAGGCGAGCACGCCGAAGATCGCAAACGCGATGAAGATCGAAAAGATCATCAGCCCGGCGCGCAGCTTGCGGCGGAACAGGTTCTTGAAGACGAGGACGAAGTCGTTCATGGCGCCGCCCTCTACGCCGCCAGATCTTTTTCGAAGAACTGCCCCTTATCGAGATGCAGCGTGCGCTTGGCGTAGCGCGCCGCCGCCGGGTCGTGGGTCACCATCACGATGGTCTTGCCGAGCTCGCGGTTGAGCGTCTGCAGGACGCCGAGGATCTCGTCGGCGGTGGCGCGGTCGAGGTCGCCGGTCGGCTCGTCGCACAGGAGGATCTTGGGATCGGACACGATGGCGCGGGCGATGGCGACGCGCTGCTGCTGGCCACCGGACATCTCGCGCGGATAGTGCTTGGCGCGGTCGGCGAGGCCGACCACCGCCAGCGCAGTCTCCACATGGGTGCGGCGTTGCGCCTTCTTCAGCGGGGTGAGCAGGAGCGGCAACTCGACGTTCTGCGCCGCGGTGAGCATCGGCATGAGATTGTAGAACTGGAACACGAAGCCCACATTGGCGGCGCGGTAGCGCGCGAGGGCGTTCTCCGACAGGCCGTCGATGCGTTGGCCCGCGACGGTGATCGCCCCCGCGTCGACATGGTCGATGCCGCCGAGCAGATTCAACAACGTCGTCTTTCCCGAGCCCGACGGCCCCATGACGGCGACGAAGTCACCGGTCGGAATGGCGAGATCGAGCGCTTTGAAGATCGCGATCGATTCCTGGCCCTTGACGAAGCCCTTGGTGACGCCCTCGAGGCGAACGAGCGCATGGTCCGACATCGTGATCAGGTCTCCCGATAGTACGTCTTCGCGGGTCTAGCGCGCCGCCGCGAGGCCGGCGCCGTCCTCGTGGAAGCGCACCTTGACCGCCATGTCGGGCAGGATGCGCGGGTCTTTCTGGCGGAAGCCGATGCGCACCCGCACGGTGGCCTTGTCGCGGTTGGCGGTCGGCACGATGGCGATCACATAGGCGGGGATCGTCCAGTCCGGATAGGCGTCGAGATTGGCGGCGACGGCACCGCCGGCACGAACCCGGCCGATGAAAGCCTCGTTCACGTCCACCTCCACCTCGATCGAATCCATGTCGACGATGGTGCACACGCCCGTGCGCGTGAAGCCGCCGCCGGCCGACAAAGGCGATATCATCTCGCCCGGCTGGGCGCTGCGCTCGATGACGACGCCGGAAAACGGCGCCCGGATCGAATGCTTATCGAGTACGGCGGAATTGCGTTGGGCGTCGAGCCGGGCGGTCTCGAGCTGCGCCTTCGCCTGGGCGAGCTGCGCCTCAAGCACGCCGAGCCGCGCCTCCGCCTTGGTGAGGTCCGCCTCGCTGGCGAAATTTTTTTGCGACAACGCCTGGGCGCGCTGAAAGATTCGTTCGGCATCGCGCCGGTCGGCCGCAATGGCGTTCAACGCACCTTCGGCGGCGGCGATCCGTGAGCGCGCCAGCGCGAGGTCGGCCTCGGCGAGCACGCTGTCGAGGCGGGCGACCACCTGCCCCATCTCGACCACCATGCCCTCCTCGATCATGGTCTCCACCACCTTCCCGGTGATTTCGGCGGCGACCGTCGCCTTGCGCCGCGCCACCACGTAGCCGGAGGCGGACAGCCCGGCGCGGCTCTCCGTCACCGCGGCCGGCCGGGGCTCGGCCGGGGCGGCGGGAGGGGCAGACGGAGCCTGCGCCTGTTCACCGCGGCCCGAAGTCAGGCCGGGGACGAGCCACAAGGTGGCGACAACGCCGAGCGCCAGGGAGAGCACGGCCACGGCGAGCCCCGACCACGGGCGACGCCGGCGCGGGGTTGCCTCGCCGTCACGGGCGATGGTCAAGGTCTTGAGAAGCTCGGTGCGCTCGTCGGCCATGTGGACTTCTCGCGGGGCTCCATTCTGTCCCGTAGGCACCGCGATCAAAGCTCGCGCGGCGAACATGGAAACCCGGCAGGTGGTTTCGGGCGTCCTCATAGCACGGCCGACGAAGATACCACAGCCCAACCGCATACTGAATGAGGCAAGCGAAACCCGGCCCGGATTCGCTCCAGGGGGGCCTGAACCCGGCACGCCGGCGCGACGAATTCTCCCGGCCACATCGCCGCCGCAAGTTCCCCGCCAAAGGGTCACATCGCCGTCAACGGCCCGTAACCATCAGGCGTTCGAATGCACTGATTCGTAAACCAGCATGCGAGGTGCCGATGTTGTTCGAACTCGTCCAGATCGAAGTCGACCAAAGTGGCGACGTGGTCGCGATGACCCCCACCCAACCACTGTTCGAACTCGCACAGGATGCGTTAGCCATGGCCGAGTTTTCGGCGGCGCGCTGCGGCATCGATTACGGCTATGATGCGGACCGGGACTGCTGGTGGGCCAAGAGCGCGGATGAGCGGACGCTCATGTTTCTCGTGCGGCCGATCGTCGGCGCCGGACTCGATCACGCCGCGTAACGACGAGCCTTCCCGGTCACGGCACGAAGCAATGCGGCAGGCAGGCAATCACCGCACGATTACCTGGCGGAACGCTTTCGCATCTTCGGCTGGGCGGCGGGTGGCGGTTCCACGTAGCGCGAATTGAGGTTGCAATAGCCGCCCATCCCGTAGATTTCGAGCCTGCACTCCTCGATACTGTCGAACACGCAGTGCTGGATATAGAACGGCGGCTCGATGTAGCACCACTTGTATTCCGGCCGCACCGGACGAGGCTGCGCGACGGCACTTGCCGCCGTCGCCAGGACCAAGGCGGCCACCGCCAACGACACCCGCATCGTCACCTCCTGCCGGCCAAGAAGCGGAAGCTGCGTTCCGCCCCTCAATGGCTGTCGCGCGGAATGAATTTCTGCGCGATGCGCTGATACTTGACCGCCGGCTTGAGCACCATCCCTTCCGAGAGCTGATCGACGATGCCGCGCTGGATCTCCTGCCAGGGTGTCTGGCTCTCCGGCATCGGGAAACCGCCGCTCGCCTCCAGCTCGGCCCGGCGCTTCGCCAGTTCCTCGTCGGACACCAGCATGTCGGCGCGGCCGTTGGCGACGTCGATGCGCACCCTGTCTCCGGTCCGCAGAAGCGCCAACCCGCCGCCGGCGGCGGCTTCGGGCGAGGCGTTGAGGATGGACGGAGAAGCCGAGGTACCGGACTGGCGGCCGTCGCCCACGCACGGCAGGCCGTCGATGCCGGCGCGGATCAATGCCGCCGGCGGCTGCATGTTGACCACCTCGGCCGAACCCGGATACGCGATGGCGCCGGCGCCGCGCATGAACAGAACGGTGTTCGCGTCGATCGCAAGCGATGGGTCCTCGATACGGGCGTGGTAGTCCTCCGGACCGTCGAACACGACGGCGCGGCCTTCGAAGGCGTTCGGGTGTTTCGGGTCACTGAGATAACGCTTGCGGAAATCGTCGGAGATGACGCTCGTCTTCATGATCGCGGCGTCGAACAGGTTGCCGCGCAGGGCCTTGAAACCCGCCTGTTTCATAAGCGGGTCGCCGTAGGCGCGGATGACGGCGCGGTCCTGGACCGGCGTCTCGCGCACGTTCTCGCCCATGGTGCGGCCGTTGATGGTGAGCGCGTCGGCGTGAAGCCGGCCCGCCGAGAGGAGTTCGTTCATGACGGCCGGCAACCCGCCGGCGCGGTGGAAGCCCTCGCTCAGATATTGTCCGGCCGGCTGCATGTCGACGAGGAGCGGCACGTCGAGACCGACACGTTCCCAGTCGTCCACCGTCAGCTCGACGCCCACATGGCGCGCGATGGCATTGAGATGGATCGGTGCGTTGCCCGAGCCGCCGATCGCCGAACAGGTCACGATGGCGTTCTCGAACGCCTTCCTGGTCAGGATGTCGGACGGCTTGAGGTCCTTGCGCACGATCTCCACGGCGCGCCGGCCGGTCTCGTAGGCGATCTGGCCGCGCTCGCGATAGGGCGCCGGGATCATCGAGCAGCCCGGCAACGACATGCCGAGCGCCTCCGCCATGGCGTTCATGGTCGACGCCGTGCCCATGGTGTTGCAGTGGCCAACCGACGGCGCCGACGCGGCGGCGATGTCGATGAACTCCTTGTAGTCGATCAGGCCGGCAGCAAGGTCGTGGCGCGCCTGCCAGATCACGGTGCCGGAACCGACCAGCTTGCCCTTCCACCAGCCGTCGAGCATGGGTCCGCCGGAGAGCACGATGGCCGGGATGTTGACGGTCGCGGCCGCCATCAGGGCCGACGGCGTGGTCTTGTCGCAGCCGGTGGTGAGCACGACGCCGTCGAGCGGGTAACCGAACAGGACTTCGACGAGGCTCAGATAGGCGAGATTGCGGTCGAGCGCCGCCGTCGGCCGCTTGGCGGTTTCCTGCAGCGGATGGGTGGGAAATTCCAGCGCCAGGCCGCCGGCGGCGGTGATGCCGTCGCGCACCCGCGTGGCGAGGTCGCGATGGTGGCGGTTGCACGGAACGAGGTCGGAGCCCGACTGGGCGATGCCGATGATCGGCTTGCCGCTGGTCAGTTCCTCCACGGTCAGGCCGAAATTGAGATAGCGCTCGAGATAGAGCGCCGTCATGCCCGGATTTGCGGGATGATCGAACCACAACTGCGACCGCAGCTTCTTCGGATTTTCCTTGTTGGCCACGATCGTCTCCTCATCCTATTCCGCACCCGACCGATGCGTAGAACGGCCGGCCGTGTCCGGTTAGACCTCGATTTCGTCCCGTCTCGCCATCCGGCAAATCACGTGAAGGCGAGTTGTACCTTCATGGCCTGCCGCCGGTCGGAGGCGATCTCGAAGGCCGCGACCGCCTCTTCCAGCGGACGCGTATGGGTGATCAGCGGCCTGACGTCGATTCTCTGATCGGCCAAGAGCTTGGCGGCGAGAGCAAACTCGGCGTGGAAGCGGAACGAGCCGCGCAACGTGATCTCTTTGGAGACCACCATGTTGAGCGGAATGTTGAACGTGTTGCCGACACCGACCTGCACCAGAGTACCGAATGGCCGGATGAGCGGCACCGCCTGGGCGATCGCCTTGTCGACGCCGGTGCACTCGAAGGCGACGTCGAACACGCCCTTGTCGACCCCATAGGCATCGAGCTTGCCGGCGTCGCGGGCGACGTTGATGGCGTCGGTCGCCCCGAGGCGGCGCGCCAGGACCAGCGGTTCGTCGACCAGATCGGTGACCACGATCTCGGCAGCGCCGGCGAAGCGCGCCACAAGCACCACCAGGGCACCGATCGGCCCGCACCCGGTCACCAGCACGCGCGCGCCGGCGAGCGAGCCGGCTTGCTTCGCCGCATGCAGGGCGACCGACAAAGGCTCGCAGCAGGCGGCCTCGGCCACCGACGCACCGCCCACCGGCACGCACTGCGCCGCCCCCATCACCAGGCGTTCCCGGAAGGCTCCTTGCACGTGCGGCATGAGCATGGCGCTGCCCATGAAGCGCATGTGGAGGCACTGCTCATGTTGGCCGCGCTGGCAATAGAGGCACTGACCGCAAGGATGGCTGGGGTTGACCGCGACCGTCTGGCCGACTTTGAGGCCCGACACGCCCTCTCCGATCACCTCGATAGTGCCGGCGATCTCGTGGCCGAGGATCATCGGCTCGCGCACGCGCACGACCCCGAAGCCGCCGTCCTGGTAATAGTGCAGGTCGGAGCCGCAGATTCCGCCAGCGCCGACCCGCACCTGCACCTGGCCGGGACCGACAGGCGGTAGAGCCTGAGTCTCGAGCCGCAGATCGTGATGGGCATGCAGAATGCAGACGCGGGTGGTGCTCATGGGGTGCCTCGTTTTACCAGCACTGCTGGGTCGTGACCGATCTCGCCTCGCCCGTCATTGCGAGCCACCAGGTCCGCGCAAAGCGTAGCCCGATGACAGGCTGAAGCGAAGCAATCCAGGGCCATGAAGAACCATGAAGAAAAGGACTGGATTGCTTCGTCGCTTCGTTCCTCGCAATGACGAGTCGAGACTCAACCGTGGTTTCTAGTTCACAGAACGGCGAGCCAGCCGCCGTCCACGTAGATGATCTGGCCATTGACGTAATTCGACGCTGCCGACGACAGGAAGATCGCCGCGCCGACGAGTTCCTCGGGCTGGCCCCAGCGCTGCGCCGGATTGCTGGCCTTGACCCAGGCGTCGAACTTGGGATCGTCGATCAGCGCCCGGTTCATTTCGGTGGCGATGTAGCCGGGGCCGATGCCGTTGGTCTGGACGTTGTGCGGGCCCCATTCCACCGCCATGGAGCGGGTCAGCATCTTGAGGCCGCCCTTGGCCGCCGTGTAGGGCGCGACGGTGTTGCGGGCCATCTCGCTCGTGAGCGAGCAGATGTTGATCACCTTGCCGCCCTGGCCGCGCGGCAGCATGCGCCGCGCCGCCTCGCGTCCGACCAGGAAGGCCGCCGTCAAATTGGTGTTCAAGACGCGCTCCCAATCCGCCAGGGCGAGATCGACCATGGGCTTGCGGAACTGGATGCCGGCATTGTTGATCAGAATGTCGACCGGAATATTCTGGTCGTCGAGGCGCTTGAACGCCCCCGTGATGGCCGCCTCGTCGGCGACGTCGAATTGCAGGCCGAGTACCGACAGCCCTTCCCCGGACAATTTGCCGACCGCTTCGTCCAGCGCCGCCTTGTTGCGGCCGTTGAGGATCACACGGGCGCCGGCCTGGGCGAGGCCGCGAGCGAACGCGAAGCCGATGCCGCGCACGGAGCCGGTGATCAATGCCGTGCGGCCGGTGAGGTCGAACAGAGTCGGTGAACGCGAAGGCATGGAAACGCTCCTTAATCGATGCTGCTGATACGTCGGGTCAGATCGGGCCTCTCGAACACCGCCGGCAACAGCTCGACGCCGAGACCCGGGCCCTCCATCGGATAGACGTAGCCGTTTTCGATGCGCGGCACCGTCGTGACAAGCTCTTTGTACCAGCCGGTGTAGAAGGCGCGCACCGATTCCTGGATCAAGGTATTGGGCTGACTGAACGAGGCGTGCACGGCGGCGGCGAAGCCGACCGGGCCGGTACAGTCGTGGGGCGCGAACGGCCGGTGCCAGGTGTCGGCCAAAGCCGCGATCTTGCGCCCCTCGGTGAGACCGCCGGTCCAGCACAGGTCGACCATGGCGACATGGGTCGCGCCGGCTTCGAGCAGGTCCTTGTACGGATAGCGCGAACCAAGCGTCTCGCTGGCGCACACCCATACGTCGGTCGAGCGGGCATACTCGGCGAGCGCCGCCGCCGAATTCATGCGGATCGGGTCCTCGTACCAGGTCGGCTTGTAGGGCTCGAGCGCCTTGGCGATGAGCTTGGCGGTCGGCAGATTCCACAGGCAGTGGAATTCGACCATGATCTCGATCTTGTCGCCGACCGCCTTGCGGATCTTCTCGAACGGCTCGACCGCCTTCTTCATCTGGGCGGCGGTGATGTAGATGCCGTTGGTCTCCTGCGCGGCCGGATCGAACGGCCAGATCTTCATGGCGCCGATGCCGTTCTCGAGCAGGTTCTCGGCGAGCGCGTCGGCGCGGTTCATGAAAGCGTCGAGATCCTCGTAGGGACCGGCGGCGCCGCCGAGGCCCCAGCTGCCCGACACCGGCTTGATGTTGTGCGAGCGCACATACTGGTAACCCGCACAGGTATTGTAGACGCGGATCTTGTCGAAGCAGGCGCCGCCCAGCATCTGGTGCACCGGCTGGCCGCACACCTTGCCGAACAGGTCCCACAACGCGATGTCGATCGCCGAGGCGGCGCGGTATTCCGCCCCGGTCGAGGACTGCGCCATGGGCAGGTTGACGAGGTCGCGGTTGATCGCCTCGATACGCAGCGGATCGCGGCCGAGCAGCCGCCCCGCCAGGGTATCGTGGATGTGGGCCGCGACGGCGCCAGCGCCATAAAAGGTCTCGCCGAGGCCGACGATGCCCGCATCGGTGTGGATGCGCACCCACACGACGTTGGCGAACTCCTCGGTGATGAGCGTCTCGACGGCGGTGATCTTCATGGGGGGCTCCGGTAGCAGGACTTAGGCGCACAGGGTGTCCGCTCGCGTCATTTCAGCACGAACAGAGCCACATCCGGGAAGGCCACCAGGATGGCCAGAACGGTGAGCTGGATGAAGATGAACGGCCACACCGCCCGGAAAATGTGGGTCAGCTCGATGCCCGGCGGCGCCACGCTCTTGAGATAGAAGGCGGCGGAGCCGAACGGCGGCGTCAGGAACGCAACCTGCATGTTGATGCAGAACAGGACGCCGAACCAGATCGGGTCGTAGCCGAGCTTGACCACGATGGGCACGAAGATCGGCATGCACAGGAGCGCGATGCCGATCCAGTCGAGGAAGCAGCCGAGGATGAGCAGGATCCCCATCATGATGAGGATGACGACGACCGGTTGGACGTCCTGGCCGATGATGAGCTGCTGGACGAACTTATCGCCGCCCATGAGGTTGTAGACGCCGATGATCATGGTGGCGCCGATGCCGACCCAGATGATCATGCCGACGGTGCGCATGGTGTGCTTGAGAGTGTCGTAGACGATCCCGATCGACAGCTCGCGGCGATAGGCCGCCGCCAGGAGTACGGCGGCGACGCCGACGCAGGCGGACTCGGTCACCGACGCGATGCCGCCGTAGATGCTACCCAGGACCCACAGCACCAGCATGCCCGGGATGGCGATGTCGCGGGCGATGCGGATGTAGTCGGCGCGGGTGAGCTGCGCCAGCTCCTCGCTCTTCATCGGCGGGCCGTAGCTCGGCTTCCACCAGCACAGAACGAGGATGTAGGTCATGTAGAGGCCGGCGAGCAGCAAAGCCGGCGGCACGGCGGCGAGGAACAGGTCGCCGACCGAGACGTTGGCGGACAGGCCGTAGACGATCAGGACGATGCTGGGCGGCACCATCGTGCCGAGCGCCCCGCCGGCCACGCAAGTACCGATGGCGAGGTTCTGGTTGTAGCCCAACCGCAGCATCTGCGGCAGCGCCACCATGCCGAGCAGCACCGTCTCGCCGCCGATGATGCCGGACATGGCGGCAAGCACCACGGCGACCAGCATGCTCTGCAGCGCGACGCCACCGGGCAGGCGGCCGCCAACGATGCGCATGGCGTTGTAGAGGTCCTTGGCGATGCCGGTCTTGTCGAGGAGCGACGCCATCAGGACGTACATCGGCACGGCCACGAAGGCATAGGAGGTGGTGAAGTCGACGATGCGGCCGCCGACCATGGACAGGACGTTGGTATCTCCGAACCACAGATAGGCGGCGGCGACGGCGATGAAGCCGGTCAGAAACCCGAGCGGCATGCCCAGGACCAGAAAGACGATCATCGAGCCGAAGATGAGGATTGTCGCGTAACCGATTCCGATGTCGCTGAACATGGCGGCTCACTCCAGCCCGGTGCGCGGGCGCGGCACATAGGTGCCGTCGAACACCGCCTTAGCGATCGCCAGGTGGCGGATGTAGTGCAGGATGCCGAGACCGAGCAGGGCGACGCAGCAGACGAACAGGAAGCCCTTGCTGAGGGCCGGGAACGGCGTGTCGATGCCCGTGCCGGACGTCTGCATGCGGAAATCGCCGTTGGGCCTGATGAAGGCGTCCCAGGCCGAATCGAAGGCACCGATCAGCATCAGGACGAAGAAGACCAGGATGAGGGTGTGGCTGATGAAATCGAAGATCCAGCGGACGCGCGGGCCGAACGAGTCGCGGATGAACACCATGGCGATGTGCTTGTCGGCGGCGTAGCAATGAACGCCGCCATAGACGAGGCACAGGCCGACCACGAAGGTCGTGGTCTCGTGCACCCAGCTGGTCGGTGAATTGAAGAAATAGCGGGTCACCACCTCGTAGAAGGCGATGCACACAACGCCGAAATAGAGAATGCTCGCGCCGTTTCCGATGCGAACGACCAACCGGTCCACTTTGTCGATGAAGCCGAGCATTGTCCCCCTCCAACGAGCGAACGGGCGCGGGCCGCCTTGACGGCGGCCCGCGGTATTCGTTCAGATCACATCTGTCCCTGCGACTTGAGATAGGCGAGGAGAGCGTCGTAGAACTTCTTGCCGATCTTCGACTGGGCGGCGATGTCGGCCCAGATCTTCACGGCCTGCGTGCGCACCTTGGCGAGCTCTTCGGTGCTCCAGGTGATCGGCTCGATGCCCTTCTTGACGGCTTCGGCGACCGCGAGACGATCCTCATAGTGCGGGCGCAGCATGGATTCCAGCGCCATCCCTTTGAAGTAGGCGAGCAGGAAGGCCTGATCGTTCGCCGACAGCTTCGCCCATTCCTTGGCGTTCATGATGGTGTGGATGGTCGGAGCGGAATGGAAGCCCGGATAGATCGGGAACTTGGCGATGTCGTTGAAGCCCTGCTTCTGGTTGCTGGCGAAGGTGGAGGCGTCGGCTGCGTCGATCACGCCCTTGTCGAGGGCGGTATAGACCTCCGAGATCGGAAGATTGACCGGAGCGGCGCCGAAACCGGCGAACAGCTTCTGCACCGGGCCGGCCGGCGCGCGCAGCTTGACGCCCTTGAAGTCGTCGATCTTGCGGATCGGCTTCTTGGCGACGAAGGATTCCGAGCCGGTCATCGACACCGCGAGCAGCTTGACGCCCCAGTCGCTGAGGATCTCGTCGACGACCTTCATGCCGCCGCCGAGATAGTAGAACTTGTAGATGTCCTCGTCGGTCGCGAATGCGCTGATGGGATCGCCGACCAGGCCGAGCCCCGGATCCTCACCGGCATAGTGGGCGGTAGTCGCGATGGCGCCGTGGATGACGTTGTTGCGCACGCCATTGAGCATGTCGGAGGCTTTGAGCACCGAATCGAGCGGCAGGAGATCGATCTTGAAGCGGCCGTTCGAGGCGGCTTCGATGCCGTCGGTCCACTTCTTCTGGATTTCGTAGACCTGCGTGCCGGTGGGGTCGGAACTTTGAAATTTGAGAGTGAGTGGTGCCGCCGAGGCGACACCAGCCGCGAATACCGTGGCTGCGATCGTTGCAACAAGACGTTTCATGGAAGTCTCCCTGCTGGTGATCTCGATACGATTGCCGGCCGCGGGCATGCATGCCTGCGACCGAATGTGAAGGTGATCCGAACGGATGCAGTCGCCCTGCCGAGAGACAGCGACGACGTCCTCTGAGTCGCTTGGTCTTTTGGTTTATTGGTTTGCTACTCAAACAAAGACCTGCGTCTCCGCGCAATCCGCAAAGTCCCTAAGGGCGGCCAGGCCATTCTGGACCATAAATGCGCGGTATGGAATGTTGACAAGCATAGTCGCCCAATCCATTTTGGTTTCAATTATACCAGTGCAAGAGACGGGACCAATGCTCGACCGCGACATCGATCTCGCTGACCACCTCAAGCGGGTGCGCGTGAAGCGCCCGTCCGACATCATCATCGAGCAAGTCAGCGAGCTGATCACCTCGGGGGTGCTCAAGCCCGGCCAGCGTCTGCCGGCCGAGCGCGTCTTGACCGAGCGTTTCGGTGTCGGCCGCGCCCATGTGCGCGAGGCTATCCAGAAGCTCGAACTGTTCGGTGTCGTGCGCACCCAGCCCCAGAGCGGCACCTACGTGGCCGACATCAGCGCCAACATGCTCGAGCAGCTGGTGCGCGGCATCCTCGACGTCGACGACCTCACGCCGCAGATGCTGGCCGAGGTCCGTTTCGTCCTCGAAGTCCTGTCGGCCGAACTCGCCGCCCAACGCGCGACGCCGCGCCAAGTCGACGCATTGCGCGACGCCCACGAGGCGCTCGTCACCGCGGTCGAAGGCGGCGGCGACACGCTCGAAACGGACATCCGCTTCCACATCCGGCTCGCCGAGGCCGCCGACAACGTGCTGCTGCGTTCGCTGATCGCCCTGATCCAACCGGAGGTGCTGCGCCTGTCGCGCCAGCACGCCACCAACAAGCCCAGCCGCGTGCCGGTCACCATCGAGGAGCATCGGCGCATTCTCGAAGCGGTCGCGGCGCACGATCGCACGCAGGCGTCGACGGCAATGCTCCATCATCTCCAAATGGGCCGTGCCCAATTCGACCAGGGCTGAACAGGAGCCGTCGGGGTGGCGGAGCACCGATCCACCACCGCAGCCGCGAGGCGATCCGCCGTCGCCTGGCCGAGGCCGGTCCCTGCTTGCATCTTCGCGGGCCAAGTTCGAGATCATGCATCGCGACGGTGGACGATTCGCCATGTCTCGTTTGGGGAATGAAATGATCCTCGTATTCGGTTCCATCAACATCGACCTGGTGGCGCGCGTCGCTGCCATTCCGCGGCCCGGAGAGACGGTATTGGCCGACCGCTACGAGACCTTGTTCGGTGGCAAGGGAGCCAACCAGGCCGTGGCGGCGAGCCGGGCGCTCGCCAAGACGGCCGGTGTCGCCATGGTGGGCCGCGTCGGGCGGGACGGTTTCGGCGACAGCGCCCTCGCCAATCTGGCGAAGAACGGCGTCGCCACCGACCACATTCGCAAAGGCGAAGCCCCGACCGGCTGCGCCTTCATTTCGGTCGATCAGCGCGGCGAGAACGCCATCACGGTGGCGGCCGGGGCAAACGGCGCGGTCGCAGCCGAGGATGCCGGCGACGCCGTCCTGGCGGCCGCCCGCGTCCTCGTCTTGCAGATGGAAGTGCCGGTCGCGGCGAGCCTCGCCGTCGCCAGGCGCGCGCGCCGCAATGGCACCCGGGTGGTGTGGAACCTGGCACCCGCCCCGGCGACGCTCGACGCCGCCCTGTGCCGGGACATCTTGTCGGCGAGCGACGTCCTGGTGGTCAACGAACACGAGGCACTCGCGGTCGCGGCGGCGCTCGGCGCCGCGCAATCGGACCATGCCGCCGCGGCGGCCTCGGTCGCCCGCGCCGGGAACTGCACCTGCGTGGTGACGGCGGGAGCCGAAGGCGCGCTGGCGATCCATCCCGACGGCCGCCGCGAACATGCGCCGGCGCACAAGATCACGCCGGTCGACACCACCGGCGCCGGCGACACCTTCGTGGGCGTGCTCGCCGCCGGCATCGCGGACGAGCTTCCCTTCGCCGAGGCACTGACGCGCGCCTGCTATGGGGCTTCGCTCGCCTGCCTCGCACTCGGCGCGCAAGCGGCCATGCCGGAGCGCTCTGCCATCGAGAAATGGCGCGTCGACGGCTGAGCACTGGTCATTGCGAGGCGCGAAGAAGCCAGGAAGCGATCACGAATACGCAAGAGAAGAGCTGGACAGCCACGGCCCGCCTGCGCCTACACCGCGCGGTCGGATGATGCTGGCCGGCTGGTTCTGGTGGCGGTCCGTTCAGCCCCTCAGCCAGGCGAGCGGAACGAGGACGAGAGACGGAAAGAAGACCAGCAGGAACATGATCGCCGCCTCGGCGAGCAGGAACGGAGCGACGCCGCGCATGACGGCACCCATGGGAACTCGGCCTATGCCACAGACGACGTTGAGTACGATGCCGACCGGCGGCGTGATCAGCCCGATGGCGTTGTTAATGATGAACAGGACGCCGAAATAGACGGGGTCAATGCCCGCCTGCTTGATGATCGGCATCAGGACCGGGGTGAGAATGAGGACGGTCGGGGTGAAGTCCAAGGCCGTTCCGACCACCATCACCAGCGCCATCAACAGCAGCATGATGACGGTCTTGTTGCCCATGAACGGCTCGAGCACGACGGCGATCTCCGCCGGCAGATTGGCCTGGGTGATGAGCCAGGCGGAGACGAGGGCGGCCGAGATCAGGAACATGACGACGGCGGAGGTTTCGGCGGCGGCGAGAAAGACCTTGTAGAGCATGCGCGGTTTGAGCTCGCGATACACCAACATGCCGACGACGAGCGCGTAGGCGGCGGCGAGAACCGCCGCCTCGGTGGGCGTGACGATGCCCCATTTGATGCCGCCCATGATGATGACCGGCATCACCAGCGCGAAGAAGCCGTCGCGGAAGGCACGTCCGCGCTCACGGAAGCTGGCGCGCGGCAGGGTCTGCACCCGGTCGCGCCGTGAGACGATCAGCCACGCCGTCACCAGGCTCACGGCCATCAACAGGCCCGGCACGATGCCGGCGAGGAAGAGCTGCGAAATCGACACGTTGGCGGCGACACCGAAGACGATGTAGCCGATCGAGGGCGGAATGATCGGCGCGATGATGCCGCCGGCCGACATCAGGCCGGCCGAACGCGGCACGTCGTAGCCGGCGCGGCGCATCATCGGCAGCAGGATGGAGGCAAGGGCGGCGGTGTCGGCGGCCGCCGAGCCGGAGATCGCCGCCATGATCACCGAGGCGACGATCGCCACATAGCCGAGTCCGCCGTGGAGATGGCCGATGCAGGCGAGCGCGAAATTGATGATGCGCTTGGACAATCCGCCGGCGTTCATGAGCTCGCCGGCGAGAATGAAGAACGGAACGGCGAGGAGCTGGAAATTGTCGGCGCCGACGATCAGGTTCTGCGCCACGATGGTGCTGTCGAAATTGCCCATCCACAGCATCAGCGCCAGCCCGCAGGCGATCAGCGAGAAGGCGATCGGCGTTCCGATCGCCATCGTCCCCATCAGGGCGACCAGGAAGACAGTGACGGTCATTCGAGACGCTCCCGCACGGACGTGCTGTCGGCCGGATGGATGCCGGCGAATTCGTCGAGTTCCCGCGGGTCGAGCCGACCGGCGGCGATCCGCGCCAGGCGGGCGGCGGCAATCACGCCGATGCCGACGCTCGCCAGATAACCGATGCCGTAGACCCACAGCATGGAGATGCCGGATACCGGCGCCGCGAAGGTGGCGTTGATGTCCGCCTGCTGCCAGGTCCCCCAGAAGAACACCGCGCAGCAAACGACCACCAGAAGGTCGGACATCACCATGCAGACGAGCCGACCTCGCCGCCCTAGCCATGCGACTATGGTCTCGACGCCGAGATGCATGTTCTTGCGGGCGACCGCGACGGCGCCGATGAAGGTCAGCCAGACGAAGCAGAACCGGGACAGCTCTTCGGACAGATCGATTCCGGACTCGAAGAGATAACGCAGCACGACATTGCCGAGCACCATGAAGGTCATGCCGGCGAGCAGGGCGACCATCGTCGCCTCGAACAGATGGAACATGCCGTCGATCATGCGGTTCATGGCTTGCCCTCCGCGACGGCCGGGGAACCGCCGCCGACATGGATGCGTCTCAACGATCCGGTGTGGTCACGACCCAACGGGCGAGTTTTTTCTCGTCGACGGTGATGCCGAGACCGGGGCCGGTGGGAATCGTGAGCGCGCCCTCAACCAGCGAGAACTTCTCCGTCAGGAGATCATCGCGTAGCGGATTGTGCGTACGGTCGTATTCGATCATCGGCTCGTTCTGCAACGGCACGCCGGCCGCCGTGAACGGAATCGGCGGCGCCACCGCGATCGCCTGCAGGGCCGCTGCCACGGCGACGCCCGAGCCCCAGACGTGCGGAAGGGTGAGCACGCCGAAGCTCGACGTCAGCGCGAGGATCTTTGTCCATTCGGTGAAGCCGCCGCTGCAGCATAAGTCCGGCTGGGCGATGTCGATGCATTCGCCGAGGAGCAAGTCGCGGAAGCCGAAACGCGTGTATTCGCACTCCCCGCCAGCGACCGGCACGTCGATCGCGTCGCGTACGCGCCGATAGCCCTGGCGGTCCTCCGGCGGCACCGGCTCCTCGAACCACAGAACGTCGTGGCGCTCCAATGCGCGGCCCATGCGGATCGCCGACGCGGACGTGTAGGCGTGGTTGGCGTCGACCATGAGGGCGACATCGGGTCCGATGGCGTTGCGCACCACGGCGAGCCGCTCGGCGTCGAGCGCGATCGGCACCAGGCCGATCTTGAGCTTGATCGCCATCATGCCGGCGGCGCGATAACCGCGCGCCTCCTCGCCGAGCTCGCGCAGCATCCGTTCGGTGTCACGATAGTGGTCGGGATAGTAGCAACCGGTGCCATAGGCCGGAACGGCGGAGCGGAAAGCTCCTCCCATCAGGGCGTGCACGGGCTTGCCGAGCGACTTGCCCCACAGATCCCACAACGCAATGTCGATGGCGCTCAGCGCCTCGATGTAGGTACCCTTCTGGCCGAAGTCGCGGCTGAAGGCATACAGATCCTCGAAGATGCGGACCGGCTCGTCGGCTCGCCGGCCGATCAGTTGCGGCGCCAACACGCGCTCGACGCACGTGGCCGGCGGCTCGGGCGGGCCGTACTGGCCGCCTTCTCCCCAACCCACCAAGCCGCCCTCGGTCGTGATCTTGACCAGGAAGCTGCTGCGTTCCGGGAATGCAGCCTGTGACGAATAGAAACGCTTCTCCCCGAGTGGAACGCGGAGAATGAAGGTCTCGATGGTGCGAATTTTCATGGTTGGAGAGGGCCTTTCGGGAACGCGTCGCCCTGCCGCTCAAGGGCGTGCCTGGTGCGGCTGCGGGTGGCGAGGAGATGGTCGTTCATGGCCTCGCGGACGCGCGCGCCGTCTTTCGACCTCAGCGCTTCGCAGATGGCGATGTGCTCCCGGAGAGAAGGTTCGACGGCGTCGACCATGCTGCGGCGGACGGAGTTCTGGCACCAGATGATCGAGTCTCTCAGACCGAGCATGATGCGGGCGAGCCGCGTATTGGGGCAGTGCCTGAGGACGAGGTCGTGCACGAGATGGTCGATCTCGCCGAGCCGGCGGACACGCTCGTCGACCGTGGCGATGCGCGCGGCGTCATGGTGTGCTGCGAGCACGCGCTCCACCTCAACCAACGGGACATGCGGCGTCGCCAACTCGGCGATCAGCGGCTCGAGGGCGATGCGGATCTCGAATATTTCGAAGAGCGCATCCTTGTCGATCGTGGCGACGAAGACGCCACGTCGCGGCACAACGGTGACGAGTCCGTCGGCCTCCAATTGCTTGCAGGCGTCACGCAGGGGCGTGATGCTGATCTCCCACCGCGCCTTGTAGTCCTCCAGGTTGAGACGCGCGCCCGGCTCTATGCGCCCGGACAGGATTTCGTCGCGCAGGCGTTCGGCCGCCCGTTCTCCGAGCGAAGTCTTGTCGAGGGCTAGGGCGTCGGGAGTGTCCGGCATGGCAACCGTCTACATCATGCGAATCAGGCTTGCTAATGTGTGATGCATCACATATCATGCATCACTGCTAAGCGCAAGACCCGAACGCTTCGCGCTTCGATTCGATCGACAAGGAGAGAACCATGAGAGCCCTTCCCATCATCGTTCTGGCGCTCGGCGTCGCCGTGCTCGGCGTCCCTCGAGCCCATGCGCAGTTCGCGGAGCGGAATTTGCGCGTTTCCGCGGCCGTGCCGCAGGACCATCCCTTCGGCAACGGCGTTGCCGCATTGGCCCGCTGCACGGTCGAGAAGACCGGCGGCAAGATGAAGGTGCAGGGATTCTGGAGCGCCGCCCTCGGCAGCGACCTGCAGGCCGTGCAGGCGGTGCGCTCCGGCACGATCGAGATGGTGGTCGCCTCCACGTCGCCGCTGGTCGGTCTCGTTCCGGCGCTGGGCGCCTTCGACCTGCCCTTCCTGTTCAACAACGACGCGGAGGCCGATGCGGTCCTCGACGGTCCGGCGGGGCAAAGCCTGTCGGAGAAAATGCTGGGGACGGGCCTCGTCAACCTCGGCTATTGGGAGAACGGCTTCCGCAACGTGACCAATTCCCGCCGTCCGATCACCAAATGGGAGGACATCAGCGGCCTGAAGATCCGGGTGATGCAGAACAACATCTTCCTCGACACCTTCAAGAACATGGGTGCCAACGCGGTGCCGCTCGCCTATGGCGAACTCTACACGGCGCTGGAGACCAAGGCGATCGACGGACAGGAGAATCCGTTCGCCAACATCGAGACCGCCAAGTTCTACGAGGCGCAGAAGTATCTGTCGATCACCCAACACGCCTACACGCCGGCCATCATCCTCTATTCCAAGAGGCTTTGGGATCAATTGTCCAAGGACGAGCAGGGCGTGCTGACGTCGTGCGGCCAGACAGCCAAGGCGGAAGAGCGCAAGGTCAACCGTGCGCAGTCGCAGGAGTCGCTGGCCAAGCTCAAACAGCACGGCATGGTGGTCAACGAGGTCTCCGCGGACGAGATCGCGCGCATGCGCGAGAAGGCGAAGGAGGTCTACGCGAAGCATGCTTCGACCATTGGTCCGGACATCCTGAAGCTGGTTCAGGATCAACTGGCGCAGATCCGGGCGGCGCGCCGCTGATTCAGCGGCGATGAATTCAAGGCCCCGACAGCGAGGAGCCCCCCCGGGCCTCCCGCAGACTGCTGACAGACCCCGTCGATTTTCGGCGGGGTTTTGTTTTGGGCCTTCAACCGGGAGCAGAGTCTAGCGCCGGACGGCAACGCCCTGGCATCCAGGTTCGTGGGGCTAGGAAAATCCATCACGCCACCGATCTCGCAAAACAGGCGTCCCTCTTCGCGCGCTTGTTTGTCGCCGGGCTTTCACTCGCGACGGCGAGAAAGCATATTCCGACATGAAAAAAGGGGAGCCTCGCGGCTCCCCCTTCGCGTTCTTGCAGGATCCGAACAGCTCAGCGCTGCGCGTCGATGGCCTTGATGACGTCGGCGCCACCGAACTTGGCCACGAAGGCCGACTTGACGTTCTTGGTCGCTTCGGTGAACGGGCCGTTGTCGACCTTCTCGACCACCGCGATGCCCTTCGACTTCAGGTCGGCGGCGATCTTGGCGATGTTCTCGTTGTTCAACTTGCGCTGATACTGGGCGCCTTCATGCGCGGCTTCGAGCACCACCTTCTGGAGCTCGGGCGACAGGCCGTCGAACTTGGCCTTGTTCATGACCAGGATCAGGGCGCTGTAGGCATGATAGGTCAGGCTGACGTGCTTCTGCACCTCGAAGAACTTGGAGGAGTAGAACACGCCGATCGGGTGTTCCTGGGCGTCCACGGTCTTCATCTCCAGAGCCGTGTAGAGCTCGGCGATGGGCATCGGGACCGGGTTAGCGCCGAGTTCCTTGAACGCCTCGATGTGCGCCGGGCTGCCGGTGGTGCGCATCTTGAGGCCCTTGACGTCGGCCGGCGTCTTGATGGGATGCTTGGAGTTGGTCATCTGGCGCCAACCGTTGTCCCAGAAGGCGAGGCCCTTCATGCCGAGCGGCTCGAGCTTGGCGAGCAGGGACTGGCCGACCGGGCCGTCCAGCACCTTGTAGGCGTGGTCGGTGCCGGCGAACAGGTACGGCAGGTCGAGGATGCCGATCAGCGGCACGAGACCCGTGAAGTTGCCGGAGCCCGAAACGGCCATGTCGATGGTGCCGCCGCGCACGCCGGCGATCGCCGCCTGGAAGGTGCCGAGCTGGCTGTCGGCGAAGATCTTCAGGTCGAGCTTGCCGCCGCTCTTCTGCTTGAGGACCTCGGCCATGCGCTCGGCCGCGATCGACTGGGTGTCGCTGCGCGGCGATTCCGATGCGAACCGGTAGACCGTCTGCGCCTGCGTCGTACCGACCGCGAAGGCGAACGCGCCGGCGATCGTCAGGGTCGTCAAGAGACTGGATTGCATCTTCATTCTGACACTCCTCCAAAGAAATCCGCGGGACGGATTATCGGCTCACACAGGCTTTGCGACAGAGTAAGCGCAAGTGACCGGGATGCGATCGCGAGCCACAAACGCATCCCGGAACTCATCCGTCAGTAGAACCATTTCGCCGGGACGGTGATCAGTTCCGGGAACAGGACCATCAGGAACATCACGGCCGTCTCGGCGATGAGGAACGGCCACATGCCCTTGATCACCGAGTCGAGATTGACGCGCGCGACGCCCGAGACGACGTTGAGCACGGTGCCGACCGGCGGCGTGATCAGGCCGATGGCGTTGTTCATCATGAACATGATGCCGAAGTAATAGGGATCGATGCCCGCCTGCTTGACCAGCGGCATCAACACCGGCGTCAGGATCAGCACGGTCGGCGCCAAATCGAGCGGGATCGCGACCGCGAACACCAGCGCCATCAGCATGAACATCAGCAGGGTCTTGTTGCCCATGAACGGCTGCATCATCGCCGTCACCTGCGAGGGGATGTCGGCGACGGTGATGAGCCAAGCCACCACGGTCGACGCCGCCACGATCATCATGATGGCCGAGCAGGTCTTGGACGACGACAACAGGATCGCCGGCATATCCGACACCTTGAGCCCCTTGTAGACGAACAGGCTCAACAGGAATGCCGCCACGGCGGCGACCACTGCGGCTTCCGTCGGCGTAAAGGCGCCCGACTTCAACCCGCCGAGGACCACGACCGGCAGGAGCAGCGCCCAGATGCCGCCGCGGAGCGCCTTGAGGAGCGGCATGATCTCGAACTTCTGGGACGGCGCGTCGTGGAAATCGCGTCGGGCGACGAATTTCCAGGTCACCACCAGCGACAGCGCCATGATCATGCCCGGCGCGATGCCGGTCAGGAACAGCTTGGTGATGGAGAGCTGCGACACCACGCCGAACAGGATCAGCGGCATGGCCGGCGGCAGGATGGGGGCGATGCAGCCGGCGCCGGCGATCAGGCCGGCCGAGCGCGGCACGTTGTAGTTCGCCTTGCGCATCATCGGAATGACGACGGCGGCGAGCGCCGCCGTATCGGCGGCGGCCGACCCCGAAATGCTCG
Organism: Astrobacterium formosum; assembly: GCA_030848545.1. GTDB lineage: Bacteria > Pseudomonadota > Alphaproteobacteria > Rhizobiales > Xanthobacteraceae > Astrobacterium > Astrobacterium formosum. The sequence goes on from JAVDCA010000011.1 coordinate 78,934, forward strand.
CCAGCACCAGGGCGGCGGCGATGGCCACATAGCCGAGGCCGCCGCGGATATGACCGACGGCCGCGTTGGCGATGTTGACGATCTGCTGCGAGATGCCGCCCTTGGTCATGATCTCGCCGGCGAGCATGAAGAAGGGGATCGCCATCAGGGGAAAGTTGTCGGCGCCGGAAATGATGTACTGCGCGATGATCTGGGTGTTGAACGACTCCAGAACGCCGGTGGAGATCAGGTACCCCATCAAGGCGACGGAACACACCAGAAGCGCGAACGCCACCGGCATGCCGAACACCATCGCTCCGCACAGCGACGCCATGAATATCGTGACTGTCATTGAAATTCTCCGCAGCCGACGGCTGGCATCACGTTGCGATCAGATCTTTTCTTCCAGGTCGGGGCACATTTCGTTCTCGTCCATCTGCCCAGCCAGATTCCGCCAGATCGAGTCGATCAGCAGGATGCCCATGCCGATGCTGCAGACGAGCAGTCCCGTGAACACCACGCCGAGGGGAATTCCGGAAATCGGCGCAATGTTCGCCAGCTCGAGCTGAACGATGTTCCAGCCCCCGATGGTGATCAGGCCGCAGCAGGCGAGGGTCGCAATGTCGCTGATCAGCTTGCACGCCTTCTTGCCGGAGTACGGCAGCAACTTTGTGACCATGTGCACGCCGAGGTGGGCGTTGTCGCGCAGCGTCAGCACCGCCCCGACGAATACCACCCACATGAACAGGAAGCGCGACACCTCTTCCGAAAAGGTGATGCCGGAATTGAACCCGTAACGCAGCACGACGTTGCCGAATACGAGGATCACCATCAGGGCCAGCATGGACATCACGATCCATTCCATCCCTTTCACAACGATGCGTCCCAACAAGCGTACCCCCTCCGTTTCGAGGACTCTTCGGGTCGGGTGACCCGGTAATTCACGGCAGCGACGAACGATGCTGTATTGAAGCCGATGTTCTAGAATTGCGGACTGTTAGTTCATATCCGCGCTACTCCGCAATGCGCTCCCTTCGAGTCGGGAGCGGATCGTGATGGTTTTTATTCGACCAGTTCGCGGATTCGTGCTCCGGACGAGCAGCCGGAATGCGCCGCCGGTCGGTCTCGACCAAGCCAGACCTGCGCACACCCGGCCCTTCCCGCGCCGGTATAAGCCGGTGCGAATGATCAAGCCGCAGTCGATCGGCGTCGGCGCACCGCGAACCCCGCCGTGGCGCAGCGCTCGAACCGACGGTATCATCGGCGCGCGACCAGATTCTGCAGCGGTTCGCCACGAACGAGCCGGCCGATGTTGTCGGCCATGGTCTCCTGCCGGCGCCGCACCGTTCCGTCCGTCCAGCCGCTCATGTGCGGGGTGAGGACCACGTTGTCGAGCATGTGGAACGGCAGCGAGGACGGCAGCGTCTCCGGCTTGTCGGGCGTCGGATAGGTGTACCAGGTGTCGATGATGGCGCCGCCGATGCGCTTGCGGGAAAGCGCATCGAACAAGGCCTGTTCGTCGATGACGGGTCCGCGGCCGACATTCATGATGATGGCGTGGGAACGCATGGCCGCAAAGGCGCCGGAGCCCACGATGCCGCGCGTCGACTCGATCAGCGGCAGACTGGAGACGACGATGTCGGCCGCGCCCATGAAAGCCTCGAGGCGATCGAGCGTGAAGCTCTGGTCGACGGTCGCCGAGGTCGGCACCGGCGAGCGGTTGGCGACGACGACCCGCATGCCGAACGCCTTGGCGCGCACCGCGATCGCCCGGCCGATATGGCCGAAGCCGAGCAGGCCGATGGTCGAGCTGCCGAGTTCGGTGCGCAGCGCACCCGGCCGGCCAGCCCAGTATTTCCAGTCGCCGCGGCGCAGCCGCGCGTCGGCATCCGCGATCGGGACGTGGCGCATGAGCAGCGCCGTCATCACGTATTCGGCGATGGCGTCCTCGTGGCCGAAGGCGTTGCACAGCACCGCCCCGGCCGGCAGGCAGGCCACATCGATGGCATCGGTGCCGGCCGCCGGCGCGTGATAGAGCTTGAGGCGGCGCGGCGCCGGGTCGGCGGCAGTGAGGCGAATTCCGATGATGACGTCGGCATCCTGGAACTGGGCCCGCTCGTCCGCCGTCGCGAGGGTGTCGCCGACACTGACAATGGTGTGGCCGACGTCGAGCATGGTCTCGAAGCCGGGACGGAAATTGCCGGCGTTGCCGCCGTGGAACACGATCTTCATTTCGTCACCCGTGTGATGGCTGCCTTCATGCCTTGGGACGCGATGAAGGCGAGATCGTCGCGCACCTGCGCGGAAAGGCCGGGCAGCGCGGTGAGATCCTCGCCCCACAATTTCGCATCGGTGAGGAGCGCCGCCGCGGCGGCGGGATCGTCCGGCTTCCAGGTCGCCGCCATGGTGGCGATCACGGCGGCATCGTCGACGATCGGATAGGCGCCGGCGGCGCGATTGCCCTTGTAGGCATCGCCTTCCATGCGGCCACGGTAGAACCACAGCAGCGCCGCGAGGGAGAATGCAAGACCGCGCGGAACGCGGCCGCGGCCGGCGGCGTAGTCCTTCACGGTCGGCAGCACCCTCACCTTCCACTTCGACACCGAGTTCAGCGAGATCGAAATCAGCTCGTGGCGGATGAAGGGGTTGGCGAAGCGTTCCATGATGCTCGCCGCGTAGCTCTGCCGCTCCGGCTCGGGCAGCGGCACGAACGGCACGATCTCTTCGAACATGATGTGGCGCAGATACGCCGACACCACCGGGTCCTCGGTGGCCTGCTGCACGGTATCGAGGCCGGCGCAGTAGGCGGCGAGCGCGGTGCCGGTGTGGGCGCCGTTGAGGATGCGCACCTTGCGGGTGCGATAGGGCTGGAGATCGTCCGTCCACACCACGTCGAGGCCGGCCTTGTGCAACGGAAATTCCTCGGCCAGCTCCTTCGGGCCCTGGATCACCCAGAAATGGAAGGGTTCACCGGCGGCCACCAGCGGGTCGTCATAGCCCCATTCGGCGGCGAGCTTCTCGGCATCGGCGGCCGGATAGCCGGAGACGACCCGGTCCACCAGCGTGTCGAGGAAATAGTTGCTGCTTTCGAGCCACGCCATGAAATCGGGGCCGAGTTTCCAGCGCTGCGCATGCAGCATCACGATGCGGCGCAGATTGGTGCCGTTCTTCTCGATGAGTTCGCACGGCAGGAAGACGAGCCCCTTTCCGGCCTTGCCGACTGCCTCGAAGCGCGCGGCGAGGAGCGCCGCGACCTTGGCCGGAAAGCTCTTTGGGCAGGTGCCGGGCACGAACGGCTCCTCCGCGTCGGCGATGCCGGCCTCGGTGGTGTTGGAGATCACGAAGCGCAGCGCCGGCTCGACGGCGAGCTTTCGCATGGCCTCCCACTCGGCGTAAGGGTTGAGCACCCGGCTGACGCAGCTCACGACACGGCGGGACGCCACCGGCTTGCCGTTCTCGACACCGCGCAACAGCACCGTGTACAGGCAGTCCTGCGCTTTGAGACGCTCGGCGATACCCTGCGGCAGCGGCTGGGCGATGGCGACGCCGCCCTTGAACACGCCCTTCTCGTTGGCGATGTCGATCATCCAGTCGGCGAACGCGCGCAGGAAGTTCCCGTCCCCGATCTGCAGGATGTTGACCGGATGGATCGGTGCGCCGGGGGTATGCGGCGCGTTATAGGCGTTCGCGGCGAGGCGGGAACGGTGCAGAGTGTTCATCGAGGTCTCGACTTGCAGGGGTGAGAGGAACGTACTTGCTCGCGGGCCTCAACCCGCGCGTGGAAAGGCCGATCCGAGCCGTTGGCCGAGCGCATCCAGCGACGACGCCAATGCGGGCGCGAGCGCAATTCCGTTCGCGAGGGCACGGGCCTTGTTCTTCAGTGAAGCTTCGCCGGGCACGCGCACCGGGGGCGCACCGGCCGGTACCGCAGAGGCGTGGCAGGCCTGGACGAGCCAATCGAGCTGGCGGGTGAAGTTCTCGCGGCCGCCGAACGCTTCGGGATTGAAGGCCAGCACCTGCACGCAGGCGCCCCACCCGGTCGGCTTGTCGGCGCGCCCGAAGCCGGCGAGCCCCTGCGTCAAGGTCTCGACCAGGATGCCGAGGGCGTATCCCTTGTGGCCGTGGTCGACGCCGCCGGTGGGCAGGATCGAGCCGCCCGCCTTCATGACGCCGGCGTCGTCGGTCGGACGACCGTCCTTGTCGAGAAGCCACTGCCCGGGCAGTTTCGTACCGGTCGCGATGGCACGGTCGCATTTCGCCGCCGTGGTGATCGACGACGAGATGTCGATGAGGATCGGGTCGCCCGAGGTGGGGATGCCGGCGGCGAGCGGATTCGGGGTCATGACCCGGGTCGTGCCGCCAAAGGGCGCGACGTGGCAACCGCCCGGGTCCGATGTCATCACGAAGACGAGCTTGCCGTTCCGTGCCGGCTCCTCCACGAAGGCGGCGAGGCAGGCGATGTGATGGCTGTGGTGCAGAGCTACCGAGCCGAGCCCGAACCGGTCGGCGCGCTTGCAGGCCTCGACGACGGCGAGGTGCGTCGTCCACACGCCGGGCAGGCGCTTGGCGTCCCACACCGCGACGGCACCGAAGTCGCTGATCGTCTCCGGCTCACCCCGCGCCGTCATCTTGCCGGCTTCGAGCTCGCCGACATAGGCCGGCAGCAAGGCCAAGCCATGGGTGTCGAAACCGTAGAGATCGGCGGCCACCAGCCTGTCGGCGACCACAGCGGCCACCGGCGGCTCGAGCCCGACCCTTTCGAGGATCGCGGCGGCCCACGAGGACAGTGCAGAGGCGTTGTGCGTCTCGCTCATTTCAGTTCACTTCCCGGTCCGAACGTCGATATCCGAACGACGATATTGTCGGTGAATGCGCCCCCGCCATCCGTGGCCATTCGCATTAGCGCTCGATGATGATCTTGAGTGTGGAGGCGCGCTCCTTGACCCAGTAAGGCAGTGCCTGCTCGGCGTCGCCGAAGGCGAACACCTTGGAGATCAGTTCGTCCGGCGCGCGGGCCGGCTTCTCCAGATAGGCGATGACGGCGCGAAAGTCATCGGCCGTGGCATTGCGGGAGCCCATGATGTCGAGCTCCTTGAGGTTGAAGAATTTGGTGTCGTAGGATACCGGCGCCTTGCAGTAACCGATGTAGACGACGCGACCGCAGAAGCAGACGAGGTCGATTGCCTGCGTAAAAGTCGCGGGCAGGCCGACCGCTTCAACTACCAAATCGGCCCCGTCGCCGCCGGTCAGTTCGGCGACCCGCGCCGCCACGTCCTCGCGGGAACTGTCGATCGTCTCGACCGCGCCCCAGCGGGCGGCGACTTCCAGCTTGGCGGCGCTCACGTCGACCGCGATGACCTTCGCGCCGCGCGCAGCCGCGCCGATGATTGCCCCCATGCCGATCATGCCGCATCCGATCACCACCACGCGGTCGGCCTTGGCGACTCGGCCGCGCGCCACCGCGTGGAAGCCCACCGACAGCGGTTCGACCAGCGCCAGATGACGGGGCGCCAGCACGTCGTTCAAGATGAGCTTGCCCCAGGGCAGGACGAATTTTTCGGAGAGGCCGCCGTCTTGCTGGACTCCGAGAGTGCGGTTCGACCGGCAGGCATTGACCCGCCCCTGGCGGCAGGAGGTGCAGGAGCCGCACGCCGTGTAAGGCACGACGATGACCCGGCGCCCCGGCGCGTATTCGGCCGGCACGTCGGGGCCGGTGCAGACGATCTCGCCACCGATCTCGTGGCCGGGAATGCGCGGCAGTGCGACCAGCGGATTCAATCCGGCGAAGGTCGCGAGATCGCTGCCGCACAGGCCGATATGGCGCACGTCGATCAAGACCTCGCCCGGGCCGGGTACGGGTTCGGGAATGTCGTGGAAGGCGCAACGCTCGACGCCTTCGATCATCAGGGCCTTCATGGGTATCCACTCTGCTGGGCCGCCGATCTTCTCGCGCAAGAGAGGGGTCGCGATCCAAACGACGGTCGATCATGCCGCCCGAGGACGGCGGAAACGGTGTTCGGCCCTTCCTGGACCGATCGGAACGATGCGGCGCGGAACATGTCGTCCCGCATCCCGGTTCACAGAAGGCCGAGCGAGAAGAACGGCACGAATGTGACGAGTGCCAAGGCGGTGAAGAGCGCCAGGAACAAGAGGCCGGCCTGCCGCATGAAATCCGCGACCGAAACCTTGGACAGGTTGCAGACCAGGAGCATCACGGTGCCGACCGGCGGCGTCAGGCAGCCGATGGCGAGATTGAGAATCAGCACGATGCCGAAATGCACCGGATCGATGCCGAGCTGGAGCACCACCGGCTTCAGCAGCGGGGCCAGCACGATGATGATGGCGTTGCCCTCGATCAGCATGCCGAGGACCAGAAGCAGCACGTTGACCGTGACCAGGAACACGTACTTGTTGCTGGTGAAGGTCAATATCACTTCGGCGATCCTCTCGCCGGCGTGTTCGAGCGAGAAGATCCAGGCGAGTCCCGCGCTCGCCATGACCACCAGCATGACGGCGGCGGTCGACGTCGCGGTTTCGAGGAGCGCCGTCACGACGTCCGACACCTTCATCTCGCGGAAGATGAAGAACCCGATGATGAGCACGAGGCCGACAGCGACGGCACCGGCTTCGGTGGGCGTATAGACGTTCAGGCGGATGCCGCCGATGATCGCCACCACCAGGAACAAGGCCGGCCAGGCGCCGATCAGCGTCGTCCCGACCTCCTTGGCGTCGGGCCAGGTAGTGCGCGCCGGCACGTAGCCGCGCCGCTTGGAGATCGTGTAAGCGGCCAGCATCAGCAGAACGCAACAGAGGAGCCCCGGCAGGATGCCGGCCATGAACATCTTGCCGATGGAGACGTCGGCGACGAGACCGTAGATGATGAGGGCGATGCCGGGCGGGATGATCGGGGTGATCAGCGATCCGGAAGCGGTGACCGCGGCCGCGAAGGCGCGATTGTAACCCTGCTTCTCCATTTCCGGCACGACCATGCGGGTCAGCATGGCGGCATCGGCGAGGTTGGAGGCGGAGATACCGCCGAGCATGGTGGAGAGCAGGATGTTGGCGAGCGCCAGCCCGCCGGTGAGTTTGCCGACCATCAGGTCGGCGACCTTCAGGAGCCTGCGGGCGATGCCCGTACGGCTCATCAGGGTGCCGAGCAGGATGAAGAACGGGATGGCGAGCAGCGAAGCGTTCTGGCTCGGGCTGATGAACTGCTGCACCGCGATCGGCATCGGCACTTGGCCGTAGAACAGGAAGTACCACAGCACGGCGGTGAACATCGCCAGGAACAGGCGCTGGTTGACCGCGAACAGCGCCAGCATGATCGGAATGACGAGAATCCAGGTCATTCGCCGCTCTCCGGCTCGCCGTGACGTTTTGGAATGCCCGCGGCTTCGGCGTCAGACAGGATGATTTCGCGCAACTGGCGTCGCACCCGCATCGCCATGTAGACGGCCATGCAGGTCGCCCCGACCGTCACCGCGATGTCGATCCAGTACCAGGACACGCCGAGGATCTGGGTGAGCTTGTACTGGGCGCGGCTGGCGAGATCCCAGGCGAGCCAGGCCATGTAGAGAAGGACGGCGATCGAAAACGCCGACACCACGATGTTGATCGCCAGCCCGAGCCGGCGAGGCAGGGCGTCGGGCAGGAGCGGAATGCTCAGATGCTGGTCGTCGCGTTCGGCGGCGACGCCGCCGATCATCACGATCCAGATCATCAGGATGCCGGAGACTTCCTCGGTCCACTGCAGCGGCGCACCGACGACGTAGCGCATGAACACGGCCGCGATGGTGACGACCACCAGGGCGGTGAGTGGCAGCGCCGCTGCCCATCCCCAGAATTTTCCGAGCTTCGGCATCGCCTCTTCCCCGAATGGAGGCCGGGGGCGGCGAGCCGCCCCCGGCCGACCTGCGTCACTTCTTCAGTTCGGTCTGGATCTGGTCATAGAGACCCTTGGTCCATTTCGGGAACTGGGTGTAGACGACCTTGGTGGCTTCTTTGAAGGGAGCCACGTTCGGAGTGATGACCGTCACGCCCTCGGCCTTCATCTTGCCGATCATCTCGTTGTCGAGATCGGTGACGATCTTCTGGCTGTAGAGCCCGGCTTCATAGGCCGTGTCGTGGATGAGCTTGAGCTGTGCGGCGGGCAGCTTGGAGAAAAAGGCTTCGCCACCGACCCACAGCGAGGTGTTGGTCAGATAGCCGATCATGATCAGGTTCTTGGCCTGCTCATGCAGCTTCTGGCCGTAGAGCACCGAGATCGGGTTCTCGACGCCGTCGATCAGGCCTTGCGTGAGCGCCGGATAGACCTCGCCCAGCGGCATCGGCGTCGGGGTCGCGCCCATCGCCTCGATGGCCTTGATCTGCATGGTGTTGTTGGGCACGCGGATCTTCATGCCCTTGAGATCGGCGAGGGCATTGACGGGCTTCTTGGTCAGCATGTGACGAACCCCATAGAGGTAGTTCGTCATCACGATGTGGACGCCCTTCTTCTTCAGGGCTTCGTTCTTCTTCTTGAACCAGTCGCTCTCGTAGAGCTTGAATAGCTTCTGCGGGTCGTCGGTGAGATAGGGTCCGAACAGAATGCCGAGATCCTCGTCGAAGTCGGTGAGGAAGCCGACATCCGTGATGGTGATGACATTGAGGCCCATCATGGCCTGCTCGGTGACGTCCTTCTTGGCGCCGAGCCGCGAGCTCGGATAGAGGTCGAGGGTGATCTCGCCCTTGCTCTTCTCCTTGAGCATGTCGGCCCAGTAGTGCATGACCTTGTCGACCGGCTCGCCGGGATTGTTCTCGTAGGCGACCTTGATTGTGACGGGGGCCGCCTGGACGGCGGGACCGGCGAGGACCATCGTCAGACAGGCGGCTACGGCCCCGAGCAGCAACTTCTTCATTCGTCTCTCCTCGATCACGATTGGATCACGATCATGGGCGGTCTCGATCGAGACCGGCGTGAACGGCCATCCTTCAAGGACCGCGTGTCTCGGGGGCACGGACAAGCGTTCGTCGGCCGACTGCGCGCAGGTCGTCGAGCGGCACCTCGTTGCCCGCGGCCACACTTCGTCCGGAGGCCGCCGCGGGGACCTGCGGGCGCGGATCGAGGGCGTGGCCGAAACACGTCCGGACATCGCGGCACGCGCCACACGACCGCAATGGTTTGGGGGACGCGCGCCTGCACCCGATTCGATCCGATTGGGCATGCCAACATATCGATATATCGGGTCCGGTAAATCCGGTATAGTCACTACTGGCGCGATGGCGGCGCCTCGCGGCATGGTCCGCAGTCGTCTGCGATTCGGCGAGGCGTAAAATCGGGCAGGCGCCGTGCCACCGAGCGAGCCGAATCGCGTCGACCACGGGAATTGCTCCTCCATGAACATGCTCGTCGTCGACCGCGAAAAGTCCGCCAAGCTCCAGATCTACAACTGGCTGAAGGGGCAGATCATCTCCGGCGTCATCGCGCCCGGCACGGTGCTCGACAAGCGCGACCTCATGCAACAGCTGTCGGTCTCGCTGACGCCGCTGCGCGAGGCGCTTCTCCTGTTGAAGCACGACGGGCTCATCGACCTGGTGCCCAACCTGCACACGGTGGTGCGGCTGATCGACCCCGAGCGGGTGCGCGAACATGTGTTCATCCGCGCCGCGCTGGAGTGCGCCGTGGTGGAGCATCTGGCCACCGAAGGCGTTCCGGCGACGACCGAACGGGCCTGTGCCCACCTCATCGAAGAGCAGAAGGCCGCGTTCGCGCGCGACGACTACGAGCGCTCCTTCGACCTCGACGTCGAGTTCCACCGCACCCTGTGCGACGTCCTCAAATACAGAATCCTGTGGGACAACATCTACGCCAACCGTTCGCAGATCGACCGCGCCCGCCAGTGCTCGCCCGTCAACGTCCCCGGCATCAAGCGCTCCATCGAGCAGCACGACGACATTCTCGCCCTCGTCCGCAAGGGCGATGCGGCGGCGGCTCGCGTCCTCATGCAGGCGCACATCTACACAGTGTTCGACGACTTGTTGAAGATCGACCCGCGCTACATCGAGACGCGCTCGGGCGGGTGAGGATTGTCGCCGTTGCCGGGCCCGGAAAGGCCATGGCAACCCGCACTCCAGCACATGGCGAGGTCGGCTGCGATCTGCTAGGAGAACACCGCACGGGCGACCGCCCGCGTGATCGCCAATACCGCACCCACAGACCTTCCCATGAACCCCAATATCATGAACGGCGCCGAGAGCCTGCTGCGAACCTTCGTGGCGAGCGGCATCGACATCTGCTTCGCCAATCCGGGCACGTCCGAGATGCATTTCGTCAGCGCGCTCGACCGCGCGCCGGGCATGCGCGCCGTGCTCGGCCTGTTCGAGGGCGTGGTGACGGGCGCCGCCGACGGCTATGCCCGCATGGCCGGCAAGCCTGCCGTGACGCTCCTGCATCTCGGCCCCGGCCTCGCCAACGGCCTCGCCAACCTGCACAACGCCCGCAAGGGCGAGGTCCCGGTCATCAACGTGGTCGGCGACCATGCGACGGCGCACCGCGCCTATGATGCCCCGCTCACCGCCGATGTGTCGGCCTTCGCACGCCCGGTATCACACTGGCTCGTCTCGACCCGGGACGCCTCGACGGCGGCCGCCGACGGCGCCCGCGCCGTGCAGGCGGCGCGCGCCGCGCCGGGACAGATCGCGACCCTGATCCTGCCCGCCGACGCCGCCTGGTCCCCGGCCGAGCGCCCTGCCCCGCCGCTGCCGGTCCAGGGTCCCGTGCCGGTGAGCCACGAAGCGCTCGCCCAGGCCGCCGAGGCGCTGCGTGCCGGCTCCGCCGCGCTGCTTCTGCGCCACGCCGCCGCGCGCGGAAAGGGCCTCCTCGCCGCCGGCCGCATCGCCGCCGCAACCGGCGCCCGGCTGTTCTGCGACACGTTCGCCCCAAGACTCGAACGCGGCGCCGGCCGCGTCGCGCTCGAGCGCGTGCCCTACCGGCCCGAGCCGGCGCTCGCCATGCTCGACGGCGTCAAGACCCTGATCCTGGTCGGCGGCCAGCCGCCCATCGCCTTCTTCGCCTATCCGGACCAGCCGAGCCAATTGACTCCGCAAGGCTGCACGCCGCTCGTCCTGTCGCATCCCCACGAGGACGGCACCGCAGCGCTCGAAGCCCTCGCCGACCTGATCGGCGCCCGCGGTCCGGCGCGGCTCGCCGCTCGCGGCGGCTTCGATCTGCCCGCCGACGGCGGCCTCGATCCGGCCGCGATCGCCGCGATCGTCGGCCATCACCTGCCCGAGGGTGCGGTCGTGATCGACGAGAGCGTCACCGGCAGCTTTGCGCATCACCGTTTCCTCGACGGCGCCGCGCCCCATGACGTCATCAACCTGACCGGCGGCGCCATCGGCGACGGCCTGCCCATGGCGACCGGTGCCGCCGTCGCCTGTCCGGACCGCAAGGTCATCTGCATGCAGGCCGACGGCAGCGCCATGTACACGCTTCAGGCCCTGTGGACGCAGGCGCGCTACGGCCTCGACGTCGTCACGGTGATCTACGCCAACCGCTCCTACAAGGTGCTGGTGGAGGAGCTCAAGGCGGTCGGCGCCGCCACCACGAGCCCGACCGCGCTCGACATGTTCGACATCACCCGTCCGCATCTCGACTGGGTCAAGCTCGCCGCCGGCATGGGCGTCGAGGGCGTGCGGGTCGAGACCACGCGGGCGCTCTCCGAGGCGCTCAAATCGGCGGTGACGGCGCGCGGCCCACGGCTGATCGAGGCGGTGTACTGACGCCGCAACCGCAGCGCGGACAGGCGCGTCACAACACCCGGCGCAAAAACGCCTCGGTGGCGTCGCGCGCCGCCGGCAGGTTGATGAGCGTGTGCGGCGCGCCGGCGATCAGCACCACGGTGGCGTTCTTGGACGAGGCGAACGCCGCCCCGCAATGCCCCTTGGCGGCGGCGTTGCCCAGCCAGGAGTTGGATGGCGAGAAATACGGATCCGTCATGCTGACGACGTTGAGCACGGGCTGCCCGGGCGGACTTGCGGTCCGGTGCGCGTCGACGAAGTAGTTGTCCTCGCAACTCCACGAAAAGACCATCCGGGCGCGATAGTCGGCGTCGCCATGGCGCGCCACCGCCACCGCGCCCTCGCTGGTGCCGGCGAGCACAAGGCGCGCCGGATCGGTCCACGGCGCCACTTTCACGGCAGCGGTCGCCGCCTCGATCTCGGAGGCCCGCAGCGCATGGATGCGCTCATAGACATCGCGGGCGATCGGCGACTGATAGGTGATCCGGTCCGGCAGCGAAAACGAGTCCGGCGCCACCGAGGCGACGCCCAGTTGGGCGAGCCAGCGCTGCCACTCCTCGATCGCCTTGAGGCCGAGCCCCGACGAACCATGCAGGAAGACGACCACGGGCGCCCTCGCGCCGGTCGTGGCCGGCACGGCGGACAATTTGCCGAAATAGACCGGGCCGCCGGTCACCGAGGCCGGCAGCGCCACATTGGCATTCGCCATCAGGCCGGCGCGCGAGGCGGCGTTGTGGGCGTATCCCGATCCCTTGACGCCGGCCGGCGCCTGGCTCGACGCCGGCGACAGCAAAGCGAGAACGCCGACGGCGGCGAGCGACGCCATGCGCATGCGAATAATTCCCTGTCCGTTTTCCCGGGCAGGATAGGAGATGCGTTCTCCGCATTAAAATGCAAAGATCGGCCGGATTTATGCAGGTTCGTTATGAATATATCGCAGCGCCAGCTCCGCATGTTCACCGCAGTCGCGCAAGAGATGAATTTCTCCCGCGCCAGCGCCACGCTCAACATCAGCCAGCCGGCGCTGACGCGCGCGATCCGCGAGTTCGAGGCCCAGCTCGGCGTCCTGCTCTTTCAGCGCACCACGCGGCGGCTCACCCTCAGCGAGGAGGGGCGCCGCCTGCTGCCGGTGGCGCAGCGCCTGATCGACGACATGCGCCAGGCCGTCGCCGAGCTGCGCGCACCCGCGGCCGGGCTCGGCGGCACCGTCACGATCGCGACCGGCACGGCGTTCGGCTGCACGGTGCTGCCGCGGGTCCTGCTCGAATACACGCGGCGGCATCCCCAAGTGCGCGTCGTCCTGCGCGACGACAACAGCGAAGGCATCACCGCGCGGGTGGCGCGGGCCGAGGTCGACTTCGGCATCGGCTCGATCATCCGCGCCGACGTCGTCCTGACGGCGGTCAAGCTGCTCGATGCCCCGTTGGGAATCCTGGCCCATCCTGGCCATTTCGCGCTGCCGCGGCGCGCCTCACCGCCGTGCCTCGCCAGGCTGCCGCTGCTCAAGGAGGCCGACGACACCAGCATCATGCAGCTCCTGCGCCAGCATGGAGCCGGCATCGTCGCCGCCATGGAGCGCGGCGTCGAAGTCTCCAATCTCGCAACCCAGCTCGCCTTGGCGGCGGCCGGCGTCGGCGTCGCGGTCCTGTCGGCGCTCGGCGCCTCCCATGCGGATGCGCGCCATCTCGCCTTCGTGCCGCTCGCACCCGCGATCCGGCGCGAGGTGTTTTTAATGCATCGCTTCGACCGGCCGTTGCGGCCGGCGGCGCGGGCGCTGTGGGACCTGATCCTGACCGAACTGCCGCGCGCGCCATTGCACGAACGGGTCACCGTGGCCGCACAACCGAATGCCGAACCGCAATCAGTGACCAGTACGAGCCGTTCGACGCCGGCCGCCAAGCAGGCCGCACCGCGCTCGTCCGGGAACCGCCGCTGATCGGGACGCAAGACGACCGCCTTGCGTCCTTTCACGGTTCGAAATCGCCAGTCGGACACCGCCGGCCGCGGAAGATGCTGCCGGGCCATTCCCTTTGCGCTGGGCATCGTGCGACAAATCGGCTTCAAGGATGCGAAGCCAAGGCTGGTTCGTTTCGCACCATGTCGGATTGCGCGGAGGGCAGATGAAGTTCGGTGATTTTCCCAAGGCCGGTTCCCTCGACGGAGTGGCCGGTTTCCGCGATTACATGACGTCGCTCGGCCTCGACATGCCGTGCGACGACGTGGTCGAGAGCGGACCGGCGTCACCGCTCGCCGCCGGGCTCGACGTCGACGGCATGCAGGTCGGCAACCGGCTCGGCATCAATCCGATGGAAGGCTGGGACTGCGAAGCCGACGGCCGGCCGAGCGAGAACGCCAAGCGGCGCTGGCAGCGGTTCGGCGAGAGCGGCGCCAAGCTGATCTGGGGCGGCGAAGCCTGCGCGGTGCGTCCCGACGGCCGCGCCAATCCGCGCCAGCTCGTCATGGCCGAGCACACGCAGGCCGGCATTGCCGAGATGCGCGAGGGCCTCGTCACGGCGCACCGCGACGCCGCCGGCGACGACCGCGGCCTCGTCATCGGCCTCCAGCTCACCCATTCGGGCCGCTTCTGCAAGCCGCACGACAACCGCCGCTTCGAATCCATCATCGCCTATCATCACCCGGTGCTCGACAGGAAATTCGGCGTGCCGGCCGACCGCGCGCCCATCAGCGACGACGAGATCAAGCGCCTCGTCGAGGACTATGTGACCGCGGCGAAGCGGGCGCGGGCCTGCGGCTTCGACTTCGTCGACATCAAGCATTGCCACGGCTATCTGGGCCACGAGTTCCTGAGCGCCATCACGCGGCCGGGCCCCTATGGGGGCAGCCTTGAGAACCGCACCCGCTTTCTCTCCGAGATCGTCGCCGGCATCCGCGCCGAGGCGCCGGGCTTGAAGATCGGCGTGCGCATCAGCGCCATCGACACCGTGCCGTACCGGCCGGACCCGACGCGCTCCGAGCCGGGCGCGCTCGGCCCCGGCATCCCGGAGGACTATCCCGTCCCCTACGACTACGGCTTCGGCGTCGACCGCGACGATCCGCTCCGCTACGACCTCACGGAGCCCGTGGCGCTGTTCGAAATCCTGCGCCGCCTCGACGTCCGCTTCGTCAATATCAGTATCGCGAGCCCCTACTACAATCCGCACTACATCCGCCCGGCCCTCTATCCGCCGTCGGACGGCTACGCTCCGCCCGAGGATCCGTTCATCGGCGTCATGCGCCACATCGCGGTGGTGCGAGACCTCAAGCGCGCCCATCCCGACTTCTGCCTGATGGGCTCCGGCTACACCTATCTGCAGGAGTTCTTTCCAAACGTCGCCCAGGCCGTGGTGCGGCAGGGGTTCTGCGACATCGTCGGGCTCGGCCGCATGGTGCTGTCCTATCCGGAGCTGCCGCTCGACATCCTCCATGGCCGCGGCCTCAAGAAGAAACGCCTGTGCCGCACCTTCTCGGACTGCACCACCGCCCCGCGCAACGGCATGGTGTCGGGCTGCTATCCCCTCGACGCGCACTACAAGAAGTCGGAGGAGTTCAAGACGCTCGCCAGGGTGAAGAAGCCGGTCGCGAGCGCGTGAGCCTCTCCCCGTCATCCTGACGGTGCCCGCGCTCGGCCTGAGGGTGACGGCTCCGGGCGTCGTAGCTTCGATGTCGAACACCATCCCCTCCCTCGTCATGGCCGCGCCTGTCGCGGCCATCCACGTCTTGCTTGCGGAAGCGCTGCGAAGACGTGGATGCCCGGCACAAAGGCCGGGCATGACGGGTCTGAGCAAAGCTCCGCCGGCCCGGTTGTTTGTTTCAGGCGCGGGCGACGCCTGTCTTCCGCTTGCTTTCCCGCCACTCTCGAGAAGATCCGAGGGGTGGCGGAGCGCCGTGAGACGCGCCCGTATCGAAACCGGATACGGGCGCCCGTGCTTGCGCCGCACGGGCGGGAGCCTTGCGATCGGCGCCCGGCGTCCTTGCGAGGGACGCCTTGCGCCTCACGGCGCTCCACCGCGGTGATTTTTGATCATCGGGCCGCGCTTTCGTGCCGGAAGCCAATATCCTCGAAAGGCGAGGAAACGGTCACACCCACGTAGCGAGCTCCTCGCGCGGCGGCCGTAGTGTCGCCGTGGCGGAGTCCCGACAACCCCCGGGAGCCGATCGGCATGACCGACCCGCAGGCACCGCATTCCATCCCACCTTCAAGTTGCCTCATGAAAGCGCCCCTCGGAGAACGGAACGGGCGCATTATGCGGCCGGAAGGTGGGGTGTGGGATAAGTTCTCACGGGATTGTGAATATAGTCCAAGACGGGAGCGCCGCGCGCGACATCCCGTTGTTCAGAACCGGAAAATGACGCCAGAATTTTATGGGTCGGATCAGATATTTTCATTTTATGAGAAGTGGCGAATATTTTCACTTTATGACCCATTTCCGATATTGCCGTTTTATCGGATCCAGGCCATAATGCCCGCATGACGGATCTGGCCCGCACCCCGAAGCAGATCGGCACCCTCGTCCAGCGCGCCCGCAAGCAACGCGGCTGGAACCAGACGCAGCTCGGCGACAAGGCCGGGCTGCGGCAGGAGACGATTTCCCTGATCGAGACCGGCAATCCGGCCGCCAGGCTGGAGACGATCCTGGCGGTTCTCGCGGCCCTCGACCTCGAATTCCGGATCGTGCCGCGCTCCACGAGCCGTGCCGCCGACATCGAGGCAATTTTCTGATGGCGCGTCGCCGGCAATACGCGCCGCTCAACGTCCATCTCAACAACCGCCTGGTCGGTCATCTCCTCAAGGACCCGAGCGGGGCCATCAGCTTCGAGTACGACGCGGGCTGGCTCGCCTGGGAGCACGCGCTGCCGGTGTCTTTATCCCTGCCGCTGCGCGAGAGCACATACCGGGGCGAACCGGTCGCCGCCGTGTTCGAGAACCTGCTCCCCGATTCCGACGCCCTGCGCCGCCGGGTGGCGGAGATAGTCGGCGCCCGCGGCATCGACGCCTACAGCCTGCTCACGGCCATCGGGCGCGACTGCGTCGGCGCACTCCAGTTCATCGCCGACGGCGCCGACGTGGTCGACGCGACCGGCGCACTGGAAGGCGAAGCCATCGACGACCGCGCCATCGAAAAACTGCTGCGCAATCTCGTCCAGGCGCCGCTCGGCCTCGGCCGCGACGACGATTTCCGCATCTCCGTCGCGGGCGCGCAGGAAAAGACCGCCCTGCTGCGCCACGACGGACGCTGGCTCAAGCCGCACGGGACGACGCCGACGACGCATCTGTTCAAGACGCAGATCGGCCAGTTGCCGAACGGCCTCGATCTGTCGAACAGCATCGAGAACGAATACTATTGCCTCAAGCTTCTCGAGGCCTTCGGCCTGCCGGTCAACGCCGCCGAGATCATCACGTTCGGCGACACCAAGACCCTCGTGATCGAGCGCTTCGACCGGCGCTGGACCAGGGACGGGCGCCTGCTGCGGCTGCCGCAGGAGGATTGCTGCCAGGCCCTGTCGATCCCGCCGACGCGTAAATATCAGGGCGACGGCGGCCCCGGCATGGTGGCGATCCTCGATCTCCTCAAGGGCAGCGACGATCCGGCAGAAGACCAGAAGTCGTTCTTCAAGGCGCAGCTTTTGTTCTGGCTCATCGGCGCGACCGACGGGCACGGCAAGAACTTCAGCATCTTTCTCGGCCCCGGCGGCACCTATCGGCTGACGCCGTTCTACGACGTGCTGACCGCCCAGCCGAGCCTCGACACCCGCCAGATCGAACGCAAGCAGATGAAGCTGGCGATGTCGGTCGGCAAAAGCCGGCACTATCGCGTCGACGCGGTCCAGGCCCGCCATTTCGTCCAGACCGGCGAGGAGGCGGGGGTGCCGAAGGCGCTCGTGCGTGCGGCGGTGGAGGAGATTGCGGCGGACTCCGAGACGGCGCTGGCGCGGGTAGAGGACGGGCTGCCGAAGGGGTTTCCGGAGGTTATCCATGCGTCGGCATCAGCGGCCCTGCGAACACGGCGGCGCAGTCTGACGACCCCGATGAGCGACTGAGGGTAAACATCGAAATTGAAAGCTGGTGACGTTCGCTGTCACAACTCAAATCCCGTAACAGCTGCCGTTCCGACGAACAGTGTTTCCCATTGCGGCTTATCACCAGCTTCACCGCGCCAGTATCTGCGTGCTCGATCCTTAGTCACAGAGAGAGGTTCGCTATCAAGTGCCTTCCCCCGCGGGAAGGTGCACCAGTTCCCCGGGGTCAGACAAGGCCCCGGAGGTGCTATCCCGCTTTAGTCGACCTCGCCTTGGTCGCAGTACATGCAGAGCAACCGGGTTCCCGGATTTTCAGACCTGTTCAATGGAAAATGGTAGAGATCAAGAAATAGCTGTTCGATGTACTTTGCCATCCGGTTCTCAATTTCAGTAAAACTAAAATAGATCAGCATCTCGTTACTTGTGTTCTTTGTACGCCAATGGTGAGGAATTCTCCATTTAATGCCTCCTTTTCCCACATAAAGCGCCTTCATGTGGAATTTCTGATGCCGGTCGCAATAGTCATTTTTATGCCAGAGCATGTATATTCCTGAACGTTGACCGAAGGAATGCCCGGACAGTCCAAAGTTATCCAGAGACTTGTCTGTGTACCAACTCAAGTTAGAATGACAGAAGTCATTCAATCTGAGTAAAGATATGGTCTCTTGAGAAGTTATTTCGTCAAATTTGTTGTCGAGATTAGAACAATGACAGGAGCAAGTAGAGAAGCATGGTTCTGCGTTTTGCATGAAGTCGGCTCAGATGTTCGCCGCGGGCTTCGGGCGCTCGCCGGCTAGAATTCCTTCTTCGCCGATCTTAAGCAGCCTTGCGGAACACGTCATCGGGATCGCTGGCGCAGACAATCCGCGCCGTTCGCGCAAGCACTGGTAGGTGCGGCGTCGCGTCCCTGCGGGTCAACACCGCGATCCGATGCGGTGCGGCTTCCCCAAGGTCGCGGATGTCCAAGAACTTCGTCACCGCGCTGTTGACTGCGTTAGGGCTCGGCGACACGACCTCAAACAACGATAATTGCTGGCCGATCTCAACGGCTGCATCGAAGGTCCACTCGTCTGATGACCCCCGGTAGACCTGCCGTCGCCGCACCGGCTTTGAGCCGTAAATCCTTTCAAGGCGATCCCACAGATGAGCCTGATAGTCGGCGTGGCCCGCGGTCGCGATCTGCATCGCAGTCGCTTCCACCGCACTCTTTGCCGCGTTCGCGACGGCAATGACAGCAAGGGTCAAGTTCGGTTCGGTCACGTCCATGTCGAAAATCATATTCTCGTCGAAGCGCACACCGAAGCGATCGGCGACATCCCGCGCGATCCGAGCGAAGGTTCGCTCGCCGCCCATGAGCCCAGCTTCCCGGCGAGCCCCACCCGCATCGGACACGAGGAAACCGTCGCGAAGTCGAGAAAGCTCCACACCGATCATGCTGCCACCAGGATAGAGCAGCGGCGTCGACAAGCGGGCAGTCTCGTTACGGGTCGCCACGCGAACAAGCGAGCGAGCAACCGTTTCTGCGATGTCTGTGATGCGGAGCGTCGTGATCTTCATGTTCAGATCAGCCTCCTCCAGCCCTCGGGAGTATCGATGTCGTCGAGGCCCGCGATCCTGAACTCTGCCGATACAGTGCGCAGGAAGTCCCTAAAGCTTCGTATCCCACCACCAACCGGAACGGCAATGGGAAGGTTTCCGAGGGGGCCAAATGCTGGCCGCCCCAACGGAGCGTTGTCGGCGAACCGGTGAACATGATGCCCATCAATTATGCCCGGCAAGTGGCGCCCTTTCGGGTGATCTCTCCAGCGGGTGTTAACATGGGGATCGGAAGGCCACGCATCGACCCTAGCAATTGTGACGAAGGATCGCCCTCCAGAAACCTCAAGGTTCGCGGTCACGTCGCGCTCACGCTCGTAGGCCCATGCACTCACCCGCAAGCGTACACCTTCCAAGCCAGGGCCATCCTTTTCACCTAGTGGCACGACGAACTCGGTGGTTTCCGCTGCCCTGGTATGTAGCTTGTCCTTTGACAGCTCGCGTGCCGCCGGCTCGGCCGCCGGGGGATCGCGCCACACGGGCCAGCTCACGATCACCTTGGATGTCTCAGCGATCGTCCTCCACTCATCGGGGACAGGTTCGAGCACTTCACCTGATCGCTTGCTTCGCTGGATCAAAGCCCGCCCCGCCCTCGATGCCCCCGTCATGATGGCGGGCGCGGGCGCGACGATCAACGCGGTAAAGTTCGTTCGGAGGTCGGCAGCGTCATCGGGCGTTAGGGCGTAACGATCTGATCAGGAGGCAGAAGGCGTGCACCAGAGAATTCTGCGTCCCCCGTGCGTCCCCAGCAAAAATGAGAGTTGATGGCCTCCTGGGCCCGTTTCTATTTTAATAGTGTTTCCAGTCGTTTAAATGGTGCCCAGGGGCGGGATCGAACCACCGACACCGTGATTTTCAGGCTCATACTTATTGATACTTTTCAATTACTTAACGGCTTTAAGGCTGTCTAATGCGTTATCAAAGATCAACGAGATAGCGTGTGATTGTCTAACGCAAAATCTGCCTGCGGCGTCGGGGCAAGATGGGCAGGCTTGCTGGCACTTGCCGCTGGACGGTGTCAGATCTCGTCCGAAATCGGCCATAGAATCGGAATTTGCGTTCGGTATAATTGTACCAAATTCAGACTCGCATCCAACAACGCAGAATGGCATCGCTCGGTCGTCAGCGAGTGGCCCTAGCTATTCTAGGAGGAGGATGCAGGCCTAGAGTCCGACCGTATTGATCCGGAAGTCGGAGACGGAGACCGGTTCCTCAACGCAGGACGTTGTTGGTCGGCGGCAGGCCTTCAACGAGGACACGCCGGATTTCAGTCGCTGCGCCAACCGCCATGGCGATTTGGGCGTTGCGCGTCATCGCGGCGACGTGCGGCGTTGTGACGATGTTGTCACAGGAGAAGATGGCGTCTTCGAAATCCGGCGGTTCGCGGTCGAATACATCGAGTGCGGCGCCGCCGATGCGCCCCTCTCGAGCGGCGGTGGCCAGTGCCGTCTTGTCGACGAGCCCGCCGCGTGACGTGTTGACGATGATGCAATCCGGTTTCACCAGCCGCAGTGCAGCCTCGCCGATCAGATGACGGGTGGCAGCGTTGAGCGGACAGTGCAGCGAGATCACGTCCGAAGTCGACATCAACTCCTCGAACGAGACGCGCGCGTAGCCGCAGTCGCCGACTGCGGCGGGATCGGCGTCGTGAACGATGATGCGGCAGCCGAACACAGACAGATAGGTCGCCACCAGCCGGCCGATGCGGCCGAAGCCGAGAATGCCGACCGTCAGACCGCGCAGTTCCCGACCCATCAGGGTCTCCCGCGCCCAACGCCGGTCGCGCTTGATCATCGCCTCGGCACGCGACAGGTGGCGCAGGGCGGCGAAAAGGAGGCCGACGGTCGCCTCTGCCACGGCGTTGCTGTTGGCGTCGGCTGTGATCGATACCGGGATGCCCTGCTCGCGGATTGCGTCGAGATCGAGATCGTCGAGGCCAACACCGTGGCGAGCGATGATGCGCAGTTTCTTCTGTCGCGAGATGGTCTCGCGGTCGAGCTTGGCGATCTTGTGGAAGATCGCGTCCATCTCGCCGATGCAGGCGATGATGTCGGGCTTCTGCGCCGGCTCCGGCAAGATCGTCAGTTCCGCGAACGGCCGGACGATGTCGAGCCCCTTGGGGTGAACGTTGCCGAGGACGAGAACTTTGTACATGCTATCCCTCCAGTCAGAGGCCGGCATAGGCGTTGAATCCGCCGTCGACGGGCGTGACTGTCCCGGTCACAAAGCGCGATGCATCTGACGCGTACCAGATGGCGGTGCCGACGAGATCCTCGACCCTGCCGAGCCGCCCCATGGGCGTATGGGCGACGATCTTCGCGCCGCGCTCGCTCAGGCTGCCGTCGGCGGCGAACAGGGCTGCGCGCATGCGCTCGTTGGGGAAAAAACCCGGAGCGATGGCGTTGACGCGCACCAGCGGTGTGTATTCGCGAGCGACGTGACATGCGAGCCATTGGGTGAAATTGGCGACCGCCGCCTTGGCGGCGGCGTAGGCAGGACGGCCCTCCAGCGGTCGGAAGGCATTCATCGAAGTGATGTTGATCATCGAGCCGCCGTGTTCCTGGCCGACCATCCGGCGACCATAGGCGAGACAGGGCGCGACGGCGCCGCCGATGAAGTTGAGCCGCAGGGTCTCGACAATCGGGTCGAGAGAGAGGTCGAAGACGCCCACGCCGTCGCCGGTCATCGCCGCCCTGATATTGCCGCCGGCGCAGTTGACGAGAACGTCAATGCGGCCAAAGGCGGTCATCACCTCTTCGGCATTGCGTTCAAACGCCGCCGTCTCAAGGGCGTCGATCTGGTAAAGGCGCGCCGTCCTACCGAGGTCCCCGGCCGCTCGGCCAACGATCGCAGCGGCTTCCTGATTCTTATGACAGCACAGCGCCAAATCAGCGCCGGCCCGCGCCAAGCCGAGCGCGATGGCGCCGCCGATGCCACCTGAAGCTCCGGTCACCACCGCGGTGCGGCCGCGAAGATCGAACAGGTTCATGCCGCCCTCACCGTTTCCACGCAATGCCGCCGCTCCGGCGCCGCTCGACCTCGTCGGACGTCGGCATCGCCTCGATGTTGCCGGGCATCTGGATCGCGAGCCCGGCGACGACGACGCCGAGCCGCGCGGCCTCCACTAGGTCGCGGCCCTCGAGCAATCCAGCGAGCGCGCCGGCTGCGAAAGCATCGCCAGCGCCCATCAGGTCGACGGGATTGGCGATGCGTTCGACCGGCAGCCGTTCGATCCGGCCGTCAGTCGCGACAAGGACGTCGCCTTCGCCGCACTTCATGACGATGTTCCGGCAGCCAAGCTGTTCGAGGCGCGTTATCGCATCCTCGTCGGCGAGCGGCCCGTACAGCATCTGCATGTCCTCAAGGCCGGGAAAGACGACGTCGGCGGCGGCGAGGTAGCGCTCCAGGCAGGCGCGGGCCTGCTCGCGGCTCCACAAAGCGAGCCGGACATTGGGATCGAAGCTCACCTTGACGCCGTGGGCGTGAGCGATTTCGACTGCCCGCCACGAGGCGGCATCACACGACGGCGACAGAGCGGGATTGATGCCGGTGAGGTGCAGAAACTTGGCTGACGCGATGAAGCCCTCGTCGAGCATTTCCGGCATGTAGTTCGCGAAGGCGGAATCCTTCCGGTAATAGAAATGGCGGGCGTCGCCGCCGGGCAGGCGCTCGCGCAGGAACACCGCCGTCAGTTTCCCGGGTAGCATGGTGACGCGCGAGACGTCGACGCCTTCGCCCGCCACTAGGCTGCGGATGTAGTGGCCCATCTCGTCCTCGCCGAGCGCACTCATCCAGGCGGTGTCGAAGCCGAGCCGCTTCACCCCGACCGCCACCGTGGCCTCGGCGCCACCGGGCCGGACCGTGAAGTCGCGGCAGTAGCGCATGCGTCCGATGTCGCGCGCCACGAACACGGCGCTGGTTTCTCCGAAGGTCACGAGGCTGGGCATAGCGATACGGGGTCCCTGTTCGGAAAAGATCGGCATTCCTAATTGTCGTGGGGCAGGCATGGCCTGCCGGCGGTCGGTGTCACGGCCGCAGGACGATCCTCACGAGGTCCTCGCTTCGGGTATCGGCGATCTCAAAAGCGCGCGCGCCCTGCTCAAGCGGGAAGCGACGGGTGATGCAGGTTTGCGCCCGCTCATGCCGCACCTGCATGAGGTCGACGGCGGCGCGGAAATCCGCCGGCGTGAAGGTAAGGCTGCCATGAATCTCGTGCTCCATGGCTTTCGGCGCCTGCAGATTCACGGTGCGCGGCTCGGGGAACATTGCGATCAGCGTGATGACCCCCTGCTTGCGCACCGAACCGACAGCCTGATCGAACAGGCCGGGTGCGTCGGCGGCGACGAAGGCGGCGTCCATGCCGAGCCCGCCGCCGAGTTCACGTGCGACCGCGACGGCTTCACCGACGCCGACGTTGACGACGTGCGTCGCTCCGACTTCGCAGGCGCGCTCAAGATTGTAATCGTAGAGGTCGGTCGCTAGCACCGTGCCGGCTCCGGCTTCCCGAGCGGCCAGCATGATCATCAGACCGACGGCCCCTGCCCCCATGACGACGACCCGATCGGCGAGGCCAATTCCGGCGCGACGAACGGCATGGACCGCGACTGCGAGGGGCTCGATCAAGGTCGCCACGTCGTCCGGTACATGGTCGTCAATCGGGTACAGAAGCTCCGCCGGCGCCGCGAAGTAATCGGCAAAACCGCCAGCCCAGACGGTTTCGCCGAGCATCGTCTTGGCATCGCACAGGTTTGGGCTGCCGTGCATGCACCAGTGGCAGATTCCGCAAGCCTTCTGGGGCAACACCACGACGCGGGTGCCGGGTGCCGGCGCGGTCACGCCCTCGCCGAGAGCCTCCACCACACCGCAGACCTCGTGGCCCATGATCGCCGGCGGTACGCGCTTGGCATGTCTGCCATGGTACGCATGGATCTCCGAACCGCAGATTCCAGCCGAGAGAACCCTCACCAGTGCCTCGCCGCGAGCTGGCACGGGTTTGGGCACTTCGCGCACGATCACCGAATGCAACTCTTCGAGTACCAGGGCGCGCATTACGATCCCTCGGGGCTCATGCCACCGGCCAGACTTCCGGGTTGGCAAGGTAGCGCGGACGGTCGCCGCGGCAGAACGCCAGCACGTTCTCCGCGGCATTCAAGGCGATCCGCGCCTGCGTCTCCGTCGTCATCGCGGCGATGTGCGGCAACACGATGCAGTTCGGGCAAGCGAGAAGCGGTTCTGTCGCCTTTACAGGCTCGTCAGCAAGAACATCCAGGACCGCACCGGCGAGCCGTCGTGCTCGCAGGACTTCGGCAAGAGCCGTTTCATCGACTATCCCGCCGCGTGCCAGATTGAGAAGGTAGGCGGTCGGCTTCATGAGCAACAGTTCACGCCGGCCAAAAAGTCCACGGGTCTCGGCATTCAGCGGGATGTGGATCGAAACGACGTCGCTGCGCGCCAGGAGTTCGTCGAACGGAACCAGAGTGGTCTCGACTCCAGTGAAGTCCTTGCCCTGGGGACGCGGATGATAGGCGAGGACGTCCATTCCGAACGCCCGCACGCGCTTTACGACCTCACGTCCGATCGCGCCTAGACCGACAATGCCGAACGTTTTACCGCACGCCTCGATTCCCAGGAATTGGCTGCGGGGAGGATTGCCAGCGCGGCTTTTCTCGACCGCATCCACCAGCTTGCGCGTGGCCAGGAGCATGAGCCCGACGGTATACTCGGCAATCGCGACCGTGTTGGCGCCCGAGACGTAGGAGACGCTGATGCCCTTCGAGGTAGCGTAAGCGACGTCGACGTTATCGTAGCCCGAGCCGTGGCGAGCGATGTGGACGAGTTGGGGGGCGGCGTCGATGAGCTCGCGGTCGAACTTGATCGGGTCGGTCTTGTTGAGAATGACCGTCGCATCCGCCACCCGGCGTTTGATCTCCTCCCGAGGTAGCGACAATTCGCCGACATCAATAGCGACGTTGCCGGCCAGCATCGCTTGTGCGACTTCGTGAATTGGTTCGGTAACGAAGACCTTGTGTTGCATGCTGCATCCTCCACGGACGCGTTGCGAGTGGCGGCCCGCTACTTCGATACGCTGAATGGATTACTCAAGGGATGGTGAACCCGCCATCGATCGCGATCGTCATGCCGGTGATGTAAGCGCCGAGATCAGATGCCAGAAAGACAATCGTGTTGGCATAGTCCACCGGTTCTCCTTCACGCTGAAGAGCGAGCTTGGAGAAGACTTTAGCCGTCTCATCCGGGCCGCGACGGAAAATGACGCCATTGCGACCGCCAATCTTCGCCGTCGACGTGAAGCCGGGCGCGATCGCATTCACGGTGATTTTGTGCGCGCCGAGTTCTCGAGCGAAGAGCTTCGTGGCCATTATGACGCCTGCCTTGGAGACGCTGTAGGGACCTCGGCTGACATTGGCGTTCAAGCCGGTCGAAGAGGACATGTTGACAACCGCTCCGCCGCGGTTCTGCCTGATCATGTGCTTGGCAGCGTATTGAGTACAAAGAACAACGCCTTTGAGATTGATGTCGAGAACATCATCCCACTCGTCGTCCGTGACATCCATGAGAGACATGCGGCTGCTCACGCCGGCATTGTTGACAAGGACGTCGATGGATCCGAGTTCGCGGACGCAGCTTTCGACCATCGCTTCGACCTGAGCCCGCTTGGATACATCGCACACGACGGGGAGCACCCTACGCCCGAGCTTCTCAATCGTGGCGACAGTCGTCTGCATGTCGTCGTCGATGGCGATATCGGCGACGCAGACATCTGCGCCGCACTCGGCGAGCCGGACTGCTTGAGCGCGCCCCAGTTGACGCCGCCCGCCCGTGACGATGGCAACCTTGCCAGCAAGGGAAATCTCGACACTCATGATGTTCTCCGATCTCGGGGGCGACGTATTCGCAGGAGAAGGAAGCGCCTTGACAGATTTAGATGTAATAACATGTATGTTGACAGTTCGCAACCTCGATCACAATCTCATTGCGAATCGAAACTCAGGTGTTCTTGTTGGGAGCTGTCGGTTTGCTGAAATCTTCGTTGAAGGAGGTGAGGTTCGCGGACAGTCGCCGCACCATGGCGGCGAAGGTGTCTACTTCCTCCTGAGAGAAGCCGCGGAACAGCACCTGGCGATACTCATTGACGGCCTTGTACGCCTCTTCGTGAAGAAGCCGCCCACGATCGGTGATGTAGACGAGGCTGTTCCGCTTGTCGCTGCTGCACACATCGCGCGCAACCAACTTCTTTGATTCGAGGATGTCTAGCGTGCGCGACAAGTTGTTTCGATCTTGCCCAGTGCGCGCCGAGAGATCGACCTGATTCACGCCGTCTTGCTGCCGTAATTCTCGGAGAATCACTTCCTGTTCACGCGTAATGTCATAGCCATATGCAATGAACAGGCGCTTCATAGTCAAATTGATCAGCTTGTGAAGGAGCGAGAGCTTAATTCTGGGATACATGATCCGAGGGTGTTCAGACATGATGCGTAGCCTAGTAATCGTGATGGGCAGAATTCCAACGTATAATGAAACGAGGAACGTCCGGCAACGAATTGCTGCAACGTCCTTCCACTTGCTACCGAGTCCTCAAACCTTGAGCAGTCGGATCAGTCCATCGATCGTCGACGCCTTGTCGAGTTGACTTACGGTTTCGATCGTCTCTTGCACTCTGCACGGCTCAAAAGTTTCGTGGGCGGCATCGCGGAACTTATCTTCGAGTTCTCGCCAACCGACAGGGTTTTCCGGCATTCCGAGAGGAGCATCGACGTACTGTCGGATGATCTGACCGTCTTTCATGGCGACCAGCAGTTCGGCGGAGCGCAGACGGGGAAAGTTTGCCGCTATCACCGGATCTTCGATCACCCGAACACGAGCAGCCAGCGCTTGCACGCGGGGATCGCCGATGTTCTGCATGCAGATGCCGCGAAGACTCAGATCCCCGGTGACGAACGCCATGGCAAGCAGGAACGGCAGAGAAAATTTCGCCTCCTGGACCGAGTGTGGATCCGGATTGGTGAGAGCTGCTGATGCCTTGTAGACTCGAGCCTCGATGGATTGGATTTCGTCCAGCCGGCCCGAAAGATCTTGTCGCAGGCTGAAGGCTGCTGTGAGTGATGGATAGGCGTGTCCGCAGCACGCGTACAGCTTGTGATAGGCGTTAAGGATCTCGTACTTGCCGCCAACCGTGGGCAATGGTGCTTGGATGAAAGTCGGGTCCGATGCAGTAGCGTAGGCGGCTAGATACCCATCCTTTCCTTCCAGGACTTTGAGTGGTCCGGTCATGCCCGCGGCTGCGAGGAGAGCGGCGCCGAGGCCGTTGGCGGATGCCCAAGCACCGTGGACATGCCGCACGCTCACTCCCTCGTGCAAGAACGCGAAAAGCCCGCCGGCGCCCGATGCCGCGACGCCGAGGGCGTTGGCGATGGTGGCCTGATCGAGGTCGAGAACGACACAGCTGGCAGCGCAGGCCCCGTAGGGACCGACTGCGCCCGTGGAATGCCAACCGCGGGCACGCAGCCCAGCGTCGACGGCGCGGCAAATCCGTGCGGAAATCTCGTGGCCGGCGATGACGGCCCGGAGAAAACGCTCGCCCGAGACCTGGCGTTCTTCGGCCAGCGCCAGCGCTGCGGGAATTGTGATCGCTGACACGTGGAGGCCGCCGGCAAAGCGATGGGAATCGTCGAGGTCCTCCGCGGTGGAGATGAGGCCGTGATAGAAAGCGGCGCCCAGCAGGCTCGCCGTCCGCGTGTCGGCGATCAACGCCGAACTTCCCTGCCCCAGAGCGTCGCGTACTCCTCGACCTACATCCGCTATGGGCGACCGTGTCCCGTAAAGCAGCGCTGAGAGATGATCGAGCAGGCACAGTTTCGCCTTGTCCATCACCTCCACCGGCACATGCTCTTGCGCGATGTCGCGACAGACACAAGCAAGATGCTCGGTGAAGGTGTGTTGCTCAGTCATGGGATACTTCACGACGATTGCCCACCTGGCAAGCGATTGCAGCCGAAGACTATTTCAAGTGCGGAAAGCGGTCGAGCGCTTCGCGGACTTTTGCTTCGGCCTCGGCGCTGAGCGGTTGCAGCGGATGGCGCGGCAGCCCGATGTCGACGCCCCAGCGATATTTCAGGGCGGCATGATAAAACGCAATCGGAATGCCCGTACCGGTGAGATGACGCAGTTCGTTGGCCTCCTGCTGCAGCGCGACCGCCTTCTTGTTGTCGCCGGCCGCAGCTGCGTCGAAGATCGAGTTTACAAGGCCGGGAAACAGGTTGGACATTCCTGACACGCAGCCTTGGCCGCCGGCCGAAAGACACGGATAAAGCATCGTCTGGGAGCCGACCAGAAAGACGAAATCGGGATCCTTCACGGCGGCAATGCAGTTGTAGAAGAGCTGAATGCTGGTGCTGGAATCCTTGAGCCCCTTCAATCCGTACCGCGCAAGCTCACCGATCTGCTCGCCAGTCACGCAATAGTTCGTGTATTTGGGATTGTTGTACAGATAGACTGGAATTTTGTGGCCGACGGCGTCGATGAGAAACTTGAAATGATCGCTGATCAGCTGCGGTCCATGCAAGTAGTAGTAGGGCGTGAGGCTGGCGACGCCATGGGCTCCGATGCTCGCGGCATGTTTTGCACGCTCAATCGTGATGTCGGTGGACGGGTGGCCAACGTGCACAATCACGGTGGTGTCCTTACCCTGGCATTCTTTCATCACGATCTCGGCCACCTGCCGGCACTGATCCTCGCGCATGATCGGCTGTGAGCCGTAGGAGCCGCAGGCATACAAGCCCTGCACTTTGGGCAGCAGCCATTGCACGAACGCCTTCAGCTTGGCGACATCCACTTCGCCCTTGTCATCGAAGGGGGTTATCAAGGCCGGCATGGCGCCGAAGAACTTCTTGCCCATAGCGAACTCCTTTGCGGGGCGGGACTTGTGGTAAGAATCTCGTTATCGATTTAATGTTGCTACATCTATATTCGGAAGTCAAGCCTCCGGGAACGCGGACGGTCAGTTGAACAGCGAGCGCGCCTTACGCAGCGATGCTTCGGACAATGTCCTGCCTGCGGCCGCAACGTTCGCGTCGACTTGGCCGGGCGACTTGCAACCGACGATCACCGTTGAAACGGCCGGTTCGCTGAGAACGAAGCGCAGCGCACCTTCGCTCATGCTTCCGCATTCTTCGGCCAGAAAGCCCAGTTGCGAGATCTTGCTGGCGAATTCCGCAATACGGGCGGGGGGAAACTTGCGGCTGCGCTGGTCATCTGGCGGAAAGCAGGTGCTGGCATCGAACTTGCCGGTGAGCCATCCGGAGGCAAGCGCCTCTCGAACGATGATGCCGACGCCGCGCTCGCGGGCCATCGGGAATACGGCGTTGCCGATATCCTGCTCGATAACGCTGTAGACGATCTGCACCGCCTCGGCGCCGCCCTCGATCGCTTTGAGCGCTTCCTCGGCCCGAAATACCGAGACACCCCAGGCGCGGATCTTGCCCGAGTCCTTGATAGCCCGCATCAGATCGAAGAGTTCTCGTGACATCGCGCCGAGCGCTGGGCAGTGGAGGAGGTAGAGGTCAAGATAGGCTCGCTCGAGTCTTGTCAGACTGGCATCGAGAGCGCCACGGATGTAGGGCTCGCTGAAATTCTGCCCTGGCGCGGCGAGGCTCATTCCGACCTTGCTGGCGATCACCGCCTGGGCGCTGTGATCATGAAGTCCCAGTCCGAGAAGGACCTCGCTTTTGCCTCGCCCGTAGGCGTCCGCCGTATCAAAAAAGGTAATCCCACTCTGCCACGCGCGTTCAATCG
Source organism: Astrobacterium formosum (assembly GCA_030848545.1). Lineage (GTDB taxonomy): Bacteria > Pseudomonadota > Alphaproteobacteria > Rhizobiales > Xanthobacteraceae > Astrobacterium > Astrobacterium formosum. The sequence continues at coordinate 109,114 of JAVDCA010000011.1, forward strand.
TGGAGATCGACGTTCTCATTTGCGCACCGGCCCAGCCCGAGGGCACGCCGCCACGGAATGCGACGCCTCCGATCGCCCAACTGCCAAAGCCGATTTCGGAAACGATAAGACCGCTCTTGCCGAGCATGCGCGTCTTCATGGCACAACGCCTGTAATCGTCATTCGGAGGAAATGGACATCGACTCAGTGAGCGGATTCGAGAGGCAGAACGACTGGTGCCGATTGACAGTTGGCTAGGACGTGCTAAATTTTACATGTAAGTACATCGACGTCAAGGCGGCTGGCCGTCAGACCCTGGAGAGCGAGCCCGGGTCGAGCCAACTTCTTGAAGCCTGCCTTTTTCCAGCAGGAGAATTCCGATGATCAGGATCAAAACAACTGTCGCGTGCTTGTTAGGTGCGCTGGTCGCGGCGCCATCTTACGGTTTGGCTGCTGATGCCTATCCGACCAAACCCATCAAACTGATCGTACCGTTTGCGGCAGGCGGTTCGTCGGACGTATCGGCGCGGGTCTTCGCAAAATATGCCGAGCAAGAACTCAAAGCCAGCATCGCCGTCGTCAACATCGCGGGTGCTGCCGGGTCGATCGCCAGCCGCGAGGCGGCCAAAGCGAAACCGGACGGCTATACTCTGCTCTGGCACATCCCGACGCTGATCACCGCCTATCACACGGGTGCACAGAAATTCACGTGGGATTCCTTGACGCCGATCGCGAACGTCGCACGCTTCTACAAGGCGCTGGTGGTCCACAAGGACTCTCCCTGGAAGACGATGGGTGAACTTCTCAAGGACGCCAAGGCACGTCCAGGGCAGATCAAATGGGGCGTCAACATCGGGGCCGGCCTCCACTTCGAGGCCCTCGGCATGGAGGACGTGACAGGCACCAGGTTCCGCCACGTTGCCGGCGGCGGCGACGCCGAACAAGTCAAGGCGATGCTTGGCAAGCAGATCGACGTGGCATCTCCAAGCGACACGGTCATCCTGCAATACGTTGCGGACGGCACGCTGAGGGCACTCGGCACATCCGGCGACAAGCGTCTGGCCTCTCTACCCGACATTCCAACCTACAAAGAGCAGGGCGTCGACTTCACCTTCTGGTACGACATTGTTCTCTACGGTCCGTCCAATCTCCCAGCGGAGATCGTAAAGACGTGGAGCGATGTGGCCAGGAAAATCGTGGCCAATCCGGCAGCGGTCGAAGACTTCCGCAAGCTGGCCATGCATCCAGCATGGTTGAGCATCGGCGACACGCGTGAACTTCTTCTCAAGACCGACGTAGACTTGTATCGGTTCGCTCGGCGGGGTGGTCTCATACCCTCGTCCCTCGACTGAAGTGACGAGAGGAGCGCGCCCGTTGCGTGCTCCTCTGCTGTTCTCCGGCCTGGGCACGATTCCCAGCCTCTTGGAGGCCAAGGTGAGGAAGGACATTGCTACGTCGCTCGGCATCATCGCGTTCTGTCTGATCCTTGTGCAACAGACCGCAGCATTGCCCAAGGCCAGGTTCGAACCGCTGGGTCCGGCGTTTTTTCCCCTCATGGTACTTAGCGCCATCGTCGCCTTGAGCAGCCTTAACATCGCTCTCGTTCTGTGGAGAACTCTGAAAAGCGAGCAGCCGCGAACGGTGGAAGCGGCCGTGAGGTGGAGTCCGACCTTCGACAATATTCTTCCATGGGCGTCCCTGCTGGCGTTCATCACCTACATCCTTCTCCTTTCGTACTCGGGGATCCCCTACCTTATTTTGACATTCGTGTTCGTCGCCGTCCTGTCGTGGGCCATGGCGTCGTTCCGCAAAGGGGCGATCATTCCGGCCGTCGGCGTGGCAGCAGGGCTCGCGATCCTGATCCAGGGAGTGTTCGTCACGCTCCTCAAAACCGCTCTTCCCTAGGATCCGGTCATGGACATCCTTCAGCATCTCACCGCCGGCTTGTCGCTGCTCATACAGCCACTACCGTTGTTGATGATCGTGGTGGGCACGATCGTCGGTATCGTCGTCGGCGTGATTCCGGGGCTCACCGCGACCATGGCTATCGCCATCGCAGTCCCGATGACATTCGTGATGGATGCCATGCCGGGCCTGGCTCTGCTGATCGCTGTCTATGTCGGCGGCATGACGGGCGGACTGGTGTCCGCCGTACTTCTGCGCATTCCAGGCACGCCGGCATCGATCGCCACCTGCTTCGACGGTTATCCCATGGCGGCCCGCGGCGAGCCCGGTCGGGCATTGGGCTACGGCGTCTTCGCCTCGTTCCTGGGCGGCGGGTTCAGCTATATCGTGCTACTGACCATGGCGCCGATGGTCGCCATGCAGGCGGTCAAGCTCACCTATTTCGACATTTTCTCCATTGTGATGTGCGCGATGGTCATGATCGCGGACACATCGCAGGGATCGCTTCTGAAGGCCTTGATCGCCGGCTTCGTCGGCATGCTGATCGGAATTGTCGGACCGGATCCGATCAGCGGGGTAGCGCGATTGACTTTCGGTTGGAGCGAACTGAGCGGCGGCTTCGCCGAGTCCTCGGTGCTGATTGGCCTTTTTGCAATGTCGCAGCTTCTGGTCGAAATGCACAAGGTCAATGCCCGCTGCCCCGATTTCAACGTCAACTATCGCAACATCATCCCGAAGTGGCGCGATCTTCTCGAATCCTGGGGCAATCTCCTGCGGTCATCGCTGATCGGCACCGTCATCGGCATCATCCCCGGTGTCGGGGCCAGCACCGCCAGTCTCATTGCCTACAATCAGGCCAAACTCGCTTCCAGAGAGCCAGAGAAGTTCGGCACCGGCGTCAAAGACGGCATCATCGCCTCGGAGGCCGCCAACAACGCCGTCACCGGCGGGGCCATGGTTCCCTTGCTCACGCTCGGACTTCCGGGTTGCCCCGTCGCGGCATTGATGCTCAGCGGCCTCATCATCAAGGACCTTCAGCCGGGACCTGCCCTTTTCAGCAACAATCCGGGCATCGTCTACGGCTTCTTCCTGGCATTTATCCTGGCCAACTTTGTCATGTTCTTCATGATGATTGCCTTCATCAAACCGTTCGCGATGGTGCTGAAGGTGCCGAAATATCTTCTCATTCCGCCGATCCTCTCCCTGTGCGCGTTCGGCGCCTACATTTCCAACAACCGGATGATGGACGTGTGGGTGCTGGTTGCTTTCGGCCTTGTGGCCTACTTCGCGGAAAAGAATGGCTACTCACTCGGCTCGCTGGTGCTGGGGGTCATTCTCGGCCCGATTGCGGAGCTGCAATTGCGTCGCGGCCTGTCCGCTTCCGATAGTTTCCTGCCCCTGCTCACCAGCCCGATTTCCGCGATCTTTCTGGCCATCGCTTTGGTCATTCTCGCTCTTTCGCTCTATCACGACTGGCGACGGGGCAGACCGATAGCGCCGGCAACTTCCTAGTTCATTCGGTGGCTTCTTACACACCGTCTCGGAGGACGACATGCATACGCTAGTCCGCGGATTAGTCGGCGCAACCGGTCTCGCCATCGCCGCGCTTTCCTATCAGCCTGACGTCGCACAGGCAGCGTACCCGGAACGGCCGATTACGATGCTGGTCGGATTTGGCGCCGGCGGTGGCACCGACATCGTCGCCCGCAGGATCGGCGTCGAAATGGAAAAGTCGCTGGGAAAACCGGTCGTAGTCATCAACAAGGACGGTGGCGGCGGCCTTGTGTCGTGGAAGGAACTCGTCGCCGCCAAGCCCGATGGCTACACCATCGCCATGTTCCTTCCCCTCAATGCTGCCATCCAGAAACATCTAGAGACATCCAAGACGTGGGTCGATCCGCTCAAGGAAGTCCGCATGCTGGGCATGGTGAACGAGGATGCGTGGGGTATTGCCGTCAAGGCTGATGCTCCATTCAACGACCTCAAGAGCTTTGCCGCCTGGCTGAAGGCAAATCCGAATGCGAAGGTGAGCGACGGCGGTCCCGCGACTGCCTACCACTGGGCATGGGTCGCATTCATGGAGCGTTTCGGCCTCAAGCTGAGGACTGTGACCTATCAGGGCGCGACGGCTGCCGGCATCAAGGCGGCGGCGGGTGGCGAGGTCGTCGCCGCGGGCGCCGGCGCGGCGGAAGCGGAATCGATGGTCAGCGCCGGGATGGTGAAGATGTTGGGCATTTCAGCCGAGAAACGCCTTGATGCGGCGCCCGCAATCCCAACCTTCAAGGAGCAGGGCTTCGATTTCGTCTTCGGACCGACACGCGGTTTCGCGGCTCCTGCCGGGACCCCGGAGGAGATAGTGAAGACGCTCGAGGCAGCGATCAGGAAGGCATACGATTCGGCGTCCTTCCAGGCCCATCTCAGGAGCAGCGGCCAAGGCGGATTCTATCTCTCGGCCAAGGATAGCGAAACCTATGTCCGCAAGGTGGACGACGAGTTCCGTACGCTGATCGAGAAAGCCGGAATGCTGCGGAAGTAGCGCAGCAGGGGGCTTGGCTCATGGCCGGTTCGTACATCGTCTCCGGGATACTCGGCCTCGCCGTCGCCGGCCTTGCCTGGATGGAAGCCCGCACTTTTCCCCTGCAGGATCTTCCCGAAGGTCTCGGCGCGGCTTTCATGCCCTGGCTGCTGCTAGCGATCATCGTGGTCCTCAGCATATCGTTGATCGCCTACGGCCTTGCGCAGTGCGAAAGGCAGCGGCCGAGACTCGCAGATATTCGCCTGCCGAAAGGACTCGTCACCACCGGAGCGACCTTCCTGCTGCTGTGCGGGTTCGCGGTGGCTTTCGGCCTCTTCGGCCTTCTCGGCCCCGCACTTGTATTCCTGGTCGTCGGCATGCGGACCTTGAAGGCGCCGTGGCCGAAGGCGTTGGGTGTCGGCGCGACCGCCGGCCTTTGCATCTACGTCGTGTTCGCGATTGCCTTCGGCGTTCAGATGCCTTGAGGGGCGGGTTTGTCATGCTCAACCTGAGCAACGCTCTGACGATCGGCCTACCGCTGGTCCTCACTCCGACGGTAATCGGCTTGACCCTGCTCGGCACCTTTATCGGTCTCGTCGTCGGCTCGCTGCCCGGTTTGACCGCGACGATGGCCGTCGCGATCATGATTCCCCTCACCTATTCGATGACGCCGCAGGAATCGTTCGCTCTGCTCGTCCCTTCCTATGCCGCCGCGACGTTCGGCGGTTCGGTCGGCGCGATCCTGATCAACATCCCGGGAACCGGCGCGGCGATCATGACAACGATCGACGGCTACGCGATGCGGAAAAATGGTGAAGCTGGTCGCGCGATCGGCCTGGCGATTGCCGCCTCGCTCGTAGGCGGGCTTGTGAGCGCACTTTTCTTGGCGACTTTCGCTCCCGTTGCCGCGCGCTGGGCCCTGCGACTCGGGGCCCATGAGTACTTCGCTGTGGCACTGTTCGGCCTGGGGTTCGTTGCGTACATCAGCCCATCACTCCTCAAAGGGCTTCTGGCTGGCGCACTCGGATTGCTGCTTGGCTGCGTCGGCAACGATCCTGTCGGCGCGTATCCGCGCTTCACCTTCGACCACGCTTCGCTAATCGGCGGCATGACGTTCGTGCCGGTCATGATAGGACTGTTCGGGCTTTCGGAGGTATTCGTCGCGCTGGAAGGCGACCTCTCGGCGCGCGACGTCGCGCGCCAGCAAATTCACGGCATTGCGCGGAGCTTCTGGGAAGCCTTGCGGATGTGGCCGACCATGATCCGCTCGACCGTGATCGGGCTTCTGATCGGCGTAATGCCCGGCGTCGGACCGACAATCGCCGCGGCCCTCGGCTATGGAATCGAGAAGCGTCTCGGCCGCAATCGTGAGGCGATGGGAACGGGGGCGCCCGAAGGCATCGTCGCACCGGAAACTGCCAACAACGCTGGCACCGGCGGCGAACTCGCGGTCACCATGGCGTTCGGCATTCCGGGAGACGCTGTGACGGCAGTCATGATGGGCGCCTTTCTCATCCACGGGCTCAAGCCTGGTCCGACTCTCTTCGTTTCGAATCCCGACGTCGTCTCCGCGATCTTCCTGCTGTTCATCGCCGGCAACCTTTTGTTTGCCGTACTCGGTATTGCCAGCCTGAGATTCCTGGTCAAGCTTCTCGAAACACCGCCCCGCTATCTGATGCCGATCGTCATCGTTCTGTGCGTGGTGGGCGCTTACGCCGCCTCCAACAGCGTATTCGACGTCTGGGTACTGATCGTTTTCGGCGTCGTCGGCTACGTAATGCGCAAGATCGACATGCCGATTGCTCCTATGGTGTTGGGTTTCATCCTGGGCCCTCTGATCGAGGACAACCTGCGGCGGGCGCTGGTTCTCGACGACGGCTGGCCGATCGGCTTCCTGACGCGCCCGGTGAGCGCGGTCCTGATCGGACTGACCGTGTTGTTGTTCCTCAGTCCTGTCCTGGGACGGTTTGCAGGACGCAAGCAATGATGCGACGGCGGAAACCAATGTTTGGCCGCGTGGCGTGCCTGCTTAGAGACACTCAGTGCCGCGCAATCAGCTTAGATAGAAGTGGAGATAATGCGATGAAACCCGTTCTGACCGCAACAATATGTGCTTTCATGCTCGCCTGTCCCGATGCCGGCCACGCGCAGAAATACCCCGCGCAATCCGTGCGCATCGTGGTGCCGTTCGCTCCTGGGGGCGCAACAGACATCATCGCCAGGATGGTGGCGGCACGTCTGAGCACGCGCCTGGGCCAGACCTTCGTGGTTGAGAACAGGGGCGGCGGATCCGGCATTCCGGGAACCGTCGCGGTTCAGCAGGCGAGGCCGGACGGCTATACGCTTCTGCTGTCCGGGAATGGACCGCATGCCACCAACGTCGCCCTGTACGAGAAACTCCCCTATGATCCGTTGAAGGATTTCACCCAGATCAGTCTCACCGGCCTGCTTCCGCTGGTGCTGAACGTCAATCCGAAGGCACCATTCCGAACTCTTCCCGAGTTCGTCCAGTGGGCCAAGGCAAATCCGGGCAAGATGAACTATGGCTCGCCCGGCGCCGGTTCGCCCCCGCATTTGGCGATGGAGATGTTGGCGCAAAGTCATGGCCTCGACATGGTCCACATCCCCTACAAAGGAAGCGCACCCGCAATCACGGATCTCGTCGCCGGCCACATCCCTGCTATGTTCGACAACGTGCTCGCGTCACTTTCGAACATTCAAAGCGGAACGATCGTGGCGCTGGGTGTCACCACCAGCCAGCGTGTCGCGGCCCTCCCCGCCGTTCCGACCTTCAGGGAGGCGGGAGTTGGCGACTTCGAAGCGTCAACTTGGACCCTGTTGACCGCGCCCGCCGGCACTCCGTCAACGATCGTTGAGCAACTGTCGGCGGAAGTCCGGCTTATCTTCTCCGATCCAGAGATTCAACAACGGCTCCAGCAACAGGGCGTCGTTCCCACCGTATCGACGCCGGAACAGACCCAGGCGTTCGTTGCCTCAGAAATCGAGAAGTGGACCCAGGTCGCACGGAAAGCCAGAGTCCAGCCACTAGATAGGTGAACCGACGGACTACAATGAGACTCGGCATTCTTGAAAGAGGAGTGCTTTCTCACAGTGGAACGAATTGAACGTCTGGCTGCACTCGCTTCGGCCCACAAGCATTGGGGCGCCATGACCGGAAAACAGCAAAGACTTGAGGCGAAAAGCCCCATGGTAGCTGCGCGTTTGATTCACAATCGCACAATCCATCTGAATGGAACTAGAATCAGATCCGGAATGGCGATGAACAAGGCGAGAAGAAAGGCCATTCCAAGGATGAATGGCAATGCTCCCTTGGCGCCTACGCCCATCGGTATCTTCCCGATCCCACAGATGACATTGAGGACGACGCCCACGGGCGGCGTCAGCAGTCCGACGCAGTTCGCAAGAATGAACACGACCCCGAAATAGACCGGATCGATGCCGGCCATTCGCACCACCGGCATGAGCACGGGAGTCAGGATCAAAACGTTGGGCGTGAAATCCATGACGCAGCCGACAATCAGAACCAGGATGACAATCACCAACACAAGTATGCGCGGCGATCCGATGATCGGCTCCAGAAATCCGGCCAGCACCAGCGGAACTTGTGACGTCGTAACGAGCCACGCGGATGCCGAAGCAGTCGCGACCAGGAACATCACGGACGCGCTCGTGAAGGCGGCTTCGCGGCAGGCCTTCAGGAACTTTTCGACCGTGAGTTCACGATAAACTACAGCCCCGACAAACAATGCATAGGCGACGGCGGTCGCTGACGCTTCGGTCGGCGTAAAGATAGCCGCCTTCAATCCGCCGATGATGATCAGGGGCATCAACAATGCCCAAAAGCCGCTGAAAAGGCTCTCGCGAATCGCTTTCCAACCGGCCCACGGGTAGACTTTCGTCACGTCACTGCGAACCAGCACTGCCCATATGGCCATGAGCGTGATTCCCATCATCAAACCCGGTGCAATACCAGCAAAGAATAGGTCGAGAATGGAAACGTTCGCGGTAATCCCGAACACGATGAACGCGATCGACGGAGGAATGATCGGAGCGATGATGCCTCCGGTCCCGATCAATCCGGCGGATCGCGGCACGTCGTACCCAGCGTTCCGCATCATCGGGAGGAGGACGGATCCGATCGCGGCCGTATCGGCCACCGCAGAGCCCGACAGGCTGGCCATGATCACGGATGCGACGATGGCGGCGTAGCCGAGACCTCCTCTGATATGACCAAGCATCGAGGTCATCAACGAGACGATGCGTGTCGTCAATCCGCCGGCCACCATCAGCTCGCCCGCCAGAATGAAGAACGGGATTGCCATCAACGGGTAGGAATCGGCGCCGTTGTACATCGCGTCCGCCAGGATCTGCGGATCGAGCACATCCAGCCACCACATCATTAGCAGCGCGCTGCCGAGGAGCGCAAAGGAAACCGGAACTCCCGCAAGTATCAGGACAGCGAGGCCACCCAGGAACAGCACCAATACCATCTCACTCTCCCTGGGGCCTGGACCAGATCGATACTGCCTGCGTGCAGAGCACGATCAACATGACGAACGATCCGACGACGATCGAAGCGATGGCCAAGGTCAGCGGCGCACCGGAGACCGGCGATCTGACCCCGACATTGGAGAGAAGCACAAAGACGGAACCGACGAGCACGACACCGTTCATCGCGAAAATGATGGCCACGACGAGGGTGTCGAACAGCCTCATCCAGCGGCGGGGGAGATAGTGCCTGATCCCTTCGATTCCGATGTGCGCCCTGGCCTTGAGCACCAGGGCAGCGCCGATGAAGGTGCACCACACGAACGCGTATCGCGCCAATTCCTCACCGATCGCAATGCCGCTCGAAAAGCCGAATCGCAGCACGACATTGGTGAACACCAGGGAGAACATGAACAGCAGCGAAATGATCACGATGTATTCCAGGATCCGTTCGCCGGCGCGCATCACTCTGTCGAGCATCTCGTTCTCCCGAAATCAGGTGGCGATCGCTTCACGAACGCAGGCAGCGCCGCGTTCGGCGACCACCGTCGCCGCCGCATTGGTGTTGCCGGACGGCAGGCTGGGCATGACGGAGGCGTCAGCCACCCACAGCTTGCCGATGCCGCGGACACAGAATTGAGGATCGACGACCGCCTGTTCGGAACGCCCCATGCGGCAACTGCACGCGGGGTGGAACACCGTGCTTCCAGTCGCGCAGGCAAATCGAAGCAATGCATCATCGGTAACGCATTCGCGGCCGGGATACTTTTCGATGGCGCTGTAAGTTGTCGAGAATGGTGGCGCCTGGAAGATCCTGCGCGTGAATCGAATGCCCCGCAGGAGGGCCGCTTGGTCCCGGCGATCGGCCAGATAGTTGGGGTCGATCACCGGCGCCTCGGTCGGAACTGGCGAACGGAGGCGAACCGTGCCGGCGCTGAAGGGGCGAAGCTGGCAGACATTGGCAGTCACCCCGGAGAAGGGATGGAACGACCACCCCCGGCGCTCGCTGGACAACGGCAGGAAATGGATCTGCATGTCGGGCTCGGCGCGTCCTTCTGTCGAGAAGAACGCGCCGCCATAGGCCCCACCGATCGCCATGGCGCCGTCACGGAACAGGGCGTAGCGAACCGCATGGGCGACCAGCCGCCAGGGCCTGCGAAAATCGTCGTTGACGCTGATGGGAGCATTGACGGCCGCGATGACGCGCACGCCATAGTGATCCTGCAATCCCTGGCCGACCGAAGGAGAATCGATGACCGTCCGGATATCCATCTCCTGGAGATGAGCGCCGGGCCCGACCCCCGAGAGAAGAAGCAGTTGCGGCGTGTTGATCGCTCCCGCCGCCAAGACGACGCCACGACGGGATGGCACCGTAAAATCCCGGCCACCGACGCGGACGCGAAGTCCCCTCACGGTCCGATCGTCGTCAATCGTTAGACCGAGAACCAATGCGTCGGTGAGGATGGCCAGATTCGGACGTCGCTTTGCCGGCGCCAGATAACTCGACGCTGTCGACGTCCGCAGGCCCCGCTTCATCGTTATTAAATAGTCGCCACAACCGCTTCGATCCGACATGCCCAGGTCGGGAAGCACCTCCAGGCCCGCGTTCTGCGCAGCCTCGATGAATGCCCGATGCAACGGATGGTCGTGGGGTCGTTTGGTGAGCGGAATCATTCCTTCCCTGCCGATGGTTCCGCTCGCATCTGATGGCGCCGCCTCACACGCTCGAAACTGCTTTTCGATCTGCGGCCACAACCAGCCGTCGTCACCGGTGCGTTCCGCCCAGTCATCGTAGTCGCTCGGCGCGCCGCGCACCCAGATCATGCCGTTGACGGCGCCTGATCCCCCGAGAACCTTGCCGCGCGGCCAATAGACGGGGCGTCCACCCAGGGCTGTTTGTGGAACCGTCTCGTAACGCCAGTTCAGCTTTCGGTCATGCAGGAGACGGCTGAAGCCGACAGGAATGTGGATCCAGGGATTGCGATCCCGGGGTCCCGCCTCGACGAGCAGGACGTTGAGGCGCGGGTCTTCCGACAGCCGCGCCGCCAGAACGCAACCGCTGGTGCCGGCCCCGACGACGACGACGTCGGCATCAAGCAGTTCGCTACCCGACGGCGTTTGCATCACTCGAACTTGACGGTTATCGACTTGGTTTCCAGAAAATCTCGCGTGCCGAGTTCGCCGCCCTCGCGGCCGTACCCGCTCGACTTGACGCCGCCGAACGGAACCTCGGCCATCACCGGCGCAAAAGAGTTGATCGACACCATGCCGGCCTCGAGCCCTTGGGCGATGGCATCGGCGTTCTTCAGCGACCTCGTGAAGGCATAGGCGCTCAATCCGAATTCGACGTCGTTAGCCGCTTTCAGGGCTTCGTCCAGCGACTTGACGGGATTGACAAGGGCGAGCGGCCCGAACGGCTCCTCGGTCATCGCCCGCGCGTGTCCGGGCACGTTCGCCAGGACTGTCGGGGCATAGAAATGACCCTTCTTAAACCCAGGGGCGCGGCATCCGCCCATGACGAGTTGAGCTCCCTTGCCGATCGCGTCCTGCACGAGGCCATCGACGGTCTCCAGCCGGGTGCGGGTGGCCAAGGGTCCCATGTCGATATTGTCGTCGAGGCCGTTTCCGATCCGGATCGCCTTCGCGGCATCGCAGAACTCGCTGATGAAATGTTTCATCGAGTCTTCAAACACGAAGAAGCGGGTCGGCGAGATGCAGATCTGGCCACAGTTGCGGAACTTGGCCGCCGCCGACAGGCGCGCCGCTTCTGTGACATCCGCATCGTTCATGACGATGACGGGCGAATGCCCGCCGAGCTCCATGGTCACCCGCTTCAACGTCGCCGCCGCCGCCGCGGCCAGTATTTTTCCAACGCGGACCGAGCCCGTGAAGCTGATCTTGCGGACCCTGTCGTCGGCCATGATCGCGTCGGTGATGGGCGCTGGCCGGCCGTTGAGCAGGGATATCGCGCCGGCCGGCACGCCCGCATCCTTGCAGCACTCGACCAGCAGCATGGCGGCGCCGGGCGCCTCCTCGGCACCGCGACAAATGACGGCGCAACCGGCGGCCAGCGCTGGAGCGATCTTTCTGGCGGCGAGCGCGACCGGGAAATTCCAGGGCGTGAAGGCCGCGGCTATGCCGACCGGTTGGAACTGGACATAGTGTCGACTGGCGGCAAGTCGGCTGTCGATGACGCGGCCGAAAATGCGCCGCGCCTCGTCGGCGAACCATTCGAACTGCTCGGCGCTGCCCATGACCTCGCCTTTGGCCTGCGGCAACGGCTTGCCGGTCTCGAGGGCGATCTGGGTGGCAATCGGCTGGACGCGTTCTCTCAAAAGGCCGGCGATGCGCCGCAGGACGTCCGAACGTTGCCATGTCGACAGAGCGCGCCAGGCTGCCATGCCGGGCACCGCCGCATCCACAGCAGCAGCGACGTCCTTCGCCGCTGCCTGCGGGGCGAGGCCGATCAGTTCCTCGGTGGCGGGGTTCATGATCTCGTACCGACCGTTTTCCAGCGGCTGGCGCCATTCACCTCCGACAAAAAGCCCGTAACGTTGGTATTCCATGGTCATTCTCACCTAATCGACGACGGCGACCCGATGGGGGCCGAATGGCGCAGACGGGACTCATCCGCCCCGTCTGCGTCGATCAGTGTCTACTTCTGAATGGCGACGACACGCGACAGCATGTCCTTGTCCATCTTGTCGAGGAAGCGATCCCAGATGGCGAGAGCGGGCTTTCGCCACAATTCCAGTTCCGCTGCCGTGGGGGTGTAGAAGGTTATCTTTTTCGACAGATCTGCGAGAAATTTTGCGCCGTCAGCGCGGTCGGCGTCGTTGGCAACCTTCAGGGCCTCGGCAGACGCATCGCGGATCAGCTTCTGTTCAGCGGGAGAGAACTTGTCCCAGGTCGCCGCGTTCACCTGCGCGACGTGCATCGTGATCAGGGTCTGGGTATGCGTCCCGTGCCGGATCATCTTGTCGAATCCGAATCCAACGATGGCCTGAGGCTGCAATTGCAGGCCGTCAGCGACACCTTGTTCGATGGCGACAAACACCTCGCTCCACGGCATGGCGATCGGCGAAGCGCCCCATGCGGACAGCAGGGCCTGGTCGATCGGATTGGCCAGCATGCGGAGCTTCATGCCGCCGATATCGGCGGGCGTCTTGAGCGCGCGCTTCGTGTTGATCAGGATGCGGAATCCGCCGAGCTCGATGTGGCCGAGAACGACGGTGCCGGCTTCGGCACGCATCTTCTTGGCGATCATCTCGCCCAGGCCCGGATCGGTGAAGACCTTTTCCGCACTTGCCGCCGAGTTGAAAACATAGGGCAGATCGGACCAAGCATAGGCGTTGCTAACGATGCTCATGTTGCTGGCGGCGATACTCGACATGTGAATAGTGCCGGCCTTGAGTCCCCGCTGGAGCTGTTCGTCGCCGCCGAGTTGTCCACTGGGAAAGACCTTGAGGACAATCGCGCCATTGGCGCGGGCATTCACACGCTTGGCCAATTCATCCCAGTAGATGTAGGTCGATTGGCCCGGATTGCTCGAATGGGCTACACGCAGTTCGACCGCCTGGGCTTGGCTTGGCAGCCCGCAGATGCTGAGGGCTGCGCCTAGCATGCTGCAAACCACCAGAACGCCACTGATCTTGCGCATTGGATGAAACTCCTTGCTCGGTTTACAGCCGACGTCGAGGACGGATGACCGGCCCGCGCCGGATGTGAGACGGATCATGAGTGCTTGTGAAGACGAACCACGACACAGGATCTGGTTGTGGATGTGCGGCGTGCCCGACAGGACAGTGGCGCTGCTGTTCGCCGACGGCAAAAGTGCCGTATCGAGAATCAGGCCGGGAAGAGACGAACTGCACGCACGAGTGCCAGAGAATGCTCGTCGAACCGCACTGCGTCCCGGTCAGAACATCCGTCGTCGCGCCGCAATACGTTCCTCCCTCAATGCAGCCGGTAGCGCGTCTGGCAGACACGGCCGGCACGGTGAACGGGCGATAGGCTCACTCGTCGCATGTCGCTATCCGAATAGTTCTTCAGCAGACCCAGTCCGGGCTATGACGAATTTGCCGAAACCGACGGATTCTTTGGACGGTTCATAATTGGCCGCCCAACATTCAGTAAGGACGCGTTGAAGCCTCGGCCACGAACGGTGCCGATTGCCCGGCGCGAGCAACCAATCGGCAGAATGCTTTACTAGATCGTCCTTATCGTATGTAGTAACATCTTTGTAAATGCCCGTCAATGGCTGCTGCTGTGTCCGCCTGGCGGAGAAAGGGGCGCGACGATGTTCCTCTATGTTTCCAATGCTGAAGACGGGGATATCTCTAGCTTTCACATGGACGGCCGAACTGGGCCGATCGAGGCTCTCGGCCAGATCCCTGCGGGCGGACCGTCATACCCTTTGCTCGGTAGCCTGGAGTGCCGGCTCCGGCCCTCGCCAATTGGCGTATTCACGGGCCCTCAGTCGCTTCTATCTGCTGCACGCACTCACCGCATCGGGCGCCACATAGGCGTTCGATCCACCAACCGGCCGGTACACGGTGCTCGGAACGACTTCTTTGTTCGCCGAAATCGCCGACCTTGTCTCGAGACGGCTTCGGCTTCCAGAGATGATCTTTAGAACCGAAGACAGAAATAGCTAGATCCGGGCGTCCGACATCCAGGCTACTCCCGACGACCGGTTTCTCTACGCCACTAAACGAACCACAAGCACGACCATCTGTCAGCGTGCCGACGAGACCCGCGTGTGCTGCCAACGTACCGGATGCAGACGGAATTGCAGCCGCGTGGGTTCAGGATAGATCCCAACGGCAAGTTCCTGGTCGTCGCCGGTGAAAAGTCGGGATGGATATCCGCGTACCGGATCGACAAGCAGACCGGTGACCTCGATCTGCTGTCGCGCCATCTCGTCGGAAAAGGCGCTGCCTGGGTCGTGATCGCGGATTGCAGATGATTGGCAACCTGATCGATTCGAATCCCCATTGACGTTCACGGCATAGAGCCGCGGTGCACGGAATTTCCACGCCGGCGCAAGCGTAAGGAAAGAGCAGTGGTTGACTTCTCATCTATTGCATGTTACTACATCTTTAAGAATCGTCAGGCGCTGATTGCTCCAGCCCTGCGGGGATAGTTCGGAGCTTGAGACTTACTTATCGATAGAGGTCTCGTTAGCACGATAGTCGAAAACTTCGCGCGGCATCTTCAGATTCAAAATATCGGAGAATGATCGTTTATTCGTGCGCGGCGGCTCCGGGCAAGACGGCACAAATCCAGTGGCAGACGAGCTCGCTACATGATTACAGCTCATTTTGTTTGGATTTTTCTCGTCATAACGCTCTTGGGCGTGCCGATCGCCTTCGCAATGGCCGCCGGACCGATTGTGGGGTTTTTGCTGAGCGGTCACGCTGGATTTCTTCAGATCCTTCCGCAACGCCTCATCAGCGGAATTAGTCAGTTCTCGCTGCTCGCCATCCCGCTGTTCATTCTGGCCGGCGAGATCATGAACACCGGCGGGATTACGCAGCGGCTGGTGAACGTCGCGGACGCGTTCGTCGGCCATCTACGAGGTGGATTGGCACAAGTCAACATCGTCTCCAACGTATTATTCGCCGGGCTCAGCGGATCAGCGGCGGCCGACGCTTCGGCACTCGGATCGGTGCTCATTCCGGCCATGGAGCGTGAGGGCTATACGCGCCGCTTTGCCGCCGCCGTCACCGCGGCATCGGCAATTCTCGGGCCAATCATCCCGCCCAGCATCATGATGGTGATCTATGCGTTCGTCATGCAGCTTTCGGTCGCCGCGCTTTTCCTGACAGGGTTCGTTCCGGGAATCATGATCGGCGGCGGCCTAATGTTAGCCACCCGCCTGCTGGCGAACCGGCGTGGATTCCCACAGCGCAAGCCCAGGGCCTCGTTCCGCACGGTTGTTCGGGCAACTTGGGCGGGAGCATTACCCCTGCTGACGCCGCTCATCATTCTCGGCGGCATCGTCGGTGGCATCTGCTCGCCGACGGAGGCTGCCGCCGTCGCGGTCGTCTACGCGGCCTTCATCAGCCTGTTCATATTCAAGACGATTGGCCTGAAGGACCTCTATGATGCACTGCGTCGGAGCATGATCACATCCGCCGGAATCCTGCTGATCATTTCGACCGCCGCCCTGTTTGGATGGGCGATGACGCTGTCAGGCCTGCCGCGCGAATTGGCCTCGCTAATCATCGGCATGGCCGACAATCGGTACGTCGTGCTGGCCTTGTTAAACGTATTCCTCCTGATCGTAGGAATGTTTCTGGACGCGGGTCCCGCCATTCTCATCATCGGGCCGATACTGGCGCCGACCATTGCGCATTTCGGCATCGACCCGTTGCATTTTGCCATTGTGATGTGCGTGAACCTCAGCATCGGCTTGGCGACGCCGCCGGTCGGACTGGTACTGTTCGTCACCAGCTCCGTCTCCAAGATTTCCGTCGTCGAAATCGTGCGCGAGATGCTGCCGTACTACTTGGTCCACATCGTGGTCATCCTCCTAATCACCTACATCCCGGCCTTAACGCTGACCCTGCCACGTCTGGCCGGCTTCTAGAGGAAATGAAGTACCGATTCCGGCGCGCAAGAACGTCGGACACTCCCGTCCGCAGCGGAGGAAGCGAACAACACTCCGCTCAGAAGGTCTCAGCACAGTGGAGAATGCGTCATGAAAGGCTCTTTCAGACACCTTGCCGCCGCCACGTTCGCGACAGGACTATTGATCGGCGGATTGCTCGCGCCGAGCATCACGAACGCCGCGGATTACGTCCTCAAATTCGGACACGTGTCGGCGCCCAGCCCGGAAGCCGACGACCATCTGATGGCAGTATTCGTCAAGTCGTACGTGGAAAGTCGCTCCCAGGGGCGAATCAAGGTCGAGATATATCCGTCCGGACAGCTCGGCAACTTTAGGGAGATGCTGGAACAGGTCCGCGCGAACACCCTCGAGCTGACGTCGACTACAGTCGATGGCATCGCAGGCTTCATGCCTGAAATCCAGGTCACCGACCTTCCGTACATACTGCGCGACGATTTTGTCGCCGAAAAGCTGATGGAGTCGAAATTTTGGACCGACGTCCAGAAAGAGGTTCTGAAGCGCACCGGCAACATCAGGCTGGTCGCCGTCGGCAACACGGGCTCGTGGCGAAATTTCGCCACCACCAAGCGAATGGTGAAGACCGCCGCGGACCTCAAAGGCCTGAAGCTGCGAACCATCGCATCCGACCTGCAGATACAATTCGTCAAAGAACTCGGTGCTTCGGCGACCCCCATCCCCTGGAACGAGCTCTATACGGCATTGGCGACCGGAATCGTAGACGGCACCAAGAACTCGATTGGCGACTACATCCCCATGGGCATGGCCGAGCCCCTGAAGCACATCATCCTCGATGGGCACACCTACATCTTTGGCTTCGCCTGGATGAGCGATGCGTGGCTGAAAAAGCTGCCGCCCGACTTGCGCAATGTTGTGATCGATGCCGTCCAGTTGAGCGTCGGCGTGCAAACCAACTTCAACAAGTCGTACCAGTCGCTGGCGAGCCAGAAGTGGCTGGACATGGGCAACACGATCTACGTACCCAATGAAACCGAGAGGGCGACTTTCCTGGTGGCGCGAGAACGCATGCAGGAATGGTACGCGAACAAGTACGGAAAGGTCTGGCTGGGCAAGTGGCTGCAGGCGATCGCCGAGGCCGAGGCAGCGGTCGACACCGCCCGCAAACAGGCCCTAGCCGACTGAGTCGATAATGCGCGGACCGGCGTGCCGCCGGTCCGCGCGGCACCGAAACCGGGTGGACCGACGTCATGACAAAGCTCGGACACGTTGCAGAGCGCATTGAGGATGCGTTCGTGTATCTATGTACGCTGACTTGCGTCGCGCTCCTGGCGAGCGTCGTCCTCGTCGTGTTCGCAGGCGTGATCTGGCGCTATGTCCTTCATGATCCGCTATCGTTTCAGGAAGAGGCGTCGCAGCTCTTCATCGTCTGGATGACCTACCTCGGCGGTCCGGTCGCGATGCGGCACGGAACGCACGTAGCGCTCGACTGGCTGAACGGATTTCTATCGAGGCGCATGACGCTTGTCGCCCGGGTCCTGTCCGATCTGCTGATGGGCATCATCCTGGCTATCTTCATCTATTATGGATGGATAGCGGCCATTCGGTCGACCGGGCAGATATCGATTATGCTCGGGGGAATGTCGATGCTGTGGTTCTACGCCGCCGTTCCTTTCGGGAGCGCGCTGTTCCTGTTCTCCGTCATGGTCGATATCGGGCGAACCGCGGCCGCAATGTCGGGACACGTGCCGTCGTCACATGAGCAACACAACGGATAGTATACCAGAATTCGATTTTATCGTCGTCGGGTCCGGCTCGGCCGGCGCCGTCGTCGCGGCGCGACTGACCGAGGACGCATCGATTCGGGTGCTCCTGCTCGAGGCCGGTGGAAAGGACCGCAATCCCTGGATTCATATCCCGGTGGGCTACTATCGGACCATCTTCAATCCCCGCCTGAGTTGGCCGTTCGAAACCGAGCCCGAACCAGAACTTTACGGGCGCCGCATCAGATGGCCGCGCGGCAAGGTTCTGGGAGGCAGCAGCTCCATCAACGGTCTGATCTACGTGCGCGGCCAGTGGGCGGATTTCGATCATTGGCGTGAACTGGGAAACGAAGGTTGGTCGGCCCAGGATGTAAAGCCCTTCTTTCTCAAGGCGGAAGATCAGGAACGGGGCGCCGACTGCTTTCACGGCGTGAATGGCCCGATCGGCGTCTCCGACATGCGCGACCGGCGGGAGATATGCGACGCCTTCGTCCGCGCCGGAGCCGAACTGAAATATCCGCTTAACGACGATTTCAACGGCCCCGATCAGGAAGGCGTCGGCATCTACCAGCTCACCGTTCGGAACGGATTTCGAGCCAGCACCGCGGTCGGATACCTGCGACCGGCACGCCGGCGCGCCAACCTCAAGATCGAGGTGCACGCCCACGTGCATCGCATCCTCTTCGATGGTACACGCGCCGCAGGCGTCGAATATCGTGATGCCCGCGGAACGACGCGCACGGCATGTGCGCGAGGCGAAATCATCCTCTGCGCCGGCGCGATAGCCACGCCGCAGATCCTGCAATTGTCGGGACTCGGGCCGGAAAAATTGCTGCGCGAGCACGGCATCGGCATCGTCCAGGCGCTGCCGGGCGTGGGCGAAAATCTCGTCGACCGCCTTCAGATACGATCGATCTTTCGCTGCAACCGGCCTATCACCATCAACGATCAGTTGCGGAATCCCATCGCCAAGGCGCTCATCGGATTGCAGTTCCTGCTAAGACGCCGAGGCCCGCTGACAATAGGCGCCGGCCAAGCGGCGGCATTTCTGAGATCGCGCCCGGACATCGACCGGCCCGACGTCGAAATCATCTTCATGGGATTCAGCACCGACGGCCCCGGCAAGCCGCCGCACCCGTTTCCGGGTTTCACCATCCTGGGCTATCAGTTGCGGCCCGAAAGCCGAGGTTGGGTGCGAATCAGATCGTCCGATCCTTTCAGTCCGCCGGCCATCCAGCCGCTCTATCTGTCGGCGCAGGCGGATCGCACGATGATCATCGAGGTCCTGAAGCTGTGCCGGCGATTTGCGAACGCGCCCGCTCTTCGGACGCTGATCGCGGACGAGTACAAGCCGGGACGCGAGGTGGTCACCGACGATGAAATACTGGAATTCGCCCGTCGCGAAGGCACGACGGTTTTTCATTCCACGGGATCATGCAGGATGGGACACGACGCCGCGGCCGTCGTTGATTCCCGCCTGCGTGTCCGTGGGGTTCAGGGTTTGCGGGTGATCGACGCCTCGATCATGCCCAGC
This sequence comes from Astrobacterium formosum, assembly GCA_030848545.1. Taxonomy (GTDB): domain Bacteria; phylum Pseudomonadota; class Alphaproteobacteria; order Rhizobiales; family Xanthobacteraceae; genus Astrobacterium; species Astrobacterium formosum. The sequence goes on from JAVDCA010000011.1 coordinate 128,910, forward strand.
ATCGTCTCCGGTAACACCAATGCGGCCGTCACCATGATCGGAGAAAAGGGTGCGCACATGATCGTGGAGGATCGCCGAAACCATCGTTGACGGCGCCAACAACATATGAGGTGTGTCGTGTCCAAGCGTCTCGATAGCAAACGCATTCTGATCACTGGAGCGGCGACCGGTATCGGTCGGGCGACAGTTCGTGCATTCGTCGCCGAGGGCGCGCAGGTCGTCATCGGCGACATGAAAGTACAAGAGGGGCAGGCGTTGGCCGATGAATTGGGGCCGAGCGTGTCATTCCTGCAATTCGACGCCGCACAGGAAAGTTCGATTCGAAATCTCGTTTCCGATGCGGCGGCGCGCCTCGGCGGTCTCGACGTCCTCGTGCAGAACGCAGGTGTGCAGTATAGCGGAAAAGTCGAAGTATTCGACGTGGAGAAATGGGACCATCTGATGACGATCAACGTCCGGGCATACTTCCTGGGCGCGAAATATGCCATCCCACACTTGCGAGCATCCGGTGGAGGATCGATCATCAACATGGCGTCGGCCGCCGGAAAACGGGGCAGCCCCGGAATGAGCGCCTATGCGGCTTCGAAGGGAGCCGTCGTCCTCTTCACGTCGGCCCTGGCGCGGGAGCTTGCGGCGGACAAAATACGAGTGAACGCCGTGTGCCCGGGCTGGGTGGATACGCCTTTCAACGCTCCCGCCATCGCCAATCTGGGCGGACTTGAGGCGCAGGAAAGACTTATCAAGACGCTGGTGCCGATGGGTCGTCAAGCGGTCCCGGAGGAAATCGCTCCGATGTTCGTCTATCTGGCGTCCGACGAGTCCACCTTTATGACTGCGCAGGCAGTCGTCATCGACGGTGGAGTGACGAATTAAGGAGGGGGCGAGAACAATGCTGCTCAAAATCGCTTAATGGCGATGTTGGAGTTAGATTCTCGAGCGGGTGCCAAAAACAGAACGCGATTTGCTATCGAACTCGAGGCTCAATGGCGGCTCTGTTGAAATGGCGAGGAGCGGCTGGTGTTGCCTCAGAACCGGCGTCAGTGAGGCAGCTGGGTCGGCGAGTATCGTGCAGCGCCGGCCGATGACTGCCGCCGACCACACTGATAAGGTTTGTGTAATTTTCTTATCAGTCGGAGCTGACCTGGAATTTCCGCTGTTCGCGCGCCGGTTTCGGTTGGGCGGCGAGAATTCCCTTCACCCGTACTTTCCCGATGCGGCAGCAGGTCATCGCTTCCCCGATTACGAGGCTGCGCACGTCACACAGCAACTCCTTGATTGCACCCCTACTCACACAGCGCCCCTCGCGGCAACGCTCGCCTCTCACTGCGAAGAGTTCATCGTCAGGATAGAAACGCAGTTCGAGAGGATCAAGCTCGGTCTCGAAAAGAAAAGCACTCCGACAGAGACGTTTAGGCAACTTCAGCATGCCGCCGACTTCCAAGAACTCGCACGTGAGCGTATGCGCAAGAGCGGCAAAGAGGACCTGTACATTCCATTTGGTCATCCGGCTCTGCGAGAGGTGGCGGCAAAGCTGATGCCAAGTTGGAAGCCTCGTTACACGTCACCGCCCTTTGCGAAGTGGCGCCAGCGCGCAAAGGCGATCGGGAATGCGGATGATGAGCTTCGCGCTGTCCGAAAATTCACCGATCTGCGGAGCGAGATGAAGTATCTGGCGGAGGCGGTCGAAGATGCCCATGACGAGTTCTGGGGGGGGGTCCAAAAACAGGAGGATGTGGCACAGGATTGAGGGTTAGGATTCCGGATTGTATGCAGGCATGCGTGAGTGAACGATAGTCGATTTCCGCGGCAGCAACTCAGGGTTATAATAGCAGGCCTTGCCGAATCGCTAGCCAAAGGTTTAGCCGTGCAGTGCGTCATCCGCTTTCCCGCCGCGTGGGTAGACATCTCGAAGTTTGAACGTGCGATGGCCAATTCATGTGGGCCGCACGACCCTGCCACCTATGAGGTGACCTTCCAGTTCCCAGTCGGATGCAAGGTGATGGTGGATGCCGCTATTCGACTATTGTCCCTCGCTAACCAGCTCGCCGCAACCACGCGCCGCGTCTGCCTCGATTTCGAGGAAGGTGAAGACGGGACCATGGGATATCTGAACCGGATGGGGTTCTTCGATCATCTTGCGACCGAAATCGAAGTGACGCCGGATTGGCCCGCCTACTCGACGGCAGAACTTCATCGCGGCGGCAACCGAGCATTGGTAGAGATTGCCCGCATCAATAAAGACGCGCGCGACGAAGACCTACCAATCCGCCTGACGGACGCGCTGATGGAATCCTGCTGGCAGCGGCCCGATGCTGCTTCGCTTAAAGGCGCCGCTTTCACGATTTTCGCCGAACTTATCGACAACACTTTTTCGCACAGCCAGACTCAGGTCGATGGCTACGCAGCGCTTCAAGTATACTCGGGCGGCAACCGGCTGTCGGTTGCGGTTTCGGACAGTGGGCTTGGAATCATGGAAACCCTCCGGCCATCGCTCCGGACCGAGTCGCCCAGACTCCACAACTTATCGGACATGGATCTGCTGGTTGAGATTTTCCGGCAGGGCATCTCGCGGCACGGTGCGGACCGGGGCTGCGGCCTCAAGGGATGTGCCGCTAAGGCCATCAAATTCAACGCGAATCTCGACGTACGGCTCCCGGGGCAGCGAGTCCTCTTGACCCCGGCCCAAGGCTCGTATCAACCCAACACCGCCCACTGCTATGATGGACTACCGCTGCTCTGGGGTACCCACATTGCGTTCACGTTCGGGCTTAACACTTGAACTGGCCCGGGAATCTGGTTAAATGATTCGAATGAACGAGGGAGTGCGGGTGATAGCGCTGCGGGATTCGATGCGACGGGGGGAAGGCTGGGGCCGCGAACAAGGCCGCGAAGTCCATCAGCGCCTGCTTCGATCGGTCGAAGAAAGTCCGGGTGTGCTGATCTTCATGGTGTCGATGAAGGGAGTAAGTCGGTTGGACATCTCCTTCGCCTCAGAAACGGTGGTTGAACTCGCACGGCGATTCCGCGGCACCAAGGGATTTTGCCTCATCGACCTCACTGACCCCGACCTCATCGAGAATCTAGACGCGGCGGCGGAGAAAAAGGGACAGCCGATGTTGGTGTGGCATGGAAGGAGTGCTGACCTGATTGGACCGGAGCCGAGCGAAGGCGCGCGCGAGGCGTTTGGATTTGCAATGGCGCGGCCGAAGACGCGGGCGTCGGAATTTGCGGCGCATCGCGGCATTTCAATCGCGAACGCCAGCATGAAATTCAAGCAGCTTTGGGAGCAAGGTTTTCTGTTACGGCGCGAGAGCACAGCAGATACGGGGGGTGTCGAGTACGTCTATCAACGGATCGGCTAAAAAAATTTCTGGGCCGTTAATTCGATTCATTGAACGAGAAATGGAGATACGAGAATGACGGCATTGCACCATGCGGACTTCAACCGGCCGAAGGGCATTCATCGCGTCCGCACGTTGCCTGACCCTGCCCTTGGCGCGCTGTGGGATTCGATCATCCTCGACGAGGCCTTGAAGGATCAGCTTGTCTCTCAAGCGATGCTGAACTTCACGATGCGAGGCAAGGTAGATCGCAGCGTTCTGCCGTTGCATGGCGTCATCTTTTTGGTCGGCCCGCCTGGCACGGGCAAGACTTCGCTGGCTCGGGGCCTCGCGCACCGCACGGCCCAGTCGTTTAAGGGTGGCAAGTTTCAGCTGCTGGAGATTGAGCCCCACGCTCTGACGAGTTCGGCGATGGGCAAGACGCAGCGCGCGGTTTCCGACCTGTTCTCGCAGTCGATCGCCGAAGCCGCGACGCGCTGTCCTACTATTGTTCTTCTCGATGAGGTCGAAACGCTCGCCGCCGACCGGGCCAAGATGAGCATGGAAGCAAACCCCGTCGATGTTCATCGCGCGACCGACGCTGTGCTTGTTCAACTCGATGCGCTTGCCGAGCAGAACCCGCAGCTCCTTTTCGTCGCAACGAGCAACTTCCCCGAGGCGGTTGATACCGCATTCACCTCGAGGTGCGACCTTGTGGTGCATATTCCGCTTCCCGACGCGAAGGCTTGCGCAGCCATTCTCTGCGACTGCCTGACGGGTCTCGGCCGCACCTACCCGTCCATCGGCAAACTCGCGAAGTCGACGGACGTTGCGCGCTGCGCTGCGGCCTGCGTCGGCCTTGATGGCCGAGCGATCCGCAAGATGGTCGCGAACGCCCTCGCGAGCACGCCCGAGACAGCAATGAATCCTGACAGCCTGACGGCCGACAAGTTGCTGGCCTCGGCGAAGGCGGCAGCCGCGAATAGGCTCCAGCCCGGGAGGAAGACATGACGACAGTCGCCAGCCGCCTGTTTATGAGCACGCCGGGCCGTGACGCGATGGCGACATGGATCGCCATCGTGGACCTGCTCACGCAGGGCACAGATGGCCCGAAGCGCACGGAGTTGATGGCCGTCGCGGGCGTTGCCGCGAGCGTGATCGCCGACCACGCCCCGAAGGACGCTGCGATCATTTCCACCTGTAGCGGGCCGCGCACGCGCATCTATTGCATCTACGACGATGACGCGATCGAGGGCTCGGACGCAAACGAGGAGCCTCTCGGGTTCGATCCGCTGGAAGGCGACTGGCGGGTTTCGCTCCCGTGCCTGACCGACGACCTCTCATGGATTCAAACGGCACTGAAGAAGCACAGCACCCGCATCACCGCACGCGGGCCTGATGACGACATCGCCAAGGCCGAGGCTACTCAGTCGGCGCAGACGGCCGCCCTCGTTTTCGATCGAAAGGGGTTCCTCGGGTCATGACCAGCGTCGGCGTCTATTCCTATACGCACTCGGTCACTTACGTGGCCGACAACATTCTGAAGAGCTTCAAGGACATCATCCGCCTCAGCGGCCTCGATCCCACGAAACTCGTTGAGGACTGGTCAGTCCTCATGCGAGGCATGACCACATGGTTATCTTCCGGTCATCTGGAATGCGTTGTGCTGGAAGTCTTCCACCCTGTCACCGACGCCCTCGTCGGGCGCTGGGATATCGACATTGTCTACGGCGCCGCTGGCGACGGGAGCTTTTGGACCGACACCGAACAGATCAAGTATCACATTCGCAAGGCGGGGCTGTGGCCGAGTCAAGCAAGCTACCGTCTGATCCTGCAAAACAAGCCGGGACGCCCCTCCGTAGATGGTTGGGGCGCGGCTGAGTACCGCTCGACCGAAGGATTTGTGCGTCAGAGCCTAGGCTCGACAATCGACCACAACGGGCTTGGCGGGAACGCTGCCTATTGGAGGAAGGTCGGATGATCACGCTTGATGAGGCGTTTCGCAAATTCAAAAGTCGGTTGGAGTTGAACGACCGCGAGCAAAAAAATGCGACTCAGCGGCATACCGAAGTCCGGGAGTATCTGGAAACGAAGTTTGCCGTCGAGCGCAGCTTCCTCACCGGATCATATGCGCGGCACACGAAGACGAAGCCGCTGAAGGACATCGACATCTTCTTCGTGCTCAAGGAGTGCGAGCGCCACTACCGCGGTAATGCTCCGTCGGTGGTTCTGACCGCGTTCTATGACGCGCTAGTGGCAAAGTATGGCAAGGCGGCAATCCGCAAGCAGAGCCGGTCGGTGAATGTGGATTTCGGTGTCGTTATCGATGCTGATGACAACACCGACTACCGCGTAGTCAGCATCGACGTGGTGCCCGCCTTCGAAGAAGGCGACGACTACGAGATCCCGGACGATGATTCAGGAAAATGGATCAAGACCAATCCGGACATCCACGCCGACAAGGCCACCGCGTCCCACAAAGCGTTTTCGAACGAGTGGAAGGGCCTCGTGCGCATGGTGAAGTACTGGAACAACAACCCGCGGCACGGCACCGACAAGCCAGTGAAGCCGTCGTTTCTCATCGAGGTAATGGCGCTGCAATGCCTCTACGGAGATTGGCAGGGCCGCTTCGACTACGAACTACAAAGCTTCTTCGCCACGCTAGCCGACCGCATTCTGGCAGAATGGCCCGACCCGGCAGGGCTCGGCCCCCCCGTGAGCAACGGGATGGATGCTGCGCGGAAGATGCGCGCGCGCGAACTCTTACAGACCGCCAGCCGCGAGGCGACGCTCGCGATTAATTTCGCACGCCGAGGGCAGAATGGTGAAGCTCTGAAGGCGTGGCGCACCCTGTTCGGCCCCAGGTTTCCGCTGTCTTGACTAACACGGTGACCGCCTTTTTGGGAGTTCAATATGTCCGATTGGTCTCTTCCTGTTTTGCTGGCCTCGCTTCACGAGGATATTCAGCAACGGCTCGCCACTGTGCGCAAAAGCTTCGCCCATCCCGGCACGAAAGGCGACGCGAGCGAGAGTGTGTGGATCGAACTGCTCGACACCTACCTCCCGAAACGTTATCAAGCCGCGACTGCACACGTCGTCGACAGCCAAGGCGCCTTTAGCCAGCAAATTGATGTGGTGGTCTTCGATCGCCAATACTCCCCATTTATCTTCAAGTACCAAGGCCAGACCATCATCCCTGCGGAAAGCGTTTACGCAGTCTTCGAGGCGAAACAGACCGCTAATGCGGCACTCGTGGCCTACGCCCAGGATAAAGTGGCAAGCGTCCGGCGGCTCCATCGCACAAGCCTGCCCATCCCCTACGCTAAAGGCACCTATCCGCCCAAGCCGCTCATCCCGATCTTGGGTGGTCTCTTGACGTTTGAGAGCGAGTGGACCCCTGCCCTGGGGCCTTCGTTTGAATCCGCGCTAGTGAAAGACGTGGGTGAGGGCCGCCTCGAAATCGGGTGCGTCGCTTCACACGGCCACTTCTTTAATGACGCTGGCAAGTACGTGTTGGCGAGTGAAGGCAAGCCCGCGACGGCGTTCCTATTCAAGCTCATCGCACAACTCCAATTTAGCGGCACTGTGCCGATGATCGACTTAGATGCTTATGCCAAGTGGCTTGTGAAATAGGCAAGAGCCCTTATCGGACTGGGAGAACGGCATTCGCATTGATGGGACACCCCAATACGCATATTCTCCCAACATCGGAGGCGAACGTTGGCGCGGAAGCACGTTTTTTCAGAGCGCAGGGGCACTCCATGAAAAATATCGTTGTTTGTTGCGACGGGACTGGAAATGAAATCAGCGAAAACATTTCCAATGTCCTGAAGCTATATCGCGTACTCCGAAAGACCGGCAAGACCGAGCCAACGCAGGTAGTCTTCTATGATCCCGGTGTAGGTACGCTCGCTCGCCCCAACCCCTGGACCAAGCTCAAGCAAGACGCGGTCACCGTGCTGGGATTGGCGACGGGCTATGGCCTAGATGACAACGTCCTCAAGGCTTACGCCTTCTTGGTCAATCATTACGAAGAAGGCGACGATATCTTCCTCTTTGGGTTCAGTCGTGGCGCTTACACGGTGCGCGTACTAGCTGGGCTTGTACACAAGGTTGGCCTGCTCTCGCCTCAGCAATGCAATCTCGCTGATGCGGCGCTAACGGCCTACAAGCAAGCAAGCGCGACGACAAGCGAGCAGGGAGACGTGGCGGCAGCTATCGCTATATCGTCGGACGGCGATGGAATGCCACAAGCTCAGCCAACGTCCCGCGATGACCAAGCATCGCAATTCGCCCGCATCGTATCGACGAGGTGGCCCACGATCAAATTCCTTGGCGTTTGGGACACCGTTGCAAGTGTAATCGTGCCACGGCCTGATCGGTTCTATACTTTCAGTCTTCAGAAGCTTGCGTTCACGCAACTCAATCCGAGTGTTAAGGTGTTTCGGCAAGCCATCGCCATCGATGAGCGGCGCAGGATGTTCCGAATCGAACCTTGGAAAGAGCCACAGAATTTTATGCACAATCGCTTTAGTGTTACAAACAACTCACAGCCGCAAGACTCCCTACAGGTATGGTTCGCGGGTGTGCATGCCGATATCGGAGGTGGCTATCCAGAGCAGGAAAGCGGTCTGTCCAAGTTTCCACTATTATGGATGATCAATGAAGCAATAAAGCATGGTCTTGCTGTCAATTCACAAACCGTAAATCAGCTTGCGTGGGGCATTCAGCGCAAAGGAAGTCCATTCAGCTATGTTGCCCCCGATATTCGACGAGACCCGCATCAATCTATGACAATGGTTTGGCGCTGTTTGGAGTGGCTGCCAAAAGCTGACAAACACAAAGAATGGAACAAACGTCGATCATGGCTTGGGCATTACGTTCCCAACGCCGAGCCGCGTCCAATTCCTCCGAACGCTTACATTCATGAATCGGTCGTCGAGCGAATGAAGGCCGTTCCGTGCTATCGCCCAGTTAATCTGCCAGCGAGCTATCAGATCATCCCAATGGCTTCCCACCATTAATTTGAGTTACCGTTGCGATGGCAGTCATAGAACGAAATTTGGTCGGAGCTTTCCGGAATGCCAGCCCGGGACATTAGATCGCTCGATCTTTGGCCGCATCAGCGTGCCGGCGTCGATGCATGCAATCGTTATCTTGCCTCGGGTGCAACGCGCTCCGCCCTCGTACAGATGCCGACCGGTACTGGAAAGACCGGCGTGATGGCGACGATTTCGGCCATACACACGACCAGCAAACCGGTTCTAGTAGTCTGTCCATCGATTGCGTTGGTGCAGCAGCTTATCGACGACTTCAGCGGCCTGTTCTGGAAGAAGATCGGCGCCGACAACGCTTGGGCGCCTGAAAAGACGCTCCATCTGCTCCCGAGCGTGCTCGACGACACCATCAAGGCAATGGACAGCGCGCGCGGCGACCGTGTCGTCGTGCTGGCGACGATACAAACACTGCAACAAATCCATTCGGGACCCCACTATGGGCGGTTCGCCGGCCGATTCGGCACAGTCCTGTTCGATGAAGGCCATCGCGAGCCAGCAACACTCTGGGCAAAAGCGGTCCGCGGACTCGGCGCACCGACCATTCTTTTCAGTGCCACGCCGTTCCGAAACGACCTCAAAATATTCGAGGTAGATGAGCAATACGTGCATTTTCTTTCCTTCGAGCAGGCAGTGGCCGACCGTCTCATCAGGGGGGTCGACATCGTCGAGGAAACTCTCGACGGCGGCGCTACCGAATTTGCGAGAAGAGCAATCGTGGTGCGCGACCATCTAATCGCGAGTGGTCGTTACGACTCCGGGAGCAAGATGATTGTCCGTGCGGCGAGTGAAGACGACGTCGAAACGCTGTTCGCGGCTTTCATCAGCGAGCTTGGCAGCCGGAGCGAGGGCGTGCTGGCACTCCACCATAATTATTCTCTTGATGGGGCTCCTGGCCGGCAACGCCGTCCCGATGTGCCGCGGGATCTGAGGACACGCACCGAGCGGTTTCTCATCCACCAATTTATGCTTTCAGAAGGGATCGATGATCCGGCGTGCACGATGCTTGCGTTGTACGACCCTTTTTCGACCGAACGGCAACTCGTCCAGCAGGTTGGCCGCATCACGCGGCATGGAGGGCAAGTCGGCATGCCGGTCGAGCCCGCGTTCGTGCTGGCACGAAGGGGAAACGAAGTATCCAAGATGTGGAATAGATTTCTGTGTTTTGATCGTGCGTGCGTAGCTAACAACGGGAAGCCGCCGATCCGGAACGATGCAGGCGTGCTTGAGGGCCTGATAGCTGCATTACCCAGAATGGATTACATATCGGGTAAGTTTCGCGCCCGTCTCGACATTCAAGATGTGGACCTCGAAGAGGAACTGCGGATTCCAAAATCAGCCGTGGTGTTCGACTTAGACAAGAATTTCGACCTCGACGAATTCCAGACGGAGGTTTCGGAAGAGCTCAAGGAGGAAGACAGGTTCGAACGCAGGCTCGGAAGCATTGCCGATGGCAACTGCCGGTACCATTTGACACTGCGGCTGCGCCAATCTCCGTTTTTGGCGGATTCGCTTTTCCTGTCGCCGTCGCTGGAACTGACGATCTATGCCAAACGGCGCGACAAGCTGTTCTTTTATGACAGCGCCGGCCTCTGGATCGAGAATTCGGATGCGCGCGGGCGCATGAAGGCTGGCCCGTTACGCTCGCTCATTCCAGAGGATACGGAGACGCGCGTGACCTCTCTCACAATGAAGAACACGGATCTCGGACCGGTCGCTATCAAGAGCAGAAGCATTGATGCCCGCTCGCTTGCCGAGTCCGGCGTGTTTATGGGCGAGCACCTCCATGTCGTTACCCGAGCGGCGGGACGCGTCGGCAAGAGCCGCCGCGCGGTCGCTTTTGCCCGTGCCCGCGTCCGGGACGGCGAAGGCGCCAGATGGACCCCGAACGAGTTCTACAATTGGACCGAAGAGGTGGAGAAGCAGTTGCGGAGTAAGGCGGCGTGTGCCGCCCTATTCGAAAGGTTTGCGACGCCTTCACCGACGCCCGCAGCCACCGATCCGAAGAACATTCTCATCGACGTCAACGATCTCCGCGACGAGTTCGTCAATGACAAGCAGGAGACGGCAGAGTTCGATCTCGACCATGTCTGTACCGACGTCGCGAACGATCCGCGAGGACCGAAGGACTTTCCCTACCGCTTCGACGTATTCGTCAATGGCTCGGCGGTGCCGGTCTGGATCAAATGGGACAGGAAGAAACAGAAGTACTGGCTCCGTTCGGACGGCCTAAGCGCGTTCAAGCTCAAGGAGAATCCGCGGATTTCGCTAACGCGTCGTCTGAATCAGAAACAACCTTTCCGCATCGTGGTCGCCGGATCGCTACTCGTCTATGCATTCGGCGGGTTCTACGCCGTGGACCTCGACCTGAGACGTCGCGGCGGCGCCGGCACCATGTTGTTGAACCTAACACGAGGCATATCCGGTCTCGATGCAATCACATCCGAAAAAGGCGCCCTGACGGTTGCTGCACGCACATGGCCCAGGCACTCGCTATTTCATTTCATCGACCAAGCCCTTCAGCCTGGATCGAGATCGAAGCCGTTCGGAGAGCCTTTTCCCACGCTGGTTTGCGACGATCTCGGTACCGAGGTTGCGGACTTCATCGGTGCCGACGACGGGACGGCTAGCGCCATGCCCCGGGCAACCTTCATCGCGGCCAAATGGAAAGATGGCGACCCTGGCGTCTCGGCATCACTGATCTACGACGTTTGCGGACAAGTGGGCAAAAACCTCGCCTATCTGAAGCCCGACGCTCGCGATCTTCCGGGAGCGCCAGCAAAATGGAACGGCGAGTGGAAACTTGCGGGCGGAAGGGTCCCTCGCATACGCGCGGGCACAAATGCAGCCGCGGCACGATCGGTGCTCCGACAGGTGCGCGCGGATCCGAATGCGCAGCGTTCGTTCTGGATGGTGCTGGCCGGCGGAATTCTCTCGAGGGCGGCGCTTGAACAGGCCTTGTCAGGCGGAATGCCACACGCGCACGTGCTCCAGTTCGCTCACCTGGTGCTGTCAGTTCACTCTGCCTGCCAGTCCGTGGGCGCGGATCTTCGCATTTATTGCGCAGAATAAGCCATTGCTTCCCATGTATTTTTGGGCAGCGTCAGTATAAAGTAGCAAGATCTGTCTCGGACAGTTGCTTCATAACATGAATGATCTGTCGGGCGCGAGAGCCGTTCTTAAACGTGCTCTAGCAATCGGGGAGAAGATTTCTATGCCTACGCATTGGAATATTCACGACGTTAGAGCCCGGCTTCGCCGGCTGTCAACGAACTAGTGGGCGCGTGACCCGCCTAAAGCCGGTTTCCCATTCCTTACTTGCCAAAGTTGATATAATGACCTCTTACTTATCAAGTAGCTGTACTTTCGTCACAAGTTACGTGCTTGTTGAGATTTTTTCGCGCTCGAAAATTTCGCGAAAGAGTTCCGAGGATTGTCTTCACACTCGCGATGTTGGCCTTCTGATGCGCTAGGCGGAAGCGTCCCGCTGGCGGTTGGCACAAAGATGGGCGGCCTCAAGCGCGATGACGACAACCCGCTTGTTTGCGACCTCCTCGTCATCGAAGAAGCCTCGATGGTCCGGTCGTCTGGGTTTCGAGCGGGTCAGCGCGGCGAAGTGACTGGCCGGTGGCGAATTTCACGGAGGGTGCTTCGAACAGTCCAACGCCAACAAATATATTCTCACCTTTGAATGTGTTAAAAGCACAACTTTTTCGCCACTGATAAGCTTTTCAGCCTTTCCTTATCAGTACAAAATCGCGAAATTCGGCCAAAAATGGCCTATTGCAATATAACAGACAATGCGCTATAATATACTTGACAATAGACGCACAGGCCATGGCTGGCAAACAGGCAAAAATACTTTCTAAAACCGAAGTTAACCTTCTCCTCGACTTTGCCCGCCTGACCCGGAATCCCCTCCGAAATCGTGTGATCGTGCTGCTGTCGGCCAAAGCAGGCCTACGGGCGAAGGAGATTGCCTGCCTGTCTTGGGACATGGTCGTTGATCCGCAAGGCCAAGTCGGCACGGTCATCGAACTTCGGGACACCGCGGCCAAGGGACGCCACGGGCGCATCATTCCGCTCCATCCCGAACTGGCGAAAGCGCTGGACGCCTGGCGCAGGTCGTCGGCGGACACCGACTACGTCGTCCAATCCGATCGCGGAGGACCGATGACACCGTTGAGCGTCGTCGTCTGGTTCAATCGGGCGTTCAAGGCCGTCGGTCTTAAAGGCTGCTCGTCACACAGCGGCCGCCGGACATTTATCACGCGGGCGGCGCGACTCGTACATCGTGCGGGCGGCTCGTTGCGCGATGTGCAGCTTCTCGCAGGTCATCGATCAATTCAGACGACTCAGCGATACATCGAAGGCAGTTCTGACGCCCAGTTCAAGTTGGTCTCGTTGATCTGAGATGCGGCGGCCAGGGACCAGAAAGCCCAACCGCGCAAAACGACCCCGAAGAACAAGTCTGGATGCCGACGTACCCGCAATCGACCACGGGGTAATGCTTGTCGACACGGTGTGCACACTGGCCGGATTAGAACGATTGATAGGCCCCACCGATCCGGAACGCATACGTCTCCAACAGGCGATCACGAGCCATGACACCCCGGCACTCTTTGACTTCCTTATGGACGCATTCTCGTACCAGGGCATTAGTGACGCCGTTGCCTACACGTACATGGACGAGCACGGCCGTGTAACCTGGGACGATCTCGAACGGGCGACAACCCGCCCTGCCCTGTGCCCAAAGCTGGACAGCTATTGGCGGTTCGAAGGTTGCCGCTTCGAGAAAACGAGCGCGACCTGCGCCCAGCCAGACCTGATGCCGTCCTGTCCCCTGCCCCGCCACGATCTCCGCAACGGTCGCCTAAACCAGACGGCCTACTCCCTATTCTTCTTCATCCGGGATATCGCGGACCGGGATCTGATCACCTGGATCTATGATCAGATTCGTGCCGCCACCGTAGGCAACATCCGTGATCGTTCAGCGCGAATGGTTCAGTCCCTGATCGACCCGTTGCGCAATATCACCGGTGTCTCGGATAAGGTGCTGAGCATGACGCTGTCATATTTGTTGACGGCCGCTCCTCCGACCAAGCAGGAATGGGTAGAAATCGGCACGTCGATGGTCGCCATAGACACCTTGGTGCACAACTTTCTCATTCGAACTGGAATCTTGCGCAGGTTCGACGCCCAGCATCCATACGGCCCGGCATGTTATCGACCGGAGGGCTGCGCCGATATCATTCGCCGAATCGCGCTCCGAATTGATGCTCGGCAGTTTACTCCGCAGTACCCGCGTTTCTTTCCCCGGTTCGTCCAGCATGCGATTTGGCGTTACTGCGCCCAAGGTGGGTTGGACATTTGTAACAGCAATAACGTCCCCAGTCGCCGTCCCTGCGAAAATTCCGCCTGTCCTCTATTCACCTTATGCGATCGCGTCTGCCTCATCGAGTGAGGTAAGTGCGTCGCTCATGAGCTGGTCGCTGTGACCAGGTACTGCGTACTGATCAGCAAACCCACGGAGCCCCTTTCGGGGCTCTTTTGATTCAGGAGAACCCGATGACGACCAAGAAGCCTGCAAAGAAACCAAGCGAGAAGCCTGCCCAAAAGGCACCTGCAAAACTGGCAAAGCCTACCGCCAAAACGTATGTGGTCTTTGGCGCCGATGAATTTTCCAAACCTCGGGCCGCCAGATTCTCCGTGGACAAGCCCGAATTGCTGGCCAAGGCTGTCGAATCTCTGCATCTGCGAATGATCGAGGTCACCGACCCAGACTTGGCCGAGGTGGCCGATCAGCTCCCGCTAGGTCGGCTGCATGCCACCGGCCAGGGATTGGTGCCATTCATCAAGGGCAGATTGTACGCCGATTTGGTCGGGGCTACGGTTGGCGATCAGGAACCGCCGGCGCATCCAGACCCGAAAGCGAATGAGCTGCCGCGCAGCTGGGAAGAACTCGGACCAGGCCATTTAGTCATTGCCCGAGAATCGCTCGAATGCGGGTGGTGGGAAGCCATCGTCGTCGAGCGGACCGGCGATCTCGTCACACTAAAGTATCGCGACTATCCTCGGTACCCGAACATGGTTCGGCACCGGTCGGCCGTGGCGCTGATCAGCCCGGCAGTCGAGCAAGCCGCAGCTGAATAGCGCGGTCCATTCGGCCGCTCTGCGGCGGAGACGACCTCACCAGCCCAGGCGCAATCCTCGTCAGCATGCCGAACACGTTGTTCGGCGTGGCCGCTGATCTGCGCCTGCGGTCTTACCCAACACGGAGAACAATCATGAACACCAAGACAGTTCGCATTCAACAGCTCAACGACGAATTCCGTCAGCGTCTAACCGGCGGCATCGCCGTGATGACACCCGGCATCGCGGCGCTCGGACCAATGGCGGTAGAGCGCATCGTCAAGACAGTCCAGGTCTTTGACGATTTCTGCCACGCCAACGACCCGTGGCAGGAGCACGATTTCGGTGCCTTTGACGCCGAAGGCGAAAAGGTCCTTTTCAAAATCGATTACCTTGACAAAGACCTAAGGCTCCATTCGCCTGACCCCTCAGATCCTGCCGTCACCGAACGGGTCATAACGTTGATGTTGGCCCAAGAATATTGAGCCTCCCCCGCGGCTTGGGCCGCCATTCGGCTCAAGCATCATTCAGCACACACCATATCGGAACGATCAAATGAACACTGGGTCCGATCACAATCGCCCACTACCGAATGGATTGCGCCGACGACTTGTCGGCGGGCTGGGCGTCATCACGGTTGGCATCGCCACGCTTGGCCTGGGTGGCCTATGCCGCGCGCTAGCGAATTTCGCCACCAACGACGACTGCGGCAACGAATTCGGCCGAGAGAACTGCCCCGACGAATACGGCCAAGGCGGCGGACGCATCCTATACGAGATCGTCTACTACGACAGACGCCTGAAAAGTTGCTGGCCCGTCGGGTTCTATCCCGAGCTTTCCGGCGTCGTCGCTGCCCCCTTGTCTACCGAGCATTCCGTTGAGGAGCGACCGCGATGACTGACACTGACAATGCACAAACACGGTTCTTGCGCGACAGTCCGGGTTCGCCGCGAGGTCTAAAACGCGGCTGCACCTGCTTCCCGGCAGAGAACCGGTTCGGGTCTGGACGACTGCAGCCGGGGTCGGACTACCCGGTGTTTGTCGTTGATACCGAATGCCCCCTGCACGGCATCAACGCCATGCTCGATCTGCTTGGCATCAACTAGTCGGTCAGAAGCCGCCCCCACCTTCCCTCACAACTCTTCATCCCAAACCTTGCAACTGCCCGCGCCTCCCTGGGGCAGGCACTTTGCGCGCCTATGGCCCGTACAACAGGAGACAGAAATGATGAAGTTTCACAGCGACCAACGCCATGAAGATCGTGCCGCGGGTTCACAAGGCTTGGCCAATGAGGCCGCACGACGACGGCCGAGATGGAAGCGTATGGTGGGAATCAGCGTGCTTCTGGCGGCGTTGGTCTTTGCCTACTTGATCGTCGGCGATGACGCACCAACAGGAATGGAAGTGTTCGCCGAACCTGCCATGGGCTTTCGCCAAGGCACCCTCCGCATTCGGAATGCTGGTTCAGAACCGATTCGTGTCATAGACATTCATTTCAACGACCGTGCCGATTGTACGCAAACGAGCATCTTTGTTGCCTCCAACGAGACGCCGCCGAATGACATCCCGGACGAACTTCGGCACAAGTACTGGGTAGCAACGAGTGTGCGCATGCGCGATCTGAGCGATTCGCTAGCCGCTGAAATGAATCGCATCGCCAATGCAGGCCCCAAACCGATCAGAACTGGCGAGTTTGATATTTGGTGGCCGACCTGCGGTGCTGACATCATTCGTGCCCTGGTGAAGACGGACAAGGGCGCCTGGACCTATACCTTCAAATAGGCGGGCGAGTTCCTCACCAAATCCGATACTCGTCAACGAGATCAACGTGAACGAGAAACGGAATCTTGGGGACGCGGTTCTCACCCCCGACCCGAACGAATCCCGGCAGCGTTCGCATCACAGCGTGGGTATCCGCCCATTTCTGAGCAACACCGGCGACGCCGCCGTTGGCTCTTAGGCATTGCACAAGCCCTCCTGTCTTGCTGTGCTTGCGTTTGAACCAAGCGTAGTATCGCAACGCCCGAGTCCACCGGCTCTTGGTCTTTCGGTCGGCGCCGCTGGTGACGTCAATAATGGCGCGCAGCGGGTGTCGTCGCCGGCTTGTTGCAATTCCCGACAACGCCGCAAGTCGTTTTGCTGCTCGGCTCGCGACTTCCCCCTTCTGCCATCGCCGAAAGAGCCGATACACGCGCGACAAGTAGGCATAGAGATGATCGGCACGACGAGAGCGACACCATCGCCGGTGCAGACGCTGCAAATGCCGCATTGCTGCTTGCAGTTCGATTTTTGACGGAATTTGCGGTCGTTGCATTTCGGAGGCTCCTTCTTTCAGAATTCGTCGCTTTGAACGTCGCCTCGGTCTCGGGCGGCGCCATCGCGTTGACCATCGAAATTAGGTTCTCCAATTCGACTACAGCGCCAGCATGCGGTCACTCGGGGCCTCGACCGTCGAATGCAATTCTTCCGATCGGCGCGCGCGACGATCTCCGGCCGCCGTGGTACCGGTCTCGGTATGAGAAAAGCGAAACGCGCCGAAATCTCTCTCGGCGCGCCCCTACTTCACCGTCCATCAGGCCGCCAATTTGCGACAGCGGATCGGGAACTCGCGGATCAGCAAGTCCTCAGGGATCGGCGCCTTCTTGGCCATCTGCTTCATAAAGAACGCAACGCCAACACGGTCACACTGGTCACGCAGATCACGCGCCCATCGCCGCTTCATACGACGAGCGTTTCCGCCGCTTTCGCCACCGCAGATGATCCAATCCGGGTAACTACGGAGACCCATGATGTCGAGCGGGCCAAGCGCGGGCTCGTAGCTGACGAAACGAATCTTCGCCGGGATTGCGCTAAGAATGCGCCAACGACGATCATAGCATTCCTGATTTTCGGCGGTCGCGCCGAGCCAGACGTTACCGTAGCCGTCCCCCCAGTCGTCCGGCAACATCCCGCGAATGTTTTCCGGGCGCTTTGTCAGCAACAGCCAATCGAGGACCGGTGTATTGCGAATGAGCACGAAAAGACGCTCACGTGCACCTTCAGGTGCATTGTTGTCGAACACATCGGCCAACGACGCGCAGAACACACGCCGCCGCTCGCTTGCTTCCAGCGCCTTCCTGTTCCACCGATACGGCTGCTTCCAGTATACCTCTGACGTTAATTTTCGCGGAGCACGGGGTCCCCACCCAGCACCGTTCCAGTTGTACCGCTTGTTCAGCATCTCTGCGTAGCAATGGTCGCAGCCGAGAGACACTTTCTGGCAACCGATCCACGGATTGAAGGTGTGATCGGTCCAGTCGATCTTTGAATTTTCACCCATGATGATTTCTCCGAAATGTTGGGTGCGAAATACGCTTCGCGAACTCTGACTTTGCGACAGCGCCTACGGAATCTTTACAAGTTTCATTTGCTAAAAGTTCGTCGCCTTGTGCGTCGCCTGGTCTTGCCCCCCGCCTACGCGCAGACCTTCAAATTTGTTTCTGCGACTCGACTCCGGAACCGACGTCGCACGGTTCGTCCAGGTGGACCTTCTTCAGGACGCAAAAAATCGGAGTTGGTTTTCAAGCCAACCCCGATTGCAGCTACTGACACTCAATCCGACCATCGCGTTCTTGCAAATGCGCACCGGCCTTCGCAAGGACACGGTGGTCTAGACATGTCGTCCTTTCATTTGATCGTTCAACGGCTCGAAGCGATTCGAAATTTTTTGAACTTTTTGAATGCTCGCACCATTACGAACCCTATGAGCTTTTGCAGCTTCTTGGTTGACGTGTAGTGGGACTCTTGGAAGGCAGATTCACCGGGCTCTTCAGAAGATATTTTCCGGTTCGCCAGACCAAGATCATACAACACATCACAGACCAGCATCTTTTCGTCATCGGTTTCGATGCTGTTTCTGTCCATCAATTCGTCCAAACACAAATCCAAGTTGATGGAACACTTACACAGAATTTCTGAGCTGGCGTTCGCGTTGTCGAGGGGCAGATCGGAGTTCTTTATCAACATTTTCGTATCACCTGGGAGGATCCCGTAGGCGTGGTGCTTCCAGTCAATCCTCTGATGGATATTTACAAGTGTTTTCCCGCGCGACCCGTGCCTCATGCGATGCAACAACATTTCTCCCGAGGAGGTTTTTTGCTGTCATTGCGCACGAGCGATTTCGCGTTTTTTTGCAAACATCCTGATCGGTTCGCGCTACTCACAAGAATCGGTTTACGCGCCGTCCGGGAAGCTCCTTCCGGAAAGATCAATGAAAGGTACGGACTGCACTGCGTTTGCAGAATTCCTCCCCAGGAGGTATTCTATCTTTGACAGAAGCGTTTTTGTCCAAGCGCGGGCCAGGCCGTTCTGCCACCCGCAGAACCGAGATTCGAGGTCGGTCATGAGCAGGACCAACGCAGACGAAATTGACAAAATCAAAATGACAATCACGCCGAAGCGCGAAAGGTACCTACGCAGCATTCATCGCAGATTGCGTGAAGCGGCCAAGACCGCGTTCGGACCGGAACACGGCCGGTTCGACTTTTACGGCTACCTGGAATTGGTCATCAAGACGTACTGGTCCTGGAAGGACAAGAACGCAAGGACGAAGTACGGAAGGCAGTTTGGTGCACTCTTTGGCATCCCGCCGAGGAAGGGGCGTTCGTCTTTGCATTATCTGATTGGCGCAACGTCGCACGGGGAAGAACCCATGCACAGCGCTGCAGCGAAAAAGATTGAAACCCGAGACAATCGTTGGGTGCAAGGACTGCGCTTTGTAGCAAAGAAACGATCCGCTGTGGAGAAGCAGGGCTTGGAGGCGTTCTGCAACTCACAGGGTGGGATCGCCGGGTGCGAAAGAAAATCTAAGGGCAAGCCATCGAAGAAGCGAAGCAATCGCCCGTCCAAAATCGTCAAGATTCGTCGCGGCACGCTCGTTGCCGGATCCACCAAGTAGGTGACGGCGATCCGAAGACTTTGCGTTTGAAGTGAAAATGGCAATCGACTCGTCCGTCAGACGGGATAAGAGTGCGCTGGGTGATTGAAGTGAAGGACATGGCGTCACAGTTGTCCGCACAACTGTGACGCCAGTGATGCACGCAAGAACGTTCGTTACCGATACCACTCTTTCATTTCGACCTCCGCCCTGATATTTTTCAGCACCGCCCGCAGCAATCTGGCCGCCCGCTTTCGCGGCACGTCTGCGCCAAGGCAGACGGCGATTTCGTCAGTTATCCAATAGTCGCCGTGCGCACCTACGCGCAAGTTCTCGATATCAAAGGTTTACTCCGGAAACGAGTACACCCGATCCGCATTCGCCAGGTACACGACGCCGTTTCCGTAGAACTGGCGAACTGGCCAACCGTGTCGATTCCATGCTCGGTCATGCTTTTTCCCCGAATCCACAGGCGCCAGTAATCGGTGGCGTCTTGCGAAGCCATTCGCCACGGTTACGCAGGCGTCGGAAGCAGAACGCAATCTTTGCCGCCTGGGGCAAATCGCCGACCCAGACCCAGACTTTGCTCCTCGGACCGCGCGCAAAGTAAACACGGTCGATGCAGTCGTACTCAGGAGGAATGTATTCGCGCAGTCCATAGGGGTCCATCACCTGGCCGTACCTCCAGCCGAGAACTGCGGTTGCGGGATCGATCTTTGTCGCCGCTCGCTTACGAACGTCGCGCCATCGTTTCTTTGAATTGTTGATTTTTGAATTCGTAGTCATCGTCTAACTCCATACATTGGATGCGATCGTACCGCGCATTGAACGCCTCGTTGGCGAACGCAGGACACGCTACAAGAGCTATTTACAAGTTTGCCGAACGTGTCCGAGGCGACGGAGCACTCCGACGTTCTTTGACCGGGGGCGTTCACGCCGAGTGCACTTTACAAGTGCCTGTCCTCGCAAAGACGAGCCCTCTCCGCCCGCGACCGTCAGCTCTGGGAGCGTCACGCGTTTGAGCAGATGAAACAGCGTGACGTACCCGCCTTTGCGGAGGTCTGCCTTGTTGTGTTTGAACTTGCGACGACGATGGGTGCCGGGCTTGCACGTCATTCGACAGCCGACGCGATATTCCTTTTGCGGCCACTTGACCATGTACCGAAATCTGATCTCCAGCGTTTCCGGCGTCACAGGCATCCAGTGCGCACCTCGACCTTTGGGCATGATCGATGTGAGAACGTGCGGTCCCTTCGCGTTCATCTTTTCGCAACGCACCTTCATTTTCGCGGCACTGAGGCCCCAGACGAAAAGATGCAGATGCCAGTTCACGCCTCTTCGGTCAGCAAAGTTCGTCCTTGGATCGATATCGACGTAAAGCGCAGGATCAAACATTCCGACGTAGGACAGCCCGCGCAAGCCTCGCCGCAGAAATTTCGCCATCGCGACGAGATCGATTTCCGTCGCATCGCATTTGGTGAAGCACTTGATGTCGAGCAGCGTGACCCAGAACAGCGGAACGTTTGGGATGCGTCTCGTTTCGCTCAGCTCATGGTGGCTGACGAATTCGGCCCAGAGTGCGTTGCCCCACTTGATCCTCGCATGCGAGTTCGCTGCATTGAGTTGCTCAACCTGCGACGGCTGAGCCAGCTGTCGGTCCAACCATGAGACTGGACGTTTCGTCCTCGACTCTTTGAACGCCTCCATCAACTTACGAGCTGACTTGCGTTCCTGGGCTTCGAGGCCCTTCAATCTCTTGTTGCTCATTGCAATCCTTTTCATCGGGTTGACGGTGAAAAGGATTTACAAGTCTCGGTGTTTCGCGATTCCGACGTAGAGAGACCGCAAAGTGATCCGTTGGGCCTCCAAAGTCAGGAGATTGAGTGAAGATGTGTTCTTTCAGCGGTGCGTCGGCTTGCTGAACACGAGCCCCCCTTTTCGCTTCGCGACCTTTCGCGCCTTGCGCGCGTTGCGAAACGCCCGATCACATCCGTTGAACCCCCCGTTGGCTTTCATGAACGCGGTGACGCCTTTTCGCGCCACACCCTTCTGGTGAGCAAAGTCGAGCGCGTTGGCGTAGCGGGACCGAAGCCGCTTGTCTGGCCATTCGACATCATTGTCCTCATCGTCATAAGCAGTGAGTTCGATAAGAAGTCGAAAGACGCTCGTACCCAGGTTGTGGTGCTTCGTACCCTGCTTCGATTTGATGAACTCGCGTACGTTCATCGGAAGAGGGTCTCCCATGTCGTGGCGCAGTCGCCATATCGCCGTAAGATACTTGTATGTCCGATCCGCTGGCGGGGGAGGATATTTTGCTTTGATCTGATCAACTCGTTTCCGAATCGCGATGGGCGAGACCTTACCGCTGACCACATTTGCCTCCTGATTGGCGTAGTGTGTGCATGATGTGCCGCACATCATGCACACCGCAAGACACTTAGCCATCCGGATCAGGTCCGATCACCGACATCTTGCCGCACGTCGCCATCGACTGCCGTCCGCCGGTGGGCGCCGAAATCACTAGCGAGTGCGCACCACGCGCAGTGGCAATTCCACAAATCGGAAGGCAGCTTTCTACGCAGTTGGCCCGGCACATTGGACTCCGGCTGATCGCCATTCCATGTCTGTGTCTGTACCGCCCCAGTACGGCAAGTGTGCACGATGTGCGGCGCCGCACGATGTATGCCAAACGCTCTCCCCGTCCGGTGAAACAGCGGCACCAAGTCTTTGATTTTCACCTGGGATGAGAATTCGCCACTTCTATTCTTGGCAGTACATTTCCTCCCCAGGAGGATTTCATTTACGCAATACATTTTCATTCAAGGTGAAGATTGATTGCGACAGAAGCGAATTCAGTGCTCAGCGGCCTTCGAATGCAACGAAGGCGAACATGTAAAGGGACTCAGTGCGCGCCACGAGGCGTCCACCTTTCCCAACATGTATGGAGATAGACAATGAACTCGCATTTTCGCAAGACGGCGAATCGGACGTTTAAGCTGATCGCTATCGCCGAGGACGAAAGGACCAAAAAGTTCTTCGGCGTGATCAAGTTCACTGATGTTTACGAAAGGACACGAACCCTGCTGGTGAACCGGGCAGACCTCGACAACAAAAAGTCGATAGCTGAAACGTTGAAGAACTCCGGCGCTCAATTGCCGCGGTCAACGCAGGCCGTCGAATCCGCAGTCGAGACGATGGCCAATAATAGCCACACCGCTCCGTGCTGGAAGTTTGCCGCAACCACCGGCTGGCGCGACGGTCACCGCATGTACGTCAGACCAAAGTCGATCATCGGGACAAATGGCCCCGATGTTCTCATCCGGCCACCGTGCACGTTTCCCGGTGCGAAGCCGTCTCGGCTCGGCACGCGCGGCACCTTTAGACAATGGCAAATGACCGTCGCCGATCCGGCGCGTTATTCGAGCCGAGTGGTGTTTGTTATCTGTGCTGCGCTTGCAGCACCTCTTCTGAAACTCGTGGGATTGAATTCGTTCGGCGTCCTCATCTCTGGGCCAGCGAAAGTGGGCAAGAGCACGATGCTGCTCACCGCCGGTTCGGTCATTGGCATCGGCCGCGAGCAAGACCTGCCAAACTTTCGCAGTACCAATGCGGCTCTGGCGGAGATGCCGGCTGAGTTCAATGACTGCTTGCTACCGCTGAACGAGCTCGGCTTAATGAACGGCCGCGCGGCCGAACGACAGGAGCGACTGCGCACGTTTGCTTACGGTTTTGCCGAGGGAACCGGAACGACGTATTCGAACTTCTTCCTTCCGGGCCAATCGTCTCTGAAGTGGTCTTGCATCGCACTCGGCACAAGCGAAGAGAGTGCAGATCAGATTGCAGCGAGTGCCGGTGAGCTGCGAATGTCTGGTGAGGCCGTTCGGTGCATTGACTTGCCGGCCGCACACACGGATGCGACGACGCTGTTCGACTTTATGCCGAAAGACGTTCCGCTCGAAGAGCGTACGGCTTGGGCCGAGGCTATGTGCGTCAAATTGCGAAAGGCATGCAGCAAGAATCATGGAGTTCCTATGCGTCGGCTTGTTCGACTTACCATCAAAGACCCAAAGTCCATCGCGAATGAACTAACCACGCTCGCTCAGGAGTTCACCAAGAAGGTCCAGCGCAAGACTGATGGTCCTGTAGTCCGGCACTTGGCACGGAACCTCGCTCACATCTATGCGGCTGGCACTATCGGTGTACGCCTGGGCATCTTGCCATGGCACGCAAGTTTGGTTCTCAAGAGCATGCGTCGTTGCTTCGTTGACGCGCGTGCGGCGATGAACACGCCGGACGATTTGTTGCGCGCCGGCTTGCGGATCTTTGATAGACAGCTCAATGGGCCACAGGTTATCGAGTGGAAGAAGAATACGTCCGACTCGGAATTGAGGAATGTTCAGGGGTTCTGGGTCCGCAAAGGCTCGCACTATCGCCTGACGGTCTGCGCGAAGGATTTTTCGTCCTGGTTCACCGACGCTCGGCAGTCGGCGTTGGTGCTGAAGTGGCTCGTCGAAAAGGAGTCACTAGCCAAGCCGGCGCCACGGAACACGATCAACGGCATCGTCTGGGCGGAAAGCCAGCCTATCTGGCCGGACGGCGTACGTCGCCGATCAATCGTGGTCGATCTGTCTAAAGACCTGCTCAAAGAATTGACTCGGTAAGAGTCAGCAACAAAACCGCGCGGGCGTAACTGCCCGCGCGCATTCTCTGACAAAGCCTTACGTTTTCGCTGTGCGAAGTGTGCGCGGCAATTTCAGTTTCGTGCGCACAATCTGCTCGCGGCAATCCGGTTTTCCGGCACTTGTAAATCATTCGCGGTAGTTAGCGAATGGAATATTGCTATGACAAAATTTTGTTTAACAGATGAGCACGCAACCAGTTTGCCTTCGTCTTGCAGTTCGCTCGTGCGTCAATCACGCATTCCGCGGCTGCTTACGCGATCGGAAGCCGCAGCATATTGCGGCGTGAGCGTCGCGACTTTTTCCGCGTTGTGCCCCGTTCGCCCAGTTGCATTGGGCAGCGGAAAACGATTGGAGCGCTACGACGTTCGCGCTCTCGACTCTTGGATAGACATGCTCAGCGATACAAACGGGTCTCGTAATAAGGACTGGCTCGCCGCTATGGATGGTTCGCAATGACAGTCGTACGCATCAAAGGCATCAAGCGATATCAGGTCAAAGGCCGGTGGTATGCATATCACCGGGAGACCGGCATCCGCCTTAAGGCAGAATTCGGCACCGGCGAATTCTTTGCAGAGTTGGCTTCCATCGAACGGAAGGCAAAGAGACAAGCTGCTTTGCCTGGAACGCTCGGCGCTCTGCTCATGTCTTACCGGGGGTCGCCGCTGTATAGCGATTTGGCGTTGTCCACTCGGCAGGGCTACGGGCGCATGATGAATCTGCTGAAGCCAATCGACGAGATGCCGCTTGTCGAGCTCACGCCGCAGTTCATTGCTCGATTGCGAGACAAGTTGGCGGAAAGCCGCGGCCGGCGTATCGCCAACTATGTCATGGCCGTTATCTCGATCGCGTGTGAGCATGGGAAGGAACACGGCATCATCCATGAAAACCCGGTGAAAGGCGTAAAGCGCGTTCGCCGCGATCGAACCGCGCCGCAAGCCAATCGTCCGTGGACACAGCAAGAGCGCCGCGTCGTCCTTGATCAACTGCCCTTTCATCTCCGCGTGCCAGTCGCTCTAGCCATGTTCACCGGTCTGCGCAAAGGCGATGTCCTTGCGCTGACGAAGAGCGCGGTTCGCGAGGGTCACATCTGGCGGCGCACCAACAAGACCGGCCGCGAAGTGTCATTGCCGATCCACCCCGATCTTGCTCGCATCCTGAAATCGATACCGAAGAACGATGCCGTGACGATCGCCACCACGAGCCGGGCGAGGCCCTGGACGACGACAGGCTTCAACGCGAGCTTCATCAAGGCGATTGCCAAACTGGCCGAGCAGGGCCTGGTTCAGTCCGGTCTGACGTTTCACGGCCTACGGCATACCGTCGGCACGCTGCTCATCGAGGCCGGCAACGACATCGACACGGTCCGTCGATGGCTGGGACAGAAGACCCTGGCGATGGCGATCCACTATTCGGAGACGGCCGACACGTCGGCTCGCATGAAGAATGTGATCGGCGGCTTCGACCCGCTCGGGAGCAAACAGCGAACAAAACTGTCTAACTCGGCGAAAAAACTGTCTAACTGAGCGCCGGCAAAATCGGCTAAGTCATTGATTTATATGGTGCCCAGGGGCGGGATCGAACCACCGACACCGTGATTTTCAGTCACGTGCTCTACCAACTGAGCTACCTGGGCGCCGACCATGGCCGTGACGGCCGTGGCAAAGCAGAGCGCCGCCTTATAGAGGCTCGGTTTCCGCCTGTCCAGGACCCTGATGGATCGGGGCGCGGCCGCAGGTCTGGGTCTCAACTCGTTGTGAGCGTGGACGAAACGGCGGCGCGCAGTTCCGCGCCAGTGCCCCGGGCACGGTGCGGCATGAGCTCTTGCGAATGCCGCACCGCAGAGCCGGGGCACGAGAGGTGGGTTGGATTGATTCCGCGTCATCCCCCGGGGCGCGCGATAGCGCGAACCCGGGATCCAGCAAAGCGCACCGAATTTGTGGCTGGATTCCGGGTTCGGCCTTCGGCCGCCCATACATGACGACGGACGGGTGTCAGCCATGTCCCCGAACGCTTCCGGGGAGCCCCCTCAGCGCTTCGGGACCATGGGCGGGCTGTCGCTGCCTTCGTCGTCGGGAAGCTCGTCGTCCTCCACGGCCGGGATCGCGTAGGCGCCGGTGAGCCAGCGGTGCAGGTCGACGTCGGCGCAGCGGCGCGAGCAGAACGGCCGGAATTTTTCGACGCGCGGCTTGCCGCAGATCGGGCACGGGGCGGTCGAGGTGGCGGGGTCGGTACCCATGGCGGCTATCTATGCTCTTTTTCGCCGCTGTGAAGGTAGGCGATTGACGCAATAATTGAATTTACCAACTATTCTACCATAGCGCGATTTCGGATGACGCCCCACGCCGGCGGCCAGGCGCGCCCTCACACCACGGTGGCGGCGTTGATCCAGCCGAACCGGATCGGATAGCCCTCGCCGCCCAGGAGCGTCACGGTCTCGTAGAGGGGCAGGCCGACCACGTTGGTGTAGGAGCCGACCATCTTGACCACGAACGAACCGGCCAGCCCCTGGATGGCGTAGCCGCCCGCCT
Source organism: Astrobacterium formosum (assembly GCA_030848545.1). Lineage (GTDB taxonomy): Bacteria > Pseudomonadota > Alphaproteobacteria > Rhizobiales > Xanthobacteraceae > Astrobacterium > Astrobacterium formosum. The sequence continues at coordinate 155,541 of JAVDCA010000011.1, forward strand.
TGCCGCGCCATTCGCCGGAGGCGAGATAGGCCTCGATGTCCTCCTCGCCGAGGCGCTTGAAGCGCACCCGCGTCTCGACCAGGCGCTGGCGAAAACTCTCCTTGGGGGTGACGATGCACAGCCCCGTATAGACGCGGTGGTTGCGCCCCGACAGGAGCCGCAGGCACTGCTGGGCCTCGTCCAAAAGCTCCGCCTTGGGCAGGATGCGCCGGCCGACCGCCACCACCGTATCGGCGGCGATGATGAAGGCGCCCCGGAGTTCCTCGTCGACGCTGACCGAGGCGAGCGCGGCCTCCGCCTTGGCGCGGGCGAGCCGGGTCGCGCAGGCGCGCGGCAATTCGCCCTTGCGGGGCGTCTCGTCGAGCTCGGCCGGGCGCAGGGCGTCGGGCTCGATGCCGGCCTGGTTGATCAGGGACAGGCGGCGGGGCGATCCGGAGGCGAGGACGAGTCTGGGACGACCGATCATGTGCGTTCTAGCAGGCCATCGAAGGGAGAGAGTGGGTGGACGCTGGCGGGCGTGGCGCCCGGCATAGACCGGCCGCCGTCGCTTGTCACTTCAAACGGTTGGTCATGCGGCCCTGGGGCGAGGTCCTCGGGAGCGGCCGCTCAGGAGGTGCGGGTGCGATAGCCGAGCCAGACGGCGGCGGCCTGCAGCACGCCGACGACGAGGAGTATGGCGAGGAAGACCTTGACGGCCGGCCCCTGGACGAAGATCGCGTAATCGCCGTCCGAAATGGTCAGCGCCCGGCGGAACGAGAGTTCGAGCCGATCGGCGAGCACGAAAGCCAAGAGGAGCGGCGCGACGTCGTAGGCGAATTTGCGCAGCAGGTAGCCGGCGACCCCGGAGACGGCGACCACCACGAGGTCGAGGGGCGAGGCCTTCACGGAATAGACCCCGATCAGGCACACGGTCAGCACCAGGGGCGCGAGGATGCCCATGGGGGTGCGCAGCAGCGTCACGAAGATGGAGACCAGCGGCAAATTGAGGACGACCAGGATGATGTTGCCGAGATAGAGCGAGGCGATCAGGCCCCAGAACACCTGCGGGTGCTCGCTCATCATCAAGGGCCCCGGCTGGACGCCGTGGATCAGCAGCGCCGAGAGCAGGATGGCGGTCGCCGGAATGGCCGGGATGCCGAGCACCATCAGGGGAATCATGGAAGCCCCCGTGGTGGCGTTGTTGGCGGTCTCCGGTCCGGCGACGCCGGCGACGGCACCGGTGCCGAACGCCTCGGGGGTCTTGGAGATCTTCTTCTCCACCGCATAGGACACGAAGGTGGAGATGATGTGGCTCACCCCCGGAACGAGCCCGAACAGGAAACCGATCACCGAGCCGCGCAGCACCGCCGGCGTCGCCTGGCGGAATTCCTCGCGGGTCGGCGGCAGGTCGCGCCAGCGCGGCGCCTTGGGGACCACCGGGATCTTCTCGTCGAGGGTGAGGAGGATTTCCGAAACGCCGAACAGGCCGATGGACAGGGCGACGAAGTTGATGCCGTCGGTCATGTCGAGGGACCCGAAGGTGAAGCGCGGCCACGCCGTCAGGGGATCGAGCCCCACCATGCCGAGGGCGAGGCCAACGACGATCATGGTCAGGGTCTTGACGGGCGGCGAGTTGGACACCGCCGAGACGACGATGAGGGCGGTGAGCATGAGTACGAATTCCGCCGCCGGCCCGACCGTCAGCATGGCATCGGCGAGCACGGGGCCGATCGCCATCAGGCCGATGATCGAGAACGTGCCGCCCACGAACGAGCCGAGCGCGGCGATGGTCAGCGCGGCGCCGGCGCGGCCCTTCTTGGCCATCTCGTAGCCGTCCAGGCAGGTGACCACCGAAGCCGCTTCGCCCGGAATGCGCATCAGGATCGAGGTGGTGGAGCCGCCATACATGGCGCCGTTGAAGATGCCGGCCAGCATGATGACGGCGCCGGTGGGATCGAGCTTGAAGGTGAGCGGCAGCAGGAGCGCCATGCCGGCGAGCGGACCCAAGCCCGGCAGGACCCCGACGGCGGTGCCCCACAGGCAGCCGGCGAAGCACAGGAGCAGGTTCCGGGCCGTGAGTGCGACCGCGAAACCGTCGAGCAGGTAACCGAACGAGCTCATGGCCGTGCTCCCAACGAGCCGCCGTCCCCGGCGCATACAATCGATTCAGAAGCCCACCACACCCGCCGGCAGGCTGAGGCCGAGCAGGCGCTCGAACCAGAACCACACCGCGATGCTCGCGACGCCGCCGGCGAGCGCCGCCCGCCACCAGGGCATGGACGCGAGCACGCCGAACAGCACGGCGAGGAAGATCGCCATGGTGGGCACGAAGCCGAACGGCACGAAGGCGAGCGCGGCACCGAACAGCGCCACGACGCACACCACCGCTTTGCGCTCCGCCAGCACCACCCCGGCCCCCACATGGGCGCGCCACGCCCGCACCGCGCAGCCGATGCCGAGGCCGACGAGCACCAGCCCGAGCACCAGCGGCAGGAAGCCGGGCCCCGGATTGCCGATCTCGCCACGCGGGATCGGCAAGGACAGCGCCACCAGGACGGCGCCGCCGCCCGCCAGCGCGAGCCCCACCAGCGCGTCGCCGATCCAGTGGGGGATGCCGGTGCGGATACTGCCCGTCATGTCGGGACGCCCGTTCGCGCTCACTGCGCCTTCTTCTGGATGCCGGCAGCCTTGGCGACCTCACCGAGGGCGGCGAGTTCGGCGCGGATCAGTGCGCCCATGGCCTGGCTGTCGATCACCCTTTGGGTCGCGCCCTGCTTGGCCATGACGTCCTTGAACTTGGCCGAGCTCGCCGCCTTGCTGAAGGCCGCTTCGAGCTTGAGGAGCACGGCCGGGGGCGTCTTGGCGGGCGCGATCAGGCCCCACCACAGCACGGTTTCCTCCTTGCCCAGCCCGATGTCGGAGAGCCCGGAAGCCTGCGGCAACGAGGCGTTCTTGGCCGCCGAGGTGAGCAGCAGGCATTTGGCCTTGCCGGCGGCCACATGGGGCAGGATCGGCGGCAGCGAGCCACCATAGAAGGTGACGTGCCCGCCGAGGAAATTGCGCGCCGTCTCGCCGGCGCCGCCGAACGGCACCGGGCGCACCTTGACGCCGAGCTTGGCGAACACACGCTCGGCGGCGAGCTGCATGGTGCCGCCGACACCGTCATTGCCGTAGGTGAACTTGCCCGGATTGGCCTTGAGCTGCTCGACCAGTTGCTGGGCATTGTCGGCGGGGAAATCCGGCGCCGCGCACAGGACGTAGGACGAAAAGCCGATCGACATCACGGCCGCGTAGCTGTCCGGCGTGTACGCGACCTGGAGGGAGTGCGGCGTCGTGGTCAGCGGCGAATTCCACACGAAGCCGAGCGTGTAGCCGTCCGGCTGTGCCGCCGTGATCAGCGTCGTGCCGACGCTGCCGCCACCGCCGGCGCGATTGTCGACGATCACCTTCTGGCCGAGGATCGGCGACACCAGTTCGGCGATCTCACGGGCGAAGATGTCGGTGCCGCCGCCGGGCGGCGACGGCACGATCAAGGTGACGGGCTTGGTCGGATAGTCCTGGGCGTGAGCCGGCACCACGAAAGCGCCGAGCACCGCGAGGACGCCGGCGATCTTCTTGACGGTCATGGCTGATCTCCCTTCAGCGGATTTCGATGTCGTAGCTGAAACGCTCGGCGGAGCCGTAGGACAGGCGCCACTCCAGTGCCGCGCCGTCGTACCCGAAGGCGATGCGCTCGATGGCGATCACCGGCTCGCCCTCGCCGATGCCGAGGCGCTTGGCGGTCACGGCGTCGGCGCGGGCGAAGGCGATGTGTTCGCGGGCGCGCGCCACCATCTGGGCGGCGGCGCGCTCGTACAGGGGATAGAGAAGGCCGCCGAAGTCCGCCGGCGGCACGTCGGCAAGCACCGCGAAGGCGGGCAGCGGCAGGGCGATGTCGTCGACCACCAGCGGTTCGCCGGCGACGAGCCGCAGCCGCGTCAGCCACAGGACCTGGGCGTCGGCCGAAAGCCCGAGGGCCTGTCCGGCGCGCGTCCCCGCCTTGCCGGTTCGGCGCGCCAAGAGCCGGCCGGTCGGACGCATCGGCTGCCCGTCCTGGGTGTGGCGGAAAAAGCGGAACAGGGCGTTGGTGAAGTCGGCCTTGCGCACGAAGGTGCCGCGCCCCTGGCGGCGATCGATCAGCCCTTCCTGCACCAGGCCCTCGATCGCCTTGCGCACGGTCCCGAGGGCGACGCCGTACTCGGCCGCCAGTTCGCCTTCCGGCGGGATCGCGGCGCCTGGCCGCCATTCGCCCTGGGCGATGCGGCCCGCGAATGCGTCCTTGAGCCGCTGATAGAGCGGCAGCCGCTGATCGGGCGCGTCCGGCAGGTGGAGCATGGTTCACACCGCAGGAAGGGGGCTGTCAGGAAAGCACTAGTCAACTAGTCTTCTATAAGAGTATAAGATTTACCGTCCCGATGCAACAGCCATGACCGCGATAATTCCCCTCCCCGTCGACACCCACGCCCACGTCTTCACCCGTGCGCTCGCCTTTGCGGCACACCGGCGCTACACGCCGGCCTACGACGCCAGTCCGGACGACTTCCGCGCCGTCCTCGACCGCCACGGCGTCGGCGAAGCCGTGCTGGTGCAACCCTCCTTTCTCGGCACCGACAATTCCTTCATGCTCACCACCATCGCGGCGAGCCGTGGCCGGCTGCGCGGCATCGCGGTCGTCGACCCGGCGGTGACGGATGAGGAACTCGACGCGCTCGCGGCCGGCGGCGTCGTCGGCATCCGCTACAATCTCGTCGGCACGGACGCCGGCACGGTTGCGCGATCGGATTACGCGGCGCTGTCGCGGCGGGTCGCGGCGCGCGACTGGCAGATCGAACTGCACGCCGACGGGCATCAACTGCCGGGGCTGCTCGACCTTCTGCTGCCGCTCGGAACCCCGGTCGTGGTCGATCATTTCGGCCGCCCCGACCCGGCACGCGGGCGCGACGATGCCGGCTTCCGCCGCCTGCTCGCAGCCGGCCCGCAGGCACAACTGTTCGTGAAGATTTCCGGCTCCTACCGCTGCGGCGGCCGCGGCGCCGAATACGCCCGTGCGCTCCTCGACACGCTCGGGCCGACCCGCCTCCTGTGGGGCTCGGACTGGCCGTTCACCCAATTCGAAGACAGGCGCCACTACGCGGACGGCGTCGCCGAATTGCACGCCTGGTGCAGCGAGGCGGAGCGCACCGCGATCGCGATGGCGTCACGGCGCCTTTTCTCCTTCCCGCCGCTTGCGGCGAGATGACGGGCACGTGCGTCGCGCGGCCGCGCCGTCTTGGGCAAAACCTCTTCACCCGGCCGGCGTGCCGAACCGCTCCTTGATGCGCCGCAACAGCATGTCGCGCACCTCCCGATAGGCATCGAGCCGCTGCGCCCGCGAGCCCTCGTGGGCAGTCGGGTCGGGCGTCGGCCAGTACTCCACGTCGGCGGCGAGCGTGCGCGTCAATTCCAGCGCCCTGTGGTGCGCTTCGGGGGCAAGCGTGATGATCAGGTCGAAATTCAAGCCCTCCCAGTCCTCCAGTTCCTCGAAGGTCATGGGTTTGTGTTTGGACATGTCGAGGCCGATCTCGTCCAGGACTTCGGTGGCGAACGGGTCGGGCTCGCCGGCGCGCACGCCGGCTGAACGCACATAGGTATTGCGGCCGAAGTAATGGGAGAACATCGCCGCCGCCATGGGCGAGCGCACAATGTTGCGGGCGCAGGCGAACAGAACCGCCTGCGGCCGTAAAATGCGCGCGGCGGTCATTGCGGTGCCCCTATCCCTTCCAGTGCAGAACGGTGATGAGCGTGAACAGGCGACGCGCGGTGTCGAAGTCGACGCCGATCTTGCCCTTGAGCCGCTCGACCAGCAACTCCGAGCCTTCGTTGTGGAGACCGCGCCGGCCCATGTCGATGGCTTCGATCTGGGTCGGGCTCAAGGTCCGGATGGCGTTGTAGTAGCTGTCGCACATCAGGAAGTAGTCTTTGACGAGACGCCGGAACGGCGTCAGCGACAAAAGATGAGCCACCACCGGGGTGTCGTCCTCGAGGCGGATGTCGAAAACCAGCCGGTTGTCGGCGATGGTCAGGTACAGCGCATAGGGGCCGCCGTCGTGGCCCTCGGGGTCGAACGTGTTCTCCTCCAGGAGATCGTAGATCGCCACCGCCCGCTCGTGGTCGGCGTCGGGCCCGTTGCTGGCGAGGGCCTCCTCGTCGATCGTCACCTTGACGAGGCGGCGCCGGCCGGGCGTGCGCGGGTCGGTCTTCGTGGTCATCGCCGGTTCAACCGTATCGACACCGATCGCGCATGGGCGGCGAGCCCCTCCGCCTCGGCGAGCGCCACCGCGGCCGGGCCGAGCGCGGCGAGCTGCTCCGGTCCACACTTGAGGATGGAAGTGCGCTTCATGAAGTCGAGCACGTTGAGGCCCGACGAGAAGCGCGCCGAGCGCGCCGTCGGCAACACGTGGTTGGAGCCGGCGACGTAATCGCCGATCGCTTCGGGCGTGTGGGCGCCGAGGAAGATGGCGCCGGCGTGGCGGATCCTGGCCGCGAGGCCCTCGGCGTCGGCGGCGACGATTTCCAGATGCTCGGCCGCGACTGCGTCGGCGAGCGGGACCGCCTCATCGAGATTTGCGACCTTGATGAGGGCGCCATACTCGCCCCAGGCGGCGCCGGCGATCTTCGCCCGCGGCAGGCCCGCGAGCTGGTCCTCCACCGAGCGGACGACGGCGTCGATGAGCGCGTCGTCGTCGCTGATCAGGATCGGCTGCGCCGCCGTATCGTGCTCGGCCTGCGCGAGCAGGTCGGCCGCGATCCAGTCGGGATTGGCGGTGCTGTCGGCGATCACCAGGACTTCGGAGGGACCGGCGATCATGTCGATGCCGACTTTGCCGAACACGAGCCGCTTGGCCGCCGCCACATAGGCGTTGCCGGGGCCGACGATCTTGTCGACCGGGCGGATGGTCTTGGTGCCGTAGGCGAGCGCCGCCACGGCCTGGGCGCCGCCGATGCGATAGACCTCGTCGACGCCGGCGAGCCGCGCCGCCGCCAAGACCAGCGGGTTGAGCTTGCCGTCCGGCGTCGGCACCACCATGACGAGACGGGATACGCCCGCGACCTTGGCCGGCACGGCGTTCATCAGGACCGAGGACGGATAGGCGGCGGTGCCGCCTGGAACGTAGAGGCCGACGGCCGCAATGGCGGTCCAGCGTCCGCCCAGTTCGACGCCGAGCGCGTCGGTGAAGCGGTCGTCGCGCGGCAGCTGGCGGCGGTGATAGGCCTCGATGCGGTCGCGGGCGAGCTTCAGGGCCTCGAACGCCACCGGCGGAGCTTTTTCGGCAGCCGCCGCCATTTCGTCGTCGCCGACCCGCAGTCCGATCCCGGAGAGATCGACCCGGTCGAATTTCTTCGTCAGCGCCAGCAGGGCGTCGTCGCCGCCGGCGGCCACTTCGCCGATGATGGCACGCACGGCCTGTTCGACATCCTGGGCGGCTTCCCGTTTGGTGGCGAGAAGGGCAGAGAAGCGCTGCTTGAAATCGGCGTGGCTGGTATCGAGGCGAACCGGCATGGCAACCTTCTGGTATTATAGTAATACATCGCTCCGCGGCGATGACGACACGGCCGAAAGTCGCGGAGAGTCGTCCGGCGCGCAAGCGCTCGGGGAACCAGGGTCAATGGCGCGACCGGAGGGACGCGTCAACCGGCGACAAATTACGAAGCGGGGGGACAGCAGGGGTGCGGCGCCATCCGGGGCGCACAAACTGCGCCACCCGGGGTGATGTAAACGACCGGCTCAGTGACCGTCGGCGTGGAGGTCGTCGGGATGGGCGGGACAGATGGTCGTATCCCAGACCGGGCCCAGATCGGCCAACTCGACCTCGATGCAATCCACCTCCAGGCGGAGCGCGCAGTCGCCCGAGAAGATCAGCGTCATCTGGCCGGCCGGCCTCTCGCCGGCCGTGTACTCGACCGCCAGGAGATTGAGCACCGCGTCCTTGTCGTGGGGTTTGACGTGCCGGCACTGACAGGCGCGCACCTGGTCGAACCGCAGCGCCGTCCGCCGCCTCAGGAAATGCGATGCCGCCGCATCCTCCCAATCGAAGCGATTGAGCACCATCACGAGGCGCTTTTCGGCCGGCCGCCAATGGATGTCTGCGACTCTGACCACGGCGTCCTGAAGATGAGTGGAAACGATGCTCAGATCGTCCTCGTCGAGTGCCACGAGCTTGAGTTCCATGGCGGTTGTCCCGGTTCTTGTTGACACTTCGGTCCATGTCCAAATGAAAGAGCGGCCTTCCGAACGTCGCCGCCCGGAGAAATATCGATGCCGACCAGAGCCCGATGCCAGCAATTTGGTGTCGCATCACGCCGAGCGCAATGCCGGGACATTGCGGAGGAGGCCAGAACGGCTCGTCACCCCGTTGTTGAAAAATTTCCTTGAATTGGCCCTATGGACCTACCGGGACGCGCTTCCGCACGAACTTCGCCGCCCGGAATGTCATCACCAGTTCGCCTCGCTGGTTGGTGGCGCTCGCCTGCCCGACCATGAGGCCCCAACCTGGCCGCTTCGCCATCTCGCGCAGCTCGACGATCTCCAGCGCAAAGGCCAGCGTGTCGCCGGCATGGACCGGCCTCGGCCAGCGCAGGTCGCGGATGCCGGGCGACGGTCCGGCCTCGGCGGGCGGCTCGCCCCTCGCCTCCTGCGCACGCCGCCAATGATCGATGAAATGACGCGTCCACAGGGCGACGGTGTGCCAGCCGGACGCCGTCAGGACACCGAAATGGGTCGCCGCCGCCGCCACCTCGTCCAGGTGGAAAGGCTGCGGATCAAAGCGGCGCGCATAGGCCTTGATCTCGTCGGCGGTGAAGGTGTGGCTGCCGAAGTCCTCGCGTGCACCGCATTGCAGATCCTCAAAGTACTTCATGAGCGAAAAATTCCGTCGTCGCGTCAGGCGGACGCCGGCATCGGCTCGCGGCGACCGAACAGCAAATGCACAATAGCGGTCATCACGCACACCTCGTCGGCATTCATCACCTCGAACAGGAACTTGACGAAACCGGCGTCGGCACGGGTACGCGATTCGCGGACCTCCAACACCCGCGAGCGCACCCGCAACGCATCGCCGGGCCGCACGGGCGCAAGCCACCTGATCTCGTCACATCCTGCCCCGCCCATGAACGTCGAACGAAGCAGGAACCCGTCGGTGATCAACCGCATCATGATGGCGCAAGTATGCCAGCCGGATGCCGCCAGCCCGCCGAGCATGCTCTCGCGCGCAGCCGCCTCGTCGAGATGCATGGGCTGTGGATCGAATTCGCGTGCGAACGTCGTGATATCGTCGGCGCTGATGGTCAGCGGACCATATTCGGCAGCCTGCCCTGCGGCGAAATCTTCCCAGAAAAGAACGGACACGGGGATCCTTACCGATGGCGAAAACGCCGGGTTCTTTATGATTTGCGTACCGGGTCCGTCAATCTTCAGTGTGCATTGACCCCGCGCACGCGAGCGTGCAGTGTCCGCCGCATTCATGATCGATCGGTGCTGTCCGTTCCGCGACGCATCGTCGCCGGTGAGGGCTGCCGCGATCCGCGCCCACCGTGCGCTCACGAGGAGGATTGAATGTTCGAACTGCGCGACCTGTTCCAATGGGAACGCTTCATCACGCCGTCGATCATCAAGATCTTCTATTGGCTCGCCGTCATCATTGCGGTTCTGTTCGGCCTGTCCGGCATCCTCTCGGGGCTGTCGCTGTTCACGGTCAGCCCGATCGGTGCGATCTTCACCATTCTGGGCAGCCTGCTCGGCACCCTGGTCGGCATCATCGTCGCGCGCATCAGCGCCGAATTCGTGCTGATCATATTCCGCATGAACGAGCACCTCGGCGCCATCCGCAACCAACGCGGGATGTAAGACCGCCGAGTCTGTCATTCCGGGGCGGCCCTTCAGCGCGTTCACGCGCGTCTTCGACGCGCTGTGGGCCGAACCCGGAATCCACTCACGAATTCGGTGCAGGCGGCTGGATTCCGGGTTCACGCCTTCGGCGTGCCCCGGAATGACAAAATGGCCAATGTCAGATCAGGTATTGAACCTGAAGTGCATGACGTCGCCATCGACGACGACATAGTCCTTGCCTTCCAGCCTGAGCTTGCCGGCGTCGCGCGCGCCGGCTTCACCGTCGCCGGCGACATAGTCGTCATAGGCGATGGTTTCGGCGCGGATGAAGCCACGTTCGAAATCGGTGTGGATGACGCCGGCCGCCTGCGGCGCCCTGGTACCGCGCGTCACCGTCCAGGCACGCGCCTCCTTCGGCCCGACAGTGAAATAGGTGACGAGGTCCAAGAGCGCGTAGCCGGCGCGGATGAGGCGGTCGAGGCCGGGTTCGGAGAGGCCGACGGCAGCGAGATAGTCGGCGCGGTCCTCGGCCGGCAGGATGGCGATCTCCGACTCGATCTTGGCCGAGATCACGACCGCGCCCTCGCCTTCGAGCTTCGCGCGCTCCTCGACCTTTTGCGAATAGGCGTTGCCGGTCGCAGCCGAGCCCTCGTCGACGTTACAGACATAGAGCACCGGCTTCGCCGTCATCAGGCCGAGCGTCCGGAAGATCTTCTCCTCCTCGGGCTTGACCTGGGTGAGGCGCGCCGGCTTGCCGTCGCGCAGCAGAGCGAGGGCGCGCACGACCAGATCGAGCGTCTCCTTGGCCTCCTTGTCGGCGCCCTTGGCTTTCTTCTCCAGAGCGTCGACGCGGCGCTCGAGACTGTCGAGATCGGCGAGCATCAGCTCGGTCTCGATGGTTTCGATGTCGGCCGTGGGATCGATCTTGCCTTCCACATGGGTGACGTCGCCGTCGTCGAAACAGCGCACCACATGGGCGATGGCGTCGACCTCGCGGATGTTGGCGAGGAACTGGTTGCCCAATCCCTCGCCCTTGGAGGCGCCGCGAACGAGGCCGGCAATGTCCACGAAGGTCAATCGCGTCGGCACGATCTGCGCCGACTTGGCGATCTTCGCCAGGACGTCCAGGCGCGGATCCGGAACCGCCACCTCGCCCACATTCGGCTCGATGGTGCAGAACGGATAGTTGGCCGCCTGCGCCGCCGCGGTGGCGGTGAGGGCGTTGAAGAGAGTCGACTTGCCGACATTTGGCAGGCCGACGATGCCGCATTTGAAGCCCATGGGTCTAGGTCTCTGCTTCTTTCTTGGCACCGCGGGTTACGGCGAACCCCTTGGCGTCCATCGCCAGGTGCACCTTGTTCTGAAAGCTCGCGTCCTGGTCCTGCGCCAGCAGGGCCGCATTGTCGGCGATGGCCTCGCACAGGGCCGTGACCCAGTCGCGATCGGACTTCGAGAAGTTGCCGAGCACGTAGTTGTGGACCAGAGCCTTGTCGCCCGGATGTCCGATGCCGAGGCGCACGCGCTTGTAGTCGTTGCCCACATGGTCCGTAATCGAGCGCAGGCCGTTGTGGCCGGCGACGCCGCCGCCGACCTTGACGCGCAACTTGGCGGGCGGCAGTTCCAATTCGTCGTGGAAGACCGCGATGTCGGCGAGATCGAGCTTGTAGAAGCGCATCGCTTCCGCGACCGACCGGCCCGACTCGTTCATGTAGGTGCCGGGCAGAAGCAGCAAAGCACGCTCGGACCCGACCGTTCCCTCGGCCGCGACGCCCTGGAAGCGGCGCCGGAAAGGGCCGATCTGGTGGCGCTTCGCCACCGCTTCGACCGCCATGAAGCCGATATTGTGGCGGTTGGCGGCATGCTCCGCGCCCGGATTACCGAGCCCGACGAACAGGCGCATGGATAGAAAGCCCTCGTGAGCCGGCGAACCTACCAAGCGAGAGGCGCACGGCTGTCGCCGTGCGCCTGTTCGATAGCTATGCTGCGCGCGCGGGACGGACTACTTCTTGTCCGAACCGCCCGCCTTCTTGTCCCCAGCAGCAGGTGCGGCCGGCGCAGCGCCGGGAGCACCGGTCGCGGCCGGGGCTGCGGTTGCCGCAGCAGCGGTCGCGGCCGCGGCAGCTGCCGCATCCGCCGCCGCCTTCATTTCTTCGGCGTAGCCCGACGGCGGCACGATGGTGACGAGCGTCGCGTCGGCGTGGATCATCGGCTTGACCGAGGCCGGCAGGGCGACGTCGGAGAGATGCTTGGAATAGTTGATGTCCAGCCCGCTGATGTCGACCTCGATGGCCTCCGGGATGGCTTCGGCGAGGCAGCGCACCTCGACCGTGTGGGTGACGATGTTGACCGTGCCGCCGCGCTTGATGCCCGGCGCCTGCTCGACATTCTTGACCCTGACGGGCACGCGCACCCGGATGGTCGCGCCCACGCCGAGGCGCAGGAAGTCCACATGCACGGGCCGGTCGTACACCGCTTCGAGCTGGAAATCGCGCGGGATGACGCGGTGCTTCTCGCCGTCGATCTCGATGTCGTACAGCGAGGTGAGGAAATGCCCGGCGCGGATGCGCAGGTTCAGTGTCTTATGGTCGAGGGAAATATTGAGCGGGGGTTTGTTGTCGCCGTAGATCACGCCGGGCACGAGGCCCTCGCGACGCACTGCCCGGGCGGCCCCCTTGCCGGCCTTCGGACGCGCGGTCGCCTTCAATTCATAGACGGTCGCCATGGTGAAATCCTGAAGTTGGGTGTTTTCGGAATAGCCGCGGCATGCCTCCAGGGGTGTCGGAGCCGCGGATGCGGGCTTATACAAGGGCGCGGCCGCGGTGACAAGGAATGCGCGCAAAAAGCGCGCCACCGGCGGCGTCCGGGACGAAATGGTAAGCTGCTGAACTGCCTACATGATCGTCGGCGGTACCGGAGGCGGCGGGTCCCCCGCCGGAGTGCCGCTGGCCGCCAGACGGGATTCCAGGGCCTGAAGGCGGGCCTTGAGCTCCTCGTTTTCCTCCCGGGCGAGCCTCGCCATCTCCTTGACGGCTTCGAACTCCTCGCGCTGGACGATGTCGAGATCGCGCAAGACCCGTTCGGCCTGGGACCGGAACACGGTGTCGAATTCACGGCGCACGCCCTGGGCGACCCCGGCGGCGTCGTTCATCAGCCGGGCGATCTCGTCGAGGATCCGGTTGTTCGTCTGCGCCATCTCAACTCTCCTCGCGACTGCTGCCCTCATTCGGCCGGGCGGCGGGCAGACAATGGCGATCCACCAGCCCGCCCGCAAGGTGAAACGTCATCGCGTTGGTATACGTGGACATCGGCTTGACGGAACGGACCGCCTCGCCCATGACCGCTCACCTGAGAGCCATCGGGACAAGAAATGCCGTTCGCCGTCCTGCCGTTCCCGCGAATCGACCCGGTACTGGTGAGCATCGGACCGTTCGCGATCCGCTGGTACGCGCTCGCCTATATCTGCGGCATCCTGCTCGGCTGGCTTTATGCCCGCCGAATCATCCGCCAGGAGCGGCTGTGGGGCGGTCCGGCCCCCCTGACGGTGCTCGATTTCGACGATTTCGTCCTGTGGGTCACGTTCGGCATCATCCTGGGCGGGCGCATCGGCTATGTGTTGTTCTACAATCCCGCCCATTTCGCCGCCCACCCGGTCGAGATCCTGCAGGTATGGAATGGCGGCATGTCGTTCCACGGCGGCTTCCTCGGCTGCGTGGCCGCCGTCACTTTATTTGCCTGGAAGCGGGGCGTTCCGACCTTGTCGCTGGGCGACCTCACTTGCGCGGTCGGACCGATCGGGCTCCTCCTCGGCCGGCTCGCCAACTTCATCAACGCCGAGCTGTGGGGCCGGACAAGCGACGTCCCGTGGGCGATGGTGTTCCCGGGCGGCGGACCATTGCCGCGCCATCCGAGCCAGCTCTACGAAGCGACGCTCGAAGGCATCGTGCTCTTCATCGTGCTGGCGTTCATGATCCGCGCCGGCGCCCTGAAGCGGCCCGGGCTGATCATCGGCGCCTTCGCGGTCGTCTACGCGCTCGCCCGCTCGACCTGCGAACTCTTCCGCGAGCCCGACGCCCAACTGGGTTTCCTGTGGGGCGGTCTCACCATGGGGATGCTGTTGTCGGTGCCGCTGTTCCTCGCCGGCTGTGCGTTCATCGCCGCGGCGCTCCGGCGCAAACCCCTGGGCGCCGCCTGATGGCCGAGGAACGATCGCCGCTGGATGCGGAAATCCGCCGCCTGATCGCCGCCGCCGGACCGATGCCGGTGTCGCAGTTCATGGCCCTGTGCCTCGGCCACCCGCAATACGGATACTATTTCACCCGCAACCCGTTCGGCGGCGGCGGCGATTTCGTCACCGCGCCCGACATCAGCCAGATGTTCGGCGAACTGGTCGGGCTGTGGTCGGTGGCGGTGTGGCGGCAGCTGGGATCGCCCGCCGAACTGCGCCTGATCGAGCTCGGACCCGGCCGCGGCACCATGATGAGCGATGCGCTGCGGGCCACCAAGGTGGTGCCGGCGTTTCGCGAGGCGACCACGGTTCATCTGGTGGAGACGAGCCCGGCGCTCCGCGAACGCCAGGAAGACGCGCTGATCGGCTCCGGCTTTCCGATCGCGTGGCATCAAAGCCTCGACAGCGTGCCGGGTGGCCCGGCCATCGTCCTCGCCAACGAATTCATCGATGCCCTGCCGGTCAACCAGGCGGTCAAGCAGGAGGACGGCTGGCACGAGCGCCAGGTCGGCATCGGCGACGACGGCAAATATGCGTTCACGGTCGCCGCCGAGCCGATCGCGCATTTCGAACGGACCTTGCCCGCGACGGTCCGCTCGGCTCCGAACGGCGCGATCTTCGAATGGCGCCCCGATTACGCGGTGCTCGACCTGTGCCGGCGGCTCAAGCGCAATGGCGGGGCGGCACTCCTGATCGACTACGGCCATGTGGCGAGCGCCGCCGGCGATACGCTCCAGGCCATGCGCTCGCACCGCTTCGCCGATCCCCTGGCGGCGCCTGGCGAGGTCGACCTCACCTCGCACGTGGATTTCGAGGCGCTCGCCGCCGCCGCCGACAGCGTCGGGGCGCGCGTGCATGGACCGGTCACCCAGGCCGATTTCCTGATGCGGCTCGGCATCGAGAAGCGCGCCGCCATGCTCAAGCGAGCGGCGCCCGACAAAGCCGGCCTGGTCGACGCGGCGCTGGGGCGTCTCACCGATCGCAGTGCGCGCGGCATGGGCGGCCTGTTCAAGGTGCTCGGCCTGTCGGCGCGATCGCTCGCCGGTCTGCCCGGGCTCGAACGCCCGCGAAATCAAGCCGGCGGAGCACCGTCACGATGAAGATCGAAGCCCGGACCCTGAAAGCTCTGGCCGGCCTGCGCCATGCCTTCTTCACCCGGCTGGGCGGCGTATCGGAGGGCATCTATGCCAGCCTCAATGCCGGCGTCGGTTCGGGCGACGCGCCCACGGCGGTCGCCGAGAACCGCGCCCGCATGGCCGAGGCCCTGGGGGTTGCCGCCGATCGTTTCCTGACCTGCCACCAGATCCATTCTCCGACCGTCATCGTCGCCGAGGAGCCGTGGCCTGCCGACGCGCGGCCGCATGCCGACGCCATCGTGACCCGGACGAAGGGGCTCGCCATCGGGGCGTCGACCGCCGACTGCACGCCGGTCCTGTTCGCCGACATGGACGCGGGCGTGATCGGCGCGGCGCATGCGGGCTGGCGCGGTGCCCTCGCCGGCGTCACCGATCAGACCGTCGCGGCCATGCAGCGCCTGGGCGCCTCGGTGCCCCGCATCACGGCGGCGATCGGACCGACCATCCGGCAGCCCAATTACGAAGTCGGGCCCGAACTGGTGGCACAATTCGTCGACGACGACGCCGGCAATGCCCGCTTCTTCACGCCGTCGAGGCGCGCCGCGCACGCCATGTTCGACCTGCCGGGCTACATCGCCGCCCGCCTCGCCGCCGCCGGCATCGTGCACATCGAGGATGTCGGCCTGTGCACCTATGCGGATCCGGAGCATTTCTACAGCTTCCGCCGCGCCACCCACCGGGGCGAGGCCGACTACGGCCGTCACGTCAACGCCATCGCGCTCGAGTGATTTGAATTTGTCGTTATGTTTAACGAACCGTTTACGCGCTGGACCTCGCCGCCGATTAAGGCTACCCATGAAGTCTCGACGGACAACAATGGGTTACCGCCAGCGTGCAGACGGGCAGTCGATCGCAACAATCCCTTTGCGGCCAGTCCACGCGCGGCCAATCCCCGCGCCGCCAGGACGCGCCGGATCGACGCCGCGCACGCGTGATCGTCGGCACCCTCACCGCCATTGTGCTCGGCCTAGCGAGTTCGGCCTGCACTACCACCGGCCAGCCCACCGCCACGGGTTCGACGCGCGGCCCCACCGTCGCCTTCGAATCCATCGACGGTCCGCCGGAAAGCGTATTCCACCGGCTGGTCCAGCAGATCTCCGACGAAGCCGTGACCCGGCAGGTGGCCATCGTGTCGCGCACGGAGACCGCGCAATACCGCGTGCGCAGCTACGTCGCCACGCAAACGCAGAACAAGCGCTCGACCGTCGCCTGGGTGTGGGATGTCTACGACGCCGAACAGCGCCGCACCTTGCGCATCAGCGGTGAGGAGCCGGCGAGCGCCGCCGGTACCGGCACATGGGCGGCGGCCGACGACCAGGTCCTGCGACGCGTCGCCAGTGCCGGCATGGACCGTCTGGTTGCCTACCTGGCCGCGCCGTCGACCGAGACCCGGCCCAACGCGCCCGCGCCCGCACCGGCAGCAACGCCGGCCACCACGATCGCGGCGGGAAACAACGACTCGGTGCTACCGGAAGCGGGTGCTCTGGCATCGCCCTCCCCGTCCGACGATCCCGTACCGACCCCGCGCCGGCGGCCGAGCACCACCGGCGACCGCGATCTCGCCTATCTCGACACCAATCGCTGACCCATGCGTCCGTGTGGGACGGGACCGTCTGAAAAAGCGGCGGTACAAAGAAAAGGCTCGTATTGCCAGCGGGATGACCTACGCGGTATCACCGCGGCGCTTGGTGGCTGAAACAACCGCCACGGCTTGATTTCCACGGAGGCGGTAATGGCGGGCAAGAACGGGGCGATCAAGCTCGTCGCGGGTAATTCCAATCCGCGTTTGGCGGAAGCCATCGCGGCGCATTTGCGCACGCCGCTCGCGAAAGCGACGGTGCGGCGCTTCGCCGACATGGAGATCTTCGTCGAGATCCAGGAGAACGTCCGCGGCACCGACGTCTTCGTGATCCAATCGACGTCGTATCCGGCCAACGACCACATGATGGAGCTTCTGATCATCATCGACGCGCTGCGCCGCGCGTCGGCGCGACGCATCACCGCCGTGCTGCCCTATTTCGGTTACGCCCGCCAGGACCGCAAGCCCGGCCCGCGCACGCCGATCTCGGCCAAGCTGGTCGCCAACCTGATCACCCGCGCCGGCGCCGACCGTGTTCTCACGCTCGACCTGCATGCCGGCCAGATCCAGGGCTTCTTCGATATCCCGACCGACAACCTGTTCGCCTCGCCGGTGATGGTGCGCGACATCCGCGAGCGCGTCGACCTGCGCAAGGTGATGGTGGTGTCACCCGACGTCGGCGGCGTCGTGCGTGCGCGCGGGCTCGCCAAGCGCATCAGCGCACCGCTCGCCATCATCGACAAGCGGCGCGAACGCGCCGGCGAATCGGAAGTCATGCACGTCATCGGTGACGTCGAAGGCCGCACCTGCATCCTGGTCGACGACATCGTCGATTCCGGCGGCACGCTGGTGAACGCCGCCGACGCGCTGCTGGCGCAGGGCGCGGTCGAAGTCTACGCCTACATCACCCACGGCGTCCTGTCGGGCGGCGCGGTCGCACGCGTGACCGCTTCCCGGCTCAAGGAACTGGTCATCACCGACTCGATCCAGCCGTCCGAGGCGGTGCGTGTCGCCAGCAATGTGCGCGTGCTGTCCATCGCCACGCTGATCGGCGACGCCATCGGTCGCACCGCCGCCGAAGAGTCGGTGTCCAGCCTGTTCGACTGATCCCGAGACGCGCGACACTGCGGATAGCGGAACGGGGCAAAGCGGCCGCGGCGACGCCCCGAGTCAACTTGTCGCACTGGTCCTTGTGGACGGCCGGAATCCCTCCGTTGCGCATGGCGCGCGAATCCACAAAGTCTTGGCCCGGGGCTCTTTGGCAGTGCGAGTCCCTGTGGTTATAGTCGACCAGTGAGGTGATTCGTTCGCTGCCGATCAGTTGGCCAAGTCATCGATTGGCCAAGTCAATTGATCAAGTCGCCTCCAACCTGCGTCACAGTATCCGGTTCTCCGCCAGCGTACCATCGCGTCATTGCGGCGCGGGATACGCAGGTTTTCCGATTCCTGCGAGCGAATGGAAATCGAAATGTCCCTGATGGACCTCACGCAGCAACCTCTGGCGAATCCAGTCGACGTGGTCGAGCGGCTGGCGAGCCACCACGACTGGTCGTTCGCCCGGTCGAGCCAGGACGAGGTCACGCTGGTGATCGCCGGCGATTGGTGCGACTATCAGGTCTCATTCACCTGGATGAGCGACATCGAGGCCCTGCATCTCGCCTGTGCGTTCGAGATGAAGGTGCCGGAGCGCCGGCGTGCCGACGTCCTCGACCTCGTCACCAGGATCAACGAACAGCTGTGGATCGGACACTTCGACGTGTGGAGCGGCGAAGGCCTCGTCATGTTCCGTCACGCCCTCGTCCTCACCGGCGGTGTCGAAGCTTCGGGCGCCCAGTGTGAATCCCTTCTGGGCAACGCCCTCGATGCCTGCGAGCGCTACTACCAGGCCTTCCAGTTCGTCCTGTGGGCCGGCAAGAGCGCCGGCGAGGCGCTCGATGCGGTG
Source organism: Astrobacterium formosum (assembly GCA_030848545.1). GTDB lineage: Bacteria > Pseudomonadota > Alphaproteobacteria > Rhizobiales > Xanthobacteraceae > Astrobacterium > Astrobacterium formosum. The sequence continues at coordinate 174,306 of JAVDCA010000011.1, forward strand.
CTGTTCGAGACCGCCGGCCGCGCCTGAGCGACGGCGCCTGCTTCGTTCCGGAGATTAGGACTTGTCATGCCCCGCCGATGGGGGGCATCCAGGTTCCGTTTGGCGCCCGGCGCATGGGCGGGCGCCCCCGGAAAGAAGGTTCCGTCATGGTATCCACTGGATCGGCGCCATTCGCACAACTGAGCGGCCATCTCGTCCTCGTCGGCGCCGGCAAGATGGGCACCGCCCTCCTGGAGGGGTGGCTCGATCACGGCTTGCCGCCCGGACAGACGGTGGTCATCGAGCCGTCGCCGTCGCCGGAGATCGAAGCGTTGGCCCGGCGCGGCCTTCTGCTCAATCCCGCCGCAGCCGTCGAGGCGGCGGCACTCGTCCTGGCCGTCAAGCCGCAGGTCGCCCCCGACGTGCTGCCGCGGCTTTCGCCCTGGGTCGGCGCCGCAACCCTCGTGGTCTCCATCATGGCCGGCCGCACGCTGTCATTCGTGCGACGCATGCTGCCGGCCACCGGCGCCGCCGTACGTGCCATGCCCAACACGCCGGCCGCCATCAAGCGCGGCGTCACCGTCCTGGTCGGCAATGATCGGGTGAGTGCCCGCCAGCGCGACCTCTCGGAACTCCTGTTCGCCGGCGTCGGCACCGTCGACTGGGTCGACGACGAAGCCATGATGGATGCCGTGACGGCCGTCTCGGGCAGCGGCCCGGCCTATGTGTTCCTGCTCGCCGAAGCCCTCGCCCGTGCCGGCGTCGCCGCCGGCCTGCCGGAGGACCTCGCCGGCCGCATTGCCCGCGCCACCGTCTCGGGGTCCGGCGAACTCCTCGCCCAGTCGCCGCTCGCCGCCGCCACCTTGCGCCAGAACGTCACCTCGCCGGGCGGCACGACGGCGGCGGCGCTCACCGTGCTGATGGGCGCGTCCGGCCTCGAACCCCTGATGGAACAAGCGGTTCTCCAGGCGACCCGCCGTTCCCGCGAACTCGCCGATTGAAGGCGGGGGCGGAGTCGACGGAACCCGCGGCCTGCCGGCCACGTTTTGCTCCTCTGGAACCGGCGCCCGCAAAGTCTTAAGTTCCGTATCCGAGAGGCGTGACAGGAGACGCGATCATGGCCCAGATGCCGCCCCCCTCCTCCCCCGATCCCGTCGCCGGAGCGCCGGCCCCGGCGTCGCAGCGTGATCGGATCATCGCCGCCTTCATGACCATCCTGGCGGCACGGCCCATCGAGGACATCGGCTATGCCGAAATCGCCGCCCGCGCCGAGATATCGCTCTCGGAGCTGCGCGGCGAGTTCGGCTCCAAGCTCGCGATCCTCGCCGCCTTCATCAAGGACGTCGACCGCAAGGTGCTCGACGGCATCGACATCGACATGGCGAGCGAGCCGGCCCGCGAGCGCCTGTTCGACGTCCTGATGCGCCGGATCGAAATTCTCGCTCCCCACAAGAACGCGATCCGTTCGCTGATGCGCTCGGCGCAGACCGATCCCTGCCTCGCGGTGGCGCTCAACGGCATGGCGGTGCAGACGCAGCGATGGATGCTGACGGCGGCCGACATCGATGCCTCCGGCAGCCGCGGCATGGTGCGCGCGCAAGGCACGGCGCTGCTGTTCGCCCGCGTGCTGCAGACCTTCGTGCGCGACGACGATCCCGGGCATGCCCGCACCATGGCGGCGCTCGACCGGCAGCTCTCGCGCGGCGAGCGCATGGCCGGCGTCCTGGATCAGCTCTGCCGCTTCGTGCCGTCACGCTTCCTCTCGCGCGGCTGGCGCAGCCGTCGCGACCGCGACATGCGCGACACCGGGCTGGGCGACGACGCCGTGCCGGTGTGAGGCGGGCTGACTAAACAGTTCGATGTTATTCCGGGGCGGCCGAAGGCCGAGCCCGGAATCCAGCCCCGGGATCAGCATGCGCGGCTGGATTCCGGGTTCGCGCTTGCGCGCGCCCCGGAATGACGAAGATGAGTGACGAGGGTCGCCCTCACACCGGCACGCGCACGATGGCGCGTAGCCCTCCCTGCGGGCTGTCGCCGAGCGCGATGTCGCCGCCGTGCGAACGGGCGATGTCGCGGGCGATGGCGAGCCCCAGGCCGGTGCCACCCTGGTCCTGGTTCCTGGCATCGTCGAGGCGCAGGAACGGCTTGAAAACGTCGTCTCGCATGTGCGGCGGTATGCCCGGGCCGTCGTCGTCGATGGTCACCGTCAGCCAGCGGTGATCGCGGTGCCCCGTTATGGCGATCGAGGCGGCGTAGCGGGCGGCGTTGGACACCAGATTGGCGAGGCAACGCTTGAACGCGTTCGGCCGCACGGTCACCACCGGGTGGCCGCTGAAGGCGACTGTCGTGATGTGGCCGTGCCGCTCCGCATCCGCCTTGAGTTCGTCCAGGAACGCCGCCATGTCGGTCGGCTCCGCCTGTTCGCCGCCGTCGCCGCGCGCGAAGGCGAGATACGCCTCGAGCATGCGGCCCATCTCGTCGACGTCCTTCTTCATGGCATCGGCTTCCGGTATGTCGCCGAGGAGCGCCAGCTCGAGCTTGAAGCGGGTGAGCACCGTGCGCAGGTCGTGCGAGACGCCGGCCAGCATGGTGGTGCGCTGCTCGATGGCGCGCTCCACCCTCGCCTTCATCTCGATGAAGGCGAGCGCGGCGCGGCGGACTTCGCGGGCGCCGCGCGGACGGAAATGCGGCACCACGCGACCCTTGCCGAAACTCTCGACCGCCTCGGTGAGGCGAAGGATCGGCTTGATCTGGTTGCGCAGGAACAGGATGGCGACGATGAGCAGGACCAGCGAGGTGCCGACCATCCACAAAAGGAAGATTTCCGAATTGGAAGCATAGGCTGCGCTCCTGCGCGCGAACACCCGCATGATGTCGTTGTCGAGCCTGATGCGGATTTCGACCAGCGAGGAACGGCCCACCGTATCGATCCAGAACGGCCGGCCGATCTGCTTGCGGATTTCTTCCGACAGCGCCTGGTCGAGGAGCGAAAAGAACGGCTTCGATCCCACCGGCGGCATGTCGCTCAGGGGCAGGAAGTCGACCACGAGGCCGAGCCGCTCCTGGGCGAGGCGGCGCAGGCGGGTGCTGCCGGCGCTGTCGGGATAATCCTTGTGGAGGTCGATGAGCGCCGAAATGTCCTGCGTGACCGCCGCCGACAGGCGCCGCGTCACCGTGTTCCAGTGGCGCTCCATGAACACGAAGGCGATGACCGACTGCAGGACCACCATCGGGACGATGATGATCAGCACCGTGCGGGCATAGAGTCCCTCGGGCATCAGCCGCTTGATGCCCACATTCACCCGGTGCACCCCGCCGTGGATCCAGACGACGGCGGCCTTGACCCAGGCGAACGCGACGGCGGCGTGGTGCGCCACGGTCTTGAGCCGCGCCAGACCGACGTCGAGCGATGTCATGTGGACACCACCAGCCTGTAGCCGGTGCCGCGCACCGTCTGGATGAACAACGGATTGGCGGGATCGCGCTCGATCTTGCGCCGGAGCCGGTTCACCTGCACGTCGACGGCGCGTTCACCGGCCGAGACGCCGTTGCCGGCGAGATCGAGGCGCGACACGGTCTCGCCCGGGTTCGCCACCAGGAGGCGCATCATGTCGCGTTCCCGATCGGTGAGATGGACGACTTCCTCGCCCATGCGCAATTCGCCGCGGCCGATGTGGAACACGAAGGGTCCGAAACGCACGCTCTCCGCCGGCGGCGCTTCGGCGGGGCTCGTGCGCTTGAGAATGTTGGCGATGCGCAGCGACAGTTCGCGCGGTTCGAACGGCTTGCTCACATAGTCGTCGGCGCCGATCTCCAGTCCCTTGATCCGGCTTTCGGCAGCGTCGCGGGCGGTGAGCATCAGGATCGGGACCGCGGAGGACGTCCGGATCGACGTCGCGAGTTCGAAACCGTTCTCGCCCGGCATCATGACGTCGAGGATCAGGAGGTCGAAGCACAGGCTTTCCAGTTTGGCGCGCGCTTCCGCGGCGGTCTCCGCGGTGGTGACGCGATAGCCTTCCGAACGCAGATAGCGCGACAGCAAGTCACGGATCCGACGGTCGTCGTCCACCACCAGGAGATGGGGCGCGTCGTCGGAGAGAACGGCGGGTTCGACCGTCATCGTTGCGGTTCCGGATGGGGCTGGTCGCGCCGGAAGCGTTCGGCGCGTTCGATCAGCCGCAGGACATCGTCGCGGCCGTCGTGATCGAGCACGGCGGTGAGGAACCGGCGCGCCGCGTCGTGGGCGCCGGGGCCGACCTCGGCGAGCGCACGCCCCAGTCGGGCTTCCTGCAGCCCGGCCAGACTGTACGCCAGTTGGGCTCCCTTGGGCGTGGCGAACAGAAGTCGCTGCCGGCGGTCGATCGCGCCCTCCTTCTGCTCGATGAAGCCTTCGTCGATCAGCTGCTTGAGCACGCGCCCGAGCGACTGTTTGGTGATCTTCAGGATGTCGAGGAGCTCCGCGACCTTCATGCCGGGATTGCGATTGACGAAGTGCAGCACACGGTGGTGCGCCCGCCCGAATCCGTAGGTTTCCAGTACGCCGTCGGGATCGCTGACGAAGTCCCGGTAGGCGAAAAACAACAGCTCGATCAGGTCCCATACGGGCTCGGCATCCGGCGGCGCCGAATCCTCCCCGACCGAAGGACCGCGCGACGCTCTGACATTTATGTCAGCCATGTTGACATATTTCGGTTTGTTTGTTACGTTCATGGTCACTTGCACGAAACTATCGTGCTCGTAGAGCCAGGATTCTGTTCGACTGTTGCGCCGTCTCTCTGGACGCCCCTCGCGGAACGCCAGCCAGCAAACATACCGAGACTCTGCGGGCGACGCAAAACCATGACGGTAAAACGGGAGCAGCCGGGCTGCTCCTTTCAAGGAGAACTGACGATGTCGATCCCCTTCGACCAACAAGATGGCTTCATCTGGTACGATGGCCAACTCGTCCCCTGGGCAGATGCCAAGCTGCATGTGCTGTCACACGGCTTGCACTACGCCAGCGGCGTCTTCGAGGGTGAGCGCGCCTATGGGGGCGTGATCTTCAAGTCCGCCGAGCATTCGGCGCGGCTGCACCGCTCGGCCGAACTGCTCGATTTCAAGATCCCCTATTCGGTGGCGGAGATTGATGCCGCCAAGCGCCTGGTTTTGGAGAGGAACGGGCTTACCGAGGCCTATGTGCGCCCGGTCGCCTGGCGCGGCTCCGAGAAGATGGGCGTGTCGGCGCGCGACAACACCATCCATCTCGCCATCGCGGCGTGGGTGTGGCCGAGCTACTTCGATGCCGCCGAGCGGCTCAAGGGTCTGCGGCTCGACCTGGCCGAATTCCGCCGCCCGGACCCGCGAACGGCGCCCTCGACCGCCAAGGCGGCCGGCCTCTACATGATCTGCACCATCTCCAAGCACCGGGCCGAGCGGCGCGGCTATGCGGAGGCGATGATGCTCGACTGGCAGGGCCGGGTGTCGGAATGCACCGGCGCCAACATCTTCTTCGTGCGCGGCTCAGAGCTCCACACGCCCATCGCGGACTGTTTCCTCGACGGCATCACCCGCCAGACCGTGATCGCGCTGGCGAAGCGGCGCGGCTACGACGTCCGCGAGCGGCGCATCACCCCGGAGGAACTGGCCGGATTCTCGGAGTGCTTCATCACCGGCAGCGCGGCGGAAGTGACGCCGGTGTCCGAGATCGCCGACTGGCGATTCACCCCCGGGGCGATCACCCGGCAACTGATGGACGACTACGCCGCAGAAGTGCGGCCGACCAGGAAGGCGGCGGCGGCAGCGTGAGTACGACTTCGCCCTCTTCTCCCTCTCCCCATTTGGGGAGAGGGTCGGGGTGAGGGGGTGACGATGCGAGTTGGCTGCAGGGCCGTCGCGCCCGGCGTCACAGAAGCAAGTCGACAACGTGCGCCATCGCGGCGCCGGAGCCCCCTCACCCCAGCCCTCTCCCCGCTGGGGAGAGGGAGCCGGCTGAGGGCGTGGCGAGGTTCAGTCCTCAGCCCTCCAAAGCCTTTGCCCACCGCTCGGCTGCAGCATCGTCGGCGGATTTAGCCGCGACCCAGGCCGAGCCGTCGCGGCGCTCCTCCTTCTTCCAGAAGGGCGCCTGGGTCTTGAGATAATCCATCAGGAACTCGGCCGCCGCGAAGGCGGCGCCGCGATGGGCGGCGGCGACCGCGACCATCATGATGTTGTCGCCCGGGACAAGACGGCCGTGGCGGTGGATGACGACGACACCCAGAAGTGGCCAGCGGCGCTCCGCCTCGGCGACGTGGCGACCGATCTCCTCCTCGGCCATGCCGGGATAGTGCTCGAGCGTCATGGCGGCGACGTCGTGGCCGGCCTCGCTGGCGCGGCAGATGCCCGTGAAGGTGACGACGGCGCCGATGTCGACACGTCCGCGCGTCAGCGCCGCAGTTTCGGCGGCGACGTCAAAATCCTCGCTCTGCAGGCGGATCGTCGACGCCATGCCGCTCTCGGCTCCTCGGTCTCGGTCTCGGTCGCGATGACGTGTCAGCCGCCGGTCATGGGCGGGAAGAAGGCGATCTCGCGCGCGCCGGCGATCGGCGCGTCCGCCTTGACGTGGTGGCGGTCGATGGCGGCGCGTACCACTTTGGGGTCGGCGAACGCATGGGCGTACTCCTCGCCGCGGCCCGAAAGCCAGCCGGCAAGGTCGGCGATGGTGGCGACGCCGGCGGGCAGATCGACGGTCTCCTCGGCCTTGCCGATGCGTTCGCGCACCCAGGCAAAATAGACGATCCTCACGCTCACTCCCTGATCAGGTGCGTGACGCCGGCGCGGAAATAGTCCCAGCCGGTGTAGAGCGTCAAAATGGCCGACGCCCACAAGAGAAAGAGGCCAATATGGGTGATCGGCTCGGGCACCAGTTCCGCCGACTTCCCCAGCATGTTCGCCAGGAAGAGGTCGCCCGCGACCCCGGCGATGAGAAAGCCGACGGCGACCAGTTGCAGCACCGTCTTCCATTTGGCGAGGCGGGTGACCGGCACGCTGACGCGCAATTCCGCCAGATATTCCCGCAGGCCCGACACCAGGATCTCCCGGCACAGGATGACGATCGCGGCCCACAAGGACCAGCCCCGGATGGTGCCGTCGGCCGCCAGCATCAGGAGGCACGATGACACCAGGAGCTTGTCGGCGATGGGGTCGAGCATGCGCCCGAAGGACGATTGCTGGCCCATGCTGCGGGCGAAATAGCCGTCCAGCAGGTCGGTGACGGCGGCCGTGACGTAGAGCGCAAGCGCGACCCAGCGCAGCCACAATCCGCCCTGCAATATGTCCTGCCAATACATGCAGGCGACGACCGCCGGCACCGCCAGAATGCGGCCGTAGGTCAACAGGTTGGGCAGCGCGTAGACATGCGCCGGAGCATATTTGGAGGTGATGACTTCCATGACCCGACAATAGCCGCTCCGGGTCCTCGCCAACAACCCCAAGAATCGCAGAGCTTGCCGGCGCACGGTGATTTGTCACACATGAAATGGACGACGAAACGAGGATTGGCATGTTCCGGACATGGGTGGCCGTGTTCTTGGCCGTTGCGGTCGGACTGGCGGCGGCGCCGCTCGCGGCCCAGAACCTGATCGCCCAAGGGGGCTGGGAGGGCTTCGCAATGCGTCACCCCGACGGCCGTTTCGACCGCTGCGTGCTCTACAACCGCACGGTTCCGGCCCTCAACGCCTCGCCCTATGGCATGATGGGATTAACCCGCGACGGCGCCGGGAATACCGGGCTGATGGTCTTCTTCGAACCCAGAAGCCTGGCGCGCGCCGAGCCGACGACCCTCCGGGTGCGCATCGACGACGATGCCCCGGTGCCGCTCCCGGGCGAGGCGGTCTCCGACTTTCACATCGTCGTCCCGGGCCCCTTGGACAACCGCACCGTGGCGGCCGTCCGCAATGCGCGCAAGATCGAATTCTCCATCGGCGCCAAGACCATCCGGTTCACGGTCGCCGATATGGGCGCCGTCCTCGACCGCCTCAAGACCTGCGTCGACGCCAACGCCCGGTGAAGCGCCACGCTGGATGGGCCGGGGCGCTAGACTTAGCCGTTGCGCCGACACGGAGCCGGCCATAAGCACGGCTATCGTTTCTGGGAATTCCACCTCTGGCCGCCACGCTCAGAAGTCGCCGAGCGCCCGGATATAATTTCCTTCCATGTCGCTGATATGCACGCGCAGGATCTTGAGCACCGCGTCGATGTCACTTCTCGCGAAAGCGGCGGCGATATCGACATGTTCGGTATGAGTGCGGCTGCGAAACATCTCCAGCGGCCGGGACAGGTGAGCCCGCAACGCGCTGATGCGATTGGCGCAGACCTCGTAGCCTTCGCTGACATAGCGGTTGCCGCAGTGCTCGAAAAAAGCATTGTGGAACAGGCCGTCGGCATCCGCATAGCCGAGCGCGTCTTCCGTTTCGCGCGCCACCGACATCGCCGCCACCGCCTTTTCGAGCTGGGCGGTGGCGTGTAGCGGCGCGTGCTTCATCGCCATGGGCGCAGCCTGCATCTCGAGCATCAGCCGGTACTCCACCAAGGCCTTGATGTCTTCGGCATCCGGTTTGAAGACGATGCTGCCACGCTGCGGCACGATGGTGATGAGCCCCTGCAATTGCAGCAGCGTCAGCGCCTCGCGCACGGGCGTGCGGCTGACTTTCATGGCGGCGGCGATTTTCTCCTCGGACAAAACCTCGCCGAGGCGGATCTCCGTCGTGAAGATGCTGCGCTTCAACCGCTCCGCCACGAGCGCGGCGAGAGATTTTGCCCGCCGGATCGGCTTGCTCCGCAGCCGATGGTCTGGTTTTGCGCCCATGAACGGCGTGCTCCTTTGGTCGCTTCGCGATCGTTTTAGCGACCTTTCACAAACTGAGGTACAAGCAGTCAAATTACGGCGTTTTCGCCTGCTTTGCCGGATGACATATCAATTTATCCTTATAGTTTCAATATGATATACAGAGGTGCAGAAGCGTCAAGGCCGACTCTGTTGACATACAGTGCCTCAGGTGTGAAGGTTCCAATGCTGCGGGGTCGAGGCGCCGCCCACCAAAGAGCCGCGTCTCAAGGCGTGCCAACCGGAGGAGTGATCCCGCCGCACCAACCGGGGGAGTCCAATATGAATCGTCGATCTGCCGTGATTGTCGCTGCATTGCTGGCTGCCGGAACCGCCTTTGCGCAGCCGGCGGCGGCGCAGAAGGCCATCGTGCTGCGCGTCGCTCATGCCATGCCGGAATCGCACAGCTACCACAAGTGGGTGGAGAAGTTCCGTGAGGAGGTCAACAAGCTCGCCCCCGGCCGCATGGACATCAAGATCTTTCCAAATGCCCAGCTCGGCAAGGAGACCGAATACGTCGAAGGAATGACGATCGGCACCATCGACGGCGCCGTGATCGGCCGCCACGGCCAGATCGATCCGCGCCTCGACGTTCTCAACATGCCGATGATCTATCGCGACGACGCCCACGAGGACGCAGTGCTGCGCAAGGGCCTGCCGGTGCAGAAACGCCTCGACGACATCATGTACCAGAAGGGCTACAAGGTCCTCGGCTGGGGCACGCTCGGCTTCCGCCACATCACCACCAAGGACAAGCCGATCCGCACCGCCGCCGACCTCAAGGGCGTCGATATCCGCGTCCCGAACGTCGAACCGTGGCTGGTCGCGTTCCGCGCCTGGGGCGCCAATCCGACCCCGATGGACTTCTCCGAGCTCTATTCGGCATTGCAGCAGGGGGTCATCACGGCCCAGGAGAACCCGCCCGAGATCATCGAGACCTCGCGCTTCTACGAGGTCCAGAAGGTGCTGAGCCTGACGAGCCACGCCAACATCCCCAACGAGTTCGTGGTCTCGCGTCGCTATTGGGAACGCCTGCCCAAGGACCTGGAGGACATCGTCATGAAGGCCGCCGACGTCAGTCGCGACTACCAGGTGAAGCTCACGCGCGAAGCCAACAACGCCCTTATCGAAACCCTGGCCAAGCGCGGCATGACGGTCGTGCGCGATGTCGATCGCGAATCCTTCCGTCCGGGCGCCGAGCAGGCCTACAAGAAGTACGAATCGGTCATCGGCGCCGACCTCATCCAGGCCGTCCGCGAGGCCAAGTAGCACCATGGCGTTCATCTGCCGCATGTTGCGGGTGAGCGTCGGAATCCTCATCGCCGCGCTGGTGGTCGTCGTGGCGATGGGGGTCTTCTACCGCTACGCCCTCCACAGTTCGCTCTATTGGGGAACGGAAGTCCCCAATTTCATGCTCGTCTGGATCGTGTTCCTCGGCGCCGTGGTCGCCTTCCACGACAATAAGCACATCGCCTTCACGCTGGTCGGCCAGGCGATCGGCGGCAGGACCCAGGTGCTGTTCGAGGTCGCCTCGGCGCTGGTCATTCTGACCTTGCTGGTGGTCCTGACCTGGTTCGGCATCGGGGTGGTCGAGCGCACCATGTCGAGCGCGTCCGAGGCGCTCAAGATCCCGCAGGGCTACATCTACGCCTGCGTGCCGGTGTCGTCGGCGCTGATGGCGATCATCGCCGTCGAGCATCTCGCCGGCGCGCTTCGGCGGCTGATCGGAGGCGCCCAGTCGTGATCCTCGTCATATTCGCCGTCTTCGCCATCACCCTGTTCATCGGCGTGCCGATCGGTTTCGGCATGGGCTTTGCCGCCGTCGTGGCGCTCTTCATCGGGGACGCCTTTCCGCTCGGCGTCGTGCCGCACAAGATGGTCAACGCCGTCAATTCCTTCCCGCTGGTGGCGCTGCCCCTGTTCATCCTCGCCGGGGCGCTCGCCGGCGAGACCAGCATCGCGGGCCGGCTGGTGAAGTTCGCCGACGCCCTGTTCGGCCACATCCGCGGCGGGCTCGGCCACGTCAACGTCGCCGCCTCCATGTTCTTCGGCGGCATCTCGGGCTCGGCGGTGGCGGACGCCGCCGCCATCGGCAGCCTGATGATCCCGGCGATGGAGAAGCAGGGCTACAGCCGCGAGGATGCCGGCGGCATCACGGTGTGCGCATCGACCATCGGCATCCTGATCCCACCCTCGATTCCCATGGTCCTGTACGGCGTCACGGTCGGGCAGTCGGTCGGCGAACTCTTTCTCGCCGGGCTCGTTCCGGGCGTGCTGGTCGGCCTCCTCCTCATGACGGCGGTGTTCGTCATGTCGAAGAAAAAGGGTTGGCCGCAGCGCGAGCACTGGTCGACGGCGCCGGAGCTGTGGGGGGCCTTCAAGCAGGCGATCCTGCCGCTCCTGCTGCCCGTATTCCTGCTCGGCGCCATCGTGTCCGGCCTCACCACCGCCACCGAGGCCGGCGTCATCGGCGTCGTCTATGCCCTGTTCCTGGGCGGCTTCGTCTACCACGAATACACCTTCAAGGAGCTGTTCCGCATCCTGGTCGAAACCGCGATCAATTCGGCGATCCCGCTGTTCATCGTCGCCACCACCGCGGTCGTCGCCTGGATCGTCGCCGTGGAGGAATTCCCGGCGATGCTGGTGGACTTCTTCGACCAGATGGCGTTCGGGAAGATCGCGGTGCTCCTGTTCATCAACATGTTCCTCCTGATCGTGGGCATGTTCATGGACCTGGTGCCGGCGCTCATTCTGTTCGCCCCGATCCTCTTGCCGGTCGTCACCGCCGTCGGCGTCGATCCGGTACATTTCGGCACCATCATGGTGGTCAATCTCGGCTTCGGCCTCATCACGCCGCCGGTGGGCAACTGCCTGTATCTCGGCGCCGTCCTCGCCAAGGTCGACCTGTGGACGCTCGTGCGCGCCGCCGCTCCGTTCATGCTCATGAACCTGCTGGCGCTTCTGATCGTCACCTACGTGCCGCAGGTGAGCCTCTATCTGCCGTCCCTGTTCTATCGCTAGGCCGCGTCGCCACCCCCGCGCGGCCCTGCCGGTTGCCTGCCTATGGCGCCGTCGAAAGGAGTGAATAATGTCTGGACTTTTGGGGCGTGGCGCCCTCGTCAACTGGGGCGGCGTCCTCGCCGACAGCGAAGCCGACTACAATGCCTGGCACAGTCTCCAACACATGCCCGAACGCCTGTCGGTGCCCGGCTTCCGCCGCGGCCGCCGCTGCGTGGCGGTCGACGGCACGCCCGGCCATCTCAAATACTTCATGATGTACGAGGCGGTCGACGCGCAGGTGTTCGTGTCCGAGCCGTACCTGAAACGCCTCAACGATCCGACCCCGTGGACGCAGCGTATCCTGTCCGTCTACGTGACGCCGTCGCGCACCGTGTGCAACGTCTCCCACACCAGGGGCTGCGGCACCGGCGGCTGGCTCGTCACCCTGCAGTGGGGCATGGGTGCCGCCGCCGCGCCCGGCGCCCAGGAGGCCGCCGCCTGGATCGAGCCCGTCATGGCGCTCCCCGGCATCATCGGCGCCCATGTGCTCGAGGGTGACGCGACGCTCGGCCAGCAGCCGACCGTGGAGAAGAAATACCGTGAGAGCCGCGGCGAGCCCGATCGCACCGTCCGCCTCGCCTTCCTGATCGACGGGCTGGACCGCGACACCACGCAGGCCGCGCAGGACTTCGTGTTGTCGCGTCTTGCGCCAGACACGCGCGCTGCGTGCGTCCCGACCCTGTTCCGAACCCAGCACGTGCTCTGCAATACCGATACCGGCCACGGCTGAGACGGCGGACCTGTTCCTCCGATCGAATGTTCGAAGGACGCGATCGGAACCACCACCCGGTTCTTCCGGAGTCGGACATGAACAAGCAGTTCTCTCTCGTCTACCTCACCGTGCCCGGTTGTTCGCCGCCGGAAATGATCCATATGGCGGCGCGGGCCGGCTTCGATTACGTCAGCCTGCGCATCATCCCGATGGGGCTCGCCAACGAACCCCGGCTTGCTCTCGCGGCCGACAAGGATCTCCTGGCGCAGACGCGGCGGGCCCTGAACGAGACCGGTGTTCGGCTGCACGACGTCGAGAACGCGCGCATTCTCGACGGTGTGCGCATCGCCGACTACGAGCCCTCGCTGGAGCTCGCCGCCGAGCTCGGCGCCCGCTACGTGCTCACCAATGTCTGGACCTCCGACCGCGCCCTGGTGGTCGATTCACTGGCGGAACTGTGCGAGCGTGCCGACAAGTTCGGGCTCGACGTCATCGTCGAGTTCGTCCCCTGGGCGAACATCGTCACGCTCGACGAGGCAGCGGAGCTCGTGCGTGCGGCAGGCAGCGCCAACGCCGGCGTGATCGTCGATTGCCTGCATTTCAATCGTTCGCGCTGCAGCCTCGACGATCTCGACAGGCATCGCGATCTCCTGCGGTTCGTGCATCTGTGCGACGGCCCCGCCGAGATCCCCGCCAGCAAGGAAGCGCTGCTGCATGCCGGTCGGGCCGAGCGGCTCTATCCCGGCGATGGCGGCATTGATATCGAGGCCATCGTCCGGCGCCTGCCCCCCATGGTCTACGGCATCGAGGCTCCGAACCTCGCGCTCGCCGCCGAGATCGGCAATGCCGAGCACGTCTTTCGTTGCCTCGAGAAGACCAAGGCATATTTCGAACGCCATGGTCTCTAGGCGGATCCAGGTGGCGGCCGGCGCCCCATCCAGACACAGACGCGGTGAATGCAGATGAGACTGAAAGACAAAGTTGCGTTGATCACCGGAGGAGTCGGCGACATCGGCCGCTCGATCGCCGAGGAATTCCTGCGTCAGGGCGCCGCTGTCGTCCTGTTCGACCTCGGCGACGAGCTCCTCGCCGCCACCGCCGCCGAGCTCGCCGCCGGCGACCGGCTGTCGGTCGTGAGCGGCGACGTGCGTAACCTGACCGACCTGGAAAAGGCCGCCGCCACCGCCCGCGAGCGGCACGGCCGGCTGGATATTCTCGTCACCTGCGCCGGCGTGCTCGAGCACATGCCGATCGACAAGCTGAGCATGGCGAATTGGGACCGGGTCATCGGCGTCAACCTGACCGGCACCTTCGTCGCCTGCAAGGCGGCGGCACCCATCATGAAAGCGAGCGGCGGCGGTCGCATCATCACCATCTCGTCGGTCGGCGGACGCACCGGCCGGCCACATGTCGGTGCCGACTATGCGGCCAGCAAGGGTGGCGTGATCGGCCTGACCATGTTGCTGGCCAAGGAGCTGGGCCAGTACGGCATCACCGTGAACAGCATCGCACCCGGCCCGATCGGCGGCCGGATGCTCGATCAGCTGCCACCCGAGAACATCAAGGCCCTGATCGGCACGGCCTGTATCGGCCGGCTGGGGCGGCCGCTGGACATCGCCCGCGCGGCGACCTTCCTCGCCAGCGACGAGGCCGAATGGATCACGGGAGAAATCCTCGACGTCAACGGCGGCGTCTACATCTGACGTGCGGATTCAGGCACCACCTGCGCACCTCAATCTCGCATCCGATCCGCGTTCTCCCCCGCCTCCCGCCGATGCCGGAGCGGATTGCCGAATTATCGCAGATAGGCTTTCTCGCGCGCTGCCAATTCGTCCATCCGCTGCAGGCGGAAGATTTCCTCGACCGGCGCGATGAGATCCTGGACCTGATGGGCACCACCGTCCCGGCGGATGCGGGCAAAGACGTCACGCATTGCGGCGACGGCGGCCCGGACGGCGTGATTGCCGTAGATCGTCATGCCGATCTTGCCGAGTGACCGAATTCGCGCCTCGTCCATGGCCGGATAGGACGTCGGCACGATGACCAGCGGCACCGGCTGCGTCCAGGCACGAACGAAGCTCTCCACCTCGTCGGGTGTCTTGCGCTTCGAATGGACGAGGATCATGTCGGCGCCCGCCACCACATAGGCGGCAGCCCGGGACAACGCCTCGTCGAGACCAAGCCCGGCGATCAGCGCCTCGGTGCGGGCAATGATCACCAGGTCAGGATTCTTCCGCGCGTCGCGAGCAGCGGCGATCTTGCCTTGGAACTCCGCCGTTCGAACCAGTTCCTGGCGACCGTCGGTGACGAGGCTGGTCATCTTGGGGAACGTCTTGTCCTCGACGACCAGCGCCGCGACGCCCGCCCGCTCGTATTCCTCGATTGCATGGAAGAGGTTGACCGCATTGCCGAAGCCGGTGTCGAGGTCGGCCACGATCGGAATCGAGGTGCGCGCCGCGATCGCCCGCGTCATGTCGAGATGCTGGCTCATCGTCACCAGACTGGCATCGGGCAGCCCGTAGAGCGCGGAGAGTTCGAAGCCGGAAGCCCAGACGCCGTCGAAGCCCGCCTCCTGCGCCAAAAGGGCCGACAAGGGGCTGTGGGCCGCCATGACTCGCGCAAGTCCGGAAGCGGTGATGATCTCTCTGAGGCGACGTGCTGGGCTCACGGTTTTGGATCCGATGTTATGCTGAACGGAAGGGATCGACACCGAAGAAGCCGCGGGCGATCCCCAGCGGAACGAAAATGACGGCGAGCAGAACCACGCCGAGAACGGACGCCGCTCCCATCCTGCCACTATCGACCTGTTGAAAAATCTCGATGGGCAAAGTGCTCATGCCCCCATAGTAGAGCACGATGGTGGCGCTGAGCTCGGACAGCGTGGTGACCCAGATCAACACGCCGGCAGCGGCGATGCCCGGCAACATCAACGGCACGAGCACCTTGGCGAAGGTCCTGAATGGAGGCACGCCCAGACTTTGCGACGCTTCCTCGACGGATTCCGGGATCGTCGCCAGCGTCGCGGCGACGGCCTTGAGGCCCAGCGGCACGCGGCGTGCCGCGTAGGCCATGATCATGATGACCGGCGTCCCGGTCAGCACGATCGGCCCTGTGTTGTAGGACTGGATCAGCGAGATGCCGAGAACGGTGCCGGACACCATGAGCGGCAACAGGGTGAGCAGATCGACCGCGAGGCCGAAGACGCCGCCGATGCGGACGACCACATAGGCTCCCAGAACCACGAAGACAAGGCCGGCGGCCGTCGCGGCCGACGCCAGCATCAGGGAGTTGACCAGCAGCGGTTGGATCTTGGGCGCCAGCGCCACCCAGTTGTCGAGGCTGAAGCTGCCATAGTGCACCACCGGTCCGGAGGTCGCGGTCACCGAGGTGACCAGGATCACGAAGACCGGCACCAGCGTCGCCGCCACGACGGCACCGGCCACGATGGTGGTCAGCGCCGCGGTGCCGGGGCGCAGCGCCATCGGCCGGGGTGCGGACCGTCCCGGAACCCGCACGTCGCTCATCGCGACCACCTGCCGTTGGACGAGCAGAACCAGGACGCCCAGCAGAAGAAGAATCGATGCCAGTGAAGATTGCAGCAACGGCTCGTCGCCGAGTTCGTTGACGAAGGCGTCATATGCGGCCACCGACAGCACCGGAACACGGTGGCCGAGGATCGCCGGGATGCCGAAATTGTCGATGGCGTGGGCGAAGACGACCAGGGCCCCCATGACCAGTGCCGGCACGAGCAGTCGCAGGGTGACTGTCCGCAGCACCCGGCGCGGCGCGGAGCCCAGGCTCGCAGCCGCGTCCTCCAGGGAGGCATCGGCCTTCTGGACCGCGGCGCCGGCGATCAGATACACATAGGCGTATTGCTGCAGGGTCATCACCCAGATCATGCCGAACCAGCCGTAGAATCCGGGAAGCGAAAGCCCCAGCGCCCCCGCCTGCCGGGTGAGGAGCCCATTATTGCCGAGAAGCTGGATCCACGCCTGGGCGGCGACCACGTCCGGTATCACCAAGGTGGCGATCGGAAGAAACGCGATCACGCGCCGCCCCGGGAAATCCAGGCGGGTGACGATCACCGCGAGCATCGTGCCGAGGACCAGTGCCGCCGCGGTGACGGCGATTCCAAGAAGCAGCGTGTTGCCCAACGAAGCCAGGCCGGTGCGCGAGTCGATGAACGCCTGGTAGGCGGCGATGGACGGCCGCCCGGTCGCGACGTCGATGATGCTGCCCAGAAACAGGCGGCCGACCGGCCAAGCGACGGCGAAGACCATGATCGCGATCAGGATCGACGAGACGACCGCCCAGGCGATCCCGGTCGACGGCCGGAGCCTACGAATCATGTGGCGGCGTCCAGCAAGCGGCCGGGATGGCGAAGCCGCAGTGCGACGGCTTCGCCCTTTCGCAGAAAGGGATCGTCTTCACCGGCCGTGACGTGGACGTCATGGCCCGACTGGAGGCGGATCACAGCTTCCAGACGCCGTCCGAGGTAATGGCTCTGGACCACCCGGCCGACCGGTCCGCCCCCGTCCGGCGGCCCCAGATCCAAATGGTCCGAACGCAGACACAAGAGCAGCGATGACCGACCGGCCGTCGTCATCTCGGCGGCCAGCGTTCCTCCTGCCACGCGGGCGAAACACGCTTCCCCGGTGACCGTGACGGCCTCCACCGGGACCAGCGTATTGCTTCCGACAAGCCGGGCGACGGTCGCGGTCCGCGGCCGTTCGAAGATATCGCGGGGCGTTCCCACTTCGACGATCCTGCCGCCGGTCATGACCGCGATGCGGTCGGAGAGCGACAAGGCTTCCTCCTGATCGTGGGTGACGAGCAGCGTGGTCTTCCCGAACGATTGTTGGATTTCCTTGAGGAAGGCGCGCATGGCGGCGCGAACCGCGGCATCGAGGGCGGAGAGAGGCTCGTCGAGCAGAAGCGCGCGCGGATCGATCGCCAGTGCGCGCGCCAGTGCCACGCGCTGGCGCTGGCCGCCGGAGATGTGGGCCGGACGTCGGTCCGCTAGGCTTTCCAGCCCCACGCGCGCGAGGATTGCGGTCACCCGCTGGCGTGTTTCTCCGCCGGAGAGCCGCCGCGCTGCGAGGCCGTAGGCCACATTGGCGAATACGCTGCGGTCGGGGAACAGAGCGTAGTCCTGGAACACGATTCCGAGATCGCGGCGGTGAGGCGGCACCGATCGCACGTCGATGCCGTCGATGGCGATCTCGCCACCGTCGGGCTCGATGAACCCGGCAAGCAGTCGAAGTGCGGTGGACTTGCCGCAGCCGGACGGCCCCAGCAAGGTGACGAGTTCCCCTTCTCCGACTTCCAGGGTGAAGTCGTCGAGGACGGTCACGCCCGCGAACGACTTCTTCACGTCCAGGAACGACAGGCGAGCCATCGAGTTGCCGCCTTTTTTATCGACCCACCGACACGGCCCAGCCGTCGATGACCTCCTTGAGCACGGTCGCGGCTTTGACGTCGTCGGTCGGCACGACCTTGATCTCGGACATCGCCGGCAGGCCCACTGCCGAAAGTGGCACGTCGAGCCGGGCCGGACGTCGGAACGTCTTCGCGGCCAGGCGTTCCTGGGCGGGCGCGGAAGCCAGATAATCATAGAGCAGCCGGGCTTCGGCCATGTGCGGCGCGCCCTTCACGACGATCATGCCCTCGGGCGAGAGGAAGGTCCCATCGGCCGGGTAGACGAGCCGGATGTTCTTCTGTCCGCCGGCCACATACTGCTGCGCGGCGTATTCCATGGTGATGCCGATGGGAAACTCGCCTTTGGCGACGCCCTCGTAAGTGGCTCCGGTCGAGGAGGTCTGGACGACATTGGCCGCCAGCTTCTTAAGGCCGTCCTCGCCGAACGTGACCTTGACGCCGTAGATTTGCGCATAGGCCGACGACGACTTCGCCGGGTCGGTGATGGCGATCTTGCCCTTGTATTTGGTGTCGAACAAATCCGCCCAGCGGGCCGGCGCCGGCAGGGCGCCGAGGGCATCGGTGTTGACCATGAACACCATCACGTGGACGTTGGTGCCGAGCCACAAAGAGTCAGGCCCGACCATCCCCGGACTCATGGAGGATGCAGCCGGCGTCCGGTAGGGCGCGAAGAGATCCTGGTTGGCTCCGAGTGTCGCGAAACCTCCCGACCAGAAGACATCGGCGCGAGGCGCCGCCTTCTCGGCACGCAGACGCTTCATCAGGGCGCCGGTGCCGTCACGGACGACCGATACGCTGGTGCCGGGATGGGCGGCCTGGAAGCCGGCGACCACGAGGTCGATCGATTCCTGGTTGTTGGACGAGTAGAGGATGACCTCGCCGGCCTGGGCGGCCGACAGCATGAACACGCAAGCAAGCAGCGAAAGCACGAAACGCATGGACGCCTCTCTTCTTGGGTACGGGCGGAGACGGGCGCCACATTCCTCCTCGCTGACCGATGGTTTTATGACAGTTTCGTATGCCGTTCCGTCCGGAGCCGGAGCTCGGCGAAGAGACCCGAGAGGAGCATATTCCCTTTGAAAAATATGACGTTATGGCGATTTCGCAACGGCCTTTGCCGTCCGTCGGCTGGGCCTTATAATGTCGAAATGACATGGAATTTTTTGCGCCGGCCGGCACGGAGGGCTTGGTGATGCGGCCCGTTCTCGGCGTTTCCCTGACGTCGCTGGCCGCCCTCGTGGCGGTGGAGCAGAGGGGCAGCTTTTCCCGCGCCGCGAAGGATCTCGGGATCGACCAGGGGGCCATCAGCCGTCAGATCATGCGGCTCGAGGCCAGGCTCGGGGTCCGTCTCCTCGATCGGCGAACCCGCGACATCCGCCTGACCGCCGCCGGCCAGCGGCTGCTGCCGCAGGTGCGCACCGCGGTCGAGATGCTGGAAGTCGCGCTGGCTGCCGTGCGCTCCCCGTCGTCGCCGACGAAGCTGCGCATCCGGGCGTCCTTGCCGACCTTCGCGACCCAATGGCTGATTCCGCGCTTGCAGAAACTCCGCATGGAGACCGGACTCACCGTCGAGTTGCAGCTGTCGGGGGACGCGCCTTCGCCAGAGGAGGACGTCGACATC
>JAVDCA010000012.1 GCA_030848545.1 Astrobacterium formosum
AGCCGGATCGATGCCCGCCAGCTCGGGGCAGACGCCTTCGCCGACGAAGCGGCCGTCCTCGGCTCCGAACGCATAGATGCGGCCGGCATCATTGGGATCCATGCGGACCAGCACGCGGTCACCCGGCAGAGCGTCCATCACGACGTAATGGAAGCCGTCGACGCGTACGCCGAACTTGGTGACGTCTCGCGTCCCATTGCCGCCCGCGACCGGCATCAGCAGCAGGTCGAGCGCACGCGGATCGACGGTGCGGATCGCTCGCTTGGAGGCGGCGGCGGCGAGTACCGGCGTGGTGCCGAGCGCGCTGTGGACCCGCTGCGAATAGATCGTCTCGTTCCAGCGGTCGACGTAGACCTGCAGCTCGGCACCGTTCAGCCTGACATCGAACGCCTTGGCGGTTTCCTCGCCGAGACGATCGGCAAAGCTCTTGCGGTCCTCGATCGCCTTGCGGTCGGCGACATTGTGTCCAACGAAGCCGGGCAGCAGCGTGGCGCAGTCATGTTGGAACGTGCGGATGACGGCCTCGACATGACCCTTTTGCTGGGGCGTGTACGGGTCCGACAATTCCATTTCGATGCCGAGGGCCGCAAACAGGCGCTGCGTGTCACGGGCGACGAAATCCGAGCCGTTGTCGGTCTTGATCTTGTCCGGCACACCCCAGGCCATGATGGCCTTACGGATCAGAAGCGCGACCGCGGCGGCGCGTGGCGTGCGCGAGACGTAAAGAACCTGTCGGCGGGTCGCGATGTCGATGCACGCGTAAATGTGATGGCGTCCGTCGACACACAGCGCGTCGACCGGCGAAGCATCGATCATCCACAGCGTGTTTGGCTCCTTGATCCAGCGCAGGGTTCCGACGCCAGACGGTGCCATGGTCGAACGGTACCGATCCGGGTTCGACAGCTTGGTCAGGGCGACGTGTTCCGTCTCCCGGATCGTCTTGACGGCCTGCTGAATGGTGCGAACGGGCGGCACCGGCACCGTCTTGGCGCCGACCGTGAGCGTGTCGCCGAATTCGCTGCGGATGAGCTGGCGCAGCTGCTGCGCCGACAGGAGCCGATTTTGTGCCATCAGCGCCAGCACGAAATTGCGTACGGCGCCGCCATTGGCGACGTCGATGACACCCGTGCCCTTGCGGGCGGCGGCACGGTCGACGGCGAGCCGGGATGCGCGGCCGATCGCCTTGGCGGCGCGCCAGCGCATCAGTGTGCGCGGCGACATTCCCGGTACCAGCTCGCGGATCCACGGCTCGATCGTGAGCGTGCCGGCCACGTAGGCGTCGGTGAATATCTTGGCGCGCGAGCGGATCGACAGGCGCTGACCGGTCGAGAAGGCCTCGAAGGCGGCAATGATCGCAAGACGCGCGTCGCGCTCGCGGGCGGCACGATCGGACAGATCGTCGCCCAGGACGATATCCTCTGCCGGCGCCGGCTCCGGCGCCTCGATACGGCGATGCCGGCGCTCCAGTTCGATCCGCGCCAGCGCCGGTAGCAGCGCGACGTTGTACTCCAGTCCGCCGCCGCGGCCGGAGCGGTCGCGTACATAGGCGAGGCTCTCGTTCCAGCCAGTGCGATCGGCAAGAAACTGTACCCCGCGTTTTGTATCGGGCAGGCCTGGCAATGCCTCGTCCGCCAGTTCGTTCGAGGTGAACCACTCTTTCATCGCCGGGCTTTCCATTCCGCGTCGGCGGCCTGCTCTTCGCGTTCGAGCCGTTCTTTCAGCTCGCGGGCCCTCTCGCGCTTGAGTAGTGCTTCGTACCGGGCCTCGACCACGATGAGATCGACGCTGGACAACAGGGTGTTGAGGGCGCGGGCGTCGCCGGTGATCATCACCAGGCCGGCAAGCCGCAGCGCCGAGATCGCATGCGGTTTTTCCGGCGATGCGTAGGCGTCGAGCATGCCCTTGGAGACGCGCTCGCCCAGGTGCTCGGAGAGCGCCTCCGCGATCTCCTCGCGCGAGCGCCCGCAGTCATCCAAGGTCTTGGCGATGGCGCGCGACAGCCGGCGTGCCGGCGTCCACGCCTTGACATCGTCGTCGCCGAAGCGCGGCACCACGGGTTTGGGCGTGAGGTCGCGGAACAGATCGAGCGTGTTGGTGTCGCGCCGCCGCATGGCGTCACCGCCTCGTCTTGCCCTTGCCGCGTTTGGCGAGCCACAGCTCGATGGCGTCGTGGTGAGCCTCGAAGAAGGCGTGCTGCTGCGACTCTTTCAGCCGGGCGAAGCGGCTGGATAGCTTCTCCCAGGCGGCGGCCTTGTCGGCCGCCGGCGTCTTGTCGATCGCCGCGATCGCGTCCGCGACCGAATGCACGCCGGACTTGGGGTCGAGCAGCAGCTTGGCAATCTTGGCCTGCCGGGCGGCGGTCTGGTGTGCGAGCGCCAGCAATTCGGCCTGATGGTCGGCGATGGGGTGCGCCGCTATGGCGGCGCGGATGTCCTCTGCGATGCCCGAGGCGATTTCCACCGCGACGTAGGTGGATCGCTCGGAAATGCCCAGCGCTCTTGCGGATGACGTTGAAAACCTTGACGAAAAAATCTTTGCAGATTCTGCAAACATTTCGTCTGTCTTGGGCCGGCCGCGCTTCGGTGTGGGATTGCCGGCCTCGTAGATCGCCTTCCAGGTCGCGATGGCGACCGCCCGGTCCAGCTCGGTCAGGCCGGCGCGGCACAGGTTCTCCTTGATCTCGCGCAGCCGGCAGGCGGCTTCGTCCGCAAAGGCCGATGGGTCCTTGACGTCGGCGACGATCTCGGCGCGGCCCGCCTTGAGGTGCGCCGCCATGCGGTGTTCGCCGGTGATCAGGGCGAAACGTCCGTCGGCGCGCTCGACCACCTCGATCGGCGGCAGTTCTTCGCCACCCGCGATCTGCTCGGCAAATGTTTCGACCCAGTCCTGCCGGCGCGCGCGCAGGCGTTGTCCGACGTCGATCTTGGCGATTTCGATGGTCTTGATGGTCATGTTCGAGGGACCGTTACGAGCTTTGAAGGGGCGTTGAACGCGCGTTCGGCACGTCCTCGGCATCGGGCTGCAGGGGGATGTCGGTGAAATCGTCGGGGGCGATGGAGGCGGCCTGCACCATGGCGTCGTGATGCAGGCGGGCGATGCCCGGCGCCTGGTCGCGCACCAGCACCAGCAGCGTCTCGCGGGCGGCGCGGAGCGCGAGGATGTGCTGCTGCTTGAGGTCCCGCTCGGGCTCGCTCAGGCCGCCGGTCCGCAGGCGCTGCGCGAGCTGATGGCGCGCGCTCACATGGGCGAGCGTGACGGCCTCGATCTGGCGCTGGAGCGAGACGCGCGTCATCGCCGCGCCTCGCCGAAATTACAGGCCGGACGGGCGATTTGGCCCGTCCGGCCATGCACACGCAGAGCTTGGAGGGCGTCGTGCGTGCGCGATTCCCGCCACTGACGCCGGCGGCGCGCTGCCCCTATGATCGGAGTGCCAACTACCGAACTGGGGGAGAGGAAGATGGATAAGCCCTGGCGTGAAGAATTCGACGACTTGGACAACGAATGCCTAGCCGCGCAAACCATGGCCGTGGGGGCAATCTGGCCTTCTGTTGCTGTCGCATACGCGTTGATCGACAAAGGCCTGATCGACAAGCGGCGGCTGCTGGAGATCATCGACAGCCTCCATACGGTCGTCGCGGGCCTGACGGCGGGAGACCTGGGAGACGTCGAAGACCGGCTTCGAGGGCTTGATCTGATGCGCGAATTTCTCGAATTCGACGAGGTGCAGCCGGATCGCGTGCTGGAGTTTCTGCGCACGACAGAGACAGCGCAAACGCTGTTGCTCCTCCTGCAATCAAAGCCTCCTCGACCAACTCGCGAATGATCTCTTCCGAAAGCCAGAGGAACGGGTCGAAGTTGACGTCGCGGGGATGCATGGTCTCACCACCCTCGCGACGGCACGCTGGCTAGCGCCGTCATCATTTCCAGGATCGCCGCCGACAGCGTCAGCCAGGCGCACACCAGCCCGGCCACGACCAGGACCAGCACCTGGCGCCGCTGCGCCGGCGTGATGTCCAAGTTTTGCGGTAATTGGACCGGGGAGGGGGTCATTCGCCCCCCCGCAATGTCAACGGAGAGGGCGCGTTTGGACTCGCCGTCCGCGGTTGAATTCGGCTAGGGTTCCGCCCGGAAGATACGGGCCTACGGTAGCGATCAGGCCACAAGACGGAGGGGTCGATCCCGAGGGCCGCCGCAATGGCGGCTTCGCCGCGGTAGTTCCGCCGGCGGAGCGCCACTTTGCAGGCGCTCGGCTCTAGCCCGGCTGCCTGGGCGATCCCCAACAGGGTCAGCCCACGGCGGTGCACCTCCGCCTTGATGGCGTGGCGATCCCAACGATAGGTCCGCATCTCCCCCTCGATCACCGCCCTCCCCCGGGCGGTTTTTCGGGCCGCGCAAATCACTTGGGTGACAGTCCCATATTTGGGGCTGTTGGTCAACTAAATATGGGGCTGAGAGGCCCGTAAATGGGTTTTGAAGACGCGTTCCGAGGTCGCTTAGCGGAGGCCGTCCGGGCCGCCGGCGGACCTACTGCTATTGCTGAAAGGTCAGGAGTTCCAAAGACAACGATCACGAACTGGACGTCTGGCAGTGCTGAGCCGAAGATCCGTAGCCTGACCGCGGTCGCTCAAGCGTGCGGCGTTTCCATAGACTGGCTCGTTGGGCACAGTGACCCCATATCTGGGGTGTCCGAATCGTCGGATTCGGTAAACGATTTTTCTTTCATCCGACGTTATGACGTCCGGGCGAGCGCAGGGCCTGGCGCAATCGTCCCCTTTGATGACCTCAACGGGACCAGCCGTTTCGTAGCGTTTCGCACAGAATGGCTGCACCGGATTGGCGTCAATCCCGGTGGCGCCGAGGTGCTGATCGCGGTCGGTGATTCGATGGAGCCGACCATCCGCGACGGCGATCTGCTACTGATCGACCGATCGTTCGACCGCATCACCGCAGAGGGGATTTACGTGCTCGTTTTGGCCGAAAGGGTGCTGGTGAAGCGCATCGTCTTGCGGCGCGATGGTTCGGCCATTCTCCGGTCCGACAGCGATCACGTGCCAGACGAAACCGTTCCTGCCCACGAGGTCGAAGAGTTGCGCGTGGAAGGCCGCGTGAGGTGGTTCGGCAGGACGATTTAGGGGGGAGCGTATGCGGTTTCTTGTGGCGTTCGTGCTGGGATTCTTGGTGCCGTCTACTCCGGCACTATCTGATTGGAAAATCGATCGTTTCAAGGATCGGATGACTGACAGAGCGGCGAACATTGCCTCAGTGACGGCAAAGGCCCCGTCGTCGGGAATCAGCGCGCAGTTACAGCTCGAATGCTTGGAGGATGAACTAGTCGGCGGCTGGCAGGTGTCGGCTGTCCTTTCTGCCAAAATGACGCGTGGCCGATTGGGGTTGTCATTTAGGATCGACGACAATCCAGTGGAGGCGCGTATTTTGCCGGTGAGTACCGACCTGCGCAGCATCCCTTTCTTGTTTGGTCGTCAAGCCATTGACTTGGAACGCTCACGGCGACTGCGACTACAGCTACATCCGACCGGCGGACCTGTGCTGTTCTACGAGTTTGAGACAAACGGCGCGGCTCGCGCCCTTCGCGCCGTGCCCTGCAACAACCATAGCCCGCCAAGCACCACAGGCACGGAATGAACGAGCCTCTGTCGATCGTCCCAAGACAGTGGTCAAGCGGCTTCGTTCGCAAGCAGCGGCGGTTCCGATCTTTCCCAGTTCGGCTCTGGGCAAACGCGATCTGTTTTTTGTTATCCTATTGAATTGTCGGCCGTATTAGGCTTTTTTCGGCGCCCAGCGGAACTGGGAATCGATTTCCCAGTTTGCACTGATAAACAACGGTTTTTCCCGCCGCCGAGCCGCGCCTGTGACATTTGAAGTTGCGCGGCCACCTTCGGCCAGGTGAGCCCTTTTGCGCCGCCAGCGCCCGCCCAAGCCCTTGTGGCGCCACAGTTTCCCGCCCCGTCCCGCCCGTTCCCGGACGATCCCGCCATTTCGCCCAAAAGTGCCATGTGATCCTGCGCGTTACAGTTTTCTCCTTATTATAGGTCTAGTGCCGCATTATAGGTCTAGTACCTCGGCACGGAGGTTTTGACCGGTTGGTCGGGCATTTCCAAGACGGGTAGCTGCTCGGGCGGCACGAGCACCTCGATGCTGCGTGAGGCGCCGGGTTGGCGCCGGATCAATCCGGCGCGCTCCAGCGTCAGAATCATCTGGTGGACGGAGGGCGGGGTAACGCCGAAGCGATGCTGGATGTCGGCCTGGGCAGGCGGCCTCAGATTGACGCGCGTGTAGGCGTCGATGAAGGCGAGATACTGCCCCTGGGTGGGCGTGAAGCCGGGTTTGGGTCCGCCAGACATTTGATTCATCTGTCGATTCGACTGGCCTCCGACAAGGAGGCCAGCATGAATGTACGCTATCGTGTGACGCTGACCCAGTACGAGCGTGATGAACTCGGAACCCTTCTGAGCGGCGGCAGACAGTCCGCTCGCAAGCTCAAGCGGGCGCAGATCCTGCTGGCGGCGGACGCCGGCGTCGGGGACGAGGAGATCGCCGCCAGCGTCGGCGTCGGCGGCTCGACGGTGTACCGCACCAAGCGGCGGTTCGTGGAGGGCAATCTGGAAGGGGCGTTGAGCGAGGAGCCGCGCCCCGGCGCCGAGCGCAAGTTGACCGGCAAGGAAGAGGCCCTGCTGGTGGCGACCGCCTGCTCGAACCCGCCCAGGGCCGCGCCCGCTGGACGCTGGACCTGCTCGCCGGCGAGATGGTGAAGCTGACCGCGCACGAAAGCCTGTCGCGCGAAACCGTGCGCCGGCGACTGGCCGAAGCCGATCTCAAGCCGTGGCGCCGCAAGATGTGGTGCATCCCGCAGGTCGACGCCGACTACGTCGCCCGCATGGAGGACGTGCTCGATCTCTATGCCGAGGCGCCGGACCCGCTGCGGCCGGTGGTGTGCTTCGACGAGAGCCCGATCCAGATCATAGGCGAGGTGCGCCGGCCGATCGCGCCGGTGCCTGGAAAGATCGAGCGCTACGACTGCGAATACCAGCGCAACGGCACCGCCAACCTGTTCGTCTTCCTCGATGCCCACCGCCCCTGGCGCCGGGTCAAGGTCACCCAGCGCCGCACGGCGGCGGACTTCGCCGTCTGCATGCGTGAACTCGCCGACCTCCATCATCCGAACGCCGAGCGCATCCGCGTAGTGCTCGACAATCTGTCGACCCATTCGGCCGGCGCGCTCTACCAGACCTTCCCGGCGGAGGAGGCGCGGCGCCTGCTGCGTCGGATCGAGTTCCACTACACTCCCAAGCACGCCAGTTGGCTCAACATGGTCGAGATCGAGATCGGCGTCCTCGCCGGCCAATGCCTCGACCGCCGCATCGAAAGCTATCCGCGCCTGGTCGCGGAAGTTGCCGCCTGGGAGAAGCAGCGAAACGCCGCCCGTTCGCGCGTCGAGTGGACTTTCACAACCGAAAAGGCCCGAACCAAGATGGGCCGTGCCTATCCGCGACCCGTAAACTTAGCAAGGCCCGCCCGGCGCCGGCCCCAAAGAGTCAAAACCTCTGTGCCGAGGTACTAGTGCCGCACGGCCTTTCGCGGATGCCCGCTCAATGCTTGGCGGTCCCGCCGCGCTCCGCGAGGCTGAGGAACCTGATGGTGATGTCGGGAAGCTGGTTTTCGAGCCAGTCCGCCATCTCTTCCTCTTCGCGCAGAATCGTCTCGCACACCCGCTTGGTTTCGAGGTCGCCGCAATGCTCGGCGGCGGCCATGAGGGTGCGGTAGGAGGCGATCTCCATCTGCTCGAAGACGTAGCTCGCCATCGAGCCTTTCACCACCTCGTCGCCGACGAAGAGGCCGCTGAGTGCCTGGCCGAGACCGGCGACCTGGCCGGTCATGTCCTTGATCATTGAAGTGTCGCCGCCCAGCCGCTCGATGCAGCCACGCACGAGGTCGGCCTGCCGGCGGGTCTGGTCGAGATGGCGCTCCAGCCGGGCTTTCAGCTCCGGATAATTTTCGATCCGCCGCGCGGTGTTGCTCAGCATCTGCTCCGCCTGCTTCTCCATGGCGTGAGCGTCGCGCAGCCAGTCGATCAGCATCTTGCCGGATTTGGTGTCCGTCAGTGTCGTCGTCATACCCGTCTCCTGATGGCAGTCGCCAGTCGCGACCAAAGCCCCGGCCGAGGGCGTTGAGCCCCCAACCAGACAGGTCACCAACGTGCCGCACCGCCCGGACGTTCCGGCGGCTATGCGACGCAACGGGTGGGGAGGAGCGTCGGGGCTCCGCTTCTACCCGTCACCACCTGGCCCTCAGCGTTCGACGCACAATGCGATGCCCATGCCGCCGCCGATGCACAGGGTCGCCAAGCCCTTCCTGGCGCTGCGCTTGTGCATTTCGTGCAGGAGTGTGACCAGGATGCGGGCGCCGGAGGCGCCGATGGGATGCCCGATCGCGATGGCGCCGCCATTGACGTTGACCTTGGCGGGATCGAGGCCGAGGTCCTGGTTGACCGCGCAGGCCTGGGCCGCGAAGGCCTCGTTGGCCTCGATCAGGTCGAGGTCGTCGACCGTCCAGCCGGCCTTCTTGAGGGCGGCCCGCGACGCCGGTATCGGCCCCGTTCCCATGATCTTGGGATCGACGCCGGCCTGGGCCCACGAGGCGATGCGGGCGAGCGGCGTCCTGCCTTCCCGGGCGGCCTGGCCGGCGCTCATCAACACAAACGCCGCCGCACCATCATTGATGCCGGAGGCGTTGCCGGCCGTCACCGTGCCGTCCTTCTGGAACGCGGGCCTGAGCTTGGCGAGGGCGTCGAGGGTTGTGCCGTGCTTGGGGTATTCGTCCGTATCGACGACGATGTCGCCCTTGCGCGACTTGACGGTGACCGGAACGATCTCGTCCTTGAAGCGGCCGGCCTTCTGGGCGGCTTCCGCCTTGGCCTGCGAGGCGAGCGCGAAGGCGTCCTGCTGGGCCCGCGTGATCTGCCATTGCCGGGCGACGTTCTCGGCGGTCGTGCCCATGTGGTAGCCGTTGAATATCTCCCACAGGCCGTCGCGGATCATGGTGTCGACCAGCTCCAGACCGCCCATCTTCTGGCCACCGCGCAGATGTGCGCAGTGGGGCGCCATGGTCATGGATTCCTGGCCGCCGGCGATCACGACGTCGGAATCACCGGTGAGGATCGCCTGATAGCCGAGCGCGACCGCACGCAGGCCCGAGCCGCACACCTGGCTGACGCCCCAGGCGGGAGTCTCGACCGGGATGCCGGCCGAAAGCGACGCCTGACGGGCCGGATTCTGGCCCTGGCCGGACATCAGGACCTGCCCCATGATGACTTCGGATACAAGGCCCGGTTCCACGCCGGCGCGCTCCAGCGCCGCCTTGATGGCGACCTTGCCGAGGTCGTGGCCCGACAAGCCCGCAAACGCACCGTTGAACGATCCGACCGGCGTGCGTGCTGCCGAAACGATGACGACGTCCTTGTCCATGTGAGGCTCCTCGAGTCCTGGAAATCAGTATGACTGTTTGAACAGCACGTCGGCCGACGGAGGCGCGCGGCGCCTCCCTGCCGATGCCGACGAAGCGATGCTGCGGCGATCAGGTGCGGCGTGGCGGGCGTTTGTCGACGAAGTCACCCATGCGTTGGGCCTGCTCCGGATCGGCGAAGCAGAGGGCGAAGACCTCGGCCTCGTAGGCGGTGGCCGCAGCGAGATTCATGTCGGCGCCGCGCTGCACCGCGACCTTGGTGTAACGGGTCGCGGCGGCGCCCTTCGCGGCGATCTTCTCCGCCATCGCGACCGCGGCCGCCATGGCGCCGCCGGCCGGCACCAGCCTGTCGGCCAGTCCGATGCGCACCGCCTCGGCGGCATCGATGGTGTCGCCGGTGAACAGCAGTTCCTTGGCGCGTCCCGGGCCGACCAGCCGCCGCAGCCGCTGCGTGCCGCCGAAGCCCGGCGTGATGCCGAGCCCGGTCTCCGGCTGGGCGAACCGGGCATTCTCGGCGGCGATGCGAATGTCGCAGGCCATGGCGAGTTCGCAGCCGCCGCCGAGCGCGAAGCCGTTGACGGCGGCGATGACCGGCTGCGGCAGCTCTTCGAGCTGGGCGAACACACGCTGGCCCCTTCTGGCGAATTCCCGGCCTCCTTCCGGCGACAGCGACCGCATCTCGGTGATGTCGGCGCCGGCCACGAACGCCTTTTCGCCGCCGCCGGTGACGATCACCACGCGGGTGTGGCGGTCGCCCGCGAGGGCGTCCAGCGCCGAACCGAGTTCGGTGAGGGTTGCGGAGTTGAGGGCGTTGAGCGCCTTCGGTCGATTGATGGTTACGATCGTGAGCGCATCGCGGTGCTCGATGAGCAGATTTTCGTACTCGGACATCGTCATTTTCCCCGGTCGAGCCCCGTCACGCGGCTTTGTAGTCGTAAAAGCCCTTGCCGGTCTTGCGGCCGAGCCAGCCGGCAGCAACGTATTTTCGCAGCAGCGGACAGGGCCGGAATTTGGTGTCACCGAAGCTCTCGTAGAGCACTTCCATGATGGACAGCACCGTGTCGTTGCCGATCAGGTCGGACAGCGCCAGCGGTCCCATCGGATGGTTGAAGCCGAGCTTGGCGACGGCGTCGATGTCCTCGACACTCGCCACCCCCTCCATCAAGGCGAACACCGCCTCGTTGATCATCGGGATGACGACGCGATTGCCGCAGAAGCCCGGCATGTCGGTGATCCGAACCGCGGTCTTGCCCAGCCGCTTCACCAGCGCGCACGCCTCATCGACCGTCGCCTCGCTTGATCCCAGCCCTCGGACGACCTCGACCAGGTTCATCACCGGCACCGGATTGAAGAAGTGGATGCCGACGAACCGGTCCGGCCGCTTCGTTACTGCCGCAAGCGTGGTGATCGGCAGCGACGAGGTGTTCGACGCCAGGATGGTGCGCTGCGGGCACAGGCCGTCGAGGGTCTGGAAGATGTCACGCTTGATCTCGAATTTCTCGGCCACAGCTTCGATCACGAGGTCGACGTCGGCCGCCGCCTTGTCGATGGTCGCCAGCGGCGAGATCCGCCCCATGGTCGCCGCCTTGTCGTCGGCATTGAGCTTGCCCTTCTCGACCAGCCTGGCCAACGCCTTGTCGATGCGGCCGATGCCCTTCTGGACCAGTTCGTCACTGACATCCCGCAGCGCCACGTCGATGCCGGCCTGTGCCATCACCTGGGCGATTCCGCCCCCCATCTGGCCTGCGCCGATGACCATCACGCGCTCGATCGCCATGAAGACTTCTCCTTATCGGTTGTAACCAAGAATCCGCGGCCGCAGTGCGATGCGACTGGGAGGTCTGCTTCGGCCTTAAAATTCCGCTCGCTTGCGTCAGGAAGCGCCACGAACCGCTTTTGCCAGCATGTCCCGGAAGTCCGGGTGCGCGATCGCGATCAACGCTGCGGCGCGCCGGCGTAACGACTTGCCACGCAGGTCGGCGACGCCGAATTCGGTGACCACATAGTGGACATCGGTGCGCGACGTCGTCACGGCGGCGCCGCGATCGATCTCCAGGCAGATGCGCGACAGCTTGCCGCCCGCTGCCGTCGACGGCATGGCGATGATCGACTTGCCGCCCTTCGACCTGCCGGCCCCGCGCACGAAATCCACCTGGCCGCCGACGCCGGAGAACTGGCGTGCCCCGATCATCTCGGCATTGACCTGGCCCATGAGGTCGACCTGCAGCGCCGAATTGATCGACATCATGTTGTCGTGCCGGGCGATCACGAACGGATCGTTGACGTAGTCGACCGGCGCCAGTTCGACGGCGGGATTGCGGTCGACGAAATCGTACAGCACCCTTGAGCCCATCAGGAACGTGCACACGAACTTACCGGGATTGATGGTCTTCCTGGCGTTGGTGATCACCCCCCGTTGGGCCAGGTGGACGACACCGTCGGAGAACATCTCCGAATGGATGCCGAGATCCTTCTTGTCGTTCAGGAACAACAACACCGCGTCTGGAATGGCGCCGATGCCGAGCTGCAGCGTCGCCCCGTCCGGAATGAGGCCGGCAACGTTCTCGCCGATGCGCCGTTCGATGTCGCCGATCTGCGGCGGTTTGAGTTCGAGGACCGGCTCGTCCTGCTCGACCACATAATGGATGGCGTCGAGGGCGATCTTCGAGCCGCCGGTGCGCGGCATCGATCGGTTCATCTGCGCGATGACGATGCGGGCGCTCTCGGCTGCCGGCTGGGTATAGTCCGCCGACACCCCGTAGCTGCAGAACCCGTCCGCGCCGGGCGGCGTCACCTGGATCAACGCCACATCGACCGGCAGCGCGCCGCTCCGGAACAGGCGTGGTACCTCCGAGAAGAAGCACGGCGTGAAGTCCGCGCGGCCCTCCTCGACCGCCTTGCGGGTCGAGCCGCCGAGAAAGAAGCCGTTGTGGCGGAAGCTCCCCTCCATGCCGGGCTGGGCGTATTTGGCCGGCCCCATGGCCACCATGTGGACGATCTCAACGTCGCAGAGCTCGGGAGCCCGCGCCACCAGGGCTTCGATGAGGGCCTGCGGCTCGCCGGTCGCATGGCCGACCACGACGCGATCGCCGGACTTGACGGCCCGCAGCGCCTCGGCGGCGGAAACGAACTTGTCTTTGTATCTGGGATTGATGTCGGTCATTGGTTCTGCTCGCACCCGTTGCGGTCGCCATCCGCCGGCGACACGGAGGTGTTGGGTTGGTTAAGGCGCGCAGACGCGCGGCTGGTCGGCAGGGAGCCGAAAAAGGCGTCGACGGCCGTGACGGCGCGTGCGGCCAGGTCCGCCTCGTCGGCGGCGACGTCGTCGAATGTCCGGCCCGCGATCGACGGACCTGGGACGTCCGACGGGCTGTATCGCGACGCGCATCCGACCGTGCAGCCGCTCAGCCGCACGATGAAGGCCGCGCTGCGGTCGTTGAACATGACCGCGATGCCGCGCGCGGCGAGCGCTTCCTGGATCTCGGCGGCGATGGCGCGGCGGTCGATCATGGATTTGCAGCCGCCACAGAAATTGACGGCGACGACACGGTCGGGAACGGTCAAGGCGCGGCCTGTCTCGAAGGAATCGACGCGTGAGTGCAGACGACGTGGACGCAGACGATGTGGGCGCAGACGACGTGGGCCGGTCGGGGAAGGGGGAGGGAGCCCGCCGGCCCACGTCACGCCCGTGCTACCTGGGCGTCTTGCCGCTCGCCTTGGTGGCCGGAATGCCGGCGACCGCCTTGGCGAGTTCCTTCTTCTCCGCCAGGTTGCCCTGGCGCGAGATCATGATGCGCTGCGCCTGCGGGCTGCCAGCGCCGTGCATGGACTCGGTCCGGTAGCCGACGGCGGCCGTGCCGAGCGTGATGTTCTCGATCAGCCGCAGGACGCGCATGCGATGCTCGGTCGGCACCGAGGCGATGCCCTGCAGGTACTTTTCGACGACCTTGCCGATCTCGGGATTCTTGAAGTCCTTCTCCGACGGCATCGTCACCATCAGGCCGCCGGCGATGTCTTCGGCGAGCCTCGCGATTTCGTAGGGCATGCGGGTCACGTTCTGCTTGCACACATTGGCAAGCAGGAGGTCGATCTGGTAGTTGCCCGACGCCGTCTTGTGGCCTTCGCAAGAGCACGAGATGCCGCACGCATACAGGGTCTCGTTGAGATGGGTCATCTCAATGAGCTTGTCCTTGACGTGCGAGGCTTTGGCGGCGCCGTTGTAGTCCGCCGCCAGCGCCGCCGCGCCGATGAGCACGTCGCCGACGCCGACCTTGCAGCCGCCGTAGCTCTGGCGGTGATAGCCGGCGAAGCGTTCCACCAGCATGCCGCTGAAAGCGTGTTCGCCGCACATGAACACGTTGTCCCACGGCACGAAGACGTTCTCGAACACCATCAGGGCTTCATGGCCGCCGTACTGCTTGTTGCCGACATCGATGTCGCCGCCTTCGAGCTTGCGGGTGTCGCAGGACTGGCGGCCGTAAATGTAGGTGATGCCGTCGGCGTCCGCCGGGATCGCGAAGCACACCGCGTAGTCCTTGTCCTCCTCGGTCATGGTCTGGGTCGGCATCACCAGGATCCAGTGCGAGTTGAGGCAGCCGGTCTGGTGCGCCTTGGCGCCTTTGACCACGATGCCGTCGGCGCGCTTCTCGACCACGTGCAGGAACATGTCGGGATCGGGCTGCTTCGACGGCGGCAGGCCGCGGTCGCCCTTGACGTCGGTCATGGCGCCATCGATCGTCCAGTCGCCTTCCTGGGCGGCCAGGAGGAATTTGGCGAAGCGGTCGTGATATTTGGTGCCGCAGGCCGCATCCATCTCGAAGGTGGTGCTGTCGAGGGCATTGAGGGCGTCCATGCCGACGCAGCGCTGGAAGCACGATGCGGTCGTGCGGCCCAGAAGCCGCTGCATCTTCACCTTCTTGACCAGATCTTCGGTGCTCTGGTGCAGATGGCAGAAGCGGTTGATCTTCTTGCCGGTCAGGTGCGAGGTCGCCGTCATCAGGTCCTCGTATTGGGGATCCTGCGCCAGCGCATAGGTCGCCTTCACCGAGTTCATCGACGGGCGGATGATCGGATGGTCGACCGGAGTCTTCACCAGTTCGCCTTGCAGATAGACTTTGAACTTCATCTTCCGAAGGCTGGCTTCGTACTGGTCCGGTGTCATGAGAGTCATGGCAGTTCCTCCAAACTCTAGAAAGCTTCCCGATAGAGCGCCAACGCGTCGGCTTCCGTCACGTCGACCGGATTGTTGATGAGCAGCCGCTGTTGCTTGATGGCGTCGGCCGCCAGCATCGTCAGGCTGTCTTCGGTGACGCCGACCTCGCGCAGCCGGCGCGGGGCGCCGCTGTCGTTCATCAGCTTCTCCATGCCGGCCACGAACGCGTCGCAGCGCTGGCGCGTCGTGCCCGTGCCGGGGCCGAGCAGGACGTCGGCGAGTTCGGCATAGAGTGCGGCCGCCGCGGTGGCGTTGAAGCGCAGCACCGGCCCGAGCATGAGTGCGTTCGAAAGTCCGTGGGCGACGTGGTAGTGGCCGCCGAGCGGATAGGCGAGCGCATGGACGGCCCCGACCGGCGAGTTGGCGAAGGCTTGTCCGGCCAGCGTGGCGCCCATCAGCATGTTCTCGCGGGCGGCACGGTTGCGCCCGTCCTTGCAGGCCGCGACCAGGCTGCCGCCGAGCATCCGCAAGGCTTCGCGCCCCAGGGCATCGGAGATGGGATTCTTCTTGTGCCGGCCCGTATAGGCCTCGATGGCGTGGACCATGGCGTCGATGCCGGTCGCCGCCGTGTGCAGCGGCGGCAGCCCGATCGTCAGTTCGCCGTCGAGCAGCACGTAATCGCAATAGAGTTGTGGAGAGACCACACCGGTCTTGGTGGTTGCCCCGGTGGTGATGATCGAGATGTTGGTGACTTCCGAGCCGGTCCCGGCGGTCGTCGGAATCAACGCCAGCGGCAACCGATCCCCCTTGACGTTGCCGATGCCGGCCATGGCCGAAAGCGCCTGCGGCGACTTCAGCAGCACCGCGGCCAGCTTGGCGACATCGAGCGAGGAGCCGCCGCCGAGGCCGATCACGATGTCGACCTTCGCGGCCCGGCCCTGTTCGACACATTGCGCCAGGACGCTTTCCGGCGGATCGGCCACGATGGCGTCGAAGACCGAGACGGCGAATCCGCCTGCCTTCAGGCCGGCGGCAATCGGCGCGACCACGCCGGCTTTGACGAGACCGGCATCGGTCACCACGAGCGCGTTGCGGGCGGCGAAGCGGGCAGCCAAAATCTCAGCGAGACGCTTGGCGCCCGACCATTCCACCTGGAGCGATGGTACGGTGTTGAATTCAAAAGACCTGTTGGCAGTCATGCATTGCCGTCCCGGTTAGCGGATCTTCGAACCGCACGAAGCCGAAGCTGGGCAACTCCTCACGCCTCGCATGCCGCCCGATCGGGGACGAAGCGAGGTGAGCCCGAATTCGGCTGTCGCCGAAAATGTATACAAAGCAAGAGCTCTCACCTTGCAATGTATCCGAAAGACCCGAATTTAACGTGTAAAAGCCCGATATTTGGTGAGCAAGAGCCGATATTGGATACATTAGTGTCGCAGCTTCAGAAATATGTAAACATCCTAATCTGCCGACGCCGGGCCCGAATTCGGCAGGATTTTGCGCAAGGTGTCATCGCGATAAGGGTGAATGCGTAGGCGTGATCGGCGCAATCGGCCCGCATTGGCGGAACGGGTCGGTCGAAGTGAAGGGGGCATCACAAGGCGGGCACGTGGAGGGGCCATGCCGCACGTGGCTGGTGCTCGACTCGAGACCGCTCGCGCCGCCGGGATCGGAGATCGTGCAGAAACAGGTGGATTTCCCGGACAGAATCGCGGGACAGAGCGGGGCTCGGCGACGCAAGACATTGAAGCCGCTGCCGGGAACGACTATTTCGGGAGCGCTGGCTTGCCCTCGCCCGGTCGCTACACTGACACTGGGCTTCGATCCCGATCGCGAAGCTGCTGGACGACCCATGAAAATCGCCAATACCCCCGACGGCTCAACCGCCGAGAGCAGCGTTCTGAGCCACGCGATCGCCAACGATCTCCGGGAGGGCATCATGCTCGGCCGGTATCAGCTCGGTACGAGGGTCCGGCAGGACGAGCTCGCGGAGCGCTACGGCACCAGCCGCATCCCGGTCCGGGAAGCCCTTCGCGATCTTGAAAGCGAAGGCCTCGTCGTCCTCGTCCCCAACCGCGGCGCATGGATCGCGAAGATCGATATCGAGGAGTGCGTCGAGATCTACAAGATCCGCGAATACATGGAGCCTTTGGCCCTCAGCGAGAGCCTCAAGCTGATGGATGCCGCGACCGTCGAGCAGCTCGATCGCCTCGTGCAGCAGATCGAGTCGGCGCATGAGCTCGAAGAGTTCCTCAAGTTCGACCGCGAATTCCATCTGCTGAGTTACCGCCACGCCAAGATGCCGACGCTGTTTTCCATGATCGAGCGCTTCTGGAACACGACGCAGCACTACCGTCGCGCCTATTCGCGGGTCATCGGCCGTGAAGGGCAGTGGATCATCCACCACGAGCATCGGCTGATCATGGACGCGATTTCCCGCCGCGATTCGGTCGATGCCGAGCAACTCCTTCAGGTCCACATTCGCCGGACCCGCTGCCAGCTGCAGAAGAACGAGCGGATGCTCCAGCTCGTGACGGCGAGCAAGTGAAGGTCGCGGCGCGCCCGCGATCGTAAGCCGCGCTCGCAATGGCGCGACCGGGACCGCGGGTGCCGGCGCCGGTCGCCGCGGTCGTTCGACCCGCCGCCACCTTGCCGCCGTGCGAGTGAAGCGTCGCCGCCGCCGTAAGGCGTCGGCGGCGGCCCCGAACTGCCTGCGCCGCGTCGTCGTTTCGATTCGAATAGCCCAAACAGCGTGTCGCGAAACGTTCCTCGCCGACGGCAGATCGTGCCTTCGCCAGTCGATGTCGGTAGCGAAATAACGCCTGCCGTAGGCTCTGATCGATGGCCGCAAATGGATACAATCACCGCTGCGTCATGCGTTAATTTATCCAAAGGTCCGGGATAGAACGTAGATCGCGGTCCAACTTGCTGCCAAAAATGGCATTTTTGGATACATTCTGTCAGTCGGCATTTTGTAATGGATATATTTTGATTGCAGGGTTCCCGAACCGAAGTGTAGCGTCCCGCCACTTCATGGGGCCGGTGAAAGCGTTCGCGGGACGGGCGGAGTACCGGCTGGATCGAAAATCTGAGGTCTTGAGATGCCGCGAATCGTCGATCTTAAGAAGAACGTCGACCCCTCGCTCGATCAGCCATGGCATCAGATCGAATCGACGCCGAAGGACTGGGACGACATCGGTCGGCAAGAGCTGCACAGGATGCTGTCCTGCCTGCATCTCATCCGCACCTTCGAGGAGACGCTGCTCCAGTTGGAGAGTGAAGGCCTGGTGCACGGCCCGGTTCATTCGAGCATCGGGCATGAAGGGGCGGCCGTCGGCTCGGTTGGCGCTCTGCGCAGCAGCGACCTGCTCACCGGCTCCCATCGCGGCCATCATCATTTCCTGGTCAAAGGCATCGGTTATCTCACCGGCGGGACGTTCGATATTGCCGGCGATTCACTGTCCGAGGAGATCAAGACCTTCTTGTACCGCTCCATGGCGGAGATCATGGGGCTTTCGCCCGGTTTCGGCGGCGGTCGCGGCGGCTCGATGCATCTGCAGTGGATCGAGTCCGGGGCCTACGGCACCAATGCGATCGTCGGCGGCGGTGTGCCGCTCGCGGCCGGGCTCGCCTGGTCGAAGAAGCGGGAAGGACAGGACGACGTCGTCTTCACGTTCCTGGGTGACGGCTCCGCCAATATCGGCTCCGTGCCGGAAACCATGAACCTCGCCTCCCTGTGGCGCCTGCCGCTCTGCTTCTTCATCGAGAACAACGGTTACGCGGTCGCCACGGCGCTCTCCGAGGCGACCCACGAGATGCGGCTGTCGGCGCGCGGTCAGGCATTCGGTATCCCGGCGTTCCGGGTCGACGGCATGGACCCCGTCGCGGTGCGGCTGGCGACCCGCATGGCGCTCGATACGATGCGCGCCGGCAACGGGCCGGCCCTGATCGAGGCCATGGTTTACCGCTACTTCCATCACAGTGGCGGGCTGCCTGGCAGCGCCTTCGGGTATCGCCGCAAGGACGAAGAGCAGGAGTGGCGCCAACGCGATTCCTCTTCGCGGGTCGCCGCCGAGTTGATTGATCGCAAATGGCTGAGCCAGGACGAGAACGAGCAGATCCGCTCGGCCTTCGAACAGGTCATGCAGGATGCCGCCGGACGGTTGACCGAGAAGGACGGCAACAAACGGCGCGTCATCCCGGCGATGTGGCCGAGCACGGAGTTCTGTGACCAGGGCGTGCGCGGCGACCTCTCGGAAATGAATGGCCTGCGCTACGAGGAAGTCGAGACCGCCAGCGGCCCCGTCGAAGAGGTCAAGTTCATCGACGTGGTTTCCAGGGTCATGGATCGCCGGATGGAGCAGGACGAGCGGATCGTTCTGTTCGGCGAAGATATCCATCGCCTGAAGGGCGGTACGAACGGCGCCACCCGCGGCCTGTTCGATCGCTATCCGGGCCGCGTCATTCCGACGCCGATCAGCGAACAGGCCTTTGCCGGCGTCGGCTGCGGTTTGGCGATGCGGGGCAAGTATCGCCCCGTCGTCGAGTTCATGTATCCGGACTTCTCACTGGTCGCCGCCGACCAGGTGTTCAATCAGATCGCCAAGGCGCGCCACATGTTCGGCGGCAAGAACGGCGTGCCGCTGGTGCTGCGGACGAAGTGTGCGATCGGCACCGGCTACGGCTCCCAGCACTCCATGGAACCGGCCGGGTTGTACGCCATGTGGCCGGGCTGGCGGATCGTCGCGCCGTCGACGCCGTTCGACTATGTGGGCCTGATGAACAGCGCGCTGCAATGCGAGGATCCCGTGCTGGTGATCGAGCACGTCGCCCTCTACGGCGCGAGCGGACCCGGCCCCACCCAGGACTTCGACTACTTCATTCCGCTCGGCAAGGCGAAGGTGGTCCGCCCGGGCAACCGGATCACGGTCCTGACCTATCTCGCCATGACGCCGCTCGCCGTCCAGGCCGCCGACGAACTAGGGCTCGACGTCGAGGTCATCGACTTGCGCTCGCTCGATCGCGCGGGTCTCGATTGGGCGACCATCGAGGCCAGCGTCCGCAAGACCAACAACGTCGTGGTGCTCGAGCAGAGCGGCCTGACCGTGTCGTACGGCGCCATGCTGACCGACGAAGTGCAGCGGCGCTGCTTCGACTGGCTCGATTCGCCGGTCCAGCGCATCCACGGCGGCGAGGCGTCGCCAACCGTCTCGAAGATCCTGGAGCGGGCGGCCTTCGTCGGATTGGAAGAAATCCGCGGCGGATTGCTCAAGGCCGCACACGAAGCCGGGCTGAAGCCGGCGGCGGAATAGGAATTGCGGATCATGTCACAGACAGCGGGTCGACTCCCCGGTCTCCACGGAACGGACCACATCGGCATCACGGTTCCGAACCTCGACGAGGCCATCGACTTCTTCGTCAACGTCATCGGCTGCGAGCCTTTCTACGAGCTCGGGCCATTCAAGAGCGACGACGACTGGATGCGCACGCATCTCAACGTCCATCCCAGCACCGTCATGCGCCGGCTCAAATTCCTGCGTTGCGGAAACGGATCGAATTTCGAGGTCTTCGAGTACGAGGCGCCCGACCAGCGTACCGAACAGCCGAAGAACAGCGATATCGGCGGCTTTCATCTCGCATTCTATGTGGACGACATGAATGCCGCCGTCCGCTATCTCGCCAGCAAGGGCGTCACCATCCAGGGTGAACCGACGCTGCGCACGAGTGGACCGAGCGCCGGTCAGTCATGGGTCTATTTCCTGGCGCCGTGGGGCCTGCAGATGGAACTGGTCAGTTTCCCCAACGGTAAGGGCTACGAAAAAGACACGCCGCGGCGCCTTTGGCATCCGGCGCATCCCGAAGCGTAAAGCGATCGAGCGAACGAGACGATTGAACCGAGTGGAAACGTCATGCCGATTCCGATTCTGATGCCGGCCCTCTCGCCCACCATGAACGAGGGCAATCTGGCCCGGTGGTTGAAGAAGGAAGGGGACGTGGTTAAGGCGGGCGACGTTCTCGCCGAGATCGAAAGCGACAAGGCGACCGTGGAGCTGGAAGCGCCTGCGGCCGGGACCTTAGGGAAGCTGCTCGTCTCCGACGGCGCCGAAGCCGTGAAAGTGAACGCGACCATCGCCATTCTGCTTGCCGAAGGCGAGACGATGAGCGCCCTCGACACGAGTGCCGCGACGCCCGCAGGCGAGCCGAGCAAGCCGAAAGCCCCGCCTTCGTCGGCCGTAAACGGTGCGGCGCCGCCGCCCTCGCCGGCCGCTTCGCGCGCCGTCGACGGCAATGGCCGCATTTTCGCGTCTCCCCTGGCGCGCCGGAATGCCCGCTCGGCCGGCATCGAGCTTGACGGGATCGCCGGTTCGGGTCCGCATGGGCGCATCCTCAGGGCGGATGTCGAGCGCGCGATCGCCAGCGGCAGGCCGCGCACCAGCCAGCCATCGGCGAGCACAGGTGCAACCGCCTCCGGTCCGAACTACACCGAGGTGCCGTTGTCGTCGATGCGCAAGACGATCGCCCGGCGCCTCGTCGAAGCCAGTCAGACCATCCCGCACTTTTATCTCGGCATCGAATGCGAGGTCGACAAGCTTCTCGCCCTGCGGCGCGAGGTCAACGACCATTCGGACCACAAGCTATCGGTCAACGATTTCGTCATCCGCGCTGTAGCGCTGGCCTTGCGCAAGGTGCCGGCCGCCAATGCCTCGTTCACCGACACTGCGATCCGACTTTACGGCGACGTCGACATCTCCATGGCGGTGGCGACGCCGGAAGGCTTGATCACCCCGATCATCCGCAATGCCGACCGGAAGGGCGTCGCGGCGATCGCAGCGGAGAGCAAGGAACTGGTCGCCAAAGCCCGGGCCGGAAAGCTTAAGCCCGAGGAGTACCAGGGCGGTACCTTCACGATTTCCAATCTCGGCATGTACGGCGTGCGCGAGTTCGCCGCCATCATCAATCCCCCGCAGAGCTGCATCCTGGCGGTCGGCGCTGCCGTCCGACAGGCGGTGGTTCGCGACGACGGCTCACTGGCGGCTGCGACCGTCATGAGCTTGACCCTGTCCGTCGACCACCGGGTGGTCGACGGCGCCGTCGGCGCCGAACTGCTGGCCGCTCTGAAGACGCTGATCGAACAGCCGCTCACCATGCTGCTGTGACGAAGTGAATCGTCAAACACCGGAGGGACCAATGTCGACGAGTACCGGAACTGTTGCAGGCGCGATCCCGGAGGATGGGAAATTGCGCTCGCTGCGTTGGAAGAGCCTTGCTGCGGCCTTTCTCGGCTGGACGTTGGACGCGATGGACTGGATGATCCTGTCCATCGTGCTCACGCAGGTCGGCAAGGAATTCAACATCGGGCTCGCACAGCTCGGCATGCTGGGCACGGTGACCCTCCTTGGCGCCGCCGTCAGCGGCCTGTTCGTCGGCGTGATCGCCGACTATCTCGGGCGGGTGCGCATCCTGACCTTCACCATGATCTGGTATGCTCTCGCGACCGCGGCCTGCGGCTTCGCCGAAAGCTTTACCCAGCTCCTGATCCTGCGTTTCATCACCGGCATCGGTCTGGGCGGCGAATGGGGCGTGGGCGCTGCGCTCGTCTCCGAGTACTGGCCGGAGAAGTACCGTGCCCGTGCCACATCGCTGGTGCACAGCGGCTGGCCGGTCGGCTTCGGGCTCGCCTCGCTGGCGTCGATCTACATCCTGCCGACCCTCGGTTGGCGCTACATGTTCTTCCTCGGCATCATCCCGGCCTTCGTCGCTATCTGGGTGCGGCTCTCCGTTCCGGAACCCCAGGAATGGCAGAAGTCCAAGGCGAATGCCGATGAAAAGCGCGCCAAGGGAGAGACGGTCGAGTTCCCCCTCGCGATGCTGTTCAATGCCAAGTATCGCCGCACCACGTTCTTCGCCGTGTTGTGGATGACCGGCATGCTGCTCGCCTATTGGGGCGCTGCCACCTGGCTGCCCTCATTCCTCAGCAATGCGAAGGGCCTGACCATCGCCAAGACCGGCGGCTTCCTGGTCGTCCTCAATCTCGGCGCCTGGTTCTCCTACCAGTTCTTCGGCTGGCTGTCCGATTACAAAGGCCGCCGCTTCTCCATGATCACCGGCTGCATCAGCAGCATCATCGGGACGCTCATCTACGTCAGCATCGACTCCGAGCAGGGCTTGCTGCTGTTCGGTCCGATCTTCGGCTTCATGACCTACGGCCTGTTCGGCACCGCCGGCGCTTATCTGTCGGAAATGTTCCCGGCGGAGGCGAGGGCGACCGGCGCAAGCTTCTGCTTCAACTTCGCGCGCGGCATCGCCATGCTGTCGCCCTACATCATCGGCACCGTCGCGGCGACTTACGGTCTGGTGATCGGCCTCGGCTTGACGGCCCTGTTCAGCTTTATTGCGGTCTTCGCCCTGTTCTTCTTGCCCGAAACCAGGAAGTTCACGGCGTAAGGATCGTCGACGGCACGAAGGATGGATTTCATCGCAAGCAGGTCGGCATCCGTGTTTCGATCCGGCTTAGGGCGCGATGGGATCCATCCTCGACGTTTCTCCAAGGGGGCTACAATCTCGGCATGACCGTGCGGAAATCGGCACGGCCGGGCGACATTGTAGCCCCCGTTTCTTTCCGGCCCTGTGTCGCGAAGGTGCGGGCCGATTGCTTGCCACACGACAATCCAGAGGAATGGGCAGTGTCCGACCGTTCGTTCGACGTCATCATCATCGGCTCGGGGCCGGGCGGCTACGTCACCGCCATTCGGGCCGCCCAGCTCGGCTTCAAGACGGCGATCATCGAGCGTGCCCATATGGGCGGCATCTGCCTCAACTGGGGCTGCATCCCGACCAAGGCGCTGCTGCGCTCGGCGGAAATCTTCCACTATATGCAGCACGCCAAGGAGTACGGCCTGTCGGCCGACAACGTCACCTTCGACCCCAAGGCGGTCGTGGCGCGTTCGCGCGGCGTATCGAAGCGGCTCAATGACGGCGTCGGCTTCCTGATGAAGAAGAACAAAGTGACGGTGATCTGGGGCGAGGCGGTGGTCGACGCCCCCGGCAAGGTTTCCGTCAAGGCCGGCAAGACAGAAGCGCCCAAGGGCACGCTCGGCGCCGGGCAGTATCAGGCCAAGCACGTCATCATCGCGACCGGAGCCCGTCCGCGCGTGCTGCCCGGACTCGAGCCCGACAAGAAGCTGGTCTGGACCTATTTCGAAGCCATGGTGCCGGACGCCATGCCGAAGTCTCTGCTCGTGGTCGGCTCGGGAGCCATCGGCATCGAGTTCGCTTCGTTCTACCGCACCATGGGGGCCGATGTGACCGTAGTCGAGGTGCTGCCGCAGGTCCTGCCCGTCGAAGACGCCGAGATCGCCGCCTTCGCCAGAAAGCAGTTCGAAAAGCAGGGGCTGAAAATACTCACCGGCGCCAAAGTGACCAGGCTCGATAAGAAGACCAATTCGGTCACCGCCACCATCGACGACGGCAAGGGCGGCACGCAGACCCTCACCGTCGACCGCGTCATCTCGGCGGTCGGTGTCGTCGGCAATATCGACAATCTCGGGCTCGAAAAGCTCGGCGTGAAGACCGACCGCGGCACCATCGTGACCGATGGTCTGTGCAGGACCAACGTACCCGGCATCTATGCGATCGGCGACGTCGCTGGTCCCCCGATGCTCGCCCACAAGGCCGAGCACGAGGGCGTCATCTGCATCGAAGCCATCAAGGGCTTGAACGTGCATCCGATCAACAAGTCCATGATCCCCGGCTGCACCTACTGCACCCCGCAGGTCGCCTCGGTCGGATTGACGGAAGCCGCCGCCAAGGCCAAAGGCCTCGACGTGCGCGTCGGCCGCTTCCCGTTCGCCGGCAACGGCAAGGCGATCGCGCTCGGCGAGGACCAGGGCCTCGTCAAGGTGATCTTCGACAAGAAGACCGGCCAGCTTGTCGGCGCCCACATGGTCGGAGCCGAAGTCACCGAGCTGATCCAGGGCTACGTCGTCGCCATGAACCTGGAGACGACGGAAGAGGAGCTGATGCACACCATCTTCCCGCATCCGACCCTGTCGGAGATGATGAAGGAAGCGGTGCT
This sequence comes from Astrobacterium formosum, assembly GCA_030848545.1. Classification (GTDB taxonomy): domain Bacteria; phylum Pseudomonadota; class Alphaproteobacteria; order Rhizobiales; family Xanthobacteraceae; genus Astrobacterium; species Astrobacterium formosum. The sequence continues at coordinate 24,708 of JAVDCA010000012.1, forward strand.
CGACGCCTACGGCCGCGTGCTCAACATGTGATCGAGGCGACGCCCGGGGCACAATGGCTTAGGCAATCTCGCGGAAGCAGTCCCACTGTGCCGTGCGGCGAGCCGGCAGCGTGTCACGCCTCAGTAGCTCTCGTCGTCATGGAACTTGAGCGCGCCGACGGTGAGGAGAATGTTGGCGTAACGACGGGTCTCGCCGGTGGCGATGACCAGCGGGGTCATCGACGAAGACGCCGCTTCGTAGAACGCAAACTGCTCCATGTATTGCAGATCGATCCCTTTCGGCAGCATGGACTGGAATTCGGCGTGGATCGCCGCCTTGGCGCCGTTCGGGATCTGCATCACGGCGGCGGCCTGTACGGGAATCGAATCGAGCACGACTTCGAGCACCTCGGTCGCCTTGGGAATGCCGGCCGTCAGGTTGAGGAACGCCCTGGTGGCGGACGGATGCGATCGCGTGGCGACCGGATAATTGGCATCGGCGATCAGGATCTGGGAGAAGTGGCCGGCGCTGCTGAGAGCCTTCAGGATGTCGGGATGGAGTAGCCGGGTCTTGAGCATGGGACTTGCCTCGATATTGGCGGTCGAGCCCTCGCGGTGGGTGCGGATCAGGCGCAGTAGACGCCGCCATTGATGTCGATTGTCTCGCCGGTGATGAACCCGTCGTATTCCGACGCCAGAAAGACGACCGGCCGGGCGACGTCTTCGACGCGGCCGGCGCGCCGCAGCGGAATTTCCGCGATGGTCTTGTCGGCGGATTCCTTCGTCGTATGGGTGTTGTGGAACTGGGTGCCTAGGATCAGCCCGGGCGCAACGGCGTTGACGCGAATTCCCTTGTGGGCGAGCTCGCCCGACAGGCTGCGCGTGAACGTCAGGATCGCGCCTTTCGTGGTCGAATAGGCGAGTGATCCGCCGTGCCCGCCCTTGCGTCCGGCGAGGGACGACAGGTTGACGATCGAGGCGCCGTCCTTCTCGCCGGCGGCGGTGAGAAACGGAAGCGCCTGCCGGGTCACGATCATCAGCGAGGTCATGTTGACGTCGGCGACGTTCCGCCAGAAATCGAGGTCGATGGCGTCGAGAGTGCGACGTGCCACCAGGCCGCCGGCGTTGTTGATCAGAATATCCAGGCCACCGAGGAAAGTCGCGGCCCGCGCCACCATCTCGACGGCGGCGCTTTCGACCGTGAGGTCGGCTGCGAAAGCGCAGAAACGGCGGCCGATGCGGTCGGCCGTGGTGGCGAGTTCGCGAGCCCCGTCGGTGCTCGAGTGATAATGAATGGCGACGTCGCAACCGGCGTCGAGCAGCGCTTCGGCGATGGCCTTGCCGATGCCCTGTGCGCCTCCGGTCACGAGCGCGCGCTTGCCGATCAATGATCCCACGGGAACCTACCTCCTCGTCAAAGTGTCGGCCGGAGAGCGACGAAGCTATACATCGGTTTGCGCCGTGCATCGCGGTGGACAGGCCTTGCAGGTTGGGAATTTGGAGACATTCGTCAACAAATCGGAAAATTGCAGATAATGCAATGGAAGGTCCGGTCAGTCAGGTTTGTACGAGTTGGCTTCCGCGCGCACCAATTCGCCGAGATCTTTCAGGTCTTCCTGCCGAATGCGGCTCGCTGGTCCCGAGACCCCCACGGCCGCAATGACGTTGCGCATCTCGTCGTAGAGCGGAGCTGCGGCGCCGCGGACGTCGGCGCAGTATTCTTCGTCCTGCAGCGCGTAGCCCTGCTCGGTGATGCGTTGCAACTCCGCTTTGAACTGGACAGGGTCGACGATGGTCTTTTCAGTGTACGCCTTGAGCTGGTCCGGCATCGGGGCATGTGCGAGAGCGATGAAAATCCTCCCCATGGCGGTGCACTCCAGCGGCCCGAGTGTGCCGCGTGGATTATGGACGCGCAGCGGAAAAGGCGAATCGATGGCGTCCACATAGAGGACGTGCTCGTCGGCGGGAATCGAGACGTGCACCGCCTCGCGGGTCATTTGCGACAGGCGTTCGAGAATCGGCCGGGCGCGTTCGCGAAGGCTCCGGCGAGGTCGGCTCGGGATGGGCCGCCCGACGAGTTTCGGCCCAAGACTGAAGCTACGCCCCTCCATCTGTTGGGCGTATCCGGCCTGAGACAGAGTCTGCAGCAGACGGGACGCGCTTCCCTTGTCGGTTCCCAGAATCGCTGCCGCGTCGCTGGTGCGCAGAGCCTTGCGATCGAGCAAAAGATCGAGGGCCTTCAGTCCCTTGGTCAAGGTTTTGAGATTGCTGCCGGCGGCTTCTTTGCGGTCTTCGGTGCTGCCCTGATCGTGCGGGGTGCCGTCGGGTGCTGTCAAATGGGCCTCCTGCCTGAAGGGTGATTTTGAAGAGCATGCCATATGAGTTTCTATATTAGCAAATAATATAATTGTTGCGTTATTTGTCGGAGCGGTATGACGGGGGAGCGATGGCTGCCTCCATTTCCTTCAAGAATAACGGTCAGCGAGGCGCCGACCGGCGCCTGTGATCTCCGCGTGCGCGCCGACATCCTGTCCCATATGAGCCCGCTCGCAACCGCCACGCGATGACAACATCATCTCCGCCGTTCATCCCGCTCAGGGGGGGGCGGCAATCGGCATGATGGAAGACTGGGGTCGTGCGAAAGGGCGCCGGGATTGGCGGAGCGGGAGCTCGCGAAGATCGGAATGTTCGGGATTGCAGGCGGCGTAGAGCCGTCTGGTTCCGAATCCGAACTTGCCGTCACGATGTGACCTGTGCCGCAGAATGGGGGCGAGCGCGTCGACCGGGACCAACAGGCTTGCGCTCCCGCAATCTTCCTGACGGTTCCATTGGCAGCCAAGACGGGTGCTGGGATCGTTTGAAGGGAGAAAATGACGGGTGCGGGCGAACTGACGATGATCTCCCGGACCGGCAATTTGTTGCGTTTTGGCGTGAAATACGCGTGTGCGCCGGGTCACGGTGCGCGTCGGATCGCCGATGTGCCTGAGACCGCGAGTGGTGCAATCCTGCCCGGGGAGAGGGAGTGCGCAGGGGACTATCACGCGTTCGCCCGCCGGCATTTGCCCGGCGTCAGCCGCGCCGGCACCCCCCGAAACTACCTACCTCCCCGGTATTGGCACGTGTCAATGTTCCGAATAATTGCTATTGTTGCGCGGACGACAACGTGCGAGCGTGCGTTGCTGTTTATGTCAAATCTCTGGAGATTCTAAGATGCCGATCGGTACGGTCAAGTGGTTCAATCCGACCAAGGGTTACGGGTTTATTCAGCCGCAAGGTGGTGGACAGGACGTCTTCGTTCATATCTCGGCGGTGGAACGGGCCGGCCTCAGCACGCTCAATGAGGGCCAGCAGGTCGAGTATGAGATGGTCAGCAATCGCGGCAAGTCCTCGGCGGAGAACCTCAAGGTCAGGTGACCACTCCGGGCCGATGAGCCCAGCGGACAGATTGGTGGATATCGCAAAACCGATTCTTCTCGAAGACGATGTCGGCACCGCAGCAGAGTGGTATCTGACTGTTCGCTGCACAAACAGTGCGTGCACGCAGCTCATCGCCTTTCAAAAGACGATCCACTGCGACGATCATACGAACCTGCGGCTTGCCGTCACCGGCCAGCCGTCGGTCGATTGTCCGTTTTGCGGGAACCGCGTGCGCTTCAACATCGACCAGATCGAGCGCCGCAAAGTGTTGTTGACGGGCGGACAGGTGCGGCAATAGCGGGCCCGCCCCAGGGGGCGGCCCGCCCTGGTTTCCGCGCCGAATGGACTTCTGGGGACCAAAGGAATACTCCTCGCCGCTCGTCGACCGACCGGAAGGCTGAATTCCTCCTCATCCGGATCGAACGAAAAATACCGGCGATCGGCGGCCGGGTGTTGCGGAAGCCGAAATGCGGCTATGACCGCGGCAATGACTCCATGCCGAACCGATGACGCGCCATGGCACACGCGTCGTCGCCGGGTTCACATGCGCGGCAAACCTCCGGCCGCACGTCGTAGACGGTACATGACGTCGCGACGCCGATTTCACCAACCAGCGCCGCGCAACGGTCGCCATTGCACCGCATCGCGGCTTCGCCGTCATCCACGTAGGCACGTGGAATGAGGGCGAGTGTGGCGTCGTCCTCGAGCGAGAAGCGTGGCCATTCCCGCGAATACGAGCAGCAAGCCCCACAGCTCTGGCACGGAGATTCGGCCGCCACCACGGTCTCGTTGCCGGCGCCGGTTTTGGTCGGCGGCGGCAGTTGCCGCTCTTCAGCCCCATGTCGAAAGGGCGACGCGAGCGGGTCTTGGGGGAAGGTACTCAATGGCCCACGCGGCCTGCGCTTGCGCCGGCTCGGCCTTGCCGACACCGGTCTCCCGGCGCCGATGTCGTCTTGGTGTTGAAGATCACCTTATACCTTCTGCCGGACGGCTCATTCGGGGCCCGTTCAAGCGCCCGATTGTACACGTCCCTGCCGACACGGTTAGGTAAAATGAACCCGATTGTGCAGCGCACTGCGGGCGCGAGACGTGAAGGCGCGTTGCAAGCCTTCGTTACGTCTCGGCACTGCAACAGACGAGCGACTACGGAGCGCGGGACGGGTCCGAGTTGGCCTCCCGTTCGGTTCGACGCCGGCTCGTCGCAGTCACGAATGCCCTTTGCAGTCTTCATCAGTGACGATCGACGTCGATCGGTTCGTCTAACGGCGCATTCGCCTTCAAGAAGGACGGGACGGTGACCGCCGGCAATGCATCCGGCATCAACGATGGCGCTGCGGCCCTCGTGCTGATGGGGGCTGGTCAGGCCCGACCGGGAGGGCAAGAAGCCACTCGCCCGCATCGCTTCGTGGGCGAGCGTCGGCGTCGATCCCAAGATCATGGGCACTGGTCCGATCCCGTCCGCTCGCGCCGCCCTCAAGAAGGCCGGCTGGACAGTCGCCGCCCTCGATCTGATCGAGGCCAACGAGGCATTCGCCGCCCAGGCGTGCGCCGTCAACAAGGACCTCGGCTGGGACCTCGACAGGGTCAACGTTAATGGCGGTGCGATCGCCATCGGGCATCCGATCGGTGCCTCCGGCGCTCGCATCCTCACGACGCTGCTGTTCGAGATGCAGAAGCGCAACGCCAGCAAGGGCGTGGCGACGTTGTGCATGGGCGGTGGCATGGGCATTGCGATGCGCGCCGAATGCTGAATCCGAGTTGATGACATGATCGGCACCCAATGGGGATGCGGCCGTCATGGGGGCCTGGCCCGGCAACGCGGCGGATCGTGGTTTGCCGCATTTGATCGTGGTGCGAAAGTTCCGTTCCGACGCCGTCGGCGCGGGCATCGGACGAATCAACCGCAATCCGTGCCCGCCGCCGCGGTCAAGATTTGCGACGGGAGCACCCCGGACCGGGCTCTGCAATTCCCAGCTGTAATAGTCATATCATAAAACTATATGGCTAGGCCGGCGTCATTTTTCATGCGATAGTGAGCGAGCTTCCCTTCCGTAAGCGAAGCCAAAGAAGTGCGTCAACGCATCTGCGACCGTGGCAAACATGGAACAAAAGATTCGGGAGAACGCCTCATGACCCTCAAAGCCATCTTCATGACTGCGGTGTCCGCCGCCCTGCTGTTCGCGGTGCCGGCGTCGGCTGCGCAGCTCACCGTCGGGTTTTCGCAGATTGGATCCGAATCCGGTTGGCGCGCCGCCGAGACGTCGGTGACCAAGCAGCAAGCGGCGCAACGAAAGGTCAATCTCAAGATCGCCGACGCCCAGCAGAAGCAGGAGAATCAGATCAAGGCGATCCGCTCGTTCATCGCCCAGAACGTCGACGCCATCTTCCTCGCGCCGGTGGTCGCCAGCGGCTGGGACGCCGTGCTCAAGGAGGCCAAGGAGGCGAAGATTCCGGTGGTGCTGCTCGACCGTGACATCGACCCGTCCGGCAAGGATCTCTATCTCACCGCGGTAACCTCCGACAGCGTCCACGAAGGCGTGGTCGCCGGCGAATGGCTCGCCAAGACGGTCGGCGACAAGCCGTGCAACGTGGTCGAATTGCAGGGCACCGTCGGGGCGAGCGTCGCCACCAATCGCAAGAAGGGTTTCGACAGCGTCGTGGCCAAGCACGCCAACCTCAAAGTGGTGCGCAGCCAGACCGGCGACTTCACGCGTGCCAAGGGCAAGGAAGTGATGGAGAGCTTCATCAAGGCCGAGAACGGCGGCAAGTCGATCTGTGCCGTCTATGCCCATAACGACGACATGATGGTCGGGGCTATCCAGGCCATGAAGGCGGCCGGACTGAAGCCCGGCAAGGACGTCCTCACGGTGTCGATCGACGCTGTTCCCGACATCTTCAAGGCGATGGCGGACGGTGAAGCCAATGCGACCGTCGAGCTGACTCCGAACATGGCCGGTCCGGCGCTGGACGCCATCATGGCCTACAAGGACAAGGGCACCGTGCCGCCCAAATGGATCCAGACCGAGTCGAAACTCTATACCGCAGCCGATGACCCCATGAAGGTCTACGAAAGCAAGCGCGGCCTGGGCTATTGAGCCTGCATGCGCTCCGCTGGGAGGCACGTGAGGATGGGAGCACGTGAGGATGGGAGCACGTGCCGGCCGGAGCGGATCTCGCGTCGCAACCTCTCTCCTTCCTGAAGTAGAGTCGTCCGGTCGGCGTTCGATCGCCGGACGACCGTCTTCGCGGGGAGCAGCGGAGAATGAAGCAAACGGTTCGCGTAACTGAATGCCGATCCGAGCGATGATGTCATGCCGCTGAGTTCCGACACGACGCCCGTTCTGCTCGAAGTGCGTGGGCTGTCCAAGAGCTTCGGCCCGCTGCAGGCGCTGCAGAATGTGGACTTCACATTGCGCGCCGGCGAAATCCACGCCTTGCTGGGCGAAAACGGCGCCGGAAAATCGACGCTGATCAAGCTGGTGACGGGAGTCCTGCCGTGCGACGCCGGAACCTTCCGGCTTGGCGGCGTCGAGATTGCGCCGCGCTCGGCCAGTGACGCGCTCCAAGCCGGCATCGCGACGGTCTACCAGGAAGTAAACCTGCTGCCCAACCTGTCGGTGGCGCAGAACCTGTTCCTGGGTCGCCAGCCGACCCGCTTCGGCGTGGTGCGCCAAGGCGAGATGCGCCGCCGTGCCACCGCGCTGCTCGCGGATTTTGGTCTCGACGTCGACGTCGGCGCGCCTCTGGGTAGCTTTTCGGTGGCGGTACAGCAGATCACGGCGATTGCCCGCGCCATTGACCTGTCGGCGCGCGTCCTGATCCTCGACGAGCCCACCGCCAGTCTCGATCGCCACGAAGTCGAGATCCTGTTCCGGATCATGCGCCAGTTGGCGCGCCGCGACATCGGCATCGTCTTCATCAGCCATTTTCTCGACCAGATCTACGAGATTTCCGACCGTATCACCGTGCTGCGCAACGGCCGTCTGATTGGCGAGCGGCCGACGGCGGATCTGCCGCGCCTCGAGCTGATTCGCATGATGCTGGGGCGCGAGCTCGCCGAGGCAACCGGGGTGCGCATCGCTGCGAGCGCGCAGGCGCCGCGGGCCCCGTGTGCGTCCTTCGAGGGCTATGGCAAGGCCGGCTATATCACTCCATTCGACCTCGATCTGCGGCCCGGCGAAGTCGTCGGGCTCACTGGCCTGCTCGGCTCCGGCCGGACCGAGACGGTGCGGCTGATCTTTGGCGCCGAGCGAGCCGATCGCGGCCACATCGAGATCGACGGCGCGCCGGCAAGGCTCGGCTCGCCGCGCGACGCGATCCGCCACGGCTTCGGTTATTGCCCCGAGGATCGCAAGACCGACGGCATCATCCCCGATCTCACCGTGCGCGAGAACATCGTGCTCGCCTTGCAGGCCAAGCGCGGTCTGCGGCGGCCGCTCGCGCGTCGCGAGCAGGACGAGATCGCCATGCGGTTCATCAAGCTTTTGGATGTCCGGCCGCCGGATTCGGAACGGCCGGTCGGCTTACTGTCCGGCGGCAACCAGCAGAAAGTTCTTCTGGCGCGCTGGCTCGCCACCGCGCCGCGGCTGCTGCTGCTCGACGAGCCGACGCGCGGCATCGACGTCGGCGCCCATGCGGAAATCGTTCGCCTCGTTCGCGAACTTCGCGACGAAGGACTGTCGCTGCTGGTCGTCTCGTCCGAACTCGACGAAATCGTCACCTATTCGGACCGGTTGATCGTCTTGCGCGACCGCGCTCATGTGGACGAGTTGCGCGGCGAGGAGATCGCGGTGCCGAGAATACTCGCCGCCATCGCGGCCGACGGCGAGGTGCGCACGCGGGGGGCCGCAAGATGAAGTTTCGCTCCCGCCGCGGTCTCGCCCAGTTCGTCGCTTTGCTGGTCATTCTTTTGGTCGACCGTTTAGTCTCGCCGCAATTCTTCGACCTTCGGTTTCAGGACGGCCGATTGTTCGGCAGCCTCATCGATGTCCTCAACCGCGGTGCGCCGGTGGCGCTCCTGTCGCTCGGCATGGTGCTGGTCATCGCCACCCGCGGCATCGATCTGTCCGTCGGGGCCGTGATGGCGATCGCCGGCGCCATCGCGGCGAGCCTCGCCGACAGCCACGCACTGCCGCTGGTGCTTGCTGTCGCGCTCGGTGCCGGCCTGGCCTGCGGATTGTGGAATGGCATTCTGGTGGCGGTGTTCGGCATCCAGCCGATCATCGCCACGCTGATCCTCATGGTGGCCGGCCGCGGCATCGCCCAGCTCATCACCGAGGGGCGGATCGTCACCTTCACTTCCGGTGATCTGGCTTGGCTGGGCAATGGCAGCGTGCTCGGCCTGCCGGCGCCGGTCGTCATTCTTGCCGGCATGCTGATCGTGACCGCGGCGGTGGTGCGCGGATCGGCGTTCGGCCTCCTGATCGAGGCGACCGGCGGCAACGCCCGCGCCGCCGAACTGGCCGGAGTCGGTACGCGGGCGACCCTTCTGGCCGTATACGCTTGGTGCGGCCTGTGCGCGGCGCTCGCCGGTATCATCGCGGCGGCCGACATCCTGGGTGCGGACGCCAACAATGCCGGCCTGTGGCTCGAGCTCGACGCCATCCTGGCGGTGGTGATCGGCGGCACATCGCTTTTCGGCGGCCGCTTCAGCCTCGTCCTCGCGGTGGTCGGCGCCCTGATCATCCAGGCCATGAACACCGGGATTCTCCTGTCCGGTTATCCTCCCGAACTCAACCTACTGGTGAAATCCGTCGTCGTCCTCACGGTCTTGCTGCTGCAGTCGTCGCGCCTGACCGCCATCGCGTCGCGATTTTCGGGAGGCAAGCCGTGAGCCGCCTGCCGCCCGTCGTCATCACCGCCATGGTGCTGTTGGCCGGCTTCGTGATCTGCGCCATCCAGTTTCCCGCCATCGCGTCGACCCGGGTCGTCGCCAATCTCCTCACAGACAATGCGTTTCTGGCCGTGGTCGCGACCGGCATGACATTCGTGATCATTTCGGGCGGCATCGATCTGTCGGTCGGATCGGTGATCGGTTTCACCACCGTCTTCGTCGCACTCGCCATCGAAGCGTGGGGCATGCCGCCGTGGCTCGCCTTCCTGGCCGTCCTTTCGATCTGCGCCCTGTTCGGCGCCGCCATGGGGGGTATCATCCACCACTTCGACCTGCCGCCGTTCATCGTCACGCTGGCCGGCATGTTCCTCGCCCGCGGGGTGAGCTTCCTGTTGTCGACCGAATCGCTCCCGATTTCGGCGCCTGTCTATTCCGCGGTTTCGGATTTCGCGCTGCGCCTGCCGGGCGGTGGACGCGTGACGGCGATCGCCCTGATCATGCTGGCAGTCGTGATTGCAGGCGCCGGCCTTCTTCACCTCACGCGTTTCGGTGCAAACGTCTATGCGCTCGGCGGCAGCCGGACCACGACCGCGCTGATGGGCATCCCGGTCGGTACCATGACGGTGCGCATCTATACGCTCTCGGGCCTGTTGTCCGGGCTCGCCGGCATCGTCTTTTCCTTCTACACGGCCTCCGGCTACTCGCTGTCCGCGGTCGGCGTCGAGCTCGATACCATCGCGGCGGTGGTGATCGGCGGCACGCTGCTCACCGGCGGCCAGGGCTCGGTGATCGGCACTTTCCTGGGCGTGCTCATCCAGGGGTTGATCCAGACCTACATCACGTTCGACGGGACGCTGTCGAGCTGGTGGACGAAAATCGTGACCGGTGTTCTGTTGTTCGCCTTCATCGCCCTGCAACAGACGATGATCACGGTTGCGCGGCGCTCCGCCGCCCGGGCAGGAGCCAGACCATGACGTCGCTCATCGTCATCCCGACCCGACGCGCCCATTCCAACCATGCGGAAGTGGCGCGCAGCATCGGCGTCGACATCATCGCCGGCCGCTATGGCGAAGGCATGCGGCTTCCCGGCGACGCGGAGCTGACCGCCACCTTCGGGGTCTCCCGCCCGGTGTTGCGGGAAAGCGTCAAGACGCTGGTCGCCAAAGGGCTGCTCACGACCAAGGCACGGGTCGGCACCGTGGTGCGCGAACGCGGCGCCTGGAACATGTTCGATGCCGATGTGCTCGCCTGGCACCTCGACGCCGGCATCGACATCCGTTTTCTCGGTGATCTGGCAGAAATCCGCCTTGCGGTCGAGCCGCGGGCCGCCGCCTTGGCGGCGGACCGGCGTTCCGAGGCGGATGTCGAAGAACTGCGGCGCAGCATGGACAAGATGCGCCGCGAGCCATCCGATTCGGTCGCTTTCGCGGACGCCGACCTTCTGCTCCACATTATCGTCGCGAAAGCGTCCGGAAACCTGTTCATGCGATCGATCGGCCACGTGATCGAGGCGGCATTGCGCGCCTCGTTCCTGCGCAGCGCGCCGGTCGCGCTCGAGGATCGCGAGGCCGTATTGTGCTGGCACCAGCGCATCGTCGACGCCATCGCCGGCCGCGATGGCGAGACGGCTGCTGCCGCCATGGTCGAGGTGATTCACAACGGCATGCAGCGATATGAACGCATGCCCGGATGGCGGTCGGGACGGTCCGGTGAAGCGGGCAGGGAGCACACACCATGACGACACTGCGCCTCGCCATCGTGGGCTTCGGCAAGATCGCCCGCGACCAGCACGTCCCAGCCATCGCGGCGACCGACGGCGTCGAGCTCGTTGCGGTGGCCAGCCGCCACGCGTCGCTTCCCGGCGTGCCGCATTTCACGTCCCTGCAGGACCTGCTGAGCGAGGGACCGCCTGTCGACGCCGTCGCCCTGTGCACGCCGCCGCAAGTGCGAGGCGGCCAGGCCGCCATGGCTCTCGCAGACGGCAAGCACGTCCTGCTCGAAAAGCCGCCGGGCGCGAGCATCGGCGAACTCGATCCGCTGATCGAATTGGCGACGCGCAGCGGCCGGACCTTGTTCGCGACCTGGCACTCGCGCTTCGCGCCGGCGGTCGAGCCGGCACGCCAGCTGCTCGCCTCGCGCCGCGTCACCGCGGTCCGCATCACCTGGAAGGAGGACGTGCGCGTCTGGCATCCGGGGCAAAGCTGGATCTGGGAGCCGGGCGGCATGGGGGTCTTCGACCCGGGCATCAACGCGTTGTCGATTCTGACCCGCATCCTGCCCCAGCCTTTGTTCGTGACGGCGGCCGAACTCAGCTTCCCGGTCAATCGCGATGCGCCGGTCGCCGCGACACTGTCGCTGACCGACGTGACGGGTCTGCCGATCACGGCCGAGTTCGACTTCCGCCAGACCGGCCCGCAAAGCTGGGACATCGAACTGGACACCGACGCCGGAGCGGTGCTCCTGTCGGCGGGAGGCGCCCGACTCGGTGCCGGCGAGGGCGTCCTGGTGGATCTCGCGAAGGCGGAATACCCCGGACTTTACCAGCGCTTCGTCGAGCTGACGGCGACCGGAACCAGCGATGTCGATCTGGCGCCGCTGCGGCTGGTGGCCGACGCCTTCATGCTCGGCCGGCACCGCATCGTCGAACCGTTCGAAGACTGACATGATTTACGCAACGTGCGATATCGCCATTCGGCCCGGGGATGACATGATGGAGCGTGTACCCACGTCCGTCCTGTGCGACGAACGCTGCCATCTCGGCGAAGGACCGACTTACGACCCCTCGATCGATACCGCGTGGTGGTTCGATATCCTCGCTGGGCGCCTGTTCGAGGCGCAAGTTGGGGCCGGACGTATCCGCAGCCATGCTCTCGGCCGGGCGGCAAGCGCGCTGGCGCGCATCGATCCGGAGCGCCAGCTCATCGTCGCCGACGACGGGCTGTATATTCGCAACATCTCCGACGGCGCGATGACGCTCTATCGACCGCTCGAAGCCGACAACCCGCGCACGCGATCCAACGATGCCCGCGTGCATCCGTCCGGAACCTTTTGGATCGGCACCATGGGGCGTAAAGCCGAGCCGCACGCCGGCGCCATCTATGCGCTCCACGGTGGCGAAATCACCCGCCTGTTTCCCGACATTACGATCCCGAACGCGATCTGCTTTTCGCCCGACGGCACGGTCGGCTACTTTGCCGATACGGCCGCCCATGTGCTTTACCGCGTTCCCCTCGATCCGAACAACGGACTGCCGACGGGCGAGCCCGAGGTGTTGCTGCGACACATGGGCGTCGGCGGGCTTGACGGCGCGGTGGTTGATGCCGACGGCTGCATCTGGAATGCGCGCTGGGGCGGCGGTTGCGTCGACGTCTACAGCCCGGCGGGGAAGCACCTGCGTTGTCTCCACGTGCCGGCGCGCCAGGCGAGTTGCCCGGCGTTCGTCGGCCCGGGGCTCTCACGCCTCCTCGTCACGTCCGCCTGGCAAGACATGGACGAGACCGCACGGGCCGGCGATCCGGACCACGGACGTACCTTTCTCCTGGAAGTAGGCGGCCGCGGCCGGCCTGAACCCGACGTCAGGCTCGCGTGTTCATAGGAGGTGCCGACACGAACCGTTGCTGGGTAGAAAACTGCATAAATCGACAACAAGGGAGAGAAACATGATCAGGACCAAGTTTCTGGCGCTCGCACTGGCGAGCGTTTGCGTTGCGGTCGCAAGCGGCGACGCATCCGCGCAAGGCAAAGCGAGCGTCGGCATCGCGATGCCGACCAAATCGTCCGCGCGCTGGATCGACGACGGCAACAACATGGTCAAGGTGCTCAAGGAGCGCGGCTACGGCACCGACCTGCAATATGCCGAGGACGACATCCCCAACCAGCTGTCGCAGGTCGAGAACATGGTCACCAAGGGCCACAAGGCCCTGGTGATCGCCGCAATCGACGGCACCACGCTCTCGAACGTGCTCGCCAACGCCAAGGCGGCCGGCATCACCGTGATCGCCTACGACCGCCTGATCCGCGACACCCCGAACGTCGACTATTACGCGACCTTCGACAATTTCCAGGTCGGCGTCCTGCAGGCACAGTCGATTGAGCAGGGGCTCGGGCTCAAGGAGGGCAAGGGGCCGTTCAACATCGAATTGTTCGGCGGCTCGCCGGACGACAACAATGCCTACTTCTTCTACAACGGCGCCATGTCGGTGTTGAAGCCGTATATCGACAGTGGCAAGCTCGTCGTCGTCAGCGGCCAGATGGGCATGGACAAGGTCGCGACCCTGCGCTGGGACGGCGCCACCGCACAGGCCCGCATGGACAACCTGCTCAGTGCCTTCTACGGCAGGAAACGCGTCGACGCGGTGCTGTCGCCCTATGACGGCCTCTCGATCGGCATCATCTCGTCGCTCAAAGGTGTCGGCTACGGCAGCGGCGACCAGCCGATGCCGATCATCAGCGGTCAGGACGCCGAAGTGCCGTCCATCAAGGCGATCATGCGCGGCGACCAGTACTCGACCATATTCAAGGACACCCGCGATCTCGCCCGTGTCGCCGCCGACATGGTCGATGCCGCCCTCGCCGGTAAGAAGGTCGAGGTCACCGACACCAAGACTTACGAAAACGGCGTCAAGGTGGTGCCTTCCTATCTGCTCAAGCCGGTGGTCGTCTACAAGTCCAATTGGGAAAAAGTCCTGATCGACAGCGGCTACTACAAACGCGCGCAGTTCTGAAAAGGGCGCCGTCCGGCGTCGGGTGCGGACCCCGCGCCCGACAGCGGCCCCGTGCATTTGGCCCCTTGTCCTGGAGCTCAGCGTGATGGCGGCAATGCTGGAAATGCGCGGCGTCAGCAAGAGCTTCGCCGGCGTGCGGGCGTTGCGCGACGTCACCTTCACGGTCGAGGGCGGCGAGATCCATGCCCTGGTAGGCGAGAACGGCGCCGGCAAGTCGACACTGATGAAGGTCCTGAGCGGCGTCTACCCATACGGAAGCTACGAAGGGTCGATCGTCTTCGACGGCGAGGAGCGGCGCTTCCGCGACATCAACGACTCCGAAGCGCTCGGCATCATCATCATCCATCAGGAGCTCGCGCTCATTCCATCGATGACGATTGCGGAAAACATCTTTCTGTCGCATCCGCCGGCGCGGTTCGGCGTTATCGACCGCGACGCCGTCTATCAGCGCACCCGCGAACTGTTGGTTCAAGTGGGCCTGCGCGAATCGCCGGACACGCTGGTCACGGATCTCGGCATCGGCAAGCAGCAGCTGGTCGAGATCGCCAAGGCGCTGTCCAAGCGTGTCAGGATGTTGATCCTGGACGAGCCGACGGCAAGCCTGAACGAGACCGACAGCGCCGCCCTTCTCGACCGGCTGGTGGAGTTTCGCCGGCAGGGCATCGCCTCGATCCTCATCTCCCACAAGCTCAAGGAGGTCGAGCGTGTCGCCGACCGCATCACGGTTCTGCGGGACGGCCGTACCGTCGATGGCATCGACTGTCGCGCCGAGACCGTGGACGAACAGCGGATCATCCGCAGCATGGTCAATCGCGACCTGGACGACCGCTTTCCCGAGCGCGTCGCCATGATCGGCGAGCCGGTGCTCGAGGTCAAGAACTGGTCCGTGCATCATCCCGTCCATCCCGACCGGCAGGTGATCAGGAATATCAATTTCACGGTACGGCGCGGCGAGGTGGTGGGTATTGCCGGCCTCAACGGCGCCGGCCGCACCGAATTCGCCATGAGCCTATTCGGTCACGCTTGGGGGGTGCGGATCAGCGGTCGGCTGGTTCTCGAAGGTCGTGAGACCAATCTGTCGAGCGTGGCGGCCGCCATCGGTGCCGGGCTCGCCTATGCGTCCGAGGACCGCAAGCAGCTCGGTCTGATCCTCGCCGACGACGTGCGCAAGAACGTAACCCTTGCGAGCCTCCACCAGGTGGCGTCGCGGCGGGTGATCGACGAATTTCGCGAATTGAAGGCGGCGAACGAATACCGGCAGCGGATGCAGATCCGCTGCGCCGACGTCTATCAGGAGACCGGCCACCTCTCCGGCGGCAACCAGCAGAAGGTGGTGCTGTCGAAATGGCTGATGACCGATCCCAAGGTCCTGATCCTGGACGAGCCGACGCGTGGCATCGATGTGGGTGCCAAATACGAGATTTACCGTATCATCAACGAGCTCGCCGCCGCCGGCAAAGGCGTCGTGATGATCTCGTCCGAGATGCCGGAACTGATCGGCATCTGCGATCGCATCTATGTGATGAACGAAGGCGCCTTCGTGGGCGAGTTCGACGGCGCCGAGGCGACCCAGGAGATGATCATGGGTGCCATCATGCGCAATGACAGGCGGACCGACAATGGCGCACGCCGTTCGTCCGGCTCCGCGAAAGGACGTCAGCCATGACCGACAAGACCGTGTCATTGCCCGAGGAGCGCCGGCCGGCCGGCTTCATCAAGAACAATCTGCGCAACTACGGCATGCTGATATCGCTGTTGGCGATCATGCTGTTCTTCCAGGCCATGACCGACGGCACGCTGCTGCAACCGCTCAACCTCACCAATCTGGTGCTGCAGAACAGCTATATCGTCATCATGGCGCTGGGCATGCTGCTCGTCATCGTCACCGGCCATATCGACCTGTCGGTCGGGTCGGTCGCCGGCTTCGTCGGCGCGGTCGCGGCGGTGCTGATGGTGCGCTATGGGATCGATTATCCGCTGGCCTTCCTGATCTGCCTCGTGGTCGGCGCGGCGATCGGCGCGGCACAGGGGTACTGGGTCGCCTATTTCGGCATTCCTTCGTTCATCGTGACGCTGGCCGGCATGCTGGTCTTCAAGGGGCTGGCGCTCGCGCTCCTGCAGGGGCAGTCGGTGGGGCCGTTTCCGCCCACCTTCCAGAAGCTGTCGTCTGGGTTCATTCCCGAATTCATTCCCGGCGCCGGCGGTTGGCATCCGACCTCCATGCTGATCGGAACCGCGCTGGCGCTCGCGCTAGTCTATGCCGCCGCCAAGGCGCGTTCGCGCGAGCAGTCGCACGGCATCGAGGTCGAGCCCTATGGGCTTTTCGTCGCCAAGAACACCGCGCTGCTCGGCGTGGTTTTGTACTTCACCTACCTGATCGCCTCCCATCGTGGTTTGCCGAACGTCCTGGTGGTGATGACAGCCCTGATCGCCCTCTACGGATTCGTCACCCGGCGCACCGTGATCGGACGGCAGATCTACGCGGTCGGCGGCAACGCCAAGGCGGCCAAGCTGTCGGGGATCAAGACCGAACGGCTCACCTTCCTGACTTTCGTCAACATGGGGGCGCTCGCGGCACTCGCCGGGCTGGTGTTCGCGGCGCGGCTCAACACCGCGACTCCCAAGGCCGGCCTCGGCTTCGAGCTCGACGTCATCGCGGCCTGCTTCATCGGCGGCGCCTCCGCCTATGGGGGCGTCGGCCGGGTCGGCGGCGCGGTGATCGGCGCCATGATCATGGGTGTGATGAATAACGGTATGTCGATCCTCGGCATCGGCATCGACTACCAGCAGGTGATCAAAGGCCTGGTGCTGCTCGGTGCCGTCTGCATCGATGTCTACAACCAGCGGCGTTGAGGTGATCGCGAAGCCGGAAGGTCGAACTTTGTGGCCTACCGGACACGCTCGTGACCCGGTCACGTCAGCGGGGGTTCACGCTTCGCAGGCGCATTATTCTGGTTCCGGATTACTTCAACCGACGCGGTCCTTGGGCGCCGCCTGACGCAACTGATCCGGCGACGTGGACAGATATTCAATCGCCATCCTGATGAGGCCGGGAAAATTCTGCGCCCCCAGCTTCATCTTGAGTCGGGAGCAGGTGTTGGCGACGGTCTTGTAGCTCACACCGAGATCCTCGGCGATCTGGCCATAGGACTTTCCTTCGGCGAGCAGGGCCAGGGTCTGCAACTCGCGAGGCGTGGCCTCGCTGAGCAGCTTGCCCTGGCCGCGCGTCCCGAGCAGCGCCATTTGAACGGCGATCCGGTGGTTCAGATAGGGTCGGCCGGCGCGAAGCGCATCGAAGGCTTCGATGAGGTCTTCCGGCGCGGTGTCCTTCAACAGATAGCCGGTCGCGCCGGCCTCGAGCGCGCGACTGACGATGACCGGGTCGGTGTGCATGCTGAAGACGAGGATGGGAATGCGCGGATTGTTGACGCGTACCCGTTGAATCAAGCCCAGGCCGCCGAGTCCGTTCCCCTGCAATGCGAGGTCGATGATCAGCATGTCGGGGCGATGCCGCAGGAAGAGGCGATAACCGGTCTTGACACTGTTCGCCTCGAGAACGTCGCGGACGCCCGCATCCTGCAGAATGCGGCGGCAGCCGTGCAGAACGATCGGGTGATCGTCGATGATGAGCACTCGTGTCATGCCGAAGCCTTGCGCCTGGCCGTGCCCTGGACCGCGCCTTGCACCGCGCCTTGGCCGACGTGCCACTCCGCCTCGTCAATCGGAATGGCGATGTCGAGGCGGGTACCGCCATTGGATCGCCTGGAGATGGTGAAGCGTCCCCCCAACGCCCGCACGCGCTCCTCCATTCCCAACAGTCCGAGACCCGGCTGTCGCTTCGGTCCGATCCCGCATCCGTCGTCCTTCACCGCCAGTCGGAGGACGGCGGACGCGTAGTATCCGGCGCAATCGGGGACGACGGTCGTGCGCTGCTCGAGCTCGATCGCAATGGTCTTCGCGCCCGAATGCCGGATCGCGTTGGTGATGCCTTCCTGGACGCAGCGATAAATGGTGAGGTCGATGCAGTCGCCATATTTGTCGGCGATGCGGCCGATGGCCAATTCGAAGGCGCAGTCGGAGTCGTGCTGTTCGAACTCGGAGACGAGGGTCGCGATCACGTCCCTGAGGGGCACGTGATGGAGCGCCATCGGACGGATTCTGTCGAGCAGACGGCGGTTGACGGTCTGGATTCGCTCCGTGGTCTGGATAAGGGTCATGACGCGCTCGCGGACGCTTTCGGCCACGTCGTCCGGAAGCGATGCCGTGAGGCGCTTGATCGACGCCGCATCGGCTCGAAGGCCGAACAGGCACGGCCCCAGTTCGTCGTGAAGTTCACTGGCAATCAGGCGGCGCTCGTCGTCTTGCACGGTGATGAGACGACGGTTGAGCCTTGTATTATCCCCTCTGGCGGCGTCAAGCGCGCTGGCCAACCGGTTGAATTGGTCCACGATGTCGGCGAGCTCCCGCACTTTCGGAAACGGCAGGCGAAATCGAAGGTTTCCGCCTCCCATCTCGCGCAGGCCGACCGCCAGGCTGACGAGAGGATCGAGCACGCGGCCGAGGGCGACGAACAGCAAGGCGATCACGGTCAAATTGACAATGCCGGCGAGGATGGCGAGGTCCGACATGTCTCTCCAGACTTCGGCAATCTCGTCCGACGCATGCCCGACGACGAATACGGAGCCGATGTGCTCTCCCCTGGAAATGACCGGTACCTCGCGTTGCAGATCACCGACATCGAGGAGGGCTGCGAACCAGCCGGGAACGCCGGCGGCGTCGTCCCGGGAGTCGTCGTCGGGCTCACCGGCCAGCGGCACCGGCCGTCCGCCCGCGTCGGTGATCAGGATCCGGACGTGCCGCATGTTGCTGATCTGCAGCGGCAGATTCTCGAGCGGACGGGCCCCCGGCAGGTCGCGGACGAGCCGTTCCACCGTCCCGCGCACGAAACGCTCGGCGACCTCCATCGAGGCGGCGATCTCCACCTTGGTCGCCCATTTCGCGTTGTATACGGCCAGCGCGCCGGCGACGACGCCGGCCGCCAGATTGATGCAGGAGAAGAGCACGATCAGCCGCCAGCGAAACGACCTGTCGTACCATAGCCAATGGGAGAGGCGCACATAGGCGCGGGCGCGACTTTCCGACGTGCCTGTCTGGAACGCCGTCGTCGGCGCAAGGGGCGGGGCCTCGTCTTCAGTCTTTAAAATGCCGATGTCGACCATGGTCCTCTCCATCAGCGCGGCGTCTCGGCGGCGGTTCTCGCCAGCGCCTGCAGCGCCTGATCGCGACTCGCCCCGGTCATGCGGATGTTGAAGTAGTGCTGGCCTGCTTCGCCAAATCCCCGACGCCTTTCGTCGGAGCCGGCCCCGACCAGGCCTTCGATCACAAGCCGGGCGCTTTCGTCGATGCCGCGCGCCCGCAGCATTTCCTCGATCTGGGCGGCCCGGTTCGCAATCATGCGCGGCGTTTCGGTGTAGTGTCGATGGGCGCGGGCCAGCAGGTTCCCGAAGCTTGCGACCGTTGCGGCCGAACGCCCGAGATCGCGGGCGGCTTCACGGGACGCCAGCCATTGTTCCGGCGGTGTCGGATCGTGCATGTCGAGCCATCGTTTGTCGGCGATGACCGTCGTGGGGGCTGCGGATGCTGCCTGGTGCGCCGGGTTGTCGGTGCCCCCGTCGCAAGCGACGAGCCCGGTGGCAAGGCCTGCCAGCAGTATTCGGCGGCACAGGGGCGTCGACGTCGCAAAGTGACGAACGATCAAAACTCGACCTCCGGGGGACAGGTCGCTCCGCCATCAGGGCGGAGAGAGCTATGCGCCATGACGTTACCGCATTTCACGGGGGCCCGCGATGCCACATCTCGGCAATCCGGATTGCCAGATCTTCCCGGTGGTATTTGCAGACTGTGCTCACGACGGCCACCGCCGTTCGTGAAACACTCGGCGAGGAAGAGATTGCCGAAGCAGTGATCTCTCCGATCGCCGGCCGAGCGATCCCTTGGCGACAGTCTTCAGGCGGCCGCGTTTGGCGGCCGGAAGCTGTGCCAGAGGACGCGGTGGCGGGCAGGAAACACCAAGGGAGGAAGTATGAGGTGCTGGCTCGATTCGGCGTCAGTTGCCGCGATCGCATTGGCGGTTGCCGCGGGCGCGCAGTTCGGCAGCGCGGGATCTGCGCTCGCCAATGACAGGCTGAACCAGTTGTCGCAGAGCACCGACAACTGGGTGATGCCCGGCAAGAACTACAGCGCGAACAACTACAGCGCGGCGGCGCAGATCACCACCGAGAACGTGAAGCGCCTGCGTTCTGCCTGGTCGTTTTCGACCGGCGTACTGAACGGCCACGAGGGTACCCCCCTCGTGGTGAATGGCAAGATGTATGTCCACGGGGCTTTCCCGAACCCCACCTTTGCGCTCGATCTCAACGACCCGGGCAAGATCCTGTGGCAGCACAAACCGAAGCAGGACCCGACCGCCCGGGCGGTGGCGTGCTGCGATCTCGTCAATCGGGGTCTCGCCTACTGGCCGGGCGACGGCACGGTTCCGCCGCTCATCCTCAAGACGCAGCTCGACGGACATGTGGTCGCGCTCAATGCGGAGACCGGCGAGGAACGTTGGAAGGTCGAGAATTCGGACATCAAGGTCGGTTCCACCCTCACCATTGCGCCGTTCGTCGTCAAGGACAACGTGATCATCGGTTCATCGGGGGCCGAGCTCGGCGTACGCGGTTATCTCACCGCTTACGACGTCAAGACGGGCGCCCAGAAATGGCGGGCCTATGCGACGGGTTCCGACCGCGAAATGCTGATCGGCGCCGATTTCAACAAGAACACCCCCCATTACGGGCAGCACGGGCTCGGCCTGGAGACGTGGGAGGGAGACGCCTGGAAGATCGGCGGCGGGACAAACTGGGGCTGGTATGCCTACGATCCCGGTACCAACTGGATCTATTTCGGAACCGGCAATCCGGCGCCGTGGAACGAGACCATGCGTCCCGGCGACAACAAATGGACGATGACGATCTTCGCCCGCGACGTCGACACCGGCGAGGCGAAGTTCGGTTATCAAAAGACACCACACGATGAATGGGACTATGCCGGGGTCAACGTCATGATGCTGAGCGAGCAGACGGACAAGAGCGGCAAGATGCGCAAGCTGTTGACGCATCCCGACCGCAACGGCATCGTCTACACGCTCGACCGCGAGACCGGCGAACTCGTCTCGGCCGACAAGCTCGACGACACGGTCAACTGGGTCAAGCAGGTCGACCTCAAGTCCGGCCTGCCGCAACGCGATCCCGAATTCGGGACGCGCATGGACCATAAGGGACGCGACATCTGTCCCTCGGCGATGGGCTTCCACAACCAGGGCCACGATTCCTACGACCCGGAGAAGAAGCGCTTCTTCATGGGCATCAATCACATCTGCATGGATTGGGAGCCCTTCATGCTGCCCTATCGGGCCGGGCAGTTCTTCGTCGGCGCCACGCTGTGGATGTATCCGGGACCGAAAGGCGACAAGCAGAACAATGTCGGCCTCGGCCAGATCAAGTCCTACGACGCCATCAACAACAAGTACTCGTGGGAGAAGATGGAGCGGTTCGCCGTGTGGGGCGGCACGCTCGCGACCGCCGGCAATCTGGTATTCTACGGAACGCTCGACGGCTTCATCAAGGCGCGTGACAGCCGCGATGGCAAGCTCTTGTGGAAGTACCGTCTGCCCTCCGGCGTGATCGGCCATCCGATGACCTACACGCACAAGGGCGTGCAGTACGTCGCCATCATGTACGGAGTCGGCGGCTGGCCGGGCGTCGGTCTGGTCTTCGACCTGCAGGACCCGACCGCGGGCCTGGGCGCCGTCGGCGCGTTCAAGAACCTGCAGAACTACACGCAGATGGGCGGCGGCGTGATGGTCTTCTCGCTCGACGGGCAGGGCCCATACGACGATCCGAACGTGGGCGAATACGACACGCGCGGTTGACCGCGATCGCATCCGCGACCCCGCTGCGGTCTGTCACTGGCCGCAGCGGGTAGTCCGGCCGCATGTCGTTCTCACCTCTCAGGAAAGCCCTTCGCGGGGAACGCTCTCCGCAGGAAAGAAAAGAGAAGTGCGAATCACGCCACTCCTGCCGCTCACGGCAAACAGGTGCACAATGGTGATATTCTCGCACGCGCAGCTCCCGAGCGCAAAAAACCACCAACTCCTCGGTTCACGCCTCTTTGGTTCACATCTCTTTGGTTCACGCCTCATTCGTTCCGTGAGCCTTGCGTTACTTGCCGGCGTGCTGCCGATCCTGCTGGCTGAGCGCGCGTCTTCGCAGACGGCAGCGACATTGCGGATCTGCGCGTCCGAAAACGAGGCGCCCTATTCGGCGCGAGAAGGGAAGGGGTTCGAAAACCGGATCGCGGTCGTTCTCGCGGAAACAATGGGACGACGGCCGGAGATCGTGTGGACGAGCAAGCCCGCGATCTACCTGGTGCGGGACTATCTCGACCAGAACAAATGTGATGTCGTCATGGGTCTCGACACCGGCGATGAGCGCGTATTGACGAGCAAGCCGTATTACCGGACCGGATACGCGTTCGTAACGCTCGCCGAGCGCAATGTCATGGCGTCGGCCTGGAACGACGACCAGATTCACGGCCTGTCTCGGTTTGCGATCCGCTTCTATTCTCCGCCCGCCGAGAGCATTTTGAGGCAGCTCGACAAGTACGAGGACAACGTCGCCTACCTGCATTCGCTGGTCAATTTCAAATCGCGTCGCAATCAGTATGTCCAGGTTCCGGCGGAAAGGCTCGTGAGCGAGGTCGCAAGCGGAGAAGCCGACATTGCGATCGCGTTTGCGCCGGAGGTGGCGCGCTATGTGAAGGCCTCGTCGAAGCCGCTGCGGATGACGCTCATCGCCAGCGAGATCACGCGGTCGGACGGTGTCAAGATCCCGGTCCAGTTCGATCAGTCGGTCGGGGTGCGCAAGGGAGACACCCAGCTCCTGGCGGAGATCGATGCCGCGTTGGTGAAGGCGCGCCCGCAAATCCAGCAACTTCTCAGGGCGGAGGGAATTCCGCTTCTCGAGACTCATATGTGAAACGATGACTGAGCGCTAAGGATCTTTCTTCGGCGACTGGGCGATGTTCAGTGACAGACATGAGTGGCAATGGGTGGCGACGCAGAATGAAACGGAAAGTCGTAATGCGGGCTTTGCTGGGTGCGTTGTTGGCTGTGGGAGGTGCGTGGGGAGCGCGTGCGACTCTGACCTTCAATGACACCATTACGGGCGAGACACTGGACCTCAGTCAGGCGGCGGAGGATGGACGGGATACGGAGGCCGTAAAGACGTTTCTTGAGACCGGCACCAATCCGTACAACGAGAACCCGGCCTGCCTGCCGAAGGGAGAGGAGCTCTTCCTCGGTGCGTGCTCGGCCTGCCATGGACATGTGGGCGAGGGCAAGATCGGCCCCGGTCTCAACGACAGTTACTGGACCTATCCGAAGAACGAGACCGACAAAGGACTGTTCGAGACCATTTTCGGCGGAGCCCGAGGTCAGATGGGTCCGATGTACGGTGCGCTCAAGCTTGACGAGATGTTGTTGACGATGGCGTGGGTGCGCCACCTTTACGACGGCAAACCCAGCGAAGCGACTTGGCTCAGCGATGCCCAACGAAAGGTTTTCACGCCCTATTCGAAACGAGCGAATGGGGGAGGACCGGACCCTGATGCGGCGGGGGGTGAGTGCAGACCGCAGCAGAACTGAAACGCACCGGCCGTAGACCGGCATCAACGCCCAAGGAGACGATCATGACGAAGACTTGGATGACGCCGACCCTGATCGAGATCTGCGTGGGATTGGAAATCAACGGCTATCTGCCGGCGGAATTCTGATGCGGGCGGCCGGTTCGATCCGGCTGCCAGCGTGAAGAACGGCCGTCGAGGCCAAGAAAACGGGAGGAAGGAGGATGCCGATGAAGACATTCAATCGCGCCTGCCGCATGGCCCTTGTGGCTGCAGGCACCAGCGCGCTGGTGCTCGTCGCTGCTTCGGCGCATGCCTATGACGGCACCAACTGCAAGGCGCCGGGAAACTGCTGGGAGCCGAAGCCCGGCTATCCGGCCAAGGTCGCCGGGTCGAAATACGATCCCAAGCACGACGCCAAGGAGATCAATAAGCAGTCCGAATCGATCAAGGCCATGGAGGAGCGCAACCGCAAGCGCGTCGAATACTTCAACAAGAGCGGAAAGTATGTCTATGATATGAAGCAGATTCCCAGTCAGTAGCGGTTTCGGTGTTGTGCGGGCTCCTGTCCGCGCAAAGGGCGCGATCTCGACGGGACGGATCAAGGTGTCATTCCCTGCCTTTGGTCCGCAACCGACGAGGTCGCGCCTATCCTCCGCTGACACCGCTCGCCGTGACGGAAATGAGAGCATGCTGCTGACACGCGATGCGGACACGACGCTTGCCGACTGGCAACAAAGGGCGCGCGCTCTCGAGCACGAAGTGAGCAAGGCGGTGATCGGCCAGGACCGGGTGATCCGCCTAGTCACGATCGCGGTATTTGCGCGCGGGCATGTGTTGCTGGAAGGCGATGTGGGGGTCGGCAAGACGACCCTCCTGCGTGCGGTGGCGCGAGCGATTGGTGGTTTGTTCGAGCGGATCGAAGGCACCATCGATCTGATGCCCACCGACCTGATCTATCATGCGCATCTCGGCGAAGACGGAAAGCCGCGCGTCGAGCCGGGTCCGTTGATTCGCCATGGCGGCGATCTCTCGATCTTCTTCTTCAACGAAATCAACCGCGCGCGGCCCCAGGTGCACTCTCTGCTGCTGCGTCTGATGGCTGAGGGCAGCGTCACGGCTTTCGGCCGCGAGTACCGATTTCCTCATTTGCAGGTTTTCGCCGATCGCAACCGGGTCGAGCGCGAAGAGACATTCGAGTTGCCGGCGGCGGCGCGCGACCGTTTCTTCATGGAAATCGAAGTGCCCGCACCGGTGAACCCGGAAATTCGCAGGCAGCTCGCGTTCGATCCGCGTTTCCACGATATCGACGCGTTGATCTCCCGCGTGCGCGGCGAGATCGTCGACCATAGTGCGCTTGCCACCGTTGCGCGCGCGATCCAGGTCGGCGTGCGCGCCAGTGAGGTCCTCCAGACCTACATAACTTCCCTGTGGGCGGCGGTGCGGACGCCGCAGGAGTTCGGCATCGAGATCGATGGCGTCGATATGGAGCGTCTCGTGCTCGGCGGCGCCAGTCCGCGTGGCGTGTCGTTTCTGGTCCGGGCGGCGCGCGTGCGCGCCTGGCTCGAGGGCCGCGACATGGTCGTGCCGGAGGATCTGCGCGAAGTCTTCTTCGAGGTGATGGCGCACCGGATATTCCTCGATCCCGTCTACGAACTGCGCCGCGATCGTATCGTGCGGGAGTTGTGCAAGGCGGCAATCGATGCGGTTGCGGTACCATGACAGGCGCAGGAAGCCCCGATGCCGACCACTCCATTCCGATGCCGGAACTGCAGCCGCTTGCGTATCGGTTGCGCTGGCGGCCGCGTGATGCGTTCATCGGCGCACACCCCGGTGGTGGCGAGGGCGCCGGCGGCACGTTCCAGCGCCACGTGCCGTTGCTGCGCCATCCGGACCCGCGCCGGATCGACTTGCGGGCGACGTTTCGCGATCCCATGGAAGAGATCCATGTGCGCCAGTACACCAAACGCAGCGCTATCGTGGCCGTCGCCGTCGTCGACTTGTCCGGGTCCATGGGATTCGAGGGTCGGGTCACTCGGATGCGTGTCGTGGCGGAGCTTTGCGCCACGTTGGCACTCTCGGCGCGGCGAATGGGGGATCGTTTCGCTCTGATCGGGTGCGATGCAGATGTCCGCGATGATGTTTTCGTGGCCCCCACCCGCCATCCGGGAGTGGAAGTCGAGGTGTTCGATCGCCTGATGCGGGCGGTTCCCCAAGGGGAGAGTACGGCCGGACTGCTCGCCGTCGCAGACCGATTGCCGGCAAGGCCCAGCCTCGTCTTCATCATCTCCGATTTTCTCATGCCTCTCCCCCGGGTCGACGAGTTGATGAACGCATTCTGGCGTCACGACGTCGTGCCGGTCGTCGTGCGCGATCGCGGCGAGGAGCAGGACCTGCCCGCCTGGGGGCTGATCGAACTGCGCGATCTCGAGACGGGTCGCCGCCGGCTCACACTCATGCGCCCGGCCCTGCGTGAGGCGTGGCGCCGCGCCGGTCAGGCGCGCCGTGTCGAGCTCGACAGGTGCTTCCGCCGGCGCGGCCGGGTACCGTTTCATGTCGTCGACGGGCTCGACGCGGACGCACTCGCCGAGCACCTTCTCGCTGGATGAGGGCCACGTGATGTACGCCTCGTTGGTGCTCGCCCGCGTCGCCGCCGTCATGCTCGCCGTCATATTCACCATGATGGTCCAGGCATCCGCCCAGGTGCGGTCGGTCCATGTGCAGGCGCCGCGGCCGTTCGGCTATTTCATCGGCGACGTGATCCGCCTCCAGGTGGACATCGCCGTCGACGCGCCGTTCACGATCGTTTCCGGGTCGCTTCCGAAGCCGCGGTCCGTCAATTACTGGCTCGACCTGCGCTCCGTCGCGGTGGACGATCGCGGCACCCGGGCGAATGAACGGAGCTATCGGATCGCTCTCGAATACCAGACCTTCTATGCGCCGCTGGAGCCGCGCGCGCTGACGATTCCGGGCTTCACGGTCACCATGAGCGACGGCAGCGCCCGGATCGCGGCCGAGGTGCCCGCATGGGCGTTCCTGATGTCGCCCTTGAGGGAGATCAGGCCGCAGCAGGGCAGGCCGGATGCCTTGCTGCGCGCCGATGTGGCGCCGCCGCCGGCGTCGGCTGCGCAGGCGGTCGTCGTTGCGATCGGATGCGGCGCCGCCGCGCCGGCGCTGTTCGGTGCTCTCGCGCATTATTACGCATGGTGGCCCTTCTCGCGATCGCGTCGGCGGCCGTTCGCCCGTGCGCGGGTTGCCACGCGCCGGGCGCTGGCCGGCGAAGTGCATGCGGAGGGATATCTCGCCGGCCTTGTGGCGCTCCACCGCGCCTTCGACGCGGCGGCCGGCCGGACCGTGATGGCCGAAGACGCGAAGGCTTTCGTGGCGAGCGCGCCAACCTTCGGCCGGCTCGAGCCGGAAATCGAACGGTTCTTTCAGGCATCGCGGCGCGCATTCTTCGGCGCAGACCCGGAAGGCGCAATGGCGTCGTTTCCGCCAAACGCGCTCTCCACCGCTGCGGCGCGGCTCGCCGCCGCCGAAAGGGCGGCGACATGAGCATCGCCGTCGACCATCCGGCGGTGCTGCTTTTGCTGCTGCTCGCCTTGCTGCCGTTTGTCGCGACCATGCTGGCGGCGTCGGGTCATCCCTCTCTCGCCGCGGTGCCCCGTGACGGTCTTTCGGTATTCGCCGATGCGACACTGCGGGTGGCGGCCGCGGTGGCGATCGCGGCGATCGTCCTGGGGCTTGCGGGCATCCACCGGCGCCAGCAATTGATCGAGCGGCAAGGCCGGGGGGCCCACATCGTGCTCCTGATCGATCGGTCGGCCAGCATGGACAACAGCTTCGCCGGCCGCAGCCCGACCGGCGAAGACGAGTCGAAGTCGGCGGCCGCTCGGCGTCTCATCGCCGACTTCGTCGCGCGCCGGCCTCACGACCGTATCGGCATCGCGGCATTCTCGAGCTCGCCGATGCCGGTCGTGGCGCTCACCGACCACCACGCGGTGGTGCAGGCGGCCATCGGCGTGATCGATCGGCCCGGCCTCGCATCGACGGATGTCGGTCGCGGCCTCATGCTCGCGATGACGATGGTCGAAGAGGGAACACCGGACGCGCCGCGCGCCGTAGTCCTCGTTTCCGACGGGGCGGCGGTGATCGACAGGCGGGTGCAGGCGGCGCTCCAGGATGCCGCGACGCGTGCGCCGGTCAATCTGTACTGGCTGTTTCTGCGCACGCGAGGCAGTCGAAGCATCTTCGAGCCGCCGGCGACAGGCGAACTCGACACCCCGCAGGCCAATCCGGAACGCCATCTGCACCTGTTCCTGTCGCGGCTTGGCCTTCCTTATCACGCCTTTGAAGCGACCTCTCCCGCCGCCGTCCAGCAGGCGATCGCCGAGATCGACAGGCAGGAGGCGCGGCCGCTGCGCTATTTCGAGCATGTTCCGCGTCGCGATCTCGCCGGACCCGCCTACGCGACGGCGTTGATCGGGGTCATGCTCCTGCTGGCCGCAAAGCTCGCCGAGCGCGGCCTAGCCGCCGAGCGGGGACTGGCCGCCGAGCGGGCGGCGTCCCGACAAAAGCGCCGGGAGACGATGCGGGAGGTGGCGTGAGCATGCACCCCTCAGCCGTCGATCGCGCGAAGTCCGCGCACACCGGGCGTTTCGTTGAACGCTGGTTGCCCCAATGGGCGCAGGTGCGCGGCGCGTTCATTGTTGCGGCCCTTGGAATCGTCGTTCTGGCGGGGGCAACGTCGGTCTGGCTCGTGGTGTCGGCATGGCATGACAACAGGACCATTGCGGGCCTTGGCGCCGGACGTGATCTGCCGGTCGGTGCCGGTGCACGAGCCGAGGTCGTGTTCGCGCGCGCCAGCTTCCTGCTCGATCGCGACCGCATAGACGAGGCGCAGGCGCTCGTCGACGATATCGAGGCAGGCGGCAATCCGCGGCTGCTTGCAGCCTTTCGGTACAACATCGCCAACGCACGGCTGCGGAAGGCTTTCGATCTGCTCGAACAGAACCGGATCGATCCGGCGATCCCGCTCGTGCGCCTCGCCAAGGACGATTACAGGGCGTCTCTCGCGCTTGTTCCGGATGAATGGGATGCCCGCCACAATCTCGACGTGGCGATGCGTCTCGTGCGGGACTTTCCTCAGGTCGGGCAAGGCCTGGAGGAGGATGCGCCCCCCGAGCCGCCGAAGCAGCTGTGGACCGATCTGCCCGGCCTCCCGAAGGGGCTGCCGTGATGGTGCGCTTTCGCGATCTCCGCCTCGGTCTCCTGGTCGCGGCGCTTGTCGCGCTCGGCGTGGCACTGGCCGGGCCGAGCTGGACATTGCCTCGCACAGCCTACGACTTCATCATCGTCGTCGACATTACCGGCAGCATGAATGCACGGGATTACACGTTAGATGGACGTCCGACGTCCCGACTCGATGCGGCGAAACGAGACGTTAGGGGATTGATCGCCCAGGTATCCTGTCGATCACGCGTCGGTCTCGGTGTCTTTGCGGAGCGACGCAGTTTTCTCCTGTTCGAGCCGGTCGAGCTCTGCGTGAACTTCTCGGCGGTCGACGAGGCGATTGCGGCTCTCGACTGGCGCATGGGGTGGGAGGGTGACAGCCACGTGGCGTCGGGCTTGTTGCGTGCGCTCGAGATCGCCCGCGACCTGGATGTGGATCTCGTTTTTCTGACTGATGGCCACGAGGCCCCGCCATTGCCCGCGTCCGGTCCACCGGCCTTCGAGGGCGAGCCGGGCAAGGTCCGGGGCTTGGTTGTCGGAGTAGGGGAAACGAAACCCGTGCCCATTCCGAAGTTCGACGACACCGGCCGCGAAATCGGATTCTGGAGCGCCGCCGACGTTCCGCACGAGAACCGGAGCGGCGCGCCGCCGACCGATGCCTCGAGCCGTCCCGGCTGGCATCCGCGCAATGCTCCATTCGGAGCCGCCGACCTTACCGGCAACGAGCACCTTACGGCGGTGCGCGAGGATCATCTTCAGGCGCTCGCCCGGGAAACAGGCCTCGGCTATGTGCGCCTGGCGGAGGATGCCTCGCTCCCGACGGAGCTTGCCGCGCAGGCGCGCCGACGCCTGATCGGGACGTCCGTCGATCTGCGCCCTCTCCCCGCCGCGCTCGCGCTCGCCGCCCTGGTGATGATCCTCGCAGGGCTTCCGGTCATCGAGACGTTTCGCATCCGCCGCCGCCCTCCAGATTGGTCCGTCGTGGAAAGGAAGAAGTGATGCCGATTCGAATGTTCGTCGCGTTTGTGTTCGCCCTTCTGCTCTCATTGCAGGCGTCACCCGGCTTCGCACATGGGCCTACGCCGCAGAAAATCGAGCACAGGATCACGGTCGCGAGCTCTCCGACCGTTGTCTGGGCGATCGTCGGAGACTTCCCGAATCTGGCCGCCTGGCATCCGCTCGTCTCGCAGAGCACCGGAACGGGCGGCAACGGCAATGGCGCCGAGCGCACCGTGACGCTGAAAGGCGGTGGCGTGATCGTGGAAGGCCTCGACGAGTACGACGAGGCTGGACGCAACTATACGTATCGTCTGTCGCGTGAGAATCTCGAAGCCTTTCCGGTCAGCTTCTACACCGCGACCCTCACCGTGAATGCGGCCGGCGACGGCAGCAGCGAGGTCATCTGGCAGGGACGCTTCTACCGCGGCGATACGGGCAATTATCCTCCGGACAACCTGAACGACGCGGCCGCAATCGCCGCCATGACGAACTATTTCAACGTTGGCCTCGAAGGTCTGAAGGCAAAGATCGCAGGACACTGACCCGGCGACGGCTCATACCGTCTCGATTCATCCGTCTGGTGTCGAGGTTGATGCGGCGCGTGCGGGGACGCGGAAGCATCAAAGCTAGGCGAGGTAATACCAAAATCCGCCGATCATGACTTGTCGTTGCGAGGAGCGAAGCGACGAAGCAATCCAGGGCCCCGAAGAAAGGACTGGATTGCTTCGCTTAAGCCTGTCATCGGGCCGGTCCTTCAGCGCGTTTACGCGCGTCTTCAACGCGCTATGGATCCGGATCCGTTGGCGCGCAATGACGGGAGAGCGGGATCGGTCAAGGTCAATGAAAGTTGGTATTATCTGTCCGACACTGAGGCGCCTGTCGTGTCCTCGTGATCAGCCCGAGGACGGACGATGGCGCGTCGCCGGAGCGCCCGGCTCTGGGCGAGATCGAATACCTGGAGCGGCGGCGATACGACGGCACAAAGGCGGCTCTCGTCGGCCAGCTTTCGAAAAATGTCGGCCGTGACGACGTGCGCAGGCGTCACGACGAGGACGCTGTCCACCGAAGCCGCGGAGAAGGCCGCATGCAGATCGTCACGAGTGGTGCACAGGACGACTTCGAGCTGGCAGAAGTCCGCCGGGTCCGCCGCGAAGGCATGCGCCAGCGCCTCCACCGTCGATGCTAGTGCCCGCGAACCGCGCGATTGCGAGTCACGCACGATGGCCATGGCACACCTGCCGGTCGTCGTCACTCCGGGCATGGATAATTCTGGCGGCCCGGTGCGTTCCGCAGGGCGCACAGGCCGCGACCATTCCGGCACCGCCATAACACATTCACCGGCGAAGCCCTTTACAGACTGTATCGCGACGGGCTGGTCGACCTCGGGAAGCCAGAGCGTGTCGAGCGCAGTCTGGCTCGTCACGAGGCACCATGCCTGGTCGAGCAACTGCATGTCGTCGACCGTGCGAAATGCCCGGCAGAACTTCGTCCAGGTGAGCAGCAATGCCTCGGCGGCCGGCCGTCGGCCGAAATAGAGCGTATGGGGCGAAAGCTGCCAGTCGGTTCGTCTGCGAACCGCGAAGTCGCAGTCGAATTCCAAGGGCCGAGCCACACTGGCGTCCCCGCCGGTCGCTTGCGTTCTCCACACGACCGCCTGCGTGCAGGCCTGCCATAGCGTCAGCAGGCGCTCGGCCCGGGATTTGCCGTGATCCGTACCGGGTTCGCGCAGCGACATCGCGGCCGGCGCCTCCGCATTGTGGATCGTGCATTTGGCGTTTCTCCCGGCGTGCCCACCCCACCACAACTGATGCGGACCCTCGGTGCCATCGGCGCCGACGATGCCGAAGCCCGAAAGGCGCGACTTGAGGGCGTCATAGGCGGAATCTTCGCCGCACGGAATCACCAGAGCACCGTCCTGCGCGAGCGTCTGGTCGAGGCGTTCGAGTTGCAGGCGGCCGGGCGGCTCGACTACGACGAGGAGCCGGCACTCTTCGGGCGCGGGGCGCAGGCCGGTCCACACGAACGGCGTACCCAGGCGGGCCGCCAACCACGCCAGGCGCCGACGTTGCTGCGTATTCACGGTCACGCCGTGTTCGCGTCGCAGTGTGTCGGCGAGCGCCTCGATGGAATCTGGGGGCTGTGGGCTGCTCATCGATGGGTCAGGCGCCTGTGATGTGTTCGTGGTTTTCACGAGCGGCAGCAGCGGATCAGGCGCAAAGACCGCAAGTTCCTCCTTCACGCGACGATGTCCGCGGACGTGTCCCGAATGCGATCGTCGATCGGTGTCAAAAGTAGGCTGACGATGGCGATGGGAGTTGTGAATGTCGGCAGGGCGATCAGCAGATCACCGTCTTTTCCGGCGCGGGTGCAGAAATGGTGTCCATTGACTTCAATGCCGTGGCCACACCAGGCGCGCATGGGCAGGGGCCGGACGTCGCGATCGTTCATCGCCTCGCGGGCGGTCCGGCCCATCTGCAACGCCACGCCGCGGATCAGCCCTTCGCCGGCGAGACGGCCGAGAGGAATCGCTACACCTTGCGCGCTCCATTCACGTTTGATCGGAATGCGAACGCGCAGGTCGGCGAACCCGGTGCGATGACAGGTCGCGGGGACCGCAAGCCGGCCGCCGGCCGTAAAGAGGCCGGCTTCAATGGAGCCGCAGCTTATGTCGGCGAACAGGTCGCCCGGCAGGTGGCCGGCGCCGTGGAGTGCGTAGAGGAATCCGTGCGCTGGCGACAACGCGCCCATGCTGGCGCCCATCCACATCGGCGGCATTCCGGCAGCGCAGATGGTCGGCAGGGAAGCGGCGACGGCGAGGTTCTCGACCGCCTGCCGGTCCGCCATGGCTACCATCGTCGACGTGCCAAGATTGACGTCGTGGGCGAGTGACCCGAACAGCGCGATCTCGCCATCGGTCGGCATGACCAGGAGACGGGCCAGCAGGGCGGCGGCGCGTGCCGGCAGGTCGCCGACCGTCTCGAATGGCCGCAGGCGATGCGTCACTTCGGCAGAAGCCGCCTCGCGAACGAAGTGGAGCGCGCCCGCCTGTACGGCGGTACTGAGCGCGATCTGCCGTGGCGGGCGAGGGTCGGGCTCGCGCTGGATCGTACCGGCGCGATATCCGCACACGCTGCCGACGGGCGCGCAACAAAGCTGCTCGAGAAGCGCAACGTTGCGCATCAGCATGCGGTTGACGTGCGGCGTGACGACAAGATCGGAGATGAAGCCTTCGGCCGTGTCGTCGGACGCCAGTTCTTCGAAAGCCTCATCGACCGTGAGGAGATAGAGGCCGTGTAGACGGATGGCGATCCCGGCGCAGTCGAAGACGCCACGCAACGCCTTTTGGACGCTGCCTGAATATCCGAGGTCGACGACGACGAGGTCGGTGAGGTCGTCGAAGTCCGAGATGGTGTTGCGCAGGTGCACCAGCATCTCGCGCCGCAACTCGCCGGCCGCTGCGGCGATCTGCTCGGCACCGATCAGGTCCGGCAGGGCCTCGGCGAACGCCTCGCCGTCGGCAACGCCGCCGGGATGGCCGGCGAAGAAAGCACTCAGGCGTGGGGAATGGAGCTTGAGGATATCGCTCACGGCCGCCGCGTCGAGGCGATGGATCTTGCGGAACAGGTCGACCAGCGGCGCCGTTGTGGTCGCCGAGGCGACCAGCGAGCAGCGACGGTTCACCTCCAGATAGTGGGTGGAGCGATCGTGTCGGCATCGCCAGATCTCGAACGACAGGTGGCCGTCGCGGGCCAGGAAGGCGACCGCGGTCCGACGACCCGGCACCGTGAGACGCTCGATCCGGTCGGCGACGAATCGGTCGAAGCCCGCCATGACCGGACCGAGCACCGTGGCGCCGAGCGTAAAGCCGGGGTCAGGGTCGGGCAGGCGGCCGGCCACCAGCCGGCGCAAGGTGTTCAGGCCGCCATCCAGGCGCCCGCTGCCCACATCGGCGCACAGCAGGGCCCGTGCGGTCCCCTCGCGCTGCAGGATGCCGGCGAAGGTCGCGGTCGCCTGCGGGTAGTGCATGGCGCGGATGCCATGGCGGTCGGCGCCGGCGACATCGGCGTCCGCATTGTCGCCGATGTGGATCATGGCCGCGGGTTCGACTTTCTGGTCGGCGAGGCAGCGCGCGAACAGGTCGTGGCGCTTGCCGGTGCCGTGGTCGCAGGACGCATACAGAAAGTCCCACGTGAGCCCCGGCGCGCAGGCGGCCAGCAAGGCGCCGAGCTCGGTGCCGGACAGATAGGTGTCGGAAACGAAGCCGGCTCGAAGTCCGGAGGCGCGAACCTCCTCGAACAACAGACGCATCTCGGGATTGACGATGCACAGATCGCGCTCGGCGGCGAGTTCGGCGGCGATCAGTTCCGGCAGACGTGTGCGCGCAAGGCCGAACAGCCGGAACGGGAAGCCCGCATAGATGTCCGTCAGGCCGACCTCCGTCGAACCGTCGCGAGCCTTGCGGGCGCGCCGCGCCTTGGCTTCGGCCTGCATGCGGTGTTGCACGAAGCTTTCGACCGCACCGGGATGAAGCTCCGCCAGTGGCCCGATCCGGAACGCATGCTCGAATACGCCGTCCGGCCCGCCGCACAGACGCAGCAGGAACGTGTCGAACACGTCGAAGGAGAAGAGGCGTGTCGGTGGGAGGTGCGCGGCATGCCGCGCCTGCCGCAGGCTATGTTGTTGCATCGGGCGTCCGCGAGAGAAGAATTCGTCTTCTCAACGGCGCGCCGGGCGGAATCAGGCGCGATATCGACGCCGAGGTCCGCGGCAACAGACGAGGAATCCGAAGGTCGATCAGGGTGCGGGCGAGAGCATCTCTATCGTTTTGTCGCGCACGCGACAGTGCAGGCCAACAATATGAGCGGGCTCAATTGACCGGGCCGTGAATGGAACTTTCGTTGTTCCCATCGGTTATCGAGCTGCGTTGTGTATTTCGAAGTACTAACTTTATGATGTCTAAGTAATACAATCTCTATTGACGCTAATATCGAAGAAGAGGCAATTTTTGCCGGGTAGATAGGCAAGCATTTCCTAGTGTATAGGCAATTTTTTTACACCATTTATCAAAGTTTGGCCGCCAGATTTACTGAGCTGGCTCGTTCAACGTCCGAGAGCCCGCGCACCGGAACGATATCCGCCGACCGGGCCTCGGTCGGGAGACGACTGATGACGTATGCCTGCGTATCTCTGGCGCCTGCTGCGATGGACGGCCTGCTTTCGTCCGGCGAGGCGGACCACCACTCGGCTGGCCAACATGGCGCGCCGCGCACAGAAGCTCCGGTCTTGAACAGCGACGACGAATTGCTGGCGCGCATCGCGCTCGCCGACGAAGGCGCCTTCCGGTGCCTAGTGGAGCGGCACATCGATCGAGCCTACGGTCTCGCCTTGCGCATCCTCGGCAATGCCGCGGACGCTGAGGACGTCGTTCAGGACACGCTTCTGAAAGTGTGGACGCACCGGGGTCGCTGGGAAGCCGGCCGGGCGAAGTTTTCGACATGGCTCTACCGCGTGGTGACGAATCGCTGCATCGATCTTCGCCGGCAGCCGCGCAGCGAGGACGTGGACAGCATCGCCGAGCCGGCGGACGAAAGGCCCGACGCGGTGACGGCCCTGCACCGCAGCGAGGTGACCGACATGCTGGAGACGGCGATGACCAAGGTGCCGGAACAGCAGCGCGTCGCCCTCATCCTCTCCTATCACCAGGAGCTCAGCAATTCCGAGATCGCCGAGGTGATGGACACGACCGTGCCGGCGGTGGAGTCGCTGCTCAAGCGAGGCCGCCAGCGTTTGCGCGAATTGCTGCGCCGCTCCGAGGGCGACATTCTGCAGTCGTTAGGCGCCGATTAACTCTCCTGCATCGTCGACGGCAGGAATTGGCGCTTGGTTCTGCCGCACTGCGTCGTTGAACGGACATACGCGGAAGGCTCCGCGTGGGCTCGGCCCCGCTGCAAGCAGGGCGGGCCGCAGCCGTACAGACGCAGGAGAGGGTGCCATGCCCGTCATCAACACCAACACCGCCGCCAACTCGGCAGTTCGCTACCTGAACGCCAATTCGTCGCAGCAGTCCGAGTCGTTGTCCAAGCTCGCCAGTGGGTCGCGCATCAACAAGGCGTCCGACGACGCCGCCGGCCTCGCCATCGCGACGCGCCTCCAGTCCGACGTCACCGCGCTCGACCAGGCCGCCACCAACGCGGCGCATTCGATCTCGATCCTGCAGACCGCCGACGGCGGCGCCTCCAACATCAGCGACATTCTCCAGCGCATGAAGGCGCTGGCCTCGGAATCGGCCTCGGGCACGGTCACCGACAATGAACGAGTGTATATCGACGCCGAATTCCAGCAGCTCGCCGATGAAATCGACGGCATCGCCTCCGGGACCCGTTTCAACGGCGAAAGCCTGCTCGACGGCACTTCGGCATTCGCCGGCTCCGGTGTCTCGGTAATGGTCGGCACGCAAGCGACCGATACGATCAGCTTGAAGATCGCCGACCTCGATGCGACGGAACTCGGTGTCGCTTCGCTTGCTACCACCTCGCAGACCGGTGCCGAAGCGGCGATCTCGGCGCTCGACGACGCTATCGACGCTGTCTCCTCCGCGCGTGCCGATATCGGCGCCACCATGTCGCGGTTCGAGTTCCGTTCGGACACGATCGCCACCACGACCGAGAACCTCGAGGCGTCGGAATCGGCCATCCGTGACGTCGACGTCGCCGCCGAGCAGGCGAAGTTGTCGGCCGCTGAAGTCAAGACCCAGGCGGCGGTTGCCGCCGCCGCGCAGGCCAATCAGATGCCGCAGCAGCTGCTCAATCTGCTCCAGTGATCATCCGGACGGCGCGCCGGACCGACTCCGGCGCGCCGCTTGACCAGGAGGACGTCGGATGACGAGCGTCACCAGCACGTCGACCACCGGAACGAGCTATACGTCATCTTACAGTTCAGGCATCGACTGGGATTCGCTCATCGAAGCGGCGGTCAGCGCCAAGACCGCTGCTGCCGACACCATCGACACGAAGATCTCCGACAACGAAGCCAAGCTCGAGGCCTACGAGGAGATGCAGACGCTCC
This sequence comes from Astrobacterium formosum, assembly GCA_030848545.1. Taxonomy (GTDB): domain Bacteria; phylum Pseudomonadota; class Alphaproteobacteria; order Rhizobiales; family Xanthobacteraceae; genus Astrobacterium; species Astrobacterium formosum. Next base: position 61,680 of record JAVDCA010000012.1, read on the forward strand.
TGCAGGACGTCGTGACCGCGGCCCAGGCTCTGCGTTCACCCTCGGGCACGTCGGCGAAGGCCGACGACGTCTTCCTCGATCGAGCCGCCTATCTGACCGCAAACGGTGACGTCGACGAGAGTTCGGTGCTCTCGGTTACGGTCGAAGACGGCTCCGATTTCGGCACCTACGACGTCGAGATCCTGCAGATCGCCAAGGCTCACAAGGTGATCAGCGCCAGTGTGGCGTCGAAGACTGAGGATCTCGGCTACGACGGCGTATTCAGCATCGGCCTCGACGGTGGTGAAAGCGCCGAAATCACCATCGATTCCGACATGTCGCTGAGCGAGATCGCCGAGGCGATCAACGACGTCTCCAGCACGAGTGGCATCACGGCGTCGGTCGTCAAGATCTCCGACAGCAAATACGAGCTGCTTCTGACGGCCGGCGACACCGGCGTAGACATCATCACTTCGTCGGTTTCCGGCGACGACGTGCTCGCCGGCATCGGTCTGACCGATTCCAGCGGCAAGTTCACGAACGTCCTGCAGGAGTCGCAGGATGCCATCGTGAGTCTCGACGGCGTCGAAATCACCCGCTCCAGCAACGACATCGACGATGTCATCGACGGCGTCACCTTCCACCTGTACGCCGAGACGCCGGACGATACCTCGGTCACGGTCGAGGTCGACACCGATCTCAGCTCCGTCAAGGAGGCGATCCAATCGCTGGTCGATGCCTACAACGCCTATCGCGAATTCGCCTACACCCAGCAGCAGGTGACGACGTCCGGCTCTGCCGCCGACGACGCCCTGCTGTTCGGCGATGGAACGTTGCGCTCCGCCAACAACCAGATTTCGGATGCGCTCAACACCATGATCGACAAACTGTCGATCGCCGACATCGGACTGTCGTTCGACTCGACCAACAACTTGGTGCTCGACGAGGACGTGTTGGACGACGCCCTGCTCGAAGACGTCGAGGCGATACAGTCGTTATTGTCGTTCGATATGACGAGTTCTTCAAGCAGCCTGGGATTGCTGGCGCGGGGCGCCTCGGCGCCAACCTCGTTCACGCTCGAAATCGAAGTGGACGACGACGGAAACATAACTTCCGCCACTGCCGACGGCGTCGCCCTGGAGGTCTCCGACACGCGTCTCCTCGGGATCGACGGCACCGAATTCGAAGGATTTTCCTTCGTGTATGTGGGCACCGAGTCGAAGTCGATCGATGTCGAGATAAGCTACGGGATCGCAGAACTCCTCTACAATGCCACCGAAGCCATCGGCGACGAGGAAGACGGTACGCTCGCCGAAATCATTTCCGGCATGCAGGACGTGAACACGACCCTGGAGGCGCGTGCCGACGACATCCGCGATCGCGCCGAGACTTATCGGGATTCTCTGACCGCCCGTTATGCCTCGTACGAAGCGAAGATCGCCGAGGCCAAAGCGATGCTCGCATATCTGGATGCCCTGTTGAACTCCGAGGACTAGCGATGAATCACGCATATATGGGTGCCGCCGGCGCTTATCGCAGGGCTGCCACCGCGGTGCCGCCGCTCACTGCGGTCGTCATGTTGTACGACAAGGCCATTATTCTCCTGAAGCGGGCCGCGCTGGCGGCGGAAAGCCGGCAGCCGCAGGACAGCTTTCAGAGGCTCATCGAGGCGACGACGATCCTGCGCGGGCTGAGCCACGCGCTCGACTTCGAGCGCGGCGGATCCGTGGCGGAGAGGCTGCGGGCCACCTACAATGGCGTTATTCTCACCCTGATGTTATCCTACGGCAGGCCCGACATGCCGGAGCGAGTGCGGCGCGTCATCGCCGGCCTGCTGGAGCTGCGCGATGCCTGGGCTGAGATCGCTCGCCATCCGCGAGATACCGATGCCGTGAACGTTGCACGGGCCGGTTGATGGGCCCGGAACATCAAATTCGCGCATATTGATAGTATTTCTTAAGGAGGATATGCGAAAGCCATAAAGTTCGCGGATATCGGCAGCAGGATGCTCGCACGATCGCAAGGCGCCGGAGAAACCGGATGAATATCGAAGAATTCGAGGACTGCGTCGACCGATATGGAGAAGACGTCGCCTCCTGGCCGTCTCCCGATCGCGAGCTCGGAGCGGCACTGGTCCAGTCCTCCCTGGCCGCTCGCGGCATCGTATCACAAGCGAAACTCCTGCGCGTCGCCGTGAAGGGTGCGGAACCGGTGCGGGCACCGTTCGGTCTCGCCGACCGGATCGTTGCGCGTGCCGTCGCGGAAACACCAACTGTGATGCCGGCAGCGATCGCCCGGATCTCGGCTCGGAACGGATTCCTCACGGCATTTCGGCCTGCGATCGTCCTGCCGTTCTGCTTTCTCGTCGGGTTGGCCGTGGCTTGGCTGCCGTCCGTCTCCGATGGGCGCGGCCCGCAGTTCGACGTCTCAGTTCTGCTGACCGGCATGGTCGAGTAAATCACATACCGGTGTCCTGAATGTCGCTCTTCCCGTCGTCCGCATCCGGTCTCGTACGGATCGGCCTGGTCGCCTCGCTCGGCCTCAATCTGTTCTTCCTCGGATGGCTGGCCGGCGGCGTCGTCGGTCCCGACCGTGGCCGTCCCGGCCCGCCGCCACCGCCGTTGCCGCCTTTGCATCTGATGGCCGATCGCCTGCGTGGCAGCCTGAGCCCGGGCGGAATGGCAAAGATCGAGGCGCTCATCCGTGAACTCGACGACCGCTTCGCGCGCCGGATCTCGGATACGGAGCTATCGCGGGCGCGCATCAAGGCCCTGCTCGGTGCGGAATCCTTCGATCCCGCGGCTTTCGTCGCCGCGCTCGGCGAGGTCCATGCTGAGACCGGGCGAGATCGTGCCGAAGTCGACCAGCGCATCTCCGACGTGATCGCCCAGCTCTCCGTCGACGATCGCCGCAAGCTCGCCGCCGTCAACGTCGCGTTCCCCCCGAGAGGACCGGCAGGGCCGCGCTGATCCGTGGCATTGGATGCGGTGCCGGCAGCAGCGAGCTCCTTGCTCCGCCCGGCGGACATTGCCTGATTCACGGGACCTGAACCGGCCAGACGGTCACGGCGCTGATCGCCTGGCCGCGAGAATCACTGCCTGAAACTCGACCTTCGGCCGTTTTATTTCTGAACGCGTCGAGACCCGAACAATCACATCCGCACAAGCAGCCCGCACGCCGCCACAGGTGTGGCCGGGACACGGCCGAGGTTTGTCATGAGCGTCAGTACCGTCAGTCCATCGGTGTACACCAACACGTCGTCCAGCGCGAACTCGAGCAGCTCATCCAACACCAGTTCATCCAGCGGGACGACCGATTTCCTCGAATTGATGATCGCCCAGCTCCAGAACCAGAATCCGCTCGACCCGACCGACACCAACGAGTTCGTCAACCAGCTCATTTCCTACGAGCAGATCAGTCAGACCGAGGCGATGAACGAAAGCCTCAGCAGCATGCTGACGTCGTTCAATAGTCTCATCTCGACAAACGCCGTCGGCTATCTGGGCCATACGGTCGAGGCCTACGGCGACACGGCCTCGCTCGAGGACGGCCAGGCGACCTGGGGCTATTCACTCAACGACGAAGCCGCCGATGTCACGATCACCGTCAAGGACAGCGACGGCAACACGGTCTGGGAGGGATCCGGCGAGACCGAGGCCGGCAAGCACACCTTTACGTGGGACGGCAAGAGCACCGACGGTACCCAGCTTGCCGATGGCGAATATACGGTCGAGATCGAAGCCACCGACGCCGACGGAGAGTCCGTCTACGGCTACACGACCGTCATCGGGGAAGTCGACGGCGTCGACTCATCGAGCGGCGAAACGTTGCTGACAATCGGGGGCGTGTCGGTCGCTCTCGACGATGTCATCGGCGTTCGCGCCTAGTCCCGGAGGAAGAACCCATGAGCCTCACGGGAGCCCTCAACTCGGCCGTCTCCGCACTCAAGGCCCAGAGCACGGCGATCGCGATGATCTCCGACAATCTCGCCAACAGTTCCACCTACGGCTACAAGACCACATCGCCGAGCTTTGCCAGCCTGGTGACGGGAGCGACCACGTCGAGTTCGTACTCGTCGGGCGGCGTCATCGCGGGGGTGAGGTCGAACATCGCCGATCAGGGGCAGGTGACGGCGAGCAGCACGACCACCAACATGGCCATCTCCGGCAACGGCTTTTTTCCCGTTTCCAACAGTCTGACCGGCAGTAACACCTGCTACACCCGCAATGGCCAGTTTGCACCGGATGATCTCGGCTATCTCGTCAACAACGGCTACTATCTTCTTGGCTGGCGCACCGATGCGGCCGGCAACGTGATCGGCGGCACGGACAGCGCGCCGGTGCCGATCAACGTGACGTCGGTCGCGAGTTCCGCGCGGGCGACCAGCGAGGTGGCGGTCCAGGCCAACCTGCCGGCCGATGCGGATATCGACGATACCTTCACCTCGACGGTGAGCCTCTACGATTCGCTCGGTACCGCGCACTCGACCACGGTCACCTGGACTAAGACCGCAGAGAACACCTGGACGGCGGATTTCGACGATCCGACAAACGCCACGACCGGGGTGAAGTCAGGAACCATTTCCGGCAGTCCGATCACGGTCACATTCAGCGATGGGGCCCTGGCAAGCATCTCCCCGAGCCCGGCCACGATTGGCGTGTCGGGTTGGACGTCCGGCGCTTCCAATTCGTCGATCACGATCGACCTCGGAGAAATCGGCGGCGCCGATGGTCTGACACAATATGACTCGGGTCTGGAGACCCCTGCGATCGATCTCGACTCCATCGACCAGGACGGGATGGCCTATGGCAAGCTGGAGAGCATCACCATCGACGATACCGGTACGGTGATCGGCTCTTACAGCAACGACCAGCAGATCGCCCTCTACAAGGTGCCGGTCGCGACCTTCACCAATCCGAATGGCCTCTCTACGGTTGACGGCGGCGTCTACGTCGAGACCTCGGAATCGGGCGGCGCCGTACTGCACGAGTCCGGTACGGGTGGCGCCGGGACGGTGACCGGTTCGGCGCTCGAAGCGAGTACCACGGACACCAGCACCGAGTTCACCAACATGATCGCAGCCCAGCAGGCCTACTCGGCTGCCGCGCAGATCATGACGGCGGTGGACGATATGTTCGACACCTTGATGTCGAGCGTGAGGTAATGACCATGAAAAAAGCTGCCTCCCGTAAGGACGACGACGGTGCTTTGCGAGCGGCCACGCGCGTCCTCTCCGAAGTCACGGTCGCGGTCGGCGCGCCGGGGCGACGATCCGGGCCGGGCAAGAATGCCGCCGCGCCCATCGACCGCCGCCGGCTGGCTGCGATGCGTGCCGAAGTCGAGGCGCAGCGGCTCGCACTGTGCGAGCGCCGCGACCGGATCGGCGCCGAGCTCGATATCGCGTCGCGGCGCGTGGCCGCGGTCGCCGCCTACATGAAATGCGACACGCTGAGCCGGACGCCGGCGTCCCGCAGCCGATCGACGGAGCCAAACCGATGAACACCACCTCGATGATGCAGGAAGAGGCCGCCGCGAAGGCGACCGCGGCCCTGACCGATCTCATGGCGTTGGTCGACGAGCTCAACGCCGTCGTCGACGACGAGAACAAGATCCTGGCGCGCGGCCTGCCCGCATCGCTGTCTCGTTTCACCGAGCGCAAGAACGAACTCGCCGAGGAGTTCGACAAGTGGGTCCAGGCCATTGCGGCCGGACGCATCTCGCTGCGGATCGTCGAAGCCGATCGGCGCGAGCAATTCCTCGCCGCCGTCGCCCGCCTGCACAAGAACATGGACGAGAACGTCGAGCGCTTGCGTGCCGCCATCGACGCCAGCCGGCGGCGCATCGACGCGGTCATGCAGGCGATCCGCAATCAGTTCCGGACCGCCGCCCCCTATGGAGCGGACGGTCGGGTCGCCAGCCCGCCCACATCGCCCGCCTGCGGGGGCGCCGGAGTGTGCGTGTGAACTGCGTTTCCCCCATTTGATCAAGGGAAGCGACTTTGATCAAGGGAAGAAACAACGCGCAAAAACGAGGCCAGCATGTCTCTCTCGGTCGCCCGCAGCATCGCCTACTCGTCCTTGATGGCCACGCAGGTCCAGATGAGCGTGGCGTCGGCGAACGTCGCCAATGCGGATACGGACGGCTATACGGTCAAAACCGCCAACCAATCCGCCAGGGTGCTCGGCAGTGCCGGCGCGGGCGTGTCGATCACGGGCATCACTTCGAACGTCGACAAGTTGCTTCTGCGTTCGATCATCGAGGCCGCCGCCGAGCTCGGCGCCGCCGAAACGACGGCCGAGTACACGGATCGTGTTCAGGCACTGTTCGGCAAGGTGGACGGAGACGACGACACCGGCACCTCGATCGCCAATTCCATCGCGTCTTTGGAAACGGCGCTCCTGGAACTCTCCGGGACGCCGGAAAGCGAGAGTCTGCAATCCGTCGTCGTCGATGCGCTCGATACGCTCGCCGGTCAGTTGCGAGACACCTCGGCGAGCATCCAGAACCTGCGCGCGGACGCCGATGACGAAATCGAAGCCAAAGTGCAGGAAGTCAACGACGCCTTGAAGACGATCGACGACCTCAACGATGCCATCAGTCGCGCCAGCGCGCTCGGCCAGTCGACCGCGGACCTCGAAGACAAACGCAATACGGCCCTGGAAAGCATATCGTCGTTGATGGACGTCACCTATTTCGTCGCGTCCACCGGTCGCATGCAGATCTACACGACCAACGGGCAGGCGTTGCTCGACACCACTGTGCACGAGCTCTCCTACGACAGCGCCGCCAAGGTCACCGCCTCGACGACCTATAGCGCGACGCCGCCGAGCGGTTTCGACGCCATCTCGGTCGACGGCAAGGACATCACCGGACAGATCAAGTCCGGGGCCATCGGGGCTCTCATCGATCTGCGCGACGAGACGCTGCCGGCGGCTCAGGCTGAAATGGACGAACTCGCAACCGAGTTGGCGGATTCGCTCAACGCTGTCCACAACCAGGGTACGGCGATGCCGCCGCCCAACAGCCTGACCGGGACGACGGCAGTCTCCGCTACGGACGCGTTCTCGGGAAGCGGCAGCCTGCGCGTCGCGGTTACGGACCAGGATGGCAAACTCGTCTCCTATCAGGACATCGACCTGTCGGCCTGTTCGACGATCGGTGACGTCGTCGACGCCATCGATGCTGTCGACGGCCTGTCGGCGACCATTACGTCGGACGGCTACGTGCAGATCACCGCGGACGATGCCGACCAGGGCGTCGCCATCAACGAGATGGACAGCGCGGTCGGCCCCGACGGGCAGGGGGTGTCGGACTGGCTCGGCCTCAACGATCTGGTGACGGCGACCGGAGCTTCCGACTTCCGCGTCCGCGCCGACATCCTGTCGGATACCAGCCTGCTCGCCACCGCGACTCTGGACGACTCGACGACACTGACGACCGGCGACGCCGTGCTGGCGATCGGAGCGACCGGCACCGCCGATGGTCTCTACGATACCCTGACGGGTTCGAACACGTTCGATGCTGCCGGCCGGCTGAGCAAGACCACCAGTTCGTTCTCGAGTTACGCCGCCGATATCGTGTCGGCCAATGCCTCTGCAGCGTCTCATGCCGAGACCAAGCAGTCCGGCAAGGAGACCGCCTACAATGCCTTGTCCGAAGCGATGTCATCGCAGACCGGCGTCAATCTCGACGAGGAGACGGCACGGGTGTCCGAGCTGGAGACGCTCTATGAGGCGACGGCGACGTTGATGCAGGTCATCAACGACATGTTCAACTCGCTCATCGATATGGTGGAAGCAGCGTGAGAATGCTGCCGTGAACTGCGGCGGCGTCGCGATCCCGTGCGGGTCACCCCGCCTTCCGCGACGGTGAAATAAAGCCGGAGGATCCCATGATCGCCCGCGTCGCCACCTTCGCCCGCGACCAGACCATGCTGACAGCGTCTTTGACGACGCAGTCGCGGCTCAACGAACTCTACATCCAGCAGGCGTCCGAGCAGAAATCCACGGATTTCGGCGGATTGGGATCGACTTCCAAGCGGGTGGTCGACCTACAGGTGTCGGTGACCCGCGCGCAATCATACGTCGACAACACAAAGGTGGCCAAGGGCCGGGTGGAGCTGATGTACTCGGTGTGCGACACCATGACGGATACCCTGTCCGACATGCGCAGCCAAGTGGTCGCCGCGACGTCCGCCACAAGTGGCACCGGCGAGGACTTGAAGTCCGCCGCCCAGGAACTGTTCGAGGACTTCGCCTCGCTCCTCAACACCCAGTACGAGGGACGTTATGTGTTCGCGGGCGGCCGGACCGGTACGGTCCCGGTCGATCTCGACGATCCCGATTATGCGCCGGCGACCTCCCCGTCGACGGTCGACACCGCCTACTATCAAGGCGACGACCAGATCGCTTCGGTGCGGGTGTCCGACCAGCAGACCGTCGCCTATGGAGCTACAGCCGACAATCCCGCGTTCGAGAAGGCTTTGCGTGCGCTCAATCTGCTGTCGAACATCACCACCGATCCGCTCGACCAGGACACGCTCGACGAGGCCAACGATCTGCTGGTCGACGCCCTCGATGCCGTTCTGTCCGTGCAGAGCCGCTTGTCGCTCGACGCCGGTCAGATGGAGGATGCGATCGCGAGCCAGGAGGATTACATCGAGTTCGCAGGCTCGCTGGTCAGCGACCTCACCGAGGTCGACGTCGCCCAGGTGGCGGCCGAGCTGTCGAGCTACGAAGCCCAGCTCGAGGCCTCCTATTCTGCCATGGCCAAGATCCAGGGTCTCAAATTGTGGGATTATCTGCGCTAATACCAACTTTCATTGACCTTGACCGTCGTCCTTCGAGGGCCGTGCACGCAGCCAAGTGTACGCAGGCCGCGCCTGCTGTGGCATGGCCACCTCAGGAAGACGGTCGACATGAGTCATTGGTAACGACGGCGGGCGTAAGGCGTTGGCGCGCACGTTGCGAGGCGGTCAAGCAATGGCCGGTGCTCGGAAGGTGTCGCCGGGTCGTTGCGCTCAAGCGCAGTCCATCAGCTGGTCGCACGCTCGCGGTTTACGAAAGCGACCGTGAGCTCCGACAAGAGCCGATAGAAGGCCGTCTCCGCACCGTTCTGCATGGCGGCGCCGAACCTGCCGATCCACGCGCCGAGATGTTCGGCAAGAAATCGCCGATGCAGGAGGCCGATCGCTGCCAAGGCGGCTGAATCGCCAGCGTCACGGGCGCGGTTTTCGCGAAAGATCAACAGGTACAGGAATTCGAGCTCGGCGGCGATGTGATCGGGAAGCTCGCGGAAGTCCTCCGCGAGTTCGAATCCGCCGTCGCGGTAGAGTTCGAGCACCGCCATGGTCGCGTTCTGCATCAACGACTTCTCGCCGGTCAGCCAGACCGAGCCGTATGGTTTGGCGAGGATCTCGTTGGGGCCGAGAAACAGGCGCGTGTAGTCGAGCAGGAGCTCATCCGGTGTCACCGCCGCGAATGCCGGGCCAAGGCGCTCCGCGATCGCGCCGAGGCCGGGGTCGATCGCGGTCGCCGCTTCGCTCATCGCATCGAATACGCGCTCTTCGGCAAACTCGGGTCCCGGCTGGTAATAGCAGGCGGCGATGAGCCGGCTGAGGATTTCACGGGCGGCATCGGACTGGGGATTGGACATGGCATCCTCGGAAGCGAACGGGGCGGCTGCCGCCCCGTTCTCTGCGATCATGTCAGTTCAGCCGGCAACCCGCCAGGGCCGGTCAGCTGCGGGCGGCGTACCTGCCGACGTAGTGGACGTTCGGCTTGGTGCCCTTCTCCTCCTGCAAGCGGAACGACTTCTGCGTCTTGAGGATCTTGGAGATCTCCGAGTTCGGATCTTCCTGGTCGCCGAAGATGCGCGCTTTCGCCGGGCAGGCCTCGACGCAGGCGGGCGCGAGGCCGTTGCTGACCCGGTGATAGCAGAACGTGCACTTCTCGACGACGCCGGCCTTGCGGACGGGATCGACGTCGCCGGCGGCCCACTGGTTCATCGCCGGCGTCTTCGCGCCGGCCGCCTTGGCGGTCTCAAGGCCCGAGGCGGTGCAGCCCGGGATCGCCGACGACGCATCGGCCCAATAGGGCTGCGGATCGCTTTCGCGGCCGTTGAAGCTGATGACGCTGTAGCCATCGCCCGAGAGACTGCCGTCCCCCAGCTTCACCTGGCTGTACGGACAGGCCGTCTGGCAGGACTGGCAACCGATGCACAGGGCATCGTCGTGCATGGTGATGCCTTCCGGCGTCTTGTACATCGCCTTGGGCGTGACCGGACACGCGGTGACGCAGGCGGCATTGCTGCAGTGGTTGCACAGCACGGGCATCGCCGTATGCGTCACCTTGGGGAACTTGCCCTCGGTCTTGAGCAGGAAGTCGGCCCAGTTGAACGACTGGCCGTTGGCGCGCGTGCGCGTGTTGTTCTCGGCCTTGCAGGCGATGGCGCAGATGCCGCAACCGACACAGCGCTGCAGGTCGATGACCATTCCGAGACGTGCCATCTTGATTCTCCTTCAGCTCGGTTGCGATCAGGCTTTTTCGATGCGGACGCCGGTGAAGCCGCCGTTGCGGGCGGTGGCGCCGGAGAGCCGGTCGTAGTCGTCGACCAGGATGTCGTTGTTGTTGCCGCCGCGCGGCGTCTTGCCGTACGCCTTGGCGGCGACGCGGCCGTAGGCCCAGTGGCCCTGACCGTAGCACTTGGTGACGGTGCCGGGTCTGACCCCCTCCCACAGCTTGACCTTGGTGACGATCGAACCCGACGGCGAGGTGACGCGAACGGTGTCACCCGTCTTGACCTTGAGCTTCTGGCCGTCCGCGGGGTTGATCTTCAGGACGTCGTCCCAGGACACGTCGCCCGGGTCGACCTTCTTGAACTCCTGGTACCAGGTAGTGTTGGCCGAGCGGCCCTCGCGGTTGAGTCGCGATTTGTAGTCGATGAAGGTGAACGGATAGTCCTTCTCGCTGCCGTGCCGCTTGGGCGGTTCGTAATGCGGCACGAAGGCGACTTCGCCGCGCGCGACATAGCCCGACACGTCGAGCACGTCGTCGATTGTCGCCTTGTGCTTTTCGGCGTGGGTGGCGAGGCCCTTCTTGAGCGTCTCGCTGTAGAACTCGAACTTCTTGGTGGCGGTGTTGAACTTGCCGCCCCAACCCTTCTTGAACTTGTACTTCTCGCCGACATAGATGCCCTTCTTCTTGAAGTCGGCCCAGCCTTCGAGCTTGGTGCCCGGCAGCGGCTTCTCCGGCTTCCACAAAGGCGCGCTCGAGATCTTGGCGGCGATTTCGGCGAATTCCTTTTCATTGGCCGGAGTGGCGCCGGTCTCCGGGTCCTTGAACGAGGCGTAGTAGTCAAACAAGTTCGGGAAGCCCTTCGCCTTGAGTTTGGCGGCGAGCAGCCAGACGACCTCGGTCTCCTCCTGCTTGACGTCCCACAGCCGCTTTCCGACCTGCTGCTGGATGGACGCATAGCCGTAGGTGTTACCCATGTTGGTGATGACCGACAGGCCTTCGGCGGGGTTCATGGTCGCGGGCAAGACGATGTCGGCGAACTGGGTCATCTCCGACGGGTTGGTGACCATGTGGGCGAAGAACGGTACTGCCGCGAGCGCCTTGTCCCAGCGCTGCGGGTTGGTGGCCGAGAAGTTGAAGTTGCTCCACGACGAGAGCAGCACCTTGACCGCGCCCGGGTCCTTGAGCATGCCGTTGGCGACATTGTTGGTGACGACGCCGCCGCCCGGCTTCGCGCCCATCATGGCCGGCATGTTCTTGTCACCGCGGCCGTCGATCTTCTTGCCGTGGGGCCCTTTGGCGATGTTGTCGAGGAAGGCGTCGGGTTTCGGGAACTTGCCGGTCGGCACGCTCGAACTCTGCAGCATGCCGCCTTCGACGTCGACCGACCCGAGGACGCCGTTGAGGGCGTGCACCGCCATGGCGGCGTAGGTGCCGCGCGGCGTCATGGCGGCTCCCGGACCCATCCACACCGCGACCTTCGGCGCCGCCTTGCCCATGGCCTTGGCGACACGGATGATCTGCGCCGCCGGAATCAGCGTCTCCTTCTCGGCCCATGCGGGCGTGCGGTCCTTGAGCTCGATATTCCACCACTTGACGAGGCCGTGGGTCTCCTTCTCCTCGAAGGCACCCTCCGCGACCGTCTTGCCGGCGACGAACAAGTTCTTGCCGGCCTTGAAGTCGCCGACGAATTCCTTGTTCCATAGGCCCTGGGTCAAGAGCACATGGGCGATGGCGCCGGCGAGTGCCCCGTCGGTGCCGGGCTTGATCGGCAGCCATTCGTGCGCCTTGGAGGCCGCGCTGGACAGCCGCGGATCGACCGCGATCACGGTGCCGCGCTTCAGGATGTCGCCGAACTTGTTGATGGTGTTCGGGACCTGCCGATTGGACGACAGCGGATCACAGCCCCAGACGACCAGGCACATGGTGTTGGCGAGGTCGTAGTCGCGGTAGCCGAAGAATCCTTGCGTCAGGCCGGGCCCCATTTTCTCGGCCTCGGCACAGATGGCGCTGTGGGAGAAATAGTTGGTGGTGCCGAACACCTTCGGCAGCGTACCGTAGAGCAGTTCGGTCGAGGTCGACGAGTAGCGACCGCGGATGTAGCAGAGCTTGTCGGTTTCGCCGTTCCGGCGCAGCTCCATCATCTTGTCGGCGACGATGTCGAGGGCTTCGTCCCAGGTGATCGGCACGAACTTCGGATCGATGCCGCGACCTTTCTGCGGATTGGTGCGCTTCATCGGCACCTTGATGCGGTCGGGGTCGTAGGCCTGTTGCGGGATCAGATGACCGCGCGGGCAGCAGTAACCGTTGTTGGTCTTGCTCAACGGGTTGCCGCGCACCCGTACGGCGCGGCCGTCCTGGACGAAGACCTGGATGGCGCACCACTGGGTGCAGCCCTGACACGTGCTCGACACCCATTCGCCGGCCGGAGCTCCCGCCTGCTTGGCCTTTCGGATCACCATGGCGTTGGTCACCGGCGCCGCAGAGAGCGGTAAGCCGGCCATCAGGAGGCCGCCGGCGCTCGCTGACACCTGGATGAAAGCTCGTCGGGTGAGTCTCATGAATACGCCTCCTTCGCCGCAGCGCTGCGGACATGGGGACCCGGTCGTCGTTGATCGGTCGGGGGCGTTCGACAGATTAGATACGTTCCAGGGCGATCAGTTCGCTTTGATAAAACGCAATGCAAGCATGTATTCGCTGAATAAAAGACGACGCTGCTCCTTTTTAGACTGAGGTATTGGGTCGGCGATCCCAGTAACTACTTGGTAACAGCAGATGTATACTTGTTACCAAACAGTAACAACGCCCTGCTGCGGGCGCCGGCGCAGTTTCCGATCTGCTATGATATTCAGCATGTTGCGATTTGCGCTCATCTTCGCCGCGGCGTTGTCGTCGCTTGCCCAGGCTGCTTCGGCGGCTGACGGGCCGATCCGGTTCGGTCTGACCGCGGCGGTCGTGCGCGAAAACCTCAACCTCTACGAACGCTGGGCCGATTATCTCGGCCGCAAGGTCGGCCGTCCGGTCGAGTTCGTGCAGCGGCGCACCTATCGTGAGGCGATAGAACTCCTGCGCACCGGCGAGCACGACTTCTCCTGGGTGTGCTCTTTCCCTTATGCGAAGTATCGCGACGAAAAATTCTTCGGGCTGATGGCGGTTCCGGTGTTCGAGGGCAAGCCGCTCTATCGTGCCTATCTGATCGTCCACAAGGACAGCCCGATCCGCACATTCGAGGAACTGCAGGGGCGCGTGTTCGCCTATTCGGAGCCCGACTCCAACACCGGTTACGCGGTGCCGCGGCAAATGTTGTTCGATGCCGGCAAGAATCCCGACCGCTTCTTCCGCCAGACCTTCTTCACCTACAGCCACACGGAAACCATCGAGGCGGTGGCCGAACGGGTCGCGGACGGCGCGTCGGTGGATTCCTACGTATGGGAGTATCTCGCCCGGCGCGAACCGCGGTTGACGGCCAACACCCGCATCATCAGCCGCTCGAAAGACTACGGGTTTCCGCCGCTGGTCTACCGGTCCGGCATCGACGAGGCGCTGCGGCAGCGCATGACCGACGCCCTTCTCGGAATGGACCAGGATTCGGAAGGGCGGGCCCTGCTCGACGAACTGGTGCTCGACCGCTTCTCGGCCGCCTCGCCGAGCCTGTTCGACGGCGTCAGCCTCAATCTCGAACGACGCTGATGCGCCGCGTTCCGCTCAGCTTGTCGATCAAGCTGCCACTGGTCCTCAGCGTCGTTGTCTCGGTCGTGGCCGCAACCATCGGCGTCGCCATGTTGGACCGTGATCGCCAGCGGCTGCGCGAGGAGCTCAACGGCCGCGCCGTGCTGCTCGCCCGAACCGTGGCGGCGATCGCTCCCGAACCGGTGCTGCGAGGCGATCCCTGGGCACTGTTCAAGTCGCTGCGCCAGAGCGTGCGCGGGCCGGAGAGTGCCCGCGAAAAGGCGCTGATCTCCGCCATGGTGCTCGATCCCCAAGGCCGCGTGCTCGCACATCTGGAACCGGCTGCTTTTCCGATCGGGCTACCGGTGATGCGGCCGGATTCGCCCGAGTGGCCGCGCCTGCAGGCCGAGCTCGCCGCCCGCGTTCCCGACGTATTCGAAGGTGACGGGTTCGTCGAGGGTGTCGCTCCGGTACAGGCGAGCGGCTATACGGTCGGTCTGGCGCGGGTGCGCCTGTCCACCGGCGAACTCGACCAGCAGACCGCGGCGGCGGCCACAACCGTGCTGCTGCTGTCGGTCGGTATGGCGGTGATCGGCATCATCCTGGGAGCGGCATGGTCGATCCGCACCCTGCGCCCACTGCGGCTGCTGAGCCGGTCGATGTACGACCTTGGTCGCGGTATCTTCCGTCCCCTGCAGGTGTCCCGCCGGGACGAGATCGGCCAGCTCGCCATCAGTTTCAACGAAATGGCGGCGGAGATCGAGGACAAACGGCGCCTTCAAAGCGAGGTCGCCGCCAACGAAAAGGTGCTGGCCCTGGGGCGCATCGCCGCCGGCGTCGCCCACGAGGTCAACAATCCGCTCGCCGGCATGCTCAACTGCCTGTCGACCTTGCGCGCCGAGAAGAACGATCCGGCGCTGGTGGCACGCTATCTGCCGCTGATCGAGAGCGGCTTGCGCAAGATCGAAGCGCTGGTGAAGGACCTGCTCATCGAGTTGCGTGTCGAGGATGCGCGCGAGATCGTGGACTCCGGCTGCCTCGAGGATGTGCGCGACCTGGTCAATGCCGAGATCGATCCACGCCTGATCGAATTCGTCTGGGACAACCGGCTCGGCGCCGACGACCTCTTCAACGGCCCCAAGATGCAGCAGATCCTGCTCAATCTGCTGCGCAATGCCGTCCAGGCCATGCCGGACGGTGGCCGGCTTCTGTGTCGTCTGCGCCGGGACGGCTCCACGCTCGTTTTCGAGGTCGAAGACACCGGTCACGGCATTGCGAAGCACGATCTGTCGCGTATTTTCGACCCGTTCTTCACCAGTCGCCCGGCGGGCACCGGTCTTGGCCTGTGGATCGTGTTGCGGCTGGCCCAGTCGTTGGGGGGCAGCGTCGAGGTCGACAGCGCCCCCGGGCGCGGCACCAAGTTCCGCGTCCGGATTCCGCAGGAGCAGCCACGTGTCCCGCAGCCAGCCTGAGGTGGCCAATCCGGTCATGATCGTCGAAGACGACGAACTCATGCGCCTGTCGCTCGAGGACCGCTTCCGTCTGGAGGGGTTCGCGGTTGTCGCCGCCGGCACCGTTGAAGGCGCACGTTTGCGCCTGGAAGCCGGTGTGCGTCCGAGCATCGTCCTCACCGACGTGCGCCTGCCGGACGGCAGCGGCATCGCCGTCTTCGAATTGTGCCGCGCGCTGCTGCCGGGTGTTCCGGTCATCGTCATGACGGCGTTCGGCTCCGTGTCGGACGCCGTCCGCCTCGTCAAGGCCGGCGCGCTCGACTACGTGGAAAAGCCGTTCGATCTCGATGCCCTGATCGAGACCGTTCGCATGACGGTGAGCAGCAGCGACGGCGGCGAACGCGGATTGCGTGACAGCGTCGAGGAGGCGGAACGCGCCGCCATCCTCGAAGCGCTGGTCCGTAACGGCTGGGCGATCTCCAGGACGGCGGACGTCCTGGGCATTTCCCGCAAGAATTTGTGGGAGAAAATGCGCCGCTACCGCATCGAGCGGCAATGATGTGGTTCGGCTAGGGCGTTTTCCGGCGAAGTGGATCCCGGTTCGCCGAAGAAAAAGCGTCAACTCAAGAGTCTAGAGCGCGGCCCTATTCCTTCCAATCGGGCTGCGCTCTAGGCGAAGCACTTCGCCATGTCCTCCTTACGGCGGCGCAATCGGCCACCTTCGCGACTTCGACCAGGTCGATCCATCGCAGCGAGCCGTCCCGTCTCAGAGGAGACGCGCGGCTGCAAGTCGTGTCGGCTCGGCCAGCGCGGAGAGCATCATGATAGGGTTAATATTCGTATAGTCGCCTATGCGCAATAACGCATTAAAGGTTTGCTCCGGCACAAGCTCTCGAACCAGCGTCATTGGCTCGACACACATGGGGGAATTTACTTAGAATTCGACTAAAGAGCCGGTAGACCGGCGACGCGCCGCAAAGGGAGGGGTGCCCTGTCTTCCATCGCCGATGTGGACCGGCGACGGCTGCTTCTGAGCGGCCTCGCCGCCGCGGCTATGTCTGGGTCCGGGCGGGCCGCAACATCTTCCGGGGTTCTGAGCTTCGGCCTGACGCCTGTATTCCTGACCTC
Organism: Astrobacterium formosum; assembly: GCA_030848545.1. Classification (GTDB taxonomy): domain Bacteria; phylum Pseudomonadota; class Alphaproteobacteria; order Rhizobiales; family Xanthobacteraceae; genus Astrobacterium; species Astrobacterium formosum. Next base: position 78,421 of record JAVDCA010000012.1, read on the forward strand.
GGACCTGGAACTGCTCGACGGCCTCAAAAACTATCTCGAAGCCGCGACGGCGCGGTCCGTACGCTTGGTTCTGCGCCGGACTTACCAGGAGATCACCAGTCTTCTCATATCCAACCAGCTCGCCGCCGCCTGGATTTGCGGCTACCCGTTCGTGGTCAATCGTACCGCACTCGATCTCGTCGCCGTCCCGCTCCGGCGGGGTCGGCCTCTCTATCAATCGTATCTCATCACCGAGCAGGACCGAACCGGTTCCGACATCGCAGCGCTCAAGGGCGACGTCCATGCGTTTTCGGACCCCGATTCCAACTCCGGATTTCTGGTCACGCGGACGCTGCTGGCCGAAATGAGCGTTCGCCCGGAGACGTTCTTTTCCCGCACGTTCTTCACCTACGGGCATCGCAACGTCGTGCGGGCCGTCGCCTCGGGCTTGGCTCAATCCGGTTCGGTCGACGGCTATGTCTATGATGTGATGGCGGAGCTGGAGCCGGATCTGACGGGTGCGACGCGCATCATGAGACGATCCGAATGGCTGGGCTTCCCACCCATTGCGGCACCGAAGAACCCCGTCGATCCTGCGGGAGTAGCGGCATTGAAAGACGCGCTGCTGCGCATGAAAGACGATCCGAGGGGACGCTCGATCCTTGCCATGTTGCGGCTCGACGGTTTTTCCGCCGAACCGCCGGCACTGTTCGATACGATAGCGGTCAAGGCCGCCTACGTGGCACTGGCGGGCTGAACCGATGTTCGCACTCAGCCCTCGCGCTTGGCCGATCACGATCAAGGTGCCGCTCGCGGTTGCGGCCCTCATGACGATGGTGGGGCTCGTCCTGTCGGAACGGGTCGTCGCACGCCTCGGCGACACCCAGGAGCGGCAGTTTCGCGACCTCGCGCAGGTCTACCTGGACGGGCTGTCGTCATCTGTCATGCCTTCGATCCTGCGCGACGACACCTGGGAAGTCTTCGACGCCATCGAACGAGCCCGGGAATTGGTCAAAGGCCTGCGTGCGCTCCAGACTCTGGTCGCCAACGATGATATGCGTGTCGTTGCTGCATCCGAACCCCGGCAGCACCCGGTCGGCTCTCCCGTCGTCATTCCGGCCACGCTTTCAACGTCCGACAGCCAGACATTCAGTTTCGAGGCCGGAGGAACGGAAGCGACGGCGTTGCGGCGCTTGTCGTTTCCGGGGCGTTCGGTCGGGCTGATTTACGCCAGGTTCGACACCAGCGATCTCGCGGCAGAACGCCGGAATGTCATCCTGACGCTGACCCTCACGAACGGCCTGCTGACGCTGCTGATGGCCGCGGTGGGTTGGCTCCTGGTGGCGCGGATGATGCGGCCGGTCCGGGTTCTTACCGAGCACCTCGGTGCCGGTGATGGCTTTGCCGCCAAGGCAATTCCGAACGAGCTGTTGGCCAGCTTCCATGGCGAATTCAGGCGCCTGTTCGAAGCCTTCAATTCCCTGGTCGGGTCGATGGACGAACGTGAAACCCTGGTGAAACGGCTCGCCGAGGAGGAACGGCTCGGAAGCCTGGGCCGGCTGGCCTCGGCACTGGCGCACGAAATCAACAATCCGCTCGGCGGACTGTTCAACGCGGTTGCGACCTTGAAGTCGCACGGACACGTGGACAACGTCCGCGCTAGCGCGCTCGGTCTGCTCGAACGCGGTCTCATCGGAATAAGGGATGTGGTCCGCACCGCACTGACCGTCTATCGAACCGACAGCGGGTCACGTGATCTCATCGCGGCGGACCTGGACGACATCGCGCTTCTCGTCGCGCCGCAAGCACGTCGCAAGTCGGTCGCTGTCCATGTGGATTCTCGGCTTAACGACACGAGCCGAGTGCCCGCGACACCCATCAGGCAGGCAGTGTTGAACCTGCTGCTCAACGCGGTGGCCGCCGCACCTGAAGGATCTGACGTCAAACTGATCGCGAGGGGCGATCAGCACGACCTCGAGATCAGCGTCGAAGATCGCGGCGACGGCATTCACCCGTCATTTGCCGATATCCTGACGGGTGCTGCTGGCCGATCCGTTCCAAGCGAGGGTTCGGGCCTCGGACTGTGGACGACGAGACGCCTGGTCGACGAACTGGGCGGCCGGATCGAAGTCACCATGCCGAGCGGTGGCGGGACGAACATCCGGCTCTTGTTCCCGTGTTGCAACCGACGGGAGTTGGCCAATGTCGCATGAGCCCCGCGTGATCGGCCTTGTGGAAGATGACCCCATCATGGGCGAGAGCCTGGTCCAGCGCCTCGCGCTCGAAGGCATCACGGTCAAATGGTGGCAGCGTGGCGACGAGGCCGCCGAGGCACTGGCGCGGGAGAGGTTTCAAGCGGTCATCTGCGACATTCGCCTTCCGGACATCAACGGCGCGGCCCTGTTTCGGCAGACCGTCAACAGGCGAGAGGCGCCCCCCTTCTTGTTCATCACTGGATACGCGGATATCGATCAGGCCGTCGAGCTGATGCGTTCCGGTGCTGCCGATTACGTCACCAAGCCCTTTGCGATGGATGACTTTCTGGCGCGGCTCAACGAGTTGATGCCCAAGCAGGACAAGTCATCCTGCGTATTGGGAGTTTCGGATTCGATGCAGGCATTGGAGCGGTTGCTCCGGCGCCTCGCCCAGGTTCGATCGACGGTTCTCATCACGGGGGAGACCGGAGCCGGAAAGGAAGTCGCGGCGCGTTTCCTGCACGCGGAATCGGAATCGGCCGCAAAGCCGTTCATCGCCGTCAACTGCGCCGCGATCCCGCCCGATCTCATGGAAAGCGAGCTGTTCGGGCATGAAAGAGGAGCATTTACCGGCGCGGCGCAACGCCATCTCGGCTATGCGGAACGCGCCGGCGACGGGACCCTCTTCCTTGATGAAATCGGCGAATTGCGGCCAGATCTGCAGGCAAAACTGCTGCGCCTCCTGGAAGAGAGGACGTTCGTCCGCGTCGGCGGAGAGCACCTATTGTCCTTCAAGGCGCGCCTGGTGGCAGCCACCAACGCGGACCTGACAAAACAGGTGGCGAGCGGTCGATTCCGCGAAGATCTCTATTACCGCATCAATGTGGTCAACGTCTGCGTCCGGCCTTTGCGCGAGCGGCCGGACGACGTCCGCTGGCTCATGGAGCGTATGTTTTCGGAGATGTCGAGCCGCATCGCGTCCTCGTTGCGCGGTATCAGTTCGCTGGCAGAAGACGCCGCACTGGCCCATGCCTGGCCGGGCAATGTCCGTGAATTGCGCAATCGTATGGAACGCGCAGTGACGCTCGCCATGGGGCCCTGGTTGATGCCGCACGACCTGTTTCCCGAACTGGAGCAGGCCGCCGCTGGCGCGGACAGGATCGCGTCGCTGGAGGACGCCCGTCTGCAAGCCGAACGTCGTCACATTCAGCGGGCACTCGCCCTGACCGATGGAGAAATTTCCACGGCCGCACGGGCACTCGGCATTGGCCGCACGACCCTGTGGGAAAAGATGCGACGCCTCGGCATCAAGACCGGCTGACGCCCGTCCGGATCAGCGAACGCGACTGAAAACGGCGTTCGGAAGTCCGAACATGCGGTTGCACATTGTCGCCATCCCGTGACGTGCATCCATTGAGTCTGCTGGCATTCTCGGCTTGGCGCGCCTCCTGCATTGCAATGGGCATCGAAACCAGCAGTGCGGGAGGAAGCCATGCAGGGGTGCAAACGCCTCGTCGATATCGGTCGCCGCAAATTCCTGACCGGCGCCGGCGCAGCCACGGCGGGTGTGGCGGCGGCCGCGACAATATTGTCCAGCGACAGCAAGGCCGCGCCGTCGGCGGCGCTGGTCAAATACCCGGCGAACCGGCTCGCCAACATCAAGGACCTCAAGGTCGATACGCCGTTGGACGTCACCTATCCGGACGCCGATGCGCCCGGCACCCTCATCAAGCTCGGCAAAAGTGTGCCCGGCGGAGTGGGGCCGGACGGCGACATCGTCGGCTTCTCCACCATATGCCCGCACAAGGGCTTCCCGCTCGCCTACCGGTCGGCGGACAAGACGCTGAACTGCCCCGGCCACTACTCGCGCTTCGACTGCGAAACGGGCGGCCAGCAGATCTGGGGCCAAGCGACGCAGAACCTGCCGCAATATGTTCTTCGTGTCGACGACAAGGGCGACGTCTACGCCGAAGGCGTCGACGAGCTTCTTTACGGCCGACTGTCCAACGTGTTGTGAGGGAGGATTTCCAATGACCTACAAGCGTCAGAACGGCCGCCTGCCCATCATTCCGGCCAATGCCAAGGAACACAATGTCGTCTGCCACTACTGCATCGTCGGCTGCGGCTACAAAGCCTACAGCTGGGATGCCCGTTTCGAAGGTGGCACCGCGCCGGCCGACAACAAGTTCGGCGTCGACCTGTCCAAGCAGCAGGAGGCGGAGACCGCCGCCTGGTATGCGCCGTCCATGTACAACATCGTCCGGCAAAATGGGCGCGACGTCCATCTGGTCATCAAGCCGGACAAGAACTGCGTGGTGAATTCCGGCCTCGGGTCGGTGCGCGGCGCACGCATGGCCGAGATGAGCTACAGCCAGCCGCGCAACACCCAGCTCCAGCGTCTCACCGATCCGCAGGTGTGGCGCTACGGCCAGATGCAGCCCACGAGCTGGGACGATGCTCTCGACCTCGTCGCCCGCGTCACCGCGGCGGTCATCGCCGAGCAAGGCGAGGACGGGCTGTTCGTGTCGGCGTTCGACCACGGCGGCGCCGGCGGCGGCTACGAAAACACCTGGGGGACCGGAAAACTCTATTTCGGTGCCATGAAGGTGAAGAACATCCGCATCCACAATCGGCCTGCCTACAATTCCGAGGTTCACGCCACCCGTGATATGGGCGTCGGCGAATTGAACAACTGCTACGAGGATGCCGAGCTGGCCGACACCATCGTGGCGGTCGGCACCAACGCGCTCGAGACCCAGACGAACTACTTCCTTAACCACTGGGTCCCGAACCTGCGCGGCACGTCCGTCGACAAGAAGAAGGCCGAGTTCGGCACCGAACCGACGGCGCAAGGCCGCATCGTCATCGTCGACCCGCGCCGCACCGTGACGGTCAATGCCTGCGAAGTCGAAGCCGGCAAGGACAACGTGCTTCACCTCGCCCTCAATTCCGGCACCGACCTCGTCCTGTTCAACGCCTGGCTGACCTACATCGCCGACAAGGGATGGGTCGACAAGGCGTTCATCGCGGCGTCGACGAACGATTTCGACAAGGCAGTGGCCGCCAACAAGGTCTCGATCGAGGAGGCGGCGCGCATCACCGGGCTTGCGGCCGCCGACATCGTCAAGGCGGCCGAGTGGATCGCGCAGCCGAAGCAGGGCGGCGCCCGCCGGCGGACCATGTTCGCCTACGAGAAGGGGCTGATCTGGGGCAATGACAATTACCGCACCAACGGCGCCCTGGTGAACGTCGCGCTGGCGACCGGCAATATCGGCCGCCCGGGCGGCGGCTGCGTGCGCATGGGCGGCCACCAGGAAGGCTATTCGCGGCCGTCCGACGCCCATGTGGGGCGGCCGGCGGCCTATGTGGACAAGCTCCTGATCGAGGGCAAGGGCGGGGTCCACCATGTGTGGGCCTGCGACCACTACAAGACCACCCTCAACGCCATGGAGTTTAAGCGCGTCTACAAGAAGCGCACCGACATGGTGAAGGACGCCATGAACGCCGTTCCGTATGGCGACCGCACCGCGATGGTGAACGCCATCATGGATGCGATCCGCAAAGGGGGCCTGTTCGCGGTCGACGTCGACATCGTGCCGACCAAGATCGGCGAGGCCTGCCACGTGCTGCTGCCGGCGGCGACCTCGGGCGAGATGAACCTGACATCCATGAATGGCGAGCGGCGCATGCGGCTCACCGAGCGCTACATGGACCCGCCCGGGCAGGCGATGCCCGACTGCATCATCGCGGCACGTATCGCCAATCACATGGAGCGGGTCTTCCGCAGCATGGGCAAGGCCGACGTCGCCGACAAGTTCAAGGGCTTCGACTGGAAGACCGAAGAAGACGCCTTCATGGATGGCTACCACAAGCACGAGAAGGGCGGCGAGCACGTCACCTACGAGCGCTTGCGGGCCATGGGGACAAACGGCTTCCAGGAGCCGGCGACGAGCTTTGCCGATGGTAAGATCGTCGGTACCAAGCGGCTCTTTGCCGACGGCAAGTTCGGCAGCAAGGACGGCAAGGCGACCTTCATGGCCACCCAATGGCGCGGCCTGCAAGCCGCCGGCAAGCAGGCCGAGAAGGACAAGTTCGCTTTCCTGATCAATAACGGCCGCGCGAACCTGGTGTGGCAGAACGCGTATCTGGACCAGGACAACGAATTCGTCATGGATCGCTGGCCCTATCCGTTCATCGAAATGAATCCGCAGGACATGGCGGAGATCGGCTTGAAGAACGGTGATCTGGTCGAGGTCTACAACGACAACGGCTCGACCCAGGCGATGGCCTATCCGACCCCGACCGCGAAGCGCAAGCAGGCCTTCATGCTGTTCGCCTATCCGACCGGCGTGCAGGGCAACGTCGTCTCGGCCGGCGTCAACGAGTTCGTCATCCCCAACTACAAGCAGACCTGGGGCAACATCAGAAAGATCGCCGACGCGCCCGAGGGCGTGCGTCACCTGTCGTTCAAATCGAAAGAATACGCCACCTGAGTATTGGTCCGGCCGGCGCATCCCTGTGCCGGCCGGACTCGCCGCACCACCCTGAATTCACCTTAGATCGTCACGGGATCGTCATGCGGGCCGCCTCGGTCGTCCACAAGGTCGGTAGGTCCGGACATATCGATAAAAGGGCGGTCCAACGTCTGTTCGACGGGCCGGGAGCCCGCGAAGGCGCCGCTTCCCGAGGTAACCGAACGCCTCCAGACGCTCGGCCAGGACGTCTCCAATCTGTTTTGCAGGTCGATCAGCGAGGAACGCCTCGCGGGTGCCTTGTCCGTCAGCGATTCGCCATCCTCGCGCGGCGGTCGTTGATGCGACGCTTGCCGGGTTCACCGAAGAAGCGGGCCCCGAAACGATCACCCTGACGGCCGTGCGCACCGCGCCCGCAACCGAGAATGGCAATGAATCCCGTGCCGCGCGGCGCCTCGGGATTCATCGCTCGACCCTATATCGCTGCCTGTTCGGCAACCCGGGGTCTATTCGACAAGGCATTCGATTCGCTGTTTGCGGACGAAAGGCGCCACAGGAGCGCGCGCGTCCACGGCAAGAAGCACATCGCGACGTCATTGCGGCGTTCGATGTTGCCGCGCTTAGCCGCGCCTCGACCGAAATCATCGATGATTTCGTACGAATTCACACGCCTGTCATGAAAGCGACGCTTGACTGCAATCGAACATCTTTAAGACCAGAACAGCATTCGATCGAACATGATGATAGCGCGGATGAAGCCAAGCTCGCGGCAAACGGAGATTATTGCGCTCGTTCAGCAGAACGGCTTCATGTCGGTGGAGGCGCTCGCTGAGCAGTTCACGGTCACGCCCCAGACCATCAGGCGCGACGTCAATGCCTTGTGCGATGCCAATCTCCTGCGCCGGCGTCACGGCGGAGCCGCGAAGGTCGATCCGACCGTCAACGTCTCCTACGACGCGCGGCGCGTCGCCTATGCGGAGGCCAAGCGGCGGATCGGCGACGAGGTGGCGTTGATCGTTCCGTCTCGGGCCTCCGTCGCGCTCGGCATCGGCACGACGCCGGAGATGGTCGCGCAGGCGCTCGCTCATCACGAGGACCTCACCATCGTCACCAACAATATGAATGCCGCAATGCAGCTCGCCGCCAACCGCTCGAATCGCATCTTCGTGCCGGGCGGCATGCTTCGCCTGCCGGATCGCGATCTCCTCGGTCCGGAGACCGAGGCACTGTTTCGCGCCTACCGCACCGATTTCGGTATCTTCGGCGTCGGCGGCATCGAGCCGGACGGCTCGCTGGTCGATTTCGAACGCGCCGAAGTGCTGGCCCGGCAGGCGATCTGCCAGAGCTGCCGGCAGTCGATTCTGGTCGTCGACCGCTCGAAATTCGGGCGACCCGCGCCAGCTCAGGGCGGCACGCTCGGTGATGCCGACATCGTGGTTCTGGACGGCGCGCCGGAGCCGGCGCTTGCCGCACTGCTCGAGGCCGCTGATGTCGAGGTGCGCATCGCGGACGGGGGCGGGCGATGAGCGACGCGGCATTCATCCGCCTCGACGGCGTGTCCAAGGGCTGGGGCGGCAGTGTCGGAGCGCGCGAACTCTCTCTCTCGGTGCCGCAGGGTGCTTTCCTCGTCCTGCTCGGTCCCTCGGGTTGCGGCAAATCGACGACGCTGCGGCTGATCGCCGGCCTGGAGACGCCCGACGCCGGCCGTGTCCTGATCGATGGGCGCGACGTGACGCACGCGACGCCGGCCGAACGCCGCCTCTCCATGGTGTTCCAGTCCTACGCGTTGTTTCCGCACCTCTCGGTCGCCGAGAACATCGTCTTCGGTCTCGAGGTGCGGCGCGTGCCGCGTGCCGAGCGCATGGAGCGCCTGGAGCGGGCGTTGGAGCTCACCGGACTTGCTGGCTACGAGCGCCGCCGGCCGGGCGAGCTTTCCGGCGGCCAGCGCCAACGGGTCGCGCTGGCGCGTGCCGTCGTGGCCGATCATCCCCTGTGCCTGATGGACGAGCCGCTCTCGAACCTCGACGCCAAGCTGCGCCATTCGGTCCGTCAGGACATCCGCGCCCTGCAGCGCCGGCTCGGCATGACGGTGGTCTACGTCACCCACGACCAGACCGAGGCCATGACCATGGCGGACATCGTGGTGCTGATGCGGGACGGCCGCATCGAGCAGGCCGGCACGCCGGCACAGCTCTACAAGTTTCCCGCCAGCGTCTTCGCCGCCGGGTTCGTCGGTAGCCCGCCCATGTCGCTGTTGCCGGGCGAAGCGTTGCCGCGCCCGCCCGGCTTGGCGCTCGATCCGGGCGCCGTCACCCTCGGACTGCGCCCCGAATGCGTGCGCGTCGTCGCGCCGGAGCGCGGGATGATCACCGGCGTCGTGCGCGAATCCGAATTCCTCGGCGCCGAGACCTTCATGGTGGCGGTGACGCCCGGCGGTTCCCTTCTCACGGCCCGCGTGCCCGGCGATCCCGGCATCACCGCCGGCGTCACCGTCGGGCTCGCCTGGGACTGGGCGGACCTCCACGTCTTCGATCGGGCGACCCACAGGCGCCTGCGGGGGGCGACGGTTCCGGCTGGCGGCGACGTCACCAGTCCAGTCGGCGCGACCTCGTCGCTGGAATTCTTCACTTCACCTGCAGCAGAGTAAGGAGTTAGCAAAATGATGAAGGAGTTTGCGCGCGCGGCGCTGGTCGCCGCGGCGGTCTTGGCGACCGGCATGTCGGCGTCTGCCAAGACGGCGCTCACCATGTACTACCCGATCTCGGTCGGCGGTCCGCTGACCAAGGTCATCGACGGCATGATCTCGAATTTCGAGAAGCAGAATCCCGACGTCGAGGTCAAGGCGATCTATGCCGGCAACTACGACGACACCCGCGTCAAGGCGCTGTCGGCGATCAAGAGCGGCGAGCCCGCCCAGTTGTCGGTCTTGTTCTCGATCGACGCCTACGACCTGATCGAGCAGGGGCTGATCATTCCGTTCGACGATGCGGCGTCCTCGGCCGAGGACAAGAAATGGCTCGCCGGCTTCTATCCGGCGCTGATGGCCAACGGCCAGATCGACGGCAAGACCTGGGGCGTGCCGTTCCAGCGCTCGACCATCGTGATGTACTACAACAAGGACCTGTTCAAGCAGGCCGGCCTCGATCCCGACAAGCCGCCGAAGACCTGGGCCGAGATGATCGCCGCCGCCAAGAAGCTGACGACGCCGGAACGCCATGGCATTTCGATCCCGTCGACCGGCTATCCCTACTGGATGTTCCAGTGCTTCGCGATTCAGAACGGCAAGGAGTTGATGAGCCGGGACGGCAAGAAGACCTATTTCGACGATCCGGCCGTGATCGAAGCGCTGGAGTTCTGGCGCGCGCTCGCCACCAAGGAGAAGGTGATGCCGGAGGGCGCCACCGAGTGGGGCACGCTGCGCCAGGCCTTCGTGCAGGGCAAGACCGCGATGATGTGGCACACCACTGGCAATCTCACCGCGGTGCGCAGCGAAGCCAAGTTCGACTTCGGGGTCGCCATGCTGCCGGCCCACAAGCAGCCCGGCTCGCCGACCGGCGGCGGCAACTTCTATCTCTTCAAGGGGGCCTCGAAGGACCAGCAGCAGGCGGCCCTGAAGCTGATCAAGTTCATGACTGCGCCTGAGCAGGCCGCCCAGTGGTCGATCGCCACCGGCTATGTGGGCGTCAGCCCGGCCTCCTACCAGACCGAGGCGCTCAAGACCTATGCGGCCGGTTTCCCGCAGGCGCTGGTGGCACGCGACCAGCTCGAGGTCGCGATCCCCGAGTTCTCCACCTACGAGACTGCACGCGTGCGCGATGCACTCAACAACGCCGTCCAGGCGGCGCTGACCGGTACCAAGAGCCCACGCGATGCGCTCGTCGAGGCCCAGGCCACCGCCGAGCGTCTCCTGAAGCCCTTCCGTTGATCCATCCGCTGCCGGGGGCGGCTCGCCGCCCCCGGTTCCTGTTCCCGTCAAGCCGCATGTCGATGTCCCACGCCTCCCTCGAGCGCCGCCGCCAAGCCCTTTACGGCATCATGCTGCTGTCGCCGGCGGTTGTGCTGATGTCGCTGTTCGCCTTCGTGCCGACGGGGGCGACAGTGTGGGCGAGCCTGTTCTCGCGTGGAACGGCGCGGCGCCCGCCGCGTTTCGTCGGTCTCGACGCCTATGCCGATTTGTTCGCCGACCCGGTGTTCTGGAAAGTGGTCGGCAACAATCTCATGTATGCCGGCGTCACCGTGCCGGTGTCGATCGCCATCGCGCTCGGCATGGCGCTGTGGGCCGACGCCCGCATCCCGGCGCGCAGTTTCGTGCGCGCGGCCTACTTCACGCCGACCATGCTGCCGATGATCGCCGCAGCCAACCTGTGGCTGTTCTTCTACACGCCCGGCATCGGCGTCATCGACCACGCCGCCGGTCTTCTCGGCCTCGGCGCCACCAATTGGCTCGGCCAGCCCGAGACGGCCCTGTGGGCGGTGATCGTCGTCACCATCTGGAAGGAGAGCGGATTTTTCATGATCTTCTATCTCGCCGCCCTCCAGACCATCTCGCCGGACCTGAAGGAGGCCGCCCGTATCGAAGGCGCCGGACGCTGGACCTATATGCGCCGCGTCCTGATCCCGCTCCTGATGCCAACCACGCTGTTCGTCCTGGTCAACGCGCTGATCAATTCGGTGAAGCTGATCGATCACCTGTTCATCCTCACCAAGGGCGGCCCGGACAACGCCTCAAAGCTGATCCTCTATTGGATATGGGAGATGGCATTCGCGTATTTCGATACGCCGCAGGCCGCCGCCATGACGGTGCTGGTGCTCGCGGTTCTGATCGTGATCGCGGCGGTTCAGTTCCGCCTGATCGACCGAAAGGCACATTACCGGTGACCTCCGCCGTGATCTCCGCCACGCGGCGCGTCGACGTGGCGGCGGGCCTCGACGCCGTCGGCGCGCTCATTCTGGCGCTCGCATGGATCGCGCCTCTGTTGTTCGCGGCGTGGGCGGCGTTCCACGATGCGCACGGCGCGGTGGCGTTCGACCCGACGGCGCCGTGGACGCTGGACAATTTCCGCATCGCCTGGGCGCGCGCACCGTGGCTCACCTATCTCCTCAACACCGCGATGCTGGTCACGGTCGTGCTCGTCGGCCAGTTCGTGCTGTGCACGCTCGCCGGCTTCGCGTTCGCGCGCTTCGCGTTTCCGGGTCGCGACCTGCTGTTCGTCTTGATGCTGCTACAGCTCTTCATCCTGCCGGAGGTGCTGATCGTCGAGAACTACGCCATGGTGTCGCGGCTCGGCCTCGCCGATACCATCGTTGGCATCGGCGTGCCGTACATGGCGAGCGCTTTCGGCATCTTCCTCATGCGCCAGGCGTTCAAGCAGGTGCCCAAGGAACTGGAGGAGGCCGCCCGGGTCGAGGGCTGCTCCTGGGCCGGCGTGCTGTGGCGGGTCTACGTGCCGGCGGCGCGTCCGGTCTATCTCGCCTACGCCCTGGTCTCGATCGCCACCCACTGGAACAACTTTCTGTGGCCGCTGGTCATCACCAATTCGGTCGAGCGACGGCCGCTCACCGTCGGCCTGTCGCTGTTCGGCGCGCCCGAGAACGGCGTCAACATCTCGGTGATCAGCGCCGCGACGTTGATGACGATCGCGCCGTTGCTGGTGGCGTTCCTGATCTTCCAGCGCCAGTTCGTACAGGCATTCCTGCGCTCCGGTATCCGTTGATCGCGGGCGTCAGGATCCACCGTCCTCGACAGTGACAGATGCGGTGATTCCGCCATTGCGAGCGAAGCGGAGCAATCCCGCTCTTTGTTCGTGACTCCTGGAATGCTTCGTCCCTTCGCTCCTCGCAATGACAGGCTGACGTTCGTCCCGGACCACTTGGATGACCGCGACGGCGGACACAATCGCGAACGCGCGACGATTCGCTCGGCGCGTGCGATACACGCCGCGGATGATCGCCGCTGACACGGCGTACGAGGGCGAGCGCATTTATTGACGGGCGTTGGAAAATTTTCGTTCGAACATTCGAATAAATAACGTCATCGCAAATTGGTTAACGTCACGTCGCGCCAATGTCACCAATTGTCGCTACGACACGCACATGAACATCGTGAACTTCCACTCGAACATGCCGTCTCAAGGCTCGGCGAGTGCTCGCCAGCCCTGACGCCGACCGCTCGTCCTGCCCACGGAGGTGCACCACCGACTGACGAACGCCATCATCCGAGCAGTCCGGTCACGCGATACAGCCTGACACGCGATCGGCCGACGGTTCGTTCACCGTGAGCATCTGAACGACACCGCGGGCCGCTCTTCCCTTTCGGGGCCGCCTACCGACGCAGCTCCGCGTCCAGACTTTCGAACTCTCTTCCCCTGCCGTTCCAGCGCGGCCGGGCAGGTCCCTCTTTGCCCTTTTTTTGGAGACACTCACATGTCCGAGGTTACGCTCTACTCCCATCGCGGCACCAACCCCTATACCGACAACTCCATCGATGCCTATCGGTGGGGTTTCAACTACGGAGGGGACTATGCCGAGACCGACTTCCGCCTGACCAAGGACGGCGTGGTGGTCAGTTATCATGACGATCTTCCGGCCGGCATCGCCAACATGACTTATGCGGAAGTCAAGGCGCAGGTGCCTTCGCTCGTCACGCTCGATGAACTGATCGTGCTGTGCCAGACGATGGAAGCCGAGACCGGCCGAAAGCTCGGAATCCTGATCGAGAACAAGGCCGCCAACAACGCGACCGCCGAGGCGATCGTCAAGACGTTGGTGGCCCATGATTTCGCCGATCCGGAGCATATCGTATTCCAGACCTTCGGGTCGGAGCTGCCGTATGTCCGCGACACGCTGTTTGCGGAATACGGTGTGGAATTTCCGCTGGTTCAACTGACGGGCGCTCTCACGTCCGCGATGATCGCCAATATCGCGACCTATGCGGACGGTGTGGCGCCGACTATGGCCTCGCTGACCCCTGAACTGGTCGCGGCCGCCCATGCGGCCGGCTTGACCGTGAATGGCTGGACGGTCGCCGGAACGGTCGCCGACGTCCAGAACGCGCTCAATCTCGGCGTCGACGGCATCATCAACGACAACACGGATCTGGCCCGTCCGGCGCTCGAACAGCTCCTCAACGACACGAACGTCGTCTATGGCACGGAGCAATGGGACGTGGTGAACGGCACCGTCGGTGCCGACAAGATCTATGCCATGCACGGTGACGACATCCTGCGCGCCGGCGAGGGCAACGACGTCCTCTACGGCGATGCCGGCAACGACCTGCTGTTCGGCGGCAACGGCGACGACCAGTTGATCGGCGGCAGCGGCAACGACTATCTCGCCGGCGGCGAAGGCGCGGACGTGCTCACCGGCGGTGCCGGCAACGACGTCATCGTGGCGAGCGGCGACCGCGTCGTCTTCCGCGCCGGCGACGGCATCGACCTCGTGTCGCTCGACAATACCAGCACCATCGTGTTCGACGGCGTGGCGCCGGCGAGCGTCATCGTCATCCGTGACGGCAACAATCTGATCATCCGCGCCGGCAGCGACGCGCTCGTCCTGCTCGACGGCGTCGATCCCGCCCATCAGCCGGCGTCGATCACGACCACCGACGGGCTGACGTTCACCGGCGCCGAGCTTGCGGCGCTGGCCGTGCCCGGCACCGATGCCGAGGTCGCGGCCCTGCTGCCGGGGCTTGAGGCCGTGCTGGCCAGTGCGCCGGCCTTCGCCGCCCCGTCGACCGTTGCGGTCGGCACCGATCTTGTCGCCGAGGGTGATTTCGACAACGGAGTCCTCACCCAGCACATCGACGACGCCGAGACGGGCGCGATCTACCGCCTGAGCTTCTCGCTGGCCGATCTGCCGAGCGGTGAGGACGGCGTGCGTGTGCTCTGGGGTGGCCAGGTGATCTACGAGGGCGTGCCGGCGGCCGCCGGCAGCGACCTGCATTTCTTCGTCACCGGCGGCGCCGGCGACGGCTCGAACGAGCTTGTCTTCGAAGGCGCGGGGGCGAGCTTCGGCGCCGAGCTCGACGGCGTCCATCTGGTGAAGATCTCCGACGCGGTGTTGCCGACGCCGGGCAATGTCGCGCCGGAGGCCGAGGAGACCCATCACGTCGTCAGCCAATTGCTGCCCCTCGACGGCAAGGTCGTGGCCACGGACCCCAATGGCGACGCGCTGACCTATAGCCTCGGCGACGGCCCGGCCCATGGCACGCTCGTCTTCGACGCGAGCGGCAGCTATCGCTACACCGCGGCGGAAGGCTTCGTCGGAGAAGACCGTTTCACCTTCCTGGCCCATGACGGCCATGGCGGCTTCGTCGAGCAGGCGGTCGACCTGACCATCGTGTCCGGCATCGCGGTCGGTGTCGACCTGATCGTGAATGGCAGCTTCGAGGACGTCAGCGAATCATCGGGCAACAACGGTCCCAGCGACTGGGGCTACCGCAACCAGGACGGACAGATCCTCGGCTGGACCAACGTCAACAACAAGCGCATCGAGCAGCATTGGGACAATTATGGCGGTGTCGTCGCCAAGGATGGCCGGATGTGGATCGACATGGACCATTCGCAGACGGGAACGACCGTCGACCGGATCGGCCAGTCGATCGCCCATGTGGAAACCGGCGCCACCTATCGGGTGAGCTTCTCGCTCTCCGACTCCGACACCGTGCACTACGACGACGGCGTGCAGGTGCTGTGGAACGGCGAGGTCATCTTCAACGGACACCCGCCCCAGACCAGCGCTGGCTGGACCACCTTGAGTTTCGACGTGGTCGGCGGCTCCGGGAACGGCTCGAACCGGCTGGAGTTCATCGACCTCGGCGTCACGGATTCGTGGGGCGCCGGCACGGCGCTGGACGACGTCCACTTCGTCAAGGTCGCCGAGGCTGGCGATGTTCTGCCGGCCAACCACGCTCCGGCCGCCACCGACGACCAGGCCGAGGGAATGAAGGACACGGTCTTCACCGGTCAGCTCACGGCGTCGGACCAGGACGCTGACGCCGCGCTGATCTACAGCCTCGACACCGGACCGTCCCATGGCACCGTCTTGATCTATACGGACGGCAGCTATCGCTACACCCCCACCAACGGCTTCCACGGCTCGGACAGCTTCACCTTCCTGGTGGATGACGGCCATGGCGGCAAGGACACCGCGACGCTGAGCCTGACCGTCAAGGGGTCCACATCGGAGCTGGCGATCGGCACCGACCTCATCGTCAACGGCGGCTTCGAGGACGTCAGCGAATCCGGCAACTACAACGGCGGCTCCGACTGGGGTTACCGTAACAACGACAAGCAGATTGCCGGCTGGACCAACGTCAACCGCATCGAGCAGCATCTGGACAATTACGGCGGCGTCCACGCCAAGGACGGCAAGTTCTGGATCGACCTCGACAGCTCCGGCCAGGCGCAACGCAACAAGCTCGGCCAGGACATCGTCGGCGTCGAAACCGGCGCGACCTATCGGGTGAGCTTCTCGCTCTCGGACTCCGACAATGTGCGGTATGACGACGGCATCACCGTGTTGTGGAACGGTGAGGTCATCTTCAACGGCCTGCCGCCGCAGACCTCGGCGGGCTGGGCGACGCTCAGCTTCGACGTGGTCGGGGGCTCCGGCAACGGCGCCAACCGGCTGGAGTTCATGGACACCGGCGTCTCGGACTCGTGGGGCGCCGGCGTGGCGCTGGACGACGTTCATTTCGTCAAGATCGCACATCAGGGTGATACCCTGCCCAACAACCAGACTCCGGACGCCGTGGACGGCGAGGCCGCGGGTCTGGTGAATACGGTCATCACCGGCCAACTCGTGGGGCCCGACCCGGATGCCGGCACGTCGCCGATCTTCAGCCTCGGGCAGGGGCCGTCCCACGGCACGGTTCTGGTCTATACGGACGGCACCTACAGGTACACGCCCACGACCGGCTTCACCGGCGAGGACAGCTTCACCTTCGTGGTGAATGACGGGCATGGCGGCAAGGACACCGCGACACTGAGCCTGATCATCAGCCCGCCCAATGCGGCGCCGGTGGCCGGCAACGACGCCGGCCTCGGCACGGACTATGGCACGGCGCTGACGATCGCGGCGGCGGCGTTGCTCGCCAACGACACGGACGCGAACGGCGACGTTCTGACGATCCTGTCGCTGTCGAACGGCGACGGCGGCACGGTCGCGCTGGATGCGGAGGGCAACGTCGTCTTCACCCCGGCCGAGGGTTTCGAAGGTGATGCGTCGTTCTCCTATACGATCTCCGACGGCAAGGGCGGCACCTCGACGGCGACCGTCGTGGTGACGGTTGCGCCGCAGCCGCAGGCCGACGTCGGCACGCCGGGCGACGACGTCCTCATGGGCACGTCGCGGGACGACGTGATGCTGGCTGACCTCGGCGATGACGAGGCCCACGGCGGTGCCGGCAACGACACCATCGACGGCGGCGACGGGGATGACATTGTCGACGGCGGCGAAGGCGACGATGTCCTGATGGGCGGGGCCGGCGACGACGAACTCGTCGGCGACACCGGCAACGATGTCCTCGCCGGCGGTGCGAACGACGACACGATCGACGGCGGCGACGGCATCGATACCGTGTCCTATGCCGACGACATGGCGGGCGTTGTGGTCGACCTCGCGGCGGGTACAGCGTCCGGCGACCACGTCGGTACCGATACGCTTATCGGCATCGAGAACGTCATCGGTGGAGCCGGCAACGATACGCTGATCGGCGACGATGCGGCGAACGTGCTCGATGGCGGCCTCGGCAACGACACGATCGATGGCGGCGCCGGCAACGACGTGCTCATCGGTGGAGCCGGCAACGACGTCCTGACGGGTGGCGACGGCGACGATTTGCTGAAGGGCGGCGCCGGCAACGACGCCATCGCGGGCGGGGCGGGCTTCGACACCCTCGACCTCTCCGACGCCACCGGGGCGATCTCGCTCGATGTCGCTGCCGGCAAGGTCTCGGGCGCCGGTATCGGCACCGACACCTTCACCGGCATCGAGGCGTTCCGCTTCGGCGCCGGCAACGACATCGTCACCGGCGGCAACGGCGACGAGATCTTCGACGGCGGTGCCGGCAACGACACCCTCAAAGGCGGCGCCGGTGACGATCAGCTCGCGGGTGGTGACGGCAACGACACGCTCGATGGCGGCTCGGGCGACGACGTGGTCGCCGGTGGTGCCGGTAACGACACCCTCAAGGGTGGCTCGGGCGACGACACGGTCGATGGCGGCGAGGGTGTCGACAAGATCGACGGCGGTTCGGGCGACGACATCGTCACGGCCGGTGCCGGCAACGACGTGGCCAATGGCGGCTCGGGGAACGACGTCATCACCGGCGGCTTCGGCGACGACGTCCTGACCGGCGGTTCCGGCCACGACGTGTTCGTGTTCGCGGCCGGCTTCGGCAAGGACACCATCAAGGACTTCGCCCTGACCGGCTCGAGCTCCGACGTGATCGAGTTCTCGTCCGACCTGTTCGACGACTTCGCCGACGTGATGGCGAATGCCGAGCAGGTGGGTGCGGACGTCCTGATCTCGGTCGACGCCGACACCACGTTGACGCTCGCCAACGTCAAGCTCGCCGCGCTTGCCACCGACGACTTCCGCTTCGCCTGAGGCGGACGTCGCGGGGCTTCACCAATGACAGCGGGGCGCCCGTGCAGGGCGCCCCGTTCTGCTTCCGGAGAAATCGGCCGGGTGAGTTCAGGCCGCGACCTCGGACATCTCGACTGCGCGGGCGAGGAACTCCCGCACCAGCGGCAAACGCCGATGCTCCGCCAGGCAAACGGCGTATTCGCAGATCCGCCGGTGTGCGTCGACGATACGAAGAAGGCGCAGGCGCGAGTCGAAACCGAACTCACTGTCGCCGATCACCCCGACACCGAATCCCGCCGCGACCATTTCCCTGACACCCTCTCGGGTCGAGACCTCGATGACCGGACCGAGCCGGATCTGATGCTCGGCGGCATTCTGCTCGAATACCTGCCTTGTCACCGAGCCGCGCTCGCGCAACACGAAGCCGACGCCGGCGAGCTGTGCCATGGAGATGCGGGACAGGCCGTCCCACGGGTGACCGGCCGGCACGAACACGCCGAGCCCCATGCTCAGCATCGGGCGGACGAGAAGGCGCGGATCGGTCGGTAACCGGGCCGTGATGCCCACGTCGGCGCGATGGTCGATGATACTGTCGATGACCTGCTCGGAGTTGCCGATGCTGAGCGCGAAGGTGAGCTGAGGCCGTTCCGCCTTCATGGCGGCCAGAATCGGAGCGGGGTGGAAGGCGCCGTCGGCGGCGAGACGCAGGTGGCCGCCGGCGCGGGCGCCTTCGCCGCGCAGGATGGATCGAGCCTCCGCCTCGGCGGCGAACAGACGCGAAGTGACCTCGAACAGGACCCGCCCCTTGTCGGTGAGGACCACGCCTCGGGGGTTGCGCTCGAAGAGATTGACTCCCGAACCGGCCTCGAGATGGCGCACCTGGGCGGACAGCGTCGACTGACCGATGCCGAGTTCGCGGGCGGCGCGCGAGAAGCCGCCCGCGAGAGCGACGAAATGGAACGCGCGCAGATGCTTGGTCGACACGGACGCGACTGCCTCCGGACGTTGCAAACCGCATCGCCCGAAAGCGGCGGCTCTGGGAACCTATCGCGGCCATCCATTGCGGGAATATGACGGGGGTGCCGCGCGCGGACCTTCGTCGGGCCCATCGATTGCGTCGATAGGGTGCGTCGATGCTTTCGAACGACCCACAGTCGCGGGTTTCAAGAAGCCGTCATTCTGAACCGTTAACCATTGCTCACCACGGCGCGGACGGGCGTCGGTTCGACGACACGACGGAGTGCGATGGGACACCATCGAAGGCGCGGGACGGGTTTCCGCGTCGCTCTTCCGGCATGCGTTCGCGCTCGTCCCTCATGTCAGAACGAGGATGACCATGACGACCTTCGCGAACGCTTCCGGATCCGGAGAGCTTCTGCCCGACGGCACCGACTCCGGCGTGCTGGCATTTCCGGCCAGTACCGCCCAGGGCGGCTTCCTGGTCGACCCGAACATCGCCGGCCCGGTCGCGAGCTACACGATGGTATTCGACATCGACGTTGCCGCCGCTGACATGGGCGGCTTCATGGCCTTGTTCCAGACCGATACGACCAATACCAGCGACGCGGAATTCTTCATCAAGAAGGCCGGGTCGAGCTTCGGCGTCGGCATCAGCAGCGACTACGACGGCGCAGCTTCGCTGGGCGACTGGCACCGCGTCGCGGTGACGGTCTCGGCCAACGGCAACGGCACGTCGTTGATGTCGAAGTATATCGACGGCCAGCTCGTCGATACCCAGAGCGTCGATACGGCGCGCTTCACCGTCTCCGACAACGGCTTTCTCATCCTCGCCGATGAGGACGGCGAGACCGGCGCCGGCCTGCTCAACTCGTTCCTGTTCGTCGACAAGGCGATGACGACCGCGGAGGTCGGCGCGCTGGGCGGCGTCCATGCCGGCGGCATCCTGTCCGCCGCCCCGGCCGACACCCATGCGGTCCAATTCGACTTCGACGGAGCCAACCTCACCCCCACTTTCGGGAACGGCACCATCACCGATCTGTCCAGCCCGCCGCCCGAGCCGCCGGTCGAGGCGGTGGCAGTGATCGACAACATCGAAGACATGATGGTCACGCCGACTGCCGAGAATGTCGTGATCGACCTCGCGACCGTGTTCAAGGGGGAGGGGCTGACCTATACGGTGGAGACCGCCGAAGGCGCGGTCGTCGACGCGACCATCGTCGACGGCAAGCTCACCCTCGATTTCGACGAACTCGGCTTTTCGGACGTTCGCATCACCGCGACCGACGCCGACGGCAATGTCGCCAAGGACACCTTCCGGGTCCGCGTCGCCGGCGAGCACGCCTACACGGTCGCGGTTTTGCCCGACACCCAGGATTACACTGACAATGCCCGCCTTTCGCACATCTTCGGCGATATGACGCAGTGGCTGGTCGACCAGAAGGACACGTTGAATATCAAGTTCGTGATCCATGTCGGTGACGTCACCCAGCACAACCAGGTGGGCGAGTGGGACATCGCCGAGGCGGCGTTGCGCAAGCTCGATGGTGTCATCCCGTACTCGCTGCTGCCCGGCAACCACGACCAGGCGGCCGGCGGTTCGGCCGCCGACCATTCGTCAGTGAATCTCGACGAGCGCTTTTCGCCGGATAAGCAGGAAGCCACCAACCCGGACAATTTCGGCGGCGCCTACGATCAGGAGACCAACAGTGCCCGCAACACTTGGTCGACCTTCGAGGGAGAGGACGGCACCAAGTGGCTGGTCCTGTCCATGGAGTTCGGGCCGCGCGACGACGTGATCCGCTGGGCGAGCGACGTCATCGAGGGCCATCTCGACCACCGCGTCATCGTCGTCTCGCACGCACTCACCGATTATGCCGGCCGCCACGATCCGCTCGGCGGGCCGCTCTACGACGAGGGCGCCGGCTACGACTACGGCATGGGCCGCGACCCGCAGGGTGCCAATGACGGCGAGACGGTCTATCGCGAACTGCTGGCCAAGTATCCCAACATCTCCATGACCTTTTCGGGTCATATCTTCGGCGACGGCGCGGAGACCAATGTCAGCTACTCGCAGTATGGCAATCCGGTGTTCGAGTTCCTGGTCAACTACCAGAACGGAATTTCGCGCGAGATCACCGGCAACGGCAACGAGGCGCTGGGCAGCAATGGCGGCAACGGTGCCATGCGCTTGGTCGTCATCGATCCCGACAACAACACTGTGTCCACCGAGACCTACTTCACCGAGTTCGACGATTACCTCGACGGCTACCGGGTGAAGCCCGAGACTGACCGCGACGGCCTGACGGGCGAATACCGCGGCCACCAGGAGACCTTCGACAACGTCGATATGGGTACGCCCGATCTCTTCGCCATGGCCAAGGCGGGAGACGATCTGTTCGTCACGGCGGCGAGCGGCGAGAAGTCCATGGCGGTCACGCTCGACGCCGCTTCTTCGCTCAACCCCAAGAGCGAGGCCTTGTCCTACGCCTGGATCGACGAGAATGGCGACGTGATCGCCACCGGCGCCACGCCGAATGTCGAGCTCGGCCTCGGCAAGCACGAGCTCACCCTCAAGGTGACAGACGGCCAGGGCGTCGTCACCACCGACCAGGTGCTGGTGGTGGTGCGCGGCGACGCCACGCTCCTGAGCGAGAATTTCAACGACGGCAATGCGGACGGCTGGAGCACGGGCCCGCGTCAGGGCGTCGACATCGCGGTCGGGGCGCCGACCGAGTTCGGTATCCCGGCGCTTTCGTCCGACGACAAGGTCGCCTTCGTGCCGGCGCTCGCCAATGGCGAGAAGTTTTTCCTTACACCGTTGCCGGGTGTGCCGAACGGAACGGTGATCACCTCTTACTCACTGATCTACGACATCTACGTGCCCAAGGCGACCGCGTCGCACTTCACCTCCCTGTTCCAGACCGACATCACCAATGCCAGCGACGCCGAACTGTTCATCCGCACCAATGCGGACGGCACCGGCGGCGTCGGCATCTCCGGTGACTACACCGGCGCCTTCCAGTACGACGCCTGGCAACGCCTCGCTTTCACCTTCGTGGACAACCACGACGGCACCCTGACGCTGTCGAAATACATCAATGGCGTCCTGGTCGGAACGCAGGGCGTTGCGGCCGACCGTTTCGGCCTCGACATCTCCAAAGGCGCCCTGATGTTCTCCGACGAAGACGGTGAGAACTCGCCGCTCTACGTCTCGAGTCTGCTGGTGACCGACAAGGTCTATTCCGGTGCAGAGATCTCCGCGCTTGGCGGCGCGACCGCCGGCGGCATCGCGCCGACGGCGCCGACGATCTATTCGACCCAGTTCGACTTCACGACTGCGGACCTCGCCCCGACCTACGGGCCGGCGGATCTCGGCCTCACCCAGGGCGGCGAGACCGGCGCCTTCTTGCTCAAAGGCACGGTGTTCTCGCGCCCCGACGCGGAGGCCGGCATGCCGGCTCCCGAGGCGGCGCTGTGGGACATGTCGGATGCGGCCGGCAATAAGCTGGTGTGGTCGGGCGAGGGCTCGGAGCACTGGTCCGATTACGTCTTCGAGGCCGGCATCACCTCGATGGACAACGACACGATCGGCCTGATCTTCTACTACCAGGACGATCAGAACTATTATCGCTTCACCATGGACGGCGAGACCAACCGCCGCCTGCTCGTCAAGGTCAAGGACGGCATCGAGACCGTGCTGGCCGAGAGCCATATGGGCTACCAGTTCAATATTGAGCTGAAGGTCAAGGTCGCGATCGTCGACAACGTCATCAACGTCTTCCTCGGCGACAAGAACGTGTTCGACGGACCGGTGGTCGACGCCACCGCGCCGCTCGACCACGGCACGGTCGGCCTCTACTCCAGCGGGCAACGCTCGAGCGTCTTCGACGACGTGGTGGTGACCCGTGCCGATCTCACCGCCCAGGCGGGCGAGGACCAGCGCTTGGCCGACACCGACGGCGACGGCAAGGTGGCGGTCACGCTCGATGGTGACGGCTCGTTCGGCCTCACCGACATCGTCTCGTGGACGTGGACGGATGCGCAGGGACACGTGGTCGCGACCGGCAAGACGCCGACGGTCGAACTCGCGGTCGGGGACCATGACCTGACGCTGACGGTCGCCGACGCCGGCGGCAGGACGGCGAGCGACCGTGTCGATGTCGAGGTGGTCGCTCACAGCAAGCTGCTGGTTTCGGACAGCTTCTCCTCCGATGCCTCGCTCGCCAAATGGACGATCGTCGACGAAGGCGAGTTCGGTGGCGTCGGGCTCAACGGCACCGCGTCGCAATGGACGATCCAGGACGGCCGGCTGGTGCAGGCGAGCGATCTGCAGAGCCGCGAGCTGACCTGGGACGGTGCCAGCAATCCGGACTATTGGCAGCGCGGCTGGTCGCCGCTCGGCGACGGCGTCAACGTGCTGCGCGTCGGCACCTATGCGCTGTGGAACGATCCGGCGGCCCTGCAGTGGGACGACTACTCGATCCAGGCCACCGTCGCGACGCCGGACAATGACGGTCTCGGCTTCCTGTTCCACTACACCGATGCCAAAAACTACTACAAGCTCGAGCTCGATGCCGACGGCGTCCTCGACCGTGATCCGTCCAACGGTGCCGGCAGCGTCTTCAACCTGATCCGCATGCGCGACGGCATCGAGGAAATCCTCGGCCAGGTGCCGGGCAAGTACGAGCCCGGCGAGGCGTTCACGCTACGGGTCGACATCGTCGGCAACCGGATCACGGCCTGGATCAACGGCGAGGCGATCTTCGCCTACGCGATCGAGGATCACGGCAACGAAAAGGGCACCGTCGGCCTCTATTCATGGGGGAACGCCGGGCTCAGCTTCGACGATGTGGTCGTGATCGATCTTTCCACCGGCGAGCCGCCGATCGACGGCGACATCGCCGGCACCGCCGGCGCCGATGTTCTCGCGGGCGGAGAGGGCGACGACACCATTTCGGGCCTCGCCGGCAACGATCGACTCTCCGGTGACGCGGGCGACGACACTCTGTATGGCGGCCTGGGCGACGACCTGCTCGCCGGCGGGATCGGTGACGATGCACTCGACGGCGGCGTGGGCAACGACCTTCTCGCCGGCGGCGCCGGCGACGACGTGATCGACGGCGGCGACGGTATCGACACCGTGTCGTATGCCGACGATGCGGCTGGCGTCGTGGTCGGCCTCGCGGCCGGCGAGGCGTCCGGCGACCACGTCGGTACCGATACGCTTATCGGCATCGAGAACGTCATTGGTGGAGCCGGCAACGATACGCTGATCGGCGACGATGCGGCGAACGTGCTCGATGGCGGCCTCGGCGACGACGCGATCGATGGCGGTGACGGGAACGACACGCTGCTCGGTGGAGGCGGCAACGACGTGCTGACGGGCGGCGCGGGTGACGATGTCATCCGGGCCGGCGCCGGCAACGACACCATCGCGGGCGGGGCCGGTTTCGACACCCTCGATCTCTCCGACGCCACCGGGGCGATCTCGCTCGACACGGCGGCGGGCCGCGCCTCCGGGGCCGGCATCGGCACCGACACCTTCACCGGCATCGAGGCGTTCCGCTTCGGCGCCGGCAACGACGTGGTGACCGGCGGCAACGGCGACGAGA
The DNA here is from genome assembly GCA_030848545.1 of Astrobacterium formosum. Classification (GTDB taxonomy): domain Bacteria; phylum Pseudomonadota; class Alphaproteobacteria; order Rhizobiales; family Xanthobacteraceae; genus Astrobacterium; species Astrobacterium formosum. The sequence goes on from JAVDCA010000012.1 coordinate 103,228, forward strand.
TCTTCGACGGCGGTGCCGGCAACGACACCCTGAAAGGTGGTGCCGGCGACGATCAGCTCGCGGGTGGCGACGGCAACGACACGCTCGACGGCGGGTCGGGCGACGACGTGGTCGCCGGCGGTGTCGGCGACGACATCCTCAAGGGCGGCTCGGGCGACGACACGGTCGATGGCGGCGAGGGCGTCGACAATATCGACGCCGGTTCGGGCGACGACATCGTCACGGCCGGTGCCGGCAACGACGTGGTCAATGGCGGTTCGGGTAACGACGCCATCACCGGCGGCCTCGGCAACGATGTGCTCACCGGCGGCTCCGGCCACGACGTGTTCGTGTTCGCGGCCGGCTTCGGCAAGGACACCATCAAGGACTTCGCCCTGACCGGTTCGATCTCCGACATGATCGAGTTCTCCTCCGACCTGTTCGCGGACTTCTCCGAGGTGATGTCGCACGCGACCCAGTCGGGTGCGGACGTCCTGCTTTCGATCGACGCCGACACCACGTTGACGCTCGCCAACGTCAGGCTCGCTGCGCTTGCTACCGACGACTTCCGCTTCGCCTGAGGCAGACGTCACGGGGGCCAATCAAAACTATGGGGCGCCCTCACGGGCGCCCCATAGATACGATCGCGACGTTGGGCAAATCGAATTCGATCTTTCCTGCCGTCGTTGCGTCCGCGCGGCGGCGGCTCCTTGCGTGGCCGACCGGCACCGCGAGACGGCTGGGCGGGATGCCACATGACGCAAACCTGCTTCGCCGACGAAAGGTCGGTATCGTCAATCAATCGTTAACGCAACGTCATCTGCGGCTGATAGCCAACGCCTCGTCGGCCCGAGCATTGGAGCCAGCTCGCTCGATCGCTTCGCTCGCGTTTGCTCTCGTCGCGATTTTGCCGTCGCGGCGCATGCCATCATCTTTTGGAGAATGCACCATGTCTGACATCACCCTCTACGCGCATCGTGGCACCGATCCGTACCCCGATCATTCGCGCGAAGCCCATGTCTGGGCCGCCAATTGGGGCGCGGACTTCATCGAGCCGGACCTTTGGCTGACCAAAGATGGCGTGCTCGTCGTCAGCCACGACAATCACAACTATTCCAATCTGACCTATGCGGAGGCTAAGGCCCTCGAACCCGCGCTGCAGACGTTCGGCGAGGTCATCGAGCTCGTCAAGGAGATGTCGATCGAGACCGGTCGTGCCATCGGCATCATTCCCGAGACCAAGAACACCAATTATGCGACCAGCGAAGCCGTCATCCAGGAGCTGATCGCGCACGACTTCACCGATCCGGATCGGGTCGTGATCCAGAGCTTCCAGTCGGCCAATCTGCAGATGCTGCATGACACCATCATGCCGCAATACGGTGTCGACCTGCCGCTCGCCTACCTCGGCTACAGCATGGCGAATCCCGAGCAGATCGCGACCTACGCCGACGTCCTGGCGCCCAACGTCCGCGCCATCACGGCGGACGGCGTCGCCGCCGCGCACGCCGCGGGGTTGCAAGTCGTCGCCTGGACGATCACCGGCACCGAGGCCGAAATCCAGAGCCTCATTGACATGGGTGTCGACGGCGTTTTCGCCAACGAGACCAATACGGCCCGCGAAAGCATCGCGAACATCAAAAGCGTAACCGTCGTTTATGGCACCGAGTCGGACGACGAGGTCTCCACAACGGCCGGCGACGACCTGGTCTACGCCATGAAGGGTGACGACACCATCAGCGTCGGTGAAGGCAACGACGTGGTGTACGGCGACGCCGGCGACGACGTCGTCTACGGCGAGGCCGGAAATGACGTTCTGTTCGGCGGCGCGAACGACGACGCCCTCTTCGGCGGCGAGGGCGACGACGTGCTGGTCGGCGGAGTCAATGACGACGAACTCGACGGCGGCGACGGCGTCGACACCGTCTCCTATCTGGCCGGCCTGAGCGACACGGCCGGGGTTGAAGTCGATCTGTCGGCCGGCATCGCTAGCGGCGAGGAATCCGGCGCCGACACGCTCACCGGCATCGAGAACGTCATCGGCGGCAAAGGCAACGACAAGCTGACGGGCGACGATGCCGCCAACCTTCTCGATGGCAGCGCCGGCAACGACACGCTCGACGGCGGCGCCGGGAACGACACATTGCTCGGCGGTGCCGGCGACGACGTGCTGACGGGCGGCGACGGCGATGACGTCCTGCAAGGCGGTGAAGGCGACGACACCATCGCGGGCGGGGCGGGCTTCGACACCCTCGACCTCTCCGGTGCCACCGGGGCGATCTCGCTCGACCTGGCGGCGGGCCGCGCCTCGGGCGCCGGCATCGGCTCCGACACCTTCACCGGCATCGAGGCGTTCCGCTTCGGCGCCGGCAACGACGTGGTGACGGGCGGCAACGGTGACGAGATCTTCGACGGCGGCGCCGGCAACGACACCCTCAAAGGTGGTGCCGGCGACGACCAGCTCGCGGGTGGCGACGGCAACGACACGGTCGACGGCGGTTCGGGCGACGACGTGGTTGCCGGCGGTGCCGGCGACGACACCCTCAAGGGTGGCTCGGGCGACGACACGGTCGATGGCGGCGAGGGCATCGACAAGATCGACGCCGGCTCGGGCGACGACATCGTCACGGCCGGTGCCGGCAACGACACTGTGATCGGCGGCTCGGGTAACGACACCATCACCGGCGGCCTCGGCAACGATGTGCTCACCGGGGGCTCTGGCCACGACGTGTTCGTGTTCGCGGCCGGCTTCGGCAAGGACATGGTCAAGGACTTCGCGCTGACCGGCTCGAGCTCCGACGTGATCGAGTTCTCGTCCGACCTGTTCGACGACTTCGCCGACGTGATGGCGAATGCCGAGCAGGTGGGTGCGGACGTCCTGATCTCGGTCGACGCCGACACCACGCTGACGCTCGCCAACGTCAAGCTCGCTGCGCTTGCCACCGACGACTTCCGCTTCGCCTGAGGCGGACACCCGACGGCTTCAAGATCGATAACGGGGCGCCTCGCGGCGCCCCGTCTTCTACTACGAATGACGGAGTCGAGCGCTTTCGACGGGCCCATTCTCCAGAGACCGCGCATGGATCGGAGGAGGCCCATCGACACTGGAAGAGGAAGGGCGGCGTTGTCAATCAATCGTCAACGCAACGTCATTTTCGATTGGTAGCGATCACATCACCGATTCGAGACCGGAGTCGGTCCTCTCGTTCAGCTCGACTCTCCTTCGCTCCCTCGATGACACCGCCGCTGCGGCTCGTGACGTCGTTCTCTTTGGAGTATGCACCATGGCCGACATTGTTCTTCTCGCGCACCGCGGCAGCAACCCGTATCCGGACCACTCTCGCGAGGCCTATGTATGGGCTGTCAACTGGGGTGCGGACTTCATCGAGCCCGATCTCTATCGCACCAAGGATGGCGTACTCGTCGCCAGCCACGACAACCACAACTATTCCAATCTGACCTATGACGAAGCGAAAGCGCTCGAGCCGGCGCTCCTGACCTTCGGTGAAGTCATAGAGCTCGTCAAAACGATGTCGATCGAGACCGGCCGCGCCATCGGCATCATTCCGGAGACCAAGAGTACGGACTACGCAACCAGCGAAGCGGTCATCCAGACTCTGATCGCGCACGAGTTCACCAATCCGGATCTGGTCACGATCCAGAGTTTCTCGGCGACCAACCTGCAGCAACTGAACGACACCATCATGCCGCAGTACGGCGTCGACATCCCGCTGGCCTATCTCGGCAGCGGCATTACAAATCCGAGCGAGATCGCAACATTTGCGGACATCGTCGCTCCGAGCGTCGGCTCGTTCAACGCCGCCGACGTCGCCGCCGCACACGCCGCCGGCCTCCAGGTGACGACCTGGACGATTCTCGGCTCGCAGGCTGACATCCAGGCGCTCGTGGACATGGGGGTGGACGCCGTCTTCGTCGACGATACCAAGCTCGCCCGCGCGAGTATCGAGGCCATTTCCGGAGCGAAAGTTGTCTATGGTACGGCCGTATCGGATGAGGCCTCGGGCACGGCCGGCAGCGACGTCGTATATGCCATGCAGGGCGACGACATCGTACGTGCCAAGGACGGCGAAGACCTGGTGTATGGCGACGGCGGCGACGATGTCGTCTTTGGTGGCGCCGGCAACGACATTCTGGTCGGCGGTTCTGGCACAGATTACCTGTCCGGCGATGGCGGCACCGACGTTCTCGACGGCGGCGCCGGTAACGACGTCATCGTGGCGAGCGGCGACGCCGTCCTGTTCCGCAAGGGCTCCGGCATCGAACTGATCGTGCTCGATGCCGCGAGCACCATTACGTTCGAGAACATCGCTTCGAGCGAGGTCACCGTCGTGCGGGCCGGTGCCGACCTGATCGTTCGCGCGGGCGAGGACGCGCTGGTGATCCGTGGGGGTGGCGGTAATGCCGCAGTTCTGCCGGGTACATTGACGTTCGCCGATGGTGTGACGCTGTCCGGCACCGACCTGGCGGCGCGCGCCGCCAATGGGACGGACGCCGGCGTCGCTGCCGTGCTGCCAGGGCTCGAAGCATTGCTTGCCCATGCGCCCAGCCTCGCCACCGAGCCGCCGGTGGTGGAGCCGATCGACCTCGTCGTCAATGGCGGGTTCGAGGATCTGACCGGCGCCGACGACAGCGCCAGTTGGGGCTACCGCAACACGAGCCCGGCCGGCGTCATCGCGGGCTGGATCAACACCGGCGACACCCGTGCGGAAGTGCACAAGGACACCGTCGGTGGCGTCGGCCCGGCAGAAGGCACCTACTGGTTCGACCTGGAAGGCGCGCCCAAGAACGCCAAGCTGGTGCAGACCGTCGCGGGCGTCGAGCGCGGCGCAACCTACCAGCTGTCGTTCAAGATCGCCGACACCGACACCGCCCAGGCGAGCGACACGGTCAGTGTCTATTGGGGCGGAGAGCTCATCTACACGGGAATCCCGAAGAACAAGTGGCAGGAGATCACCATCGACGTGCTCGGCGGTGCCGGTGACGGGTCCAACACCTTGACTTTCGCGAGCGTCACGTCGAGCCCGAACGGTGCCGGGGTCGCGCTCGACGACGTGTCGCTGATCCGTATCGAAGAGAACCCGAACCTGATCGTGAACGGCAGTTTCGAAGATCTGACCGGCGCCAACAACGGCAACTGGTCCGGCGACTGGGGTTATCGGAACAACAGCGGTGTCATCCCGGGCTGGACGCAAGTCGACACCAGTGCCGGCGGACGCGCCGAGCTGCACTTCGACACGCAGAACGGCATCTCGGCCCGGGACGGCAATGTCTGGTTCGATATGGACGGCTACGGCAACAACGCCAAGCTGGTCCAGACGGTCGCGGGTGTCCAGGGGGGTGCAACGTACCGACTCACCTTCTTCATCGCCGACGCCGACGCTCGGACCACCGACGATGGCGTGCGCGTCTATTGGGGCGGGCAAGTCGTCTACGAGGGCGTGCCGATGAATGCCTGGCAGAAGATCACGATCGACGTCGTGGGCGGCGCTGGCGACGGCACCAACCAGCTGATCTTCCAGGGCACCGAGTCCAACCTGAATGCCTACGGCGCTGCGCTCGACAATGTCTCGTTGCGCAAGATTGCCGACGCACCGCCGCCCAACGCCGCACCGGTGGCCGGCAACGATGCCGGGCTCGGCACGGACTATGGCACGGCGCTGACGATCGCGGTGGCGGCGTTGCTCGCCAACGATACCGATGCGAACGGCGACGTTCTGACGATCCTGTCGGTGTCGAACGGCGCCGGCGGCACGGTTGCGCTGGATGCGGAGGGCAACGTCGTCTTCACCCCGGCCGAAGGTTTCGAAGGCGATGCGTCGTTCTCCTACACGATCTCCGACGGCAAGGGCGGCACGTCGACGGCGACTGTCGTGGTGACGGTTGCGCCGCAGCCGCAGGCCGACGTCGGCACGCCGGGCGACGACGTCCTCATGGGCACGTCGCGAGACGACGTGATGCTGGCCGACCTCGGCGATGACGAGGCCCACGGTGGTGCCGGCAACGACACCATCGACGGCGGCGACGGCGACGACCTCGTCGACGGCGGCGAAGGCAACGACGTCCTGACGGGCGGGGCCGGCGACGACGTCCTGCAAGGCGGTGAAGGCGACGACACCATCGCGGGCGGGGCGGGCTTCGACACCCTCGACCTCTCCGGCGCCACCGGGGCGATCTCGCTCGACCTGGCGGCGGGCCGCGCCTCGGGCGCCGGCATCGGCTCCGACACCTTCACCGGCATCGAGGCGTTCCGCTTCGGCGCCGGCAACGACGTGGTGACGGGCGGCAACGGTGACGAGATCTTCGACGGCGGCGCCGGCAACGACACCCTCAAAGGCGGTGCCGGTGACGATCAGCTCGCGGGTGGCGACGGCAACGACACGCTCGACGGCGGTTCGGGCGACGACGTGGTCGCCGGCGGTGCCGGTGACGACACCCTCAAGGGCGGCTCGGGCGACGACAAGGTCGATGGCGGCGACGGCATCGACAACATCGACGCCGGTTCGGGCGACGACATCGTCACGGCGGGTGCCGGCAACGACGTGGTCAATGGCGGTTCGGGTAACGACGCCATCACCGGCGGCCTCGGCAACGATGTGCTCACCGGCGGCTCCGGCCACGACGTGTTCGTGTTCGCGGCCGGCTTCGGCAAGGACACCATCAAGGACTTCGCCCTGACCGGTTCGAGCTCCGACATGATCGAGTTCTCGACCGACCTGTTCGCGGACTTCTCCGAGGTGATGTCGCACGCGACCCAGTCGGGTTCGGACGTCCTGCTCGCGATCGATGCCGACACCACGTTGACGCTCGCCAACGTCAAGCTCGCTGCACTTGCCACCGACGACTTCCGCTTCGCCTGAGGCGGACGTCACGGGGCTGAATCAACGACGACGGGGCGCCCGTGAAGGGCGCCCCGAATGTCGGTGATACCGGCCGTCTTTAGTCATAATCACCGCCGTCATTGCGAGCGGAGCGAAGCAATCCAGTCCTTGCTTTAGGGCCCTGGATTGCTTCGTCGCTCCGCACCTCGCAATGACGGGCCAAGGTCAATGGCGTTGGTGTAAGTATCCGTAACAGAACCAAAATGCGGGAATCGCGCTTGCCCGGGACCGGTGCAGTTTTCGTGTAGCGACTCCCGTCGTGTCGAAATGCGCCTCAGGCGGTCGCCGGGAACTCGAGGTCGAGAAGCGACACGTAACCTTCGATCAAGGCATCGCCATAATGGATGCCGCCGACATCGACGCTGATCCGCGTTCCGCTCCCGCCGTCGACAGGCGCCAAAGTCACATCGTCGGCGGAAAACCCGGAAAGCTCGATCTTGTCCTCGCCGGAAACGAAATCCTCGATGCGGTCGGATCCGAAAAAGCCGCTCAACACATAGGTATCCCGCCCCTCTCCGCCGGAGAGAGTGTCATCGCCTTCGCCGCCTTCGATGTGATCGTCGCCGGTTCCACCTTCGATCAAATCACCATCCGCTCCGCCCACGAGGATATCGGCGCCACTTCCGCCGATCAGAGTGTCGTCGCCGTCGCCGCCAGTGAGGCGGTCGTCTCCCGAGCCGCCCGTAATCGTGTCGTCGCCTGCGCCTGCGCGCAATTCGAGAGATGTAGCGCTCGTCAACAGCGAGGCATCGATCGTGTCGTTGCCGTCCCCGGCGTCGATCTGCACGGACGGCAACCCGGCTGCCGCCCAATCGCCGATGAGATCAAAGCTGTCCGCATCGGACCCTAACAGGAACTCGAAGCGTTCGACGTCGATTATCTGGGAGTAATCGCCGTTGGCCTCCAGGAAGAGCCATGGCCCATCGGCGCTCATGGTCAGCGCACCGGAGAGCGCACCGGAGAACTCATAGATGTCGTGGCCTGTTCCACCCCGGACTGTATCGTTGCCGTCCCCCAGCGTGTATCGGAATACGTCGTCGCCACCGCCGCCGTCGATCACGTCATCGCCGCCGCCGCCGCCGATGACGTCATCGAACCGCCCGCCCGTGAACGCGTCCCGCCCCGTGGCGTCGACCACGTCCGCGACAATGTCGATCTCGCGCTGTACCCAGTCGGACGCCGCGCCGTCGCTGTCGGTCGTCCGCACCGCGACGGTGCGGTTGTCGTCGGAACCGACGGCGAGCGAGAAGTCGCCGATCTGATTGACATAGGCGATATGGCCGAGAACGGCGCTCGCCGACGCGCCCGTGATCGGCGCGGCAAAGTGGATCGTCAGGAGGCCGGATGCGGCGTCGAAACCCACGGTCCCGCCGAGACTGGCGACCAGCGCTTCGCCGGCTTCCGTCAACTGGAGGCGTTCGCCGGCGTCGTCCGTGGCGTCACCATCGGCCGTGTAGGTGCCGGCCTGATACCCCGAGGACACACGCGCCTCGATGGAGCTGATCTTGTCTTCCGGTTCGCTCGCCGAAGCGTCGAGAATGCGCGCAGCTTCGCCGGCGACCGGGGTGGCGATCAGGGACGACGACGCGGTGGCGACGAGACCTGTGTCCTGTCCGAGCGAGAGAGTCGGTGCGGCATTGCTGCCGTGAATGGTGATCGTCAGCGTCTCAGTGGCGAATCCGCCGCGACCATCGGATACCGTGTAGGGAAAAGTGTCGGTGAGCGTGTCGTTCGCCGTCAGGGCCTGGATCTGCGTGTCCGCATTGGAAAGCGTGTAGACGTATCGTCCGTCCGCGTTCAGCGTCAGGGTGCCATACTGTCCCGTCACCGCGGCGCCGAGATTGGACGCAGCGCCGGCGATGTCGGTGACGACCAGCACGTCCAGGTCGACATCGGTGTCGTTGGCCAGAACGTTTCCGGTCGCGGTGACGTGCGAATCTTCGCTGACGCTGGCCACATCGTCTGCTCCGGTGGGAGCGGTGTTTGTTTCGCCGCCCGGGTCGGGATTGCCGTCGCCGCCGGGGTCGGTGTTCTCCCCGTTGTCGGGAGTGGACGTGACGACGGGTGCGGGCGCGTCGAATTGTGCGCCTCCCAGTGCTGCCCCGGCCGCTGGCTCAGCGGCCGTCAGCAGAGCGACGGGTGTTGCGCCGGTTGCGAGCATGTCCACGAGCGCGTCGGCGAACTGTGCCGATGATTGCGGACCGGCATCACCTGCTGCCGGCAGCAGCGATTGATCGGACGATATCGGGAACTCATCGACGAACGTCGCGGCGCTCACGACCCGGTCGGCACCGAGCTGCACCGCGATGCCGGCGAACGGTCGTCCATCGCCGTCGTAAAAATGTTCGAGCACCACCGTGGAATGATTGTCGAAGACGAAGACCAGCCGATCGCCGACGCGAACGAGGGTGATCTTCTCGTCGGCCACGCCATGGAGGTCGAGCATGCCGCGATGATCGAGCGCGACTGTCAGGCTGCCGTTGTCGGGTGGCTTGGTGATCGCAACGACGTGTTCCGATGTGCCCGTATCCGAACCAGACGTCGTTGGTTGGGTCGCCTTTTCAGCGCCAGCCATGTGTCGTGCCGCCCCGTCTCACGCTCAGTGTTACTCAAAAATTTCAGCGGCATATTCACTAAGAAGCACCAGGTAATCAATTAAAATGAAACCATAACGGCGCGCCTCGGTTAATATGACAGTCGTGTGAAAGTAATATGATGGTTATACGATTAATACGCCTACTTTTTGTCGAGGGTGCCGGTTGATTCAATTGTTTATCAGCAATGCATGGCGAGCAATACTTGAGAAGACGAGGGCGGGGCAGGCCAAGCACCGAGCTTCCACGTCGCAGTCGTGGCGACGGTTAGGGCTCATCGACGCGGTGCCATCGATCCCTCGGCAGTGGCGGATTCGTTGGCTGGCCTGTCGGTCGACCGAGGCGCGGCCCGTCTCGGGACAGCGAAGATGTTGCCCGCACACTCCACGAGTGTGCGCGGGCGCGTCCGCACGCCGGTGCCCGGTTCGCATCACCTCGATGGCGTCGCGCGAACCGGTGGGCGGCAAGATCCTCGATAGCCCCCGGGACGTGACGATCACGGCTCGTATCGCCGGTGGATTGGCGGAGTGCGTTTCCCGTGTGTCAGATTGCTGTAACACGAGCGCTTTAACGGTCCGCTGCTTTGTCATTTCCTCGCTCGCAGCCGAGACCACCGTCGATGTCAGGGAAGGCCGATCTTCAGTCTCCGAAGTCCGAATTGGCGGCGGCGCTGGCCGCGTGCCGCGGCACATTCGTGGCCATTGCGGGCTTCAGCGCCATTCTCAATATCATGGCCTTGACCGGTTCGCTGTTCATGCTGGAGGTCTATGACCGTGTGCTCCCCAGCCGCAGCGTTCCCACGCTCGTCGGCCTGCTCGCACTGGTGGTGGCAGTTTACTTGTTTCAAGGATTTCTGGATGGAATCCGCGGGCGGTTGCTGGTGCGCATCGGCATGCGCCTCGATAATGCACTCATCCGCCGCATCCACGATGCCCTGGTGCGGTTGCCCATGGAGGCGCCGAACAGCGGCGAAGGCATCCACCCGGTCCGCGACCTCGATGCCGTTCGCAGCTACCTGTCCGGGCCCGGTCCGACCGCCCTGTTCGACCTGCCGTGGTTGCCCCTCTATCTCGCCATCTGCTTCGCCTTCCATGTGTGGATCGGGGTCACTGTGCTCGTCGGTGCGCTCGCCCTGGTGACACTGACGCTGGTGGCGGAGGCGAGATCCCGCGCCGCCGTTCGCGAAATGACCCAGGCGAGCGCCGAGCGCATGCGCCTTGCGGACTTGACCCGACGCTGCGCCGAGACCGTACAGGCATTGGGAATGTGCAGCGCCATGTCGGCGCGCTGGGCCGCGGCCAACGAATCGCATCTGGCCCGTCAGGCGGCACTCAGTGACCTGACCGGGGGGTTCGGATCGGCCAGCCGGATCATGCGCATGCTGCTGCAGTCGGTCGTGCTCGCGGTCGGCGCCTATCTGGTGATCCAGCAGCAGGCGACCGCCGGCATCATCATCGCGTCATCGATCCTGTCGGCGCGCGCTCTTGCTCCCGTCGATCTGGCGATCGCGCAATGGAAAGGGTTTGCCGCCGCCCGTCAGGCCAAGGTGCGGCTGGACAAGCTCCTGGCGATCCTCAAGTCCCGGCCGGCACCGACGCCACTGCCGGCTCCCGGCAAGGCTCTCACGGTCGACAACGTGTCGATTGCGCCGCCGGACGCGCAGCGTGTCGTCGTCCAGGACGTGAGCTTCGCCCTGAAGGCAGGGTCGGGGCTCGGCATCATCGGGCCCAGTGCATCGGGAAAGTCCAGCCTCGCCCGCCTTCTGGTCGGCATCTGGCGGCCGGCGCGCGGCTCGGTCCGGCTCGACGGCGCGGCGTTCGATCAATGGACATCGGATGGCCTCGGGCGGCATCTCGGCTATCTGCCGCAGAACGTGGAACTGATCGAAGGAACGGTGGCGGAAAACATCTCGCGCTTCGTTCCGGACGCCAAACCTGCCGACGTGATCGAGGCGGCCACGGCCGCCGGCGTCCACGAACTGATCGTCGGGCTCCCGCAGGGGTACGACACGCCGGTGGGAGAGCAGGGGCACAGACTCTCGGCCGGACAGCAGCAACGCATCGCCCTGGCTCGGGCACTGTACGGCAATCCGTTCCTGGTGGTGCTCGACGAGCCGAATTCCAATCTCGACGCCGAGGGTGACGAAGCGCTGTCGCGCGCGATTCTTTCCGTTCGCGCCCGTGGCGGCATCGTCGCGGTGGTCGCCCATCGGCCCAGCGCGCTGGCCGGCGTCGACCACGTCCTGGCGCTCGCGGACGGGCGTCAGCAGGCCTTCGGTCCGAAGGACGAAGTCCTCGCCAAGATCATCCAGCGCCCCACGCCGCAACAGGCGCCGCGCAAGATGTTCGTCCCAGCCGTAGCCGGGTAGACCCATGGACTCGACCACTAGTTTCGACCCCAAGCGCTCGGCCCGCCGTCATGTCGTCGCTGGGCTGGTCCTCGCCCTGCTTCTCACCGGAGGAATCGGGGGCTGGGCCGCGACGACGGACATTTCCGGCGCGCTCATCGCTCCCGGCATGGTGGTGGTCGATTCGAACGTCAAGAAGGTGCAGCACCAGACCGGCGGCATCGTCGGCGAGTTGCTTGTGCGCAACGGCAGCATCGTCAAGGCCGGGGAGGTCGTCGTCCGGCTCGACGACACGCTCACGCGCGCCAATCTGGCGATCGTCTCCAAGTCGCTGAACGAAATGACCGCGCGCAAAGCGCGACTCGAATGCGAGCGTGACGGTGCGGCCGAGATCGTGTTCGCGCCGGAGTTCATCGCGCAAGCGGACGTTCCCGAGATCGCCGCCCTCATTTCGGCAGAGCGACGCCTGTTCGCGCTACGCCGGAGCGCGCGCGAGGGCCAGAAGCAGCAGCTCGGGCAGCGCATCGGCCAGTTGAACGACGAGATCGGCGGCGTCACGGCGCAGCAGCAGGCGAAGGCCCGCGAGGTCGAACTGATCCGGCGCGAGCTGGATGGCGTCAAGGAGTTGTGGGAGAAGAACCTGATCCCACTCACCCGGTTGACCGCGCTTGAGCGCGAGGCGACTCGCCTGGAGGGGGAGCGCGCGCAGTTGATCGCCGCAGTGGCACAGGCGCGCGGCAAGATTTCCGAAACCGAGCTGCAGATCAACCAGATCGATCGCGATCTCGCCAGCGAGGTCGGACGCGAGCTGCGGGAAATCGAAGGCAAGATCAGCGAACTGGTCGAACGCAAAGTGGCGGCCGAGGACCAGCTCAAGCGCGTCGACATCCGCGCCCCACAGGACGGCTTCGTGCACGAGATGACGGTCCACACCGTCGGCGGCGTCGTCGGTCCCGGCGAAGCCATGATGCTGATCGTGCCGGTGGCCGACGCCCTCACGGTCGAGGCGCGCATCGCCCCGCAGGATATCGACCAGATCAAGGTGGGGCAGCCGGCGGCATTGCGGTTCTCCGCCTTCAGCCAACGCACGACGCCGGAAATCGAAGGATCGGTCAGCCGGCTGTCGGCCGACGTCACGACGGACCAGCGCACCGGCAGCAGCTATTTCACGGTCAGGATCGCCATTACGCCGGCAGAGCTCGCCCGGCTGGGCGACGTGCGCATCGTGCCGGGGATGCCGGTGGAGACCTTCGTGAAGACCGGCGACCGGACGGTCGCCTCCTATCTGGTCAAGCCCCTGCACGATCAGGTCATGCGCGCGTTCCGCGAACGCTGAGCGGCATCGAGCGCACAGACCCGGTTGCAACGCTTCCGCGAGTTCCGGACGAACGAGTGATCGAAGCGTGCGCTCGCGCTCGCGCGGCTCAACTGCGGTGTTTCGGAAATCGTCAGTGAAGGCATGCAACGGCCTGCTTGGCACGACGACAAGCAGCAAAATCCGATGCGATGTGGAAAACCCGCAGGCTGCCGCACGACCTCTCGTTTCCGCGCCGTGATGGACGCAGCGACGAATGCCGTCGAAGGCGTCGGATTTATCGATACGTCAGGTAAAGGTCATCAACGTGTAACGAGGAGCTTGATAGCTTCCCGCCGTCGTTAACGGACTCTCAACCAAGACAATCTTCCGAGCCACATCGTTCGGCGTTCGGCAGCGTGCTGCCGCGCGGCCGTGGGCGTCTGCACGCGTCGAGGAACATATGAGCAAAACCTATTTCCGGCTTGCGAACGGCGACTTCGTCCAGGACTGGTCCAATGCCGGTCTGCTCACCACCGCCGACAACTGGGACAGCATACCCGGGATCGTGGGATTCCGCGGCGATGGCCTGACGTCGTCGACCGGTGCGGATCCCCGTAACGTCACCGGCACATCCGATGTCGTCGATGTGGAGATCAACCGGACAGCCCCCGACACTTACACGACCGGCGGTGTTGCGGAATTCCAGCTTTCCAACCCGACCATTGCACTCACCGGGTCGGGTACTGCCGATGCGCCCTACATCGCGTTGTATCTCGACGCGTCCGAGCGACAGGACGTCAAGCTCTCCTTCGTGGCGCGGGACCTCGACGCCAGCACCGATGATGCGGTCCAGTCGATCGCTGTTCAGTACCGCATCGGCGACTCGGGCACGTGGTCCAACGTGCCCGGAGGCTATGCCGCCGACGTCACGACGAAGGGGACTGCGACGCAGACCACCAACTTCGAACTGACCTTGCCCCCGGCGGTCAACGGTCAAGCCGATGTGCAGGTGCGCATCATCACCACCAATGCGGGCGGCAACGACGAGTGGGTCGGCATCGACGACATCAGGGTGACGAGCGCGGGAACCGGCGGCCAGGTGGTCGGATTCGATGCGTCGTCGGTCGACGTGTCTCACGACGAAGGCAATGCCGGCGTCACGCCCTACACGTTCACGGTCGAGCGCAGCGGCGGCACCGAGGGTGACGTCACCTTCTCGGGCACGTTCGCGTCCGCGTCGACCGACGCGGCCGATTTCGGCGGCGTCAAGCCGGTTTCCTTCACCGGCACCATTCCGGCTGGCGCCACCTCGACGACCGTGACGGTGAACGTCGCCGGCGACGCCGCCAGCGAGGCCAACGAGACCTTCTCGCTCACCCTGAGCACTGTCGCCAACAGCGCCGCGGTGGCGACGACCATCGGCACCGCCACCGCGACCGGCACCATCGTCAACGACGACGTTTCGATCACCAAGATCAGCGCCATCCAGGGCGCTGGCGAAGCGAGTGGCATGGTCGGCCAGACGGTGACGATCGACGCCATCGTGGTCGGCGATTTCCAGAACGGCGACGCTGACAACGCCCGCAACCTCGGCGGTTTCTACGTGCAGGAGGAGGCGTTCGACTCCGACGGTAATCCGCTCACGTCCGAGGGTCTGTTCATCTATGGTGGCTCGGGCGACGTCCATGTCGGCGATCGTGTGCGCGTCACCGGCAAGATCAGCGAGTACTACGGTCTGACCGAATTGACCGCGACGTCGATTTCGGTGGTCGAGGCCGGCGCTGTCGCCGACGTTAACGCCATGGCGGCGACCATCGATCTGCCGGCCGCCGGCACGAGTGTGAGCCAGGATGGTGACTACCAGCCCGACCTCGAAGCCTACGAGGGCATGCTGGTGACCATTCCGGAGACCCTGACGGTCACCGAGCAGTACAATCTCGACCGCTTCAACGAAATGAAGCTGGTCGCCGGCGACCGTCCGGAAACCTTCACCCAGATCCACGATCCGGACGCAGCCGCCTACCAGGACTACCTCGAAGATCTCGGCGCCCGCACCATCACCTATGACGACGGCCTGAACGGCCAGAACGCTCCGATCAACAATGTCGGTGGCCTCGATCCCGACGACAATCCCGCGACGGCGCCGAACTATGCCACCGACAATGCGCCGCGGATGGGCGACACGGTCACCGGCCTCACCGGCGTGCTCGACTACCAGTGGGCGGGCAATTCCGCCTCGGGCGCGACTTGGCGCATCCGGTCGATCGAGAGCGACGACAACACCTTCGAAAGCGTCAACGAGCGGACCGAAGCGCCGGAGGATGTCGGCGGCCGATTGAAAGTGGCGAGTTTCAACGTCCTCAACTACTTCAAGACGCTCGACAACGGCGCCTCGACGGCGATCGGCGAGGACCCGCGCGGCGCCGAGGACACGACCGAGTTCGCGCGCCAGACCGAGAAGCTGGTCGCCGCCATCGTCGCCATGGGTGCCGACGTGCTCGCCCTCGTCGAACTCGAGAACGACTTTCGACCCGGCTCCTCGGGCAACGCGCTCGAGTTCCTCGTCGCCCAGCTCAACGACGTTCTCGGCGCCGGTACCTATGCCTGGGTGAACCCGGGGCAGCAGTTCGTCGGCGGCGACGCCATCGCGGTCGGTTTCATCTACAAAACCGCGACGGTGGCGATCACCGCAGACACCACGGTGGAGATCCTCAACGACGCCGATCTGCCGGCCCTCGGCCTCGACGAAATGTCGGCGCAGAGTACGGTCGGGCACGTCTTCGATGGCGAGAATACCAGCCGCAACGCCCTCGCGGTGAGCTTCACCGAGATCGCCACCGGAGAATCATTCACCGCAGTCGCCAACCACCTGAAATCCAAGAGCGGCACCGGCACCGGTGCCGATGCCGATCACGGCGACGGTCAGGGCAATTGGCAGAACCAGCGCGAACTCGCCGCCGAAGCGCTGACGAAATGGGCCGCCACCGATCCGACCGGATCGGGCGATCACGACGTCCTGCTGCTCGGCGACTTCAACGCCTACGCCAAGGAAGACGCGATCAAGATCATCGAAAGCGCCGGCTACGAAAACCTCGGTGTCGGCAACGGCGAGTACTCCTACGTGTTCGACGGCCAGACCGGCACCCTCGACGACGTCTTCGCCAACGACAGCATGGCCGGCCAGGTGACGGGCACGACCCATTGGCACGTCAATTCCGACGAGGCCGATGCCCTCGATTACAACACCAACTATGGCCGCGATCAGTCCATCTTCGATGGCGACTCGCCGGTGCGCACTTCCGACCACGACCCGCTGATCATTGGACTCAACCTCGGACCGGAGACCCCCATGACCTACAAACTGCAGCTCCTACACTTCTCGGACGCCGAGGCCGGCCTGCTCGCCTCCGATACGGCGAAGAACCTCGCCGCTCTCGTCGATGCGTTTGAGGACGACTACGCGAACACGCTGATCCTTTCCGGCGGCGACAACTACATCCCGGGACCGTTCATGGCAGCCAGCACCGACTCGTCGGTCGGCGCCGCGACCGGCCTCGGCACCAATCCCGGCAACGCCGACATGAAGATCCTCAACACTATCGGTGTCGAAGCCTCGACCGTCGGCAACCACGAGTTTGATCTCGGCACGAACGCCTTCGCGGACAATGTCGCCGACGCGAACTTCGTTTATCTGACGTCGAACCTGAACTTTTCGGGCGACAGCGCGCTGAGCGGCAAGTACGTCGAGACCGTGGGCGATGCGGACCTCGAGACGGCGGCTTCGCTTGCGAAGAAGATCGCGCCCTCCGCAGTGATCGAAAAAGGCGGCGAGAAGATCGGCCTCGTCGGCGCCACGACCCAGATTCTCGAGTCGATCAGCTCGACCGGCAACGTCGAGGTCAAGGGCTTCGCCGGCGACGGCAGCGAGACCAATGACATGGCTCTGCTGGCCGCTCAACTCCAGATCGTCATCGACGACCTGATCAGCCAGGGCGTCAACAAGATCATCCTGATGTCCCACCTGCAAAACCTCGCCCTCGAGAAGGCGCTGGCGCCGCTGCTCACCGGCGTCGACATCATCCTGGCCGCCGGCTCGCACACCCGTCTGGGCGACGCCGATGACGAGCCCGTCGCTTTCGACGGGCACGATGCCAACTTTGCCGACACCTATCCGATCGTCACGGCGGGCGCCGACGGCAAGACGACGCTGATCGTCAACACTGACGGCGAGTACACTTATCTGGGCCGCCTCGTCGTCGATTTCGACGAAAACGGCGAGATTGTCCTCGACAACCTTGCCGCGACCACGGACGTCAACGGCGCCTACGCCGCGACCGAGGAGAACGTCGCCGAGGCCTGGGGCGACACCGACGGCGATCTGTCCGACACGGCCTTCGCGGAAGGTACCAAGGGCGAGACAGTGGCCGACGTGACCGAGGCCGTGGAGGCGGTGATCAATGCCAAGGACGGCATCGTCTACGGCTACACCAATGTCTACCTCGAGGGTGACCGTACCTTCAGCCGCTTCCAGGAGACCAACCTCGGCGATCTTTCGGCCGACGCCAACCGCGCGGCCGCGGACGATGCCCTCGCGGGTCAGCCATTCATTGTCTCGCTGAAGAACGGCGGCGGCATCCGCGCCCAGATCGGTGCAGTGAACGGCAACGACGGCGGCGCCGAGAAAGTGCCCCCGCTCGCCAATCCCGAGGCAGGCAAGCCGGCCGGCGGCATTTCGCAGCTCGACATCGAGAACGCCCTACGCTTCGACAACAAGCTGATGGTGTTCGACACGACCGCGCAGGGACTGCTCAACATCCTGAACAGCCCAAATGCCACCACAGCCGGCAACGGAGGGTACATGCAGCTCGGCGGCGTGCGCGTCTCCTATGACCCCGACCTGCCGGCCGGGCAGAGGATCGTCAACGTCGCGCTCGTCGATGACGAGGGCAAGGTGATCGCTCGCGTGGTCGAGAACGGTGTCGTCGTTGCCGACGCGCCGGCGCTGATCAGCATCGTGACGCTGAACTTCACCGCCAACGGCGGCGATGGTTATCTGACGAAGCAGAACGGCGAGAACTTCCGCTTCCTGCTCGCCGACGGTACGCTGTCCGCGCCCGTCGACGAGGCGCTCGACTTCACGGCCGCCGCCAACGTGCCGGCCGATGCGCTCGGCGAGCAGAAAGCCTTCATGGACTATGTTCAGGAGAACTACGGCACGCCGGAGACGGCTTACGACGGCGCCGATACGTCGGCCTCCGAAGACGTGCGCATCGAAAACCTCAATGTGCGCGCCGATGGCGTGTTCCAGGGCGAGACCGTCGACGGCACCGACAGTGACGACGTGATCGTCGGCTCTGCGGTCGCAGATACGCTGTCGGGCGGCGACGGCGACGACGAGATTTCCGGCCTCGCCGGCGATGATGTGCTCAACGGCGGCGACGGCGACGACATCATCCGGGGCGGCGACGGCAACGACGTGATCGCGGGCGGAGCCGGCGACAACGAGTTGTTCGGCGACGCCGGCGACGACGTGTTCGTCTCCGGGGAAAACGACGAGACCATCGATGGTGGTGAAGGCGTCGACACCGTCGACTATTCCGCCAATGCCGATGGCGTCACCGCCGACCTGTCGCTGGGCGAGGCGTTCGGCGACGAGACCGGCTCCGACGCGCTCGCCGGCATCGAGAATCTCACCGGCGGTTCGGGCGACGACACGCTGATCGGCGACGCCGGCGCCAACGTCCTCGTCGGCAATGCCGGCGACGACGTGCTGATGGGCGGTGGCGGCGCCGACCGGCTGGTTGGGGGCGAAGGGGCCGACGACCTAGTCGGTGGCGCCGGCGACGACACCATCGTGGCCGGTGCGGGCGACACGGTGGTGGCGGGTGCGGGCAACGACCTGATCCTGGTCTCGGCCGAAGACGGTGCTCCGGCGTCGGTCGACGGCGGCGACGACGACGACACCGTGCGCCTCACCGGCACCGGCACCGGGGCGCTGGGCGCCACGGTCGGCGTCGAGATGCTCGACGTGGCGAGTGGCACGTGGGCGGTGGCCGGCAGCGCTGGCTACCAGGCGATCGAGATCCACGATGGCGCCACCGTGACCTCGAAGATTTCGCTGGACGGCTCCGACCGTCTCACCGTCGCCGAAGGCGGCGCGCTGGCGGTCGGCAACGGCGACCGGGCGGTGGAGATCAGCGGGGCGGTCGACGGGCTGGTGATCGACAATGCCGGCACCATCTCGGCGCTCGGCGACGGGACCTATCCGGAAGGCATCTACGCCAAGTTCGGTAGCGCTAGCCATACGCTGACCATCGTCAACCGGGAGAGCGGCGTCATCAGCGCCGGCGACAAGGCGATCCAACTGGAGTCCAGCTCCGGCAGCGCCGGCACGGTGGTCATCGACAATGCCGGTCTCATCGAGAGCGAGGACGGCCATACCGTCGACCTGCGTAAACTCTATTCGACCAGCGTGACGGTCTTCAACCGCGAGGGCGGCCAGATCCTCGGTGCCGATAACGGCTTCGACGCGCTGCGCCCGGCCTTCAAGGGCTCCACCACCACCCAGGTCGCCGTCTACAACGATGGCCTGATTCGCGGCTCGGACGACGGTATTGATTTTCAGGAGGGCAGTGGCACGCTCTACAACGGCGCCACCGGCTTGATCGAGTCGACCGCCAACAACGCCGTGTCGGGCGACAAGTCGATCGTCGCCCACAACGCGGCGGGCGGCGTCATCCGCGGCCTCAACGGATCGGGCATCAATCTCGACACCGAGGCCAGCGACCCGGCGACCGAGGTCTACAACGACGGCCTGATCAGCGGCAATTACGACGGGTCGGGCGACGGTGATGGGGATGGCGTCGACGTCGACGGTCTGGTCATGATCGAGAATCGCGGCCGGATCGAGGCCAATGGTGCCGACAATCTGGACGACTTCGCCGACGGCATCGCGGCCGGCGGCGGCTCGATCGCAAACCTCGCCGGCGGCGAGATCTACGGCGAGACCAACGGCATCCTGATCGACAACAGCGACGGCGGTGCCGCCTTCGCGGCGACCACGATCACCAATGCCGGTTCCATCACGGCGACCCTCGGCGTCGGCGTGAAGCTGGTCGGGATCCACAACGACGTGCTCGTGAATTCGGGCACGATCGCGAGCGCGTCGGGCGTGGCAGTCGACATGGGCGACGGCGACGACACGGTGACCAACACCGGCACGATCACGGGCGCCATCCTGCTCGGAGCCGGCAAGGACACGTTCACCGGTGGCGCCTCCGCCGAAACGGTGGACGGCGGTGACGGCGACGACGCCATCGACGGCGGTGACGGCAACGACGTGATCATCGGCGGTGCCGGCAACGACGTATTGAAGGGCGGCGCCGGTGACGACGTCATCCGGGTCGGTGCCGGCAACGACACCGTCGACGGCGGCGCGGGCTTCGACACCCTCGACCTCTCCGACGCCACCGGGGCGATCTCGCTCGACACCGCCGCCGGCAAGGTTTCCGGCGCCGGCATCGGCTCCGACACCTTCACCTCTATCGAGGCGTTCCGGTTCGGCGCCGGCAACGACGTCGTCACCGGCGGCAACGGCGACGAGATCTTCGACGGCGGTGCCGGCAACGACACCCTCAAAGGTGGCGCTGGCGACGACCAGCTCGCCGGTGGTGACGGCAACGACACCGTCGACGGCGGTTCGAGCGACGACGTGGTCGCCGGCGGCGCCGGCGACGACACCCTCAAGGGCGGTTCGGGCGACGACACGGTCGACGGCGGCGACGGCGTCGACAATATCGACGGCGGCTCGGGCGACGACATCGTCACGGCCGGTGCCGGCAACGACATCGTGGCCGGCGGCTCCGGCGGCGACGTCATCACCGGCGGTGTCGGCAACGACGTCATCACCGGCGGTTCCGGCCACGACGTGTTCGTGTTCGCGGCGGGCTTCGGCAAGGACATCATCAAGGACTTCGGCCTGACCGGCTCGAGCTCCGACGTGATCGAGTTCTCCTCCGACCTGTTCGACGACTTCGCCGAGGTGATGTCGCACGCGACGCAATCGGGAGCCGACGTCCTGATCACGGTCGACGCCGATACCACGCTGACGCTCGCCAACATCAAGCTCGCCGCGCTGGCCACCGACGACTTCCGCTTCGCCTAGAGGCAAGGGACGCGAAGTCCGGCAGATCGAATCGACGGGGCGCCCTCAGGGCGCCCCGTTCCGCTTGCGGAACCCCCATTCGCGGCATTCGAACATGGTGTTGCCGGGCATTTGCGGCCGGCACGCCAACGCGGCGAACCAGATCGGGCTATCCGCAAGCCGCCTGTGAAGTGGGGCAGCTTCAATTCGCATCGATCATCGATGGAGATCGGCAGACGACGCCGGCCGGCATCGGGCGATGTAGGAATCGCCGTGAGAGCGACGAACGAGTCCGCCGAAGATACGCACCGTTCGATCCATCGATCGTACCCATAGGGGCCGTTGATACTATCGATCGCTTCGCGGCATTCCGTGTCAAGGGGCCGTCATTGCGCAACGTTAACCATGGGTACATCGAGAAACCGACGGGTTTCAGCGACACTGCCAGGACGATGGCCGTCGGCCGATAGGCGCGGGGTCGCCATCCGCGTCGCGCGCTCCCGCGCACATGCGTTCACCGCCATTCTCAGAAGGAGAACCAGCAATGACGCTCTCGAACAACGGCTCCGCGGCCGACGAGTTGTCGCCTAGCGACGGCGAACCCAACGGACAGGGACATCTCGCTTCGACGCAGCAAACGTCGCTTGCGATCGCCGACCGGATCGAAGACATGATGGCGACGCCGGACGCCGCGAACGCCGTCATCGACCTCGCATCCGTATTCCGCGGCGAAGGACTTACATATACGGTCGAGAACAGTGACGGTGCCGTCGTGAATGCGGTCATCGCCGACGGCAAGCTCGTTCTCGATTTCGGCGACTACGGCTTTTCCGACGTGCGCGTCACCGCCACCGACGCCGACGGAAATTCCGTGAGCGACAATTTCCGCGCCCGGGTCGCCGGCGAGAATGCGTATACGATCGCCGTAATACCGGACACTCAAGTCTACACCTATTCCGGCGAACTCGATCAGACTTACAATCGTATGACCGAGTGGCTGGTCGCCAACAAAGACGGACACAACATTCAGTTCGCCGTCCATGTCGGGGACTTGACGCAGAACAACATCCCGCAGGAGTGGGATATCGTCATCGAGGCGATGAGCAAGCTCAATGGCGTCATTCCGTTCTCCGTGCTGCCGGGCAATCACGATGGCGCGGGCAGCAGCGGGGTCGATGGAGCGGTGTGGAACCAATATTATTCGGCGGACCAGCTCGCGGCGGCCAATCCCGGCACGTTCGGTGGCACCTACGACCAGGAGCCGACGAGCGGCATGAACACCTATTCGTCGTTCACCGCGCCAGACGGCACCAAATGGCTGGTGCTGGCGCTCGAATTCAACCCGCGGCCCGACGTGGTGCGTTGGGCGGGCGACGTGATCGAGGATCATGCGGATCATCGCGTCATCCTCAGCACGCACTTCTACACGAATTTCGCCGGTCGCAACGATGCAGCGAGCGGCCCGCTCTACGATGAGTTCGGCGCCGATGACCAGCGCACCGACGTCGCCCGCACCAACGGGGAGATGCTCTATCGCGAGCTGGTGTCGAAATATCCCAACATCACCTTCACGTTCTCCGGCCACGTCTACGGCGACGGTGCCGAGACGCTGGTCAGCTACAATCAATACGGCGATCCGGTCTTCCAGATGCTCGCCAACTATCAGGACGGTGGCGCCAAGGAGATCAGCGGCAACGGCGACACCATGCTGGGCGGTCGTGGCGGCCAGGGGGCCATCCGCCTTCTGGTGATCGACCCTGATCGGGGGACGATCTCGACGGAGACGTACTTTGCGAATTTCGACGAGTACATGACCGGCTCGCGCGGTTCGGATGAGCTCGATCGCGACGGTCTCACTGGCCCGTATCGCGATCAGCAGGATCTCATCGAAAACGTCTATCTCGGCACGCCGGAACTAGCCGCCATGGCCAAAGCCGGCACCGACCAGGAGGTGCACGGCGTCGGCAATGGCGACGCGCTCGTCACTCTGGACGGATCCGGCACCCGTAATCCGGGATCCGACGACGGCCTCGTCTATGCGTGGTTCGACGGCGAAGGCCGGCAGATCGCGACCGGAATCTCGCCGACCGTAGCGTTCGCGCCCGGCAACCATTTGGTCACCCTGAAGGTCACCGACTCGGCGGGCCGAATCACTACGGACAGCTTGCGCGTCAGCGCCGCCAACGCCGAGACCTTGCTGGTCGACACCTTCAACGACGGCAATGCGGCCGGCTGGAGCCTCAGCACCCGCGTCGGCGTCAAGAATTCCGGGAGCAATGTCGACGCCAGCGACATCGGTAACGAGGATCGGCTCGCCGACTATTCCGACTCGGCCAACAAGTTCATCGTCTGGACCGACGCCGCTGCGCAGAGCTGGTCGAACTACGTGTTCGAGGCGACACTGCAGGCGAACGACAATGACGGAATCGGCGCGGTATTCTACTATCAGAATGCCGCCAACCACTACCGGGTGGTGTTCGACGGCGAGACCAACACGCGCACCCTCCTCAAGGTGCACAACGGCGTCACGACCGTGCTCGCGAATGTGCATCAGTTCACGCCGTTCGAGCAGGATATGGAGCTGAAGATCGTCGTCGAGAACGGAACCGTCACCGTGTTCCTCGACGGGCACGATGTCTTCGGTGCCGTCGTCGACACGAATCCGCTGGCAGGCGGCAGCGTCGGATTCTACTCCAACAACCAGCGCACGTCGCTGTTCGACAACGTCGTCGTCAACCCGGTAGCATTGACCGCCCATGCGGGCGACGACCAGCGCGCGCTCGACCTCGACCACGACGGCAAGGTGACGGTGTCACTGAGCGCCGACGGCACCTACGGCCTCGCGGGCGAAGCCACCTACACGTGGACGGACCACGATGGCAATGTCGTGGCGACCGGACGGAACGCCACGGTCGAGGTCTCCGCCGGCCGGCACGAGCTGACGCTTACCGTCACCGACGGGGCGGGAAAGAGCGCGGTCGACCACGTCGTCGTCGATGGTGTCGGCGCAAACCGGCTGCTGGTCGCCGAACGCTTCGACAGCGCCGCCAGCCTGTCGAACTGGACCATCGTCGACGAAGGAGAGTTCGGCGGTGTCGGGCCGAACGGGACTGCGTCGCAATGGGAATGGCAGGATGGCCGGCTGGTGCAGCTTTCCGATCTCGCGAGCCGCCAGCTCGTCTTGGTCGACGCATCGCCGACCGATGTCTACGACTTCCTGGTCGGGGCCGGCTTCTGGAAGATCATGATCAATCTCCAGAATGGCGTAAAGCCCGCCCAGAATGTGTTGCCGGTCGACTGGGCCAACGCCACTGCCGACAGCATCTGGTCGGCATTGTCCGGCTATCTCGACGCAGTCAGCCCGCAGTACGCCTGGGATCCGGCCATGACCTCCGAGATAAAGACCTATTTCGGCGAGTTCTTCTCCGGCCAGGCGCAGACCTTCAGCTGGCCCGCGGCCGCCGACGGCCCGGTCTGGAATGCTCTGTTCGAGTGGGTGTCGCCGGTCACCTGGCTCTCCGAATGGGAGGGCGAGGATAATGTGTGGGAACGCGGCTGGTCTCCGCACGGCGACGGCCAGAACGTGCTGCGCAAGGGCACTTATGCGCTTTGGAACGATCCGGCCGCGTCGAGCTGGACGAATTACGCCGTCGATGCCACCATAGAGACCCCGGACAACGGCGCGCTCGGGCTTTTGGTATATTACCAGGACCCCGGTAATTACTTCAAGATCGAGCTCGACGCGAACGGCGACTTCGACCGGACGCCGGAGAACGGCGCCGGAAGCCTGTTCCAAATCATCCAGCTCAAGAATGGCGTCGAAAAGTATCTCTATCAGGTGCCGGCGAAGTATACGCCGGGCGAAGCCTTCGATCTCCGTGTCGAGGTCTTCGACAACAGGATCATGGTGCTCGTCAATGGCGAGGAAGTGTTCGCCTATGCGATCGAGGACCGTGCGCAGACCCAGGGGACGGTCGGACTGTTCTCGTGGGGCAGCGCCGGGGTGTCTTTCGACGACGTCTTCGTCTATGACCTGACCCCGGAGATCACCGGAACCGACGGCGACGACGAACTCGTTGGCGGAGAGGGCGCGGACAGCATCTATGGCGGGCAAGGCGACGACCAGATCGCCGGCGACAAGGGTAAGGATATTCTCGACGGCGGTACCGGTGACGACGTCGCTTCGGGTGGCGCTGACGACGACGTTCTCCTCGGCGGTGAGGGCGACGACGAACTCGATGGCGGCGCGGGCAACGATATCCTGGTCGGTGGAGTAGGCGACGACACCCTCGGCGGCGGCGACGGCATTGATACCGCGTCATATGCCGACGATACGGCCGGCGTCGTGGTCGACCTCGCGGCCGGCGACGCCCATGGCGACGATGCCGGCACCGACACGCTCGCCGGTATCGAGAATGTCACCGGCGGTGCCGGTAACGACACGCTGACCGGCGACGCCGCCGCCAACGTACTTGACGGCGGTCTCGGCAACGACGCGATCAGTGGCGAGGCTGGCAGCGACGTGCTCCTCGGTGGCGCCGGCAACGACACGCTGGCGGGCGGCGACGGCGACGATATCCTCGCGGGCGGTGCCGGCAACGACACCGTCGACGGTGGGGCCGGCTTCGACACCCTCGACCTCTCCGACGCCACCGGCGCGATCACGCTCGACACCGCCGCCGGGAAGGTTTCGGGCGCCGGTATCGGCTCCGACACCTTCACCTCCATCGAGGCGTTCCGGTTTGGCGCCGGCAACGACGTCGTCACCGGCGGCAATGGCGATGAGAACTTCGACGGCGGTGCCGGCAACGACACTCTCAAAGGTGGCGCGGGTGACGACCAACTCGCCGGCGGCGACGGCAACGACACCCTCGACGGCGGTTCGGGCGACGACGTGGTCGCCGGCGGCGCCGGCGACGACACCCTCAAGGGCGGGTCGGGCGACGACACGGTCGACGGCGGCGACGGTGTCGACAATATCGACGCCGGCTCGGGCGACGACATCGTCACGGCCGGTGCCGGCAACGACATCGTGGCCGGCGGCTCCGGCGACGACGTCATCACCGGCGGTGTCGGCAACGACGTCATCACCGGCGGATCCGGCCACGACGTGTTCGTGTTCGCGGCGGGCTTCGGCAAGGACATCATCAAGGACTTCGGCCTGACCGGCTCGAGCTCCGACGTGATCGAGTTCTCCTCCGACCTGTTCGACGACTTCTCCGAGGTGATGTCGCACGCGACGCAATCGGGAGCCGACGTCCTGATCACGGTCGACGCCGATACCACGCTGACGCTCGCCAACATCAAGCTCGCCGCACTGGCCACCGACGACTTCCGTTTCGCCTGAGGCGGAGTCGCAAAACCTCCCATCAACTGCGGGGCGCCCACGGGGGGCGCCCCGTTCTGCATTTGACCGCGCTCGATTCAGCGCTGACGTGTTCCGAGACGGCGAAACTATGTGATCGCCGCGATGACCTGCCTGCGAATGCAGCATGGAGTGAGTTGGGGCCGGCAAATGCTCAACACGGTTGAGAGTGACCGACCGATACACGCCCAGCAAGTCCTGCGGACAATCGCGTGGCGATTGAAAGTGATCGGCAACAACCGTGCCGGTTGCGCCGGCGGACTCTTTGCCGTGAAAGCGCGCTCTCGAGTAGTCCGATGCAATAAATCCGTCAGTCGCACGTCATGTTCACCATTCATTAACGCTGCAACATTCGAGCGGCGCGTCGGCGCGCAGTCGCACCGACCGCTCCGTCTCGGATTGAACTTGTCTGTAACCGAGGACGTGAGTCCGCGGCTCGGCGCCATATGTACATTATTGGAGTATTATCGTGGCCCTTGGTCCTGGATCGATCGCCTTCGTCGGCTTCAACGCTGACGGCAACGACAATCTCGCCTTCGTGGCACTGACGGACCTTACTGCCGGCACGGTGATCACCTTCACCGACAACGAGTGGAGCGGCAGCACCTTCAACACCGGCGAATCCACCTGGACCTGGACGGCGACGAGCGACGTCGCCGCCGGTACGATCGTCACCATGGACAGCCTCGCGGCCGGCCTGACGGCGACCAGTAATCTGGGCGCCATCGCCTGGATCGACGAGACGGCGCGCGGCATGGACTCGTTTACCCATTCTGGTTTTCTGGCTGGAGAGACAGTCTATGCCTATGTCGGCACGTCATCGTCGCCGACGTTTCTCAGTGCCTTCAGCACGGGGGCGTTCACCTCGGCCGATGCTGGACTGATAAGCGGGACGGGTCTGAGCAATGGTCTAACCGCGTTGGCCACACAAGGTGAGAACGACATCGCGGCCTATACCGGTCCCCGCCTGACCGGCGGCGATTTTTCCAACTTCCTGAGGGTCATAAATGGCACGGGCTCCTGGGCCGCGCAGTACGACAAAAGTAATGATAACAGTGCGGACGGGACCGCGCCCGATGTTCCCTTCTCGACCGACGCCTTCGTCGTCGATCCCCTTGCACAGAAGGTCGCCTTTTCCGCCAACTCGCTGACGGTCTCGCATGTCGAGGGCAATAGCGGCGCAACAACGACCTACACTTTCACCATCGAGCGCACCAACGGCACGACCGGCGTGGTCAATTTCTCCGGCACCTTCTCGCGCGGCACGACGGCCGCCGCCGACTATGCCGGCGGCACGCTGCCGTCCACGGCCTTCACGGGCACCATTCCCGAGGGTGAATCATCGGGCACGGTGACGATCACAATCGCGGGCGAGACGACTTACGAGGCAGATGAGAGCTTCTCGCTGACGCTGACGAGCGTCACGAATGCCGCCGCCACCGCCTATATGGTACCGGCTGCCGCCGATCTCAAAGCAACCGGCATGATCCTCAACGATGATACGCAGCAACTCATCGGTTTCGCCGCCGACTCGGCCAACGTATTCGTTACCGAGGGCAACGATGGCACGAGAACCGTCACCTTCACCATCGTGCGCAGCGGCAATGGCGGCACGGCCGGCGATGTGAACTTCACCGGCTCGTTTTCGAAAGGCGACACCGACGCTGCGGATTTTGGCGGCACGCTTCCGACCACGTTCAGCGGTGTTATTCCGGATGGTCAAGCCTCGGCGACCGTCACCATCACCATTTCGGGTGACGCGACTGCCGAAATGAATGAATTGTTTTCGCTAACGTTGACGTCAGCCACGAACCCGTCCGCTCAGAATATCGCACTGGGAACCGGCACCGCGAAGACTGTGAGAGGCTGGATCCTCAATGACGACGGTCCCGTCGTGGTCCATTCAGGGGAGACGGTCAGCCAAGCCATCGGCCTGTCCGGGCAGACGACCCTCACCATTGAGCAGGGCGGTACGCTGGCGGGTGGCTTCAGCGTCGCTGGCCTTGATGTCGATGTCACAATCGATAATGCCGGCCTCATCAGCGAGGCGGGGTTTTCCTCCAGCAATGGCAGCGGGCGCATCACGATCAACAACGCACAGACTGGTATTATTACCGACCAAATCAAGCTTCCTGACTTTACCGCCGGCAACTTGGAGATGACGATCAATAATGCCGGACTGATGGTTGGCGGGCACAAGACGATCCGTGCCGAGACGTCCTCGCCCTACACGCTGGTGATCAACAATCTCGCCACCGGCGTGATCGACAGCGGCGCCGATGGCAACAGCGGCATCGTCGTTCGTGGCAACACCACAATCAACAATGCCGGCCGGATCATCGTGCCTTACGAGAGCGGCAAGTCCAGCGCCGGTAAGGAGGCCATCGAATACTCCGACACGGGCGTGATCCTCAACAATCTTGCCGGGGGCTGGATCGAGGGCTCGCACCACGCCTTCACCGGCGACGAGGCCACGACCGTCACCAACGAGGAAGGTGGCACCATGATCGGTCGCAACGGCTCGGCGGTGAACATCGACAACGACGCGGGCGAAGAAGACACCGTCACCGTCATCAACCGTGGCCTGATGCAGGGCCTGTCGCAGAACTATGCCGACAGCGACGGCGACGCGATCGACGTCGACGGCCGTGTCATCGTCGAGAACTGGGGAACGATCGAAGGCCTCGGCCACAACGGCTATCACAAGGGTGAGCCGAACGTGTCGGAAGGCATCGCCGCCGGCGCCGCCGTCATCACCAACCACGAGGGCGGCACGATCTACGGCTACGGTCGGGCGATCCAGGTCGATAATTCCAGCAATGGTGACGCCTTCGCGGCGACGACGATCGTCAACGAAGGCGCCATCAAGGGCGACGGCAACCTGCCGACGGATGTCACGTCCGAAGAAATCGCCCAGTTCGCGGCGCTCATCAGAGGCGGCGAGGCGATCGACATTGTCGGCAACAATGCCGACTTCCTCACCAACACGGCGACGGGCGTGATCATCGGCGGCGTCAAGATGGGTGGCGGCGACGACGTCCTCATCAACGCTGGTACGATGACGGCGACCGGTGGCTCGGCGATCGACATGGGCGACGGCAAAGACACCGTCACGCTCGAAGCGGGCGCCGAGGTGATAGGCGCCATCCTGCTCGGCGACGGCGATGACGTGTTGACTGCAGTCGACGGCGACATCACGGTCGACGGCGGCGCCGGCGACGACACCATCACGGCGGGAGAGGGCGACGACACGATCGGCGGCGGTGCCGGCAATGATCGCCTGTTCGGTGGGGGCGACGACGATACGATCGATGGCGGTGACGGTAACGACCTCCTTATCGGCGGCTGGGGCGACGACGCCTTGATCGGCGGCGACGGCGACGACACCATCAGGGGCGGCGACGGCGACGACGACATCAACGGCGGCATCGGCAGCGACTTCCTCGACGGCGGCACCGGGGCCGATGCAATGGCTGGCGGCAGCGGCGATGATGCCTATGCGGTCGACGATGCCGGCGACTCGGTGAGCGAGCTGGCCGGCGAGGGAACCGATCGGGTCTACGCCACGGTCTCGCACGCCTTGGCGGCGAACGTCGAGAATCTGAACCTGCTCGGCTCCGGCAACATCGACGGCACTGGCAACGGTCTCGACAATGCCATCTCCGGCAATGCCGGCGACAATGAGCTCGACGGCGGCGAAGGCAACGATACGTTGATCGGCTTGGCTGGCACCGACACGCTGATCGGCGGGTCCGGCAACGACTATCTCGACGGCGGTGCGGGGGCCGACGCGATGACGGGTGGCATTGGCAACGACAATTATGTGGTGGACGATGCCGGAGACACCGTCATCGAACTCGCCAACGAAGGCACCGATAAAGTCTACGCGAGCATAAACCACACGCTCGAAGCAAATGTCGAGAATCTGAATCTGCTCGGATCGGGCAACATCGACGGCACTGGCAATGGTCTCGACAATTCCATCTACGGCAATGCCGGCGACAATGAGCTCGACGGCGGCGACGGCAACGACACGTTGATCGGCATGGCTGGCACCGACACGCTGATCGGCGGGGCCGGCAACGACTATCTCGACGGCGGTGCTGGGGCCGATGCGATGACGGGTGGCATCGGCAACGACAATTATGTGGTGGACGATGCCGGAGACACCGTCATCGAACTCGCCAACGAAGGCACCGATAAGGTCTACGCGAACATCGACTACACGCTCGGTGCAAATGTCGAGAATCTGAACCTGCTCGGCTCCGGCAACATCGACGGCACTGGCAACGGTCTCGACAATGCCATCTCCGGCAATGCCGGCGACAATGAGCTCGACGGCGGCGCTGGCAACGACACGTTGATCGGCTTGGCTGGCACCGACACGCTGATCGGCGGGTCCGGCAACGACTATCTCGACGGCGGCACCGGGGCAGACGCGATGACGGGCGGCATCGGCAATGACAATTACGTGGTGGACGACGCCGGAGACACCGTCACCGAACTCGCCGACGCTGGCACCGATAAGGTCTACGCGAACATCGACTACACGCTCGGTGCAAATGTCGAGAATCTGAACCTGCTCGGATCGGGCAATATCGAGGGCAATGGCAATAGTCTCGACAATGCCATCTCCGGCAATGCCGGCGACAATGAGCTCGACGGCGGCGCTGGCAACGACACGTTGATCGGCCTGGCCGGCGCCGATACGCTAATTGGCGGGGCCGGCAACGACTATCTCGACGGCGGTGCCGGGGCCGACGCGATGACGGGCGGCATCGGCAATGACAATTATGTGGTGGACGACGCCGGAGACACCGTCACCGAACTCGCCGACGCTGGCACCGATAAGGTCTACGCGAACATCGACTACACGCTCGGTGCAAATGTCGAGAATCTGAACTTGCTCGGATCGGGCAATATCGAGGGCAATGGCAATAGTCTCGGCAATGTCGTCTACGGCAATGCCGGTGGCAATGAAATCGACGGTCGTGCCGGCAACGACACGTTGATCGGTCTGGCCGGCGACGACACGCTCACTGGCGGGCTGGGCAACGATTACCTCGATGGCGGTGCCGGCCACGACGTGTTCGTGTTCGCGGCCGGCTTCGGCAAGGACACCATCAAGGACTTCACGACGACCGGCTCGAGTTCCGACGTGATCGAGTTCTCCTCCGACCTGTTCGACGACTTCGCCGGGGTGATGTCGCACGCCACGCAGGCGGGCGCCGACGTCCTGATCACGGTCGACGCCGACACCACGTTGACGCTCGCCAACATCAAGCTCGCCGCGCTGGCCACTGACGACTTCCGCTTCGCCTAGAGGCGAGGGACGCGAAGTCCGGCAGATCCAAGCGCCGGGGCGCCCTCAGGGCGCCCCGGCGTGCCTTCAAGGGTGAGTACTATTCTCGGTACAGGACGCTGCCGCCGTCACGGATGATCTCTCTCCCGGACGCTGCCTCACCGCCAAGTCGCCCGCCTCCGCCGGCTATGAGGCGACCATGAGCATTATTGACCCAGAGCATTATTGACCCATGTGAGACATCGGATTTCTGCTCTTCGGTCCGCCCCATCAACTCCGTTGATCGCTTTTTCGCCCTCAACCTGCGCTTCCGGTCAGGCGTTGGAAAGTGTTTGCATGGCGATCGCCGAGGCCGCAGTGCGGTTTTCGACGCCCAGTTTGGCGAAGATCTGTTCGAAGTGCTTGTTGACGGTGCGCGGGCTGAGGGTGAGGATTTCGCCGATGACGAAGCGTGCGGCTGGTCGAAGCCGAGCGCCATGCGTGCGTTGGCAAGATGGACGCGCGGTCGCGCCAGCAACTCGTCGGGAACGATCGGCTTGGTGATATAGGCGACGCCGCCGGCCCCGAACGCCTCGATGATGTGCTCGGTCTCGGATTGTCGACCACCCTTACGATAAGGCGAGACGTGGTCCTATTGTGCATCATGGCATTGCATTCCGGCGAGTGCCGCCAAGAAGCGCCGCAGATCATAGGTGCCGACGAGCCCGTGCGTGCACTCGACGAAGGGTTTGAGGTTCGACGCCTCGCTCTCGATCTCGGCGAGCTTGGCCTGGATGCCGCGCACATAGCCGATCTGCCCGAGATGGGTCAGGTCGTCAATATGACGGTGGGGCGGAACGGCCAGGGCGTCGAACGAAGGCGCCGCGTCGTCGGTCGGCGCGGCCGGCTCGTAGCACCAATCGATTTTCAGAAGCCTCTGGATCTTGGCGAGCAGCTGGCGCACGTCGATCGGTTTGAGCATGTGATCGTCATGGACGCGCTCGGGCGTGAGCGTGCGATGGGCCTCATGGAGGTTGGCCCGAGAGCATGACGATGGCGGTAGGTCGTGGCAGCGCGCGTCGAGCGAGCAACACGGCGAGCAAATTGGCTCCGAATAGGCGAGGCAGAGGGCCACATCCTCGGGCTCGAAGCGGTGCTCGCAGATACCGCAGCAGATCGTCGCATTGCCGTAACAGCCCTTGTGCGGTCCGCGGGCAAGGTACAAGCGGCCGCCGGTCGCGAATGCGATCACGGGGGCGCAGACGAACGCGACCGCCAGGGCCAGAAACGACGAGAACGCCTGTGCCAGCGCGCCGAACAGGCCGGCATGGCTCGCGACGCCGGCCGGGTTGATGTCGTTGAGATGGGCACGCTTGAATTCGATCGACGGCGGTGAGAGGCCGAGAGGCTTGTTGACGACGAGGTCGACAACCAGCGCGCCCACCCAGGCGATGGCGACGATGGAGGCACGGCGGGACAGGTCAGGCATGGCGCTCTCCGTCTGATCGGTGATGCGGCCGGGACACGCCCTTTGGGGCGGTCCCGCCGGTCGGACGCGGAAGCTAGGATATCCATCCCGGACGCGGTATCCTGTTGTTCCGGGAGCCATCCTCTCAAATTGCGGAAGGCACGATGGATCGGTTCGAGGCGATGTCGGTATTGCTGACCGTTGTCGAGGCGGGCGGCCTCTCGGCCGGAGCGCGGCACCTGCGCGCCCCGCTCGCCACGGTCAGCCGCAAGTTCGTCGATCTCGAACAGCATCTGGGCACCCGGCTGGTCGTCCGCACCAGCCGACGGCTCGCTCTGACCGATGCTGGCCGCGCCTTTGTGGCCGCCTCGCGGTGGATCCTCGGCGAGCTCGAGGCGGCGGAGCGAGGGGCTGCCGGCGAATACAATGCAGCCTGCGGCGTGCTTCCTGCCTACCTCGCCCGGCGCGGCGTGCCGCGCCGGGTGGAGGATCTTGGCCAGCATGACAGCATCAGTTTCCAAGGCTTCGCCACAGCCCCAGAATGGCGTCATCGGCGGGACAGCGCCGCATTCACCGTCGAGGCGCGCCCGACGCTCGCCGTCAACACGACGGAGGCGGCCATCCAGGCCGCCTTGGCCGATCTCGGGATCATCCGCGTGCTGTCCTGTCAGATGGAAGATGAGTTACGCTCGGGCCAACTGCAGGTGCTCCTGCCGGAATTTGCGCCGGAGCCGCTACCGGTCAGCCTCATCTATCTGGAAACCGAACGGCTGCCGCTGAAAGTCAGGTGCTTCCTGGATTGGATCGTGCCGCGTCTGCGGGCCCGGATGGCCGGGCTTGATGCAGAAGCGCCCGAGGGCAGAGGCGAAGGAAAGCGACATAGCCGGACAGAGAGAGCGTCACCATAAGATGCCGTCGTCCGCCATTCAAAGACAGACCGGAACGTCGCTGGCCTCGTACACGCAGGTTCGCGTGATCTTTGCCGTCGTCGTCGTTCTCGTCATCGCACTCGCCGTGACGGCGCCCTACGCCGCCCAGGCCACGCAAGGCACGGAGATCTTTCTTCCCGCCTATGCGGCAGCCGACTTCGTCGTCGAGATCACGACCGCGGCGCTCCTGTTCGCGACCTTCCAGGTGCGGCGTTCGGCACCGCTCCTCATCCTGGCGGTCGGCTATCTTTTATCGGCCCTGCTTGTGCTGCCGTGGGCACTCACATTTCCGGGCGTGTTCTCGTCTCTGGGGTGGGACTACGGCCTGCAATCGACCGCCTGGATCGCGGCCATCCGCCGCATCGGCTTTGCTGGCGCGGTCGTGGCCTATGCGTTCGCGGGCTCGACATGGGTGCTCAGCCGCCCCGAAAAATGGGTCGCGGGCTGCGTGGCGCTGATATGCGTCTTCGTTGCGGCGACTATCTGGCTCGCCATGGTGCGGGTCGACAGCCTGCCGGCCTTCATGGCGGATGCGCGGCATACGACGGTTGACTGGCGTACCATTCCGGCGACGGCGCTCGTTCTCTACGCGCTGGGCATCGCCACCGTCCTGGCGCGCCGCCGTTCGATGCTGGACATCTGGGTCTCCGTCGTCCTGTTCTCCCTTGTCGTCGAAATCTTTCTGATTTCCTATCTGGCCGGCGCGGTGAGGCTCAGCGTCGGCTGGTGGTCGGGTCGCTTCTTCGGGCTCGCCGCCGCCGGCACCATGCTGCTGGTGCTGCTCGCGGAAACGATCGGCAGCCATACGCGCCTCGCCCAGGCGGCCGCCCGCGAGCAACGTGCGCGGCGTAACCGCATGGTCGCCATGGAGGCCTTGTCGGCCTCGATCGCCCACGAGATCAATCAGCCCCTGGCCAGCATGGTGACCAATGCCAGCGCGGGGCTGCGCTGGCTGGCGCGTCATGCGCCCGATGTCGGCCAGGCCGAGGCGGCGCTGCGGCGAATCGTCGAGGAGGGACATCGCGCCGACAAGATCGTCTCCGGCATCCGCACCATGTTCCTCAAGGGTGCCCAGGAGCGCGTCGCCGTCGACCTCAAATGCGTGATCGAGGAAGCGCTGGCGAAGACCGCGTCGGAGCGCGCCCTTGCCGACGTCGAGGTCGAGACGGTGTATCCGCGCCGGACCCCCATGGTGACCTGCAATCCGGTCCAGCTCTTGCAAGTGGTGTCCAACCTGATCGACAACGCCATCGACGCCATGAAGGAACAGAGCGGCCGCGTCCGCCGTCTGACGATCCGTATCGAGGACGGCGAACCCGGGGAGGTCAATGCATGCTTCACCGACACCGGGCCGGGCATTGAAGCCAGCGATACCGAACGCATATTCCTGCCATTCGTGTCGAGCAAACCGGACGGCATGGGCATGGGACTGATGTTCTGTCGGTCAGTCATCGAAGCCCATGGCGGCCGGCTGTGGGTGGCGGCGAACGGATCGGCCGGTGCCGCTTTCTGTTTTTCGCTGCCGGCGGCGGATGAAGCACCACAGGCGCACCCCCATGAACCATGACTCCGTCGTCTACGTGATCGATGACGATCCCGCCATCTGCGCATCGCTCGAAAGCCTGCTGACATCGGTCGGCTATTCGGTGCGGACGTTCATCCAGACGGAGGATTTTCTGGCCGCCGAGCGGGCCGATGCGCCCGCCTGCCTGGTGCTCGACGTGCGGCTCAAAGGCCGCAGCGGATTGGAATTCCAACGCGAGCTGACGCGCCGGGGCGACGCGCTGCCGATTATATTCATCACCGGGCATGGCGACGTACCGATGTCGGTCGCCGCCATGAAAGCCGGCGCAGTCGAGTTCCTGACCAAGCCGTTTCGCGAGCAGGATCTCCTCGACGCCGTCCATGCGAGCATCGATCGCAGCCGCCGCGACCGCGAGACGGCCATTGCCCGGGAAGAGATCCTCGAACGCTACAGGACGCTGTCGCCACGCGAGCGGCAAGTGATGGCGTTGGTCGCGACGGGCCTGATGAACAAGCAGGTCGCCGACCGGCTGGGCGTGAGTGAGATCACCGTCAAGGTCCACCGCGGCCAGGTCATGCAGAAACTGCAGGCGCGTACACTGGCGGACTTGATCCGCTTCACCGACCGGCTCGGCGTCGCTCCCGATCCAGGCCCCTCCGTTTGAGGGACATCCGCCCGACCACCGCGCCAAGACCGCGGTGGCGGTAACCTATACGGTCGTATAGGTTTCTTATTACCGCGGCACAATTGCTGCCGAGGCTGGCCACCCCCTAACGTCTCCCCGGTTTGCAGCTGCCTCGCAGTCCCCCGGACCCGCAAGGCAGCGGCGAGATCCGATGCAGGCACGGACGAAACGCGACCCACCCCGAGCGGACGGGATCGTGTGCGCCGATGCTGTCGCGTGAAAAGCAGAACAGAGGAGCCACGATGGCACAGGCGACACCCACCCCGGGAAAGGGTCTTCTCAGTCCGACCGACCACATGTTGATCATGATCGACTTCCAGTCCCAGATGGCGTTTGCCACCAAGTCGATCGACGCCGTGACGTTGCGCAACAACGCCGCCCTGGTGGCCAGCGCCGCCGCCGGCTTCAAGGTGCCGACCATTCTCACCACCGTGGCCGAGAAGAGCTTTTCCGGGCCGATGTTTTCGGAAGTCACCGGGCCCTTTCCCGGCCAGGCGCTGCTCGACCGCACCAGCATGAACACCTGGGAAGACGCGGCGGTCATCGAAAGGGTCAACGCCATCGGCAAGCGCCGCATCGTGCTCGCCGGCCTGTGGACCGGTGTGTGCATCGTCGGCCCGGCACTGTCGGCACTTGACCAGGGTTTCGAGATCTACGTCGTCACCGATGCATGCGGCGACGTGTCCGAGGAGGCGCATGAACGCGCCGTCGACCGCATGGTCTCGGCCGGTGCGGTGCCGATGACTTCACTGCAGTATCTCCTCGAACTGCAGCGCGACTGGGCACGCAGCGAGACCTACGGTCTGACTACCGGCATCGCCACCAGATACGGCGGCGCCTATGGGCTCGGCATCATCTACGCCAAGACCATGTTCGGCGCTTCCGAAGGCCATTGAGTTGACGTCCCCACTTCCCAACCCGAAGGACATTACCCCCATGCCCAGCATCACCACCACCGAAGGCGTCGAGATTTTCTTCAAGGATTGGGGTCCGAAGACCGCCCAACCCATCTTCTTCCATCACGGCTGGCCTCTGAGCTCCGACGACTGGGACGCCCAGATGCTGTTCTTCCTCGCCAAGGGTTTTCGCGTCGTCGCCCATGACCGCCGCGGCCACGGCCGCTCGACCCAGGTCAGCGACGGCCATGACATGGACCATTACGCCGCCGATGCTGCCGCCGTGGTCGAGCATCTCGACCTGCGCAACTCCGTCCATGTCGGCCATTCCACCGGAGGCGGCGAGGCGCTGCACTACACGGCCCGCCACGGCAAGGACCGTGTCGCCAAACTGGTGCTGATCGGCGCCGTGCCGCCGATCATGCTCAAGACCGACAAGAACCCGGGCGGCCTGCCGATCGAGGTGTTCGACGGCCTTCGCGCCGCGCTCGCCGCCAACCGCGCCCAGTTCTTCCTCGACCTCCCGACCGGCCCCTTCTATGGCTACAACCGTCCGGGAGTGGAGCCGTCGCAGGGCGCCATCCGCAATTGGTGGCGCCAAGGCATGATGGGCAGCGCCAAGGCCCATTACGACGGCATCAAGGCGTTCTCGGAGACCGACTTCACCGACGACTTGAAGGCGGTCGAGGTGCCGACCCTGGTGATGCACGGTGACGATGACCAGATCGTGCCGATCGCCGATTCGGCCCTGCTATCCGCCAAGCTTCTCAAGCACGGCACGCTCAAGGTCTACGAGAAGCTTCCGCACGGCATGTGCACGACCCATCCGGACCTGATCAACGCCGACCTGCTCGCTTTCATCAAGGGCTGAGCGGTCACCTCGTTGCCGGCCGCGCGTCGCGGCCGGCAGCTTCCTCCCGCAGTACGGAGCCCCAATGAAGCTCTACCTCGCTTCGCTCGGCGCCGACATGCTGGTCGGCGTCGTCTACAGCCTTATCAATGTGCGTTCGCCAGCGCCGCCGGTGGTGGCGCTGGTCGGGCTGCTCGGCATCCTGGTCGGCGAGCAGGTCGTGCCCGTTGCCAGGCATCTGATCGCGGGTCGAGGGCTGCGCGAGGCGGTCGGCCTCGCCGACTGCCACAACCATGTCCTTGGCGAGTTGCCGGCCAACCGGGTCGAGGCGCCGGCAGCGTCCGACCCAGCGGCCAGCCATTGACGAAGGAGAGAGGCCGATGGTCAGCCGACGCAGCATCGTCGTCGCCGGAGCCGCAATGGCGGCGCGGCTGATCCCTGGCCCCGCAAAGGCACAGACAATGACCGAGACCGCAGACCTCATATTGTTCAACGGCAAGATCGCCACCCTCGATCGCACCAATCCGCAGGCGGATGCGGTCGCGATCCGCGACGGCCGCTTCGTCGCCGTCGGCGCGACAGCCGATGTGATGGCGCATGCCGGCCCGGCGACCCGCAAGGTCGATCTCGGCGGTCGGCGCGTCATCCCCGGCCTGATCGACAGCCACATGCACATCATCCGCGGCGGCTTGAACTACAACATGGAGCTGCGCTGGGACGGTGTGCGCTCGCTCGCCCAGGCGATGGGCATGCTGAAACGGCAGGTCGAGCGTACGCCGGCGCCGCAATGGGTGCGCGTCGTCGGCGGCTTCACCGCGCACCAGTTCGCCGAGAAGCGCCTGCCGACCATCGAGGAGATCAACGCGGTCGCTCCCGATACGCCGGTGTTCATCCTGCATCTCTACGACCGGGCGATCCTCAACGCGGCCGCGCTGCGCGCCGTCGGCTACACCAAGGACACGTCTGATCCACCCGGCGGCGAGATCATGCGTGACCGCCATGGCAATCCGACCGGGCTCCTGGTCGCCAGACCCAATGCCACCATCCTCTACGCAACCCTCGCCAAGGGGCCAAAACTGCCGCCCGAGTACCAGAAGAATTCGTCGCGCCACTTTATGCGCGAGGTTAATCGTCTCGGCGTCACTAGCGTCATCGATGCCGGCGGCGGGTTCCAGAATTACCCGGACGACTACGCGATCATCGAGGAACTGCATCGCGACGGTGAACTCACCGTGCGCATCGCCTACAACCTGTTCACCCAGAAGCCCAAGCAGGAACTGGCCGACTTCGCGTCATGGGCCAGGCAGGTGAAGCCGGGACAGGGCGACGACACCTACCGCCACAACGGCGCCGGCGAGATGCTGGTCTACACCGCCGCCGACTTCGAGGACTTTCGCGTCGAACGCCCCGACATGCCGGCTTCGATGGAGGATGATCTCGAGCCGGTGGTGCGCCTCCTGGCGCAGAACCGCTGGCCGTGGCGTCTGCACGCCACCTACAACGAAACGATTACGCGCGCTCTCGACGTGTTCGAGAAGGTCAACCGCGACGTACCCTTCGCCGGCCTCCACTGGATCATCGATCACGCCGAGACCATCGACGACCGCAATATCGACCGCATCGCCGCGCTGGGCGGCGGCATCGCGGTCCAGCACCGCATGGCCTATCAGGGCGAGGACTTCGTCGCCCGCTACGGCGAGCGGGCGGCCGAGCGTTCGCCGCCCATCCGCCGCATGCTGGCGGCCGGCGTTCCGGTCGGTGCCGGGACCGATGCGACGCGGGTCGCCTCCTACAATCCCTGGGTCTCCTTGTCGTGGCTTGTGACCGGCCGCACGGTTGGCGGCCTTTCGCTCTACCCGGCCGCCAACCGGCTCTCGCGCGAGGAGGCATTGCGGCTGTGGACCGAGGCCAATGCCTGGTTCTCGACCGAGACCGGCAAGAAGGGGCAAATCAAGGAAGGTCAACTCGCCGACCTCGCCGTCCTGTCCGACGACTACTTTTCGGTCGACGATGACGCCATCCAGGACATCGCCTCGGTCCTGACCCTGCTCGGCGGCAAGCCGGTGCATGGCGATGCCGAGTTCAAGGGCCTGGCGCCGCCGCTGCCGCCGGCAATGCCGGACTGGTCGCCGGTGCGTGCCTTTGGGGGCTATCAGAAGCGCGTCGAGGCCGGCGGCCCGCGTACATACGCCTTCGCGGCCGCGTGCGGCTGCGCCAATTCCTGCAATGTTCACGGCCATGCCCATGCGGGCGCCTGGACCGCGGCCCTACCGGCCGCCGACGCGCGCGGTTTCTGGGGTGCGCTCGGCTGTTCCTGCTGGGCTTTCTGAGAGGAGACGACCATGAGCGACATCGCCATTCCCCGCCCGATCGCCCGCGTGCTGGCGATCCCTGGCCTCGACTATCTGGCGCGGCTCGCGCTGGCGTCGCCGTTCCTGATCAGCGGCGTCGTCAAGCTCGTCGACTTCTCCGGCGCCACCGCCGAGGTGGCGGGACTCGGGCTTCGCCCCGCCGCCGCCATCGCGGCCGCCGTCGTGGCCACGCAGATCGGCGGTTCGCTCTTGTTCATCTCTCGCCGCTTCTCCTGGCTCGGTGCCGGCATTCTGGCGGTGTTCACCGTCTGGGCGACGCTGCTCGCTCATCCGTTCTGGACCTTTGCGGGCGAAGCCCGCGGCCGCCAGACCGCGACCTTCTTCGAGCACGTCGCCATCGTCGGCGGCCTCGCCATGGCGGCGCTGACCGGCGGCCGGCGTTGACACCGTGACGACTCCCGACCCAACCCTAAAGCAGGACGCAGAGACGGTCGGCGCGTTCACGCCGCTGCGCCGCCGCCTGTTCGCGATGCTGTGGATCGCGACCGTGGTCGGAAATATCGGCACCTTCATGCGCGACGTCGCCAGCGCCTGGCTGGTCACCGAGATATCGTCGTCGCCGGCGGCGGTCGCCCTGGTGCAGGCGGCCGGCAGCCTGCCGATCTTCCTGTTGGCGATCCCCGCCGGCGTCTTGTCCGACATCCTCGACCGCCGCCGCTTCCTGATCTGCGTCCAGGCCGCGCTCGCTTTGGTGAGTACGGCCCTCGCCATCATCGCGGTGACCGGTCAAGTGTCCGTTGCTTCATTGGTCGCGCTCACCTTCCTGGGCGGCGCCGGCGCCGCCATGGCGATGCCGACCTGGCAGGCGATCACGCCGGAGCTCGTGCCAAGACCGGAGCTTCGCAGCGCGGTTGCACTCAACTCGCTCGGCTTCAATATTTCGCGCGCGCTCGGGCCGGCGCTCGGCGGCGCCATCCTGGCGGCTCTGGGGGCGCCGGCGACCTATGTGCTCGACGTCGCCACCTATGTGCTCGTCATCGCCGCCCTGTGGTCGTGGCGGCGGGAGACGGCGGCCGATGACGGCCTGCGCGAACGCTTCGGGGGCGCGTTGCGGGCCGGCCTGCGTTACGCGCGCGCGAGCACGGGCGTGCGCCGCCTGCTGGGCAGGGCAGCCCTGTTCTTCGCGTTTGCGAGCGCGGTGTGGGCTTTGCTGCCGATCATCGTCCGACATCAGATCGGCGGTGGGCCCGGCCTCTATGGGGCGATGCTGGGAGCCGTCGGCGCCGGCGCCATCATGGGCGCGCTGCTGTTGCCGGCGGTGCGTCACCGGCTGTCCCAGGATCGGCTCGTCCTCGGCGCCTCGCTGATGACCGCGTTTGCCACGGCCTTGCTCGCGATTGCGAAGACGCCAGCCGCCGGCATGGCGGTCACGTTTCTGCTCGGGGTCGCGTGGATCGCCATCCTGACCACCCTCAACGCCACCATGCAGGGCATCCTGCCGAACTGGACGCGTGGTCGCGGCCTCGCCGTCTATCTGACGGTGTTCAATGGTGCGATGGCGGCCGGAAGCCTGCTGTGGGGAGTTTTCGCGCAGGCGGCCGGCAGCGCGATCGCGCTGGCGACGGCCGGCGCCGGTTTGGTGCTTGCCGCGCTGTTCGCGCATCGCAGTGAATTGCCGAGCGGCGATCGCG
The DNA here is from genome assembly GCA_030848545.1 of Astrobacterium formosum. Taxonomy (GTDB): domain Bacteria; phylum Pseudomonadota; class Alphaproteobacteria; order Rhizobiales; family Xanthobacteraceae; genus Astrobacterium; species Astrobacterium formosum. The sequence goes on from JAVDCA010000012.1 coordinate 145,489, forward strand.
ACCTCACGCCATCGATGCATTGGCCGGAACCGGCCATGTCCGAGCCGATCGGGAACGACCGCGGTCCCGTGCTGGTGACAGTCACCTATCGGGTCGAGCCAGCCGACCGCGGCGCCTTCATGGCGGCGCTGGCGCGGCTCGCCGAAGAGCGTCGTCGTGACGGCGCGTTCTCCTGGGGGATCACCGAGGACGCTGGTGATCCCGAGCAACTCGTCGAGTGGTTCTTCATCGAATCATGGGCGGAGCACATGCGCCAGCATCAGCGTGTCTCCCGGCATGATGCCGGCCTGCAGGCAAACGTGCAGCGCTTCCATCGCGGCGAGGATCCGCCCGTCGTGCGTCATTTCATCGCCATCGAGACGCACGCCGAGGCATCCATGCCGACGTCGTCAGCGGAAAAACCCGCTTGAAGACGGCGGAGCGAAAAATTGCTCATGCACGGCGGCTCGGTGGTGTGACGCCGGCGTGCAGGCCGGTGTCCGCCTGGCGATCGTTCAGGCGGGAACGATGCAATTCGACTTGCAGATGTCGACACATTGCGGCGCGTCGAATGTTCCGACGCAGTCCTTGCACTTGGTCGGATCGATCCAGAAGACTTGACCCTTAGGGCTGATGGCTTCGTTAGGACACTCGACTTCACACTCCCCGCAGGCGTTGCACCTTTCGGCGATGATCTTGTGAGCCATTATTCGTCTCCGTTCTTACTCTCTTGCTGGATCGAAGGACGGTCGCGAGATCTGCGTCTGGTGAGATCCCGGTTACGCAACTCCGTGAGCGCGCACTAGGTTGTCTTCGGCAACATGCGCTTTGAGTGCCGCCCGATGATCTCGCTGACCGCAGGCGGCCAGGACGTTAGCGATGTCGTTGACGACGAGCCTGTCCCCGGCAGCCTTGCTGAGATTCACCCAGCAGAACGGGCACATGGTCACCACGTTTTTTCCCTCGGCTTCGAGTAGATCGACGCGAATTCCGGAGATTCGATGCGCCTCGGCCGGGAAAAGCGACTCCAGCGGTCCGCCGCAGCAGTGTGTCGACTTGCCGGACAGTTCCGGTTCCCGTACGGACAGTCCCGCCGCCCGCAACAGTTCACGGGGCTGCTCGCAAATATTCTCGTAGCGCGCATAGATGCAGGAATCGTGAACCACGACTTCGCCATCGGCCGGTTCGGCGCGCCGCGGATGCGCCTGCGCCAGCACTTCCAGGTAGTTCTGGACCTCGATATCGAAGTCTTTGACGAAGCGCGGGTAGGCCTGACGAAACATCTGGGTGGTGTGAGGATCCACGGTGATCAGGCGCCGAACGCCCAGCTTTTTCAAATGCGCCGTCACGCGGCGGGCGTGCTCGCCGAAGGCTTCGTCTAGTCCATCGTCGTAGAGGAGAGCGCCGGCGTAGAACTCGTCTTCATACAGGTAACCGAACTCGACCCCTGCATTGCGAAGCAGCCCGACGATGTCGCGCAAGACCCGGTTGGCATGCCGCAGTTTTTCCGACGAAGCGGTCAGACCCATGAAGAAGGACATGTTCACGAACTTGTTGACCAGGCGGCCGATGCCGAAGAACCGGGTCAGGAACGAGTTTTCGAGCATGGCCATCTGGGTCGACATGGCGTCGATGGCGGGTATCATCTGATACACGTTGCCGGTGTAGAGGACCGTTTCGCCGCCCCTCGGCAGATCGAGCCCGCGGGCCCAACCCGTAGCCGTCCGCTTCGACAGCGGCAGAACACTGCCGCGCTTGCGCACGTTGTCGACGAAGATTCCCAGAATGGGTGCGATCGGCAACGGCATGCAACCATCCTCCTACTTCAGGCCAAACACTTGCCGGTTGATCAGGGATCGGAGGCTGCGGATGTTGTCGGTGATATGAACGCCCGACGGACAATTCGCTTCGCACATGCGACACAGCAGACAGGAGAAGATCTGCGGGATATTGGCGCGGACCCTGTCTTCAAGTCCGAGCATGGCGTCGTGGAACAGCTTGCGGGGAAGTATCTTGTACCCCAGCGGACAGAGCGCCGTGCAGGTGCCACAGTGGAAACAGGCGTTGGCGTCGAATCCCTCCGCCTTCTTCATGCGGGCCGCCAATTCCGGTGACACTCTGGTCATCTTATCCCTCGTCGCCAACTCACGCGCGTCAGGGCGAATGTCGCTTCGCGAGTTCGTATTGGAAGTAGTCGTCCACTTTGGGCTTGGGTCGTTCTTCGAGCCTGCCGTAGCGCCACATCGCCATCACCCATTGGGTGACTTCGCTGACGGGCGCGCCGAGGAGTTCCGCGATCTCCGGAATGGTCTTCGCTCCGTCACCGAGAACGGCGGCGATGCGGTCGCGCATCACCATCTCGTCGCGCAGGACCTCGGCGAGGGGGCGGGGGGCGGCACGGCTCATGACACCACCTCTGCGGCAAGAGCGTCGATCATGGCAGTGACCTGGGCGTTGGTGTAGCCTTCGAGCTCGATGGCCGCCGACGGGCAGACCGCGGCGCAGGCGCCGCAGCCCTTGCACAGCTCGGGCACGACGTCGGCGACCTGCTTTCCGTCACGCTCGACCTCGACGATGGCGCCCGCATACGGGCACACCTTGACGCATTCTCCGCACCAGACGCAGGTCTCGGCGCTCACCTTCGCGACCAGCGGCGCCCGGTCGAGATGCCCCTTGAGCAGCATGGCGGAGCAGTTGGCGGCCGCCGCCATCGACGAGGCGACACTCTCGGCCAGGTTCTTCGGTGCCTGGGCGGCGCCGGCGATGAAGACGCCGTCGATCACCGTCTCCACGGGCCGCAACTTGGGATGGATCTCGTTGAAGAACCCGCCCGCGCTCAGCGGCAGCTTGAGAACGTCGAGAAGCCGCTGGTTGGAGGTGGCAACCATGCCGGTGACCAGCACCACGAGGTCGGCGGGGATCTCGATGCTGTCTCCGCCCGAAAGCTCGTCGCGGACGCGCACCAACAGGCCGTCGCCCTCCCTTTCCACCGTGGGCGGCTCGCCGCCGTCATAGCGCAAGAACAGCGATCCCTTCTGCCGGGCCTCCTCGTAGATGAGCTCGTTCCTGCCGTAAGCCCGCATGTCGCGATAGAGGTGGAACTGGTTGAGCTCCGGATCAATTTCATGGGCCTGGATGGCGGCATGCACCGCCGCCGTGCAGCAGTAGCGCGAGCAGTACTGGTTACCCTCGCTCTGGCGGCTGCCGACGCAGTACACATAGGCGATGGTGCGCACGTCGCGGCCGTTGACGCGGAGGCACTCCCGGGACGTCGTCAGAAGCTCGTTGAATTCGGGCAAGGTGACCACGGCAGGCAGCCCGAACCCGAATTCCTCCGGCTGCGGCGCGTAGGGTGCGAAGCCCGTCGCGGCGATGATCGCCCCGACTTTGAGCGAGATGGTCTCCTGGCCCGCCCGCACCTTGACGGCGAATCGTCCGGCGCTGCCGCTCTTCTCGACCAGTTCGGCATTGGTGTAGACGACGATGTTGTCGCGGCCGGCGATCTGGTCGCGCAGCCTGGCGACGATTTCTCGGCCCGGCCGGCCCGAGGGGAACAGCTTGCCCAGCGCGCGGATCCGTCCTCCGACTTCCGCCGCGCGCTCCACCACGTAGACGGTCAGGCCGAGGTCGGAGAGGGCGAGCGCGGCGCGCATTCCGGCCGGTCCGGCGCCGATCACCAGAACGGCGGGCAGGGTCTCGACGCGGATGTTCTCCAGTGGCCGGCTCAACGAGGCGCGGGCGATGCCGGCCCGCACCAGGCGGACGGCCTTCTCGCTCGCCTTCGGCATGTCGTGCCGGTGCGCCCACGAGCACTGCTCGCGGATGTTCACCTGGGTGTACATGTGCGGATTGAGGCCCGCCCGATGCGCCATGACCCGGAACGTCTCCAGGTGCAGTTTGGGTGAGCAGGAGGCGATGACGACGCCGTCGAGCTGATGGGTGCGGATCGCCTCCATCATCTCCTCCTGAGAGGAGTCCGAGCACGCGAACAGGAAGGTCTTCGCCAGCGCGCAGCCTTCGGTTCCTGCGGCCGCGTCGCACACCTTCTGGACGTCGACATAGTCGGAGATGTTGCCACCGCAATGACAGGTGAAGACGCCGATCTTTTGCGCACTCATTGGTTCACCTCGCCGGTGCGCAGATAGGCCGCCACCTGCAACGCCGCCGCGCTGGCGTGCACGATGGTGTCGGGGATGTCGCGGATACCGGCCGCCGTCCCGGCGACGAACACGCCCTCCATGGTGGTTCGCCCAGGTTCGAGGTCTTCGTCGACTTCGCGCACGAAGTTGAACGCGTCCGCCTCGACATTGGCGTCCTTCAGGATCGAGAAAGCCTTGGGATTGGCGGTCAGTCCGACCGACAAGACCACCAGGTCGTGTTGCGCCACCGTCTTGCCGGCACCGCCGCTGATGTCCTCGTGGCTGACCAGGAGATCGCCATCGGTCGTCTCCTCGATCTTGGCGACCCGGCCCTTGACGAAGTAGACGCCCATGCCCTTGGCCTGTTCGAAGAACTCGTCATAGCCCTTTCCGAAGGCGCGAATGTCCATGAAGTAGATCGTCACCTCGGCGAGCGGCAGGGCGCCCATGAGGAGCTGCGCCTGCTTGATCGAATACATGCAGCACACGCGCGAACACAGGCGGCTGTCGACCGTGCAGTCGCGCGAGCCGGTACACAGCACGAAGGCGATGTTCGACGGGGCCTTGCCGTCGGAGGGCCGCAATACCGCGTTGTACGGGCGCGTCGGCGCGAGCAGCCGGTCCATCTGCATCGCCGTGACCACGTTGGCGTGGCGCCCATAGCCGTAAAGCGGTTTGCGCCGGGCGTCGAACAGCTGGAAGCCGGTCGCCAGCAACGTCGAGCGCACCCGCACGCTCACCAGCTCGGGCCGCATGTCGAAGTGGATTGCGTCGGCCGGGCAGGTCTCCACGCATTGGTGGCACTGCGAACAAATGCCGCAATCCAGGCAGCGGCCGGTCTCGGCGCGGACCGCGTCCTCGCTGAGCGCGACTTCGATTTCCGCGTTCGAGCGGGCGCGCTCGAGCGGATCGAGCATTCGCATCTTTTCGGGCGCGCGAGTCGTGATCGCGTTCCGGCTCAGCACCTCCTCGTGCGTGACCCTGGGCAAACGCAGGTCGAACGACGCTGGCTCGGATTCCCCGCGCAGATAGCGATCCATGTGGAACGCGGCGCGCTTGCCCAGGGCGATGGACTGGATGATCATCGTCGGATCGATGATGGCGTTGCGGGCGGCGTAGACGCCGACGAGCGATGTCGCGAGCGTCTCCTTGTTGGTGACCAGGGTGCCGTCGCGGCGGCGTTCCATCTCGCCCGGGAAGAGATCGGCGCCCGGCAGCAACCCGACCGCCACGATCACGACCTCCGCCGCGACCTCCGTCTCCGAACCTGCCACCGGCTCGGGCGCCGCCCGCTTGCTGGCGTCGGGCGCGCCGAGCTTGGTCTCCTGCAGCGCGATGGCGGTCAGCCGGCCGCCCTCTCCGACGAACCGCATCGGCGCCCTCAATTCGTGGAGCTTGACGCCCTCGTCCAGAGCTGCCTGCACGTCCGTTTCGTGCGCCGGCATTTCCTTGCGGCTACGCCGGTAGTAGATATCCACCTCCCGTGCCCCGCAACGTAGCGCCATGCGGGCCGAATCGACCGCAACGCTGCCGCCGCCGACGACGGCCACGCGCTTGCCGGCCAAGTCGATCTTGCTGTCGATCGCCGACTTCAGGAACGTAAGCGGATCGACGACGCCGCCGAGATCTTTCCCCGGGATGTCGATCTCTTTCGCCTTCATGGTCCCGGGGGCGATGAACACCGCATCAAACCCCTGAGCTTTCAAGTCGGCGACACTCGCCACGTCGGTTCGCGTCCGGATCTCAACCCCAAGCGCGGTGATGTTGTGCAGGTCGCGCTCAAGCACGGCCCGCGGCAGGCGATAGGGCGGGGTGGCGTCGCGCAGGACCCCACCCGCCTCGCGTGCGGATTCGAAGATCGTCACCGCGTAACCGTTTCTCGCCAGGAAATAGGCCGCGGTCAGTCCGGCCGGCCCGGAGCCGACGACTGCGACGCGTTTGCCGTTGCGGTCGGCCGGCACGCCATATTCCGGCACCGGGTGGCGATCATAATAGTAATCAGTCATGAACCGCTTGGCGCCGCGGATCTCGATCTTTCCCTCCGCCAAAGCGCGCGTGCACTGCTTCTCGCACGGCGCATAGCACAGGCGGCTCAGAGACCCCGGAAGCGGCGCGTCTTTCATGTGCAGGCGGAACGCCTCTTCGTAGAGACCGGCGCGCACCAGCGACACGTAGCCGTGCGCCTCGACGCCGCCCGGACACGTGTAGGTGCATGGAGAGATGCCGTCGCTCGCGATCACGGCCTTCTTTGGTACCGCCTGCGGAAAAGCGATGTGGATGGCGCGGCTCGCGATCAGGTCGAAGTTGAAGCGGTCGGCGATGGCGACCGTACATTCGCGTTCGCATTCGGCGCAACCGATGCAGGCCGTCGGATCCACGAAGGTCGATTTCTTGCGCACCCGCGCGATGAAGCTGCCGTCCGTATCGCGTTCGATCCCGTCGATGTCGGCGGACGTCATCACCGTGATGTTGGGATGGTGGGCCGTGGTGGCCATCTTGGGCGTGGAAATGCAGCTCGCACAGTCCAGCGTCGGGAAGACCTTGCTCAGCAGAATCATTCTGCCGCCGATGCTCGGCTCCTTTTCCACCAGCAGCACGCGATAACCCATGTCGCCCAGGGTCAAGGCGGACTGCATTCCGGCGATGCCGCCGCCCACGATGAGTGCGTCGTAGTCCACGTCGTCCTCACAACTTGCGTAAGGTGTCGCCGAACTGCTTCATGTGATTGACGAACGGCTCCGCACAGACGGAGCAGATCGCGCCCATCTTGAGCCTGCGTGGATCCATGCCACGCTCGGACAGCATCTGCTGGGCACGCTCCATCGCCCAGGCGGTGCGGGCGGTGCAGTCGGGCACCAGGGCGCAATCGCCGCCGTCGGCGGCGACGAACACCCCGTCGAACCCTTTTTCGATCGCGTGCACCAACCAGTCCGGCCGCACCCCTGACGAACACGGAATCCCGATCACCGTCACGCCCGGCGGGTAGTTCATGTGCGCGCTGCCGGCGAGATCGATGCCGGGATCGGAGATGCCGGTGGTCGAGAACACCAGGATGCGCGGATCGCGCGCCGTTGCGCCCTCGGCCGACATCACTTGACCTTTCTGACGTACAATCGCCAGTAGCCGGCCTCTTCGATATTGCCCAGATACTCGTGGCCGATCTTCTTCGCCCACATCGGAATGTCCTCGTTCGATCCCTGATCGGACGACATGACTTCCAGGATTCCGTTCGCCGGGACGGCGGCCATCGCACGCTTGGCCTCGAGCAGTGGTCCTGGGCATGCGGTGCCGCGGGCATCCACGGTCTTGGTCGGGGTGAGCGTCTTCAGGTCCGTTGTCATCGTGTACGTCCTCGCTTGCGGCTCGGGCGGAGCCCTGAGTCAGAGAAGAACTGATGGTCTGCCTGCCTTCAATTGCCGGTCGCGTCGAAGGGAAGGTAGCCATCGCACAGGAAATCCGCCGACAGGTACTGCTCGCGCAGCTTGCAGATGCCGTCATCCATGCGGACTGATGCATGGCCGGAGCTCAGGCTGCTCATACCCTTGAAGACCGATTCCAGGTATTGCGGGTCGTTGCGAAAGTGGCGGCAGTTCAGGCATTTGTGTTGAACGGTGGGCATGGCCCGCGAAACTCCTCCCTGGAGAAGGGGGCGGCGCTGCCCCGACTGAAGGACAGCGCCGCCTTCCGGTGTCGCGACGTCCCCCGGCATCACTGCCCGAGGTTCGCCCAGAACTGGTAGAAGACGACGGCCGACATGAGGAAGCCGAGAATCACGTTGAGCGTGGCTCCGGCGCTGAAGGCCAGGAAGTTCTTGCCGCCGGCTGCCGCCAGTTCGCGGAAGCGGGTGGTCAAGCCGATGGAGAAGAAGCAGAAGGCGAAGGCCCAGGTCCGGAGGTTCTTGATCGGGGAAACCAGGACCGGAACCACCTCCTTGTTGAAATCGGCCATGGTGTAGTTCGCCGCGATCAGAGTCATGATGACCGAAGCGAGCATGAAGCCGATGACGAACTTCGGGAACCGCCACCAGATTTCGCCGGCGTGCGGCTTGGCGCCGCCTTTGGTTTCCCACACGGTGGTGGCGATGATGGCCATCACGAAGGCCCAGATGCCGAGCCAGATATCGCGGCCGACAACCTTCATCAGCGTGAAGGCCTGAATCGACTGCTCCGACGTGCCGGTGATGCCTGCGACTTGACCGGCATAACCGCCATAGGCCTGCGCCGCCGCAAAACCGGCGGCGTCGGCGAACTCGGAGGAGCCGATCCACGCCCCGGCGACGCCGGTCGGCAGACCGAGCATGCGGGACACCAGCGGCAGGAAGAAGATCATGGCGATCGCCCAGATCACCACCAGGGCGATGGCGACCGGCATATCCTCTTTCTTGGCACCGACGGCACCACCGACCGCGATCGCGGCGGACACGCCGCACACCGCGCCGCCTGCACCGAGCGTGGCGCACAGGCGGGGGTCGATGCCGAGCTTACGACCGACGAAGAAGATGGTCAGGAACGTGGCGACCGAAATGATCGTCGCCTGGAAAATGGCGGTCGGGCCGGCCCAGATCACCAAGGTGAAGGGCAGCGTGGCTCCGAGCAGCACGATACCGGTCTTGATGTAGTATTCCACCCGGAAGCCGGTATCCATCCAGCGCGGCAAGCCGATGAAGTTGGAGATGATCATGCCCAGCACCAGGGCCACCAGCGGCGGCTCCAGGGTATAGGTGCTGGCATATTTCCAGGCCCCGAGGATGATGATGAGGATCGAGAACACGTAGACGAAGATGAAGGACGGGATGAACTCACTGAGCTTGTGGCCGAGGATCTTCATGCTGGCGGAGAAGATGGCCAGCCACATGCAGAACTGGGCGAGGTATTGCGGGATCTTCTTGACGAAATCATTCGCCAGCTGATCGAACGACGACCATTTGCTAGGGGTAACGGCGATCCAGCGAATGGAGGAGCCGCTGGCGAAGAAGAGATATGCGACGATGACGATGCCGAGGCCGAGCCAGATCGCCCACCAGTCTTCCTTCAGATAAAGCTCCTTCCAACCCATCGATTGCGTAGCCCTTTTCGATGGTGGCGCCGGATTTTGCGTTGCCGTTATCGAGACGCTCATTTGGTGCCCCTTTGCTTCCTGACGGATGGAATACGTGCAGTGCGATCCTCATGGCCCTCGTTCGATCTTGACTCCGATTGTTCTTGCCGCTGGCTCGTTAGGTGCTTTGGCTCGTCAGTTTTGTATGTCTTGCTCCTGCCGATCTTTCGATCTCTCTTATCGCGTTGCCTTTGCGGGAGCCGGACATAGATGGCCAGCCGAGGCTTGCAAGCGAAGGCAATGCGCCAACGCCGCTCGCCGCCGTCTCGGAGATCAAATCAATCTTGGTCGATTTTTGCGCGACGGCGGGAGCCCTGCTGGCGAGGGTGAGTGCCAGACAGCTCTCATCGGGACCCGCTATACGCCTGCCCACCTTGAACCCCTGGGGCCAGTGATGATCCGCGGAGGTGGCGGCAGTATATGAAAGCTATTCAGTGGCGCACCCTAGGGTCTTTACGGGCGAGCCTGCGCGCGGAGGTGCCGGCAGCTTCAGCCGGTGGGGAGCAGGTGCCGCACCGGCAGCAAGACCTGCGCGATCCCGAAACGTGGGGGCCGCTGTCCGGAAACAGTCAGTCGAGCATGGCGTAAGCGCGGTCGGGCGAAACGAATCACGCTCACGGCGGGTTGGGATCGGCCGCGTCGGCCTGCTGGGCCCAGCACTGCATCGCTGTTGCCCAGGTCCGTGCGGTCACGGCATCGATCTCGAAGACCGTGATACGGCTGGTACCTTCGCGGATGATCACCCGGAGAAGGCGCATTCCGCTTTCGAAGCGAACGTCTTGCAGCCGAATGTGCCTGCCGTAAGGAGCGACGATGTTGGCAAGTTCCGTCCGCTCTTCATCACTCACGGTTTTTCCTCCCGCTTCCGTAGAAAGCGAGCTCCAGGCGCTGCTGCCAATGCCTTGGCGTGTCAGGATATTCTGGCCGGACATCAAAATAGAGGAGCACTTCGCCGCGGCGCCCGATTTCGGCGACGACACTTTCAAGTTCGTCGAACGAGGCGAATTCCGGATGGGCAATAATCAGATCGGTGAGATTCGCCATCGCTGTGCTCCGATCCCGGCGCAGGAGAAGACGAGGCCTGCGGACGCAAGGACCAACTTTCACTTATCGAAAGGACGCGTTCAACCGACGCGTCCCCAATAACAGGCCCACTCAGGACTTTTCCGAGTATTGCGCTCGGCCGAACATTGTTAGGCTCGCTTGGCAACCCCCGCGTGAAGGCTGCAGGAGCGATCCTCATCGTGTAACAGGATCGCCTCTTACGCAAGGTACGTGCCCATTCGGCACGGGAGAGGGCGCGGGGGGTACAAGGTCCAATGAACAGTCTAGGACCGATCCGTTCGCAAGACATCGATCGTGGCCGAACAGCGCCCCGATGTCGCGCCAAGTGCACTTTCTGCCGCTCATCAATACTGCCTAAGGTCAAGCCTTCGATCCGATAGATTATCGGATCGAACTGGACAACGACGATCGTCAGCGCAACTCGGGCAACATCTCAACGCGAGTACGACATCCGGCAGAGATACTCCGTTGAACCAGACCGGAATGGAGAAGCGGATGGCAGACGAACAAGAGACGACTGAAAAGTCGACGGACGCACCTGCGCAGCATCCGACGCCTCTTCTCGACCAGCTCGAGACGGGTCCGTGGCCGAGCTATGTGACCGGCCTGAAGCGCCTGCGCGATTCGAAGGACAAGCAGTACGCGCCGATGATGAACGACCTGCTCGGCCAGCTCGAGCATTCGTTCACGGAAAGGCTGGGCTTCTGGAAGGGCGGCGCGGTCGGCGTGTTCGGTTATGGCGGCGGCGTCATTCCCCGCTTCTCGGAGGTTGGGGACAAGTTTCCTGCCTCGAAGGAGTTCCATACCCTTCGCGTGATGCCCCCGGCCGGATATCACTACAGCACGGAATTCCTGCGCAAGATCTGCGACATCTGGGAACAACATGGCTCCGGTCTGATCGCCCTGCACGGGCAGAGCGGCGACATCATGTTCCAGGGCTGCTCCACCGAAAACGTACAGAAGGCCTTCGACGCTCTTAACGAAATCGGCTTGGACCTCGGCGGTGCGGGGCCCGGTCTGCGCAGCTCGACGAGTTGTGTCGGTCACGCCCGATGCGAAATGTCGTGCTACGACGAAGTCCGTGCCCATCGGACGGTCATCAATCGGCTCCTCGACGAAATGCACCGGCCGGGCCTTCCCTACAAGTTCAAGTTCAAGTTCTCCGGCTGTGGCAATGATTGCACCAATTCCGTTGCGCGCTCGGACTGTGCGGTGATCGGCACCTGGCGCGACGACATGAAGGTCGATCAGACAGAGGTGAAAGCCTATGTCGCCAAGGCCGGCCGCAAATACACGATTGACCACGTCATCGCGATGTGTCCGACCCGCGCGCTCAGCCTCAATGACGACGACACGCTGGAGGTGGACAACAGGGCCTGCGTGCGCTGCATGCACTGCCTCAACGTGATGCCCAAGGCACTGTCGCCGGGCGACGAGCGTGGCTGCTCGTTCCTGATCGGCGGCAAGAGCGCCCTGAAGACCGGCGCCATGATGGGCGTCATGGTCGTCCCGTTCATGCGGCTCGAGACCGACGAGGACTGGGCGAAGTTCGAGGCGTTCGCCGTCAAGCTGATCGAGTGCTTCGCCGACAATGCGCTCGAACACGAACGCATGGGCGAGATGCTCGATCGAATCGGGCTCCCCGCCTTCCTGGAGATGCTCGGCCTGGATGTCGACCCGAACATGGTCATCCATCCGCGCACGAGCAGCTATGTCCGCACCGACGACTTCACGGACGAGGCGAACAAGTATTTCGAGCGGAAGAAGAAGGCGGCCGTGGACGCGGCTGAATGACAGTCAGGCATCTCGCGATTGTGTGGTTCGCGCACAGCTCGCTCAATTGGAGGCAGATCTGGCTATGACCAGCACTTCAGGCCCGCGGCCGCCGATCGAATCAGGCGTGCCCAATTCCTTCCTGTACATGCACCCGATGTTGAAGAAGAACTATGGGCAGTGGGACTGGCACGATCATCCACGCCCCGGCGTCCTGCATCACGTCGCCAAGAATGGCGACGAGGTGTGGACCGTCCGCGCCGGAACCCCGCGACAGATGGATGTCTATGCGATCCGCAAATTGTGCGACATCGGCGATAATTACGCCGAAGGACATGTCCGCTTCACCTCGCGCAGCAACATCGAATACATGGTCAGCTCCGCGAGCAAGGTGGAGCCGCTGATCAAGGCGCTCACCGATGCCGGGTACCCGGTCGGAGGTACCGGCCACTGCGTGACGATGCTCGCGCATACGCAGGGCTGGCTGCACTGCGACATTCCCGGCACCGATGCGTCCGGCGTGGTGAAGAGCATGATGGACATGCTCCATGACGAGTTCATCCGCGAGGAGATGCCGAGCCGCGTGCACATCACCACGTCGTGCTGTCAGATCAATTGCAGCGGCCAGGGCGATATCGCCATCAACGTGCAATACACCAAGCCGCCGCGCATCAATCATGACCTGGTCAGCAAGATCTGCGAGCGGCCGACCGTCGTCGCGCGTTGCCCGGTGGCGGCGATCCGGCCCGCCATGGTCAACGGCAAGCCGTCGCTCGAAGTGGACGAAAAGAAGTGCATGTGTTGCGGCGCTTGTTATCCCCCCTGTCCGCCCATGCAGATCAACGGCAAGGATTGCACCAGGATCGCCGTTTGGGTCGGCGGCAAGAATTCGAACGCCCGTTCGCGTCCGGCCTTCCACAAGCTGGTCGTCGCCAATCTCCCGAACAACCCGCCGCGATGGCCGGAAGTCGCGGAGGTCGTTCGCACCATCGTCAACGCCTACAAGGCCGACGCCAAGGACTGGGAGCGGATGGGTGAATGGATCGAGCGCATCGGTTGGCCGCGGTTCTTCGAGATGACGGGCTTCGCCTTCACCAAGCACCATCTCGAGACCTGGACCGGTGCGCGCCGAACCCTGAACATGTCCGCTCGGGCTCACTTCTGAGCGTGTGCCACGCATCGCGTAGGGCTCACGTTCCTTGAACGTGAGCCCGGCAACGAGGAGAAGGCATCTTGCGGTTCGGGATTCTCGTCAACGAAGGACCCTACACGCACCAGGCGTCCGATACGGCCTATCGTTTCGCCGTCGCCGCGATCGAGAGCGGACACGAGGTCTTTCGCGTCTTCTTCTATCACGACGGGGTCAACAACGGCACGCGCCTCAGCGTACCGCCACGGGACGATCGCAACATGCAGATGCTGTGGAGCGATCTGGCCGCCAAACAGGGAGTCGATCTCGTGATCTGCGTGGCTGCGGCGCAACGCCGCGGCATTCTCGATGCGAACGAGGCCAAGCGCCACGGCAAGGATGGCGACAACATCGCGCCGGGATTCCGCATTTCCGGACTGGGGCAATTGATGGAGGCCGCGATCGAGGCCGACCGTCTCGTGACATTCGGCGATTGAGAGGCCGCGATGGCAGAGGGGATCAAAAAGAAGCTCCTGTACGTCAACCGCAAGGCGCCGTACGGCACCATTTACGCGCTTGAAGGGTTGGAGGTCGTGTTGGTCGGCGCTGCGTTCGAACAGGACGTCAGCGTCGCGTTCCTCGACGACGGCGTCTTTCAGCTCTTGGACGGGCAGGACACCGCCGACATCGGCGTGAAGAACTTCTCGCGTGCCTACAAGGCGCTCGGCGACTTCGAGGTGCGCAAGGTTTATGTCGAGCGCGAATCGCTTGCCGAACGCGGACTGGACTCCGCCGACCTCATGCAGATCACTTACGAGGACGAAAACGACGACGGTGCGGAAAAGCCGTTGGTCCGGCTGATCGATCGTCGCGAGTTGGCGCATATCATGTCCGAACAGGACGTGATCTTGAGTTTTTGAACAAGGGTTTCAGGATGTCGACGCTGCACATCGTGAACAAGTCGCCATTCGAGCGGAACGCGCTGGCGAGTTGCATCGGCCATCTCGGCAACGACGACGCCGTGCTTCTGATCGAGGACGCCGTGGTGGCGGCCCGTGACGGAAGCACCGTCGCGCCGCTGATTCGCGAAGCCCTGACGAATGGCCCCGTGTATGTCCTCGCTGCGGATCTCGCCGCCCGCGCCATCAAGCGCGAGGGGGTTATCGCCGGAATGAAGCTGATCGACTATCGCGGTTTTGTCGAACTCGCGGCTCAACACGCGCGCACGCAGTCATGGTTGTAACCCCCGGGATATGGATCTCGAGAACCCGTTAAGGAGAAGAACAATGGCCTATCAAGTCGGCGATGTCGTCGCCGAAGCAGACGAGGAGGGCTACCTCCAGGACATCAGTCTCTGGAGCGAGGAATTGGCCCAGGCAATCGCCAAGTCCGAAAACGTCGAGCTGAGCCCGGAGCACTGGGAGGTCATCAATTTCCTGCGCAGCTATTACGCGGAATACCAGATCGCGCCGGCGGTGCGCATCCTCCTCAAGGAGATGAAAAAGAGCTTCGGCCCCGAAAAAGGCGACCAGAAGTATCTCTATAGCTTGTTTCCTTACGGCCCAGCCAAGCAGGCCTGCAAAATCGCCGGCCTGCCGAAGCCGACGGGTTGCATCTGATCCGCATCAGACCGCGGCATCGGAGGAAGCGGGAATTCGCCCATGGTCCTTTATGCCTTTCTCTGCATTGCCGCGGCCGTGTTCATCGGCGGCCTTGGTGTTCGCATCTGGGCATATGCGGCGACGCCGGTGCCGCTGCGGATTCCCGTGACGCCGGCGCCGTTGACCCGCTCCGGCGTCGTGATGCGTTTGTTCTGGGAAGTCGTCCTGTTCCGAAGCCTGTTCAACGCCAGCAAATGGACGTGGCTGTTCGGATGGGCGTTCCACGCCACCTTGCTGTTCGTTCTGCTGACGCATCTGCGCTATTTCGTCCAACCGGCGTGGATGTGGCTCGGCCTGGTGCAGGACCTCGGCGGCTATGCCGGCTTGGCGATGGTCGCCGCTCTCGTCGCGCTCGCGGGCCGGCGGCTGTTCGTGCCGCGCATCAGCGCGGTCACCGCGCCATCCGATTACCTCGCGCTCGCCCTCCTGATCGCAATCGGGCTGAGCGGCCTGGCGATGAAATTCGTCTTTCACACCGACATCGTGGCCGTGAAGGCGTTTGCACTCGGCCTGGTCTATCTCGATCCGCAACCGCTGCCGCTAGACCCCTTCCTGATCATTCATCTCTCGCTCGTAGCGGTCCTGCTCGTCGTTTTCCCGTTCTCGAAGCTGCTGCACGGGGCGGCGTTGTTCTTCAATCCGACGCGCAACCAGCCGGACGACCTGCGTGAATCCCGCTATGCGCCGCGCATCACCCGAAACGGTGTGCCCGCGGCCCGTTCGGACACGGCCTAGGAGAGCGAAGAATGGCTGTCACCTTGGGATTCGACGCCTCAAAGGCCGGACAGGGTGATCCGCAGGAGCTCCCCGCGTTGCGCCCCGGCGCGATGGCAGCCAGCAAATCCTATCCGGCTTCGAGCGCCCAGCAACAGCTTCTCGGGTTCCCCGGCGAACTGGTCGATCAGTGGCAGATCAAGGCGATCGCCAAGCTCGGTGAGCTGGTGCAACGTTCGCGCGCGCTCAAGGTCGCGTTGGACGCCTGCGTGAAGTGCGGCGCCTGTACGGACAAGTGCCAGTTTTTCCTCGGCTCAGGCGACCCGAAGAACATGCCGGCCGCGCGGCAGGAACTCCTGCGCAAGGTGTACCGCCGCTATTTCACCTGGGCCGGCAAACACATGCCCTGGCTCGTGGGTGCCGAGGACCTCACCGAAGCGACGCTGGACGAATGGTACATCTACTTCCACCAGTGCTCCCAGTGCCGCCGCTGCGCCGTGGCCTGCCCGTTCGGAATCGATACGGCCGAGGTGTCCATGGCGGCCCGCGAAATCATGGATTCGATCGGCAAGGGGCAGCGATACTGCAACGAGATCATCGGCAAGGTCCTGACCATCGGCAACAATCTCGGGCTGAAGAAACACGCGCTTGCGGCCACGCTCGAGGGGCTCGAAGAAGAAATCAAGGAAGAAACCGGAGTCGACGTGAAACTGCCGCTCGACGTCGAAGGGGCGGATATCCTGCTCGTCGCACCGAGTGCCGATTTCTTCGCCGAGCCGCACATCGCGAGCTTGATCGGCTACGGCAAGGTCCTGCACGAGGCGGGATTGAGCTGGACATTCAGCTCGCATGCCTCGGAGGCGGGTAATTTCGGCATGTTCATCGGCTCGTCCGAGAACATGCAGCGCGTGCTGGAGCGAGTGGGCGATGCCGTGCGCGCGCTCAAGGTCAAACGGCTGGTGGTCGGCGAGTGCGGCCATGCGTGGCGCGTAGCATACAACTTCTGGAACACGCTCGCGGGGCCGTACGAGACGCTCGATCCGGCCTATCCCATCCCGCAACACATCTGCGAGCTGACTTACGATCTGTGGCGGGCGGGCAAGCTCAGGTTCGACAAATCGAAGAACGACCACATCCGCCTGACCTATCACGACTCGTGCAATCCAGCGCGCGCCTCGCGCATTGGCCCGGACCCCGGCAGCCAGTTCGAGATTCCGCGCGCGCTGCTTCGCGCCACCTGCAACCACTTCTACGACATGGCGCCAGGCACGATCCGCGAGAACACGTTCTGCTGCGGCGGCGGCGGCGGACTGCTCACGGACGAACTCATGGAGGTCCGCCTCCGGGGCGCGCAACCGCGGATGCGCGCGCTGCGTGACGTCGCCGACGAGCACGGGGTGACCCACATGGCGATGATCTGCGCCATTTGCAAGGCGCAATTCACGACGGTTTTGCCCCAATTCGGGTTCGAAAGTGATGGGGTCGTTGGCGTCCATCAAATGATCAGTAACGCGATCGTCCTGACCGGTTCGGTTCAGGCGCAGGAATATGAGGCGAGACTTGCAAGCGCCGGCAATGGCGACGTTGCCGCTGGAGGGAAGCGATGAACGACATAGCCAACCCGACGCAACATACGTTCCGCCGTTTCAAGGACGGTGAGACCGTGTGGGATTTCAGCGACTTGCAAACGCGCATTTTCGAGGGCGAGCGCACCTATAAATGCCCCACCTATGTGCGGCGTACGCCGCCATGTCAGGCGATCTGTCCGTCGGGGCACGACATTCGTGGCTGGCTCTCGATCGCGCGCGGCATCGACAAGCCGCCGGTCGCCGGAATGCCATGGCAGGAATATGCCTTCCAGCGCATGGCGGCGGCCAATCCCTTCCCGGCATTGATCGGCCGCATCTGTCCGGCTCAATGCCAGAAGTCATGCAACCGCGACAAGGTCGACGACTTCATCGGCATCAATTCGGTCGAGCACTACGTCGGCGACTGGGCGATCGCGCACAAGCTGAAGCTGCCGGCGCCCGCCGAGGCGACGGGAAAGAGCGTCGCGGTGGTCGGCAGCGGCCCGGCCGCGCTGTCGGCGGCCTGTTATCTCCGCCTCAAAGGTCACGCCATCACGATCTATGAAGCGCGAGACAAGCTCGGCGGCATGACGCGCTATGGCATTTCCAGCCATCGCCTCCCCCGCGACGTGCTCGATGCCGAAATCCAGCGCATTCTCGACCTCGGAATCACGGTCGTCACGGGCAAGAAGGTCGGCGTCGACATCCCGCTCGCCGAGCTGGAAAGCAAATTCGACGCGGTCTTCCTCGGGGTCGGTGCGCAGAAATGCGCGCCACTGGACGCCCAGGGCGCAGACGCGCCGAACAGCATGAGCGGCCTGGCGTTCCTCAACGCCTTCAATGAAGGACGGCTGCAGGATGTGCCCGCCCGCGTGCTGGTGGTCGGCGAAACCGACATCGCCTTGGAAGTCGCGGCGGTCGCGCGACGGCTCGGGCACGTCGAGGGCGCCAAGCGCCAGAACGCGCAGGTGACCATCGTGTATGGGCGGCCTCTGCCGCGGGTGCTGGGCGACAAACTCGAGCACCTCTTGGCTGAAGGGGTCCAGATCCGGCCCTCGCTTGCCCCAGTCGCGGTCGTCGCCGACGACACGGGCCGGGCCAAGGCTCTGCGGGTGGTCGAGGTCGAACGGGGCGGAAAGAGGCGCCCCAATACCGAAGTCGACATCGAATGCGATCTGATCGTCACGGCGACCGGGCAGAGCGGCGATTTCGCCGGCATGACCGAGCTCGACAACGGCAGCGGCCAGATGACCGTCGACGGGCTTTATCGTTGGACCGGCCGCCCTGGCATCTTTGCCGGTGGCGAGGTTCTGCGTCCCCTCAACGTGAACAGGGCCGTCGGGCACGGGCGCATTGCCGCGCAGGTCATCGACCAGTATGTCCGCGGCGAGACCATGGAGAAGCGGCCGGCGTTCGATGTCTACCAGTTCGACATGCTCGCCGAACTGGAGCAGCGAGGGCTCAAGCCGGCGGACTACCACCATCGGCAGGAGAGCGGTACCGATACGGCGAATTTCGCCGTCCACAATTTCGAGGATCGCTCGGCCAACCTGGATGTTTCCGCCTCCGACCTTTTCCTGGGGCATTTCGCCCTTGAGCCGCGCGTCGAGCGCATCGAGCGCCCGATCACGGCCGAAACCGTGCTCGGTGACTTCGGCGAGCGCATCAGCGCGCTTGCCGAGGAGCAGGTCGTCGCCGAAGCGAAGCGCTGCATGAGCTGCGGCTCGTGCATGGAATGCGACAACTGCATCATCTACTGCCCAAAAGTGGCCGTCGAGCGTGTGCCGGAAGAGCTGCGTGCGGTCGGGCGCTATGTGACCACCGATTATGCCAAATGCGTCGGCTGTCACATTTGCAAAGATGTCTGCCCGTCCGGCTACATCCAGATGGGATTGGAAAGAATAAAAGCATGACCTCGCCCGCCCGTTCGGCACATTTCCTGGCGGCTGTCGTGGCGCTGTGTGCTGCGCTCTGCTGGTCGGCGGGTGCCGTGCGGGCCGCCGACGGTCGTGTCCCGATGCCCGACATTCCCAAGGCGCTGGGGGAGCGTTGCGTCGCTGAAACGGATTTCATGCGGCGCAACCACATGACGTTGCTGAAGCATCAACGGGACGAAACGGTGCATCTCGGTGTGCGCAAGGCGGAAACGCAGCTCGATCGCTGCCTGACCTGCCACGCCGTCGCCGGCGCGGACGGAAAGCCGGTGTCGTATTCCGATTCCGGCCATTTCTGCCGTTCGTGCCACGACTACGCGGCCGTTTCGATCGACTGCTTCGAGTGCCATTCGTCGCGGCCGGGACAGAAGGCGCAGGGCGCCTCGCGCGATCCGCCCGACGAGACCACGCTGAAGCTTCTGGGATACCTGCGAGACAAGCGCCGATGACTTCGGAAACTGGCAGCAGAGACGAGCGAGCGAGCGGCGCGAGCCGACGATCCTTCTTGAAGAGCGCCGCCGGCGTGGGCGTGACGATGCTGGCGCCCGGAGTCGTCCTCTACGCGGCCGCGCCGCCGGCCGTTGCGCAGCGGGCCGGCCGGCCGGCCGATTCCAAGATTCGCTGGGGTCTGCTTGTCGATCTCAACAAGTGCCCGCCCGGCTGCGACCTGTGCGTTACGGCCTGCGCCGACGAAAACGGCTTGCACAGGCCCGGCGCGCACGAATCGCAGTGGATCCGCAAGGTGAACGTGCACGATCCCAAGACCGATGTCCGCCGCGAAGTGCCGGTCATGTGCCAGCACTGCGCCATGCCGGCCTGCGTCGACGTCTGCCCGACCGGCGCCTCGTTCAAGCGAGCGGACGGCATCGTCCTGGTCGACCGGCACATCTGCATCGGATGTCGTTATTGCATGATGGCGTGTCCCTACCAGGCGCGTTCCTTTGTGCACGAGCCGCAGGAGAACCAACGGCCCGAGGTACCGCGAGGCGTCGGAACCGCCGAAGCGTGTTCGTTGTGCGTCCATCGCATCGACGCGGGACGCATGCCCGCCTGCGTCGAAGCGTGCGCGGCGCGCGCCGGCGGCGCCATGGTTTTCGGCGATCTCAACGATCCTTCGAGCGCAATCGCGAAGGCGATCGGGACCCACCGCGCCACCACCATTCGAGCCGATCTCGGCCTGGACCCCGCAGTTCACTATCTCAGCCTGTAAGGCGAAACATGCCGCGCGCCCACTATCGCGAAATCGAGGCCGACTCCGGGTTCGTGACCCTGATGCTCCTGTTCGGATTGGCGTTGGCCGGCGGGCTCTTGTCTTCGTTGTACATGCGACACTACGGCCACGTCGTCAGCGGAATGGGCAACCAGATCGTCTGGGGGATTCCGCACGTGTTCGCGTTCTTCCTCATCGTGTCGGCGTCCGGCGCGCTCAACGTGGCGTCGATGGCATCCGTGTTCGGCCGCACGACCTACAAGCCGCTGGCCCGGCTGTCCGGGCTTCTCGCCATTGCGCTGCTCGCCGGCGGGCTCTCCATCCTGGTGCTCGATCTCGGGCGCCCGGAACGGCTCACCGTCGCCATGACGAATTTCAATTTCAAATCCATTTTCTCCTGGAACATCAACTTCTATGTGGGATTCCTGGCGATCGTCGCGGTCTACCTGTTCTTGCAGATGGCGCGCGGCCTCGATCGGTATGTCGGGATCGCGGGACTGGTCGCATTTCTCTGGCGCCTCGCGCTCACCACCGCCACCGGCTCGGTCCTCGGGTTCCTGGCGGCGCGACAGGCCTATGACGCGGCGATCATGGCGCCGCTCTTCATCGCCATGTCGCTTGCGCTCGGACAGGCGGTCTTCCTCGTGGTCGTCATGGCAGTTTGCGCCGGGACCGGGCGTCCGCTCGACCACGCCCTGTTGCATCGCATGGCGCGCCTGCTGGCCATCCTTCTGACGGCGACGTTGTACTTCGCCGTCGTGCAGCATATCACCAACCTCTATTCGCCGAAGCGGCTCGCGGTGGAACGCTTCCTTCTGGTGGACGGCGGAATCTACACCGCCTTGCTCTGGATCGGTTACGTCGGCATCGGTTCGCTGCTGCCGATCGGTCTCGGGCTCTGCCCCGCCGCCGGGCGATCCCGTCCCATGATTCTGGCCGCCGCGGTGCTGGCCATCATCGGCGGGCTCTGCCACCTGTATGTGATCATTGTCGGCGGGCAGGCGTTCCCGCTGTTGTTGTTCCCCGGCATGGAGGTCTCCAGCAGTTTCGGCGACGGAATGATCGGCTCGTATCGGCCCAGCCTTCCCGAATTGGTACTGGTGGCGGGGGGAATGTCGCTCACGATGCTGCTGACGATGTTCGGCATGAGGCTGCTTCCGTTCGTGCCCATGAGCTTCGTGGACGAGGCGACCGGCGCGCCGGCACACGCGGTGACAGGCGAGCAGGCTGCCGGGCGATGACATCCTCCCGCACCCCCGGTCGGACGGCCGCAGCGATGGACGGCGCCCGATCTGGTGCTGCCGTCCGCGGCGGTACGCCGCGACTCTTGCTGTCGGCCACGCACAAGTCGTCCGGCAAGACCACGATCGCGGTCGGCCTTGCGGCGGCGTTTGCGGCGCGTGGCACCAGCGTGCAGACGTTCAAGAAGGGGCCCGACTACATCGATCCGATGTGGCATACGCGGGTCACCGGCCGGCCGTGCTTCAACCTCGACTTCAATACGCAAAGCAACGCGGAGATCATCGCCACCTTTACGCAAAACGTACAGGGCGCGGAGCTGGCGCTGGTCGAAGGCAATAACGGCCTTCACGACGGCGTCGACCTCGAGGGCGGTGATTCGAGTGCGGCGATGGCCAAGGTCCTGGAGGCTCCCGTCGTTCTCGTGGTCGACGCCACGGGCGTGATGCGAGGAATCGCGCCCCTCGTTCTCGGCTATGCGGCCTTCGATCCCGACGTGACGATTGCCGGGCTCATTCTCAACAAGGTCGGCAATGCGCGCCAGGAGGCGAAGCTTCGCCAGGCGATCGAGCGCTATACGGATATTCCCGTGATCGGCGCCATCGGCCGGGATGCCGGCCTGACGCTCAACGAGCGCCACCTCGGGCTCGCGACGCCCGCCGAGAGCGGGAGGGCCGAGCAGGCGCTCGCTGCGATCCGCCGCACGGTGGCGGACGCCCTTGATCTCGACCGCCTGCTCGCAGTGGCGCGCGCAGCGCCCGACCTGCCGGCCGTCTCCGCCCCGGCGTGCCGCGGCGGCGTGCCGCCGGACGTCCGCATCGCGGTCGCGCGCGACAGCGCCTTCAGCTTCTACTATGCGGACGATTTCGCGGCGCTGGAGCGGGCCGGCGCGCGGCTGTGCTTTTTCGACACCCTTGCGGACAACCGCCTGCCCGAGGCCGACGGTCTTTTCATCGGCGGCGGTTTTCCGGAGACGCATGCGGACCGTTTGCAAGCCAATGCGCAATTACGCGAAGCGATTCGCACCGCCATTCGAGACGGACTGCCGACCTATGCGGAATGCGGCGGCCTGATGTATCTGTCGCGCGCGATCATCTGGCGGGGACAGCGCAACGAGATGGTCGGCGCGATCCCCGCCGATGCGGTGATGTACGACAAGCCGCAGGGGCACGGCCTCGTCATATTGGAGGAGACCGCCCAAGTTCCATGGCCGGACGTGGACGGGCGCGCGCGAGGCGCACCGATCCCGGCGCACGAATTCCACCATGCGCGGCTCGAAAACCTGGATCCGAATCTGCGCTTCGCCTATCGGATGCGGCGCGGCGTCGGGATCGACGGCCGCGATGGCATCGTGCTCGGCAACATGCTCGCCGGCTTTTCCCATCAGCGGACGACCGCCTGCAACAATTGGGCGTCCCGCTTCGTCGCCTTCGTGCGGCGGCACAAAGAGACGTGCGCCTGGCCCGCGGCGGCTGCCGTCAATCCTTTGCCCGCGGAAAGAACCCGGATCGTCCAGGGGCCGATCGCGAGTCGGTGAGATCACACAGAACCGGCACCGTCTCGGTGCCGGCCTCACAAACCGTGAGTGTTGCATCTCGGAATGGCAGTGCCGGATACGGGCTGCCGTCGACCGCTGACGCCTCGCTCGCGGAGAAGGCCTCGGCCTCCTCCAATGCGCGGCCGATCAGGACGATGACCGGCGCCGGCAGGGGGTTGGCGGCGAGGCGGGCCGGCAGATCGCCGACGGTGCCCGTGACGATGCACTCGTCCGACCGCGTCGCGTGGCTGATGGCGGCGGCGGGCGTATGCCGATCGAGCCCGTGGCGCACGGCGGCCGTACAGAATTCCTCGAGGGTCCTGACCGGCATGTAGATCACGGTCGTCGCGGACGGGTCGGCGACGGCGTGCCAGTTGATGTCGTCAGGCAGCCGGCCGTTGTCGCCGTGGCCCGTCACGAACTGCAGGCGCCGCGCCCGCCGCCGCTGCGTCAACGATAAGCCCAGGCTGCTCGCCGCCCCCTGCGCGCTGGTGATGCCCGGAACCACCTCGACCGGAATCCCGGCCGCGCGGCAGGCCGCGATCTCCTCGCTGGCGCGCCCGAAAATCATCGGATCCCCGCTCTTGAGGCGGACGACCTGGCGCCCGCTCTTGGCCAGGGAAATCATCAGATCGGTGACGTCATCCTGTTTGCAGGAGGGGCGATGGCCGGTCTTGCCGACGAGGATCTTCTCGGCTTCCCGACGGGCGAATTCGAGAATTTCCGGGGTCACCAGGTCATCGACCAGAATGACGTCGGCGCATTGCAGAGCGCGCAAGCCCCTGAGGGTAAGAAGCTCCGGGTTGCCCGGGCCGGCGCCGACAAGAACGACAGCTCCCTTGGACTCCGAGGGGCGCTCCTTTCGGGTCGCGGCCAGGATGGTATCAAATTGAGATCGCTCCGGTGTTTCGTCCGGATGCGCCAACGCGTGACCGACGAAATTGCGCCAGAAGTGGCGTCGTCCGGCAAGGTTCAGGCGGCTCGCCTTGAGAAGCCTGCGCCAGTTCTGTGCTGCCTTTGCCCACAATGCAAATCCAGCCGGAATGACCGCTTCGAGCTTGGTGCGAATCGCCATGCCGAACATGGGGGCGGCGCCGTCGGTCGAAATGCCGATCACCAGGGGCGAACGGTTGACGATCGCCCCGAAGGTGAAGTCGCAAAACTGCGGTTTGTCGATGATGTTGACGGGCACGCCGGCACGGCGTGCCGACGTCGCAAACCGTTCGGCTTCGACCACATCAACGAAGGCGCCGACGGCGATTGACGCAGCGGCAAAATCCGCCGATTGCCAACAGCGCGCATGCAAGGTGACCGGTCCGCCCGGAGGGTCCGCCGAGATCGCCTGCAATTGCTCTTTCACGTCTTCGGCGAAAACCGAAACGGCCGCGCCGGCCGCCGACAGCAGTTCGACCTTCCAGGCGATATGGGTCGCGTCGCCGGCGACGACTGCCCGCTTGCCATCCAGCGTCAGGAATACCGGCAACTGGGCCAAGAGCGCCATCCGGGGCCGGCGAATTTCGCTGGGGCTGCGTGTCGTGCTCATGAACCGTGGCTCGGTTGATCTGAACCGCACGATTATTCAGGGGCTGTCACAACTCCATATTGATGCCGATCAAACCAGCCGTACGCGACCGCCCACATAGTCATCCGGCGGGAATTCGAACCGCCGCTGATCGCGTCAGAGCCTGGCCGGTCGACATTTGGGGATGGCACTTCGGTAACAGGCAACGGCATCGTTCGCACCCAACCCCCGGCACAACGTTCGCTTCCGCCATCGCGGTGCAGCGCACCTGCGAAGACGGCGTAGGGCCATCCAACACGGTTGTGGACTGCGTGATGGCCGAAGCCGCACGCCGGGGAACGCTTGAGGCTCCGTCACTGGTGATCACGCAGGAATGCAAGGCCGTCGCCAAGATCAATGTTCTCGATCCCCGTCGTATCGAGCAGGCGCTCGACGCTTTGGTCGACCGTCGCGAGCCGGAGTTCGCGGCGTAGAGCTTCTTCGGCCGGAACGGCGCATGTCCCGACCGCCGCCCGATGACGGGACGCATATTTCGGCGTCTCGTGCCGGAGGCATTGTCCATGAGCATGGGTTTCCTGCGACGATTGTTCGGCATTAGCTCCGGCTTATCGTTTTTCGCCTGGCAGGTCGAAATGACGACGCGCTGCCCGTTGCAATGCCGAATGTGCATCCGCGAGGCGCAGCGCGGCTGGCGGCCTGCCGACATGCCCATCGACAAGTTTCGCAAGCTCGCGCCTTACTTTGGGTTGGTGGAAAACACGGTCCTCCAGGGGTGGGGCGAACCGTTGATGCACCCACATCTGATCGATGCGATTCGGATCGTGAAGGACAACGGTTCGCGTCCGGGATTCGTAACGAGCGGTTGGGGACTGGACACGAGCATGGTTGCCGAACTCGCCGGCAACGGTCTCGATTTCATCGGCTTCTCCCTGGCGGGGGCGACGCCGAAGACGCATGACGCCATTCGGAGGAATTCGCACCTGCCGGCTGTCTTGGACGCAATCTGCGAATTCAATAGGTTCAAGGCGGACAACCGGCGCGAGACGCCGCGCATGCACATCGTCTTCCTGATGCTCAAGGACAATATCGCCGAAATCCCCATGCTCCTCGACTTGGCCAGGCGGGTCGGCATCGATGTGGTCATGCTGATCAACTTGATTCAGGTCAGCGATGCTTGGCAGGACGACCAGAAGGTGTTTTCCTGCGGCCGCGGGGAAGCGTGGGCCGTCATCGAGGAAGCCCGGATCAAGGCGAAGGAGCTCGATATCGCACTCCAGATATCGAGTCTTAACCCCGAAGTGACGGCCGTGTGCGGCGATGATCCGCTCAGGAACTTGTTCATCGCCATCGACGGCCAAGTGTCGCCCTGCGTGTATCTTCATCCTCCGGTACCGTCACCGGTGAAGAGAATTTTTTGCGGCGAACCCGTGTCCGTCGAAAAGCTCTCGTTCGGAAACATCTTTGACGAGCCGCTCGAACAAATCTGGACGGGTCAGGACTATGTCGCCTTCAGGAGCCAATTCCAAAAGCGAAGGGACTTCGTGGCAAGTCACCCATACGATTCCATCGCTTCGCCGGAGATTGAACGCCTGATGCCGGGTGGCGGAGTGGCACTCCCCGAACCGCCGGCGCCCTGCCTGACATGTCATCGACGGCTTGGGCTATAGGCCGCTCCACCATCGCGACCTGGACCGGCGCGACGTTTTGATCCAACTCGGTTCTCGCCGATTCCACCACCGGACCAGCACGAGGCCTTCAACGACGCCCGCGGCGTGAAATGCGCGGAAGCGACAGCGCCCGTTACCCGCTGGGTGGTGGAGAAGATGTAACGCAGCGGCGCCTTGCCGCCTGGCCGGGTCCATGGCTGCCGATACGCCCGCACCCGGGATTGCCGGCAGCGGGCATTCAAGCCGCTATTCCGCCCGCTATTCCGCGGTGATCAAATCGAGGAATGCGGTTTCGACTTGCGTCTTGTAGCGCTCCGTGTGACGCAGAATGAAGAATGAACGCTTCGGCAGCGTGATACGCACCTTGTGGAGCGTCCTGCTGGCGAGGGAGGATGCGGCCACCAGGTTGGAAATGGCGGTCGCACTCGTTCCGCTCTCGACCGCGCAACGTACGGCTTCGTTCGACGGCAACTCGAGGGCAATGGCGAGATCGGACAGCTCGAGGCCGAAGCCTTTCAGGCTGGCCTCGAACATCGATCGGGTCCCCGATCCCGGCTCGCGCAGGATCCAGGATGTCGTCGTCAATGCGCGCGGCGTGACCTTGTGCTGTCCGACCCAGGGGTGAGCCGTTCCCACGACCACGATCAGCGAATCGCCTGCGATCTCCTGGCGATCGAGCGATGGATGATCGATCTCGCCCTCCACCAGTGCGAGTTCGCAGACCCCGTCGACGACGGCCTGCGCGACCTGTTCGGTATTGCCGATGTGCAGGCGGAGCGAGACCCCGGGATATCGGCGTTTGAAATCCTGCAATCGGGAAGGAAGCCAGTAATTCGCGATCGTCTGGCTTGCGCCGACCGTGAGGGAGCCGCGCTTGAGATCGGCGAGATCGGCGAGAACCAGTTCTGCCGCCTCGGTGCGCAGAAGCACCGCGCGCGCTTCGGTCAGGAACAGCCGCCCCGTGTGCGTAAGGGCGATCCGACGTCCGATCCGGTCGAATAGCCGGACGCCGTAGCGCGCTTCCAGGGCGGCAATGGCCGAGCTCGTCGCCGACTGGGTGAGGTGGAGGTCGCGCGCCGCCCGCGTGACGTGCTCTCTCTCCGCCACGGCGACGAAAATCCGGAGCTGCTCGAGGGTCATCGGCGACCTCACCGCAAACGGCTAACCGAGGAGTTTTATCAGGGTCAGGCTGAAGCCGGAAATGAACAGCGAAGCGATGAGGCCGAGCAGGGCCGGGCGGACGCCGCGGGCGGTCAGCTTGCGCAGATCGGTCACCAGTCCCATGGCGGTCAATGCGACCGACAACAGGAATCCGGTGAGGACCGCGATCCAGCTCTTGACCTCGGGCGGAATCGATATCGCACTGTTGACGACGATCAGGGCGACGAAACCGAGCACGAACCAGGGAATGGGCAGGTGTCCCGCCGTGCCGTGCGGCCCGGCGGCGCGTCGGGACGCGCGTCTGCTCGCCACGATTCCCATGGCGATCACCATTGGGGCGAGCAGCACGACACGCGACAGCTTGGCGATGGTGCCGAACTCTCCGGCCTGCTGCCCATCCTGGAACGCGGCGGCGACGACTTGCGCGATTTCGTGAATCGAGGAGCCGGTCCACAGCCCGAAGGCGTGCGGATCGAGGTGCAGGAGCTCCGGAAGCAGCGGATAGACGAACATCGCGATCGTCCCGAACACGGTGACGCAGGCGACGGCATATGCCACGTCCTCCTCACCGGCATGGGTCGCGGTATTGGCGGCGACGACGGCCGACGCGCCGCAGATCGAGGTGCCGGCGGCGATCAACTGGGTCAGCTTGTGGTCGACGCCCATCAACCGGCCGGCCCAGGTCGTGAAGGCAAAGGTCGCAACCAGCGTCGTCACGATCACCACGACGCCGCTGGCGCCGACTGCCATGATCTGCGCAACCGTCAACTGCAGGCCGAGCAGGATGATCGCGAACCGCAACAGTCTGCGCAGGCTGAACGCGATGCCCTTCTGGGTGATCGCCGGAGTGCCGACGATGTTGTGAAACGCAATGCCGAGCATGATGGAAATGATCATCGGGCTGAAAATCGCGATGCCGGGAACGTGCCGTAGTGCGAAGGCGCTGCCGGCGATCGCGGTCGTCAGCAGCAACCCAGGAAATATGCCGTAGGAACGCCGCGCCAACTGCCTGAGCAACGCGGAAAGCGATGCGCGATCAGCCACAACTGCATCGAACCGCGGCTCGGGCGGTGAGGTCATTCGGGGACTCCGATCGAGGGAGCCGAACTAATCGCATGGCCAGATTGATTGAACAAACAGATTTATTGGATAAGTTCGTTCGAAGAAATAGATCATGACGAAGTCGTCCGTCAACGAACGACTTCGCGAAGCACGGGGCCTGGAAGCGTATCTTTATCAGGGCAAGTGAGGTGTGACTATCGGAGGGCAATATCCAGAAGAGGGCCGGCTTTTTCGGTCGGCGGGCGTTACCGGCTCACACCGGCATGTCCGCTTCTGCGCAGGTTTTCGGTTGCTGGCGAGATGGCGTCGCCACGCGCTGAGGCGGCCGGCGACCGAAAACCTGCACAAGGCACGAAATCGCGTGAGATGGAGTACGGCAGTGCCGCGGGCCCTATGGGGATTTGGCCGCGAGTTCAGGTGTTGGAGGTCTCGGCAGCAAGAGCCGGCCCGGTGCTGCCGACATCGCGCGCGAACTCGATAAGAGCCGCGCCGACATCGAACAGGCCAGCGCGCGCGTCGCCGCATCGGCCGCCATGCTGGCGAACATCGCCGCGATGACCAATGCGGAGCACGCGAAGGCCGAAGTCGGTCACGCCGAAGCCGCCCGCGCCGTCGCGAGGCTCGAAGCGCGCATCGGAAGGCTTTAGGCGGCGCACACCGCGGCGCAGAAGGTCGAAGCGGACGCAGCGTTGCTTGCCCGTGCGCAAGCTGCCAAGCGCGCCAACGAAGCCGACGCGGCGCGACCGCTGACCGAATACGAAACGACGGCGGCGAGCTTGGCGGATGTCATTGGCAAGCTGAGTGCCATCCGCATGGAAACGGACGCGGTGAATGATGCGTGTCGTCGGGCTGGGCTCGATATGTCCGTTGAGAATTACGACTGCCGCTATCGCAAGCTCTGCCCTGTCAGGTGGTTGTGAAACCAATCCCTGGAGGCGCACCCCAATCGCCTCCAGCGCCGCGACAAATTGTTCCGCAAATGCAACCCTTTGGGGAAATTTATAGGTAGGTGGTTCTTTCGCCTCCCAGTGTTCTCCAAATCAGAGTACGATTCGGATGCGGATCATATCACCTTCGGAAGCACGAATGGCCAAAGCGGATCATATCAAAAAGCTCGTAGCGAGCTTTGGACGGAGCCAGGAGTTCCGAGCGGCGACGCTTCGCATCATTGATGACGCTGCGACTCAGGGAAAGCAGCCGTTCGCAGACTCTTTGCGGAAGATTCTCGACGCCAACGTGCGGCCTGATTACCAAGCCTCAGGGCAGCCGAGCCTTACTGCTCTTGCAAGCCAAATCGATCCGGCAACCGATTTGGTCGACGAGATCACTGTCAGCCGAGGCCTCAACGATATTGTGCTCAATTCCGACACACGGATCTTGATCGATGACATCATTGAAGAACGGCACCGTAGCGAGGAATTGCGCCGTCATCGCTTGCCAATATCGACGCGATTGTTGTTTTCGGGCCCGCCGGGGTGCGGCAAGACGCTGTGCGCTGAGGTCCTTGCGCGCGAACTGAACTTGCCACTCTATAGCGCACGAATCGACGTGATCATCTCGTCCTTTCTTGGCGAAACCGCTAGCAACCTGCGGCGGCTGTTCGAGTTCGTGGCCCGGAGGCCGTGCGTCCTTTTTCTGGATGAATTTGACGCGCTTGCACGGACCCGGGCCGATGCCGCTGAACACAACGAATTACGCAGGGTCGTCAACAGTCTGCTGCTTATGATCGAGCGCTTCAAAGGCCCTGGCCTCGTAATCGCCGCAACGAACTTGCCTCAATTCCTGGACGAAGCGCTCTGGCG
Organism: Astrobacterium formosum; assembly: GCA_030848545.1. Lineage (GTDB taxonomy): Bacteria > Pseudomonadota > Alphaproteobacteria > Rhizobiales > Xanthobacteraceae > Astrobacterium > Astrobacterium formosum. The sequence continues at coordinate 175,748 of JAVDCA010000012.1, forward strand.
GCGCTTTGACGATATCCTCTCATTCGACCCGCCTACAGAACGCGAGATCACGCTCTTGCTTTCGCGCCAATTTGCGAATTTTCCTGCGCATTTCGATCTCGCGACGCCCGTAAGCAAATTGGTCGGGATGTCATATGCAGATATTGAGCGAATCTGTATCGATGCAATCAAAAAGGCTGTGCTAAAAAAGCGGAAATCGGTAAGTGAGACTGAATTCGCGGCAGCGCTCCGTCAGGAAACCCGCCGCAAGGGCCTCTCATCCCGTCGAAATGCCTGATAAGGCCCATGGCAAAACTCCCCCATCTTTTGCTCGAACGCCTCGACAAGACCTTGGACCGCCGGAAGCCCCCGCCACCCCCGGCTCGTCCGGCACGGGACGATGTTAAGAGCCACGCCGCGTCGATCACTGCGAAGATTGATGCAGCGACCAGCGAGCAAATGTCACTGCCGAAGATCGAAGGCATTGATCCTGAACTCATCCTCAAGGTGAACCTCTCTTCCTCTGTGCAAGAGGATGCCTGGCGGACGGCGGGCTTCAAGATTCTGGCGCAAGAGCCCAACGGAATCCTTGTGCTGTTCAGCGACGACACGGAACTCAAATCGTTTCGACAACGCCTCGCGGAGTACCAAAAGGGCACGCAGGTAGATGCGAAAAGACCAGCCTATAATCATCTATTCGCGGCTATCGACGACGTGGGAAGCATTACTCCGCCAGACCGAATCGGTTTCCGAATGCGTGCCGAGGGGAAGGTGGCGGTCTCCGACTTTGAGCCTCGCGCAAATTTTACCGTTGATATCGAGTTATGGGATGCGCCAACGCATCTCGACCGGCAAGTGCGTGTGCAGAATGTTGTGGCTTATATCGGAGCGGCCGGTGGTGAAATCCTCTCTCGCTACGTCGGCACGGCCGGGCTGATCATCTTGCGCGCCCGTATGCGCGGGGCGTTGTTACGAGACGCGCTTGCTCTGCCTGTCGTGGCGCGCGTTGATCTGCCGCCGGTGCCTGATTTGGGGGAGCGTGATCCGCCATTCATCACGTTGGATGATATGCCTGCGCCAGCGCCGGCATGGGATGCGCCCCTGATAGGGATCATCGACAGCGGCAGCACCGATCACCCGTTTTTGGCTCCCTCGCTTGTCGAATCGATTGGCGTTCCTGCTACCCTCGGCACGGCGGATATCTGGGGGCACGGAACGAAAGTTGCAGGAATTGCCGCATTCGGAGATGTGCGGGAATGCGTCAGTCGCGGGACGTTCGAGAGTCCAGTCCGCATCATCTCGGTTAAAGTCGTTAGCGACCAGGGGCAGTTTGATGATGCCGCCACCATTCCTGAACAGATGGAAGCCGCGATCCGCGTTCTTCACGAACGAGGATGTCGCGTAATCAATATTTCACTCGGGGATAAGCTCCGCATTCCCTATGACGGAGGACGCGTATCACCCTGGGCTGCCGTTCTCGATACGCTCGCCCGTGAACTTGACGTCGTCATAATTGTTTCGGCTGGGAATTCAGCTAATGGTCACCGAGCCCCTTGGGGTCCGCAAGCGGAACAGATCACGCAGACCTATCCCGCCTATCTTGTATCCTCGGAAAATCGCATTGTTGATCCCGCCACCGCTGCGATTGCGCTCACTGTTGGCAGTGTTGCGCACGCCAATGGCTTGCCCGACGGATCATCTGCAGGCGCCGAATTGCGGACAATTGCCTCTCTGAACATGCCTACACCGGTCACGCGGTCCGGACCCGGTGTTAATGACTCAATTAAACCGGAGCTGATCGATTACGGGGGGAATGTGCTGTTCGATGGCATGACCCAACGAATTGTGACTGGCGACCATTATGCCAGCGCCGGCATGCTGACGCTGCGGCCAGACTATATCCAAGGCCTGCTTACATCCTCAACGGGCACTTCGATGGCAGCGCCGCGCATCGCGTATAAGGCGGCGCTGCTCATTCGCGCTATGCCGCAAGCCTCTGCAAATATGATTAGGGCACTGCTCGGCCTTTCAGCAAGCCCGCCAACAGAAGCCTTGGAATGTTTGCAACGCCTCGGAGGGGACGCACAACGAGCCTGCCTAGGCTACGGTGTTCCGGATATCGCAAGGGTCTTGGATTCCGAAGAGCGTCGCGTGGTGTTGATCGCGGATAGGCAAGAACTAGCGACGGATCAATTCGCCCTTTATCGCGTGCCGCTCCCAAAAGAATTCCAGACCACAAAGGGAGAACGCTACATCCGGGTCAGCCTAGCCTTCGACCCACCCGTCCGTCACACCCGATTTGAGTACTTAGGGCTGCGCCTCAATTATCACCTAATCAGAGGCATGAAGCCGGAGGCGATCTTTGAGCATTTTCGGCGCCGGGCAAAGGATGAGGCCCCGTTCGAAAAGCTAGCTGCTAGCAGCAAGTGCGAATTGCAGCCGTCGCGCGATTTGCGGGCGACTAGCACGTTGCAGAAATCGACGTTCAAGATGGCAAGGAACATTGATCGGTACGGCGACGACTATTTTTTGGCTGTCTTTGCCGAACGCCGCTGGGCGGGCGAGGATATCACGCACCAGCGGTTTGCTGTCGCGGTGGAGCTAGAGCACGAAGCGCAGATCAACGTTCATCAGCAGCTTCGCGTGCGCCTGCGCGTCTAGCGACGACTGTCCTGTGAGATCGGCCTACGGTCGCCTATTGACGGGCACCGGCGAGGTGACAGACGTTGCAGGTTGAAAGCCGCACAGGGGAGACGAAGTCGCGACGAGCGCACCCAGCGGGTATTTTGCAATACCCCAACCCATACCCCTGACGAAATCGCAAATGAGGCGGCACCAGACGCGTTTTTAAGTGTTTGATTTTGCAATTGAAATGGCGCGCCCGAAGAGATTCGAACTCCTGACCCCCAGATTCGTAGTCTGGTGCTCTATCCAGCTGAGCTACGGGCGCATCGCGCAGCGGCAGCTTGTGGCTGGCCGGCGGACGGGGGCATAGCTAACGGCTTGCTTCGGGCTTGGCAAGGCTTTCGGCAAGCGATGGGGCTGCGCTGAGCCGGTTCGGCCGCCGCCGCATGGGTCCCAGGCCGCGATCAGCCGGATCCCGCCGGCGATGCGCCGGCCCGCCGGTATACGCGGGTGGTACGTCAGGCCCGAGCCCGCTCGGCGCGATGCTTGTCGAGGGCGACGGCGCGGTCCGGGATGGTGATCCGGAACGTGGCCCCGATGGTGCCGTCGATCAGGCGGATGTCGCCCCCATGGGCCTTGACCAGTTCGGCCGCGATGACGAGGCCGAGGCCCGCCCCGCCGGTGCGGGTCGAGCCCTGGAAAGCCTCGAACAGGTGCGCGCGCGCCTTGTCGGACAGGCCGGGCCCGGTATCCGATACCTCGATCACCGCCACGGCGCCTTCGCGGCGGCCGGTGACGCGGATCTGGTCGCGGCCGGGATCGTTCGGCGCCCGCGTTTCCAGGGCCTGCCGGGCATTGCGGGTGAGATTGAGCAGCGCACGCAGGAGCTGTTCGCGGTCGGCATCGACTTGAAGGCCGCGATCGATCGAGACGATCCAGCCGATCGCCGTCTCGTCGTCGGCGAGGCCCAAGGTCTCGCGCACCTCCTCGACCAGCGGTTCGAGCGCCACCATGTGGCGGTCCGGCGGCGGCTCCTGGGCGCGCCCGTAGGACAGGGTCGACTGGCAGAAGGCGATCGCCCGCTCCAGCGTGCGCAGGAGTTTTGGGGCGAAACGCTGCACGCTCGGATCGGCGAGCTGCGCCAGGCGATCGGAGATGAGCTGCGCCGAGGCGAGCAGGTTGCGCAGGTCGTGATTGATCTTGGAGACCGCGAGACCAAGGCTGGCGAGCCGGCTCTTCTGCTGCAGCATGGCGGCGAGCTCGTGCTGCATGCGCGCGAGTTCGACCTCGGCGACGCCGATCTCGTCATCGCGGCCGGTCGGCACGATGGTGCGGGCGCGGTCTTCCGGATCGGCGCGGAACTCGGCCATGTTGGCGATCAGGCGCCGCATCGGCCGCACGAACTGGTAGTGCAAAGCGAGATAGACGAGGGCGGCGCTGAAGGCCGAAATGGCGAGCGACAGGAGCAGGATGTTGCGCGAATAGCGCCACATGGCGGCGCGCAGCGGGCCTTCGTCGAGCACGATCTCGACGAAGTCGCCGCCCATGGGGGCCGGGCCGACGGCGCGGATGATGTCGGTGTCGCGGGCGAGGAACAAGGACACGAAGGCATCCACGATGGCGTCGTAGGCCTCGACCGAGCGCACGTCGACCTCGTGGTGGATCTCGGCGGGCAGTTCGGTGGTGGCGAGCAGGCGGCGCTGCTGGCCGGTCTTCATGGCGACGGCGCGCGCCCCGACGCTGTCGAGGATCTGGCGGGCGAGGCTTTCGGGCACCATGCCGCTCGGGGCGGCGTCGAGCACCAGCGCCGCCGTATGGGCGGCGGCGAGGCGGTCGCGCAGCCAGGTGATGCGGAAATTGGCGATCGAGGGCACGTAGATCAGAACTTCCGCCACCATCACGAACACGAGGGTGAGGATCAGAAGCTTGCCGGACAGCCCGAGCGACGGTCGCGTCGGCAGCGGCATACCCGCCGAGGGCCGGCCCGACCTGTCCCAACTCTCCTGCGGCGTCGTCATCCGTGTTTATCCCAGGCGGCGCATCCAAGTGATGATGCGCCGCACCAAGGGATGGGTCAAACCCGGCAAAAAGGAGGAGATGGCCGCCCGCCGGCCGATTTCTCCCAAGGTCGGATAGGCAAACACGAGACCGGCGACGGCCCGGATGGGCAGGCGCCGCGAAACCGCGAGCCCCCACAGGGCGATCAGTTCGCCGGCTCTCGCGCCCACGATGGTGGCGCCGAGAATGCGGCCGTGCCGGGTGGTGATGACCTTGATATGGCCGGAGGTTTCGCCCTCCGCCTGGGCCCGGTCGTTGTCATGGTAGGGCCAGCGCAGCACCTTGATGCGGTGTCCGCGCCGGCGCGCCTCGGCCTCGGTCAGGCCCGCTTGGGCGAGTTCCGGGTCCGTGTAGGTGGCCCAGGGAACGGCGTCCGGGTCATACCGCACCGGCAGGCGGAACAGGGCGTTGCGGATGACGAGCCCGGCCTGGTGGTTGGCCGCATGGGTGAAACGGGCGCCCCCGATGACGTCGCCGATGGCGTAGACGCGCCTGTTGGAGGTGCGCAGGCCGCGGTCCACCACGATGCCCTCGGGTCCGTGGCGCACGCCGGCGCGCTCGAGATCGAGATCGGCGAACTGCGCCCTTCGGCCTGCCGCCACCAGGACATGGCTGGCCAGGATCGAGGCCGCGCCCTCCCCATCGCCGATCGTCAGGCGGATAGAGTCCGCCGTGGCGCTGACCGAGGTCACGGCCTGCCCGAAGCGCAGGTCGACCCCTTCGCGGGCGAGCGCGGCGAGGACGACGGCGGCGCATTCGGGATCGTCCTTGGCGAGCGGCGCCGCCTGTTCGATCACCGTGACGGCGGCGCCCAGGCGGCGGAATGCCTGCGCGAGTTCGAGGCCGACGGGACCGGCGCCGATGACGGCGAGGTGGCGCGGGCATTCGTCGAGATCGAATATCGTCTCGTTGGTGAGAAAGGGCACGTCGGCGAGGCCCGGGATCGCCGGCACCGCCGGCCGCGACCCGGTCGCGATGACGAAGCGTCGCGCCTTGACGATGAAGCGCCCGCCGACCGCGACGGTGTCGGGACCGGCGAACCGCGCCGTGCCGGCGATGACTTTGACGCCCAGGCCGGTGAAGCGGGCGATCGAATCGTTGGGCGCGATCGCCGCGATGACGGCGCGCACATGTGCCCGCACCTTGGCGAAGTCGATCGTCGGCGCGCCGTCGCCGATGCCGAAGCGCGCGGCCGTGCGGGCAGCGGCCGCGTGTCCGGCGGCGGCCAGCAGCGCCTTGGACGGCACGCAGCCCGTGTTCAGGCACTCGCCCCCCATGGCGCCTTTCTCGACCACCACCACCGGCACCCCAAAGGCGGCAGCCGCGGCCGCGACCGACAGGCCGCCCGAGCCCGCACCGATGACGCAGATGTCCGGACGCAGAAGTTCAGGCATGGTGGCGGTCACGTGGGCGATGGATGGACCTCACGCCGAATGCTGTTCGGGCATCAGCTTGAGGCGACGGACGAGGACCGGAATGAGCGACACGATTCCGAGCACCACGAAGGCGGCCATGAGTTCGGTGGTCAGGAGATCGCCGACGCCGAGTTCCAGCGGACAATGGTCGCGCCCGGCGGCGATGCAGGCGCGCAGCTCCGCCATCTTGACCGCGACGGCGCTGTCGAGCTCGGCGCCCAGGAACGCGAAGGCCAGCGTGCCCGGAATGATGCCGAGCGCGGTCGCGGCGACGAACGGTTTCAAGCGTACTCCGCACACGGCCGCCACCAGGTTGACGATCCAGAACGGAAATACCGGCACCAGTCGCAGAAACAGGAGGTAGTGGAAGGCGTCGCGGCGAAATCCGTCCGCGAGGCGCGCCGCCACCGCTCCGGCGCGGCGGGCCAACAAGGCGCCGACGGCGCTGCGGGCGACCAGGAACACGAGGGTGGCGCCAAGCGTCGCTGCGACGATCGCGGTCAGGCCGCCCAAGAGGGTTCCGAACAGCAGGCCGCCCGTAATGGTCAGGAATACGGCGCCCGGCAGCGACAGCGCCACGGCCATCACATAGGTGGCGGCGAACACCATCAGGGCGGTGGCCGGGTGGGTGGCCACGAAGCCCTCCACCTCGGCGCGGTGGCGCACCAGCGCTTCGAGCGACAGTTGCCGGTGCCAGCCCATGCCGACGACGACGAGTGCCGCGGCCGCAAGGATGACGAGGGGGGCGAGCCGGCGCCAACGCCCGCGCACGGGCGAAGCCGACGGGGCAGGTGCGTCGCGGCCGGCTTCCACCATCGTGTTTCCAAGAAGCTCTCGTTTGCAAAAAACTCTCGCTGGCAAAAGATCTCGCCAAGGATCTCGCCAAGTTCTCGGCGCCGTCGCGGTTGTGGCGGCCCGCTTCTCTATATCCCAGTGTGTCGAAGGATGGGGCCCGTTCACCGGCATTTGACGTCACGTGACTGGAAATGCTTGCGGCGCCATATGAAATTTCGGCGGATCGCCTCCTTTCGGCATCGCGCTCGGTCGCATTGACGTGAGGAAGGGCCTCCCTTATAAGCCGCGGGACTTTTTGCGGCGCCGATCCCGAAATTGCACGCGTCCTGCGGACCGAATAGGGATCGCGACGCCATGGCGGTCGACCGGAATGGCGCTGCCACGAGCGGAGAAAACCGGTGAAGCGGACCTATCAACCGAGCAAACTCGTGCGCAAGCGCCGCCACGGCTTCCGCGCGCGCATGGAGACCACGGGGGGCCGCAAGGTCCTCAATGCCCGGCGCGCGCGTGGCCGCAAGCGGCTGAGCGCCTGACCGGCGCCGTGACGACCTCCCGGCGAGCCGCCGCGGAGCGGCTGCGCAAACGGGTGGACTTTTTGGCGGCCGCGGCCGGTTCGAAGGTCACGGCCGCCGCGTTCGTTTTGCAGGGCCGCACACGCGGCGACACGGGACCGCCGAGGGTCGGGTTCACGGTCTCGAAGAAAGTGGGCAACGCGGTCGAGCGCAACCGGGTCCGGCGCCGGTTGCGGGAGGTCGTGCGGCTATCGGACGCGGAATGCCTGCTCGCCGGCAACGACTATGTGCTCATCGGCCGTCGCGGCGCACTCCAGATACCGTTCGCCCGGCTGACCGAAGATTTCGCCGGTGCACTCGTTCGCATGAATGCGCGGCGCGGTGAGCGGCCGGCGCGACGTCATCAGAGTCCAACATGACCGACCAGAAGAACACCATTCTTGCGATCGTGCTGTCGGCGCTCGTGCTGATCGGCTGGCAGATCTTTTTCGGCTCGCCGCAGATGCAGAAGCAGCAGGAGGCGCAGCGTCAGGCGCAGAGCCAGCAGGTGCCTGGCCAGCAAGTGCCTGGCCAGCCGGCCAATCCGCAATCGCCGTCCTCGACCGTGCCGACTCCGGCACAGCCCTCGACGACCACCGCCGCGCCGCAGTTGCCCGGCCAGGCGGGGATCACCACTGCGGCGCAACAGGTCAGCCGCGAGGCGGCGCTCAAGCAGAGCCCGCGCGTGGCGATCGACACGCCGCGCCTCAAGGGCTCGATCGCGCTCAAGGGCGGCCGCATCGACGACGTCGCCCTTTCCCGTTTCCACGAGACGGTCGACCCCACGTCGCCGGCGATCGTGCTCTTGTCGCCGTCGGGAAGCCCACACCCGTTCTATGCCGAATTCGGCTGGGTCGGTCCGGCCAATTCGGGCCTGAAACTGCCCAATGCCGAGACGCTGTGGCGGCAGCAGGGCACCGGCTCGCTGACGCCGGAGAGGCCCTTGGTCCTCACCTTCGACAACGGCGAGGGCCTCGAATTCCGCCGCACCATCGCGGTCGACGAGCGATATCTGTTCACCCTGAAGGATGAAGTGGTCAACAAGGGCCCGGCACCGGTGGTGCTGCACCCTTACGCGCTGATCTCGCGCCACGGCACGCCGGCGACCCTGGGCTACTACATCCTGCACGAAGGCGCGGTCGGCTATCTGGGCGACAAGGGTCTGCAGGAAGTCACCTACAAGAACCTCGAAGATAAGAAGACCATCACCTTCGACGTCACCAATGCCTGGTTCGGCATCACCGACAAGTACTGGGCGGCGACGCTCCTGCCGGACCCCAAGGCCAAGCTGCAGGCGAATTTTTCCGCCACCGTCGCCGGCCAGCAGCACTCCTACCAGACCGACTACCTGCGCGACGCCATCACGATCGCGCCCGGCGCGACCGGTTCGATCGACGGCCGCCTGTTCGCCGGCGCCAAGGAAGTCTCGGTGGTCGACGGCTACAACAAGCAGCTCGACGTCAACCACTTCGACCTGCTGATCGACTGGGGCTGGTTCTACTTCATCACCAAGCCGCTGTTCACGCTGATGGACTGGATCTTCCGGCTGACCGGCAATTTCGGCATCGCCATCCTGCTCGTCACCGTCATCATCAAGGCCGTCTTTTTCCCGCTCGCCAACAAGTCCTACGCCTCGATGGCGAAGATGAAGGCGGTGCAGCCGCAGATGGTGGCGCTGCGCGAGCGCTATCCGGACGACAAGGTCAAGCAGCAGCAGGAGCTCATGGAGCTCTACAAGCGCGAGAAGATCAATCCGGTCGCCGGCTGCCTGCCGATCCTGGTGCAGATCCCGGTGTTCTTCGCGCTCTACAAGGTCTTGTTCGTCACCATCGAGATGCGGCACGCGCCCTTCTTCGGCTGGATCCGCGACCTCTCCGCGCCCGATCCGACCAACATCTTCACCCTGTTCGGGCTCATTCCCTACGATCCGACGGTACTGCCGGTGGTCGGCCAGTTCCTGCACATGGGCGTGTGGCCCTTGATCATGGGCATCACCATGTGGGTGCAGATGAAGCTCAATCCGGCCCCGCCCGATCCGACCCAGAAGATGATCTTCGACTGGATGCCGATCGTCTTCACCTTCATGCTGGCGAGCTTCTCGGCCGGTCTGGTGATCTACTGGGCGTGGAACAACACCCTGTCGGTGATCCAGCAGTCGATCATCATGAAGAAGCACGGCGCCAAGATCGAACTGTTCGACAACATCCGGGGCATGTTCGGCAAGAAGAAGCCGTCCAGTTGAGGCGCTGATCCGTCGTCCTTCGTGGCGCGACACCCGCTTGCATCTCGGTATGACGAATGCCGAACATCCCTCCCCTGAAAGGGGAGGGTGGCGCCGAAGGCGCTGGGTGGGGTCACGTGGCGTCAGTCCAATGTCGCGGGAGTGAGGCCATGAGCACCGAGAAACAAAGGCCCCCACCCCGGCCCTCCCCCGCAAGCGGGGGAGGGAGTAGCGGCAATGCCGACGACACCGAGGCCGGCCGCCGCCTGTTCGCGGTCGACTGGCAGTTCACCCATGCGAGCGGCTCGGTCGCCTCGCTGCCCGCCATGGCGGGTGTGGAGATCGCCTTCGCGGGCCGTTCCAATGTGGGCAAGTCGAGCCTGATCAACGCGCTCACCGGCCGCAACGGCTTGGCACGCACCTCCAATACGCCCGGCCGCACCCAGGAATTGGTCTTCTTCTCCGCCGGCGGACGGCTGACCCTGGTCGACATGCCGGGATACGGCTACGCGGCGGCGGCGAAATCCAAGATCGCGTCCTGGACCGACCTGATCCACGCCTATCTGCGTGGCCGCGCCAGTCTCGCCCGCGTCTATGTGCTCGTCGATGCCCGCCACGGCCTCAAGGATGTCGACCACACGGTCTTCAAGTCCCTCGACGAGGCGGCGATCAGCTATCAGGTCGTACTCACCAAGGCCGATCAGGTGAAGGTGGGCACGCTTGCGGGCGTGATCGCGGCGACCCAGGATGGCTTGCGAAAGCACTCCGCCGCCTATCCGCAGGTGATCGCGACGTCGTCACGCGACGGCGCCGGCATCGCCGACTTGCGCGCCGCAGTGGCACGGCTCCTGGCCGAGAAGGGCGCTTGAGAGGAGCCGCAGGCGGCAGCGCCGCTCCTTCGACTAGCCGCGATTCCATCGCCGTGGTATAGGCATAGGGATCATCGATCGTCCGGAACAGGTGCGCCATGAAAGTGTCCGTCGCCGAGGCCGAAGGCCGGTTGACTGAGCTTGTCCGGCGCGCCGAAGCCGGCGACGAAGTCATTCTGACGCGCCATGGCCAGCCTGCAGTCCGTCTGGTCGCGATCAGGAAAGAGTTGATGAAGGCCGAAGCTCGGCGGGTATTTCTGGAGGCCATCAGCGCCGCCGGCGCCGCGAAAGCCACGCCGGGGCCTGATGCCGCGCGGAGCCAGGATTTCCTCTACGACGAAGATGGCCTGCCGCGGTGATCGCCGTCGACACCTCGGCCCTCATGGCGATCGTGCTCGACGAAGCGAGGGCGCCACTCTGTCGAAAAATCTTGGCCGAGGAAACCCACGTGCTGCTTTCGGCGGCGACCATGGCCGAAGCCTTGATCGTCGCGGCTCGCCGCAACGTCGGTGATGAACTGGCGGAACTCATCGAAGGGCTCGGCGTCGAGGTGATCGTGGTGACGGAGGCGGCTGCGCGACGGGTCGCTCGTGCCTATGAGTTGTGGGGAAAAGGCATGCATCCGGCGGGCTTGAACCTATGCGACTGCTTCGCCTACGACCTCGCGAAAGCGCATGACTGTCCCTTGCTGTTCGTCGGTGATGATTTTTCGAAAACGGACGTGGCGAGTGCCCTGTGACGGTCGGGGCCGAAATCTATCCGACACATGCGAGCGTAACGCAGGCGGGCCGAGAGAACCCCGGCGAACAGAATGATCAGTGGGGTGGCGGTGAGACGGACGATCTGGGCCTTTGGCACTGGATTCGAGGGATTAATGATCGGAGCAGGCGCCGAGGCATGAGCTGAACTGATCTGCCCGATCCCGTATGACATCATCGTCGCATGCATCCCGCCCGCGCTGTTCTCGACGCGGAGCGGGAGACCGCAATGTTCCCTGGATGGGCAAGGCGGGCCGCGCTATGAGGGGGCATGCCCTCCGCGGCCTTTTCGGCACACGCATACGAAAGCTTGCCACGATGATTGCGACGATCTTCATCACGCTCGCCGGGCTGATGGGTGCCGGCGGCGTCGTTCTCCTGGCGGCCTCCGCCCATGCCTTGTCGGGCGCAGGCCTCGACAGCGCCGGACAGATCCTCCTGTTTCACGCTGCCGCGTTGCTGGCCGGCGTCGCGCTCATGGGGCAGGGCGTGTTGATGCGTCCGCTCGCCGTCGCGGCGCTCGCGGCTTTCGTCATCGGTGCGGCGCTGTTTGCCGGCGACATCACGCTGCGGGTCTTCGCAGGCCAGCGCCTGTTTCCACTCGCGGCCCCGACCGGCGGCACCATCCTGATCCTGGCGTGGATCGCCATCGCGGCCGCGGGCCTGTTCGGCACGCCGCGGGCAGGTTGAGTTTTTCACGAGATTGAAGTGCGCGCCGGACGGGTACGAGAGGGGCATCGGATAGCCCGTCCGGCGCGCGACGTGACGGCCACGTCACGTCAAGTGGAGACGTCGTGACCGCCACGCTGACCCGAATGCAGCGGCACGGAGGTGACCGCATCGCGGGTTCATCGGTTGATCTCAGCCGCAGCAGGCGTGCCGGTCGGCAACGCGGGCTGGGCGGCGGGCGAGCTCGGCGGCCGTGCGCGTGAGCACGGCGCCCAACTCGGCGGCGTCGACGCCGTCTGCCTTCATGACCATCCGGATCAACGGATCCGCCAGCACTTCGGCGATGGTTGGGTCGCGATAGCATCGTCTCATGCTGGGCTCCTGTCTGTTTGGCATGGTCATACTTACGTTCGAATGCGTCTGAACCTTCGTGCCTGTCTGCCGCCTTGGCGGCACACCGCCTTTCCCTTGAAAATCAGTGGTGTAGGACCACAAATCCTGGTGACATCGGCCGGAAACCGTGTTACTGACCGGTCACACGCTGCATTGGTACTGACCGGTAACACCCCTGTCAAGAGTCTCGTGATTACAATTCATCCAAAGCAACCTCTTGATGGCAGCCACGCCGGCGATCCGGCCCTGCCGCCGCGCCAGCGCATCGTGGCTGCGGCCCGCGAGCTTTTTTACCGCCACGGCATCCGCGCCGTCGGTGTGGAAGCTGTCGCGGAAGCGGCCGGCACCAACAAGATGACGCTTTACCGGCACTTTGCGTCCAAGGACGAGCTGGTGGCCGAATGTCTGCGCGAATTCGGGCAGGAGGTGGACGCGATCTGGGGCGGGCTCGCCGCCAGCCATCCGAACGATCCGCGGGCGCAATTGCTCGCCTGGCTGGAAATGGTGGCGAAGCGCATGCGCGACCCCCGGGACCGTGGCTGCGCCCTGATCAATGCCGCCATCGAACTGCCCGACAAGGACCATCCGGCCCGCCAAGTCGTCGAAACCTTCAAGACGTCGGCACGCGCCCGTCTGGAGCGCCTGTGCGGCGAGGCGGGGCTGTCGCAGCCGGCGACACTGGCCGACGAGCTGATGCTGCTGGTCGAGGGCGCGCGCGTGTGCGCGCAGAGCATGGGCCCCACCGGCCTGTGTGACCGCGTGGTCAGCATGGGCTCGGCCCTGATCGCCGCGCATTCGTAACCAGCGTGTGACAAGGGCCGGGACGCCGGCGCGCTGAGGCGCAGGCCGAGAGCGCGGTCGCGTTCACCCAGGCGGTTCGCACCCAGACGGCTCGGCCGCAATGTCGGCATCGGATTGCCGGGTGTCCTCGCAATCAGCGATTTCCTTCCGGCCGCAGGCGCACTAAAACGGCGCCGACCTTTTCTGGGACCCGCAGAGGACTGGCCATGACCGCGTCTCCGTCGCCGTACGATATCGCCCGGGTGCTGTCGGAGGCGCTGCCGCACATGCAGCGCTACGACGAGGAGATCGTGGTGGTGAAGTACGGCGGCCACGCCATGGGAGACGAGGACAAGGCCAGGAGCTTCGCCCGCGACATCGTCCTGCTCGAACAGACCGCCATCAATCCCGTGGTGGTGCACGGCGGCGGTCCACAGATCGGCGACATGCTCAAGCGGCTCGGCATCAAGTCGGAATTCGCGGCCGGCCTGCGCGTCACCGACGCCGCCACCATCGAGGTGGTCGAGATGGTGCTCGCCGGCTCCATCAACAAGCAGATCGTCGGCTTCATCAACGAGGCCGGCGGCAAGGCGGTCGGCCTGTGCGGCAAGGACGGCAACATGGTGAAGGCCAAGAAGGTCACCCGCACCATGGTGGATCCCAGCTCCCACATCGAGAAGATCGTCGATCTCGGCTTCGTGGGCGAGCCCGACCAGGTCGACACCACGGTGCTCGACGAGATCCTCGGCCGAGAACTGATTCCCGTGCTCGCCCCGGTCGCCACCTCGGCGGAGGGCGGCACCTACAACGTCAATGCCGACACTTTCGCGGGCGCCATCGCGGGCGCGCTGAAAGCGAAGCGCCTGCTGCTCCTCACCGACGTCCCGGGCGTGCTCGACAAATCGGGCAAGCTGATCAACCAGCTCAGCGTCGACCAGGTGCGCGAACTGATCGCCGATGGCACCATCTCGGGCGGCATGATCCCCAAGGTCGAAACCTGCATCTACGCGCTCGATGCCGGCGTCGAAGGCGTCGTCATCCTGGACGGCAAGGTCGACCACGCGGTGCTGCTCGAACTCCTGACCGACCACGGCGCCGGCACGCTGATCCGCAAATGACGACGCGGCACACCCTCGGGCTTTCGTGCGCCCTGCTTATCCTGTCCGCCGGCGGCGGACAGGCGCAGGCACCCCACCCGTGCGCCGCCGACGCGGCCGCCAAAGCACCGGCGCTCATCAGGCTGCACGTGGACGACGCCGAGCTCGCCAAGGGCGCGGCCGTCGACCCGACCGTCAAGGTCCTGCCGCCCATCAAAGCCCTCAAGGGCAACGGTCGCTTCGACGTCCTCGAACTGCGCGCCCACATCTACAAGGCCGATTATCGCTTGCGCTTCCTCTATGCCCAGATCAAAGGCTCGTGCGTCCTGATGGGCCAGGAGATCATCGAGGCGAGCGATCCGTATTGAGGCGGCGGCGCGTGTTCCACGCCGCCAGCGCCAGGGCGACGACGGCCGCCATCGGCGTGACGAGCGCCTCCGGCGACCCCATGGTCCACAGGGTCGCGCCCCCATAGGCGCACCAGGCCAGCGGAATGACGAACAACACCCAGGGCGGGCGGCGGGCGGCGGCCAGCAGTCCCAGCGTGGCGACGACGGTCGGATCCGGCATGACGCCGAACACCTCGGCCTGCGCCCATGGTCGCCCAAGGAGCGGCGCCAGCGCGGGATAGAGCACGATGGCGGCCAGCGCCATGGCGGCGCCGGCGCGTCCCGCCGCCGACGGATGTCCGGCGGGCGCGAGCCGGCCGCGCATGAGTCCGCTCCAGAGGATGAGCGCCGCCTCGACCGCGAAGCCTATGGCGATGTAGCTGCCGGTCCAATTGATGACGTCGTAGCGGACGTGGAAATAAGCCCAGCCCACCCATAGCCACAGCGCGGCCAGCACGACCGCGATGGCGCCCCCGGGGACGAGGCCGTCCCGCAGCCAGCGGATCACCACGGCGACGCCGAGCGCCATCGCGACGGGCTGCGCCGGCCAGATGTCGTTGTTGTAGAGCTCGGTCAGCCGATAGTAGGTGCGCGGCGAGAACATCAGGAAGTCCGCCAGCGAATAGGTCCACCATTCGGGCATTAGATCATGATCTTCCAGTATTGAATCATTGCGAACCATGAGGAGCGCCACCTTCTCCCTCTCCCCGGAGGGGAGAGGGCCGGGGTGAGGGGGCTCCGGCGCTCATGAGGATACGTTGGGAA